>JAXLRI010000014.1:0-141992 GCA_046331175.1 Acidimicrobiales bacterium
CCGAGCAGCTGGGCCAGCTCGGCCTCGGGGACGATCGTGAGCTCGCCGCTGACGTCGAGGGTCACCTTGTGCAGGTCGCCGGTGAAGGAGAAGGGGGCCCGATAGTCGTCGGGCTCGACGCTGTCGTAGGCGGCGAACCCGCAGCTGACGCCGAGGATGCCGAAGTTGTTGGGCACCGTGTAGGGCAGGCGACCGGCGCCGACGAGCCGGTCGTCGAAGAACAGCCGGACCTCGGCCGGCGAGCCCTTGCCCTCGAGGAACGACGGCGACCCGGTGGTGGCCAGCTCCATGCGCAGCCGGTGGCGCCCGGCCGGCACCGCCTCAGTGGACGACACCGCGAAGCGCGCCAGACCGAGGTAGTTGTGCACGTAGTGCAACCGCCCGTCGCTCACGTAGAGCGAGTAGCCGCCGTGGCGGCTGCCGTGGGTCAGCAGCACGCCCTCGGCTCCGCCGTCGGGAACGGTCACCTCGGCGTGGATGCGGTGCGGGCGGTTGTAGACGCGGGGCGCCGCCGAGAACGGGATGGGCGAGCCGTCGGCGAGGAACTCGTAGACCTTGCGGTTGCCGCCCACCTGCGGGCGACGAGCGAGGAGGCGGGTGATGTCGCCGGTGGCGATGGGCAGGGCGCCGTAGCGCTCGGCCTCGGCCCACCACAGGTCGCGCAGCTCGGCCAGCTTGTCGGGGTTGTCGGCGGCAACGTCGTGGCACTCCGACGGGTCCTCGGCGAGGTGGTACAGCTCCCAGTCGGAGCGCTCGAGCTCGTCGAGGATGGCCTCGGTGATGAAGGTGCCGAACGGGTGGCCGCGCTCGGCGCCCTCGACCAGGCTCGGACCGGGGTACGGGCACACCGCCTTCCAACCCTCGTGGTAGATCGACCGGTGCCCGAACATCTCGGAGTACTGGGTGGTGCGGGTGGGCGGCGCGTCGGCAGCACCGAGGGTCGACACGAAGCTGGCACCGGCGATGGGTGACTGCTCGACGCCGCGGATGTGGGTGGGCGCCTCGATGCCGAGCAGCTCGAGCACCGTCGGCACCACGTCGATGGCGTGGATGTACTGCTGACGGACCTCGCCGTGGGCGCCGATCCCGTTGGGCCACGACACCACGCACGGGTCGGTGATGCCGCCGCGGTAGGTCTCGCGCTTCCACCGGCGGAACGGCGTGTCGCCGGCCCAGGTCCAGCCCCACGAGTAGTGGTTGAAGGTGTCCTCGCTCCCCCACAGGTCGTAGGCGTCCAGGTTGTCCTCGAGCGTCTCGGGGGCGAGGTTGAAGAACAGCCCCTCGTTGCGGCTGCCGTGGTGGCCGCCCTCGGCGCTGGCGCCGTTGTCGGACACGGCGATCACGAGCGTGTCGTCGAGCTCGCCGATGGACTCGAGGAAGTCGAGCACCCGCCCGATGTGGTGGTCGGTCTGGGAGATGAAGCCGGCGTACACCTCCATCTGGCGGGTGTACATGCGCTTGGCGTCGTCGCTGAGCGAGTCCCACGGCTCGACGTCGGGGTCGCGCTCGGACAGCTCGGTGCCCGGTGGGAGCAGCCCCAGCTCCTGCTGGCGGGCGAACACCTCCTTGCGCAGCTCGTCCCAGCCCATGTCGAAGGCGCCGCGGTACTTCTCGATCCACTCGGGCTCGACCTGGTGCGGCGCGTGCCCGGCCCCGGTGGCGAACCAGAGGAAGAACGGCTTGGCCGGCGCCGCCGCGTGGGCGTCCTTGATGAACCGGATGGCGTGGTCGGCCAGGTCGGCGTTGAGGTGGTAGCCCTCGGCCGGCTGGGACGGCTGGGGCACCCAGTGGTTGTCCTCGACGAGGTCGGGGTGCCACTGGTCGGTGTCGCCGCCCATGAAGCCGTAGAACCGCTCGAAGCCCCGACCGAGCGGCCAGCGGTCGAACGGCCCGGCGGCCGTGGTCTCGGGGGCGGGGGTGAGGTGCCACTTGCCGACGGCGAAGGTGTTGTAGCCGCGGGTCACGAGCATCTCCGGCAGGAAGCCGTGCTCGAAGCCCATGACGCCGTTGTGGGCCGGGTAGCCGAGCGACATCTCGGTGATGGCCGACAGCCCGAGCGTGTGGTGGTTGCGGCCGGTCAGCAGGCAGCCGCGGGTGGGCGAGCACAGCGCCGTGGTCTGGAAGTTGCTGTAGCGCAGGCCCCGGGCGGCGAGCCGGTCGAGGTTCGGCGTGTCGCAGGGGCCACCGAACACCGACAGCTGGCCGTAGCCGACGTCGTCGAGGACGATGACCACCACGTTCGGCGCGCCCTCCGGCGGCTGCGGCCGGGCCGGCCACGCCGGCGAGCTGGTCTCCAGCGTGCGCCCGATCGTGCCCGGGAACGGCGTGCCGGGCTCGTAGTGGATCAGGTCGTCGGCCATCGTCTACCCCCTGTGCGTGGCCCGCCGGCCGCCACCGTACAGCGCGCCCCCCGACCTCCGGGACGGCAGGGGGATCCGTCGGATCGGCCGGTCGGGCCCGTCCGTCCGAGGCCCTCCGGTCAGGTCCGACCGTCGCCAGGTGTGAGGAGGCCGTGCTCGTAGCAGTACACGACCGCCTGGGTGCGGTCCCGCAGGCCCAGCTTGGCGAGCGTGCGGGCCACATGGGTCTTCACGGTGGCCTCTCCGATGACGAGCCGATCGGCGATCTCGGCGTTGGTGGCGCCGCGCCCGAGCAGGAGGAGCACCTCGCCCTCGCGCTCGGTCAGCTGGTCGAGCAGCGGCGGTGGGGGCAGCACCCGGCCCGGCTCCGCGAGGAAGCGATCGAGCACCAGCCGCAGCACCCCCGGGCCCAGCTGCACCTGCTCGGACGCGACCTCCCGCACCGCCGCCACCAGGACGTCGGGCTCGTCGGTCTTGGCGAAGAAGCCGGCGGCGCCGGCCCGCAGCGCATCGTAGACGTTCTCGTCGGCCGCGTAGGTGGTGAGGATCAGCACGCGGATGGCCGGGTCGCGGGCGACCAGCTCGGCGGTGGCGGCGATGCCGTCGAGCACCGGCATGCGGATGTCCATGAGCACGACGTCAGGCTGCTCGGCCGCCACGAGCTCGACGCCGGCCCGGCCGTCACCGGCCTCGCCGACCACCACGATGTCGGGCTGGGTCTCCAGGATGAGCCGCAGCCCGCCGCGCACCACGGCCTGGTCGTCGACGACGACCACCCGCAGCGGGCGCGGCTCCCCCGCCTCGTCGGCCGCGCTCGTGTCGACCGTGCTCATCGCGTGATCGGGAGGGTGGCATCCACGCTCCAGCCCTGGGACCCGGCCGGCCCGGCGTGCAGCTCGCCGCCGAACACGGCCACCCGCTCGGCCATGCCGGCGAGGCCGCGCCGACCACCGGGCGCGGCAACGGGGTGGGCGGCGTCGTCGGTCACGCGGACCCGGAGGCGTTGGTCGGCCACCACCACCCGCACGGCCACGCGGGCACCCGGCGCGTGCTTGCGGGCGTTGGTGAGGCCCTCCTGCACGATGCGGTACGCCGACAGCTCCAGCGCCGGCGACAGGTGGGCCGTCCCGCGGTCCACCTCGAGGTCGACGTCCATGCCGCCCTCCCGGGCCTGGGCCACCAGGTCGGGCAGATCGGCGAGGGTGGGCTGGGGCTCGCGTGACGGCTCCACGCCCTCGCGCACGAGGCCGAGCAGGGCGCCCAGCTCGCCGATGGCCTCGTTGCCGATCGAGCGGATCGAGGCCAGGACCTCGTGGGCCCGCTCGGGATCGGAGGTGAGCACCTGGTCGGCGGCGCCGGCCTGCAGGACCATCACGCCGAGGCCGTGGGAGATGATGTCGTGCAGCTCGCGGGCGATGCGGCGGCGCTCGTCGGCGGCCGCCTCGGCGGCCAACCGCTCCTCCTCCTGGCGGAGCGCCTCGGCCCGATCGTCGAGCTGGGATCGGCGGATGTTGAGGTGGCGACCCTCGAGCCCGGCGAGGATCGTCAGGACCGCCAGGGTGCTGGAGAACAGCGAGTCGCCCAGCGAGGTGAGCATCGGGTCGTCGACGTCGCGCAGCACCACCGTGGCGGCGACGACCACGAGCACCGCCGGGAGGTGGCCGCTGTAGGCCGCCGCCGAGTAGGCGGCGACCACGAACGGGAACACCGACGACCACGCCTGGGCGCTCCCGTAGGCGACGCCGAGGCCCACGATCGAGGTCCCCACGACCACGAGCACCGCCAGCGGCAAGCGACGGCGGAAGGCCAGGCTCAGCGTCATGGCGGTGACGACGACGGCGTTGACCCCCACCGGGCCGGTCCACGACTCGTTCACCACCACGTCGTAGAGCGAGTAGCCCGCCATCACCACGGCCAGCAGGACGTCGGTGGTCGGCGGTCGCCACCACGGCGGCGCCTCGTCGGACCTCGCCGCGGGCTGCGTCGTCGCCGTCATCGCGGCACCGTAGCCCTGGACCCCCGATCCTGCATCCACCCCCGGGACGACGCCGACGTCCTCCTCGGGGTGGACGCGCGATCGCCGTCGGGCCGGATGACGGCGGCGGCGGACCAGCGGATGGTGGACCGGTCGAACCCCTTCAGGAGGAACCATGACCTCGACCACCGATCCCGCCACCACGACCCGCCGCGGCCTGCGCCGCGTGCCCGTCTACGTCTGGGTGCTCGCCGCCGTCGGTGCGGTTGCCGGCGCCCTGCTCGCCGAGCGCGGTGACTTCTGGGGCAACACCGTGCCGTCCACGCTGACCTTCCTCGTGACCGGCGCCGTCCTCGGCCTGCTCGTCTGGGGCGTCGTCGCCCTGGTCCGCCGCCGCTGACCGACCCGATCCCCACCGGCGTTCCCCATCGCGCCAGGGCGTGACCACGAACGCACGCCAGCGAGGTGCGGCGAGGCGAGGCGCCCCGGCCGGCTACAGGCGCTCGATGACGGTGGCCGAGCCCATGCCGCCGGCGGCGCACATGGCGACGGCGCCCCACTGGGCGTCGGTGCGGATCAGCTCGTTGACCATGGTGACGATCATCCGGGCGCCGGTGCAGGCGATCGGGTGGCCGAGCGAGCAGCCCGAGCCGTTGACGTTCACCTGCTCGGGATCGAGGCCGAGGATGCGGGTGGACGCCACGGCCATGGAGGCGAAGGCCTCGTTGATCTCGACCGAGTCGAGGTCGCCCAACGACACACCGGCCTTGGCCACCGCGGCGGGCAGCGCCTTGGTGGGCGCCAAGCCGGTCTCGACCGGGTCGAGGCCGATGGAGGCCCAGCCCCGGATGGCGGCCAGCGGCGTGAGGCCGTGGGCGTCGGCGTAGGCCCGGCTGGTCAGCACGAGCGCAGCCGCGGCGTCGTTGAGGCCCGAGGAGTTGCCGGCGGTGGTGACGGCGCCCTCGAGGTCGGGGTTCAGCAGCGGCAGCGAGGCCAGCTTCTCCAGGCTCGAGCTGCGGCGGGGGTGCTCGTCGACGGTGAGCTGCGAGCCGTCGGGCAGCGTGACCGGCACGACCTCGGCGTCGAAGCGCCCCTCGTCGATGGCCTGGACGGCCCGGCGGTGCGACTCGAAGGCCCAAGCGTCGGCCTCCTCGCGGGTGACCCCGGCGATGCGGGCGGTGTTGTCGCCCACGGTCAGCGCCATGTTGAACGGCGGGGCCTCGGGGGTGTCGGGGTTGCCCGGCGACAGCCACATCTCGGGCGTGCCGTCCGGACCGGGCTTGGACGTGGCCGGTGCCGTGGACATCGACTCGGTCCCGCCGCCGACGCCCACGTCGATCATGCCGGCGGCGATGTTGGCGGCGACCCACTGGGTGGCGCCCATGCCCGACGCGCACCAGCGCTGGGTGGCCAGGCCCGGCAGCTCGGTGAGACCGAGGCGCACGGCGACGTTGCGGCCGATGTTCCCGCCGCCCTGCATCGACTCGCCGATGCCCATGTCCTCGATGTCGCTCACCGGGATGCCGGCCCGCTCGACGGCGGCCCCGATGGCCACCTCGGCCAGGGCGAAGGCGTCGACGCCGATCAGCGACCCCTTGTAGGCCGTGCCGATGGGCGTGCGGGCGGTGCTGACGATGACGACGTCGGTGGCCATGCGGTCCTCCGTAGATCTGACGAGACGTCAGATCCTGGCACCCGGGCCGCCGCCGGGCCAAGCCGCCACTCCGAACCGCCGCGACCGAGCCGCATCCACCCGCGCACCGTCCGCGTCGGCCGACGCCCGCTCCCCTACCGTCGATCGACGTGCCCCACGACCTCGACCTCTTCTTCCGCGTGGCGCTGGCCGGCGTGCTCGGCGGGATCATCGGGTGGGAGCGCTACGTCCGGGGCCAGCAGGCCGGCGACCGCACGTTCGCCCTGGTGGCCATCGGCGCCGCCGCCTTCACCGCGCTCGGGGTCGACGCCTTCCCGGTGACCGCCGAGAAGCTCATCGCCGGCATCGTCACGGGCATCGGCTTCATCGGCGGCGGGCTGCTGTTCCGCGCCGAGGGCGGCGTGGTCCGGGGCCTCACCACCTCCACCGCCATCTGGGCCGTGGCCTCCGCCGCGGTGCTGTCCGGCGCCGGCTACCCGATCTTCGCCACCGCGGTGACCGCGCTCATCCTGCTGGTGTGCGAGCTCCGCTACATCCCGTTCCTGCGCTGGCTCGACGCCAAGCACTGGGTCAACCGCACCCGCTCCGACGACGACCTCGACCGCGACCCCGACCCGCCGCCGGCGCCTGCCTGACGCCGGGGGCGACGACCTCGATCAGCCGGCGAAGGTGGCGAGGGCCTCGTTGAAGGTGCGGCTCGGCCGCATGACCTCGTCGGCCAGCTTCGGGTCGGGGAAGTAGTAGCCACCGATGTCGGCGGGCTGGCCCTGCACGGCCTCGATCTCGGCGAGGATCTGCGCCTCGCCGGCCGCCAGCGCCTCGGCCAGCGGGGCGAAGCGGGCGGCCAGCTCGGGGTCGTCGGTCTGGCCGGCCAGCTCCTCGGCCCAGTAGCGGGTGAGGTAGACGTGGCTGGTGCGGGTGCCCTCCTCGTGGGCCTTGCGGCGGGGCGAGTGCCCCTCCTCCAGCAGCCGGCCGGTCGCGCGGTCGAGGGTGTCGGCCAGCACCTGGGCGCCGGGGTTGCCGGTGGCGGTGGCCACGTGCTCGAAGGAGGCGGCCAGGGCGAGGAACTCGCCGAGGGAGTCCCACCGCAGGTGGTCCTCCTTCAGCAGCTGCTGCAGGTGCTTGGGCGCCGAGCCGCCGGCGCCGGTCTCGAACAGGCCGCCCCCGGCCATCAGCGGCACGATCGACAGCATCTTGGCGCTGGTGCCCAGCTCCATGATCGGGAAGAGGTCGGTGAGGTAGTCGCGCAGCACGTTGCCGGTGACCGAGATGGTGTCCTCGCCGCGGCGGATGCGCTCGAGGCTGAAGGCGGTGGCGGCCTCGGGGGCCATGATCTCGATATGCAGGCCGTCGGTGTCGTGGTTCGGGAGCTCGGCGCGGACCTTGGTGATGAGGCTGGCGTCGTGGGCGCGGGTCTCGTCGAGCCAGAACACGGCCGGGGCACCGGTGGCCCGGGCTCGGGTGACGGCCAGCTTCACCCAGTCGCGCACGGCGGCGTCCTTGGTCTGGCAGGCCCGCCAGATGTCGCCGGCGGCGACCTCGTGGGACAGCAGCACGTTGCCGTCGGCGTCGACCACCCGGACGGTGCCGGCGGTGGGGACCTCGAACGTCTTGTCGTGCGAGCCGTACTCCTCGGCCTTCTGGGCCATGAGCCCGACGTTCGGGACGCTGCCCATGGTGGCGGGGTCGAAGGCGCCGTTGGCCTTGCAGTCCTCGATGACCACCTCGTAGACGCCCGCGTAGCTCGAGTCGGGGATGACGGCCTTGGTGTCCTGCTGCTCGCCGGCGGCGTTCCACATCTGGCCCGACGTGCGGATCATGGCCGGCATGGAGGCGTCGACGATCACGTCGCTCGGCACGTGCAGGTTGGTGATGCCTCGGTCGGAGTCGACCATGGCCAGGGCCGGCCCACGCTCGATGACGGCGGTGATGTCGCCCTCGATGGCGAGGCGCTCGTCGTCGGGCAGCTCGGCGATGCGGGCCAGGAGGTCGCCCACGCCGTTGTCGGGGTCGACGCCGAGCCGGTCGAGCACGTCGCCGTGGCGCTCGAACACGTCGGCGAAGTAGGTGGTGACGGCGTGGCCGAAGATGATCGGGTCGGAGACCTTCATCATCGTGGCCTTGAGGTGGATCGAGAACAGCACGCCCTGGAGCCGGGCGTCCTCGATCTGCTCGTCGAGGAAGTCGCGCAGCGCCTGCACCCGCATGACGGTGGCGTCGACCACCTCGCCGGCGATCACCGGCAGCGGGTCGCGCAGCGGGGTGACCGAACCGTCGGCGCCCACCAGCTCGATGCGCAGGGTGGTGTCGGCGTCGATCGTGACCGACTGCTCGTTGGACCGGAAGTCGCCCGAGGCCATGTGGGCGACGTGGGTCTTGGAGTCCGACGACCAGGCCCCCATCGAGTGCGGGTGGCTGCGGGCGTACTGCTTCACCGAGGCCGGAGCCCGGCGGTCGGAGTTGCCCTCGCGCAGCACCGGGTTCACGGCGCTGCCCTTCACCTTGTCGTAGCGGGCCTTGACGTCGCGCTCGGCGTCGGTGGACGGCTCGTCGGGGTACTCGGGGACGAGGTAGCCCCGGGACCGCAGCTCGGCGATGGCCGCCTTCAGCTGCGGGATCGACGCCGAGATGTTGGGCAGCTTGATGACGTTGGCCTCGGGGCGGGTCACCAGCTCGCCCAGCTCGGCGAGGTCGTCGGCGTGGCGCTGGTCGTCGGTGAGCGCGTCGGGGAACGTCGCCAGGATGCGACCGGCGAGGGAGATGTCGCGCGTCTCCACCGCGACGCCCGCCGCCCCCGCGAACGCCTCGATGACCGGGAGGAACGAGTGCGTGGCCATCGCCGGCGCCTCGTCGGTCCAGGTGTAGATGATCGTGCCAGGGCGAACCGTCATCGCTGCTCCCATTGCTCCGTCGGGCTGTCCCCCGGCGGGGAGACTACGACCTGGGCCGGAGGTCGCTCCCATTCCCGGCCCGGCGCACCGACCCCGCGGGGCGGTTCAGCGGGTCGCCGACGGGTCGCGCAGGTGGGCCAGCAGCAGCTGGTCGAGGCGGTCGGCGGCCTCCTCGGGCACCCAGTGGCTCACCCCGTCGAGCACGACGTACCGGTAGGGCCCGGTGACGTGCGCGGCGGTGGCGTCGGCGGCGTCGCGACCGAGGCAGCAGTCGGCGGTGCTGTAGACGAACAACGTGGGCACCGAGACCGGGCCGAGCAGCTCGCCGGTCTGGTGGCGGGGGTCGTTGGCGGCGTACCAGCGCAGGGCCGCCGCCATCGCCTCGGGCGTCCCGAGCACCTTCCGGTACTCGGCGATGTCCTCGGGGGTCGCCACCTTCGAGAAGGCGACGTCGAAGAAGGAGGGCGCCGAGAGGCGCTCGGGCGCACCGGGGGCGAGGAAGGTGTCGATGTAGCCCGACTTGCGGGACTGCTCGCCGGCGGGGTCCCGCATGGCCTCGGCGTAGGCGGCCAGGTGGGGCACCGACACGACCGACAGCGACCGCAGCCGCTCCGGTGCCTTGGCCGCGGTGGCCCAGGCCACCGCCGCCCCCCAGTCGTGGCCGACGAGGTGGAAGCGGTCGACGCCCATGGCGTCGGCCAGGCCGAGCACGTCGTCGACGAGCAGGTCGAGCCGGTAGTCCTCGACCGCCACCGGCCGGGCGCCCGGCGAGTAGCCGCGCTGGTCGGGGGCGATCGTGCGGTAGCCGGCGGCCGCCAGCGCCTCCTGCTGGTGGCGCCACTCGTGGGACGTCTCCGGGAAGCCGTGCAGCAGGATCACCGGCTCGCCGTCGGCCGGGCCCTGCTCGCGCACGTCGAAGGTGAGGTCGCCCACCCGCACCTGCGACCGCCGCACCGAGCCGGCCGCGCCGGTTGTCGTGTCATCCGTCGTCGTGCCGTCCGTCGTCGTGCTGCCGGTCGAAGACGTCGCGGCGGGACGCGCCGAGGACGAGGTCGCCGGGCCGGCTGCGGCACTCGAACCCGGGCTCGCACCCGAGGAGCACGAGACCAGGAGGACGGCCAGGCCGGCGGCGGCCACGGTCGCGGCACGGCCCAACCCGCCTGATCGGATCCCCCTCATCGCGCCACCGTAGGGGCGGCCACCTGTGCCCGGCGTCGCGTGGCGAGGCACCGAGGCCGCATCCCGGCCCCGACGGCGCTCAGGTGCCGTAGAGCGGCATGGTGTCGGTGGCGGGGTCGTAGCGGGCCAGGAAGGTCGGCAGGAACACGGGGTCGGCCATCTGGCTGGGGTGGTGGTGTGGCAGGGCCGACACGACCATCACCGGCAGGAGCACGAAGGCCACGCTGACCGACAGCCAGATCAGGCGGACCCAGGTGATCGGCTTCCACAGCCGCCGGTCGGCCCACAGCTGCATCAGCGTGCCGATGGCCGTGAACGTGCAGAGCGACACGAAGGCCAGCGCCAGGGCCAGCGCGTAGCGCAGCTTCGAACCGTCGACCTCCTCGTACACCTGGTAGGTCGACGACTTGTGCTCGACCTCCTCGGCGAGGTGCCAGAGGAACAGCGTGGCGGCCACCGGGTCGGCGTCGTCCATGAGCCGGGCGAGGTGCCCCTCGGTCCAGCGGGCCACGCCGTAGGACAGCACCTCCCCCGCCGCCGCGTAGGCGACGTTGAAGCGACGGCTGCGGCCCCAGATCCAATCGGCCGCCCTGGCCATCCACCGCTGGAGCCGCAGCGTCGAGGGGTAGCGGGCCGAGATGATGTCGTTGAAGTGCTTGTGCTGGGTGTGGTGGCCCGTCTCCTGCTTCACGTAGGTCTCGGTGCGGGCCCGCAGGTCGTCGTCGATGCGGTCGTAGGTGGATCGCACCGCCTTGATGAAGAGCGGCTCGGCGTAGGGCATGCCGAGCGACACGGCGTTGGCCGCCGCCGCGAACTCGGGCAGGCGCGGGGTCCACACCGGGTCCATGTCGTCGGGGAACGCGAAGCGCACCCGTCGGACCGTCAGCAGCGGAGCCCCGGCAGCAGCCACGCCGCACCGTACCCCCCCTTGCGCCGCCCATTCCCCACCAACTTTGGAGGATCCGCGTCACCCCTTGGCGCGGATCCTCCGAAGTTCGTGAAGGGGGAGGGTGGCGGTGGGGTCAGCGGATCGTGCGGAGGAGGGCCTCCTGGGCGACGGACGCGACCAGGGTGCCGTCGGCGGCGTGGAAGGTCCCCCGCATGAGGCCCCGGCTGCCGGCGTTGGACACCGCGCACGCGTCGTACAGCAGCCACTCGTCGGCCCGCAGCGGCCGGTGGAACCAGAGGGCGTGGTCGAGGCTGGCACCCATGATCTGGTCGAGCGGCTGCTCGGGCAGTGGAGCCCACGCGGCGTAGACGGCGCCGAGGTCGGAGAAGTAGGTGAGCAGCGACTGGTGCAGGCCGGGATCGTCGTCGATGCGCCGCACCAGCCGCAGCCACGCCCGTCGGGTGGAGGGCAGCCAGCCGTGGTCGTCGGGTTCGGCGGCGCCGAGCTCGCGCAGCTCGAACGGCAGGCGGGGCCGCTCGCTCTCGGGGATGAACAGCATCTTGATGGGGCTGTCCTCGGGGGCCGGCACGCCGTCGGGCATCGGCTGCTGGTAGTCGGCACCGGGCTCGTCCTTGTGGAACGAGGCGATGAGCGTGAAGATCCGCGCCTCGCCCTGGCGGGCCTCGACCCGGCGGGTGGTGAACGATCGGCCGTCGCGCAGCCGGTCGACCTCGTAGGTGATGGCCGGACCGGGCGTGCCGCCGAGCAGGAAGCTGGCGTGCAAGGAGTGGGCGAGCTGGCCCGCCGGCACCGTCGCCTGGGCCGCCCGCAGGGCCTGGGCCGCCACCTGCCCCCCGAAGACGCGGTCGCCGAACCCGCGGTCGGGGTTGGGGGCGACGAAGACGTCGTCGGCCACCTCGTCGAGGGTGAACAGCTCGAGCAGCCGCCCGACCGGGTCGGGTCCGGTGGCCGGCGGCGGATCGGCGACCGGCGCGGCGGCGCCGCCGCGCGCGTCGGGGGCCAGGCCCTCGTCGAGACCCGTCACGTGCGCCCCACCTACATCTTCGGGGCGAAGCGCTGGCCGGCGTCGAGGCGGATGGTGCTGCCGTTGAGCATCGGGTTGTCGATGATGGCGAGGGCCAGCTTGGCGTACTCGTCGGGGCGACCCATGCGCTTCGGGAAGGCAGCGTCCTTGGTCAGGCTGGCCTCGAACTCCTCGGGGATGCCCTGGGTGAGGCCGGTGCTGAACAGGCTCGGGGCGATGGCCAGCACGCGGATGCCGAGCGACCCGAGGTCGCGGGCCATGGTGAGGGCCATGCCGGCGATGCCGGCCTTGGCGGCGGTGTAGGCGACCTGGCCGATCTGGCCCTCGAAGGCGGCGATCGACGACGTGTTGATGATGACGCCGCGCTCGCCGTCCTCGGGCTCGTTGCCGGCCATGGCCGCGGCCTGCAGCCGGTTGCAGTTGAAGGTGGAGATCAGGTTGAGCTCGATCACCCGCTGGAACGCATCGAGGGGGTGCGGGCCCTCCTTGCCGAGCGTCCGCTGGCCGATGCCCCCGCCGGCGGTGTTCACCGCGATGTGCAGGCCGCCGAGCGCGTCGACGGCGGCGGCCAGCGCCGCCTCGGTGCCCTCGTGGTCGGTGACGTCGCAGGGGTGGAAGCTGCCGCCCAGCCCGTCGGCGACCTCGGCCCCGGCCGAGGTGGGAAGGTCGACGATGGCGACCGACGCGCCGCCGGCCACGAGGCGCTCGGCCGTGGCCCGGGCCATGCCCGACGCCCCGCCCACGATCACGGCCTTCTTTCCCTGGATGTCCACGACGGCGCTCTCCCTGCGGTCCCGGGCGTTCCCTGACGCCCACGTCAGGCGCGGACCCTAGCCCCCGGGTCAGGGGCCGACGAACCGGCCGCGGCGGCCGGGGACCACCACGTGGCCGGCGACGGCCGCGGCGTCAGCCGTCGCCGTCGATGACCTCGGCCCGCAGCGCCGGGAACACGGCCGACACCTTGTCGAGCAGGTAGTCGCCGTAGGTGCCCTCCCAGGCGTGGACGCTGCGGCCGTCCCAGCGGTCGGCGCCGTCGTCGCCCGCCAGCGCCGTGAGATCGGCCAGGTCGGGGACCGCGAGGACCTCGGCGTCCCACCCCGGGTCGACGAACAGCGGGAAGGACAGCCGATCGGTGGCACCCGGGTTGCGGACCCGGTGCGGTGTCGACCGGTAGGCGCCGCCGGTCATCCGCTCGAGCATGTCACCGAGGTTCACCACGAAGGCGTCGGGTCGGGGAGGCACCGGGAGCCAGCCGTCGGGTCCGCGCACCTCCAGCCCACCCGACCCGTCCTGGCCGAGCACGGTGATGAGGCCGTAGTCGGTGTGCTCGCCGACGCTCCACCCCTCGGTGCCGATCGGCACGGGCGGGTAGCGGAAGATCCGGAACAGCACCAGCGGGTCGGCGGTGAGGTGCTCGACGAACCACCGCTCGTCGAGGCCGAGCCCGCGGGCGAGCACCCGCAGCACCGTCTGGCCCACGGCCGTGACGGCCTCGACGTAGGCGAGGATCGTCGGGCCGAGGTCGGCGGGCTCCTCGGGGAAGAGGTTGGGGCCGTGCAGCGGGACGCCGGCCACGACGCGCGGGTCGTCGGGACCCAGCTCGGTGCCGACGTACAGGCCCTCCTTCCGGTCGGGGGCGCCGGCGGTGAGCTCGGCCCCCACCGGGAACCAACCCCGCCAGGCCCGCCCGCCGCGCACCATGGCGATGCGAGCCTTCTCCTCGTCGGGCCGGGCGAAGAAGGCGCGGGCCAGGTGGTCGAGGCGCGCCCGCAGCTCGTCGGGGACGCCGTGGCCGACGACCGAGAAGAACCCGAGGGAGCGGCAGGCCTCGTCGGCGGCCCGGGCGACGTCGTCGGGCACGGGACCGTCGACGCAGCGCGACAGGTCGATCACGGGCACGGCGGGGGCGACCACGGGGGCAGTCTGCCAGCCGCCGGCCACGGTCCCGCCGCACGAACCTGACACCTGTGTCAGCATTCGGAGGACCGATCCGAGGAGCCCCTGGTGGAGTTCAACCCGTTCTCCTACGCCTTCCACGCCGACCCGTACCCCGTGTACCGGTGGCTGCGCGACGACCACCCCTGCTACCGCCACGACGAGCTCGACTGCTGGGTCCTGTCGCGCTACGCCGACGTGCTCGACGCCCACCGCGACTGGGAGACCTTCTCCTCCCGCGAAGGGCCGATGATCGACGCCGTCGACCCCGCCTACTTCGAGGCCAACCCGATCCTCATCGCCATGGATCCGCCGCGGCACACCCGCATGCGCAAGCTGGTCAGCCGCACGTTCACCCCCAACCGGGTCGCCGCCCTCGAACCCGACATCCGGGCCATCGCCGCCGGCTACCTCGATCCCCTGCGCGAGGCCGGCGGCGGCGACCTCGTGAAGGACTTCACCGCGCTGCTCCCCATGGACGTGATCTTCACGCTGCTCGGCGTGCCCGAAGCCGACCGCCTCCACCTGCGCGAGCAGGTCGACCTGATGCTCGACCGTGACGCCGACAGCCCGGCCGTCCCCGAGCGGTCCGTGCTCGCCACCATCGAGATGCACACCTACTTCGAAGCCTTCATCGCCGACCTGCGGCGCGACCCCGCGTCGCACCCGGGGCTCATCGCCGACCTCCTCGAGGTCGAGGTGGCCGACGACGACGGCGAGCTCGCCCGCCTCACCGACCTCGAGGTGAACGGGTTCTGCGGCCTGCTCGGCGCCGCCGGCAGCGAGACGGTCACCCGGCTGCTGGCCAACGCCGCGGTGCTGCTCCAGCGGTTCCCCGACGTGCACCGGGCGCTGCTCGACGACCCGGGCCGCATCCCCGACGCCGTCGAGGAGGTCCTGCGCTACTGGCCGCCCTCGCAGATCCAGGCCCGCACCGCCACCCGCGACGTCGAGCGCCACGGCGTGACCATCCCCGCCGGCGGCCGCGTGCTCATGCTCACCGGCGCCGCCACCCGCGACGAGCGGGAGTTCCCCGACCCCGACGACCTCCGCCTCGACCGGCCCACCCACCTCGCCCTCGGGTTCGGCCACGGCATCCACGTGTGCCTCGGGGCGTCGCTGGCCCGCAGCGAGAGCCGCATCGCCCTCGAGGAGCTGAACGCCCGATTCCCGCGCTACGAGATCGACGAGGAGCGCTGCGAGCGCGTGCACATGACCAACGTGCACGGCTTCGCCTCGGTCCCGTTCACCGCCGCCTGAACCGGGCCGTCGCCGGCCGCACCGTCCGATGCCGCCGCCCGGCGAGGCCGCTCGGCGGCGCACCTAGACTCCGCGGCCATGGATCCCCAGGACAAGAAGGTGGCCCTGCGGGCCATCACCTACGGCCTCTACGTGATGACCTCGTCCAGCGACGAGGGTGACGCCGCCGGTGGCGTGAACTGGCTCACCCAGGTCTCCTTCGACCCGCCGCTCGTGGCCGCCGGGGTCAAGGCCGACAGCGGCCTGGCCGCCGCCATCGAGGCGGGCGGCACCTTCGCCGTGAACGTCCTCGCGGACGACCAGTTCGACGTGGCCAAGGCCTTCTTCCGCTCCACCGAGGTCGACGGCGACCGCATCAACGGCCACCGGTTCGAGCGGGGCGTCGAGAGCGGCGCCGCCATCCTCGACGAGGTGCCGTACTGGTTCGAGGCCCGGGTCACCGACACCGTGGCGCGGGGCGACCACACCGTCTACGTCGCCGAGGTGGTCGGCGCCGGCGTGCGCGACGCGGCCCGGGTGCCGCTCAACCTGCGCTCCACCGGCATGAGCTACGGCGGCTGAGCCGTGGCGGACCTGCTCGAGCTGTCCGCCGGTCTACCCGAGGTCGAGCTGGCCGCCGGCGAGGTCCTCATCGAGGAGGACGGCGACGCCAGCGGCCCCATCTGGATCCTGGTGTCGGGCGCGCTCGAGGTCCGCACCGGCGGGGTCGCCCACGCCACCATCGCCCAGCCCGGCGCCGTCATCGGCGAGGTGTCGGTGCTGCTCGGCTCGCGCAGCACCGCCACGGTCGTGGCCACCGAGCCGACGCGGCTGCGCGTGGCCGCCGACGGTCGCGCCCTGCTCACCGACGACCCCCGCGTGCTGCTGCACGTCGCCACCGGGCTGGCCGGCCGGCTCCACGCCGTCAACACCTACCTGGCCGACCTGAAGCAGCAGTACGGCGACGCCCCCGGACTGACCATGGTGTCCGACGTGCTCGGCCACCTGACCGACGAGCCGGCGCCGCCGGCCCGCCCCGGCTCGGCCCGCGACCCGCACCCCGACTACTGACGGGCCGGCCGCCGGTTCAGACCGCGGTGCGCGCCGGCGCGGCGTCGGCGGCCAGCGACAGCGACTCGGACCCGGCCAGCGAGTGCCACGACGCCGTGCCGGCGCCCAGGTCGAGCTCGATGCAGGTGGGCACCGGCCCGATCTGGCGGCCGGCGTTGAACACCCAGGTGTCGCCGATGCGATCGGCCCAGGCGCCGTCGGCCCGGAAGGGCGGCTCGTGCACGTGGCCGGTGAGCACCACGTCGGGGCGGTAGCGGTCGATCCAGCCGCCCAGCTCCTCGTCGCCGTAGGACCGGCGACCGGTCCAGCACGTCGGCGAGCCGAGCGGGGGCCAGTGGTAGGCCCAGAGCCAGCGGGCCGGGCGGCGGGCGGCGTCGTCGGCCAGCTGGGCCTCGACCACCTCGCGCCCGACCGGGCCGTCCCACCACGGGCAGACCGTGACCAGGGCGTCGTCGAGGAGCAGCGACCCGCCGTCGGCGACGATGCCGGCGGCGCGCGCCTCGGCCAGCCAGAGGGCGGCCTGCTCGCCGTGCTCGTCGGGACCGGTGAGGTCGTGGTTGCCCGACGCGACGACCACCCGACCCACCTGGTCGAGCAGCTCGAGGTACCGCAGCACGACCACCGCCTGCGTGTGCAGCGGGACGTGGGAGGAGATGTCGAGCAGGTCGCCGGCCACCACGACGAGGTCGAAGTCGGGCGCGGCGCCGACCACCCAGTCGAGCTGGGGCAGGACGTAGTGCAGGTCGGACACGAGGAGGATGCGCACGCGGATCGGGCCGGGCCGACCGGCACGGGCGGGCCGGCGACGACGAGCGCCGAGCGTAGCGGCGAGCCGCTACGTGCCCTTGTAGTTGAGGACCTGGTGCAGCGTGTGCAGGACCTCGACCAGGTCGTCCTGGTCGGCCATCACCTGGTCGATGTCCTTGTAGGCCGACGGGATCTCGTCGACCAGCCGGTCGGCGCGGTCGGCCAGCCACACCGTGCCCGCCATCTGCGCGGCGAGGTCGTCGGCGGTGAACCGCTTCTTGGCCTGGGTCCGGCTGAGCCGACGACCGGCGCCGTGCGAGCACGACGCCCAGCTCGCCGCCGAGCCCCGGCCCCGCACGATGTAGCTGCGGGTGCCCATCGACCCCGGGATGACCCCGAGGTCGTCGACGCCGGCCTTGATGGCGCCCTTGCGGGTGATCCACAGCTCGGTCCCGCCGTGCACCTCGCGCTCGGTGAAGTTGTGGTGGCAGTTGATGCGGCGAAGCTCGCGACCGTGGCCGACGAAGGCGAGGACCTCCCGGAGGGCGCGGTCCATCATCAGGTCGCGGTTGAGCCGGGCGTAGTCCTGGGCCCAGAGCATGTCGGCCACGTAGGCGGCGAACTCGGGGGTGCCCTCGGTGAGGTACGCCAGGTCGGGATCCTCGAGCCGCAGCTGCAGGTCGCGTGCCAGGCGGCGGGCCCCGGCGATGTGGGCCTGGGCCAGCTGGTTGCCGATGCCTCGGCCCCCCGAGTGCAGGACCACCCACACCTGGTCGCGCTCGTCGAGGCACAGCTCGAAGAAGTGGTTGCCCGATCCGAGCGTGCCCAGCTGCTTGCCGGCCTTCACCAGCCGGTCGGCCGACAGGTCGGTGGCCGGGCGGTTGGCGTCGAGCCAGCGATCGGCACGACGGCTCAGGTGGTCGTGACCCCGACCCACGCCCGCCGGGATGGCGCGCTCGACGGCGCCGAGCAGCGGCGTGAGGTCGTCGGGCAGGTCGGCGGCGCCGAGGTCGAGCTCGGTGGCGATCATCCCGCAGCCGATGTCGACCCCGACCGCCGAGGGGATGACCGCGCCACGCGTCGGGATGACCGAACCGACGGTCGCGCCGAGGCCGACGTGGGCGTCGGGCATGAGCGCGACGTGGCCCTCGACGATGGGCAGCCGGGCCGCCTTCTCGGCCTGCCGGATGGTGTCGGGCTCGATGTCGCTGGCCCAGGAGATCAGCTTGTCGTTGATGCGGGTGGGCACGTCGGTCACCTCCTTCCGGCCGCAGACCCTGCCCCGGGGGAGGGGGCGAGGGGAAGCGCGTTCCGGCGGCGCCGGCGCGGTCGCCCGTGGTGATCCGCCCGCCGACCGGTGGCGAAGACGGGGTGGGCCGCGCGAAGAGGACGAGGTGGACGAGGAGGACGAGGTGGACGACCCCGACGACCAGCACTCGCCGGACGGCGGGCCGCCCCACGACCCGAGCGCGCCCCGAGCGACGACCACCACCCTGGCCGCCGCGCTCGGGCTGGCCGCCGCCGCCGAGCAGGCGGCGGCGGTGGGGGCCCAGCTCCGGGCCGAGGCGGGCGAGGTGGTCCCCCACCCGCTGATCGCCGATCGGCTGGCGGCGGTGACGAGGGCGGCGCTCCCCGCGCTGGGCGAGCTGGACGAGGTCGACCGTGCCACCGTGCGCGGCGTCGTGGTGGCGTTCCTGCGCCAGGCCCTCGACCTGTTCGAGCACCCCGACCGGCCTCCGTCGTGGTCCGGCGACGACCGCGAGGTGCTGCAGGCGCAGGGCCGGGTGTCGATGGCCATCGTCGACGCCCTGGCCGCCTTCGCGTCCGACGTCGACGGGCTCGCCGACCGGCTGTCGGCTCCGGGCGCGGCGCTGTGCGACGTCGGCACCGGCACGGGGTGGATGGCCGTGGCCGCCTGTCGCCGCTGGCCGGCGCTGCGCGTGACCGGCCTCGACATCCACCCGCCGGCGCTGGACCTGGCGCGGGGGAACGTCGCCTCGGAAGGGCTCGCCGGGCGCATCGAGGTGCGGGACCAGGACGTGCGGGCCCTGACCGATCGGGACGCGTTCGACCTCGTCTGGCTCCCCGGCCCGTTCCTGCCCGCCGAGGTGGTGCCCGACGCGCTGCGGTCCGCCCGGCGGGCGCTGCGCCGCGACGGGTGGGTGGTGCTCGGCACCTATGGCGGCCCCGACGGCGCGGCCCAGGCCCTGCTCGACCTGCGGACCATCCGGTCGGGCGGCCACCCGTGGACGCCGGAGCGGGCCACCGCGGTCGTCCGGATGGCCGGGTTCTGCGACGTGCGAGAGGTGCCGCGCACCTGGGCCGCGCCGGTGCGCATCGTCGTGGGGCGCCGCGCCTGACCATCGCCGCCGCGCCGCCCCTTGCACGTCGCCGGTGGGGATGCGAACATCTGTTCGTGTCCCGAGTCCCCCGGGGTCCCCGCCCCGACGCGTCGATCCTGCACGCCGACCTCGACGCCTTCTACGCGTCGGTCGAGCAGCGCGACGAGCCCCGCCTGCGCGGCCGGCCGGTCATCGTCGGCGGGGGCGTCGTGCTGGCCGCCAGCTACGAGGCCAAGGCCCACGGCGTCCGCACGGCCATGGGCGGGCGCCAGGCGCGCCGCCTGTGCCCCGACGCCGTCGTCGTCCCGCCGCGCATGCGCGCCTACAGCGAGGCGTCCAAGGCGGTGTTCGCGGTGTTCGACGACACCACCCCGCTCGTCGAGGGCATCTCCATCGACGAGGCCTTCCTCGACGTCGCCGGCCTGCGCCGCATCGCCGGATCCCCGGTCGCCATCGCCGAGCGCCTGCGGACCCGCGTGCTCGACGAGGTGGGGCTGCCCATCACCGTCGGCATCGCCCGCACGAAGTTCCTGGCCAAGGTGGCCAGCGGGGTGGCCAAGCCCGACGGCCTGCTCGAGGTGCATCCCGACGCCGAGCTCGAGTTCCTGCACCCGCTGCCC
Organism: Acidimicrobiales bacterium; assembly: GCA_046331175.1. Classification (GTDB taxonomy): domain Bacteria; phylum Actinomycetota; class Acidimicrobiia; order Acidimicrobiales; family Acidimicrobilacustridaceae; genus JAWKIW01. Next base: position 19,948 of record JAXLRI010000014.1, read on the forward strand.
GTCGAGCGGCTCTGGGGCGTCGGCGCGGTCACCGCCGCCAAGCTCCACGCGCGCGGCCTGCGCCGGGTCGGCGAGGTGGCCGCGCTCCCCGAGGAGGCGCTGGTGGCCATGCTCGGCCCGGCCTCGGGCCACCACCTCCACGCGCTGGCCCACAACCGCGACCCGCGCCCGGTGCAGACGGGCCGCCGCCGGCGGTCGATGGGTGCCCAGCACGCCATGGGACGGGGGCCGCACACCCGGGACGAGGTCGAGGCGAGCCTGCTCTCGTTGGTCGACCGGGTCACCCGGCGGCTCCGCGCCGCCCACCGGGTGGGGCGCACCGTCGTGCTGCGGCTGCGCTTCGGCGACTTCTCCCGTGCCACCCGGTCGCGCACCCTGCCCGGCGCCACCGCGTCCACCGTGCCCCTCCTCACCGCGCTGCGCCAGGTGCTCGACGAGGCGTGGCCCACCATCACCGAACGGGGCCTCACCCTCGTCGGGGTGAGCATCACCAACCTCGACGACGACCGCGCCGTCCAGCTGGTCCTGCCGTTCGACGCCCGCAGCACCGAGGCCCTCGACGCCGCCGTCGACGGCCTCCGCGACCGGTTCGGGTCACGGTCGCTCACCCGGGCCCGCCTGCTCGGCCGGCGCGACGACATCTCCGTGCCGCTGCTGCCCGACTGATCGGGCGGCCCCACCCGGCGTCGCGTCAGGCTACGTCGGGGACGGCGCGCACCGGACGGGCGGGCTCGACGGGGGCGATCGGCGCGGCGGTGGCCGCCAGGATCTCGGCGACCAGGTCGGGGTCGCTGAGCGGTTGCCACTCGGGCGCCAGCAGCGACGTGAACCGCTCGACGTAGAAGAACTGCTTGAACACCAGGATCAGGTCGTTGGGCAGCAGCACGCCGTGGCGCAGGCCCACCCGCACCACCTCGACGAACGCCTGGGCGTAGGAGACCTGGCCCAAGGGGGCGTCGAGCACCGGCTCGATCGTGGCCTCGAGGTCGGCCACGATGGCCGGCAGGTCGAGGTCGCCCTCGCCGTCGAGGGGAGCGAACATCGCCTCGGCCAGGGTGCGGAAGTCGCGGGCCAAGATGGCGGGGAGGGCGACGAACAGGCTCGAGCGGGCGGCGTCGGTGAGGTGCCCGCAGATGCCGAAGTCGATGAACGTGGCCCGACCGAGCGGGTCGACGCGCAGGTTGCCGGCGTGCAGGTCGCCGTGGAAGACGCCGTGCACGAGGGCGCCGTGCAGCCACCCCCGCACCGTCACCTTGAGCAGCTCGGCCCCGTCGACCCCGAGCGCCTCCAGGGCATCGACGTCGTCGAGCCGCGGGCCGTCGACGTGGTCCATGGTGAGCACCCGGGGCGTGGTCCAGCGCCAGTGGACCTCGGGGATGTGGATGCGATCGGCGTGGGCGAAGTCGGCCAGCGCCGCGCCCACGTCCTCCATGGCCCGGGCCTCGACCATGAAGCTGAGCTCCTCCCCCAGGGTGTGGGCGAAGTCGGCGACGGTCGCCTGGGGCTGCACCAGCCGGGCCCGGCGCGACACCCGCTCGGCGGTGCGGGCCGCCGCGGCCATGAGCCGCAGGTCGGTCTGGATGCGGTCGGTGATGCCGGGCCGCTGCACCTTCACCACCACCTCCCGACCCTCGGGGGTGGCGGCCCGGTGGACCTGCCCGATGGACGCCGACGCCAGCGGGCGGCGGTCGAACCGGCTGAACAGCTCGTCGACCGGCGCGCCGAGCTCGGCCTCGACCACCTCGAGCACGACGCTGGCGGGCAGCGGCTTCACCTCGTCGAGGCAGCCCTGCATGCCCTCGACGAGGAAGGGCGGGAACAGCCCCGGGGTCGAGGCGACCATCTGGCCGAGCTTGGTGTACGTGGGCCCGAGGTGCTCGAAGGCGTGGCGCAGCTCGTCGGCCAGCGCCGGCGGCCAGGGCTCCCCCGCCCGGCGCCGGCGCCGGCTCCGCCACCCGGCCCCCGTGAGCGCCGCCGTCGCGGTGATCACCCGGTGGAGGTCTGCTCGTCGGTTGGCCATGCCGGGACGCTACCGAGAGCGGTACCAAGTTGCAAACCTTGGTACCCCTCTGGTGTGCCGTCACGACCACCGCCGGCTACGGTGGGGGGCATGGCCCTGCTCGGCGCCGCCGCCGCCACCACCTCCGCCGTCGCGACCGATCGCCAACGCGCCGGCCGCACCGCGCGGCAGGCCGACGTCCTCGACGCGTTCGAGGCGCTGATCCTCGCCGAGGGCTTCCGGCACCTCACCGTCGGCGAGGTCGCCGCCCGCCTCGGCTGCAGCCGGCGCACCCTGTACGACCTGGCCCCGTCCAAGGACGACCTGGTGGCGCTGGCCGTCGAGCGCTACCTCGACGGCTTCCTCGCCGACTGCATGACCGAGATCGCCCGACACCGCTCGCCCGCCCGCCAGCTCGAGGCCTCGGCCGCCCTCGTGACCGAGCGCTTCGCCGCGCTGTCGCCGGCGTTCACCGCCGACCTCGTCGCCACGCCCCGCCTGGCCGCGCTGGTCACCACGTTCACCAACCGCTTCGCCGACGGCCTCGAGGCGGTCGTCGACGCCGGCGTGCGCCAGGGCGTGTTCCGCCGCGTCCACCCCCGCCTGGTGGCCGAGGCCATCCTCGGCCTGGTCGACCGCCTGCAGGACCCGGCCGTGCTCGCCGAGCTGGGCCTCACCTACGACGAGGCCGCCCGCCAGGTCGCCGGCCTCTTCCTCGACGGCATCCGGGCCTCGCGCGGCTGAGCCGCCCCCGACGCGGAGCCCGGGCGGTGCCCGCGTCGATGACCACACCTCCCGGCGCGCGTAGAGTGCCGCGGAGACCACGTCCCGGCGGCGGACGAGCGGAGGGCAGGATGCGACGAGGGAGGGCGATCGCGGCGGGGCTGGCGATGCTGCTCGCCGCGGCACCGATCGTCGTCCCCGCCGCCGCGCCGGCGGCGGCCGCGCCGGCGGCGACGAGCTCGCCGGCCGCCGCGACCCAGTCGGCGCCGAGCTGCCAGTCCGCCCCGACGTCGAGCGAGCCGCTGCTGCTGCCGCCGTGGGCCGACAGCGCCGGGTGGGCCAACGCCGACCAGTACGCCACGGTGATGGCGGGCGACATCGACGGCGACGGCGCCGACGAGCTGCTGGGCCGCAACGCCTCGAACCTGGAGGTCCAGCGCTGGGCCACCCCCTTCCAGGCCTCGGCGATCGGCGCCGGCAACACCGACCACGTCGCCCTGCTGCCCCTCCCCGGCCAGTGGATCCCCGACCGGGCGCCGGGGCCCGCAACCCCCGAGCTGACGACCTGGCCCGGCTACCCGGGCCAGTACCAGAACGGCTACTACGACGTCTCCACCTACTCGACCATGCAGATGGCCGACCTCGACGGCCGGCCCGGCCAAGAGGTGCTGGCTCGGCTGCAGACCGGCCTCCAGCTCTACCTGTACACGCCGGCCGCCCCGGGCGGCACCTCCTCGTGGCAGACGATCTCCACCTCGGTGTTCGCCGACAGCTGGGGAGCCCAGTGGTGGCAGCCGCCGTACTACGAGACGATCACCACGGGCGACGTCGACGGCGACGGCGTCGACGAGATCGTCGGCCGGGGTCCCGGCGGCATCCAGACCTACAAGCTGGTGAACGGCCAGCTGCAGCAGATCGATGCCGGCACGACGATCCTGAGCGACGCCGGCAACGTCTGGAACCAGCCGCAGCACTACCAGACGATCCGCCTGGCCCACCTCGAGAGCGGGAAGCAGGCCGACCTGGTCGCCCGGGGCCCGCAGGGCCTCGTCGTCTACCGCTTCTCGGGCGGGACCTGGACCGCCCTCTCCACCTCCGGCCCGTGGTCGGACAGCCAGGGCCAGTGGAAGACGAACCCGAGCTGGTACTCCACGATCGGCATCGCCGACCTGAACGGTGACGGGGTGGACGACGTCTACGGCCGCACGCAGTACGGCATCGACGCCTGGACGTTCGCGGGCGGCAGCTGGTCCGAGCTGGTCACCCCGCCCAGCTCGTCGGCGCCGACGATCTTCACCGACGCCCAGGGCTTCGACGGCGAGGCGTACTACGCGACCATCCGGGCCGCCACCCTCGGCGTGCCGACGGGGACGACCACCCCGGTGGCGGCCCACCTCATGGGTCGGTTCCCCGCCGGCCAGCTCCCCGCCCCGAACCAGCAGGGCGGCGTTGCGTTCACCGCCCTCGCCAGCGGTGCCTTCACGGCCCCGTCGCTGGTGGCCGGCCAGTTCTCCGACGCCAACGGCTGGAACCAACCGGTGCGCTACGAGACCCTGCGCACCGCCCACCTCGCCGACGGCACCGACCTGCTCATGGGCAAGGACGCCACCGGCATGCGCGTCCTGCGCCTCCAGGGCGGCACCACCAGCGGCGGCTGGGTGTCGCCGTCGGCGAGCTTCCCGGCCTGGTCCACCTACGCCACCACCTCGATCCCCGACAACCCCACGGTCCTGCCCGCCGACCCGAACCCCACCCGACCACCCGACTACCCCCAGGCCCTGTGGGACCAGCAGCTGGCCGCCTACAAGGCGGTCAGCCAGGACATCGGCTCGAAGGCCTACACGGACCTGACCCCCCGCCAGGCGCTCGTGCAGGCCAACACCTCGGACAGCCAGGTCTCGCTGACGACCCTCGCCGGGTATGCCGGCGAGGCCTACGAGACGACGCCGACGGGGAGCAACGTGTCGCGCGACGTGTGGGACGACACCGTGGCCCAGACCCAGGGCTGGCTGTTGAACGGCTCGCACCTGCAGAGCTTCTACTTCTCCCCGAACGGCCTGCAGACCCTGATCCAGAACACCCAGATCGTCGCCGACTCCGGCAACAACTCGCCCAACGCCGTGGCGAACCACTTCGACAAGAACATGGCCATCACCGCCCTGGTCGCCGACCTCATCTGGGGCCTCATGGGCGCCCTGCCCACCGGCGAGGGCGTGACGAGCCTGGTCCTCACCGCCGTGTTCTCCATGACCGGCGCCGGGGTCGCCGGCGGCATGGGGTTCTTGAACCCCAACGGCCGGATCGACACCACCGCCAACGACCTCAACAACACCCTGGTCAACTCGTTCTGCGCCGCCATCGACTTCCTGTCCGACTCGTACCAGCAGACCGTCATGGACGCCGGGCTGCTCGACGCCATGGGACGCATGACCACCCAGGGCCCGATGATCATCACGGACTTCCCCGCGACCCAGACCCAGATGACCAACCAGCGGGGCCTGTGGGTGTGGCAGCAGTTCGCCAACCAGGACAAGTACGGCTGGCGGGTCGGCTACTGCCCCGGCCTGCAGGTGTGCGACAGCAAGGGCTTCATCGACCGGGTCAACGACGGGTACGGCGAGTTCTACGGCCTGGCGACCCTCGGCGGCGGCGAGCCGAGCCAGCCGGGGTGCGTCAACGTGGGCGAGCAGTGCTACGGCTACTTCTACCGGGTGCTGTCCACCGACAAGTACGGCACGGCCAACTGCGAGGGCACCTCGCACGGCGGCGACGGTGGGTGGTACGACCTCACCCAGGCCGGGCTCGGGTTCCAGACCCAGACCCTGTTCTCCCCGCGCGTGCAGCCCACGCGGATGCCTCCCGACCCGAACATGAGCAGCAACTCGTACCAGGCGCCGCTGCAGATCGGCGGACAAGGCCAACCCAGCGGCAGCTCGCAATCGATGGGCGTCCTCGGATGGAGGGTCGGCAGTGCCAACTGCGTCTTCTGACATCCCCGAGCGTCGGCGTCCTCGCCGCACCGGTGGCCGGGTGGCCGCCGCCCTGGCCGTCCCGCTGTGGCTCCTCGCCGCCGTGGTCGTGCCGGCCCGCCCCGCCATGGCCTCGTCGGTCGTCCAGCCCTTCGGCATCGCCCTGTCCATCTCGGCCGACTGCGCCCAGGGCGACGTCGAGATCACCTACAACGCCAACGGCGTGAACCGCCAGGCCGTCACCTCCACCTCCCAGGACGGCACCGTCCTCGACGCCTACGAGTCGGCCGCGTACAAGCCCGTCTACGAAGGCAGCGAGTACATCCTCACCGGCCCCAACGCCATCCGCCCCGGCCTCCCCCAACCCCGACCCGTCCCCGCCGCCGGCACCGCCATCGGCGTGTACGTCACCCTCGGCGACACCCCACCCACCACCACCAACGCCGAGTTCTTCCTCCTCTACCGCTGCGACACCAACCGCAACGACCGCGGCGGCAACAACGTCGTGCTGCTGACCTGCGTCGGCGACCTCGGCATGTGCCCCACGACCGCCCAAGAGGCCCTCGCCCAGGGCCTGCCCACCACCGGCGCCGTCACCCCCAAGTTCACCGGCTGACCACCGCCGACACCACCCGGCGCGGCCGATCACCCGGCCCGTCCGGCGACCGCGACGGCGCCGCGCCACCGCGTAGAGTGCCGGCGACACCACAAGTGGTCGGTGGGCGAGCGGAGGACGCGATGCGACGAGGGAGGACGCTGGCGGCCGGCTTGGCGCTGCTCGTCGGCACGGTCCCGGCCCTGGTCCCGATCGCCGCCGAGCCGGCGGTCGCGGCGCCCGCCGCGCCCGCCTCGGCCACGGCGTCGGCCCAGTCGACGCCGACCTGCCAGAGCGGCCCGACCTCGAGCGAGCCGTTGCTGCTGCCGCCGTGGGCCGACAGCGCCGGCTGGGCCAACGCCGACCAGTACGCCACGGTGATGGCCGGGGACATCGACGGCGACGGCGCCGACGAGCTGCTCGGTCGCAACGCCTCGCACGTCGAGGTCCAACGGTGGGCCACCCCCTTCCAGGCCTCGGCGATCGGACCCGGCAACGCCGACCACGTCGCCCTCCTGGCCCTGCCCGGCCAGTGGATCCCCGATCGGACGCCGGGCCCCGCGGCGCCCGAGCTCACCCCGTGGGCGGGCTACCCCTCCCAGTTCCAGACCGGCTTCTACGACGCCTCCACCTACTCGACCATGCAGATGGCGCACCTCGACAAGCGCCCGGGGCAGGAGGTGGTGGCCCGGTTGCAGTCGGGTCTGCAGGTCTCCTCCTACCTGCCGGCCCCACCGGGCGGCACCGCGTCGTGGCAGACGACGAGCACGCCGGTGTTCGCCGACGCCGCTACCGCCCAGTGGTGGCTGCCCCAGTACTACGAGACCATCACCACCGGCGACGTCGACGGCGACGGCGCCGACGAGATCGTCGGCCGGGGTCCCGGCGGCATCCAGACCTACAAGCTGGTGAACGGCCAGCTGCAGCAGATCGACGCCGGCACGACGATCCTGAGCGACGCCGGCAACGTCTGGAACCAGCCGCAGCACTACCAGACGATCCGCCTGGCCCACCTCGAGAGCGGGAAGCAGGCCGACCTGGTCGCCCGGGGCCCGCAGGGCCTCGTCGTCTACCGCTTCTCGGGCGGGACCTGGACCGCCCTCTCCACCTCCGGCCCGTGGTCGGACAGCCAGGGCCAGTGGAAGACCAACCCGAGCTGGTACTCCACGATCGGCATCGCCGACCTGAACGGTGACGGGGTGGACGACGTCTACGGCCGCACGCAGTACGGCATCGACGCCTGGACGTTCGCGGGCGGCAGCTGGTCCGAGCTGGTCACCCCGCCCAGCTCGTCGGCGCCGACGATCTTCACCGACGCCCAGGGCTTCGACGGCGCCGCCTACTACCCGACCATCCGACGGGCCGTGCTGGGCGTGCCGACGGGGACGACCACCCCGGTGGCGGCCCACCTCATGGGTCGGTTCCCCGCCGGCCAGCTCCCCGCCCCGAACCAGCAGGGCGGCGTTGCGTTCACCGCCCTCGCCAGCGGTGCCTTCACGGCCCCGTCGCTGGTGGCCGGCCAGTTCTCCGACGCCAACGGCTGGAACCAACCGGTGCGCTACGAGACCCTGCGCACCGCCCACCTCGCCGACGGCACCGACCTGCTCATGGGCAAGGACGCCACCGGCATGCGCGTCCTGCGCCTCCAGGGCGGCACCACCAGCGGCGGCTGGGTGTCGCCGTCGGCGAGCTTCCCGGCCTGGTCCACCTACGCCACCACCTCGATCCCCGACAACCCCACGGTCCTGCCCGCCGACCCGAACCCCACCCGACCACCCGACTACCCCCAGGCCCTGTGGGACCAGCAGCTGTCCGCTTACAAGGCGGTGGTCGCAGCCATCGGGTCGCAGGCCTACACGAACCTGACCCCCCGCCAGCTGCTCGTCCAGGCCGGCACCTCGGACAGCCCAATCTCGCTCGCGGGCCTGGCCGACGACGCCAAGGGCGTCTACGAGACGACCGCGACGGGGAGCAACGTGTCGCGCGACGTGTGGAACGACACCGTGGCCCAGACCCAGGGCTGGCTGTTGAACGGCTCGCACCTCCAGAGCTTCTACTTCGGCAGCAGCGGCCTGCAGACCCTGATCCAGAACACCCAGATCGTCGCCGACTCCGGCAGCAGCTCGCCGAGCCAGGTCGCGGACCACTTCGACAAGAACATGGCCATCACCGCCCTGGTCGCCGACCTCATCTGGGGCCTCATGGGCGCCCTGCCCACCGGCAAGGAGACGACGAGCCTCGTCCTCACCGCCGTGTTCTCCATGACCGGCGCCGGGGTCGCCGGCGGCATGGGGTTCTTGAACCCCAACGGCCGGATCGACACCACCGCCAACGACCTCAACAACACCCTGGTCAACTCGTTCTGCGCCGCCATCGACTTCCTGTACGACTCGTACCAGCAGACCGTCATGGACGCCGGGCTGCTCGACGCCATGGGACGCATGACCACCCAGGGCCCGATGATCATCACGGACTTCCCCGCGACCCAGACCCAGATGACCAACCAGCGGGGCCTGTGGGTGTGGCAGCAGTTCGCCAACCAGGACAAGCTCGGCTGGCGGGTCGGCTACTGCCAGCCCCAGCAGCTGTGCAACACCGGGTTCGAGAACCGGGTCAACGACGGCTACGGCCAGTTCATCGGCACCACGCCGTACCTGAACAACCAGTGCACCGGGAACACCACGGCCTGCCACGGCTACTTCTACCGGGTCCTGTCGACCGACGGGTCTGGCTCGGCCAACTGCCTGGGCTCCTCCCACGGAGGCGACGGCGGGTGGTACTACCTGCTCGACCAGTCGGGGCTCGGCTTCGACCCGGGGACCCTGTTCGGCCCCCGCACCCAGTCGTCGCGCATACCCAACAACGACATCACCAGCTCGTCGTACCAGGCACCGCTGCAGATCGACGCGCTCGGCCAGCCGAGCGGCAGCTCGCGGTCGATGGGCGTCCTCGGATGGAGGGTCGGCAGTGCGAACTGCAAGTCGTGAGGCCGTGACGCACCCGCGTCGACGTCCTCGCCGCACCGGTGGCCGGGTGGCCGCCGCCCTGGCCGTCCCGCTGTGGCTCCTCGCCGCCGTGGTCGTGCCGGCCCGCCCCGCCATGGCCTCGTCGGTCGTCCAGCCCTTCGGCATCGCCCTGTCCATCTCGGCCGACTGCGCCCAGGGCGACGTCGAGATCACCTACAACGCCAACGGCGTGAACCGCCAGGCCGTCACCTCCACCTCCCAGGACGGCACCGTCCTCGACGCCTACGAGTCGGCCGCGTACAAGCCCGTCTACGAAGGCAGCGAGTACATCCTCACCGGCCCCAACGCCATCCGCCCCGGCCTCCCCCAACCCCGACCCGTCCCCGCCGCCGGCACCGCCATCGGCGTCTACGTCACCCTCGGCGACACCCCACCCACCACCACCAACGCCGAGTTCTTCCTCCTCTACCGCTGCGACACCAACCGCAACGACCGCGGCGGCAACAACGTCGTGCTGCTGACCTGCGTCGGCGACCTCGGCATGTGCCCCACGACCGCCCAAGAGGCCCTCGCCCAGGGCCTGCCCACCACCGGCGCCGTCACCCCCAAGTTCACCGGCTGACCACCGCCGACCGCCCGACCGACGACGGCACGGGGCGCCGTGGCCTGCAACCATGCACGCCATGACCGCCACCGACACGCCGCCCGCCGCCGGCGAGCCGCAGCGCATCGCCGCCCTGGCCCGAGCCCGCATCAAGCAGCGGGGAGCTGCACCGCTGGGTCCGCACACGCACCTGGCCGACCGGCGGGCCGAGCTGGCCGCCCTGCGGTGGGACCGGTTCGACCTGACCCCGATGTCGCCGACCATCGGGGCCGAGGTGGAGGGGGTCGACCTCGCGGGGCCCCTGGACGACGCCACCATCGACGAGCTGCGACGAGCCCTGCTCGCCCACAAGCTGCTCGTGCTCCGCGACCAGCACCTCACCAGCGCCACCCAGGTGGCCTTCGCCCGCCGGTTCGGCGACCTCGAGGTGCACCCGTTCCTGACCGGATCGGACGAGGCACCCGAGCTGGTCCGCCTGGCCAAGGACGCCACCGTCGGCGGCTACGAGAACATCTGGCACAGCGACGTGTCGTGGCGCGAGCGCCCGGCCCTCGGCGCGGTGCTGCGGGCGATCGAGGTGCCGCCGGTGGGTGGCGACACGCTCTTCGCCGACATGGCCGCCGCCTACGAGGGCCTCGAGCCCGAGGTCCGAGACCGGATCGACGGCATGCGGGCCGTGCACGACTTCACGCTCAGCTTCGGCCAGGCCCTGTCCGACGAGGACCGCGCCACGGCCCAGGCCCAGTACCCGGCGGTCGAGCACCCCGTCGTGCGCACCCACCCCGAGACCGGCGAGCGCGTGCTGTACGTCAACGCCATCTTCACCAGCCACGTCGTCGGCCTCCCCGAGGACGAGAGCGAGGCCCTGCTCGACCACCTCTTCCGCCAGGCCGAGGTGCCCGAGCACCAGGTGCGGCTGCGGTGGGCGCCAGGCACCGTCGCGTTCTGGGACAACCGTGCGACCCAGCACTACGCCTGCTCCGACTACTGGCCCGAGCCCCGGGTGATGGAGCGGGCCGCCATCGCCGGCGACCGGCCGCACTGATCCTCGGGCGCACTGATCCTCGGGCGCACTGAGCCTCGGGCGCACTGAGCCTCGGGCGCGCCGACCGTCCGGCGAGCCGACCGTCAGCCGAGCCAGGCGTCGAGGCGCTCGGTCTCATAGGCCACCTTGCGCCGGTGCTGCTCCTCGTCGGCCTCGGTGAGGGTGACGTCGGGTTGGGGCTCGGCGTAGAAGTCGCCCTCCACGAAGGCCACCCGCCGGCCGGGCAGCTCGAGGAAGCAGAGGCCGTGGCCGTCGAAGGAGGCGGGCTCGGAACCGGTCAGGTCGGCGGCGATGTTGCGGGCGGCCACCACGGCTTCGCCGGCGGCGAACACGCCGGCCTTCGGCAGGGCTCCGGTGGCGGTGGGGATGTGGGTGCAGTCGCCCACCGCGTAGACCCGGTCGACGGCGGTGCGCAGCGTGTGGCGATCGGGCTCGACGAACCCCGAGTCGCCGGTGAGGCCGGCGTCGACGAGCAGCGGCGGCGCGACCGAGGCCGGCACGCCCAGCAGCACGTCGTACGCGAAGGTCGACCCGTCGCCGAAGGTGACGACCTTGGCGTCGCCGTCGACGCCGGCCACCGGCGACCCCGAGCGCAGGGCCACGTCGTGGTCGACGAGGCGATCGGCGATGTAGCGGCTGGCGTCGACGCCGGCGACCGGCAGGGTCATGGGCTGGGGCGTCGACACGGTCACCGTGACGGCATCGCGGACGCCGCGGGCCTGGAGCCGTTCGGCGACCACAAGCGCCGCCTCGAACGGCGCGGGCGGACACGGGAACGGACCGCCGAGGATCGACACCAGCACGCGCCCCGTGGTGAGGGCGTCGAGGTCGGCGCGGATGGCCGGCAGGGCGGCCGCGTCGTAGACGTCGTGGGCGCCGGGCCCGGCCAGCAGGGCGAGGTGCTTCGGCGCCTTGGCCGCCCCGAGCGCGACGAGCACGGCGTCGGCCTCGAGCACGCCCTCGCCGGTGACGACCGTGCGGGCGGCCGGATCGAACGACTCGACCGAGGTCTGCAGGTAGCGGACCCCGCGGTCGGCCAGGGCGTGCAGCGAGCGGGTCCCCTCGGCCAGCGGGCGCAGCCCGCCGAGGTCCCACAGCTTGGCGAAGCCCATGAAGAAGTGGTCGCGCCGGTCGACGAGCGTGACGTCGAGGTCGGGGTGGTTCGTCGACAGCTCGGCGGCAGCGGCCAGCCCGCCGAAGCCGCCACCGAGGATCACGACCTGGGCCATGGGGATGCTCCTGCTCGGGGGACGGCGGCGACCGTACACCGCCGCGGTCGACGGCGACCGCGGCGCGCCGCTACCAGGTGCGAGGATGGCGTCGATGCCCACGCCGACCACGCCGACCACGCCGACCGCCGCGGCCCCCGCCCGGCTCCCGGCGCCGCCCACCACCGGTCGCACCGACCGCCGGCGCCGCTGGGCGGCCGCCGCCGTCGCCGCCGGGCTGGTCGTGTCGGCCGCCGCCTGCTCGTCGGGGTCGTCCAGCTCGTCGGGCGGCGACCGGTCCGCGGCGACCACGGCGTCGGGATCGGGCGCCACCTCACCGCCGGCCACGTCCAACAAGGCCAAGGGCGTGCCGGTGCCCACCGTGTCCCGGCCGCCGGCCGGCCAGAAGGGCAAGCCGTTCAACGCCATGCCGGCGGCGCTGGCCCAGGAGCACGGCTACGTCGAGGACGAGCTGATCGTGTCGGGCACCGCCACCGCCTACCAGGAGGCCGCCCCGTTCGGCACCGACGGGAAGTGGTCGATCACGCCCACCACCACGGCGCCGTACACCACCCGGGTGATCGTGCGGCGACCCGCCGACCCCGCCAAGGCCGACGGCACGGCCGTGGTCGAGTGGCTCAACGTGTCGTCGGGCCAGGACTCCGACGTCGACTGGGCCCACGCCCACGACGAGCTCATGGCCCACGGCACCACCTGGATCGGGGTGTCGACCCAGGCCCAGGGCGTGCAGGGCGGGTCGCCCACCATGGCCATGCCCGGTGTGAACGCCACGCCGCTCAAGGTGTGGGACCCCGAGCGCTACGCCGCCCTCGACCACCCCGGCGACGACTACAGCTACGACATCTTCTCCCAGGTCGGCGCCGCCCTGCGGGGGCCGGCCGGCCGTGAGCTGCTCGGCGACGTCACGATCGACAAGGTGATCGCGGCGGGCGAGTCGCAGTCGGCGGCCCGCATGGTCACCTACCTCAACGCGGTGCAGCCGGTGGCCGACGTCTACGACGGCTTCTTCGTGCACAGCCGCAGCGACGGGGGCTCGTCGCTGTACGCCAAGGCCACCACCAAGCCGGCCTTCGCCCACGTGCGCGACGACCTCGGCGTCCCGGTGCTGCAGCTGGAGACCGAGACCGATCTGTTCGGCCTGCCCTTCGTCGCCGCCCGCCAGCCCGACACCGACCACCTGCGCACCTGGGAGGTCGCCGGCACGGCCCACCTCGACAAGTCCATGCTCGAGTACTTCGGCTCGGCCGCCGGCGCCCCGCCGGGGGCGGCCAGCCAGCCGGTCGTCGCCTCGTGCGGCACCCTCAACGACGGCCCGCAGACCCCGGTCGTCGCCGCCGGGTTCGCCGCCCTGCGCCGCTGGATCGCCGACGGCACGCCGCCACCGAAGGGCACCCCCGTCGAGACCACCGACACCGCCGTCGTGCGGGACGACCTGGGCCTGGCCAAGGGCGGGGTCCGCACACCGCCGGTCGACGCCCCCACCGAGGTCCTGCGCGGCGACTCCACCGGCTCGGGCTACGTCTGCATGCTGTTCGGCTCGTCCACCCCGATCGACCCGGCCACCCTGGCCGCCCGCTACCCCACCCACCAGGCCTACGTCGACGCCGTCACCCGGTCGGCCCAGGCCGCGGCGTCCGCCGGCTTCCTCCGCCAAGCCGACGCCGACGCCTACGTGGCCCAGGCCCAGGCCTCCTCGGTCGGCAGCTGATCCGGGTCGGCCGTCGGCTCAGGCCGGTGAGGCGGACGACGCCACCACGCGATCGCGCCCGGACCGCTTGGCCTCGTAGAGGCCCTGGTCGGCCCGGGCGATGAGGCCGAGCCCGTCGAGGTCGTCGGCATCGGTGGTGGCGGCCACACCGAGCGACGCGGTGACGCGCAGGCGGGCACCGGACCCGACGTCGAACTCCCGCCCACGCAGCGCCTCGCGGGCTCGCTCGGCGGCGACGGTCGCCGACGCCACGTCGGCGTCGCGCAGCACGAGGGCGAACTCCTCACCGCCGTAGCGGTAGACGCCGTCGCCGGGGCGGACCACCTCCTGCAGCACGCCGGCCACCCCGACCAGCAGCGCGTCACCGGCGGGATGGCCGTGGGTGTCGTTCACCTGCTTGAAGTGGTCGAGGTCGACCATCACCAGCGCGGTGGTGCCCGTCGCGCCGAGCAGGTGCTCGGTCAGGTCCTTCTCGAGCTTGCGCCGGTTGCCGACCTGGGTGAGCGGGTCGGTGAGGCTGGCGGCGGTGGACGCGTCGGCGTGACGGGCGCTGTCGAGGGCGGCGGCCACGATCGGCCCCAGCTTGGCGAGCAGCGAGACCTCGTCGTCGGTGAAGGGCGCGTCGGGCGACCGGACGGCGATCACCAACCCGTCGACCCGACCGGCACCGATGACCGGCACCGCCACGACGGCCGAGGGCAGCGAGCGGACCGCCGGCTCGTGGGTGACGACCTGGGCCACGGGCTGGCCGGTGTCGACGACGCGGCGCAGCATGCCCTCGCCGAGGCGATCGGGCACCAGCACGCCCTCGAGCGTCTCGTAGCCGACCTCGAGGCCGGTGGTGGCCCGGCGCAGCACCGCGCCGGTGGCGGTCGAGCGGGTGCCCACGAGGCGGGCCGCCTCCTGGGCCGCCACCCGCTCGACGTCCGCGGGGGTGCGGGCCAGGGCCAGCGTCCGGCTCACCTCCAGCAGCTCGTCGTAGGGCACCGAGGCCTTGGCCTTGCGCCCGCGCACCAGCACGACGGCGACGCCGATCGCCACCGCCACGACGAGGGCACCGATCAGCAGGACCAGCCCGCCGAGGCCGCCCGCCGTGGTGGAGGCTGCCGCGGTGGCCACGGCCACGGTCGAGGTGGGCCCGGCCGGCCGGGCGCCACCGGGCGGTGAGGCGGCGGGCCCGGCGGCCGGCGTGGTGGACGTCGACGACGACGGCGGGGTCGCGGCGTCGGCCTCGCGGTAGGCGGCGACCAGCGCGGCGGGTTCGACCCGCGTCCGCACGTTGTCGGGAGGTGGACGACCGTCGCGCGACGCCAGGTCGTCGGCGGCGCTCAGGTAGATGCCGGCCTCCACGAAGCCGGTGTCGCCGGCCCGCAGGCGGGCCAGGCCGGCCTCGTCGAAGCCGCCGAGCACCTCGGTGACCTCCCGCGACAGGCCGATCTGCTGGTACTCGAGCACCGACAGGATCTGGTCGCCCCGGGCGTCGAGGTCGACGAGCTCGGCGAGCAGGTCGGCGGTGGTGTCGGCGGTGCCGAGGTCGACGGCGGCGACCAGGTCGCTCACCGGGGGTGGCTTGGGCGAGGAGAACGCCTTGAGCCGGTCGAGGATCGCCGCCTTCTCGGCCACGACGACGAGGCCGTCGCGCGCCGCCTGCTGCACCTCGGGCGGGTCGAGGATGGTGGACGCCGTGGAGCTGGGCCCGGCGCCCGCCGCGCCCTGGCCGGCGGGCTGCTGGCCGCCGGGCGGCTGGCCGCCGGGCTGCTGCTGGCCCTGGGCGGCCGGCTGCTGGCCGACCGGTTGCTGCTGGCCGGCGGGTTGCTGCTGGGCCACGGCGAGCCGGCCGCCGGCCAGCCCCAGCGCGGCGCACCCGAGGGTGCCGCCCACCGCCACCGCTGCCGCCAGCCGCCGCGCCCGGATCATCGGGCCCACGCTAGTTCCCCCGACGGCGGCGTTCCGGGGCGCGCCGCGGCCCTCAGCGTCCTCTCAGGTGCGCGCTTCGGCGCCCGCGTCGACGGCGTCGATCCGCGACCAGAGGGTCGCCTGCACCTCGTCGAGGCGAGCCGCGGTGGTGGCCCCGACGTTCACCCGGATGACCGGCTCGGTGTTCGAGGCCCGGACGTTGCACCACCAGTCGTCCCCATCGACGGACAGGCCGTCGAGGTGCTCGACGGTGGCGCCGTCGGCCACGTAGGCCGCCTCCGTGCTCGACGGTGGCGCCGTCGGCCACGTAGGCCGCCTCGAGCGCCGCCAGCACCACCGCCCGGTCGGCCACCTCGCGGTTCGTCTCGGGCGCCGTCGGGTACACGTCGAAGGGCGAGCGCAGGGCGGACAGCGGCCGGTCGGCGGCGGCCACCAGGTTCACCAGCTCGATCAGCGACCGCAGGCCCGAGTCGGTGACGTGCAGGTCGCGGTAGTAGTAGTGGCCGGACAGCTCGGCGGCGAAGACGGCGTCGGCCGCCCGCATGGCCGGCTTGATGATGGCGTGCCCCACCCTCGTGCGCTGCGGGACGCCGCCGTGGGCGGCGATGACCTCGGGCAGCGCCCGTGACGCCCGCAGGTCGTACAGCACGGTCGCGCCGGGGGCGCCCTCGAGCATGCGCAGCGCGAGCAGCCCGCCGAGCGTCCCCGGACCGAGGCGGGCGCCGGTCTCGTCGACGGCCACCAGCCGGTCGGCGTCGCCGTCGTAGGCCACGCCGAGGTCGAGGCCCTGCTCGACCACCAGCGCCGACAGCGCGACGGTGGCGTCCTCGTCGAGGGGGTTGCCCGAGTGGGCGGGGAACCGGCCGTCGGGCGTCGTGTTGAGGAACCACACCTCGAGCCCGCCGCCGGCGGTCGGGTCGACCGGCGACAGCAGCCGCTCGGTGTCCACCCCGCCCACGCCGCACGACGCGTCCACCGCGATGCGGAGGGGTCGGGACGGGGACAGGTGCCGCCGCAGGGCGGCGACGTACACCTCGAGCCGGTCGATGCGGCCGGTGACCTCGTCGGTGGGCGACGCCGGGGGCGGGTCGCCATCGGCCAGGGCCCGGCGCACGGCGGCCTGGATCTCGGGCAGGCCGTCCTCCACCGACAGCGGCTTGGCGTCGGCACGGCACAGCTTCATGCCGTTGTGCTCGGGCGGCAGGTGGCTGGCGGTGACGGTGACCGAGCCGTCGAAGCCCTCCTCGGCCCCGACCCAGTAGGTCATGGGCGTGGTGGCCGGCCCGAGGTGCACCACGTGGTGGCCGCCCTCGCGCAGCCCGATGCTCACCGCCTCGGCCAGCGCCGGCGAGGTGAGCCGGGCGTCGTGGCCGACGAGGTAGCGCCCCGGGCGGTCGGGCGTGAGGTGGTCGCCGTAGGCGCGGGCGATGCGGCGCGCCGTCGGTGAGTCGAGGTTCTGGCCCACGACGCCTCGGATGTCGTAGGCGCCGAAGATCTCGTCGAGGTGGTCGGTCATGGCGGAGCTCCTCAGGTCGTCGGCGCGGGCCGGACGGTAGCCCGGTGCGGCTGGCGCGACCGCGGGTCGAGCCCGCGTCGGCGGCGAGTTCGCCCGGTGTTCGTCAGGAGTTCACCCATCGCGGCGCGGCGCGCCACCAGGTCTTGACCGAGGTGTGGTCGGCTCGAACCGGTGGGATCCGACCACGCTGCCGCCGACCTGGTCGGACCCGGAGCCGGCGACCGACGGTCGGTCGTCGCCTGGGGCCACGACGACGACCTGCAGGTGGTGTGGCTGCGCCTCGACCGGCTCCCCGACGCGGCATGGGCCCGCGCCTTCGACCAGGAGTGCGCCGCGGTCGGGGGCCCGTTCGTCCGCCACCACCAGCACCTCCTCGGCACCTCCACCGCCGAGGCCAGCCGTCGCCTCGCCAAGCTGGCGCGGCGGTTGGTGGGCGCGACCAACGGGCGGATCACCCGGACGGTCGACGCCGAGGCCGTGGCGTCCTGACGGCGCGGCGTCAGGGACCGGCGTCAGGGACCGACGACGGGGGCCGGCAGGAGGCGGGCGGGGATGGCGCGGGCGGCGACGGTCGAGCGGCTGGCGAGGATGGGGCTGGCCACGGCCAGCACCAGGACGTACAGCGCGGTGAAGGGGGTGAGCCGCTCGTCGAGGCCGGCCTCCATGGCGAGGGCCACCAGGATGAGGGCGAACTCGCCCCGGGCCAGCACCGAGCAGGCGATGTTGGCGGCCGCCTGCCGGTCGAGGCCGTTGAGGCGGGCGGCGACCACGCCGGCCACCAGCGCCAGCACCACCGACATCGCGATGGCGACCAGGGCCGGCCCCAGCACCCCGCCGATGGCCCCGGGGTCGATCGACAGCCCGAAGGCGAAGAAGAAGATGGCGGCGAAGGCGTCGCGCAGGGGCAGCACGAGCCGCTCGACGCGCCGGGCGACGGTGGTGCCGGCGATGACCAGCCCGGCCATGAAGGCACCGATGGCGTCGGACACGCCGAGCTGGTAGGCGACGCCGGCGACGAGCAGGGCGAAGCCGACGAAGAGCACGACGAGCAGCTCGTCGTCGCGCGCGGCGATCAGCCGGCCCACGACCGGCGCGCCGAAGCGGGCGACCAGGCCGAGGGCGACGAGGAAGGCGAGGGCCCGCACGAAGAGGAGCACGGCGTCGCCCGTGCTGTCGGCGGCGCTGAGCACTGGAGCCAGGGCGGCGAGGTAGAGCGCGAGGAAGAGGTCCTCGATGACGATGATGCCGAGGATCAGCCGGGTCTCGGGGTTGGCCAGCCGTCGCAGCTCGACCAGCAGCTTGGTGACGATGGCCGACGACGAGATGCCGGTGACGCCAGCGATGACGAACGCCTCCTTGGTGCCCCACCCGATGGCCAGGCCGAGCAGGAGGCCCGCGCCCACGTTCAGCCCGAGGTACACGCCGGCGGTGGCCAGCAGGCGACGACCGCCGCTGGTGAGGTCCTCCACCGAGAACTCGACCCCGAGGTAGAAGAGCAGGAAGATCAGGCCGAAGGCGGCCAGCAGCTCGATGTCCTCGGGGTGGTCGAACAGCACCGGACCCGGCGTGTTGGGACCGACGAGCATGCCGGCGAGCATGAACAGCGGGATGGTGGGCAGGCCGATGCGGCGACCGCCCCGGGCGAGGATGCCGGCCAGCAGGAACGCCAGGCCCAGCACGATCAGCTCGTGGCCCATCAGGTCCCTCCCGACAGCAGGTCGAGCAGGCCGTCCACATCGCCCTGGCGAGCGGCGACGATGAGGTCGTCACCCCGCTCGAGCCGCAGGTCGGGGTCGGGCGCGACGATCGGCTGCGAGCCGCGCAGCACCGCCACCACGGTCACGCCGGTGCGCTCCCGCAGGGCCAGCTCGGCCAGCGTGCGCCCCACCGCCACGTCGTCGCGCTCGAGGCGGACCCAGTCGAAGACCAGCCCGCCGAGGACGTCGGCCATCCGGGCGGCCACCGCCGGGTCGATGACGAAGCGCCCGGTCACGAAGGCGGCCACCGAGGTCGCGGTGGTGGCGTCGACCACGATCGGGCCCGCCGGGCGGGTCGTGCCAGGGTCCGCCGCGGTGCGGCCGGTGCCGGCCGACCCCCGTCCGTGCAGCTCGACGGTGCCGTCCTGGCGGCGCACGACCTGGACCGGCGCGCCCTCGACGTCGGTGACGTCGAGGCGCTCCCCGACCCCGGGCAGGCGCACCGCCCCCACGGGTCGGCGTTCGGCGGCGGCGCGCAGGCGGGCCATGGATCGGTCCTCCGGGTGGGCTGGGAGCTGGTCGGGCCGCCGACGCCGGTGAGAGCCCGGCTGCTCGCAGGGTACGGGATGGGCGCCGGCCGTGACCCGCGGGGCCCGTCCCGGATCACCGGAATCCTGGATCGCTGGTCGGACCCACCCGAGGACCCGCCGGGCGCGGCCGGCGCGCGGAGCGCACACGGGCCCGACGGACCGGCCGCGGTCAGCCCGTGGCCTCGCTCCACCCGGCGGCGTCGATCCCGCAGCGGGCCCGGGCCCGGGCCGTGGCGTCGAGGTCGACCGGCCCGGCCTCCTCGTCGTCGCGTCGGGCGGTCGCCGGGTCGCGCAGGACCACGGCCGACTGGGGCACCAGGAGCAGCTGGTCGGGGATCGGGAGGAGGAGGTCGGCGGTGGCGGGCGCACCGGTCGCCTCGCCGGTGGTGGGGTCGACGGGGACGACCTCGACGCGCAGGCCGTGGCGCACGCCTGCCTGCCGACCGCTCGGCCCGGCCGCCGTGACCCGCCCGACCGCCCCACCCAGGCCGAGCGACCGGCGGGCCCGATCCAGCTCGGCCGGCCCGGGCAGCGAGACGGCCCACGCCCGGACCGCGCCCGGGGCGTCGACGACCACCCGCCGCTCGTCGGCCGGGTCGACCCGCACGGCGACCTCGCCGCCACGCGCCACCGCGGCGATCCCGAGCACGCCGAACCGGTCGCTGACGGTCACCGCCCGGCCGGCGCCGACCAGCCACAGGCCCAGCGTCGTGCTGTGGACCGTGCGGTGCTCGGACGACATGACGTCGACGCACCCGACGATCGCCCGATCGGCGACCGGCTCGTCGATCCGCCGGTCGTCGGCGTCGGTGAACACGGCGTCGACCCGACCGCAGTCGACGTCGGGCAGCGACGAGCGGCCCGTCACCCGGTCCCGGGTCGCGCCCGGCAGCAGCGACGCCCGGGCAGGTCCGTCCGGATCGGCCGGGTCGACGAGGACGTCGACCAGCGAGCCGGGGGCCACCCACCGCAACACCGACAGGTCGACGTCGGTGGTGCACGTCGCCGGGGTGGGCGGACCGTCGACCGCCTCGAGGAGCAGGTCGACGGTGCAGCGGTGGACGACCACGCCCCGGCTCATGCCCTCCTGGCGCAGGCCGGCCACCACGGCGCGGGTGGCGAGGGCACCGGTCGGCGCGGCCGCCACCACGTCCTCGTCGACGTCGTGGTCGGGGTCACCGGTGGACGAGGCCCGGCGAGGCGCCCGAACCTGCCACACCAACGCCGAGATCACACCCACCACCACCACGACCAGCAGCGTCAGGATCCTCGCCACCGCCGCACGGTAGTGCGGGCGGGCCACCCACCCACCGAGCCGCCGGACGGCGGCATGGCCGACCGCGGCTGACCCTGGCGGCCCACCGACCCGGGCGACCCGCCGACCCGCCGACCCGCCGACCCGACGTCGTCGTCACGAGCTGACGCGGTGTCGTCATCGACCGGCGGCGGATCCCATGACCGCGGGACGATCGGCCCTCCCCGTCGCGACCGGCGGCGGGGGACGATGGAGCCCAGGCATCCACGAACGAGGTGACGCCATGGCCGGGACGCACGGATCGGTTGGGATCGTCGGGGTCGGGGCGGTGACGGCGTACGGCTGGGGGGTGCCGGCGCTCTGGGAGGGCCTGCGCTCGGGACGATCATCGGCCGGTCACATCGAGTTCGACGACTTCCGCGGCCTGGCCGCCATGATCCCCGAGGGCGGTGACCCTGAGGACTCGTGCACCTTGTTCGGCCGCTCCCTCTACGGTTCGGGCCGGGAGGCCATCGCCGACGCGCGGGGCCGCGGGTGGGAGCCGGGCGATCGGGTCGGGCTCCTGCTGTGCACCTCGCTCGGCGAGGTGCAGGGCTGGCGTGACCTCTACTTCGAGCACCAGGGGCGCATGCGCCGCCGCCACTACCTGCAGCTGCTCCCGTCGACCGCCCCGTCGATGCTGATGGCCGAGTTCGGCTTCACCGGACCGTCGCTCAACGTCGGGGCCGCCTGCGCGTCCGGCACGCTCGGGGTCGTGCTCGCCCGACAGTGGATCCTCAGCGGCTTCGCGACCGACGTCGTCGTCAGCGGTACGGACCTGTCGGTCACGCCCGAGAACGCGTGGAACTTCGAGGCGCTCGGCGTGCTGGCGCTCGACGGCGAGCCCGAGCAGGCCTGCCGTCCGTTCCAGGAGGGCAGCCAGGGGTTCATCGCCGGCGAGGCATCGGCCGCGGTGGTGGTGACGGCCGGGCGAGGAGACGGCGCCTACGCCCAGGTGCTCGGCGGGGCCCTCACCCACGATGCCTTCCACCCGATCGCCATCAAGCCCGACGGGATCCAGGTGGCGGCAGCCTGGTCGTCGGCCATCGAGGAGGCGGGCCTCGAGCCGGACGACATCGCCTACGTGAACGCCCACGGCAGCGGCACGACGTTGAACGACACCGTGGAGGCCGGCGTCGCCGACGCCCTGTTCCCGCCGACGACCGAGCTGTACTCGACGAAGATGCTCACCGGCCACGGCCTCGGTGCCGGTGGGGCGCTGGAGACGGCGATCGCCGCGCTCGCCTACGAGCGGGGCGAGATCCCGGCCGCGCCGCTGGTGGCGAAGGCCCATCCCCGAGCCCTCGACGGCGTGACGCGACGCCGGCCCGGGCCCACGCTCAAGTCGTCGATCGGCATGGGGGGCTACAACGCCGCGCTGGTCCTCGACGAGCCCAGGGAGACGGGGCTCGCCCTCGGCGGGTGAGACGTCAGGCGTCGAGGCCGTCGATGGGGGCGAGCACCCGCACGCTGAGGCCGGCGATGAAGGCCCGCACGCGCTCGCGCTCGTCGGGCTCGACCCCGAGCTGGAGGTCGACGAAGTCCTCGAGCACGGCCCACGCCAGCTGGAGGGCGGTGCTGGCCGCGGTGCGGGCCTTGAGCTCGGTGGACGGCCGGTCGTCCCCCTCGGCCGCGGCCAGCGCGTCGAGCGCCCGCCGCGGGACCGACAGGCCCTCGTCGACCTCGATGGCCGCCAGGTCGAGGCGGCCATCGAGCAGCAGCCGCAGGACCGCCCGCCAGTAGCCGTCGTCGTCCTCGAGGCTGAGCGGTGGGGGCAGGGGACCCCCGAGGGCGCGGGCGGTGGCGTTGTCGAGGTGCTCGACCGCCAGCTCGCGGACCGCGGCGGCCACCAGGGCGTCCTTGGAGCCGAAGTAGTGGTGGATCTGGCCGTGGTTGACCCCGGCGCGGGTGGCGATCTCGCGCACGCCGACGGCGGGGCCGCGCTCGGCGAGCAGCTCGGCGGTGGCCTCGACGAGGGCGGCCTCGACCGCCTGGCGGCCCTTGGGCTCACCGGTGGAGGTGGGGGGCATGACGAGCAACCTACACGCCCGACTAGGAATTCCTAGACAAGTGACTAGACAGGGCGTAGGTTGCCCGCCATGGCCCTCACCGACCTCGTCGACCTCGAGCTCGCCGTGCCTGCCCCCGAGGCGCTGGCCGCCTTCTGGGAGCGGCGCGGCCTGCGGCGCACCGACGCCACCACGCTCGGCACGCCCGCGCGCCCGTCCCAGCTGCGCCTCCGAGAGGGGGCCTACCGCCACGTCAGCGAGCTGCGCCTGGCCTGCGACGACGAGGCCGACCTGCCCGCCATCGCCGAGCGGCTCGCCCGCCTGGGCGTCGAGGCGGTGGTCGGCGACGGCTGGCTGCGCACCGCCGATCCGCTCGGCGACCACGACGTGGTCGTCGAGGTGGCTGCGCCGGCGCCGCCGGCCGCGGCCGCGGCCGCGCCGGCGAACCGGCCCGATCGCCACGACCGCGTCGACCGGCGAGCACCCGCCTGCACGGGGAGCGCTCCCCCGCCGCGCCGGCTGGGCCACGTCGTGTTCGGCACCCCCGACGTCGCGGCCAGCGCGGCCTTCTACCGGGACGGCCTCGGCTTCCGCACGTCCGACGTGGTCGGCGGGGGCATCGCCCACTTCCTGCGGTGCTCACCCGACCACCACAACCTGCTCCTGTCGCCAGCGCCGATCCCGGTGATGAACCACTACGCGTTCGAGGTCGACGACGTGGACGCCATCGGGCTCACCGGGGCCGCCGTGCTCGCCGAGGGGGGCCGCAGCGTCGCCGGGGTCGGCCGCCACGTGGTGGGCGCCAACCTGTTCTGGTACCTGCTCGACCCCGCCGGCGGCATGTTCGAGCTGTTCGCCGACATGGACCGCATCGTCGACGACGAGGCCTGGGAGCGCGAGCAGCGCCGCGACGACTGGGACCCGTTCGGCGTGGCGGCCTGGGTGCCGGGCGAGCCCGCCCCCGACTTCTGGATGCCCGTCGACCTCGACGAGCTGGTGGCGGCCCGGGCCGCGGTGGGGCGCTGACGTGGACCTCGGGATCGCCGGGCGACGGGCCATCGTCGCCGCATCGAGCCGGGGCCTGGGCCTGGCCTGCGCCGACGCCCTCGCCGCCGAGGGCGTGCACGTGGTGATCAACGGACGCGATGCCGAGCGGCTCGCGGCGGTGGCCTCGGACTTGGCCGAACGCCACGGCGTCGACGTGGTGCCGGTGACCGCCGACCTGGACACCGCCGCGGGGCGTTCGGCGCTGATCGATGCCTGCCCGGAGCCCGACATCTTGGTGACCAACAACGCCGGGCCGGCTCCGGCCTCGTTCACCGGGACCGACGCCGACACGTGGGCCGCCGCCCTGACCGCCAACATGCTCGGGCCCATCCACCTGATCCAGTCGGTGGTGGACGGCATGCGGGCCCGCGGCTTCGGCCGGATCGTGAACATCACGTCGGCGATGGTCACCACGCCCCACCCGCTGATGGTCCCCTCCGTCGGCGCTCGCGCCGGGCTCACCGGCGCGGTGAAGGCGCTGTCCATCGAGGTCGCCCCCGACGGCGTGACGGTCAACAACCTGCTGCCCGAGCGCATCGACACCGACCGCCAGCGCTTCATGGCCGACCTCGCCGTGCAGGCCCGGGGCATCACCATCGACGAGGCCCGCGCCGAGCAGGCGGCGTCGATCGCCGCCCGCCGGCTGGGCCGCCCCGAGGAGGTGGGCGCCACCTGCGCCTTCCTCTGCTCCGTCCCGGCTGCCTTCCTCAGCGGGCAGAACATCCACCTCGACGGTGGCTCCTACGGAGGTCTCGTGTGAGCGGGTCGACTGCTCCTGGCGGGCCGACGTCGGCGCCCTCCACCGCCGGCGTGCTGGTCGTCGGCGGGGGCCCGGTGGGGCTGCTGACCGCACTGCTGCTCGACCGGCAGGGCCTCGACGTCGTGGTGCTCGAGCGGCGGGTCGACGTGCAGCCGGCGCCGGCGGCCCACGTCGTCAACGCCAGGACGTTCGAGATCTGCCGGGCGGCCGGGGTCGACGGCGACGCTCTTGCCGCCGCCTGCCAGCCCGCCGACGAGGGGGCATGGGTCCGGTGGGTCACCACGCTCACCGGCGAGGAGCTGGGGGCGGTGCCGTTCGAGCGGCAGGGCGAGCTGGCCGAGCTCGACCACGTCACCCCCACGCCGCTGCGCAACCTGTCCCAGCACCGTCTCGAGCCGATCCTGCGCGACGAGGTCGCGCGGCGGCCGGGCATCACGCTGCTGACCGGCGTCGAGTGGCGGGGGGCGACCGCCGACGGCGACCGCGTGGTGAGCCGGGTCGTCGCGGTCGATGGCAACGGCGGCCCGAGTGGCGGTTCGAACGGCGGCCCGAGTGGCGGTTCGACCGGTGGCTCGGCGGCCGAGGTCGAGCTGGTCAGCGCCTGGCTGATCGGCGCCGACGGGGCCGGCAGCCCGGTGCGGCGATGGTGCGGGATCCCTATGGAGGGACCGACCCGGCTGTCGTCGATCGTGAGCATCCACGTCGAGGCCGACCTGCGCCCGCTCGTGGCGGACCGGCCCGCCACCCTCTACTGGACGACCGACCCGGATCACCGGGGCGTGTTCGTCGCCCACGACCTCGGGCGCACGTGGGTGTACATGCACCCGTGGGACCCCGACGCCGAGTCGCTCGACGACTACCCACCCGAGCGCTGCGCCGCCATCTTCCGGGCGGCGGCGGGGCTGGACGGCATCGACGGCACCGACGGCATCGACCTGACCGTGCGCACCGTCACCCCGTGGACGATGACCTGCCAGGTGGCCGATCGCTACCGCCACGGCCGGGTGCTGCTCGTGGGCGACGCCGCCCACCGGTTCCCACCCACCGGCGGTCTCGGGCTGAACACCGGCGCCGCCGACGGCTTCGACCTGGCCTGGAAGCTGGGCGCGGTCGAGGCGGGGTGGGCCGACCCCGACCTGCTCGACACCTACGAGGCCGAGCGGCGGCCGGTGGCGACGGCCAACGCCGAGCAGAGCCTGACCAACGCCGTGAAGCTGCTCGACGTCGAAGCCGCGCTCGGCGCCCACCACGATGCAGCCGAGCGACGCCGGCGCTACGACCACCTGCTCGCCTCGACCGACGGGCGGTCCCGCCTGGTCGCCGCCATCGAGGCCCAGGCCGAGCACTTCGACATGCTCGGCCTGCAGCTCGGGTTCACCTACGCCGGGAGCACCGCGATCGTCACCGAGACCACGTCCGACGGCGCCGAGCGAACGACGGGTGCCCCCGCGCCCCTCCCGGCCTCGGCCTCTGACCCCCGAACCTCTGCCGCCCCCACCCTCGACCCGACCCGGACCACCACCGCGACCCGCGACCGGACCGCTCCCACGACCCAGGAGGTCGATCCCGTGCGCCACTACGTCCCGACCACCCGACCCGGCGGACGGCTCCCGCACGCCTGGGTGCAGACGGCCGCCGGGTCACGGGTCAGCACCCTCGACCTCGTGCCGCCGACCGGAGCGCTGCTGCTGACGGCCAACCCGGCTTGGGCGGGCGCCGCCGACCAGCTCGCCGCCCGAGGTGCCCGGCGAGGGCAGGGAGAGGCGGGAGCGCCGGGAGCACGTGGAGGGGAGCCACCGCTGACCGTCGTCCTCGTCGGACGGGACGTGGAGGACGTGACCGGCCACTGGACCAAGGTCGCCAACCTCGGCGATGTGGGCGCGGTGCTCGTCCGGCCCGACCAGCACGTGCTGTGGCGGTCGCTCGACGATGCCGGTCCCGACGCCGTCGATCGGCTGGCCGATGCCCTCCAGGCCTTGGCCGGGCGGCCGGCCGGCGCCCCGACGACAACCCCCGAGACGACCGACGCCGTGACGCCCGCATCGGCGACCATCGCAACGACCGCACCGCCGACGACCGCGGCGACTCCCGCAGCCGAGGCGGCGACCACCCTGATCTGATCACCCCTCCGGGGCCCTGGCCGGTCAGCAGCAGGTGGGGGCGCGGGCGCCCTGGGCGTGGACGTGGTGGTGGGTGTGGTGCCACAGGCACCGCAGCGTGCCGTTGGCGATGTTCGTCTCGCCGTCGGGGTCCCAAGGGTCGACGTGGTGGATCTGGCACCACTCGGGCCCACGGGTGCACCCCGGGTGGGTGCAGTGCCCATCGCGGGCCACGATCGCCCGCCGCTGGGCCGGGCTCCACGTCCGGGTCCGGCGACCCACGTCGAGGACCTCGCCGCGACCGGTCATGGCGACCCGACCGATCCAGCTGTCACACAACAGCTGCACCACCGTGTGCGCCGGCCGCGGCCCACTCCCGATCGCATCGCACCACCCGAGCAGACCCAACCGGCCCACCCCCGTGGTCCCATCCGCTCGACGGACCCGCGGACGACCTCGGGTGCGATCCGGCGACGGCGGCGGCGCCGGACCGGCCCGCACCGCGCCCCGGTCGGGCACCTCCTGCCGGTCACCACCGTCACGGTCGCCGCCGCCGACGGCCGCCTGGCACCGATCGTCGCCACCGACGCCCTCATCGGGCCCGCGACCGCCAGAGACGTCGTCGTGGTCGCCGGGGTGGGTGATCTGGGCGAGGACCTCGGCATCGACCACCACGTCCACCGTCGCCACCGGAGCAGAGGCCCCCGCGTTGGCCTCCGACAAGAACCGGGCCGCCAACGCCGACACGAAGTCGGCCCGCCGCTGGGGCAGCGACCGCGGCGGACACGACTCGTCGTCGACCGGATCCGGGCGATCCCACGCCAAGAACGCCGCCTTGAGGAACGACCCACCCGTCGCGTCCAGCTCACCACCCACCCGCACGTTGCCCGACGGCAGAGCCGCGAACGACAACCCCCGCCGCGCCAACGCCGCGGCCGGCTCCCCGTTGCCCAGCTCGTCATCCGCGAAGTGCCCCCACCGGCGCACCACCACCGCGAAGTCAGCCACCGACAGCTCGTCGGCCGCCGCCAACAACACCGCCTCGTCCCGCACGAACAACCGGTCGCGGCCCCTGGACAACACCGTGCCCGCCAACACCTCCGCCTTGGCCGCCGACAACGATCCATCGGCCACCGCCGCCGCCGTCGCCGCGAACCGCTCCACCAGACGACCCACCCCCACCGACCGGGACGCCGCCGACCGGCCCACCCCCGTGTTGGCCACCAACCACGCCCGCGCCGACGGCGACCCCTCCACCGACCACTGCGCCGAACGATCCAACGCCCCCGAAAGCCGCGCCACCGCCACCTGCACCCGATCCGCCACCACCGACACCGACCGCAACCGCTCCCCCACCACCGACCCCGACACCCCGTCCAACCCGTCGCACAACACCCCGAGCGCATCAGGCGCCGCCGCCAACCACGCCTCGGCCGCCGCCAACGCCTCCACCCGACCCACCCCGACGGGACCCGGACGACCCCACGACACGTCGGCCTCGACCTCGCGACGCAACCGACGACGACACGCCGCCAACCGCTGACGACCCTCCTGCGCCACCGGCGCCACCTCGACCATGCCCCCATCATCCCCAGGGGGTGTGACAGGAGCTCCGACCGACCGCCCGATGATCAGGCGTTGATCAGCCGCGCAGCCGACGCACGTGCGCGAGCGGCACGGCTCGCTCCTCGGTCGTCCTGGGCCGCCTGGCGCGGACCTGCACGATCCGCGGCCACGCCGACGTCGCCTCGCACGATCAGCTCGTCGAACACCTCGGACTCCAGGTACTCGACGAGATCCCTCGCCGACACCCCCGCTCCTTCGTCGACGACGCGAGCAACCCGATGGATCAGCCGGCGGTGGGCGTGGTCGCGAGGACGAGGTCGACGAGCGGGCCGGGGTCGATCGCGGCCGGGTCGTAGTCGGGGCGGAAGGTGCGCAGCCACCGCCGCGGGCCGCCGGCGATGGCCTGCGGCACGCGCAGGCGGGCGGGCGCCGGCAGGCCGCGCGCTTCGCTGATGATGCGCTCGAAGCGGTTCGTGTAGCGCAGGATGTGCGTCTGCGCCCAGATCGAGCCGGCCACGCGATACGGGTAGCGGCCGACCAGCTCCTCGTACACGCGGAAGGCCACGGTGCGGTGCTCGATCTCCTCGGCGGCGTGCCACGCCCACAGCTGCTGCCACGGGCCGAACCGCGACGGCGCCCCGCCGGGGGCGGCCGCCCGCTCGAAGCTCGACACCGCCCACGCACACGTCATCGCTTCGAAGCCCTCGGCGTACACGAGGTTCGACCGGGCGCTGCCGTGGCTGGTGAACCGCTGGTAGTCGGCCTCCAGCTCGTCCTCGACGGCGGTGAGGCGGCGGGCGGCGTCGGGACCGAGCGCCTCCTTGATGGCGTCGTTGGCCCGGCGGTGGTTGCGGTGGTGCTGGGCCTCCTGGCCGATGAAGGCCTGGACGTCGGCGATCAGCGCGGGGTCGCGGAGGTGGTCGACCACGCCGCGGTAGACGCGGATGAGGTAGGGCTCGAGGTGCGGGAGCGTCAGCGAGAAGGCGACGCGGAAGCGGTCCTCGTCCGGCTCGTCGCCGGCGAACACCTCGTCGAGGTCGGCCGGCTGGTCGAAGCGGACCCGGCGCACGACGATGGCGGACACCGCTTCGTCTGCGCCGGCGGTCTCGGTCTGGGTCACGGCCCCTCCTCCCTCGGACGAGCACCGTAGGAGGGCCGGCCCTGCGGGTCAACGGTCGAGGCTGCGTTCGCAGCAACCGCCGCCGCGGCGTTCGAGGCAGGTCCAGGCAGCGTTCGCGGCACCGTCGCGACCACCACCCTCGATCGTGGCAACGGCCGGCGGCCTCCGTATCGTGCCGGGGATCGCCGGCGGCACCCGTCGCCGCGTCCCCACCGCACCCCCGACCCCGGAGACCCCGATGCCCACGCCCCTCGACGTCCTGCACGCCTCGGTCGAGCGCCTCCGGTCGATCGTCGCCCCGCTCGACGACGACGCCATCACCACCCCCGCCTACCCGACCGAGTGGTCGATCGCCCAGGTGGTCTCCCACCTCGGCTCGGCGGCGATCATCTTCGGTCGACGCCTCGACGACGGCCTCGCCGGCCTCGAGACGCCTGATGACTTCGCGCCCGAGGTGTGGGCCGGGTGGGACGCCAAGTCGCCCCGCGCCCAGGTCGACGACGGGCTGGCCGCCGACGCCGCGCTGCTCGCCCGCATCGAGGGGCTCGACGACGCCGAGCGGGCCCGCGTGTCGTTCTCCATGGGTCCGCTGCTGTTCGACCACGACGGCTTCGTCGGCCTGCGCGTGAACGAGCACGTGGTCCACACCTGGGACGTGGAGGTGGCGCTCGACCCCACCGCCGTCCTGCCCGCCGAGGCCACCGCCCTCCTGGTCGACCAGCTCGGCCTCATCGCCGGCTTCACCGCCCGCGCCGCCGGCGAGCCGGGATCGATCGTCGTCGACACCACCGACCCGGCCCGCCGGTTCGCCATCACCGTCGCCGAGGACGGCGCCACCTTCGCCGGCGTGGTCGACGCCGACCAGCGATCGAGCGCCGCCGCCGACCTCGTGCTGCCGGCCGAGGCGCTGTGCCGGCTCGTCTACGGACGGCTCGACCCCGACCACACGCCGGCGGGCGTCGACGACGGCGAGGTGCTCGCCCGGCTGCGCGCCGTCTTCCCCGGCGCCTGATCGCGATCGCCGCCGACACCGGCCGAGCGGCGACCGCTCCCCTACGATCGCCGCACCCGACCCGGCCTCCTCGGCCGATCCGGCGCGGCCCCAGGAGGCACGACATGACGTTCGGCGCGA
Organism: Acidimicrobiales bacterium; assembly: GCA_046331175.1. GTDB lineage: Bacteria > Actinomycetota > Acidimicrobiia > Acidimicrobiales > Acidimicrobilacustridaceae > JAWKIW01. The sequence continues at coordinate 50,533 of JAXLRI010000014.1, forward strand.
CCAGCACGACCGACGAGGTGCTCGAGGGCATCGACCTGAGCGGGAAGGTCGCGGTGATCACCGGAGCCACCAGCGGGCTCGGACTGGAGACCGCGCGCGCCCTCGCGGCGCACGGCGCCGACGTGGTGCTGGCCGCGCGCGACGAGGCCAAGCTGGCCGAGGCGGTGGCCACGCTCGCCGAGCAGGTCCCCGACGCCACCGCCGAGACGCTCGTGCTCGACCTGGCCTCGCTGGCCCGCGTGCGCGAGGCCGCCGCCGAGCTGGTCGAGCGCCACCCGCGCATCGACCTGCTCGTCAACAACGCCGGCGTCATGGCGTGCCCGTTCACGCGCACCGCCGACGGGTTCGAGATGCAGCTCGGCACCAACCACCTCGGCCACTTCCTCTTCACCAACCTGGTGCTGCCGTCGCTGCTCGCCGCGCCGGCGCCGCGCGTCGTGTGCCTGTCGTCGGCCGGCCACCTCGAGTCGCCGATCCTGTGGGACGACCCCAACTTCGAGCACACCGAGTACTTCAACTGGACCGCCTACGGGCAGTCGAAGACGGCCAACGCCCTCTTCGCCCTCGAGCTCGACCGCCGCTACGCCGACCAGGGGCTGCACGCCTACTCGGTGCACCCGGGCGTGATCATGACGCCGCTCGCCCGCCACATGACCGACGCCGACTTCGCCTGGATGGCCGCGCGAGCCGAGAAGGCCAAGGCCGCCGCCGAGGGCCGCGGCGAGAGCGGCGAGGGCAGCGCCATGTCGTTCAAGTCGGTCGAAGCCGGCGCCGCCACGAGCGTGTGGGCGGCGACGGCTCCCGAGCTGGTCGACCACGGTGGGACCTACCTCGCCGACTGCCAGCTGGGCGTGCCCGACGACGGCACCGCCGCCGTGCGCGCCACCGCCGTCGCCCCCTGGGCGCGGGACCCCGAGCAGGCCGCCCGCCTCTGGGACCTCTCCGTGGAGCTGGTCGGCCTGGACACCTGAACCGGCGCGGCCGGCCCGCGCCCGGCTGAGCCGATCGGCGCCGGCCGACCTACGCTGCCGGCCATGTCGATCGCCATCACCGAAGACCACCGCGCCCTGGCCGACACGGCCGCCGACTTCCTCGCCAAGCGCGACGCCCGGGGCAACGCCCGCGCCCTGCTCGAGGCCGCCGACGAGCCGAAGCCGTCGTGGTGGGACGACCTCGCCGGGCTCGGCTGGCTGGGCCTGCACGTGCCCGAGGCCGACGGCGGCTCGGGCTACGGCCTCGAGGAGCTGGTCGTGGTCGTCGAGCAGCTCGGCTCGGCGGTGGCCCCCGGCCCGTTCGTCCCCACGGTCATCGCCAGCGCGGTGATCGACGCCGCCGGCGACACCGCGGCGCGCGACCTGCTGCCCGGTCTGGCCGACGGCTCGGTGACCGCCGGCATCGGCCTGGGTGGCACCCTCACCGTCACCGACGGCCAGGCGTCCGGGAAGGCCGGCAACGTGCTGGGCGGCGGCCTGGCCGACGTGCTGGTGCTGGCCGCCGGCGACGACGCCGTCGTGGTGCGCGTCGGCGACGGCGTCACCGTCGAGACCCCGCCCAACATGGACCCCACCCGTCGCACGGCCCGCGCCCAGCTCGACGGTGCCCCGGCCACCGTGCTGCCCGGTGGCCGTCGCCTGCTGGTCGACCTGGCCCGGGTCATCCTCGCCGCCGAGGCCACCGGCATGGCCCGCGAGTGCACCGACATGGCCGCCGACTACGCCAAGGAGCGCATCCAGTTCGGCCGCCCCATCGCCATGTTCCAGGCGGTCAAGCACCACTGCGCCAACATGGCCGTGGCCACCGAGCTGGCCACCAGCGCTGTGTGGGACGCCGCCCGCGCCGCCAGCACCGGCGGCGACCAGCTGACCTACGCCGCCGCGGTGGCCGCCACCGTGGCGGCGCCGGCCGCCGACCTGTGCGCCAACCTCAGCACCCAGGTGCACGGCGGCATCGCCATCACCTGGGAGCACGACGCCCACCTGTTCATGCGCCGGGCCACCGTGCTGCTCGGCTACCTCGACCCCGACGGCGCCGCCGCCGACCTCGTCGACCTCACCCGCCGCGGCGTCACGCGCGAGAAGGCGATCGAGCTGCCGCCCGAGGCCGAGCCGCTGCGCGAGGAGGCCCGGGCCTTCGCCGCGCGGGTCACGGGCCTGTCGCCCGAGGAGCAGCGCACCGAGATGATCGAGGCCGGCTACGCCATGCCGCACTGGCCCAAGCCGTGGGGCCGCGAGGCCGGCGCCGTCGAGCAGCTGGTCATCGAGCAGGAGTTCGCGGCGGCCGGCCTGAAGCGGCCCGCGTACAGCATCACCGGCTGGGTCATCCTCACGTTGGTCCAGCACGCCACCGACGACCAGGTCGCCCGCTGGGTCCGCCCGGCGCTCAACCAGGACGTCATCTGGTGCCAGCTGTTCTCCGAGCCCGAGGCCGGCTCCGACGCCGCCGGCGTCAAGACCAAGGCCACCCGGGTCGACGGCGGCTGGCTGGTCAACGGCCAGAAGGTGTGGACCAGCGGCGCCCACGTCGCCGGCATGGGCTTCGCCACCGTGCGCACCAACCCCGACGTGCCCAAGCACGAGGGCATCACCACGATGGTGATCGACATGCACGCCGAGGGCGTCGAGGTGCGGCCGCTGAAGATGACCACCGGTGGCTCGGAGTTCAACGAGGTCTTCTTCACCGACGTGTTCGTGCCCGACGACGATGTGGTCGGGCCGGTCGACGGCGGCTGGACCGTCGCCCGCGCCACGCTCGGCAACGAGAGCGTGAGCATCGGCGGCGGCGACGGCGGCATGGCCATGCCCGGCTCGGCCCTCGTCGATCCGTTCGACGCCCACCCCGAGCGCGTCGCCGGCGGCGCCGGTCGCATCGGCCGCTACATCGCCCAGTACCAGGCCATGGGCCTGCTCAACCTGCGCAGCGCCAACCGCGCCGTCGCCGGCTCCGAGCCCGGGCCCGAGGGCGCCATCACCAAGCTGGTGCTGTCCGAGCTGGGCCACGAGGCCGCCGCCGTCATGACCGAGCTCAACGGCCCCGACGCCGCCTTCATGGAGGGCGGCGCCGCCATGACCAACTTCCTCGTGCTCATGCACCGGGGCCTGTCGATCGCCGGCGGCACGTCGGAGATCAAGCGCAACCAGATCGGCGAGCGCATCCTCGGCCTCCCCCGCGACCCGCTGATCAAGTAGGCGGTCGCATCGGGAACCGCCGGACCTCGCTGGAATCGCTCGGTCCTCGGGCGATCAGCGCTCGGAAGCGAACGGTTCGCTGATCATCGGGACCGACGAGGTCGTCGAGCCACGTCGCGACCTCGTCGGCATCGAAGCTCGAGACCTCGAGCATGGCCTCGAGGTCGGCCCAGTCCTTCGTGCGGTCGAAGAGCACCTTGAACACGGTGAGGTCCGTGGCATCGAGGACGGGGATGCGGCGGCCCGCGAGCGGCACCCGACGCACCCGGCGCGACGCGAGCTGGTGGAAGCGGTGCACGTCGAAGAACAGGTCGACCGGGTACTCGCCCCAGTGCACGCGCACCTGCCCGTCGCGCTCGGCCCGAGCGACGTCCCCGGCCTCGACCTCCACGGCGGACGGGAGGGCGCCCAGCACCCGGTTGGCCTCGCCCTCGGGGACGAAGAGGTTCACGTCGATGTCGCGGGTGCCCCGCGGCTCGGCCACGGCATAGGCCAGCGCCAGGGCCCCGCCGAAGGCGTGGGGGATGCCAGCGTCGTCGAGCGCCTCGTCGATGGCGAGGATCCGCTCGACGAGCGGGGTCACGCCGGGAACTTCGGGTACGGGCAACGGCGGGCGGCCGGCCGCTTGGGGATGGCGTCGACGAGGCCGAGGACGTCTTCGAGCACCCGGCCGTTCACGGCATCGTCGACGTCCCCGGCCGGCTCGACCGCCACCCGGGCCCGGAAGCCGGTCGCCCGCAGCAACCGCTCGAACGTGGCCACGCTCGGCTCGCGGGTCCCCTGCTCGTAGGCGACCACCGCCGAGTGCGAGGTCCCGGCCCGCGCCGCCAGCTCGCGGATGCTGATCCCGGCCGCCAGCCTCGCCGTCCGCAGCTCCCGAGCCGTGTCCACCGCCCGATGGTATCGGATCCGATACCACACTCCACGAGGTGGGCCGCCGACGTCAGGGGGGTCGCCGCGGTCAGGCCGTCGCGGTGGCCCGGTGCGCTGCCCTGCGGTGGTCGTGATCGCTTCGATCAGCGGCGGCCGACTCGCAGCGGTACGCGGGTGGGGCCGTTGATGCCGATCGGCACGCTCCACTCGATCGGCTCGCGCACCTCGGGCACAGCGAGGGTGGCGGTGAGGGCACGCAACGACTCCTGCAGCTCGGCCCGGGCCAGGGCCGCCCCGAGGCAGTGGTGGGGGCCGTGGCCGAAGGCGAGGTGCGGCAGCCCGGCGTTGGCCGCCAGGTCGAGGTCGGTGGGCTTCGGGTAGACGGCGGGGTCGGAGTCGGCGCCCCACAGCGACAGCAGCACCGGCGTCCCCGCCGGGATGACCTCGCCGTCCACCTCGACGTCGGCGGCGACGGCCCGGCTGACCGCGGGCACGGCGCTGCGGTGCCGCATCAGCTCCTCCACCGCCTCGGCGACGTCGAGATCGGCCGAGCCGAGCCCGTCCCACACGTCCGGTCGCTCGATCAGGGTCGCCACCATCCACCCGATCTGGTTGCGGGTGGTGTCGTTGCCGGCGAAGACGAGGCCGGCGAGGAAGGCAGCGCAGTCCTCGTTCGTGTAGCCGGCCTCGTCGCCGGCCAGGGCGAAGTGGCTGACGAGGTCGTCGCGAGGGTCGGCGCGGCGCTGGTCGAGCAGGCCGGCGGCGTAGGCCAGCAGCTGCTCGACGGCGTCATCGACCTCGGCGATGTGCTCGGCCAGCAGCAGCGGCCGGAACCCGTAGCCGATGGTGTGGGCCAGCACGGTGAAGTGGTCGCGGTCCTCGGCCGGCACGCCGATGAGCTCGCACAGGCCGAGGGCCGGCAGCACGTCGGCGAAGTCCGCCATCAGCTCGACGTCGCCCACCTCGGCCAGCCGGTCGGCGAGGCGATCGGCCTCGGCGGCGAGGAACGGGCGGACCTCCTTCACCCGGCCAGGGGTGAAGGCACGGTTCATGAAGGTGCGCCAGCGGCGGTGGTCGTCCCCCTCGTGGTCGAGCGGCGATCGGGCCATCCAGTCGTGGAAGGCACCCGACGTGATGCCGGTCAGCGCCAGCATCTGCGAGAAGTTCACCTCGAGCGCGGGATCGCCGAGCAGCGTCCGGACGTCGAGCTGGTCGAGCACCATCACCGCGCCCTCGGGCGTGTGCAGGACCGAGCCCTGGGTGCGGGCCGAGGCGATGGTGCCCATCGGGTCGGCGAGGAAGGTCATGAGGTCCACCGGTTCGCTCATGGCCCCATGCAAGCCGACCCGGCCGCCGTCGCACCACCCGACAGGTCCTGCCACCGGGTTCGATCAGTCGACCGACTCGGCCCGCCAGCCGGTGAGCAGCGCGGCCAGCCGCTCCGGCGCTTCGGCCGGGACGAGGTGACCGACGCCGTCGAGCACCTCGAACCGGGCGTGGAGCAGCTCGGCGGTCCGCCGGCCCTGCTCGACCGAGAAGAGCGGGTCCTGGTCGCCCCACACCACGAGCGTCGACACATCGACCCGGCCGCCGGCCTGCTCGATGGGGGTGTACAGAGCGGCGAGGTCGCGCAGGACGCCGGCAAAGAGGATCCGGATGGACGTGGCCTCGTCGCCATCGTTGACGTGGATGCGGGTGCCCGGGACCTTTGAGAAGCGACCGCCGAGCGCCTTCAGCGAGAACGCCGAGAACAGCAGGCGCTCGGCCACCCATCCGACCCCCGGAACGAGCACGAGGGACAGCGGCAGGTCGATCGGGGTGTCCGGGAAGGCGTTGGTGTCGGCGATGGCAAGGGCACCGACGAGGTCGGGACGGCGATCGGCGAGGGTGATGGCCACCGGCCCCCCGTAGTCGTGTCCCACGACCGTCGCGCTGCGGACACCGGCGGCGTCGAGCTCGGCGGCCAGCGCGTCCGCCTGTGCCGGCGCCCACAGCTCCTCGAAGGACGTGGGTCGCGGACTGGCCCCGAAGCCGAGCAGGTCGGGGACGAGCACGCGAGCCCCATCGGCGGACAACAGCTCGGCCACCGGTCGCCAGTCGTCGGCACCACCGGGGAAGCCGTGGACGAGGACGTAGATCGGCGCGCCGTCGGCGGAGCCGTAGGTGGTGAGGTGCATCGCCTTCAGAACGACAGGCCGAAGTAGGTGGCCGAGGTGCTGGCCACCACCGCGCCGGAGGTGTCGACGATCTCCTGCTCGAGGACCCACTTCGCGCGGCCGGTCTCCTCGAGGTCGGCGGTGACCCGCTCGATCTCGTCGTCGGCCATGCGGGCGTCGACCAGCACCGCGGTCATGGCCGGCTTGGCGAAGCGGATCTTCATCTCGCCGACGATCGGGTAGAAGCGCGACACGTCGAAGGCGCTCAGGAACAGCACGCCACCGGGGATCTCGGCCACCGTGAACAGGGCGCCGGCGTAGACCATCCCGACGTGGTTGATGTTCGGCTCGAAGGGCAACCGCAGCACCGTGCGACCACGCTCGGCGAGCAGCAGCTCGAGGCCGGCCCGCTCGACAAACGGGAAGCTGGTCACCGGCTGGGCCGGGGCCGACTCGGGGAACTCCTGGATCAGCGACTCACCGGGCGTGGGCATCGCAGGATCATCGCACCGTTGCCCCGCCGCCGCGGACGGTCAGGCCCGGCCGGTGCGCGCCGACCGGGCGACGATGGCCTTCACCATGGCGACGAACCAGTCCTCGGCCTGTTGGCGGGTCCACCCCCGACCGTCGATCAGGTACCCGTAGACCTCGGGGCTCAGCAGGGCCCAGACCTCGTCGACGACCGCAGGCGCCGGCTCGGCGCCGAGGATCAGGGTGAGGCCGGCGACCATCAGCTCGTGGCGGTCGTCGCCGTAGCGGGCCAGCCGCTCGCGGGCCGGCTCGTCGCTGGCGGCGGCCTCGCGCAGGGCGGCGAGGATGGGCAGCGACCGGGCGTAGACGTCCATCGTGTAGCGCACGCCGGTGCGGATGCGGTCGGCCCGGCGACCCTCGGCGAAGCGGGCGAAGTCGTCCCGCTCGGCCATGGGCGCCTCCTCGTCGTCGCCCACGATGGCCACCTCGACCACGGCCAGCAGCACGGCGGACTTGGTGCCGAAGGTGGCGTAGATGGTGTCGACCGAGATGCCGGCCCGCTTGGCGATGGCGGGCAGGGTGGTGGCCGCCCAGCCCTGCTCGGCGAACAGCACCAGGGCGGCGTCGAGGATGGCCTGGCGGGTCTGGGCCGCCTGCCGTTCGCGCAGCGGCGAGTGGTAGCGGCCCCGCTTCGCCTTCGGCTTCGCGCTGGGCATGGCCCGCAGTCTACCCACAAGCTCTACCTCCACTCGATTCATTCCAGTGCTACTTGATTGAATCGAGGAGCTCCGGTACCGTGACGCCGTCGACGGCGGCTCCCGCGGGGCGCGCCGACCATCAACGAGGGAGACGACATGACCCGACGGCTGGTGCCACCGCTCATCCTGCTGCTGGCGCTGGTCGCCGGCGCCTGCACGAACGACTCGACATCGAAGGCGTCGCCGGGGACCACGACTGGCGCCGGCACCACCAGCGGCAGCGCGCTGGCCGCCACCACCACCGGTCCGGCCGACCTGACCAAGACGCTGGTCGGCATCGAGCAGGGCCCGCGCTACCAGCACAGTGACTGGGGCTACCAGGTCATCGATCGCCAGACCGGTGAGGTCCTCGCCCAGCAGGCGCCCGAGCGGCTGTTCGACGCCGGCTCCACCATGAAGACCTTCGCCGTGTCGACCGCCCTCGAGCACATGGGCGGCGACACGGTCTTCACGACGCCCGTGTACAAGGCCGGCACCCAGAACGGCGCCACGCTCGACGGCAACCTCGTGCTCGTGGCCTCCGGCGACCTGAGCTTCGGCCTCCGCAAGCAGCCCGACGGCTCGCTCCAGTACGAGAACCTCCCCCAGCTCGACCACAGCTACGCCACCGTCGGCCTGCCGGGCGCGGTCGAGCCGAGCGGCGACCCGCTGAGCGCCCTCGACGAGCTGGCCGCCTCGGTGAAGGCCGCCGGCATCACCCAGGTGAACGGCGACGTCGTCATCGACGATCGGCTGTTCGAAGCCATCAAGTGGCCCGACGGGCTGGTGGCCCCGATGTGGGTCAACGAGAACCTCATCGACATCCAGGTCACGCCGGGTGCCTCGGCCGGGGCGGCGACCACCATCGACTGGCGGCCCAAGACCGCCTCGTACTCGGTCACCACCGAGGCCACCACGGTCGACAGCAAGGAGACCACCGAGCTGAAGGTCGAGGAGACCAGCCCGGGCAGGCTGGTCGTGAAGGGCAAGATCGCCGCCAACCAGCCGACCCTGGTGGTCAGCGAGATCAAGGACCCGTCGGCCTTCGCCCGCACCGCCTTCATCGAGGCGCTGCAGCGGGCGGGCGTGACCGTCACCGCCGCCCCCACGGGCACCAACCCCTCCACCCTCCTGCCGGGCAAGGGCAGCTACCAGGCGGCCGACAAGCTGGGCGAGCACACGTCGGCGAACCTGGCCGCCTACATCAAGCTGATCATGAAGGTCAGCTACAACCGGGGCGCCGACCTCATGACCTGCCTCACCGCGGTGAAGCTCGGCAGCACCGACTGCAACGACGGGCTGACCGCCGAGCTGAAGACGGCCACCTCGCTGGGCGTCGGCAAGGACACCGTGTTCCCGTTCGACGGAGCCGGCTCGGACGACCAGAGCCGGGTGTCGCCGCCCGCCCTGACCACCATGTACAAGAACACGCTCGGCACGCCCTACGGGCAGATCCTGTACGACGCCCTGCCCATCCTCGGCAAGGACGGCACCCTCGCGACGACCGAGGCGAACAGCCCGGCCGCCGGCAAGGTGCGGATGAAGACCGGCAACCGGGTGGCCGGCAACGCCGCCGGGCAGATCATCGTGCTCGGCAACAGCCTGGCCGGCTACGTCGAGGCCAAGAGCGGTCGCCAGCTGGTGATCATGGTGGCCGTGAGCAACGTGCCGATCTCCACCACCGCCGAGTTCGAGCAGGTCACCAGCGACCAGGCCGCCATGGTGGTCGCCGTCCAGCAGGCCTTCTGACGGCGGCGCACCGCACCACGACGCGAACCGGGGCCCGGTCCGAGCGGACCGGGCCCCGGCGCGTCACGACGGGGAGCCGTTCGTCGTCACGCCGAGCCGTCACGTCGTCGGTCGTCAGGTCGTCCAGGGCAGGGTGTGGGTGGTGAGCCAGAGCTCGTCGAGCTCCTTGATCCGGGCCACGAACCGGTCACCGAAGGCACCGCCCCGCTCGGGGTCGCGGTTGAGGGTCTCGACCCAGTCGGTGGAGATCTGGCTCCACTTGGGGGCGTCGATGCCGAAGCGGGCGTACATCGGCTCGAAGGGCACGGGCCGCACGTCGCCCTCCTTCAGGTCGGTGTTGATCATGGCCAGCATCTCGAGGTACTCGTCCTCGGTGGCGGTGGCCCTCGGGCCACCGAAGCGGGACAGGGCGTCCTGGTACAGCGGCATGTAGGCGAGGGCCACCTCGGCGGCGGTGGCCGGGTCGTGCATGCGGGCGTTCCACCCGTCCATGGCCGCCTGCCAGGTGGGCCGGTCGACGCCCTCGGCCTCGGCCACCTGGGCGCAGCGCTCGAGGTCGTTGTCGCAGCCGGCCATCTTGGCGGCCAGCTCGGCGTAGCGCTCGAGGGAGATGCCTGCGATGGGCTCCAGCGCGCCGGTGTCGCTGTGGACCGGTCCGTCCTGCAGCTGGGGCAGCACCGGGGCGGGCGGCGCCGGCGCAGCTCCGGGGTCGCCGGCCCCGGAGCCCCCCGCCACGGCGGAGGCGGCCGAGGTGGCGGCGGTGGTGGTCACGGCCGTCGCCGCCGACGTGGCGGTGTTGACGGCGCTGTTGGCGGCGTTGCGGAGCTTGTCACGGAGTCCCATGGCGCCATCTTCGACAGCGGAGGACCGGGTACAGGAGAGCAACGGCTACTCAATCGCGAGGCCGCGTCTGCCGGACCGACGAACCCACGACCGACCAGGCCCGTCGGGCCGATCTCACCGACGAACCCTCGGCGGACGGCCGCTCCGCTGCGGGAACGCGCGGACCGGCCCGGCGGCGACTTCGTCGCTAGGCTGCGGGTCCGACGGGGGCGACGGCCCTCGCGCCGCACGATCGGACCGCCGCCATGACCTCGCCGACCTCCACGACCTCGCGGCCCCGGCTCGCCCGCCGGGCCTGGGTGCTCGCCGTCGCGCTGGCGGCGGCCGCCTGCAGCAGCGGGGGCGCCTCCGTCGCCGGCGGGGCCGCCACCACGGCCGCGCCCGGCACCACCGCCGCCACCCGGGGCGCCACGACCGCGGCCACCGGACCCTCGGTCGGCTGTGGCGGCGCGGCCACCACGGTCAGCGCCGGCGAGCAGGAGGTCCACCTCTCCCCCGCCGGCGAGGATCGCTGGTACCTGCGCCACGTGCCGCCGGCCCACGACGGCACGACGCCGCTGCCCCTCGTGGTCGACATCCACGGCTACGCCGAGGGCGCCCGCCTGCACACGGCCATCTCCGGGATGGGGCCCTACGGCGACGCCCATGGCTTCATCACCGTCACGCCCAACGGTCAGGGCTCGCCCGTGCACTGGAACGCCAACCTCGGCTCTCCTGACGTGGCGCTCATCGGCTCGATCCTCGACCAGGTCGAGCAGGACCTGTGCGTCGACCGCTCCCGCGTCTACGTCACCGGCTTCTCCAACGGCGCCTTCATGACGTCGGCGGTGGCATGCGAGCTGGGCGACCGGGTGGCCGCGGCGGCGCCGGTCGCCGGCATGCGCGACGTGCCCGGCTGCGCCTTCTCCCGCCCCGTCCCCGCCGTCACCTTCCACGGCACCGCCGACCACTTCGTCGAGTACCAGGGCGGCATGGGGGTGGGCGCCGCCACCCTGCCGGCACCCGACGGGTCGGGCCGGACGCTCGGCGAGCTCGGGCCCGGCTCGACCGCCAACGAGTCGATCATCCCCGGGTCGATGGACCAGAAGATCCCCGACATCACCGCCACGTGGGCCACGCGCAACGGGTGCGCGACCACCACCACCGAGACGGCCGTCGCCGCCGACGTGACGCTGGTGCGCTTCGCCTGCCCTGCCGGCCACGAGGTCGAGCTCTACCGCGTCACCGACGGTGGCCACGCCTGGCCCGGCTCGGCGGGGTCGGTCGCCATCGAGGCCGTCACCGGGCACACCACGATGGGCGTCGACGCCACCGCCCGCATCTGGGACTTCTTCGCCGCCCACCGCCTCGGCGCCTGACCCCGGCTTTCTACCCCCGGGGGTATCCTGGGCGCATGGCTGGACCTACCGCACCATCGTCGCCGCCTACCACCGTGGCCGGCCCCGTCGTCAACCCCGGCAACTCCCTCGTCGTGGTGCCGGGGGCGACGCTCGAGAAGCGAGGGAGGCGATGGCTGCTCTGGTCGTTCCTCCTGTGCCCGTGCCACCTGCCGCTCACCCTGGCGGTGCTCGGCACCGTCCTCGCCGGCACGTCGCTCGGGGCCGTCCTGCGCGACCACGCGTGGATGGCCGGGGTGACCATCACCGCCACGTGGGTGCTCGGCACCGGCTACGGCTTCCACCTCATCCGCCGGGCGCAGCGGTCGGGCGGGGCCTGCCCGGTACCCAGCCGCTGACCCGCGTGACGCCGAGCCATCAGCCCAGGCGGTGCTGGCGCAGGAAGTCCCAGATCACCTGGTCGCCGTCGACCTCGGTAGTGGTCGCTCCGAGGATGGCCGCGCTGGCCTGGGAGAACCGGCTGCCGGGCCAGGTGTGGCCGCCGCCGGCCACCTCGAGCAGCTCGACGTCGGCGCCCTCCCCACACGAGCCGTAGCGGAGCTCGGTGATCGCCGGCCACGGCGTCGACGTGGCGGGCGTGAGGTCGCAGCCGGCGAGGCGGGCCCGGTCGGCGACGGCGGTGCGCACCGGCGTCCACGGGAGGCCGTCGAAGGCCCGGGTGGAGGCGTGGTCCCACGCCAGCGTGTCGAGGGCCGGGCCGCGCGTCCCGTCGGCCGGCACGAAGGTGTCGCCGGTGCCGTGGATCGCCAGCACGGGCACCGCCCGCGACGGGTCGCAGCCCTTGGGCGTCTGCAGTCCGGCGACCGCCGCCACCGCCGCCACGCGGTCGGCCAGCCGGCACGCCACCAGCGAGGTGAGGAAGGCGCCGTTGCTCATGCCCACGACGTAGACGCGCGACGGGTCGACGCAGCGGTGGGCGGTGACGTCGTCGATGAGCGTCCGCACGAAGCCGAGGTCGTCGGGCAGGTCGGCGTGGGGCACGGCGTTCCAGTACGGCAGGTCGCCGCTGCCCTGCGGGGTGAGCACGACGAAGCCGGCCGACTCGGCCAGCGGCTCGATGGCGCTCATGGCGATCTGGCCGTCGGCGCCGCTGAGGTAGCCGTGGAGCTGGATCACGACCGGCATGGGCTCGGTCCCGTAGGACGCCGGCAGGTACTCCTTCACCTGGCGCTCGTCGCCGTCGACGTCGACGGTGCGGGCGACGTGGGCGCTGCGGGTCAGGCCGGCGGCGGCCGGGCCGCAGGCGGCGGTGGCGACCGGCACGGTCGTCCCCGGCGTGCGCACCGCCGTGGTCGGCGGACCCGTGCTCGACGCGCTCGAGCCGCTCGCGCCCGCCGCCGGACCGCTCGCACCGGACGGCTCGCCCGAGGATCCGGCACAGGCCGCGGCGGCGAGGGCGAGGGACGCGACGACCAGGCCCACCCGTCCGACCCGGCCGACCCGGGCGAGACCGGCGCGGTGCGGCCGCCTACGCGTCGGCGGCGAACCAGTTGGCATGGAAGCCGAAGGGCATGCGCTGGGGAATGCGGACCCGGGCGATCGGCCCGGCGGCCACGTCGCGGGCGTCGAGCACCACGACCTCGCTGGTGTCGCGCGCCGAGTCGTACACCGCGCTGAGCAGCCAGCCGTCGTCCTCGGCGGAGCCGGCGGGGTCGGGAGCGAACACCGCCTCGCCCACGTGCCCGTCGGCGCCGGCGTGCCAGAGGGTCCGCTCGCCCGACACGTTGTCGTACTTGACGATCGTGTCGAAGTCGCCGATCACGTCGTTGTCGCCGAGGAACGCCGCCATGTAGTCGAACCGGTTGCGGACGCCGTCGTACTCGTCGTTGATGCGGCAGAAGTCGCCGCCGAGGTCGTCGCGCGGGGTCCACCCGGCGGTGCCGGCGGCGAGGTCGATCCAGAAGTCGGCGGGGCGGCCGGCGGTGGCGTCGGCCGAGCTGTCGTCGAGGTCGCCACCGGAGTCCATGCCGAAGTCGGCGTGGCCGAGGCGGCTGCCCGACAGCACGATCCGGTCGCCGTCCTCCCAGGCGTTCCAGAAGTGCTGGACGTGGCCGGGTTCGATGTCGAACCAGCGGACCTCGTCGGGACCGCCCAGGCGGGGCAGCACGCCGAGCCGGCAGCCCAGCTCGGGCTGCCACCGCATCATGTCGTCGCCCTCGCCGCTGAGGTCGAAGCGGGCCGGCGAGTCGAGCAGGATCGCGTACGACTCGGTGATGACGAAGTCGTGCATCATCACCGGCGCCGGCAGCTCGATCTCGATGCTGTGCACCAGCGCGCCCGTGGCGTCGGCCACGTGGTAGCGGAGGTACGGCGGGATGGGCGAGTAGGCGAAGAACAGCATCTCGCCGGTGCGGGGGTCGAGCCGCGGGTGGGCCGTCATGCCACCGACCAGGCGGCCGTCGAAGTCGTGCAGGCCGATGGTGTCGAGGTCGGCGGTGACCTCGGTGGGCGGGCCGCCCTCCCACAGCGCGAGGTGGCGACCGGCGTGGCGGATGATGTGGGTGTTGGCCGGGTTCTTGATCGGCCCGGCGTCGCCGACCAGCTTGGGGTCGGGGAACTCGAAGAGCTCGGCCAGGCCGTGGTAGAGCGCCCGGCCCTGGCGCATCTCGGCCTCGAGGGCGGCGGTGCGGATCCAGCGGTTGCGGTAGGCCGGCGTGCCCTGGCCGAACACGACCGAGTGCAGCATCCCGTCGCCGTCGAACATGTGGTACTTGCCGAGCGGCTCGAACATCGGGTTGGGGCCGTTGCGCACGAAGGTGCCGGCCAGCCCCTCGGGCAGGGTGCCGACCACCTCGCACGGCGCGTCGAGCTCGCGGTCGACCGGGAAGAGGTTCCCGGCGAGGAACGGCTGCCCGCCGTCGTTGGTCACCCGGCCCAGGCGCGGTTCGGTCACAGCCATCGTCCAGCCCCCCTCGGCTCCGCCCGGTTGGCGGTGAACGGTGTTTACCAGAGGGCGGTCGGTGCGGCAACCGCGCCCCCCGCTACGGTCCGGCGGGTGCACGAGGCCGACGGGGTCGACGGGATCCAGGACGTCGAGGACGTCGAGGACGTCGAGGACGTCGAGGACGTCGAGGACCTCGGGGTCGTGGAGCGGTCGTCGTCGGTGCACGGCCCGCTGGGCACGGTGGTCGAGGTGCACGTGCGGGCCGCGGATCCGGCCGCCGTGGACCGGGCCCTGGCCGCCGCCTTCGCCGAGGTCGACCGGCTCGAGCACGTCTTCACCGCGTTCGACGACGACAGCGACCTCAACCGGTGGCGGCGGGGCGAGCTCGACCCCCCACCGGGCGAGCTGGCCGCCGTGCTCGACCTGGCCCGGACGTGGCGGGCGCGCAGCGGGGGCGCCTTCGATCCGGCCGCCGCCGCCCTCGTCGCCTGCTGGTCCGCGGCGGCCGCCGACGGTCGGGTGCCCACCGGCGACGAGCTGACCGCCGCCCGCGCTCGCATGGCGCGGACCACGCCCGACCCCGACGACCCGCCGCCGTGGACCCTCAACGCGCTGGCCAAGGGCGTCGTCGTGGACGCCGCCGTCGCCGTGGCGCTCGCCGTCGACGGCGTGCGCGACGTCGTCGTGAACGCCGGAGGCGACCTGCGCCACCACGGACCCGAGCCGCTCGTCGTCGGCATCGAGGACCCGGCCCGTCCCCACGACAACGCCCAACCCCTCGTCCGCGTCGCCCTCCACGACGGCGCCCTGGCCACCAGCGGTGGCGCCCGGCGGGGCTGGACGATCGATGGACGGTGGCACTCCCACGTGCTCGACCCGCGCTCGGGTCGACCGGTCGACCACGTCGCCTCGGCCAGCGTCCTGGCCCCCGACGCCGCCACCGCCGACGTGGTCGCCACGGTGTGCTCGGTCCTGCCCCCCGCCGAGGGCGTGGCCTTCGTCGACGACCTCGACGAGCCCGACGTGGCCTGCCTCGTCGTCGAGCCCGACGGGGCGCGGCACCGCAGTCGGGGTTGGGCGGTTCACGAGGTGCCGTGACCGCGCAGGCGCGCCCGCGCCGGATCAGCGCAGGTTGAGCACGGCGACCACGACCACCAGGAGGCCGGCCACGGTGGCCACGACCACGGCCGACCGTCGGCGCTTGCGCAGCACGAGCTGGAGCACGAGGCCGGTCACGGCGATCACGACGAGGAAGGCACCGGACAGGTCGATGAGCCAGCTCCACGACGCGTCGGCGTTGCGGCCCTTGTGCAGGTCGTTGAGGACCCCGATGAGGCCCTGCTGCTCGACGTGGGCCTGGTAGGTGCCGGCGGTCGTGTCGAAGGTGACGTCGGCGAGGTAGCCCGGGCCGCGGTAGGCGAGGGTGCCCTGGGTGCCGTCGTAGGTGAAGTCGGTGACGTTGCCCCGCACGTGCAGCTCCTGGCGCAGGTGCTCGCTGACGGTCAGCAGGCGGGTCGGCTCGGCTCCGCTCCGGACCGACGCCGGCAGCGTGCCGGTGGTGTCGCTGGAGGTGGGGGCCAGGCCGAACGTCCACGTGGGGTGGTTCAGGGTGATCCCGGTGAAGCCGAAGAACAGCACGACCAGCAGGGCCAGCATCGACACGTAGACGTGGGCGATGCGGGACCAGCGCTGCGTGGTGGCGCTGGTCGACCGGCGCCGGGCCAGCGCCGACCCCGCGGCCGGCGCCTCGTCGCCCTCGGGCTCCTCCACCAACGGCTCAGTGGGGGGTGAAGGTGGCAGAGGCATCGCTCAGCTCCCCGTTGGCGGGCAGGTCGACGGTGAAGGGCTGGCCGCCCAGGGTGATGGACTGGCGGATCAGCGAGTAGGGCCCGTGCTCGCGCGCCGCCTCGATGCAGAGGGAGTAGGGGCCGGCGGGGACGGCCTGGCCGCTCGTGTCGGTGCAGTCCCACGTCACCGAGTACGAGCCGGGGGCGCGGGTCGCCGCCGAGACGACCTGGCTGCGGGTGGACGAGCTGGCCGGGTACCAGCGGCGCAGCTCGGGGAGCCAGCGGTTGCCCTTCTGGCTCTGCAGGTACCAGAGGGCGATGGTGTCGACGAGCCTGCCGTCGGCGTCCTCCACCCACACCGCCACGTACGGGTTGTTCACCCGGCCCCCGCTCGAGCGGACGGCGTAGGTGAACCTCGTGACCAGCTCGCCGTGCACGGCGTCGCCCGAGGCGGCGGTGGTCGTGGTCGCGGGGGCGGTCGAGGTCGTGCTCGATGCCGACGACGCGGGGGTCGAGGTGGTGGTCGACGGCCGTGACGTGGAGGTCGTCGTCGAGCCCGCCGGGCGCGCGGTGGTGGTCGAACCGGCCTGGGAGAACACGGCGGCGTCGTCTCGACCGCATGCGGCGAGGGCGGCGGCCCCCGCACCGATCGAGGCGGCGCGGGCCAGGAAGGCGCGCCGGGACACCGCTGCGTAGCGCGATCCGGGTGGTCCGAAGGCGTCGGAGGGCACCGGATCGTCGCCGTCGGCCACGCCGCGATCGGGCGCGGGGTCAGGAGCGTCGGCCGCCGCCGCTGGGTCGATCGGGGGACCGTAACCCCCGATGGTGAGAACGGGGTGAGAATCAGACCGAGGTGCGCACCCGCAGCGTGACCAGCTCGAACGGGCCGACGTCGACCTCGATGGTCCCGTCGTCGAGCACGACCGGGAGCGGGCGACCGGCCGCCTCGTCGATCGGGGACTCGAGCAGGTCGGTCCGCTCCGCCGACGCCGCGTGGTGGACGCGCAGCCGTGCCCGGCGGCGACCGCCGAAGGCCTCGTGGAACCGCACGACGGTGCCGTCACCGTCATCGGCGGCCTTGAGGGCGGTGACGACGATGCCGGGATCGGCAGCCACCAGCGACGACCGGTCCGGCAGGGACGCGCCGGCGGTCGCGCCGACGTCGACCGGCACGACGCGCAGGGGTGCGTTGAGGGCGTGGGCCTCGTCGATCACCCCCGCCTCGGTGGGCGAGCCCTCGTGCGGGAGGAGCGCGTAGGAGAAGCGGTGGTGACCACGATCGGCGATCGGGTCGGGCCAGGTGGGCGACCGCAGCAGCGAGAGCCGGATCACGTGGCCGGCGACGTCGTGGCCGTACTTGCCGTCGTTGAGCAGGGCCACGCCGAAGCCGTCCTCGCTCAGGTCGATCCAGGTGTGGGCGCACGTCTCGAACCGAGCCGCGTCCCAGCTGGTGTTGCGGTGCGTCGGTCGCTCGACGTGACCCAGCTGGATCTCGTGACGAGCCGAGGACGCGTGCACGTCGACGGGGAAGGCGACCTTCAGCAGCGTGTGGTCCTCGTGCCAGTCGACCTCGCAGTCGACGGTGAGGCGAGGGCTCCCCCGCTCCAGGCGGACCCGCTGCTCGACCCGCGACGCACCGAAGGAGCGGACGACGCGCAGCACGGCCCGCTCGGTGGTCGCCTCGACCAGCTCGACGATGTCGGCGTCGACCAGGTCGACGGCGGTGTCGAGCGCTTCGCGGTCGATGTCCCAGGCGTCCCACTCCTTCGGGCGGTCCTCGAAGCGCTGCAGCACGTTGGCGGCGGCCCCGGGGGCCACGACCTCGCGACCGGTCGGCAGGTGGACGATCGACCGCACCAGGCCGTCGGCGTCCCACGCCACCCGCAGGTGGCCGTTGGCCATCCAGCCGTCGCCGGTGGTGACCGGCGGCCTCTGGTCGGCGGCCCCGTCGGACGCGGCGAGGTCGATCACCGTCCAGCCACCGGCGGGCACCTGCACTCGCCGCCACGAGCCGTCGACCTCGACCAGCTCGTCGCGGGCAAACGGCAACCCGTTGGCGACGAGGGCCGGCCGCACCGCGCCGCCCCCCACGTCGACCCGGGCGGCCAGTGTGGCCAGCGCCCGTTCGACCAGCGCGCTGACCGTGGCGCGCAGCTCGTCGTAGGCCGCCACCGCCTCCTGGTTGACCCAGCGGATCGACGAGCCGGGGAGGATGTCGTGGAACTGCAGCAGCAGCACGGTCTCCCACGCCTGGTCGAGCGCGGCCGCCGGCACCGGCTCGCCGGTGAGCATCGCCGCCGCCCAGGCCCACAGCTCGGCTTCGCGCAGCAGCACCTCGAGCTGGCGGTTGCCCCGCTTGAGCGCGCCCATCGTCGTGTAGGTCCCGCGGTGCAGCTCGAGGTAGAGCTCGCCGACCCACACCGGCAGCTCGTCGGGATCGCCCTCGGCGCGCAGGCGGTCGATGGCCTCGGCCGCCGACACCAGCTCGACCCGACCGACGCCGTCCACGTCGGCGAGGCGCCGGCCCCGCCAGACCATCTCCTCGTCGGGCCCGCCCCCGCCGTCACCGTGGCCGTAGAGGTACAGCGCCTGGCTGCGGATGTCCCGCTCGCAGAACGACCGCTCGGCGTGCAGCAGCTGGGGCACGCCCATGGTGCCGCTGTAGGTGTCGGCCGGCGGGAAGTGGGTGAAGATCCGCGTGCCGTCGATGCCCTCCCACCAGAAGGTGTGGTGGGGGAAGCGGTTGGTGTCGTTCCACGAGATCTTCTGGGTCATGAACCACGTGACGCCGGCCTGGGCCAGGATCTGGGGCAGGGCCGCCGAGTAGCCGAACACGTCGGGCAGCCACAGCCCGTCGGTGTCGGCCCCGAGCGCGTCGCGCCAGAAGCGCAGACCGTGCACGAGCTGGCGCACGAGCGACTCGCCCGACGGGATGTTGCAATCGGGCTCGACCCACATGGCGCCGACCGGCTCGAAGCGGCCGTCGCGCACGTGCTGCTGCAGGCGCGCCCAGAGGTCGGGGTGGTCGTCGCGGATCCATGCCAGCTGCTGGGGCTGGGACACGGCGAAGCCGTACTCGGGCTCGCGGTCGAGCAGCGTCGCCGCGGTCGAGAAGGTGCGGGCCGCCTTGCGGCGCGTCTCGCGCAGCGGCCAGAGCCAGGCGGTGTCGAGGTGGGAGTTGCCCACGGCCAGGTGGGTGAAGCCGGGCTCGCGGTGGCGATCGGCCAGCACGTCGCCGAGCGCCGCCCGAGCCCCAGCCACCGCGGCCGCACCGGTGCCGTCCGCCTCGACCACCGCGCTCGCCGCCTCCAGCGCGGCCCAGCAGGCCTCGGCCCGCTCGCCGCCGACCCAGGTGGCCAGCTCGGTCACCAGCGACCACTCCCGCAGCAGCTCCTCGACCTCGCGGTCGACCGCGACCAGGCGGCACCGCTCGAGGACGAGCAGGGGCTCGCCGTGCGGCTCGGCGAGCAGGAGCGGCCCGGGGTCGCCCTCGTCGGCCGGAGGGTTGGCCGCCGCCTCGATGAAGAGGTCGATCACCTCGCCGCCGGCCGCCGGCGCCGCGAGGCGCACCTCGCGGTGGTTCGGGCTGAGGCCCTGGTGCGGTCGGCCGTCGACCCACACCTGGCCCTCGGCACCGAAGCCGACGCCGCCGTGGTAGCCGAGGGCCACTTGCAGCACCACGTCGAGGCCGGCCCAGTCGTCGGGGATCGCCCCGGTCACGTGGAACCACGTGGTGTCCCAGGCCGAGCCCCACCGGTCGCCCTCGGCGAAGGGGGCGAAGTCGCCGGCGACCGCCTCGGCGTAGGGCACCGGCTCGCCGTGGAGGTGGCGGGCGGTGATGGTGACCGGCGCGGTGCGGGGGCGACGGGCCGGGCGCAGCGCCTCGGCGCGGATGCGCTCGATCTCGGCCCGGCGATCGAGGTCCAGGTTCGTCACGGCGACGGACCGTAGCCGGATCGCCCCCCGACCGACCGGCCGGCGATCAGCGGGGCAGGCGGCCGAGGAGGCGCTCGACGCGCCGGTCCCAGCGGACCAGCGCGTCGAGGTCGGGTTCGGCGGGGTAGCGCGCCCCCATCGGGTGCAGCAGCTGGCCGCGCGCCAGCAACGGCAGCATCAGCGCAGCAACCCGCGGCTCGCGCGCCAGCCGGGCGGCCATGCCCGGCACGGCAGGCGGATCGGGGACCTGCCAGCGCTGGTCGAGCCCGCCCCGGGCCATGTCCTCGGTGAGCAGGCCGGCCCCGACCATGCGCCGCACGCCGCCGGTGCCGAGCGCGGTGCTCATCCTCCGGAAGGCGTCGAACGCAGCCAACAGCCCGCCGTGGTCGCGCTGGAAGCGCGCCTGGTAGCGCCATAGCACCGCTTCGTCCCCCGGGTCGTCGGCGTCGGCCACCGCCTCGGCGAGCGTGGTGCCGGCCATGAGGCCCATGCCGATGCCCGAGCCGTGGCCGGGGAACACCTGGGCGGCGGCGTCGCCCACCAGGGCCAGGCCGGGAGCGATGAACCGGGCGTAGGGGCGGCGCAGGGGAATGACGCCGCTGCCCCCCGAGATCGACGCGCCGAGCCACGGCTCGGCGACCCGGGTCTCGTCGAGCAGGCGGGGGCCGGTGCCGTAGCGGCCGTTGGCGAGGCAGCCGACGAGCACCGACGCCTCGTCGAGGTCGGGCGACACCGTGATGGCCCGGGTCGAGAACCCGCCAGCGTGGCCGACCATCGTCACCCCCTCCCCCGGGACGGCGCCGTGGCGCTCGAGGAACCGCTCGGCCCCGTCGGGGTCGGCGATGCGGAGGTGGTGGTCCGTGGCGGTGCACAGCTCGTCGCCACGCACCTCGGGGCACCACCCGACCAGGGCCGGCGAGCGGCGCCGCAGCGCGCCCCGGCGACCCGAGGCGTCGACGAACAGCGCCGCCTCGACGTGCAGTCGGCGTCGAGGACGATCGGGGGCGGCGACCTCGACGTCGACGGCCACGATGCGGTCACCGTCGAGGACGACGGCCGTGCTCTCCAGGTGGTCGACCAGATCGACGCCCGCATCGAGCGCGAGGGATCGCAGGCGACCACCGAGGCGGCCCATGTCGGCCCGCACCACCGGCGAGTCGCGCACCGTCACCCCGTTGGCGCCGTCGGGCCCGACGAGGTGCACGACCGACGCGCTCGGCGCTCGCTCGGGGGGCACGGACGGCTCGACCCCGGCCGCCTCCAGCTGCCAGTCGAGGATGCCGTTGTGCCACTGGGCGCCGCCGGCTTCGGCGGCGCGCCGCTCGAGCAGCAGCACCCGCCGACCCCGTCGGGCCAGCTGGAAGGCGGCGTTGGCCCCGGCCGTCCCCGCGCCGAGCACGGCCACGTCGACCGCCACGCGCTCCTCCCCCGGCATGGCCGAGCACCGTACCGGGCGACCGGGGGTCAGTCCGAGGCGGCGGCGGCCGCCTGCTCGCCCAGGGCGGCGAGGTTGACCTGCCACCACTCGGCCAGGCGCTGCTGGAACGGCAGCAGCGGGAACCCGTGGCGGGCCACGTGCTCGGCCGGGATGGCGTCCCACCCGTGGTGCTCGACCACGACGCGCGTGCCGCCGTCGACCGGCTCGAAGGCGACGTGGACCTCGGTCTCCTGGTCTGCGCTGAACGACGTGGGGCACCAGGTGAGCACCAGCCGCTCGGGTGGCTGCCAGACGCGCAGTCGACCGACCTCGGCGACCTTGCCGTCGGCGTAGGTCACGAGGAGGCGGCCGTCGTCGCCCGGTTCCAGCGACATCCGCCCGCCGCGCCGCCGGGTCGGTTGGAACAGCGGGTCGTCGCGCCACCACTGGCCGATCTCGGCGGTGAACGCCTCGAACACGCGGGCCGGCGTGGCGTCGATGCGGAGGGCGACGAGGACGCGGGAGCTCACGCCTCGCCCTCGACGTGGGCCTTGAGGGCGGCCAGCTGGTCGGCCCAGCCCTGCTCGACGGCGTCGAGCCACGAGCGCAGCCCGGCGGTCGCACCGGCCCGCAGCGAGTAGATGCGGACGCGGGTGTCGAAGGTGGGGCTGGACTCCTCGACCACGCCGCTGTCACGCAGCACCTTCAGGTGCCGGCTCATGACCGACGGGCTGACCTCGAGCTCCTCGGCCAGCTCGCCGGCGCGGCGCGGCCGCTCGCGCAGCAGCTCGACCACCCGCCGGCGAGGCGGCGCGGCGAGGGCGGCCAGCGTGCGGTCGAGCTGGTCGTCCCGGGCCGATCCGGCGCCGCCGGCGGGGTCCGGCTGGGGGGCTGCGGCCGCCGCGCTCATGCCCAGGTGGTCGACTCGATCTTCTGGCCGATGGCGGCCTCGGCCTCGGCCCGGGTGACGTCGCGGACGTGGGCGGCGAACGACCAGACGTGGCCCTCGGGGTCGGCGGCGCGGTACGTGCGATCGCCGTAGAACTGGTCGGACGGCTCGGCGAGGATGACCGCGCCGGCGGCCCGCGCCCGCTCGCAGTGGGCGTCGATGTCACCGTTGACGTCGACGTGGGTGTTCTGGGTGTTGACGCCGCCGACGTCGGCCGGGCTGCGCGTCCAGTCGGCCCAGGTGCCGCCGACCATGATCCGGCCGCCGCCGTCGAGGCCCATCTCGTAGTGGCACTGGTCGGGGGCGTCGTCGGGGCCCTCGATGGCCATCGTGACCTCGAAGCCGAAGGCCCGGGCCAGCCAGTCGAGGGCGGCCTTGGGGTCGCGGTAGGTGAGGGACGGGGTGAAGACCGGGCTCGTCGAGGCGGCCGGGCTGGTCGGGCTGCTCATGGTGTCGCTCCTCTCGCAGATGCAGAAACACTTTCCTATTTTGGAAAGGATCTGTCAACCGGCTCCCGGCGCTCCCCGGTCCGGCGTCGCGCGCCTCCTACCCAACCGGCAGTCCCGCTCAGCGCTCGTGGAGGGCGAACAGCGCGGCGGTCAGGTCGTCGAGCTCGGACCGGTTGCGGACCGCCGCCCGCTCGACGGCGGCCCGCCCCGCCGGGGCGAGGGCGACCAGCTGGCGGCGGCTGTCGGCCGGGTCGGGGTGGAGGGTCACGAGGCCGTGCTGCTCGGCCCGGCGAGCCAGCTCGAGGGTGGAGTTGGGGCGCAGCTCGAGGTGCTCGGCCAGCGAGCCCACCGACGGTGCGTCGTCGGCCGACCACCCGCGCACCGCCAGGAGCAGCTCGTACTGCGCCCGGGTGAGACCCGCCTCGGCGGCGTTGCGATCGGCTCGGCGGACGAAGCGGCGCAGCTCGAACCGGAAGCGGGCCTGGGCCTGCAGCTCGGCGTCGCTGAGGCGCGCGCTCACGGCTCGACCGAGGCCCGCGGCCGCTGCGACTCGATCAGGCCGATCGAGCGGGTGACGAGCAGGGCGACGACGGCGGCGAGGATCGTCGTGGGCAGCACGGTGAGGCCGGTCATCTCGGTCACGACCAGGGCCGAGCCGAGCGGCGTCTTCGTCACGCCGACGCTGGCCGCCACCGCGCACGCCGACACGACGACGGCGGCGTTGGCCGACGGCATGACCTGGTGGAAGGCCTGGCCGAGGGCGAGCCCCATGAAGAACAGCGGGATCACGAACCCTCCCTTCCATCCGGTCCCGATGGCGACCGACGTGCCGGCCAGCTTGGCCACCACCGCGACCACGAGGGCGCCGACGGCGAGCGTGCCCCCGGCCACCAGCGGGACCTGCTCGTGGCCGAAGGTCAGGGCGAACGGCGACCAGGCCGCCAGGCCGACGAGCGCCACCGCCCCGAGCAGCGGCCGCACGGGCTTCGGCACCGGGGCGAGCACCCGCCGCAGCACCGCCTGGAGCCCCACGAACGCGGCGGCGAGCGCAGCCCCCGCCAGGGCGGCGAGCACGGTCCAGCCCATGTCGCCCAGCGTGAGCGACGAGACGGAGGGCAGCGGCCACTCGGGCGCCAGGCCGGTGCGGGTGAGGGCGACGAACACGCCGTAGCCGCACAGCGACCCGACCAGGGCCGGCACCAGCGCCTCGTAGTACTGCAGGCCACGCCGGTGCAGGATCTCGAGGGCGAACAGCGCACCACCGAGCGGGGCGCCGAACAGCACCGTGAACCCCGCCGCCATGCCCGTGATGGTCAGGACCCGCAGCTCGTCGGTGCCGACCCCCAGGCGACGGGCGATGACCGAGCCGAGGGTGCCGGTGGTCTGCACCAGCGGGGCCTCGGGCCCGACCGGCGCCCCCGAGGCGATCGACACCAGCGACAGCGGGAGGAGCGGCACGGTCGACCGGGCGGTCTCGGCGCCGCCGAGGACGTGGATGTTGTCGACGAGCAGCTCGACGTCGCCGACGGGGTGAGCGACCTTGGCGGCCACCGCCAGGATCGCCCCGGCACCGAGCAGCACGAGCGCCTGGAGGCCCAGCGAGTGCTCGTCGGACCACACGAGGTCGCTCAGGAGGCGCAGCGCCACCACGTAGGCGGCGCCGGCCAGGCCGCCGACCACGCCGACGACGGCGACCGGCACCAGTCGATGGGACCCGACGACAGTGGCCCAGGCCGTCTTGATGGCGGACTCGAGCGATCGCTTCACGGATTACATCGTACTACGATGTTTTGTCGGATCCCCAACCCGGCGGTCCGCCGACCGGCCTCCGTGGCGCGCGTGGGAGGCTGCGGTGGTGACCCACCCGCTGCGGCACCTGCTGCGAGCGCGCGACCTGGCCGATCGCCGGTACGCCGAGCCGCTGACCGTCGCCGACCTCGCCAGCGCCGCCGGGCTCTCACCGGCCCACTTCAGCCGCGAGTTCCGGCGGGCGTTCGGCGAGCCGCCCCACCGCTACCTCCTGACCCGCCGCCTCGAGCGGGCGGCGGCGCTGCTGCGCGACACCGATCGACCGGTGACCGAGATCTGCTTCGCGGTCGGCCTCTCCAGCGTCGGCTCGTTCACCACCAGCTTCCGGCGCGTGCACGGGGTGACACCGACGGCCTACCGGGCCTCGCTCCCGCCGGCCCGTCGCCTGGTCCGGATCCCGGCCTGCGTCGCCGCCGCCCACGGGCGCCCCCAGAACCGCACGTTTCGAGAAGTCGCCGGCGAGGCCGCCTCGTAGCGTCGAGGGCGAACCAGGAGGTCCGCCCGATGATCCGCATCGCCAACGCCCAGTTCTGGGTCCACGACCAGGACGAGTCGCTCGCCTTCTACACCCGGGTGCTCGGGTGGGAGGTCCGCTCCGACGTGACCATGCCCGAGTGGCACTTCCGCTGGCTGGTGGTCGGGCCACCCGGCCAGGACGACGTCGGGCTGGTCCTCATGCAGGTCCCCGGGCCTCCCCTGCTCGACGAGGACACCAGCGCCCAGCTGGCGGCCATCGTCGCCAAGGGGGCCGGCGGCACGTTGTTCCTGGAGACCGACGACTGCCAGGCCGCCTACGACGAGCTGTCGGCGCGGGGCGTCGAGTTCAACGACCCGCCCACCGAGCAGCCCTACGGCATCGACACGTCGTTCCGCGACCCGTCCGGCAACAACGTGCGGCTCACCCAGGTCCTGCCCTTCGCCCCCGAGCGCGGCGGCTGAGCGGACCGGCGGCGGCGCTCAGGCCGATGCCTTGGCGACGATCGCCTCCTCCGCCTGGATGCGGGCGATGCGCACCACGTCGGCGAGGTCGTCGAGGGCGAAGAACCGGTGGTTCTGGGCGTAGACCGACACGAGCCCGTCCCAGCCACCGCCGCCGACCACCACCGAGCTGCACCGCTTCGGGTTGCTGCGCTTGGCCCCGAGGTGGCCGAGGATCAGCAGCGCCGTCGGCGCCCGCGAGCCCTCGGGGATCCACACCACGACCACGTCGGCGTCGTAGGCGTGCTGGCACTGCCACTCGTAGGCACCCCGCTGGCCGGGCGAGCCCTGCTCGAGGAGCGCCCACCGCTCGTTGCGCGGGTCGATGATCGTGATGTCGAGGTCGTTGCACGCCTCGATGACCTGGTCGCGCCACGACGGGCCGTCGACCTCGTCGTCGTCGAAGGGGCCGGCCAGGTAGAGGGTCGGGGTGACCTTCCTCTG
Source organism: Acidimicrobiales bacterium (assembly GCA_046331175.1). Lineage (GTDB taxonomy): Bacteria > Actinomycetota > Acidimicrobiia > Acidimicrobiales > Acidimicrobilacustridaceae > JAWKIW01. Next base: position 76,597 of record JAXLRI010000014.1, read on the forward strand.
CTTGGCCGCCAGGTGGTTCGGGGCGCGCAGGATCGTCGCCATGGCCCGCGCCGCCCGCTCAGCCCTCGACGGCGGCGGCGAGCCGCTCGAGCGTGAGGCCCATGGTCGAGCGGTTCCGGCCGTCGCGGTCCTCGATGCCCGAGGTCTGCTTGGAGAACTCGAGCACGCTGTCGGGGCGCAGGTCGTCGGTCCACTCGGTCACCCGGCAGCCGGAGTCGGTGGCCTCGATGCGATAGCCCCAGGTCGAGTAGTGGAACTCCATCATCGAGCACTCGAAGGCGAACGCCTTGCCCGGGTCGGCCTCGATGACCTTGCCCTGGCTGGTCCACTCGTGCTCGCCGTTGCGGTTGTGCCCGTCGAAGGTGGCGCCCACCGCCGGGCCGTCGACGCCCTCGTGCCACTCGCAGGCGTAGCACTCCTCGGACCACTCCCCCATGCGGGTCACGTCGGCGATGGCGGCGTAGACCACCTCGGGGGGAGCAGCGATGTCGCGGGAGATCTCGATCCGTTCGGCCATGACCGCGCAGTCCAGCACACCGGCACCGACCGGACGTCGGTCGGCGATGATGGACGCTCGCAGAGACCTCGGGCAGGGATGTCGAGGATCGGCATCCGGCTCCGTCCCTGGGGTGGATGTGGCCGACCGGCCGCCCGAACCCCACCAGGAGGACCCCATGGCCAAGTACCTGCTGCTCAAGCACTACCGCGGCGCCCCGGCACCCGAGAACGACGTCCCCATGGACCAGTGGACGCCCGACGAGGTCGAGGCCCACATGCGGTTCATGGGCGACTTCGCCAAGCGGCTCGAGGAGGCCGGCGAGCTGGTCGACGCCCAGGCCGTGGCCGCCGACGGGCTGTGGGTCCGCTACGACGGCGAGGGGAGGCCGCCGGTGACCGACGGCCCGTTCGCCGAGACCAAGGACCTGATCGCCGGCTGGATGGTCATCGACGTGGACAGCCAGGAGCGGGCCATCGAGCTGGCCGGCGAGCTCTCGGCGGCCCCCGGCGCCGGCGGGCGACCGCTCCACGAGTGGCTCGAGGTCCGGCCCTTCCTGGCCCTGCCGCCGAGCTTCACGGACTGAGGCGCGACCGGAGGTGGACGACGTCGCCGTGCGCGAGCTGGCCCCGCGGGTGCTCGCCGTCCTCGTCCGTCGCGGCGCCGACTTCGCGACGGCCGAGGACGCGGTGCAGGAGGCGCTCATCCGAGCGCTCGCCCGCGGCGACGACGTCCCCGACGACCTCGAGGCGTGGCTGGTCACCGTGGCCTGGCGCGCGTTCCTCGACATGGCCCGGTCGGCGGCCTCGCGCCGCGACCGAGAAGCGCGGTTCGATCGGCTCGAGCGGTTCGAGCCCGACCCCACGGCCGCCGCCGTCCCGAGCACCGACGACACCCTGCACCTCTACTTCCTGTGCGCTCACCCCGACCTCACCCCGTCGTCGGCGGTGGCGCTCACCCTGCGGGCGGTCGGCGGTCTCACCACCCGCCAGATCGCCCAGGCCTACCTCGTGCCGGAGGCGACCATGGCCCAGCGGATCAGCCGGGCCAAGCGCACGGTCGAGCGCGCCGGCCTCGAGCGCACGGGGAGCGTGAGCACGGTCATGCGCGTGCTCTACCTCGTGTTCAACGAGGGCTACTCGGGTGACGTCGACCTCGCGGCCGAAGCGATCCGCCTGACCCGTGAGCTCGCCGCCATGACCGACGACCCCGAGGTGGACGGCCTGCTCGCCCTCATGCTGTTGCACCACGCCCGGCGCGCCAGCCGCACCGGGCCCGACGGCGAGCTGATCCCCCTCGATCGACAGGACCGCCGCCGATGGGACCCCCAGCTCATCGCCGAGGGCATCGCCGTGCTGCAGGCCGCCCTGGCTCGAGACCGCCTCGGCGAGTTCCAGGCCCAGGCCGCCATCGCCGCGCTCCACGCCGATGCCCCGACCTTCGACGAGACCGACTGGGTGCAGATCGTCGAGTGGTACGACGAGCTGCTCGAGCTCACCGACACCCCGATCGTGCGGCTCAACCGCGCGGTGGCGGTGGGCCAGGCCGACGGAGCCCTCGCCGGGTTGGCCGCCCTCGCCGAGGTCGACGAGGGCGTGCCGCGCCGGACCGCCGTCGCCGCCCACCTGCACGAGCGCAACGGCGATCTCGAGCGGGCGGCGCGGCTCTACGCCACCGCGGCCCTCGAGGCGCCGAACCTCGCCGAGCGCGACCACCAGACCCGCCAGGCGGCCCGGGTCAACCAGCTCCGCCGCGACCGCTGACGAGCCTCACCGCGCGGACCGGCGTCAGCCGGCCCGGTCGGCCCGTGCCTCGAGGGCGCCGCTCACGGCCGGCACGAACAGCGCCAGGCCGACGCCGAACACCGCGGCGCCGAAGAGGCACAGCCACCCCGTCGCCGTCGCGCCGGCCGCGCTGAGGACGAGGCCCACAAGGGCCACCGTCGCCGCCGCCACGGACCAGCGGACACGGCCGGCGCGTGCCGTCGCGGGGTCACCGGACGGGGGCGGGGCGGTCGCCACCGATCGCTCGATGGCGTCGAAGGCCCGCCGCTCGGCCGCGGTCAGCGGGACGACGTCGTGGGATCCGGGTCCCCAGCGGTGCTGCCCGTCCTCGTCTGACCGCGGCCGCACCTCGGTCACCAGCTGGTGGGGGCGACGACCCGCCGGACCGGGCGGAGCAGCAGGCCGACCGCCACCAGCACGCCACCGACGAGCACGGCCATCCAGCCGTGGCGATCGATCACGACGAGGCGACCGGTCGAGGGACCGGCGAGGAAGACGGCGATCCCGAGGCAGATCAGGATCGCCCCGACCACCAGCTTGGACTCGCGGTCCCAGCTCGCCCCGGCCACCAGGGCGAACAGGCCGGCGACGACCGTCGCCAGCGCCACGCCGACGGTGAAGGGCATGCCGGCCACCTCGACCGGCGGCGCATCGAAGCCCTGACCCCAGTCGAGGCGGACCACGGCGATCAGGCCGATGATGAACGGGACCGCACCGGCGACCCCGCCGATCACGCGCAAGGCGAGGTTCCACGCGTCCCGAGCCTCGGGGCTCGGCCCGTCGTACACGACGTCGTCGGCGACGGGGGGTCTCGTCGAGATGCGGGCCATGGCGGTTCCTCCCGGTGGTCGGTGCTCGGTGCGCCGGGCCGGTGCCGTCCAGGGATCTGCACCGGACGGCACCGGCGGTTCGGCGACTGGCTCGTCGCGTACCCGCGCGCCGTGCCGGTCAGACCACGCGCTGCCCCGCGGGCCGACCTCCGGGCCCCTCACGGGCGACGCGTCCGCAGGGGGACGAGCACCCAGAGCACGGCCAGGAGCACAGCGGTGGCCGTGGTGAGCGCGAGCGCCACCGCGCCGCCGGCGACCATGCGGACGATGACGGCCTCGGCGGTCAGCAACGACAGGCCCAGCAGCACGATGCCGACGCGCGTCACGACGATGGCGTCCGCCAACCGGCGCCGGCGCGCCTGACGTCGACCGAACCGGTGGACGGCCGTCGGCGTCACGAAGAAGACGACGGCGGACATCCCGCTCAGGAGGGCAGCGAGGTACAGCGTGGTCCCCAGCCGGTCCAGCTCGCCGAACCGGTTGGCGAACGGCGCGGTGAGCAGGAAGGCCACCAGCACCTGCGCGCCGGGCAGCAGCACCCGCAGCTCCTGCATCAGGCCGTAGTAGCGGCGCCGGAGCTCCTCGCGATCGGCGTGGTCGTCGAGGTCGCCGCTCGACCGGTCGTCGTCGTGCCGGTCGTCGACGTGCCGGTCGTCGACGTGCCCGTCGTCGACCTGCGGATCGTGGAGCCCGCCGGGCCAGGCGAGGGATCGCTCGGTCACCCGGCGGGCCCTACCCAGCCCGGCGGCGGCGAGACGTCACCGGCGCGGTGGGGCCGCCGCCGGGTAGGTGCCGGCCATGAGCTACGACGACATCCCGCCCCCCGAACCCAAGCCGATCGACGAGACCCGCTCGCTCGAGCTGCGCCAGATGGCCGACCGGGCCGTGCTCCGCGGTCACCCCATGGGTGAGGAGCGCTGCGACAACTGCCTCTATTACCTCGACGACAGCGCCGACCTGTCGTACTGCTGGCACAGCCAGCTGCGGATCCTCGTCGGCGCCGAGTGGTGGTGCCAGTGGTGGGAGCGGGCGACCTGAGGTGCCGGCCGGCCGACCGGCGGTCTGCTGACGGGCACCCCGGGGTACGGCCACGCCCGGGGCGGCGTGCAGCACGCCGCCGTCGATCGAAGGGAGACCGCGATGCCAGCGAAGGACGAAGCGCTTCCCGGCACCCTGCAGCGCTCGCCGGCCAAGGCCCGCCGGACCTACACCAAGGCCCTCGACGCCGCCCACGACGAGTACGACTCCGAGGAGCGGGCCCACCGCACCGCCTACGCCGCCCTGAAGCACGGCTTCGAGAATGTGGGCGACCACTGGGAGCCCAAGGACGAGCCCGGCCCGTCGGACCGACGGGCGGCCGGCGGGCGCTCGACCGACGCCGAGACCGCGGGCGGCGTGGACGAGCTCGGCCACACCCGGGCCGAGCTGTACGACCGGGCCCGTGACCTGGGGATCCACGGCCGGTCGCGCATGACCAAGCACGAGCTGGCCCGGGCCATCGCCCGGGCCCAGGACTGACGTCCGCCGGCCTCGGACCGCGAGCGGTGGGCAGGCCCGGCTCGAACGACCCGCGACCCGAGCGGGGAGGTGCCGCGACGCGGCCGGCCGCTGCGGGTGGTGAGGTCGTCGCACGCCTGCTCGACCACCTCGAGCACAGCCCCGACCTGATCGCGGTCGTCGACCCCGCGGGCAACGTCCGGTACCTGAACCAGGTGGCCCAGGAGGCGGTGGCGCGCCACGGGCTCGACCGCCCCGACCTGTCCCTGACCGACCTCCTCGAGCCCGAGGCCTTCCTCACCTACCAGGACCTCGTGCGGCCCGCTCTGCTGCGCGACGAGGTGTGGCAGGGCCCGCTGCGCCTCCGCCTCGACAGCGACCAGGAGCGCTGGGTCACCATGACCGGCGACGGTGCGGGCGGCGGAGACGGCTGGTTGGTGGCCGCCGCTCGACCCTCGTCGCTGGACCGCCCCCACCCGGGCGACCACCTGGCCCGCGGGCGCGACGAGCTGACCGGGCTGACCACCCGCGGCGGGCTGGCCGAGCGGCTCGAGGTCGCCCTGGCGCGGGCCCGCCGCTCCGGGCGGCCGGTCGCCGTCGCCTTCGTCGACCTCGACGACCTGAAGGCCATCAACGACCGGTTCGGCCACCTCGCCGGCGACGTCGTGCTGACCGAGGTCGCCCACCGGCTGTCCGACGCGGTGCGGGCCATCGACCTGGTGGCCCGCACGGGCGGGGACGAGTTCGTGGTCGTCTTCGACGGCGTCGAGGACGACGACGAGGCCGAGGCCCTCCTCGTGCGCCTGCAGGCCGCCGTCGAGAGCGGCGCCATCGGCATCGACGAGGGGCTGGTGCACGTGTCGGTGAGCGTCGGCATCGCCACCAGCGCCGGGCACGACGCCCCCGAGGTGCTGCTGCGCCGCGCCGACGCGGCCATGTACGACGCCAAGGGCGAGCGTCGGCGACCGCCGGGCCGCGACGACCACCACTGGGAGGGGGAGGCCCCGACCGTCCGGGACGTCGCCGTCGCCCTCACCCAGGGCCGCATCGCCCCGGGCTACTGGGCCGTCACGACCAGCGACCGGTCGCACCTCGCCGGCGTGCAGGCCGCGGCCCGGTGGCACGGGCCCGACGGCATCTGGCGGCCGGCCGCCGACTTCGCCCCGCTGGTCGCCCGCACCGGGGTCGGCTTCTCGCTCGAGCTGGCCATCCTGAACCAGGTCGTGGCCGACGCTCCGTCGTGGATCCCCCAGCCGGGCCGGCTCTACGTGCACGCCTCCCGGTCGTTCCTCGAGCGGCGGGGGGTCGCCCGCTTCTTCGCCGAGGTGGTCGGCCGCGGGGGCGTGCCGGCGTCGTCGCTGGGCCTGGTGGTGGCGTCCGAGGACCTCGTGGGCCGGGTCGAGCTGGTGCAGCGGCCCCTGTGGGAGCTGCACGAGCTCGGCGTCCACCTGGTGGTCGGCCTGGGCCCCGGCTCGCCCCCGATCGTGCCCGACCTCGTCGAGGCGGTCTTCGACGAGGTCCGCCTCGAGCCCGCCTTCGCCCGGGCCGGCCTGGGCGGGGCCGGCCTCGCCGCCATCGCCGACGCGGCCGGCCGCGGCCACCGCCACGGCCTGCAGGTCCGCCTGGCCGGCGTCGGCGACGCCCGGCTCGCCGAGCGGGCCGCCAGCGCCGGCGTCGAGCTGCTCGAGGGGCCGATCGCCGCCCACCGCGTCGAGCGCGGCCCCGAGCGGCACCACCCGCGGGCCCCGTCGACGATCGCCAGCTGATCCGAGAGCGCCGACCCCGAGCCCGACGATCTCGAGCCCGGCGATCCCGAGCGCGGCGATCCCGAGCGCGACGACCCCGAGCCCGGCGATCCCCAGACCGACGCTCCCGAGACCGACGACCCGGCGCCGGGCGCGGCCGAGGGCGCAGCACCCCCCGGTGAGGTGGAGCGCTGCGCCCTCGGCACCGTCGCCGCCGGGCGGCGACGACCAGTCGTGCTGGTCAGCGGTGGCGATCAGCCGTGCTGGTCAATCCTTGTGCAGGGCGTCCTTGACCTTGTCGACGGCCTCGCCGGCCTTCTCCTTGATGGTGCCGGCGCCCCGGTCGACCTTGCCCTCTCGCTCGAGGTCCTTGTCGCCGGTGATGTCGCCGGCGGCCTCCTTGATGCGGCCCTTCGCCTGGTCGATCTTCTCACCCATCTGCTGCTCCGTTCTCCGGTCGGGGACCGGGCTCGTGCCCGGTCGTCGGTGCTCGATCCCTACCCGGGGGCCGACCCGTGCATGTGGCGACATCCGTCGCATCGGCACGCCCTGCCGCCAGGTCGCCGGCCCGATCGGACGGATCAGGCGGTGCGGGCCCGGGCCCGCACCGCGTCCTGCTCCCGATCGATGTCGGCGTCGGAGGAGTCCTCGAGGTCGAGGAGCTCGGGATCGGCGCGGTCGAGGGCCTCGAGGATGGCGTCGAGCTTGGTCTGCACGGCTCGGCCGTCCCGGTTCTGGGTGTTCTGGATGACGAAGACCATGACGAAGGTGACGATCGTCGTGCCCGTGTTGATCACCAGCTGCCACGTGTCCGAGAAGTGGAACACCGGGCCCGAGGTGGCCCAGACGACGATCACCAGGAGGGCGCCGCCATGGCGGGGACCCGCTGCGGCGCGCGGCCTAGTCCTCCAGGGCGAGGTCGGCGTCGTCCTCGAGAAGCTCACGGAGGTGCAGCAGGGTCTTGCGGAGGAGGCGGGAGAGGTAGGACTGGCTGACGCCGATCCGCTCGGCGATCTCGGGCTGGCTCATGCCCTCGAAGAACCGCAGGGCGATGATCTCCCGCTCGCGCTCGGGCAGCTGCTCGACCAGCTCGACCACGAGCATCCGCTGGTCGACCCGTCCGTAGCCAGGCTCGGTGCCGACGACGAGGCGCTCGACGCGCGGCGCCTGGTCGTCGTCGTCGCCGCTGCGCGCCGGCTGGTCGAGGCTGCTCGCCCGGTGGGCGACGCCAGCCTCGAGCGCCTCCAGCACGTGGTCGACCGACTCGTCGAGGTCGTCGGCCAGCTCGGCCACGGTGGGCGAGCGCCCCAGCCGCTGGGTCAGCTCCTCCTCCGCCCGCCGCAGCTCGAGGTGCAGCTCCTGGGCGCGCCGGGGCGGCTTCACGGCCCAGGTGCGGTCGCGGAAGTAGCGCTTCAGCTCGCCCTCGATGGTGCGGCTGGCGAAGGTCCCGAACTCGATGCCGAGGTCGGGGTCGAAGCGGTCGATCGAGCGCAGCATCGTGAGCAGCGCCACCTGGCGGAGGTCGTCGCGCGGGACGCCTCGGCCCGAGTAGCGCCGCACGTAGTAGTCGGGGACGCTCAGGTGCTCCTCGACGATGCGGTTCCGGACCCGGCGGTCGCCCGTGCTGCGGTACTCCCGGAAGAGCTCGGCGACCTCGGCCCGACGATCACCCACCACCGTCACGGCGCTGCCCCCGCTTCACGAGGCGGAACGAGCGCCGACCATCACCGCCGTCGACGGCGAACTCGTCGGCGACGATGCCGAGGAGCTCCTCGGCGACCCGGTGCAGCTGGGGTGCCGGACCATCGGCGTCGACCTCGCCGTCGATGCGGATGGTGGTGCCGTCGACCCAGTAGCGGAGCGCGAGCCGGCTGTGAGCCGGGACGTCGTCGATGACCGCGGCGCACAGCTCGTCGACGGCGACGCGGAGGTCCTCGATCGCCTCGAGGTCGAACCCGAGGTCGCCGGCGAGGCCGGCAGCCGTGAGGCGGGCCAGGCGCAGGTGGCGGGTCTGCGCTGGCATCGTCAGGTGCACGGCGTCGTCGGCGGGCATCCCCGTCTCCTCCCGGTCGGTGCCGGCAGTGTACGAAGCGTCGGCCGTCGCCCCCCGCTGCACGGCGGTCACGGCTCCACCGCGATGTGGTCGACCAGACCGGTGATCTCCAGCAGGCGGCGGGCCGTCTCGCTCGGCCTGCGCAGGACGAGACGCCCGCCCGCGGCGTCTAGGGCCTTCTGCGCGCTGATGACCACGCGCAGCCCCGACGAGTCGATGAAGGTGAGGCCGGACAGCTCGAGCACCACCGTGGTGGGGACGGTGTCCCCCGCCGGCGCCCGGACTGCGTCGATCTGCTCCTGCAGGAGCGGCGCGGTGTGGGGATCCAGCTCACCGGTCAGGACCAGGACGGTCTCGGGGCCGGTGGCCTCGACGGTGATGACGAGCGGATGCTCCAGGTCGGCGTTCACGGGGGTCCCCTCCTCGGGGGCGCTGCCGGGTGGCGGCGCCGGGCGGTCGTCGATCGGTGCGCTCACGGTTCGATCTGACCCTCGCCGTCGACCTCGGCCCCGATGCGGTTCATCTCCTCGGCGTGCTCCACCACGGAGGGGTCGAGCGGGTTGCTGTCGGCCAGCCGCTCCTCCTCCGGCGTCGGCGCTCGGTCGGCGCGGTGCTCGACGCCGGCGCTGGCCTCCTCGGCGGCCACGGTCTCCTCGGTGGTCAGCTGGTCCGGGTCCTTCATGGGCTGCTCCTCGTGGTCCGGCGGTCCGAGGACCGGGCGCGGCGGATGCGAGCCGCGCCCGGGTCGTCGGTCCGCCGATGCGATCCCTCCGCCCCTACCCAGCGCCGCACTCGCCGAGAACCTCTCCGCCGACGGCGCGGTGATGCCCGACACGGTGCGATCGGGCGCGCTGCGATCGGGCGCGCTGCGATCAGGCGCGCTGCGATCAGGCGGCGCCGTCGGGGGTGCCGGTGATGCCGGGGGTCGGCTCGGACCCGCCGGCCTCGGACGGCGAACGGGACAGCACGGCCAGGACGTCGGCCTCCTCGAGGGAGGACTCGGGCCCGTAGTGGGCGACGAAGGTGCCGTGCGCGTCGCAGACCGGGCAGATCAGGGGGACGACGATGAGCTGGTCGGCCGGATCGGACGCCCCCTCGAGGCGGGTCACGGCGTCGGCGCGGCAGTCCTCGGCGGCGAACTCCGACCGGCAGTGCCCGCAGCGCAGGCGACCGCCCTCGAGGGGGACCAGCTGGGTGGTCCAGCCGTCGGCCTCGAGGCGGTCGAGCACGGACACCAGCGAGGTGTCGGCGGGCATGGCCGACGGCGGCACGTGGTCGGGCCGGTCGGTGGTCACGACTGCGGGGGCTGTTCGGCGATGTCGGCCATGGCCGAGGTCTGGTCGAACTCGCGGGCGAGGTCGCCGAGGGAGACCAGGCCGAGCGGCTGGCCGCCGTCGGCGACGACGGGGATGCGACGCACGGCGTGGTCGCGCATCAGGCGCACCACCTCGCCGACCTCGGTGTCGGGGCCGACGGTGACCGGCTCGGACGTGCAGACCTCCTGCACCGCCGTGGCCGACGGGTCACGGCCGTCGGCGATGGCACGCACGGCGATGTCGCGATCGGTCACCAGGCCCTGCACCCGACCGTCGTCGTCGATGACGATGACGTCGCCGACGTCGCGGTCGCGCATCACCCGGGCCGCCTCGACGAGGGTGGCACCGGTGGCGAGCGTGCACGGCTCGGTGGTCATCATGTCGCTCACGATGGGCATGCGAGCCTCCTGAGGTCGGGGCGCCCGACCGGCTGTCGGGCGACCCCCGGCCCCTTCCCACCGGCCTCGTGTCCAGACCAGCGGCGCCAGACGGCGGCGGGGGACGTCCCGTCGTCACGGCATCGCGGCGTCCGCGGCGCGCTCGCCTCGGCGCGACCGGTGGACCGGGGGGTCAGGCGGCGGTGGTGACCTTGGGAGCGCCGGGGGCGCCGGGTGCTGCCCCGACGGCCTCGGCGGGGGCGGCGACCGCTCGCGTCGTCGTGTCGGTGTCCGTGTCGGCGTCGGGGACAGCTCCGGCATCCCTGTCGGCCGATTCGGCCGCTTCATCCGCGGCGGTGGCTTGGTCGAGGGCGGCTTGGTCGGCTTGGGTCCAGGCGCCGTAGAAGCAGTCGCGGGCCCAGGGGGTGAGGCGTTCGCCGGTGCCGGTGCGTCGCCGTCCCGGGGGTGGGGGTTCGGGTGGTGGCCCGAGGGGTGGTGCGGGGGGTTCGATGATGGATCCGTCGGGGGCGACCACGACGAGGATGCGTTTGGGGCCTCGGTTCTCCCAGCGGGTGGACCAGCCTCGTCGGTGGACCTTGCGGTGGTGCTTGCGGCACAACAACACGAGCTCGTCGACCCTCGTGGGGCCCACGGGGTGGGGGGTCACATGGTGGGCGATCAGGCGCTTGGTGCGCCCACAGCCCGGGTACTGGCAGCAGCGGTCCCGGGCGAACAGCGCGACGACCTGGGCGGAGGTCGCGAACCGGGTCGGCGACGTCACCTGCACCGGCACCCCGTCACGCTCCACCAACGCCGCGATCCCCGCGTCACAGGCCAGCTCACGAGCCACGCACGGGTCGAGCGAGCACGCCCCGGCCACACACGCCTCGGCCTTCGCCAGGTCATCGAGGTCGGGGTGCAGGGCGGCTTCGTCGACCCGGACGATCACCTGGAACCGCTGGGGGATGACGTCGGGCGCGTTGGTCGTCCCGGCGAGGTGGTCCGTCGCGATCGCGACCAGCGCCTCGACCCGGGTCATCGGCTCCCCACCATCACCACCACCAGCACGGGTGTCTTCGCGGTCGGCGTCGAGCGTGGCGTCGATGGCAGCCTCGAACACCGCCCCGTCCTCGGCGCGGGTGCGGATGTGCGCCTCGTACATGCCGAACTCGTCGAAGTGGCCGTCGAGGTACTCCTCGGACGGGTCCCGACCCGCCACCGGCGCCTTGGGTTGCAGCGGCTTGTACTCCGCCACCAGACGCGACAGCTGCGGCCCGGTGGCCGCCTCGGCGGCCTCCAACAACCGCGACTCGTTCGCCGGGGTCGCCACCTTCACCAACGTCGCCGCGACCCCTTCGGACACCTCCCCGGTCGCGAACGCCTCGGCCAGCCTCGGCAGGACGGGTAGCCGTCGGGCCAACACCACCTGCCGGCGCGCCTCACCCGTGGTCAACCCGCCTGCCCACGCCAACCACGCCGAGGTCGACAACGTGTCGATCACCCCGAACGCGCGCAGCTCATCGACCCGGGCCACCAACGCCACCGAACGGGCCTGCAGCTGCGCGATCTGGGACTGCACCGCCCGCAGCTGCCCCGACAGCTCCTTCAGCTCGACCTCCTCGGGCGACGCCCCGATGAAGGTCACCCGACCATCCGCGTCGCGGTGGGTGCGCGCCTCGAGCTCCGCCGCCCGCGCCCGCCACCGCTCGCGCTCGGCGGCCTCGGCTTCCGGATCGACCTCGGGATCGCTGGGGTACATGTGTTCGAGACTAGCACCCCCACCAGCACCGATCCACCCGAGATCACATGCAACATGTCACACGGCGGAACCCGGCGGTCACGGCGACGACGGCCGCCTCGTCGGTTGGAGGAGTAGGTTGGAACGCACTTCTCCAACTGGGAGTCGCCATGCCCTACGCCGGCAGCGTCCGCCACCAACAAGACGTCGTGATCAGCGCCTTCCGCTCGGCCGAGGCGTGCGATCCTGCGCACGCCATCCCGCTCGGATCGCTCCCTCGGGCGGCGCTGACCGAGCGGCGGGTGCGCACCACCGTGCTGGAGCGGTTCGTCGAGCTCGGCATCCTCGTGCCCGACGGTGGCGACCGGCACCACCTCGATGACCCACTGGCCCAGGCCCTCCTCGATCACCGCAGTGGGATGCACCTCTGGCGCATGGCGGACGACCCCTGATCCGACCCGCGGGCTCGAACCCGCCGCCCCGCCCGCCGCCCTCCCCATCACGAGCACCCCACAGCGGCGCCCGCCCCGATCCCCGCCCCGATCCCCGCCCGGTCCGCCCACCGCACGTCCACCATCCCCTGGAGAGGTATCGATGCCATCCGAGCGCACCGACGGGAAGTACGCCTGGACCGCCAAGGTCGGCGACAAGGGCCAGATCGTGATCCCCAAGGAGGCGCGGGAGGTGTTCGGCATCCACCCGGGCGACCGCGTCCTCCTGCTCGGCGACATCCGACGGGGCATCGCCATCGTGAACAACGACGACTTCCTGCACCTCGCCGCCTCCGTGTTCACCGCCCAGCTGAACCCCGAGGACGAACCCGGCTGAGCCCCGGCCAGCTCCCGGCCGGCCCCCACCGGGCGCCCGATCACCGCCACCGCCGCCGGGCCCTGGGCCGAGCCCCACCGGAACCCCGGGCGCGCCGCAGCGCCCGGCGGTGTCGGGGACCCGGGCGCTGCGGACGGAGAAGGGCCGGTGGCGGTGATCGGGGGCGGCGGGGACCCGACCCCGCCTCCGGCTTCCCCACCCGTACCCCGGTCCGGCGCGAACTAGACCTCGAGCTCCGAGGAATCCTGGTCGGCGCCGATCCACGGTGGGAAGGAGGGCAGCATGCCCTCGCCGCGGCCCCTCCCGACCGACCTCGCGACGCCCGCCCTCCCGGCTCGCCGACCATGACCCCGGTCGGTGCGGCGGTGGTCGAGCGGGCCCTCGACGCCCTCGATCGCGCTCCGGCGCTGCGCGTCGCCGTGGCGGGCATGGCGTGCCTCGACCAGGCCCTCATTGGGAAGGCACGGCGACGCACCCGGCGAGGCGCGCCACCGTGGGTCGACGTGGTGCGCCGGGAGGACGGCGGCGGGGGCGCGGCGGCCGCCGCCACCGCCCTGACCGACCTGGGCGCCGCCGTCCGCCTCGTCGCTCCGCTGGGCGACGACCACGAGGCCGAACGGCTCCGCCGCCTGCTCGTCGCCACCGGCATCGACGACCGCGACCTGGTCAGCATCGCCGGCACCCGGACCCGGGCCAGCCGCCGGGTGGTCGCCGACGACCGGGTGGTGGCCCGCTTCGACGAGGGCGGCCACGGGCTGCTCGACCGGGCCGTGCTCGATGCGCTCGCCGGCCAGGCGAGCTACGCCGCCGCCGACTGCGATGCCGTGCTGCTCGTCGGCGATCGCCGGTCCGGGGTGGTGCGAGGGCTGGTCGACCGGCTGGTCGGCGACCTGGCCGGCCACCCGTGCGTGGTCGTGGTCGGCAGCGAGCTCGAGGGCCTCGGCCGCATCGCGCCCCGGGCCGTGGTGACCGGCACCGGCGCCATCGCCCGCCTGGCGCTGGGCCCGCCGACGCCGACGAGCCTCCCGGTCGCGTCCGAGCGGGCCCGCTGGCTGGCCGCCCACGAGGCCGAGGTGCGGCGGCGGGTGGGCGCCGGCCTGGTCGCGGTGACCCTCGGCCCCGAGGGGACGGTCGTGGCGACCGGCGGTCCGGCCCTGTACGCCCCGCCGGGGACGCCCGCCGCCGGACCGGGCGATCCGATGGTGGAGGCGTGGGGGCCGGCGTTCACCGTCGCCCTGGCCACCGGCCACGACGCCCTGGCGGCCACGCACCTGGCGTCGGTCGGCGCCGGCCTGGCCTCGTGGCGCTCGTCCCCCGACGACCCGACCCGACGGCGCCTGCACGAGCTCGTGCGCCGACGCCGGCCGCCGCTGCCGCTCGCTCCCGAACGGCCGGGCGACCCCGCCCGCTCCCCCCGCCCCCCGACCTGACGTCGCCCTCGCCACGATGAGGCGACGGGACCGACCTCGTCGCGCGGCCGTGCCCGGCGGGGGACCGAGGCCCCCACCGGGCACGACCACGACAGCAAGGCCGGGAGACCACCCAGGCTCCGGTCCTCGTCGGCCGGAGCCGAGCGTGGACCGACACGCTGCACCGGCCTCCCCTACCCCACCGCTCCGGGACGAGACCCGCTCCGAGCGGTGGCGTTCCGGGCTCAGGGACCGTGCTGGCCCCGCCCGCCATCGGTCGTCGACGGCGGCGGCGTCCCGGGCAGCGACCCCACGACGGCGTCCTCGGGGTTGAGCGGGCCGGAGCCCTCGGGCGAGAGGCGCGACGTGACCCGCTCGCGATCGGCGCGCCACACCGCCTCGCCCCCTCGCCGCCGGGCCTCGGCCTCGGTGGCCTCCGGCTCCGGCTCGCCCCCCACGGTCTCCGGCGTGCCGTCGCTCTGGCTCGGCGAGCCGTCGCTCCGGCTCGGCGTGCCGGTGCCCCGAGCCGGCGACCGGTCGAGCTCGGATGGGTCGTCGTCGGCTGACCGCCACGGCGTCGAGCGCTCCGGTCCGCCGGTCGACGCCGTCACGGTCGCACCCCGGCGAGGGCCGGGCCCGGCTGGGGGGCCGGCTCGGGTCCGGGGACGGGCGCCGGCGGATCCATCGGCGTCGGCTCCGGGACCCCCGGCACGACCGGCGTCCCGGGAGGGGGCACCACCGGCACCGCCGGGGGCTCCGGCCGCTCGGGCACCGCCGGGGTGTGGGTCGGGTCGGGCTCCGGGATCACCGGCGTGTGCGTGGGGTCGGGCTCCGGGATCGCCGGCGAGGACCCGAACCGGGTCGGCCCTCCGGCCGGCCTGTGCGCTGCGTCCATGGTGTGCCTCCGATCGTCGCTGCGCTCCACCTTCCCGCTGCCTGCCACCGCCATGCGATCGGCCACGCCTCGGACCGAGACGTGGCCGCCGGCGGCCGCCGGTGACCAACCGCCGCGACGATGGCGACCTCCTCGACGACCGCCACCGGGTGACGGCCGCCGACGACTCGACGCGACGCGACGCGCGCGACGGATGCCACCGCCCGCCGGGGCACGTCCGACGACGCCGCCCCCGGGGTAGGTCCCGGCCCGTGATGACGAACTCGCCCGCCCTCGTCCGAACCGAGGCACGCACCCAGCCCGAGGCGCGCACCCGGCCCGAGCCGGTGTGGCCGGCCCTCCAGGAGGCGCTGGCGACGCGCCACCCGGGTGCCCTCGACCGCCTCGCCGGCGCCGCGCCGGTCGACGAGCGGGACGAGCTGCTCTGCCTGCTCGCGGCCTACGACCTCGACATGGCCCCGCTCGAGCAGCTCGGCCCGATCGCCCGACGCCAGCGCCACCCGACGGTGATCGAGCTGCGGAACCGGCTCGAGGACCGCCTGCTCGGCCGGCTCCGCACCGCGGTGCCCGACCACGTGCTCCCGAGCGATCCGGACGACGTCGTCGCCACGATCCGCGCCGTCGCCGCTCGCGACCTCCTGCCCCCGATCTACGACTGGGCCGCCGACCGGGCCACCGGGACCCGGCTGCGGGCCTTCCTCGCCCTCGAGGGTGGCCCCGACGGCGGCTTCGACGACCTGGTGGCCCTGGCCCAGGTCGGCCTGGCCGGCGACCCCAAGGTCGAGCTGGCCCGCAACTACTGGGACGAGATGGGGCGGGGCCGCCCCGACGAGGTCCACACCGACCTGCACCGGCGCATGGCCCGCGCCGCCGGGCTCCCCCGCGTGCGCCGTGAGGATCTGCCCGTCGAGGCGCTGGCCCGCGCCGTGCTCGGCCCCTTCCTGGCCACGAACCGCTGGCTGCAGCCCGAGCTCCTGGGAGCCCTCGGGCTCACCGAGCTGCAGGCGGGGCCGCGGTGCCGCAAGGTGCTCCTCGGGTTGCACCGCACCGGCGCCCCCGCCGACGCCCTGCCCTTCTACGAGGAGCACGCCCACACCGATCCCCGCCACGGCAAGGACTGGCTCGTCCAGGTCGTGACCCCGCTGGCCCGGCGGCCGCTGTGGGCGGCGGGCCTGGTGCGCGGTGCCCGCTGGCGGGCGGCCGTCAACGACCGCTTCTTCGCCGCGATGGCCCGCCGCTTCGGTGCCGTGCCTCCCGGCTGGCCGGCCGGCGCGACGGCCGGCGGTCCCCCCGTGGTCCGGGGATGAGCGGCAGCGGCGCGACGCCACCCCGGACGGTCTCGGCCGTGGTGGCCGCCGACCACGACGTCGTCTCGTTCGGCGGCCTGCGGGTGGCCGTCGCCGACGGCGTCCTCGCCCCCCGGCCCTGGACCCTCCTGCAGAGCGAGTGGGCGGCCGAGCTGTCCCCCGGCTGCGGCCCGGGACCGATCGTCGAGCTGTTCGCCGGCGCCGGCCACATCGGCCTGGAGGCTGCCCGTCGCACCGGTCGCTCGGCGGTGGTGGTCGACGCCGACGTCGACGCCTGCGTGCTGGCGCGGGCCACCGCGCACCACAACCACCTCGGCGAGCACGTCGAGGTGCGGTGCACCCCCGTGGCCGAAGCCTTCGAGCCCCACGACGACCCCGCGCTCCTGCTGGCCGACCCGCCGTACGTCCCGAGCCGCGAGGTCGATCGCTTCGACGACGACCCGGACCACGCCATCGACGGCGGCCGGGACGGCCTGCGGTTCGTGCGGGCGGCCATCGTGGCCTGCCACCCCCACCTCGCGGTCGGGGTGCCGCTCCTCGTCCAGGTGCGTGGCCTGGCCCAGGCGGCCGACGTCGGTCGGTGGTTCGAGCGGCACCCCGACCTCGACCTCGAGGTCACCGAGGTGCGCGCCGCCGGCACCGATCGCGCCGTGGCCCTGGTGCGCCACCGGTCGGCAGAGCACGGCTCCGCCGACGGCCACCGCCGTCGATCAGCCGTCGATCAGCCGTCGATCAGTTGATCGAGGCGACGGCGGTGAGGGCCTCGACCAGCTCGTCCTTCTTCATCGACGACGTGCCCGTCAGGCCGTGGTGGCGGGCGAGGCGGCGCAGCTCGGCAGCGGTCAGGCCGGCGAGGTCGGTCGTGCGCTCGTGCTCGACGTCGTCACCGGCGAGGTGCAGGTCATCGCCCAGGCGGTGGTGCAGGGCCGACACGAGCGCCGGCGGGTCGTCCACCGTGAGGGTGAGGGAGCGGTGGGTGATGCGCCCGGTCGGTTCGATCCCGGGCACCGGCACGCGGAAGCCGAGGCACACGCCGAGGCTCGTGGTGGTGGCGAAGGTGAGGCCGCCGTCGGCCAGCGAGAGGTGGGCCGGACCGGCCACCTTCCAGGGCCGGTAGGGCCCGGTGATGGCGGCGCTGGCGATGTTGGCGAGGGGCGTCTCGACGCGCCACGGACCGAACCGGACGACGAGGCGGTCGGCCCGCACCACGCAGCGCGCCGATGCCGGGGTCACGCCGAACGGCAGGGCCAGCAGCTGCAGCACCGGGTCGAACCGGAAGCCGAGCGCGGTGGGCGCCTCGGTCGGCCCCGGGTCGGCCGCCGTGCGAGGCCCCGACGATGCGGACGACGCCGAACGGGACGAGGACGCACGAGACGAGGGCGCACGAGACGAGGACGCACGAGACGAGGACGAACGGGACGAGGACGCACGAGACGAGGGCGCACGAGACGACGAGGAGGACGGCATGGCCGATCCCTACCCCGCGGTGCGGTCGGCGAGGCCGGCCAGGATCGACCGGTCGAGGCTGTCCAGCAGGTCGGGCAGGTCGCCGTAGGTCTCGACCGCCCCGGCGCCCCGCAGCTCCTCGAGGCAGATGCCGCCGGTCCCGAGG
Source organism: Acidimicrobiales bacterium (assembly GCA_046331175.1). Taxonomy (GTDB): domain Bacteria; phylum Actinomycetota; class Acidimicrobiia; order Acidimicrobiales; family Acidimicrobilacustridaceae; genus JAWKIW01. The sequence goes on from JAXLRI010000014.1 coordinate 94,484, forward strand.
CCGATGGCCGGCAGGTCGGCACGCGTGGCCGCCTCGACGTCGTAGCGGGAGTCGCCCACGACCACGGTCGCCCGCGGGTCGAGGCCGCCCTCGTCCACCGCCAGCGTGAAGAGGTCGGGGGCGGGCTTGGCGCGGTCGGCGTCGCCGGCGGCGACGGCGTGGGCGATCTCGTCGTCGAGGCCGAGCACCTCGAGGTTCTTGCGGTGGTCGTCGGGCGACGCCGAGCTGGCCAGGACCACCCGCAGGCCGAGGTCGCCGGACAGACGGCGGACGAAGTCGGCGGCCCCGGGCAGGGGTGCCAGCATCGACCGGCGCCGTGCGTAGGCGTCGGCGTGCAGCTCCTCGGCCACCGGCTCGTCACGGCCCAGCAGACGTCGGACCATGTCGTCGCTGCCGCGACCGATCATCCGGTGGATGTCCGCCATGGGTGGTCGCTCGCCCAGCGTCGCGAAGGCCTCCGCCCAGGCCACGACGTGGAGGTAGTTGGAGTCCAGGAGGGTGCCGTCGACGTCGAGCACGACGCCGGGCCGCCGACCCTCGCCCGGGGGAGCGCCGTCCGCACGACCGGACGGCTGCGCCGACGACGAGGGAGCGGCGGCCTCGGCGCCGGTCACAGGACGCGACGGGAGCGCGTGGTGGAGATGGCCGCGAGGATCAGCCCGACGACGCCGATGGCGGCGACGATCCAGCCGATGGTGGCGTTGAGGAAGGCGGCGATGAGGATGCCGGCGACGATGACGACGATGGCTGCGCCGATGCTCATGGGGGGTCCTTTCGGGTTCGGTGCCGTACTGGTACCCGCTGCCGTGGTGGTGCAGACGCGAGCGGAGTCGTCGATCTCGCGTCGCCGCTCCGACGCGTCGGGCAGCACGCGTCGAGCAGCCCGAGCGCGACCGGCGGCGACGGATCGTGTCGCCGAGCCGACCAGGGATGCGGCTGCGCCGGTCGGCCCCGCCCGGTCAGCCGTCGCCGGCGCGCTCGTCCGCGCCGTGCTCGGCGGCTTCCTCCAGGTCGAGGATCGAGCCCTCGGAGAACAGGTAGGTGCGCAGGTGCCGATCGAGGACGGGGTCGTGGCGGCGCAGCCACTCCAGGGTCATCGCCGCGTGCTCCTTCTCCTCGTCCCGGTTGTGGGCGAGCACCGCGGCCAGCTCGGGATCGCCGGTGGCGGCGACGCGCTGGTCGTACCAGTCGACCGCCTCCAGCTCCTCCATGATCGAGCGGATCGCCCGATGTCGGTCGATGACCGCCGCGCCGAGCGCGGCGGGGTCCTCGTGCAGGTGGTCGCTCGCCATCGTGGCGCCCCCTACCCGCTCGACCCCTGACCTGGAACCCGCACCAGGTCGGTGGCGAGCGACCCGAGCATGGGCGAGGTTTCGTGGTCAACAACCCACTGGTAGCGTCCGGCCGACCGCGTTGGGCGACCAGCCGGGCAACGGACCATCGGTCGGGAGAGGGAACGAACGACGATGAGACGAGCGCGCATCAGCGCCCTGCTGGCCGGCCCCCTGCTGGTGGTGGCCCTGGCGTCGGCACCGGGCACCGCCGAGGCGACCACGCCCTGCCCGACGATCGCCGACGCCAACGCGTCGGCCAACCCGCCCGGTCCGGCGCTGCAGCCGTACCTCGAGGGCGACTACCGCCTCGGCCCGGCCAGCCTCGAGGCCGTGGGCCCGGTGAAGGAGATGCTCCAGGGGTACGACCAGCTCGCCGGCGTCTCGTCCAGCACCTTCCTGGCGTGCTGGTGGCACGGCGCCATCCCCAGCGTCTCGGACCCGGGCTACTGGTACCCGAAGAACGACGGCTTCGCCACGTTCGGCGGCCAGCCGCTCAAGTACAAGGCCGTCCTGACCACCGGGCAGGTCGTCGACCTCTTCGGCAGCGGCCGCGGCCAGTTCCTGGCGCCCTTCAACACGCCCTACGCCCAGCGCGCCCTCCCGCCGACGAACCTCGACACCTTCGACGACCACTACCCGTACAACTTCCACGAGTACGTGGTGCTCAAGCCGTTCGAGGTCGAGGCCGGCCCCATCGCCGACTGGTTCGGCCAGCCCGGCCTCGGCACGCAGTACTTCACCGACAAGACGGTCGCGCCGGGCCTGCCGGCCAACCCGCACGTCAACAACCTCGTCGACGCCGGGTACCTGGCCCAGATCACGCCGATCCCGCTGCGCTTCCACCCGCTCGACCCCACCCGCATCATCGACTCCCGACCCGGCGGCGTCGGCCCCTTCACCACGCCGTGGGGCCCCGGTCAGACCCGTGACATCACCGTCGCCGGCAACGCCGGCGTGCCGGCCAACGCCGAGGCCGTGATCCTCAACGTGACGGTCACCGACACCACGGCCCCGTCGTTCCTCTCGGTGTGGCCCGCCGGCTCGACCCAGCCGAACGTGTCGAGCCTCAACTGGGTGAAGGGCCAGACGATCGCCAACTCGGTCACGACGAAGCTGGCGCTGGCGCCCAACGCCGGCAAGCTGTCGATCTTCAACGCCAGCGGCACCGCCGACGTGATCGTCGACGTGGCGGGCTACTACGTGGCCGACCACACCGCCGAGGGCTTCACCCCGCTCCCCCCGACGCGCATCGAGGACTCGCGCCCGCCGGGCATCGGCGGCTTCGACACGCCGTGGGGTCCCGGGGAGACCCGGGACATCAGCGTGCCGGGCCTGCCCATCGACGCCACCGCCGCCGTGGTCAACGTGACGGTCACCGACACCAGCGCCGACTCCCACCTGACCATCTGGCCGTTCGGCGGCACCCAGCCGGTGGCCTCGACGCTCAACTGGTCGGCCGGCCAGACGATCGCCAACGGGGCGACCGTGAAGCTCGGCGCCGACCACAAGCTGTCGATCCGGAACTCGTCGGGCACCGCCGACGTCATCGTCGACCTGGTCGGCTACTACCGGACCCAGGGGGCCCAGAGCTTCTACGCCGTGCCGCCCACCCGCGTCGAGGACTCCCGTGCGTCCGGACCCCCGGTGGGCCCCTACTCCACGCCGTGGACCGCCGGCCTGAACCGCCCCGTGCCGCTCGCCAGCCCCACCTCCGCGGGCACGGCGCTGGTCCCGAGCTGGGCCACGTCGGTGGTGACCAACGTGACGGTGACCAACACGACGGCGGCGTCGTTCCTCACGATCTACCCGACGGGCGAGGCCCAGCCGCTGGTCTCCACGCTCAACTGGGTGCCGGGCCAGACCATCGCCAACGGGACGACGACGTCGCTCGCGGCGCTGCAGTCGACCGTCTACAACAGCGCCGGCCAGACCGACGTGATCATGGACGTCTCCGGCTGGTTCGCCTGATCCGATCGCTCGACGCCTCGGTCGGCGCGCCCCGCCGACCGAGGCCGGTCGATCAGCAGCTGAGCGTGGTGCCCTTCAACGTGCACGGCTTGTCGAGCGACTGGCCGTTGCGGCCGTAGTAGTCGAGCACCCACGAGCCGCTGCTGTCGCGCAGCACGGCGTAGCCGAACTCCGACAGCGTCTTGCTCGAGGCGACCTCCTCGCCGTCGACCTTCTTGCCGACGACCTTGGCGTCGTCGACCGCGCTGTCGAGCTCGGTGCCCGACGAGCCGACCACGACCTGGGGCTGGCGCTTGCTCGCCGGTGCGAAGTCGATCCGCTGGTAGAGGTGGACGTGACCCGACAGCACCAGCTTGAGGTGCTCGTCGAGCTTCGAGCCGGTGGCGGTGTCGAGGGTGCGGTTGGCCGACGAGACCTCGGTCTGGCCGGCGCTCGTGACGGCCCAGAGGGGCTGGTGCGTCAGGAACAGTGACTCCGGCGACTCCTTGGCCAGCGTCTCGTTGACCGCCTTGAACTGGGGCTCGTACTTCTTGACCTGCTCCTGGTCGACCTTCTGCCCCTCCTCGTCGGCGAAGGACGAGTCGAACAGGACGAGGCCGAGCTTGCCGGCGCGGATCGAGACGGGATCGGAGTAGTCCGAGCAGGAGTCGTCGCTGCGCAGCTCGGTGGCCTGGTACCGGAACCAGATCTTCCCGGACCGTGCGCACGTCTCGTGGTTGCCCCGCACCATGACGATGGGCGCCTCGGCCAGGAGCGCCGAGGCGGGGTGGAAGAAGTCGGCGACCAGGCAGCCCCAGGTGTGGTCGTCCTTCGTGTCGCAACCGGTCACCGGCGAGACCTGCGGGTCCGAGCGGTAGATGTAGTCGCCCGTGTGGATCACGAGGTCGGGCTTGGTGGCGGCGGCCGAGTCCGCGACCGGTTGGAACGGCCACTGGTTCTTGCAGTCCTGCGAGGTGCCCTGCTGGACGGTCCGGCACCCGGTGTCGCCGATGACGACGATCCGCGCCGGTCCCGACGCCGTCGACCCCTCCTTGCGCCAGGCCGGGATCGGCACCTTGGCGCTGGGCTTGACCGGCGTCTTCGAGTCGACGACCGCCTCGGCGGCGCCGTCTTCGAGCTTGAGGCGGCACATCGACGTCGCCGCGTGCGGCGGCGTCGGCTTGCTCACCTGCTCCATGCGCTCGGCGGTGGTCTTGGCGGCCTTGGTGACCTTCACGTCGGGGCAGGTCGCCTCCGGGGTCGCCACCCGGATCTCGGTCCCCTTGTCGGTGAGCTGGGTCCACGCCCACGCGTCGGTGGGCGAGGGCCCCGGGTTGGCCTGGGCCCCCTCGACGGTCGAGGAGGGCGTGGTTCCCGAGCCGGCCGACGAGCCGTTCGACGTCGCGGTCGAGCCGGCGCGCCCCGGTTCGGGCGCTCGGCTGGTCGCGGTGGAGCTCGAGCCGCCGGCGCTGCTCGTGCTGGTGGCCGGGGAGCAGGCGCCGGCGAGCACGAGGAGCGCCGCCAGGCCCGCGACAGAGAGGGACGTCGCCGTCCGCCGTCGGTTCATCGGCGCTGAACGTAGTTCAGGCACCTCCGCAGCGACCGGTCGGGCGGCCCGCCGACCCGCGTGCCGGCGCCGCCCCCGGCCCGCGAGCGGGTCCGACCGGTACGCTGCAGGTCTTGCCTTCTCCCGCGCGGCCACGGATCAGCCGATCCATCCTGGCCGCCCTCCTGTTCGGAGCCGCCAGCGTGGGGCTGCTGGCGACGGCGATCTCGGCCGAGCGAACGGCAGCCCAGGCCCGCACGCAGGACGACGAAGCGGCGGCCGCGGCCGCCGCCGCCCTTCGGGAGGAGCTCACGACCACCCGCTCGTCGTTCTCCGGCGTCGACGCGCTCGCGGTCGACGGCGAGGTGTCCGCCGACGAGTTCACCGCCTTCGGCAGCGACGTGGTCCGGGCCAGCGGACTCGAGGCGGTGGCGTACTCCCGGCCCGTGGCCGAGGCCGACCGCGGGTCCTGGGAGAGCCAGACCGGACTCCCCCTCAAGCAGGCCGACGGCAGCGGCGGCCTGCGCCCCGCCGACGCGCGGGCCGACCACGTCGCCGTCGTGTTCACCGTCCCGGCCAACGAGTCGACCACCGCGCTCCGCGGCCTCGACCTGCTCGGCGATCCCGTCCGGGCGGCGGGGGTGACCGGCGCCGGCGGCGCCGACACCACGGTCATGGTCGCCCCCATCCGCCTGGCCAGCAGTGGGAAGCCGGGCCTGTTCGTGGTGCGGGCCGTGCGCGACCGCAGCGGCCGGGCCATCGGCTTCGTGTCGAGCGGCATGAGCCTCGACGGGCCGATCGATCGCATCCGTCGGGCCTCGCGCATCGACCAGGTCCAGGTGGCGGTCGACGGCCTGGTGATGGCGGGCACCGCCCCGGGTCCGGCCACCTCCTCGTTCCAGCTGGAGGGCCGCACCTTCGCCGTGAGCGCCGGCAGCGGTCGAGCAGCCGGCTGGGCGCTGCCCTTCGCGCTGGGCACGGCCACAGTCGCGCTCTTCGGCGGCGGGCTGGCCACCACCCGGCTCGAGCGCCGGGACCGGCGACGGCGGGAGCGCGGCCACGAGCGGGCCGTCCGCTTGCGCGAGCTGGCCGAGGCGCTCGCCGGCACCTCCTCGACCCTGGCCGTGATGCGCATCGTCGCCGACCAGGCCGGTGCGGTCATGGGCGCCTCCCACACCGACGTCGGGCGACCCTCGCCCACCGATGCGATCACGCTCGAGGTCGTCCACCACGCCGCCGCGGACCGAGACCTCGCCGAGCGCCTCACCCGGCAGGACGTCGACGCCCCGCTCCCCCTGACCGACTGCGCACGATCCGGCGCCACGATCTGCGTCCGCGACCCCGTCGACCACCGGGCCCGCTACCCCACCACGGCCGACGAGGTGGCGGCGATGGGCATCCGAGCGATCCTCTGCGTGCCGCTGGGCCTCGGCACCGACCGCAGCGTCGGCGTCATCGGCTTCGCCTTCGACCACCCGCTCGACGACCACCAGGTCGACGAGCTGACGACCGTCGGCGACCTCGTGAGCCAGATGACAGGCCGCGCGTACGAGCGCGCCGCGGTGCGCGAGATCGTCGAGGCACGGGTCCAGCACCTCAGCGAGCTCACCCACGCCCTGACCACGGCCACCACGGTCGACGAGGTCGAGCGGGCCGTCGCCGAGCTGCTCCCGCCCGTGCTCGAGCTGGTCGACGCCGCCGTCGGGGTCGCCACGGGCGACGCCACGGGCAACGCCACGGGCGACGACGCCACGGGCGACGACGACGCCGGCGGCCGCGGGAGCGGCGGCGACCGCACGGCGACGGTCGTGCGCACCTACCCGTCGACGACCCCCGGCGATCCGGGCCTGCACCTGCGGGTCGGGGCCGAGCGGATCTGGACGCCGACCGACGAGCGCCTCGCCGAGACCGTGGCCGACCTCACGGAGGCCGCGCTGAGCCGGGCCCGCCTGCACGACGAGCAGCACGCCGTGCTCGTGCGCTTCCAGGAGACGCTGCTGACGGCGCCGGCCCACGTCGACGGCTTCGACGTCGCCGTGGGGTACCAGCCGGCGCTCGGGGCCATCGGCATGGGCGGCGACTGGTACTCCGTGATCGACGCGCCCGGCCGCGTCTGCGCCGTGGTCGGCGACGTCGTCGGGCACGGTCCGGCCGCCATCGCCGTCATGGCCGAGGTGAAGACCATCCTGCGCCACCTCCTCTCGGGCGGGACGTCGATCGGTGACGCGCTCGACGAGGCCGATCGGTCCCTTCGGCGACGCGAGACCTTCGCCTCGGCCACCATCGTCGAGATCGACAAGGAGCACGCGGTGCTGCGCTACGTCAACGCCGGCCACCCACCGGCCCTGCTCGTGACGACGGAGGGCACGGTCCGCCTCGACCACCGGCACCGCCCGTGGCTCGGCATGGCGCCGTCTCGCGTCGCGCCGCCCAGCACCGTCACGTTCTGCCCTGGCGACGCGCTCGTCCTCTACACCGACGGCCTGGTCGAGCAGCGCGACGAGGTCATCGACGTCGGCATCGACCGGCTGGCCGACGCCATCGACGTGCAGGCCTCGGCGGCGGCGATCGTCGACACCGTCCTGGCCGACCACGCCGAGCGGCGCACCCGCACGACCGTCGACGACGACATCGCCGTGGTCACCGTCCGCCGCCTGGCCGACGCCGGCTGACCCACGGACCGCCGGGGCCACGGCTCCGACGACGAGCACACCAGGCGCCCCTAGGATCGGCGCCATGGCGGTCCCCGAGGCGACCATCCCGGTGACGATGGGCTTCGTGCCCGAGTCGCTGGCCGTGCCCGACGACGAGCACCCGGGTCTGCGGCGGGCCGGTCCCCGCGCCTCGGCGCCCTACGCCCGGGACGGCCTCGAGCGGCACGAGTGCGCGGCCGTCGACGCCACCCAGGCCGAGCTGGCCCGACCCGACCTGCTCCAGCTCGGCTTCGACGTGGTCGACCTGTCGGGCCTCGCCGCCGTGCAGGAGGCGTGTCGACGGGTGCTCGACGACGGCGCGGTGTCCGACGACGACGCCGCCGCCATCCGATCGGCCCTGACCGGCTCCGTCCTGCACAGCGAGGGCGGCCACACCCTCACCGTGGTGTACCTGGCCGACGAGGGCTTCATCATGCGCAAGGCCGGGCCCAACGCCATGGCGGTCGTCGGGCCCCGGTCGAGCGGGATGAACGACCACGGCGGCGCCACGTCGGTCCACGCCGACCAGGACGTGTTCGGCACGCCCCTCACCCAGCTCATGGACAGTCGGGCCCCCGAGCTGTTCCGCCACGACTCCCCCGACGGCCGCAACGACGACGCCGCCCTCATGCTCGTCAACCTCTGGATCCCGCTGCAGCAGATCACCCAACCGCTCGTGCTGGCCGACGGTCGCAGCCTCGATCGTCGTCGCCACCAGCTGCGCTACGGCCTGGCCACCCAGAGCTTCCTCGAGCGCGACGACGACATGGCCGTGAACGACATCTGGACCTTCCTGCACGATCCGGGTCAGCAGTGGCACCTGCGGTCCGACATGGATCACCGACGCGCCTACGTGTTCGACACCCTGAGCACCGCCCACAGCGCCGGCACGCTCCCGGGGGAGGCCGTCGCCGAGCACTGGTACCGCACCCTCGAGGCCGCCGAGGCCGCCGTCGAGCGGGGCGACGCCACCCGGTTGGTCGAGGGCCTCTCGTCACCCGAGCCCCCGGGCCTGCCGCCCGAGACGCCACCGGCGCTGCGCCGGGCCGTCGACGCCATGGCCGCCGTGGCCGACGAGGCGTCGGGCGATCCCGCCCTCACGTGTGGCGACGGCGCCGCCGACTGGCTCGACCGCTCGCGCCGCGCCCGCCGCCGGGTGGTGCGCATGTCGCTCGAGATGCGCGTCGTGGTGTCCATCGACGCGTAGGCGTCGGCGCGTACGCTGCGGCCCGGCGGATCGAGAGGGAGGGCCAAGCCATGCACCGGACCGAGGTCGCCGCGCACCGCCGCGCCAGGCACCTGCTCGCCACCGCCGTCGTCGCCGTCGGACTGGTCGGAGCCGCGGCGTGCAGCTCCTCGTCGACCTCCTCGTCGACCACGAGCGCTGCCCCAGGATCCACCGCCGGCGCCACCGGCACCACGACGAAGGCCTCGCCCGGCACCACCCCGGGCTCGACGCCCGGCACCGCCACCAAGGCCAGCGGGCCGTGCGTGAAGGACCCGGCCGCGGTCATCGCCGCCGGATCCACCCCGCCCGCCACCGGGCCGCTGCCCGCCGACCTCACCGCCAAGCTCGACGCTGCGGCCCAGTCGTCGTTCAAGGAGGCCGCCAGCCCCGGGGCGATCGTCGGCGTCCGCAGCCCACAGGGCACCTGGACCGCGGCCTACGGCGACGCCGACCCGGCCGCCAAGACGCCGATGGCGGTGGGCATGCACACCCGCGTCGGTTCGGTCACCAAGACCTTCACCGGCACGGCGCTCCTCCAGCTCCAGCAGCAGGGCAAGCTCTCGCTCGACGACACCATCGACGAGTACGTCAGCGGCGTCCCGAACGGTGACCGCATCACGCTGCGCATGCTGGCCGACATGACCAGCGGCGTGGCCAGCTACACGGCCGACAAGGCATTCACCGACGCCTACTTCGCCGACCCGCAGACGACCTACACGCCCGACCAGCTGATCGCCGTCGGCGTCGCCGGCTCGCCGATCTTCGAGCCGGGCGCCAAGTTCAACTACTCGAACACCAACACGATCCTGCTCGGCAAGGTGATCGAGAAGGTCACCGGCAAGCCGGTGGGCGAGGTGCTCCAGGACGGGATCATGGGCCCGCTCGGCATGACGAGCACCGTCTGGCCCGGCGGCACCACCGACCTCCCCCAGCCCTACGCCCAGGGCTTCACCCTCCAGGGCGACACGGCCAAGCCCGACGCCCCGGCCAACGCCACTTCCTGGAACCCGTCGTGGACCTGGACCGCCGGCGAGATCGTGTCGACCATGGGCGACCTGCTCGTCTACGGGCGGGCCCTCGGCACCAGCCAGGGGCTGCTCGACACCAAGACCCAGACCGAGCGGCTCACGTCGATCCCGGGTCCCGCCGGCTACGGCATCGCCGCCGGTTGCATCGACGGGTGGTTCGGGCACTCCGGTGAGATGCCCGGCTACAACACCAGCGTCTTCTACGACACCACCTCGGACACCGTGGTCATCGTGCAGACCAACAGCGACATCGCGTCGGGTGACTGCCCGCAGTCGCCGACGCTGACCGACGACCCGCGCGACACGGTGTGCTCCTCGCCCGCGACCCGCATGTTCGTGGCGTTGTCGACCGTCCTCGGCCACACCTTCACGCCGAACCCCCAGCAGTAGCGCCGCGCCCTCCCCGCTGCGGGCACCTGCTCGCGGGCCGATGGGTAGGAGCGGACCATGCCGCGGGCACAGACCCCGCCCTCGGCAGGTGGCAGGCTCGGCGCAGACCGGCGGCGGCCGAGGCGGGGTCGAACCGCGGCCCCCAGGACGAGGAGACGGCTGATGCGCACGGTGACCTACTCGATGGGCATGACCCTCGACGGCTACATCACGGGACCCGACGGCGGCATCGGGTGGAGCTCGCCGTCCGACGAGCTGTTCCGCTCGTCGATCGACGAGGTGCGCGGCGTCGACGTCCACCTGCTCGGACGGAACCTCTACGAGGCGATGCTCTACTGGGACGACCCCGAGCAGGAGCCCGGCTTCGGCGAGGCCGAGCACGAGTGGGCCGACCTCTGGAACGCCCTGCCCAAGGTCGTGTTCAGCACGACGCTGACCTCGTTGGAGGGCAAGAACCACCGGCTGGCGACGGGAACCCTGGCGGAGGAGATCGAGCGCCTGCGAGACGGGGGCGACGGCCAGATCGCCATCGGCGGCGCCACGCTCGCCGCCGAGGCCATCCGCGCCGGGCTCGTCGACGAGTACCGGATCCGCATCCACCCCGTGCTGGTCGGCGGCGGTCGGCCGTACTTCCCCCCCGTCGACCACCAGGTCGATCTCGAGCTGGTCGAGACCCGCACGTTCCCCGGCGGCGTGGTGCTGCTCCGCCACCGCGTCCCGCGGTAGCGGTCGCCACCTCTCAGCGCGGGCGCGGGAGGAGCGGGGGCGGCGGGCCGCCCCCGCCGGCGGGACGGGCGGGTGGCGACGACATCGGCGCCGGGACCCACGGGGGTGGCGAGCGCCGGCGCACCGAGCCCTGGGGGGGGGCAACGGGTGGCGGAGCACGAGGCGGGTCGACCCGTACGACCAGGCGGCGGCCGCCCACACGAGCAGTCGGACCACCCACCCCTGGGACAGCGCCTCGAGGAGCCCGCCCAGCAGGGCCAGCTCCGCCACCACGACGGCGGCGACCACCAGCCCCGGCCCGACGGCGCGGGACTCCGGGTGACGGCCGCCGATGACGACCAGGATCACCGCGCCCGCCAGCGCCGCGACCTCCAGGAGCGTCGACACGAAGAAGTCGGTGCCGAGGTCGCTGAGCTCGGGGCCCCGATCCATCAACGCCGAGACGAGCGTGCCGCCGTCGAGGTAGAGCGCCTGGACCCACACCAGGACCATCGCCGCCCCGGTGACCCAGCCGAGGACCCGGATGATCACCAGCTCGTTCGGTGACGGCGGCCGAGCGCCGAAGGCCTCGACCGCGAGCACCACGACGACGAAGAGCCCACCCGCCAGCCCAGCGGCGAGGACGAGCCATCCCTGCAGCGCCACGAGGTCGAGGAAGAGCCGGGAGACGGGGGTGGTCCGGATGAGCAGCGACGACGGCTTCTCCCCACCGCTCACATCGATGGTGAGGAGCACCACGCCCACCACGAGCACGGAGGCGACGACGCCGCACAGGCTGAAGCCGAAGGTGGCGAGCCGCGACCGGCGGCGAGCGTCCTCACGGCCGATCCACCAGCCGAGCAGCGACGTGAGCCCGACGAGGACGACGGGGGCAGCGAGCGCGGCGAGCGCTTGCGCCTCCGGGGGCATCGAGGTCCAGGTGGCGTCCACGTCGCCGGCCTTCAGCTGAAGTAGCCGACCAGGTCGACCAGCACGTCGACGGAGCCGCGGTTGTTGAAGACGGAGATGGTGTTGCCGGTGCCGACCTTCACCACCACGAGGTTGGGGATGACGTCACCGGCTCGGAAGTTCAGGTTCGACGCCGTCGGCATCGCCACCCCGGTGTCCCACAGCGTCAGGTGCGAGTCGGCCGTCGGGTTCACCGCCGTCACGTTCAGGACGACCGCGCTCACGCCCTGCGGGGGGACGCCGGCCAGGCCGGCCACCGCCACCGTGCGGGTCTGCCCCGGACCCCAGGGCGTGCCGTCGGGGCCCACCTGCTCCGGCGGCGGCCGGGAGTCGAGCACGCGGGTCGGGGTCACCGCGGTGAGCCGGCCGCCGCTGGGTCGCAGCGAGTAGTAGCCGACGACGTCCGCCACCACGTCGACCGAGCCGCTGTTGTTGAACAGGGTCACCTTGCCGCCGGATCCCAGCTTGGCCACGACGAGGTTCGGGATGGTCCGCCCGGCGGGGAAGTTCAGGTTGGACGCCAAGGGACGGGGTGCGCCGGCCGGCCAGACCGACAGGAAGGACTCGGCCGACGGGTTCACCGCCGTCACGTTCAGCACCACGCCGGTGACCGAGATCGTCGGGACGCCCGAACCGGGGACACCGGTGATCTGGACGTCGCGCGACTCCCCGGCCGACCACGGGGCCGGACTCGTGCCGGTCCCGTCGCGCGAGTCGAGCAGCCGGAACGGGGTCACGGCGGTGAGCTGGACGCCAGGAGCCTGCATCTCCGAGCCGGCGAAGGCGTCGTCGTCGTAGTAGCCGACGACGTCGGCGACGACGTTCACGAACCCCGCGCTGTTGAACACCTCGATCCAGCCCTCGTCACCGACCTGCACGGTCACCAGGTTGGGCACCGTCTGGCCCGCCACGAAGTTCAGGTTCGAGGCGACCGGCCGGGCGACCCCATGGGGCCACAACGTCAGGTGGGACGTGGCCGTGGCGCCGGTGACCGTCACGTTCAGCACCACCGCCGAGGCGTAGTACATCTCCACCGCCGCGTCGGTCACCTTGACCGCCCGCGTCTCCCCCGGCCACCAGGGGATGCCATAGGGGCCCACCTGCTCGGGCGGCGGCCGCGAGTCGAGGATCCGGGTCGGCACCAGCGGGTGGTAGGCCGCTCCGTTCGGAGCCCGCCGCAGGTCGGTGGCGGCGACCACCTTCACCACGTTCTGGCAATCGGTCGAGGTGATCCCATGGCTGCCGATGAGCAGCGAGCAGGCCTCGACCAGGGCGGCGCCGAGGTCGGCGTAGCTGCTGCCGGGGAGCAGGTAGGCGGTCTCCACGAGGTAGAAGATCCGGGCCGTCTCGTCGACGCCCAGCCCGGTCACGGTCTGACCGTTGAACGACCCACCGTCGGCCATCAGGAACGCCGCCTTGTTCCCGACCCCGCTGTTGACGTGGACGCCGGCGCGGTCGAGGTTCGTGTCGCTGAAGAGGGGGCTGCCCATCCGGTCCGGCTGGTTGTGCTCGGGCGGGTTCGCCATGGAGCGGGTGCCCCCTGACGCCCAGTCCTCGCCGAGCCGCCACCTGGCCGCCGGCGTGTCGTCGTCCCAGGCGGTGTTCGTGGCCTGGTCGACGAGCTCGCCGAACACGTCCGACATCGACTCGCTGATCGCCCCCGACTGCCCGAAGTACACGAGGCCCGAGGTGCGCTCGGTGATGCCGTGGGTCAGCTCGTGGGCGAGGACGTCGTCGGTGCTCCCCAGTCCCGCACCGAACACCACGTGGTCCTGACCCCAGTAGGCGTCGTGGTACGGGCAGCCGGCCATCGCGCTGGTGCAGTAGTCGACGGTCGCCACGAGCGGCATGCCCGCGCCGTCGATGCTGTCGCGACCGAAGCGCGTCCAGAAGTAGTCGTAGGTGGCGCCAAGCAGGTCGTAGGTCCGGTCGACCTCGGCCACCCCGGTGGCCGGGCCGCCCTCGACCCGCGCCGCACCGGAGGCGAAGCAGTACTCGTCCCGTGCCGGGTCGCTCTGGTTGTCGCACACCCGGCGGTCCTTGGCGTGGGGCGTCTGGTCGAAGTGCAGGACGACGCCTCCGGCGCGCCCGTCCACCAGCACCAGCTCGCGCACGGCACCGGCCACCACCTCCACGGCCCACACCAGCCGCGCGCCGGGCGCCCCCGATGCGCCGACCACCACCGGGTCGTAGACCTCCAGCCGCGGCGCGCCCGACACCACGCCCCCGGCGACCAGACCAGACGCCGTCACCGCCGCCGCCTCGGCAGGAACGGCCGGCGACAGCCCCACCGCCGAGGACGGCAACGTGTCGGCCATGGTCGACAGCACGCGACCGTCCGACCCCACCTGGACCGAGACCGCAGCGGCGAACACCGGAAGCCCGGCGAACCGCTGCTCGAACCGCACCGCCGTGCCACCGTCGGGGATGGCCGTCCGGCGGGTCTCCACCAGGGACTCGCCGGCCTCGTCCACCCCGAACAGCGGGGCGTACCGATCGATGAACGAGCGGGCCGCTCCGGCGTGATCGGCTGTCGACTGCGTCGTCAGGGGCTCGTCGAGCGAACCCGCGAGCAGCACCACCGCGCCCGTCTCCGACGACCGCTGCACCACCACCGACCCGCTGCCCACCTGCTGCAGCTCGTCCACCAGCCTCTGCTGGGCGCTCGTGGGCGATCCGCTCGACATCGGCGGCGAGCCGTCGTCCACGGCAGCCGGGGACGCCGACGCCACGGGGCCGCCACCCGCGGCGATCCCCGCGACCGCGGGCACCACGAGCGCGACGAGGAGGACGGCCACCGACCGGCGCACTCGCAGGGTCCCGCCCATGGCGACCTCCTCGCTCGAGGACCGTCACGCTCGGGCGAGGCCCTCCGGGGCCGGCGGGAGCCGTTCGACCCCAGCCGCCGCGATGGTCGGCGCCGACCGCCCGCCGGGCTAGAGGCGAACGGCCCGCCACCTGGCCGGGGCCGGGCGGCGGCGATGACGAGGGCCGGATCCCCATGACCCAATAGTTCTAATCTTTGCTAGAACTCTCCTCAGATGGAGCTCCCGGCCGGCGACGAGAGCCGGCCGGGACGCCGACGTCCGGAGCGGCGCCGGATCCCGAGGAGGACGGGTGACCACCCCTGGCGACCACCGCGAACCGAGCGACGAGCGGCCGCGTCACCCGACGGCGCAGGCGGCCTGGCTCCTCGTCGGCGTGACCGTGCTTCTGGTGGTGCTCGCGGTGCTGAGCTCGACCTGACGACGTTCGCCGACCGGTGCCGCGCGCCGCGGCGGACGCGGGGAGCCGGGTCCTACGGGACCAGGTGGCACCGCAGCCGGCAGTGGGCCCGGCGCGGGTCCTTGGGCACCAGCTCGTCGACCTCGATCCCGTCGATGCGCTCGGCCATCCCCTGGGCCATGCCGAGGTGCAGCTCGCAGACCGTGTCGGGGTCGGCGAGGGCCGTCGTCGCGAACGGGCAGGCGCGCAGGGTCAGGTCGACCTCGCCGCCCTTCTGGCGCACGGTCGGCTCGAACCCGTGGCGGGCCATCTGCTCGACCAGCAGGTCGACGGGGCCGGACGCCTGGCGGCGACCGAGGCCCTGGCGCCGCCCGGCCCGCCGGCCGACCTCCCGCGGCGAGTCGCCGGTGCGGACGACCTCGGCCAGCCACAGCGAGAGGCGCTCGTACGGGCCGGTCACCCCCCACCGGCCGTCGGCCGCCGGGTCGACGACGTACACCAGCCGGGGGCGGCCCCGACCGGCGCTGGGCGCGGTGCCCTCGTCGACCAGGCCGGCGACGACCAGCTTGGCGAGGTGCTGGCGGATGGCGTTGTGGTTCAGCCCGAAGTGCTCGGTCAGCTCGGCCACGTCCACCGGCCGATCGGCGTCGGCCACGTAGCGGAAGATGCCGTGGCGGGTGGGATCGCCGAGCGCCCGGGCCTGCTCCTGGAGGTTGCTCATGGCCGGTCCCCTCGGTCGTCGTCGCCCTATTCTTCTAGTGATGCATAGACCTTTCAAGGACGATGCCGTCGGCCACCGGGGCGGATCCGTCGCCGGGTCCGACACCGTCGAGGCGCGGGCGCCGGAGACCCGAGCCGCCGCCGACAAGGTCGTGGAGCATCCCGGCCCGGCCCCGCGCGACATCGTCGAGGGATGCCGCGAGCACCCAACCGATGGCCCGGTCGACGGCCCGGCCGACGAGGGCGGCGACCCGCCGTGCTGGGCCCACCTGCTCGACGCGGAGGGAGACGAGCCCACCTCACCGGAGCGCACTTCTTCTATTCCTCACTAGAGATTTTCTTCCGGCCCTGCTAGAGATGTCCCGCCGGACGCGCACCGGCCGGAGGATCCCATGCCCGTCGACCCCAGGCCCCGAGCACCGCAGCCGTCGCCTCGATCGACCCCGGCACCCCGTCCGGCCGCCACGGTCGGCGCCCTGGCCGTCCTCGCGGCCGGGAGCGCGGCGGCAGCCGTGGCCATCACCGGGGGCCTGGCCCTCGCCCTGGGCGCGTCGGTCGGGCCGCTCGTCGTCGGCGCGCTGATCGGCGCCGCCCTCGGCATCGCCGGAGGCCGTCTGGTGCTGCACGCCCTGCGCGTCCGCCCCCGTCGTCGCGCCTGACCCGCAGCCCACCCGGCGCCGCCTCGGGGTGCGATCGGGTCGCCGAGCAGCTGCTGGGGGCCGGAGTCGTGTGACCGGGGGCGAAATGAATGACCACTCATTTCGTATCTCACCCATGGGTCGCATCAAGGGCAGGCGCGCCGAGGACACCCGACAGCAGGTGGTCGACGGCGCCGCCGAGGCGTTCGCCCGCCACGGCTACGAGGGCGCCCGGGTGAGCGACATCGCCGCCGTCGCCGGCGTGAGCAGCGGCGCCATGGACAACCACTTCGGGTCCAAGGCCGACCTCCTGGCCGCCGTGGTCGAGCGCCACGCCTGCGACCAGCTCGACGCCTGGGCGGAGGGGGACACCTCGGGGGGGCTGCTGGCGATGGTCCAGGAGCACGGCGCCCAGCTGGTCGAGCCGCAACCGGGGTCGGCACTGCTCGTCGAGGTGGTCGCCGCCGCCCGCCGCCACCCCGAGGTGCTGGCGATCCTCACCCACGAGGCCGGGAGCCGCGAGGAGGTCCTGGCCCAGGCCATCGCCGCCGGCCAGGAGGTCGACGAGGTCGACCCCGCCCTCGATCCCCACGCCGTCGCCCGCTTCATGTTCACCGTGGTGCTCGGCGCCGCGGTCGCCCAGGAGGCCGCCCTGCCGGCCGTGCCCGCCGACGCGTGGACGACGCTGCTCGACCGCGTCATCGCCGCCCTTCGACCCGAGGAACGCCCATGACCACGACCACCGACGCCACCACCGCCCCGAGCGGCCCGAACGGTCCGAGCGGCGACGCCTTCGTCGCGCCGACGATCGAGGAGGTGCGCGAGCGCCTGCGGATGCCGATGGTCGACGCCATGCGCACCCAGCGCGCCGTGCGCCGGCTCCACACCGATCCGGTCGACCTCGACCTGGTCTACGAGCTGCTCGAGCTGTCGCTGAAGGCGCCGACCTCGTCGAACACGCAGGACTGGGTGTACATGGTCGTGACCGGCCGCGAGCAGAAGGAACGGCTCGCCAAGCTCTACCTCCCCCTCTTCCGCACCTTCGACCCCCTCGTGCGACGGAGCGCCAAGACCGACCAGGAGCGGCGGGCGATGGCACCGGGGCGCTGGCAGGCCGAGCACTTCGCCGACCTCCCCGTGTTCGTCATCCCTTGCTACCGCACGGGGATGAAGCACCGCTCCGTCGGGTGGCCCCAGATCTCGGTGTCGTCCTTCTACGGCTCGGTCTACCCGGCCGTGCAGAACCTGCTGCTCGCGTGCGGGGCGGTCGGGCTGGGGGCCTCGCTGCAGACCCTGCCCATCTGGCTCACCCCCGTCGCCTCGCGCATCCTCGGCCTCCCCAAGGGGCTGCGGCCGGTGTGCGTCATCCCGATCGGCTGGGCCAAGGGGAGGTACGGGCCCACCACCCGCCGCCCGATCGACGAGGTCGTCCACATCGACCGCTACGGCAACCAGCCGAGCCGCACCTCGGCCTGACGACGCGCCGGCCAACTCGCCGGGCCGGCCGTCCGCGCACCTCGCTCGGTCCGACCCGGTGGTGTCGCGGCTCGCTACGGTGACCCCACAGCCGACCGCCCCAGGCCCTCGAGCGGCGCGAGACCCGGTGGCGAACCCGAAGGAGGGGAACCCCCATGCGCAGGTCCGCGGGCACGCTCGTCGTCACCGCCATCGTCCTCGGCGGGGCCGCGGCCGGGTGCGGCAGCCACGACAGCGCGAGCGGTCACGGTGCGTCGGCCACCACGACGCCGGCGGGGCGCACCATCGCCGTGACGATGACCGACAACGCCTTCCAGCCGACCTCGTTCCGGGTCGCCAAGGGCGAGACGGTGACGTTCACCTTCACCAACGATGGGAAGGTGACCCACGAGGCGGTCCTCGGCGACGAGGCCGCCCAGATGGACCACCACCGACAGATGACCGGGACGACGGGGACGACGGACCACCACGGCGCCACGACCGGATCGACCGGGGCGATGGACCACCACGCCGCCATGGCCGACGGCGGCGACGCGGACCACCACCGCAAGAGCGACTCCACCGCTCCGTCGGGATCCGGCCACGCCGGCGGCGCGATGCACGACGACGACGCCGTCACGGTGGAGCCGGGACGATCGGGATCGATCACCCACACCTTCAGCGAGTCCGGCACCTACCTCATCGGCTGCCACGAACCCGGCCACTGGGAGGCCGGCATGAAGGCCACCGTCGAGGTGCCCTGAACGGTCGCGTGGCGGTCGACCGGCGTCGGTTCTCATACCCCTAGGGGTATCGTGGTCCCATCCCCGGACGACAGGAGCCGACGATGGACGCGATCGAGACCGTGGTGCCCAGCACGCTCGACGAGGCCGAGGCGGCCGTGCGCGCCGCCCTCGCCGAGCACGGCTTCGGCGTCCTCACCGAGATCGATGTGGCGGCGACGCTGCGCGCCAAGCTTGGCGTCGACCGCCCTCCACTGAAGATCCTCGGCGCCTGCAACCCGAACCTCGCCGACCAGGCCCTGCAGATCGACCCGTCGGTGGCCCTGGTCCTGCCGTGCAACGTGGTCCTCACCCCGGCCGAGGGCGGCGGCACCACCGTGTCGGTCGTCGACCCCCGCCGACTGATGGACGATCCGGCGTTCGCTGAGCTGGCCGACGATGCCGCCGCCCGACTCCGGGCCGCACTGGAGGGTGCCGCGGCTGCGCCCCCGTCGCCATGACCCCGGCACCGAGGTTGACCCGGCGGGCCGCGCTCGGCCTCTTCGGGGCCGGCACGGCGTCCGTCGTGCTGGCGGGCTGCGGCCTCGGCGACGGTGACGCCGCCGCGCCCACCGGTCCGACGGGCTCGACCACGCCCTCTGCCGGCGGCGCGCTCCCCGTCCCGACCGAGCTCCGCAGCACCGGTGGCCTGCTCGACGTCGATCTGGTGGCGGCGCCGGTGCAGCTGCCGTGGGGGGACCGCACGCGGTACGCACTCGCCTTCAACGGCGCCGTTCCCGGCCCCACGTTGCGCGTCCACCCCGGCGACACCCTCCGCATCACCCTGCGCAACGAGCTCGGCGAGCCGACCAACCTGCACACCCACGGGCTCCACGTCTCGCCGGAGGGAACCGGCGACGACGTGTTCGTGATGGTCGATCCCGGTGGAAGCCACCGCTACGAGTACCAGATCCCCGCCGACCACCCACCAGGTCTGTTCTGGTACCACCCACACCACCACGGCACGGTCGCCGGCCAGGTCTCGGCCGGGATGGCGGGGGCCATCGTGGTGGACGACGGCACGACCATCCCGGCGACCGAGCGGATCCTCGTCCTGTCCGACCCTCGGATCGGGTCCACCGCCGCCGTGCTCGACGCCTCGGCCGCCGAGCGCCAGCAGGGCCGGGAGGGCGACGCGATCCTCGTCAACGGGGCTCCGTCTCCCACGGTCGAGGCGGCGGCGGGCTCCACCGAGCGATGGCGGATCCTGAACGCCAGCCCGTCGCGCTTCTACCGGCTGCGCACCGGGGCGACGATGACCCAGATCGGCACCGACCAGGGGCCCCTCGATCAGGCTCGCTCGGTCGACGAGCTGCTGCTGGTCCCCGGCCAGCGCGCCGACCTGTTGGTGCCCGTCGGCACCGACCCGCTGACGCTGGCCACCGAGCCGGTCGAGCGCGGCGGGATGGGCGGCCGTGGAACGGGTGGCATGGGCGGCATGGGTGGCATGGGCCGACGCAACGGCTCGGGCTCGACCACGTCATCGGCCGGCACGACGACCCTGCTCACCGTCCGGCCGAGCGGGACCGCGCCGCCCGACACGACGGCCCCGACGACGCTCCCGGCCCCGCCGCGCCCCTCGGTCGAACGGATCGATCGTCGGCGGACGGTCTCCCTCGGCGCCATGGGGATGGGCGCCGGCCAGCTCGTCATCGACGGCCGCAGCTTCTCCCCAGACCGGATCGACACGACCGCGCAGCTCGGCACCGTCGAGGAGTGGACGCTCACCAACGACTCGATGATGGACCACCCGTTCCACATCCACGTGTGGCCCTTCGTCGTGACCGAGCGCTCCGACGGCACCCCCGATCCCGGCTGGCGGGACACGGTCGACGTGCCCGCCGGCGGTTCGGTGACCGTGCGCATCCCGTTCACGGACCTCGGTGGCACCACCGTGTACCACTGCCACATCCTCGACCACGAGGACCTCGGCATGATGGCCACGATCCGCGCCACCTGACGACGCCATCGACCTGGGTCAGATCACAGCAGGTTGCTGCTCGACACCTCGCTCGCCGACCTCGCCCGCGGGGCGACCGCCGCCGTGACGACGTCGCCCTGCCCTAGGCTGCGGCGACTCGACGAGAGGGGGCGGACGGTGACCGACAAGAGCTCGTTCAGCGAGGACGACTGGAAGGTCCTGCGGGACGTGCCGATCTTCAGCGCATCGCTCCTCCTGCGGGTCGGGCCGCGCAACATGGTGTCGGCGGTGCACGAGGTGGAGGCGGGCAAGAAGGTCCTCAAGCACGCCGAGGGCTACGGCGAGGCCGACCCGCTGATCGCCGAGCTGGCGAAGGCGGCCAAGGGCCAGATGGCGCGGTGGGACGGCCAGCGGGCGAGCGCCCACAAGGGCGCCGAGGCGACCGAGTCGATGCTCGGCCTCCTCACGAAGGCCAACGCCATCCTCGACACCATCCCGCCCGCCGAGGCGGCCGGGGTCCGGAAGTGGTACGTCGCCATCGCCGAGGCGGTCCCCGACGGCACGAAGCACGCCACCGACGCCGAGCGCGAGATGCTCGACCGCATCACCGCCATCTTCCAGTGACCGAGCGGCCGTCGCCCGACGACGGTCCGTCGGCGCCACCATCGCTCGACGTCGACCGCACCATCGGAGCCGAGCTCCCGGCCTCGGCCACCGCTCCACTCGCGGCCACCGCGGTCGAGCCGCTCGACGCGGCCGCCCGCACCGCGTTCGCCGACTGCACCGGCACGCCGGGCGCGGTCGTCGGGGTGCGCACCCCCGCCGGCACCTGGACCACGGCCTACGGGCTGGCCGACCCCGACGCCGGGACGCCGATGGCCACCGACGTTCACCTGCGCGTCGGTTCGGTCACCAAGACCTTCGTCGCCACCGTGCTCCTGCAGCTCGTCGCCGAAGGTCGCCTCTCCCTCGACGCACCGATCGCCGACTTCGTCGACGACGTCCCCTCCGGCGATCAGATCAGCCTCGGGCTGCTCGCCTCGATGCGCAGCGGCATCGCCAACTACCTCGCCAACGCCCCCTTCGTCGGGCGAGTCGTCGCCGATCCCACCGCGGCCTTCTCCCCCACCGAGATGGTCGAGGCCGGGCTGTCCGTCCCCGCCTCGTTCGCCCCCGACGCCGCCTTCGAGTACTCGAACACCAACTACATCCTCTTGGGCCTGGTGCTCGAACAGGTGACCGGCGACGACCTGGGCGTCCTGCTCCGGTCGCGCATCTTCGAGCCGCTCGGCCTGTCCGCGACGTCGTGGCCCGGCGACTCGGCGGCGCTGCCCGAGCCGTCCGCCCGCGGGTTCACCGTGTCGGTGCCGCCGGCGACGCCCGACCACCCGGTCGACACCACCGCCTGGAACCCGTCGTGGGGCGGCGCCGCCGGCGCGCTCATCTCCACCGTCGACGACCTGCTGACCTACGGCCGAGCGCTCGTCACCGGCCAGCGGCTGCTCGACGATGCGGCGCAGGCGGCCCGGCTGCGGTCGTTCCGACCGGCCTCGGGGCTCGGCCCCAACGTCGACTACGGCGTGGGGCTGATGGCGATCGACGGGTGGATCGGGCACTCCGGCGACATCCCCGGATACCGCGCCGCGACGTACCACCAGCCGGCATCGGACACCACGCTCGTCGTGCTCACGAACAGCGACATCGTGGCCGGCCGCTGTCCCGCCCCGATGGCGGCGACCACCATCGCCACCGACGCGGTGTGCAAGGCGCCGACCGCCCGCATCTTCGACGACGTGGCAACCGCGCTCGGCATCCCGACCGAGACCCCGCACCCCTGACCCCCCCACACGAGCCCGCGACGCCGCCGCGCCGGCGGGCCGGCGGGCCGGCGGGCCGGCGGGCCGGCGGGCCGGCGGGCCGGCGGGCCGGTGGGCCGGTGACGATCAGACCGGCGATCCGGCCGTGGCCCACTCGCCGAAGAAGCCCCGGAACGCCGCGGCGAACGGCTCCGACCACGGGTGGGCCACCGCCTCGGGCAGCGAGGTGCCGACCGGCGCGTCACCGATGTCGCGCAGGATGTGGTGCATGTCGGGGATCACCGCCAGCTCGGCGACGCCGTCGGCGAACGACGCCGCCAACGTCCCGACGCCTTCGCCGCCGGGCTCGGCGAGCGGGGTGTTGAAGTCCTTGGTGCCGACCGTGACGAGCGTCGGCACCCGCACCTGCGGCGCCAGGGCCGGCGGGTCGAGGCGATCGGCGGTCTGGCCCAGCCGACCCCACCGCTCGCCGTAGAGGGTCGCCTGGATGAGCTGCTGCGCATCGGCGATCGGCGACGCAGCGTCGGGGAAGGGCGGCGGCTCCGGCGCCGGGAACGGCGGCTCGGTGGTCCGCAGGGTGGTCACCCCTCGGTCGACCCAGGCGAGGAGCGCCCCGAACACGTCGTCGGCGAGCCCGAGCGCCTGCAGCCGCTCGACCACCTGCCGGCGTCCCTCGTCGAACAGCCGGCGGTAGCCGGGTTCGACCATCGCCAGTCGGGACGCCGCCGGCGCGCCCTGCGGGTCGACCACGACGGCCAGCGCGATGCAGGCCCCCTCGCTGTGGCCGACGAGGGCCAGCCGGTCGGCGTCGATGCCGGGCTGATCGGCCAGGAAGGCGAGGGCGTCGCGTGCCGGCTGGACGTACGCGTCGGCAAAGTCCATGGCCTGCAGCTCGGGCGAGCCGAACGGTGCCGGCCCGGTGCCACCGACGCCGAGCTTGTCGTAGCGCAGCGTGGCGATGCCGAGCTCGCTCAGCTGGTCGGCCAGCCACCGGAGGCTGTCGATCCGCAGGTCGCCCAGCGGGCCCGGCACGTCCGCGTTCTCGTCGCGGTCCACCGGCCCGCTCCCGGCGACGAGCACGGCGGCGGCCACCGGAGCGGTGCCGGCCGCCGTCGCCACTGCGTCGGCCGCCGGGGTGCGAAGGCTGGCCGCCACGTCCACGCCACCGCTGCGAAACATCACCTCGACATCGGACTGGATCACCGGATCCGCCACCCCCTCGTCGGCCGAGCCTTCATCTTGTCCGAGGCGTCGGCCTCCGAGCGGAACCTGCACCAGGGCGGCCGGCGGTGCCGCGCGGGCCGGGGGCCGACCCTCGGTTCCGCGTCACCCGCCGGCGTTGCCCGGCATCGAGGTCGGGGCCACCTGGTGCCGTCAGCCCTCCGGCGCCAGATCGACGATCGCCCGACCGGTCTCGGGGTCGAACGGCACCGACTCGTGGTCGTGCACGATCCGCCACGTGCCGTCGACCCGACGGAGACCCAGCGTCGCCCGCACCCACATGTCGACCTCGTCGCCGGACTGCAGCGTCCCCTGCACGTTGTAGACGAACGAGCAGAACCCGAGGTCGCCCTCGGCCGTGACGTCGAGCTCGTCGACGCGGTAGCCGATGTCGGACCGGTAGCCGTCGAACCACTGCTGGGTCTTCTCGATCACCGGCCCCGGCCCCCGCCGCAGCAGCGGTGGCAGGACGTCGAAGGTCACGACGTCGTCGTGATGGCGGGCGGCCAGCGGCGCAGGGTCCTTGGCCCGCACCGCCTGCACCCGCTCCTCGACCACGGCCCGGATCTGCTGCTCCGACGACTCGTCCATGCCGACACCTCGCTGGGCTCGTCGACGGCGGAGCCCGGCTGGCCGGGTGCCGTCGCGGTGGGTGACCAGGCCCTACCCAGCACCGCCCGTCGGCGTGCCGGCTGTCAGCTCGCAGGAACGCAGCGGTTGGTGATCTCGCCGATGCCCTCGATCCACGACACGAGCGTCTCGCCGGGCTGCAGGAACCGGGCGGGTTGGCTGGTGATCCCCACACCGGCCGGCGTGCCGGTGAAGACGACGTCGCCCGGCAGGAGGGGGCAGACGGCGGACAGCTCGGCCACCAGCTGCGGGACCGAGAAGATGAGGTCGCTGGTGCGGGCGTCCTGCACGACGTCGCCGTCGATCGAGCAGCCGAGGGCGAGGTCGTCGCGGTCGGGCACCTCGTCGGGGGTGACCAGCCAGGGCCCCATCGGGCCGTAGCCCCGGCGGGACTTGCCGAGCGAGAACTGGGAGGCGGCGGCGAACTGCAGGGTGCGGTCGCTGATGTCCTGGCCGACGGTGAGGCCGGCGACGTGGTCCCACCCGTCGGCCTCGGCCACGCGGTCGGCGTGCCGACCGATGACGGCGACCAGCTCGACCTCCCAGTCGATGGTGCCGTTGACGATCTCGACGTCAGCGAACGGGCCGGCCAAAGAGGCGGGGAACTTCGTGAACGCGGCGGGGACCTCGGGGATCGCCATGCCCGACTCCTCGGCGTGGCTGCGGTAGTTGAGGCCGATGGCGAACACCTGACGGGGCCGGGGGACGGGGTTGCCGAGCGCGGCGGGATCGAGTGGCGCCGTGCCGGCGGTGACGCCGGCGGCGAAGGCGACGAAGGCGTCCCAGTCGTCGTAGAGGGACATCGGGTCCGGGCCGAATCGGCCGTCCGAGGCGGCGGCGATGTCGGCGATCTCGTCCCCGAGGACGAGGACGGCCCGGTCGGCGACGGTGGCGATCTTCACGAGGGCTCCTTGCGGTGCGGGATGGAGGGCGGTGGCGTCGGGCGAGCGCTCACAGGCGACGGCGGAGGTCGGCGAGGACCGTGGTGGGGTCGCCGCTGGCGAAGACGGCGAAGTCGGGCCGCTGCACGGCGGAGGCGACGCCTTGGGCGTCGAACCACTGCCGGTAGGTTCCGTCGACGTCGGTCGCGTCGGCGCCGTCCCCGACACCGACGATCCGTCCGCCGATCGACGTGAACCACGCCGCCAGCTCTTCGGGCACCGCCGCGGCGCCGTCGGTGACGAGGCGCCAGCCGGCGCCGAAGACGTCGTCGAAGCGCTGCGGACCGGCGCCGACGTCGACCCGGCCCTGCACGAAGAGCTCGCCGGCGGCGGGGGTGCCCAGGTCGAGCAGGCCAGCGGCGATCGGCGGCATGGCGGCGATCGGCACCGCGCTGCCGTCGGCGGCGGCCAGGCCCATGGCCTCGTCGCGCGCCGTGGCCTCGGCCGGGTCGGGCACGCAGATCACCTTGCCGAGCTCCATGGCGAACTCGATGACCTGGGCGGCCTGCGGGACCCGCTCGGCGTCGTAGGTGTCGAGCAGGGCGACGTCGTCGGGGTGCGAGAGCACGTGGTCGAGCTTCCAGGCCAGGTTGATGGCGTCGCGCAGGCCGGCGCACATGCCTTGGCCGGCGAACGGCGGGGTCAGGTGGGCGGCGTCACCGGCGAGGAACACCCGGCCGTCGCGCCACCGCGTCGCCCACTTGGCCTGGAACCGGTAGCCGGCGTGGCGGACCATCGTGGCGTTGTCGGGGGTGACGTCCCACGGCTCGAGCATCTCCCACGCGCTGGCCACCTCGTCGAGCGCGTCGAGCGACTCGCCGGGCAGGCACATGAACTCCCACCGGCGCCGGCCCGGACCGCCCGACACGATCGTGGTCGGCCGGGTCGGGTCGCACACCTGCAGGTTCACGGGGTCGAACGCCCGCGGTTCGTGCAGGGCGACGTCGACGACGAGCCAGTCGAAGAAGAAGCCGTGGTCCTCGAACGGCGGGTCCACCTGCTGGCGGATCGTGCTGTTGGCGCCGTCGCAGCCGACGAGGTAGCTCGCCTCGAGCGTGTCGGCCACCCCGTCGGTCGACACCGTCAGCCGCACGCCGTCGGCGTCCTGCTCGTAGCCGACCGCCGCGGTCGATCGACGCATCGTGACGTTGGGGTGGGCGTCGAGCCGCTGGAAGAGCTCGAGCTCGAGGTCGGGCTGGTTGAACATGTTCGCCGAGGGCCACCCGCACGCGCCGAGCTCGCTCAGCTCGAACCGCAGCAGCACCAGCCCCTCGGCGTTGCGCCACTCGTAGACGTCGGCCGGCTCGGACAGCTTCGGCAGCCGGTCACCGATGCCGCAGGCCTGCAGGATGCGGGCCGTCTCGTCGTCGAAGTGCACGGCCCGGGGCAGCGGGTAGGGGCCGTCGTGGCGCTCGACGACGACGACCGTCCGGCCCCGGTCGGCGAGCAGCAGCGCCAGGCCGCAGCCGACGGGGCCCGCACCGACCACGATCACGTCGGTGGCGGCGCTCACGACTGCACCGCCCAGGCCTCCTGCAGCGCGTCGAGATCGCTCGGCACGATGAACTCGAGCGGGATCTCCGGCCCCCAGCTGTTGGCGATGTGCTCGAACTCGAACGGCGTGCGGCCGGTGGACTCCCAGTCGTCGTCGTCGACGATCTGGTCCATGTCGGAGTACAGCTCGAGGAACGCCCCCGACGGGTCGCGCAGGTACCAGTAGTAGTTCGAGCCGGCGAAGTGCCGGCCGAGGCCCCAGGCGTGGCGCTCGGGGTCGGCCCGCAGCAGGGCGGTGGCGCTGTGGCCGACGTGGTCGACGTCGTCGCACTCCCACGAGTAGTGCTGCAGGAGCGGCACCGGTGCGTCGACGAGGGCGATGTTGTGGTGGTCGGTCGAGCAGCGCAGGAAGGCGATGAGCCCGGGCAGCTCGTCGCTGACCTTGAGCCCGAGCCCATCGACGAGGAAGTCGCGCGTGTCGGTGATCGCCGGCGAGGCCAGCACGAGGTGGCCGAGGCGACGGGGCGCCCGCGGGCCGCCGAACACGGCCGGCGCCCGGCGGTCGAGCCGCGGCGACTGGCCGGGTGCGTTCGGGACGATCGGCTCGATGCGCTCGGCGGGGACGAACGGCTCGGCGACCCGCACGGTGAACTCGACGCGCGTCGCCGGCTCGACGACCCGCACCGCGTCGGCGTCGCGCTGCACCGAGGCGCCGGCCTCGGTCAGCCGGTCGGCGATCACGTCGAGGTCGCGCTCGTCGTCACAGCCGAGCTGCACGGCGACCGGACGTCGGAAGGGACCTTCGTCGAGGTGCACGGCGGCGCCGCCGTCGGAGCCGGTGAAGCCCGAGGCCGCGTCCCCGCTGAGCCCGAGCTCGGCGTAGAAGCCGGCGACCGCCGCCGGATCGGGGACGACGGTGCGCAGGCCGAGGAGTCGGTGGAGTGCCATGGACCTACGTTTATCAGTTGATCAGAGAACTGGCAAGTAGTTGTTCAGATGACTAGGGTCAGGCGCTGATGACGCCCGCCGCCTCCCCCCGAGCGACCCGCCCGTCGGCCGACGAGACCCGTGACCGCATCGTCGCTGCCGCCCTCGACCAGTTCTCCGAGCACTCCTTCGAGGGGGCCACCACCCGGGCCATCGCCCAGGCCGCCGGCGTCACCCAGCCGCTGCTCAACTACCACTTCGGCACCAAGGACGAGCTGTGGCGGGCCGTCATCGAGCGGCTGTTCGCCCGCCTCGACGACGTGCTGGCCGCCCGCATCGACGGGCTGCGCGGCGTCGACGACCTGACCACGGCCAAGCTCATCGTCCGCGAGTTCGTGCTGTTCTCCGCCGCCAACCCCCAGCTGCACCGGATCATCACCCAGGAGTGCAAGACCGACGGCCCGCGCTTCGGCTGGCTCGTCGACACCTACGTGCGGCCCCTCTACGAGGCCACCGCGCAGCGGCTGCAGGCGCTGTCCGAGGCCGGGCTCATGGCCGACGTGCCGGCGGTGCACCTCTACTACATCCTCACCGGCGCGGGAGCGACGATGTTCGTCCTCGCCCCCGAGTGCCGGCGCCTCACCGGCATCGACCCCTTCGACCCGGCCGTGGTCGACCAGCACGCCGACGCCGTGGTCGCCCTCCTCTTCGGCGACGCCGCGATCGACGCGCCGGGGGCTCGCCGCGGCCACCAGGCGTAGGTGGTCAGCTCGTCGCCGCCGCCGATGCCGCCGGTGAGGGCGCCCTGGCGGACCTCGTCGAGGAACGGCTCGCGGCCCTCCCGGCGCCGCCGGGGTCCGGCAGCAGCGGCAGGCGGCGAGTGCGGCCCGGCGATCGAGTTGCGGCGCCAACCCCTGCTCACCGGTTCGCCGAGGACCACGGCCCCCAGAACGACCCGCGGGTCCGTCCGTGACACCGGCGGCCGCGGTCACGACGCCACGGGGACGGAGGGTCTGCCCGAGCAGCTCGTCGTGGGGCACCCGGTCGATCACCGCTCGGCCGGTCTCCGGATCGAAGGGCGCCGTGGTCCTCCGGGCGACCGCGTCATCCGTACCAGCCGCCGACGTCGGCGATGACGTTGACGGTGCCGGAGTTGTTGAACACCGAGATGGTGTCGCCGTCACCGACCTTGGCGGTCACCGCGTTGGCGATGGTGGTGCCAGCCTTCCAGTTCAGGCTGGAGGCGGTGGGCTTGGCGGCCCCGGTGTTCCACACCGTCGCGAACGACTCCGCCGACGTGGACGTCACCGTGAAGTTCGCCAGGATCGCCTTGGCCCCCGACGGCACCGCACCACCGGTGAGCACCGACACCGTCCGAGACACACCCGCCCCCCACGGCGTCGTGAACGCACCCACCGTCTCGGGAGCGGGACGAGAGTCGGCGAACCGCACCGGTGACAGCGGGTGGAACGCATCACCGGAGCCGGCCTTGAAGTAGCCGACCACGTCGATGATCACGTTGGCGCTGCCCGAGTTGTTGAACACCCGGATCTTGCCGCCCGTACCCACCTTCACCGTCACCGCGTTGGGGATCGTCACCCCCGCCTTCCAGTTCAAGCTCGACGCCGTCGGCTTGGTCGCCCCGTTCGGGTAGACGGTGAGGAACGACTCGGCCGACGTGGCGGTCACCGTCACGTTGGCCACGATCGCCTCGGCATCGGCGGGCACCCCCGCCACCCCCGCCACCGTCACATCACGATCGGTGCCCGCCGCCCACGGCGTCGAGTACGGCCCCACGGTCTCGGGCGCCGGACGAGAGTCCAGCACCCGGGCCGGCGCCTGGGACGTGAACCCGTCACCGGTGCCGGACTGGTCGTAGTAGCCGACCACATCGACGATCACCGTGGCGGTCCCCGACGGGTTGAACACCTGCACGTTGCCGCCGGCGCCGACCTTGACCGTCACCGCGTTGGGGATGGTCTGACCACCTCCCCCGACGGGGTCATCCGCCCCACCGTGCTGTTGCCCTCGGCGGTGAACCACATGTTGCCGTCCGGCCCCATGGCGATGCCGCGGGCATCCTTGATGCGCGTGCCACCGAAGAACGTCATCACCCCCGCCGGCGTGATGCGAGCGACCGAGTCGTCGCCGGAGAAGTCGGCGTTGACGAACCAGACGTTCCCGTCGGGCCCCCCCACGATCCCGCCCGGGCCGCGGATGTTGGTCGCATCCTTGAACAGCGACGTCACGCCCTGCGGCGTCATCCGCCCGATCGAGCCCGAGTCCTCGGTGAACCACAGGTTCCCGTCCGGACCCGTCGTGAGGTGGCCCGGAGCCGACAGGCTGGCGTAGGCGAAGGTCGTCACCACCCCGCTCGTCGTGATCCGACCGATCGCTCCCTCGCCGCTGGGGAACCACAGGTTCCCATCCGGACCCGTCACGATGTCCTGGCCGGCGGGCGCGTCCGCGAACGTCGTCACCACCCCGGCCGGGGTGATCCGGCCGACCGAGCCAGCGCCGGTGGGGAACCACAGGTTCCCGTCCGGCCCTGCCGTGATCGCCGTGAGGAAGGGCGCACCGACCGGGAAGGTCGTCACCACCCCGGCCGGGGTGATCCGGCCGATCGAGCCATCGCCGTTGTTGGTGAACCACAGGTTGCCATCGGGGCCGGCGGTGATGCCCTCTGGCGAGGAGATCTTCGCATCGCTGAAGATGGTGGCGACCCCCGCCGGGGTGAGCCGACCGATCTTCTTGGACGCGTTCGGCGCGCCGGTGAACCAGATGTTCCCGTCGGGACCGGCGGTGATGCCCATGAAGGAGTCGATCCCCACCGGGTAGTACGAGAGCTCGCCGGCCGGGGTGACCCGACCGATCGTCGTGCTCCCGCTGTTGGTGAACCACAGGTTCCCGTCGGGACCGGCGGCGATGGCGAACGGCTCCGCGAGACCGCGGCCCATGACGGTGATGGTCCCGACGGGATCGGCGGCGGCCGCCGGCGGAGCGCTCACCACCTCGACGACGGCAGCCGCGCAGGTGGCCAGGACGGCCACCACGAGCGCGGCGCACGTCACCCGCCTCCACCACCCGCGTGATCGCGGTGACCCGATCACCGTGGCCTCCGAACCAACCCGCACAACGGAGCAGTCCCCCATCGCAAGACCTTCCCCACCGACCTCGTCCGACCTGCTCGCCGTCGCCGGACGGCAGCGGATGCCGAACGCTACCCCAGCGGGTCGTCCGTCCGGCCTCGGACACCGCCGTCGCCGGTGGCCTCGGCTCAGCTCCCACCGGTGACGTCCGGAGGGACCATGGCTTCGGAGTCTCGCAGACGGACCTCTTCGAACCACTCGCGATCGCCTTCGCGACAGCCATTGCCACTGCACCGGGAACGAGCGGAGACGATCTCAGCGGACGGACCCAAGGCAGTGCATCGTCAGTGCGCTCAGCGTGGCGATCGACCGGCGGCGAACGCGTCCCGAGGTGGGCCCGTACTGGGAACAGCGCGGCTGGGTAGATCCTCATGTTCCGGCTCGATCCTGACGGGCTCTGAGGAGGATCAACCATGAACGCAGCAGGATGGACCATCTCGATCATCGCCATCGCCACCGCACTGGTGGTGGCGCTGCGGTGGGAACTCTCCAGCCGAACGTCGGAACGGCCCGCCCTCGACCGCTACGACGGTTCGCGCCCCCACCTCGAGTTCATGAGCGCCCCGTGGATCGCCATGGCCAGACATGAGATCACCACCGCTCTGTCACGAAGCGATCTCGACATCGAGCCATACACCCTGTCCGAGGAGTTCACCGACCCCCCGCCCCATCTCGGCCACGGCTCGGATCGGATCGGCTTCTCGATTCGCGTCGGGCGCGGCCGCGTCGAAGTCGACAGCTCCCCCACCCCGGACGCCGACTGCCGGGTCATCAGCGACTACGCCGACGCTCTCGTGATCGCTCGCGATCCCGACACGGCGTCCGCCGACCCCGCCGAAGCCGAGCGTCGTATCGCCAACGTCCGGCTCAGGATCGAAGGCGACCCTGCCGGGATGCCGCCCCAACTGCAACAGCTGGACATCCACCGGTTGTTGGCGTCGCGCACCGCTTGATCGGATCACCCGCCCGATATCGCGAACTCTCCACCCTCCACGCTCGACCGTGAAGAAGCCGAAGAGGGCCGCGAAAGCGGGTCTGCAAGGCGCCGGTGGAAACGTCGTGGAAACAGCCGGAGGAAGGCCGCCTGATCCGTAGGAACGTCCCATGGAACTGCGAAAGCCCAGGCCTATGACCTGGGCTTTCGTGCTTCAGATGGTGGCGGGGGGAATCGCCACAGGCCAGGCCGTCCGATTCGTCGACCGCGAAACCGCAGGTCACCGTGGTCGCGCCGAGGTCCCGGCGAGGTGCACCGACCGGCGCCCACCGAGGTCGACGTCCACCGAGCTCCGAGAATCGGCTCACGCCTCAAAGCATGCCAGGAGCGACTGACACCCC
Source organism: Acidimicrobiales bacterium (assembly GCA_046331175.1). Classification (GTDB taxonomy): domain Bacteria; phylum Actinomycetota; class Acidimicrobiia; order Acidimicrobiales; family Acidimicrobilacustridaceae; genus JAWKIW01. The sequence continues at coordinate 126,579 of JAXLRI010000014.1, forward strand.
TGCCGGCACTCACCGTCAGCGCCACCACCCCCCATCTGGCCCGAGCGAACGCCGACTACCCGTCGGTGGCGGCGAAGGCGATGGCCGACGACGGCCACCATGAGGGAGGACGTCCGTGCCCGCGGCCCGGGACGGCGTAGCGCATGCCGGTGACCGTCCTCGCCTCGTCAGGGCACTCAACCAGAGGTGGCGCACCCGGGAGCAACGCCGCCGGCAGCGACCAGCCTGACCGGACGCAGGCAACCCGACCAAACCACGCCGCGCCAATCGCCGCGTGCTCCCGCGATCAGGGAGATGACCATCGGACGGCTGACGAGTTCGAGGTCGTCGAGATCGCCATGGACGGCGACGTCGCCCGCGGAGCGCAGCACGTCGCCACGGCCGGTCCTCTATGAGCGCTGAGGAGCCGGCGGCAGGAATCGGCGGGTCCCCTGAGGCGCGCGTGGTCGATGACTCGCCCGGTGCCTTCGTGTCGCGACGGCTTCTGCCTGACCCATTCGCCGGCGACCCGCTGAACCTCGAGCCTCGCTTGCAGCGGCAGGTCAACACCAGCGCCGCTCCATGCGGCCGACGTAAGTGTCGCTGTGCCGGCTTCGTGGCAGAGGCACCTCATCGGGGTGCTCTGCGGGCCCGCCTGCTCGCTAGGCTCTCCGATGTGAGCGATCAGTGAGATCCGCGTTCTGCGATCACTGAATTTCGCGGTTGTGGTGGGGGGCCTCCTGGCCTGATCACGACCATCCACCGGGTCCTGTGGTGGGCCCTCCAGCGTGTCGAGCGACCAAGCCACGACACGACCGGAGGGACCCGGGGCCCATGTTGAACCAGGAGGACTACGTGCGTCTGCACGAGCTGAAGAACGAGGGTTGGACCAACCGCGAGATCGCTGACGAGCTCGGCTATCACCCGGCAACGATCGCGAAGTGGTTGAAGGAGGGTGGCCCGCCCGGCCCGCGGGTGGTGCCTGACGAGGCGAAGGTGATGGACGCCCACTGGAAGGAGCGGGTGGCGTTGTTGTTGCGAGCCCACCCGCGGTTGTTGGCGGTGTCGGTGCACAACAGGGTGCGCGCTGAGGGGTTCACGGGGTCGTATCCGACGGTGGTCCGTGAGGTTCGAGCGTTCCGGGGTCCCCGGTTCCGGGCGGCGTCGGCGGCGTCGGTGCCGATCCACACCGACCCGGGCGAGGAAGCCCAGTTCGACTTCGCGAACCTCGATGAGTGGGCGCAGCGGTGGGGGTGGGATCACCCGCTGCGGTGCTTCGGGGCGATCCTGTGCTGGGCGAGGGTGCGGCTGTGGTGGTTCACCACCAGCGAGGACCGCCACCACACCTTCGAGGGACTGGTCCGGTTCTTCGAAGCGATCGGTGGGGTGCCGGCGGTGGGTCGCACCGACCGGATGGGGGCTCTCGGGTCGTCCCAGGGGGCACGGTTCGTGTTGCACCCCCCGACGGTCGGGTTCGCCGCGCACCATGCCATGGCGATCACGTCGTGTCGGGCCCGTGACGCCAAGCGCAAGGGCAAGGTGGAGCGCCCGTTCCGTCAGCTGCGCGAGACGTTCATGCCCGAAGTCGAAGCCGACGGTGTGCCCGCCGACCTCGACGAGCTCAACGCCCGGGCCGCGGCGTGGATCGACTCCCGGGTGCATGCCGTGGCGTCACGAACAACGGGTGTGGAACCGGCTCGGCGCCTCGAGGTCGAGCGGGACTTCTTGACCCCGCTGCCGAAGGTGCGCTTTGACACCGACTACGTCGAGACCCGCCGGGTCCACAACGTCTTCCCGTTCATCGCCGTCGACGGGATCCGCTACTCGGTGCCGACCACGACGCTGGGTCAGCTCGTCGAGATCCGCCGACCCGTCGACGCCAAGGTGTTCACGGTCCGCTGGGCCGGCACACAGGTCGCGACCCACACGCTGGCCGCGGCCGGGACTCGGGAGGTGTGGGACCCCGACCACCTGAAGGTGGCGTCGGCCGAAGCGATGGACACGACCCGCCCACGGCTCACCGTCATCGTCGACCACGACGCGCCCGAACCCGACCCTGGCCCGGTCGGGCGGCTCGACCTCGGCGACGGCGACTACGACGTCGAGGCCCCCGACCTGGCCGACCGCTACCGCCTCGACGAGGAGACGGGCCGATGAGCCGCCGCACCAAAGCCGGGCTCTACGAACAGATCAAAGACGACCTCGGCTACCTGCAGCTCACCCGGGCAGCCGAGTGCTTCGCCACCCTCGCCGACGACGCCCGCACCCACGACTGGACCCACATCGAGTTCCTCGCCCGCCTCGTCGCCGAAGAGACCACCGCCACCCGCGACCGGCGCCTCGCCGCCCGGCTGCGCTACGCACGGTTCCCGTTCCACAAGACCATCGACGACTTCGACTTCGACTTCCAGCCCACCATCGACCGCAAGCTCGTCGCCGACCTCGCCACCTTGCGGTTCGTCGACGAGAACCGCCCCATCTTGTTCCTCGGCCAACCCGGCTGCGGCAAGACCCACCTCGCCGTCGCCCTGGCCATCCGCGCTGTCGAGGCCGGCTGGCGGGGCTACTTCACCAGCGCCGACCACCTCTGCACCAACCTCGTCGCCGCCACCATCGACGGCACCTTCCCATCCAAGCTCAAGACCTACACCGCCCCCACCGTGTTGGTCATCGACGACGTCGGCCTGCTGCCCATCCCGGACCGGCGAGCCGCGTCGGTGTTCTTCCACGTCGTCAACGAGCGCTACGAGAAACGCCACCCCACGATCGTCACCACCAACCGCGGGCTGCCCGACTGGGGCGACATCTTCGGTGACCCCGTCGTCGCGTCGGCCATCTTGGACCGGCTCATGCACGACGCCATCGTGTTCAACATCCGAGGACCGTCCTGGCGGCTACGCGAACACCACGGCCTCGAGATCGCCACCACCGACCCCACCGAAAGGAACCGCCGCTAGCCTCACCCCACCACCAGCAGGCCACCCACCCCACCGCGACTTTCGCTGATCCCCAATCGCGAGATCCGGTGATCGCTCACATCCGATCCCGGAATCGACTGGATCGGGCGGGACGGTGGGGTATGGACAGCGAAGGTCACTGCAGTGCTCTGGTCACAGGACTGCCACCGGGCGCGGTGGCGCCGGTGGTGACACGGCGTCATCGGCGATCAGCACGTTGACCGTGATGGCCACGCACCGGGGCGCAGCGCTGATCCTCGCCGGGGCCGTCGGCGTCGCAGCAGCCGTCGGCTGCTCCCAGACGCCATCGAACGAAGACGCCTTGTCGCATCTGCCGTTCCAGTCCACCCGGCCCCTGGCCCCCGGACAGGCCGCCAGCCCGGGGACACCGGCCACACCGGTCGCGTCGAAGTGCTGGAAGCGCCAGTCGGCGGTGTCGGGCGGCACCTTGTACCCCGACGCCTGGATCGTGTGGTCCCACGACCCGCTGTGCCAACGCCTCCAGATCGACATCCCGGCCGGCGCCAAGCGGCTCCGCGTCGTCGTCGGCGTCGTCGACGGGACCGCACCCGCCGGATCGGCGGCAGCGACCTTCTCCGGGATCGCAAGCCACGGACGCGACGCCAGCATCGGCTGGCTGTTCCAAGACGTGGAGGCCACGACACCCGTCGAAGTCACCTTCACGACCCGTGGCTGGTCGTCGGTTCAGATCCAAGCCAAAGGCGAAGGCACGCTCATGGTCGGCGCCGCCGTCGCGCCCTGATCAACCCAGGCCGGGTCGCCGCGCTCGCGGGCCCGGCGGATGGTCTCGCTGGTGACTCCGCACAGGCGTCCCGCCTGGAGGTAGGTGAGCCACTGGTCAGACATCGGGATCGTCCTCCTGCCGACGCCCCTATGGCCCCGGCGGGACGGTCCGTGTCGACCTCGTCCCGGCGTGCAACCGCGCCTCCCGCGTCCTGCGCCCCCGTGTTGCCCCCCGCCGAGGTCCGCGCCGGGGTCCGGCGGCCCCGACACGGTCCACCCCGGTCGGGACGCCCGAGAAACGCCCGTGTCAAGGTCCGGTACTCGTGCGACCTTCGGGGTCCGGTAGATGTGCGACACCTGGTCGGGGGTTCATGAGGCGGCGTTGATCCGGTGGGGTCGGCCACCGGGGTTGGCGAGGGCACCGTGTTCGCGGGTGCGGTCGTGGCGGATCGGGTGGACGCGGATGAGCTCTTCGCCGATCGAGATCTCGACGGTGCCGGCGACGACGGCGACTTGGACTTGGCGGCGACGGAACTTGTTGCCGACCCGGTAGGTCGTGGCGGCGAAGGACACGTTGCCTGAGCTGTCGACCTTGCGGGTCACCGACACGGCCGACGCCGACGGCCGTGGTGTCACTCGTCGGGGTGTCCGCTGCTTGCCACGAGCGATGGCAGCCGCTTGACGGCCAGGGTCGTGGCGGCGGGCGTGGGTCGCGACGAGCACCCCACGGTGATGGATGTGCACAAGGCCGTCTTCGCAGATCAGCTCGACGGTCTCCCCGGCGAGCCAGCGGGCGACCATGTAGCGCGCTGCGGCGAACGAGATCTGCCCGTTCGCGCCCACCCGCCGCGTGGCCGTCGGAACCGGCTCGGTTGTGTCCGGCGCTGCACCGGCGAGCTCAAGCGTCGACGACATGGGCTTCGCGAGCGCGAACCGGCGCGCCGGCGGGACCATCCCGATGCCCTGGTGCGGCCGGTCGTAGTTGTAGTGCTGCACCCACGCGTCGATCCGGACCTGCGCGTCCTCGATGCTGTCGAACACCACGCCACGAACCAGCTCGTCTTTCAACGTGCGGTGGAACCGCTCGATCTTGCCGGTCGTGGTCGGCGACCGAGGCGCCGTGAGCAGATGCCGGATGCCGTTCTCCCGGCAGATCCGATCGAACAGCACCTCGCCCGTGCCGGGACCGAACCGGCCCGTGAACACCTTCCCATTGTCCGTCAGGATCGCTTCTGGGACACCGTGGCGGCGCATCGCCAACGCCAACGCGTCACACGTCGGCCGGGCCGTCGCCCGCGGCACAACCAACGCCGAGATACAGAACCGCGAGTGATCATCCACCCCCGTGACGACCTTGGCCTCAGAACCATCGACGAGACGGACGCCGCCGACGATGTCCATCTGCCACAGCTCCATCGAACGGGACCGCTCCCAACGCTTGTAGTCGGCCTTCTTGCGTTTCCGGGCCTCCGGGGTGATCAGCCCGTGACGGACCAGGCACCGATAGATCGAGGAGCGACCCGGCAGCGGGAACACGCCTTGGCGTTCGAGCCAATGACCGATCGTCACCGGCCCCCACCCCGGATGCTCGACCCGCATGGCCACGATCAGCGCCTCGGTCTCCGGAGCCATCTGATGAGGACACGAACCTGGCGCCTTCGACCCATCGACCAGGCCCGCCAACCCGCGGGCCGCATAGCGGGTCAACCACCGGTGCACCGTCTGGCGCGACACCCCCGCCCGGGCGGCGACCTCGGTCACCGGGACCCCGTCGAGGACCTCCAACACCGCCACATGCCGCTGTTCCACGAGCCCGAGCTCCACCAACACGACGACACCCCTTGATCGACTCCGTCGACCAAGAAGCACAGCCCGTCAGCCAGCCGCGCGTCGCAGATCACCCGGACCCGATGTCACACATGTACCGGAACCCCTGTCGCACATGAACCGGACCCGCGCCGAAACCTGTCACACGACTACCGGAGCCGCGATGTCAACCATGAACCGGGACAGCACACCGAGAAACGCCCGATAGACGCCAGTGAGAAGGACCGAAAACGACTGAAACCGCCCGAAGATGGGCGGTTTCAGGACCGTTTCTCGGTTTGGATGGTGGCGGGGGCAGGATTTGAACCTGCGACCTTCGGGTTATGAGTTACATGATCGGCTGCCCAGCCCATCCCTTCCCGTACCATCCAGTGCCGCTGAGCTGGAGATTCGCGCCGTCCGTCTGACGTCCAGTACCTCGCCGTCACACGCCGTACCAGCCCTCCCGGTAGAAGTCCCGGTAGAACTGACAGCCCCACAGGATGAGGGGAGCAGGTCGGCGTACGACTCGACAACCCGCGACAGAGCAGCGCGTTCGATCATCCCCTCTGGGCCACCCGGCGCTGGGGCCAGCGACCTTCGGGTCAGCGTCGTCGCCACCGTGCTGCCAACCTGGTCGACGGGCCGACCCTCGCGGATCGGCAACGGTTGCAGGTGCCAACCCCCACCCAGCGCCCGGCGGTCCGCCAGGCCTGCTCTGCCCCGGTGGCGCCGTGAAACCCGGGCTTGGCCGGGGCAAACAAGGCCAGCTACCGGATCCGGGGTGCTTCATCCGACGGGATTCCCTCGACTGGTAGTGTCCTTCCAGGCGGTCGTGTGACGGGGTGATTGGTGCCCGACAGGTTGCGAATGGTGCTGGATGGGCCGCGAGGCCTTGCCCAAGCGCAGCGACTGATTAGGCGAAGCTGGATTCGAGGCGGGACATGAGCAGATCAAGACGAGCGCGACGGATCTGCGTGGTGCTGGTGATTCTTCAGGTCGGCCTACTCGGAGTCGGCAATGTCACCCTCGCCGCACCGGTCGGCACCGTCCTGAACTTCACCGGTGCCGGAATCTCGGGTCCGGTTGGAATCACGCGCGGCCCCGACGGAGCGATGTGGTTCAGCAACGGCAGCAACGACTCCATCGGGCGCATCGCCGGTGACGGGACAGTCACCAACTTCACCGGCGTCGGCGTCTCGTCCCCCTTTGGGATCACGGCCGGCTCTGACGGAAACATCTGGTTCACCAACGCCGGGAACAACTCGATCGGCCGAATCACTCCAGCCGGTGTCGTCAGCAACTTCACTGGGGCGGGCATCTCTGGGGTGCGCGGCATCAGTCTCGGGCCCGACAACAACCTCTGGTTCACCAACAGTGGCAACGACTCGATCGGCCGGATCACTCCCGCAGGCGTCGTTTCGAACTTCCACACGGCAGGAATGAGCGTCGGCTTTGCCATCACAGCAGGCCCAGACGGCAATCTTTGGTACACAGGGATCAACTCAATCGGCCGATTGACCACGTCCGGCGTGATGCTCCCCGCCTTCACCACCTCGATTTACGAACCCATTGCTATCGCATCCGCACCTGACGGCTACATCTGGTACTCGAGCTCGACGGCGCGGGTCGTTGGGCGCGTGAGCGTCAGCGGCGCCGTTACGAACTACTTCGCCTCTGCCGTCGGGACGCCTCACGGTATCGCTGCGGGACCCGACGGGAACATGTGGTTCAACAGCACGACAAACAACACAGTCCGGCGAATCAACAACTCCGGGGTCGTGACGTCCTTTAGTGGGCCCGGGATCTCCAGCCCGGAGGCGATCGCCCCTGGTTCAGATGGCCGCATGTGGTTCACGAACCTCGGCAACAACTCCATAGGAAGCGCGACGGCCGCCAATGTAGCTAGCGCACCGGCGAGACCTTGGGCCGCTGCCGGCGTTGGAATGGCGACCATCTCGTGGGAGCCACCCGCTGACGGTGGTTCGCCCATTACCGGCTACTCGGTGACGGCGCTCCAAGGCGGAGCTCCTTCCGGACAAACTTGCACTGCCAGCGCCCCGGCCACGAGCTGCGACGTCACCGGGCTGGCAAACGGCACCGCATATACCTTTACGGTAACTGCTACGAATGCCGTCGGTGACAGCGCCGCGTCGTCGCCCTCAGCGTTGACCGTACCCGACGTTGGAAGCCTATTCCATAGTCTAAGTGCCCCGATCCGAATCCTGGATTCACGGCCACCGCCCGAACAGGTGGGTCCCTACTCGACGCCATGGACAGCTGGCACCGTGCGTGATGTGCTGGTAGCAGGCCTCGCTGGAGTACCCGCTGATGCAACCGCCGTGACACTGAATGTGACGGTCACGGGCGCCACGGCACCTAGCTTCTTGACTCTCTGGCCCAAGGGCCAAGGGCAGCCCACCGCATCGAATCTGAACTGGGCGACGGACCAAACGATTCCGAATGCGGTCACGGTTAAGGTTGGGCTGGGAGGCAGCATTTCCGTGTTTAACGCGTCCGGAGATGCCACCGTCATCATCGATGCCGTTGGGTACTTCGACCACTCCGGGTCGGCCGCGGGCTTCGTTTCCCAGGCACCCGTCAGGATCCTCGATTCCCGGCCACCACCTGAGCAGGTCGGCCCCTACTCGACACCGTGGGGCCCAGGCACCGATCGCCTCGTTGCGGTGGCTGGCTCCGCTGGCGTGCCGGTGGACGCTGAGGCAGTTGTCCTCAACGCCACCGTGACGTCGACGACAGCTGAGTCGTTCCTGACGCTTTACCCAGATGGCAGCCCAGCGAAGCCGACCGCATCATCGTTGAATTGGAAGGCTGGTGTCACCATCCCCAACGCCGTGACCGTGAAGATCGGCACAGGCGGGAACATCCGGGTCTTCAACAACTCCGGCAGTGCCAACGTCATTCTCGATGTGGTCGGCTACTTCAGGAGCGGGTCGGGCGATCCGTTCCACCCGGTCGCGCCGGTGAGGTTCCAGGATTCTCGGCCGGGGACCGAGAGCGTTGGCGCGTACACGACCCCGTGGGGAACGGCCACGACGAGAACCGTGTCCGTTCTGTCGTCTGGTGCAGCGCCGAGTGGCGCCACTGCCGTCATCGCGAACTTCACGGTCACCTCCACCTCGGCCGAGTCATTCGCGGCGGTGTGGAACACCGGGGCCGCCAAGCCCACCGCGTCGAGCCTCAACTGGAAGGCCGGCACCACCATCGCCAACGCAGTGACCGCCAAAGTCGGCGACAACAGAACCATCTCCGTGTTCAACAACAGCGGGTCGGTCAACGTCATCGCCGACATCGCAGGCTGGTACGGATAGCGGCAAGCTCGCCCGGCGCCGCCGCAAGCGACCTTAGGGGCTGCGCTGACCCCCTGGTAGTGGTCCACCTGTTGTGCGAGTCCGTTGCCCCACGATGGGGCCTAGGAGGAGCGGGCCGCACAGCTTGGTGGGCAGGGCAGAGGCGGCACATCGGCCTTACCGGTAACCAGCTCGGTGACTGAGCGGTTGAACACCGTGGCGATAGCGTCGAGGAGCTCGTCGTCGGGCAGCGCCAGGCCCCGCTCGTAACCGAGGAGCTCATCCCAGGTCACCACTCGATCACATCGTTGGCTGAGCAGCACCGCGACCTCATCACCAGACAGGTCCCGATCCCCCCGCCACGATCGGATCCGTCCGCCGATCCCCTCCGCACTCGCCGCCATGCCCGCTGCTCCGCAGTCCCAGGTCCACGCTTGCCGGTTGGCTTGCAGCATATTCGCGGCCGGGCTGCTGCCCGCTTGACGAACCGTCAACAACACTGCCTGCAGTGGCTGACCACGCGAGCCGTGAACGCAGCGCGAGCACCCGCTCTGATCTCCGGGCTGTTCTGGGTCAGTTGACCCGGCTGTCGAAGACCCGGGTCGGCGTCGACACCCCGAACGCCGTGGTCGCACCGACCTGGTCCCAGATCAGGTGGGCGGAGGCGGTGGTGTAGAGGCAGATGTTGCCATTGGCATCGGCCTGCACCACCGCGAAGTTCGGGATCGTCTGCCCGGCCAGGTAGTTGTTGTTCGACGCCAACGGCCGCCCCCCAGCACATGGGTAGGCGGTCGTGAACCCCGACTCGTCGGGCTGGGTGACGGTGAGGTTCCCCAGCACAGTCGCGTTGGGGACATCGGTGACGTGCACCGTCGCCACGCCGCCCTTCGCGACCTTGGCGCCGCCGACCCGGCTGTCGAAGACCCGGGTCGGCGTCGACACCCCGAACGCCGTGGTCGCACCGACCTGGTCCCAGATCAGGTGGGCGGAGGCGGTGGTGTAGAGGCAGATGTTGCCATTGGCATCGGCCTGCACCACCGCGAAGTTCGGGATCGTCTGCCCGGCCAGGTAGTTGTTGTTCGACGCCAACGGCCTGTCTCCCGAGCACGGGAAGGCGGTCGTGAACCCCGACTCGTCGGGCTGGGTGACGGTGAGGTTCCCCAGCACGGTCGCGTTGGGGACGTCGGTGACGTGGACGGTGGCGACGCCGTCCTTGGCGAGCTTCCCACTGGTGCGGCTGTCGAAGACCCGGGTCGGCGCCGACACCCCGAACGCCGTCGTGGCGCCGACCTGGTCCCAGATGAGGTGCCCTGCGGCCTTGGTGTAGAGGCAGATGTTGCCGTTGGCATCAGCCTGCACCACCGCGAAGTTCGGGATCGTCTGGCCAGCCAGGTAGTTGTTGTTCGACGCCAACGGCCTGTCTCCCGAGCACGGGAAGGCGGTCGTGTAGCCCGCCGCTCCGGGCTGGGTGACGGTGAGGTTGCCGATCACGGTGGCGTTGGGTGTGTCGGTGACGTGGACCGGCACGACACCGAGGCCGCCGATCTGATCCGTCTGGTAGCCGGCGATGAAGAACGACCAGGTGATGTCGGGCTTGGACGGCTGGTGGATGCTGACCGTGTATCGGCCGTCGGCGAGCGGTGATCGGGGGACGACGAACACGGCGTGGTCGCCCTCGAGGATGGCGTGCCCGGTCTGGCCGTAGACGGGGTCGCTGGTCACGAAGTTGTTCTGGTCGACCTCGCAGACGTCGTAGCTGGTGCCCTTGTCGTCCACGAGCGTGGCGGTCGTGCCCGCAGGCGGTGCTTGTGGGAGCAGAGCGATCATCGGAAGGCCGGGACCGGTTGTGTAGCCGCAGCGTTCGACCGGGTTCGGGACCTCGGCGCCCATGGAGTGCAGACCGACGACCGAGTTCGGCCCCGGGAACAGCACGGGGGCGGTCCCGCTCCCGCCCGAGAGCCCCCGGATCACATCAAGTCCAGCGCCGCCGCCGCTTGGCTGGCGGTAGTAGGCGGCCTGGGTGAGGTTGCGTCGGATGATGCCCACGGCGTGGAACGGTGCCGTGATCCAGCCCTCGATCGACTCGCGGTCGCTGGTGCCCCAACCACCGAGGTCGCTCGACTGCGCCGCTGCGGCCCCTTCGGGTGTGTACCACGGGCTCGCCGGGTTCTCGGTGTGCCAGCTCACGTACGGGCCGGTGAAGTACTGCAAGGGCGTGTTGTTCAGGTAGTCGAGGTGCTTGCGGATCCCGTCGCTCCACACCGGGTTGTCGGTGACGGCCGGCAGACCGGCGCCGGCCCGGTACCAGTTGACGACGTCGATCCAGGGTCGGATGCGATCGAGCCGCGGCTGCGCGGGGACCATCGTCGTTGCCGCGGGAACGACGGCCGGAGAGGTCGACGACGCTGCGCTCGTGCCGGCGATGTTCGTGGCGGTGACGGTGAAGGTGTAGGCGGTCCCGTTGGTCAGGCCGGACACGACACAGGTGAGAGGGCCCGTCGTCCAGCTGCAAGTCTTGCCGGCCGGGTTCGACGTCACCGTGTATCCGGTGATGGGTGAGCCGCCGTTCGACGTCGGAGCCGTCCAGGTGACGGTGGCGGCCTGGTTGCCGGCCACCGCCGCGACCCCGATCGGCGCTCCTGGCGTGGTGGCGGCGACCACCTTTCGTATGCGGTTCGACCCGTGGCTGCCGAGCTGCACGAGGTCGACGTCGGAGAAGTGCACGGATCCCGATGCGTCGACGGCCACGCTGGCGGGCCCGGTCACTCGCGCCGCCGTTGCCGCGGCACCGTCACCGGAGAACCCGTCTGTGCCGGTGCCGGCCACCGTTGAGATCGTGCCGTTGGCGACCCTGCGGACCCGGTAGTTCGACGAGTCGGCGACGTACATGGCACCGGTGGCGTCGAACGCGACGCCACTGGGATTGGCGAGCGCAGCCGCCGTGGCCGCGCCGTTGTCACCGCTGAACCCGAACGAGCCGTTGCCGGCGACGGTCGTGATGGTGCCGGCCGGTGCCACGCGACGGATTCGCGCGTTGTTGCCGTCGGAGATGTACACGTTGCCGGCCGCGTCGGTGTCGACGGCGACTGGGTGGTTCAGCGCGGCGGCGGTCGCAGGGCCGCCGTCGCCGGAGTACCCGGCGGTGCCCGTGCCAGCGAACGTCGTGATCGTCCCACCGGGGGCGACCTTGCGGATCCGGTGGTCGATGCCGTCGGCGATGTAGAGGTTGCCGCTGGTGTCGACCGCCACACCATCGACGGCCCGGAACGTGGCGGCGGCCGCCGGACCACCGTCGCCGGATGATCCGAACGCGCCGGTGCCGGCGACGGTGGAGATCACGCCAGCCGGTGTGACCTTGCGGACCCGATCGTTGCCGGCGTCGGCGATGTAGAGGTTGCCGGCGGCGTCGACGGCCACGTCGGCCGGCCCGCGCAGCTTGGCCGAAGTGGCCTGAGCGCCGTCACCCGAGAACCCGCTGCTGCCGCTGCCGGCCACCGTCGTGATGGTCCCGGCCGGGGTGATCCGACGCACCCGGTCGTTGCTGGCGTCGGCGACGTAGAGGTTCCCGGACGGGTCGAAGGTGATGCCCTGGGGCGTGTCGAGCTGTGCGGTCGTCGCGGAGCCGTTGTCGCCTGAGAACGCGGCCGAGCCGTTGCCTACGACCGTGGTGATCGTGCCGCCGGTGTCGATCCGTCGCACTCGGTTGGCATCCAGGAGGTAGAGGCCGCTGCCGGCTGCGCTCAGGGCAGACGCCATGCTGAGCTGCGCGGTCGCTGCCGGGCCGCCGTCGCCAGCGAACCCCGACGTCGGCCCCCCGGCGATCGTGGTGATGGTTCCGCTGGTGACCTTGCGGACCCGCGTCTGGCTCGAGAGGTACAGGCTCCCGCTGTTGTCGACCGTGATGCCCCCGACGCTGTCGAGCCCGGCTGAGGTCGCCGCCCCACCATCGCCCGAGAACGTCGCCGAACCGTTGCCGGCGACGGTGGTGATGGTTCCCCCAGTGACCTTGCGGACCCGCCGCTGGTTGCCGTCGGCGAGGTAGAGGTTCCCCGAGCCGTCCAGGGCGAGCTGGGTGATGAAGTCGATGCTCGCCGCCGTCGCCGCTCCGCCGTCGCCGGAGAACCCGGCGCTTCCGTTGCCCACCACGGTCGAGATGGTTCCCGCGCTGATGCGCCGGACGCGGTGGTTGCCCGAGTCGAAGAAGAACACGTCCCCACCCGGCGATGCGGTGAGAGCCGACGGCCCGCTCAGCGATGCAGCCGTCGCCGAGCCCCCGTCACCGGAGTACCCCTGGGTACCGGTTCCCGCCACCGTCGAGATTGTGCCTGCAGAGGTGATCTTGCGGATCCGGTTGTTGTTCGTGTCAGCGAAGTAGGTGTTGCCAGCGCCGTCCTTCGCGACACCCGCCGGGTAGCTGACCTGAGCCGACGACGCCGGCCCCCCGTCGCCGCTGAACCCGTATCCCCCATTGCCGGTGATCGTCAGGATGCTTCCGCCGCTCGACGACCAGATCCTCTGGTTGACCGCATCGCTCACCACCACGGTGCCGGTCGTGTCGGCCCACAGCCCGACCGGCGCGACCCCGACCTGGGTGCTGGAGGCGCTCGCCCCCGGACCCCCGCCGGCGACCGTGACGACATCACCGACCTGAGCGAGAGCGGACGGCGCGCCGACCACCGCCACCGGCACGACCGATGCTGCCGCGACGGCGGAGACGACGATCAGCGGCCGCGCCCGCCCCCGCCTCGATCGCATCGACAACCCACGTCCATGTGCTCGCATCAACGCCACTCCGCCCGAATCTGGTCCACGCACCGCCGTCTTCGCATCGGCGTCCGACTCGGCGGGCCTGAAGGCGGTGTTCCCGCTGGGGTGGGTTCCCGGAACAACGGTCCCCGAGTCATCCGTACCAGCCGCCGACGTCGGCGATGACGTTGACGGTGCCGGAGTTGTTGAACACCGAGATGGTGTCACCGGTGCCGACCTTGGCGGTCACGGCGTTGGCGATGGTGGTCCCGGCCTTCCAGTTCAAGCTCGAGGCGGTGGGCTTGGTGGCACCGGTGTTCCACACCGTCGCGAACGACTCCGCGGAGGTCGAGGTCACGGTGAAGTTCGCCAGGATCGCCTTCGCACCGGCCGGGACCGCACCACCGGTCAGCACCGACACCGACCGAGACGTCGCCGCGCCCCACGGGGTGGTGTAGGCACCGACGGACTCGGGGGCAGGACGGGAGTCCTGGAACCGCACCGGAGCGACCGGGTGGAACGCATCACCGGCGCCGGTCTTGAAGTAGCCGACCACGTCGATGATCACGTTGGCGGACCCGGAGTTGTTGAACACCCGGATCTGACCACCCGTACCCACCTTCACCGTCACCGCGTTGGGGATCGTCACCCCCGCCTTCCAGTTCAAGCTCGACGCCGTCGGCTTGGACGCACCGTTCGGGTAGATCGTCAGGAACGACTCGGCCGTCGTGGCGGTCACCGTGGCGTTGAGCACCACCGCATCCGCGTCCGCAGGGACACCGGCGACCCCGGCCACCGTGACGGTGCGATCGGTGCCCGCCACCCACGGCGTCGAGTACGGACCGACCTGCTCGGGCGGCGGACGGGAGTCCAGCACCCGGGCCGGCGCCTGGGAGGTGAACCCGTCACCGCTGCCGGACTGGTCGTAGTAGCCGACCACGTCGACGATCACCGTGGCGTTGCCCGACGGGTTGAACACCTGGACCTGGCCGCCGGTGCCGACCTTGACGGTCACCGCGTTGGGGATGGTCTGGCCGGCCGACCAGTTCAGGTTCGACGCCGTCGGCTGGGAGTCGCCCTTGGGCCACAGCGTCAAGAAGCTCGCCGCCGTCGTCCCCGTGACGGTCACGTTCAACGTGACCGCGGTGGCGTTGGCCGGCACCCCACCCACGCCTGCGACGGTGACGTCACGGACCGTGCCCGCCGCCCACGGCGTCGAGTACGGACCCACCTGCTCGGGCGGGGGCCGCGAGTCCAGGATCCGGGTCGGCGCATCCAGCGGGTGGAACAGATCGCCCGCCACGGGCGTCACCGCATCGGACTTCGGGGACTCGGCGCCCGTACCGACCGCGTTGGTCGCCTTCACCGTGAAGGTGTAGGCCGTGCCGTTGGTCAGGCCCGTCACCTGGCAGGTCAGCGCACCGCCGGTCGTGCAGGTCTGCCCCGACGCCGACGCACCCTGGTAGGCGGTCACCGTGTAGCCGGTGATGGCCGAGCCACCGTTGGCGGGAGCGGTCCAGGTCACGGTCGCCTTGGTGTTGCCGGCGGTGGCCGTCGGCTTGGCCGGCGCCGACGGCACCGACGGCGTCGTCACCGCGTCGGACTGGGGCGACTCCGGGCCGGGGCCCACGCCGTTGGTGGCCAGCACCGTGAAGGTGTACGCCGTGCCGTCGGACAGGCCCGTCACGTCACAGGTCAGCGCACCACCGGTCGTGCAGGTCTGCCCCGACGCCACCCCGCCCTGGTAGGCCTTGACCGTGTAGCCGGTGATCGCCGAGCCGCCGTTGGCGGGCGCCGTCCAGGTGACCGTCGCCTTCTTCACGCCAGCGGTCGCCGTCGGCTTGGCCGGAGCCGCCGGGACGGTCGGCGCC
>JAXLRI010000015.1:0-136400 GCA_046331175.1 Acidimicrobiales bacterium
CGTGGCGGCGCTCAAGCGGTGGCGGTGGGAGCGGCGGCCGACGGCGGTCACCTGGATCCCGTCACGCCGCCACGACGCCTTGCTGGCCGAGCTGGCGGCCCGCATCGGCCGGATCGGCAAGCTGGAGGTGGTGCCGCTGCTGGTGCGCGTCGACGAGCGCCGACCCCAGGACGAGGTGGCCAACTCGGCCCACAAGCTGGCCAACGTGTGGGGCGCGCTGGCCGTCGACGGGGCCGACGCCGACGGCGTGCTGCCGCGCGGCGTGCTCCCCGACGGGCCGATCCTCGTGCTCGACGACCTCTACGACTCGGGGTGGACGATGACGGTGGCCGCCGCCCTCCTGCGCGACGCCGGCGCCGACGCCGTCCTGCCCTTCCCCCTCGCCCGCCGCTGAGCCCGCCGCTGCCGCCCGCCGCCCGCCCCACGCCGCCCGCCCCACGCGAACTTCCCGCGATTCCAAGGCACCAAGCCTCAGAATCGCGGGAAGTTCGGGAGAGTCAGCCGACGGCGCGGTCGTGGCCCTCCCAGTAGCGGGCCCGGAGGGCCTTCTTGTCGGGCTTGCCGAGGGGCGACAGCGGGATTGCGTCGACCACATCGACCGACTTGGGCGCCTGCACCGAGCCCTTGTGCTCCTTGACGAGGGCGATGATCCGGTCGGCGTCGACCGTGGCGCCGGGCTTGGGCACGACGACGGCCTTGACCGCCTCGCCCCAGCGCTCGTCGGGCACGCCGACCACGGCCACCTGGGCGACGGCCTCGTCGGTGGCGATGACGTCTTCCACCTCGCGGGGGAACACGTTGAAGCCGCCGGTGACGATCATGTCCTTCTTGCGGTCGACGATGAACAGGAAGCCGTCCTCGTCGATGCGGCCGACGTCGCCGGTGTGCAGCCAGCCGCCCTGGGTCGTCTCGGCGGTCTGCTCGGGCAGGCCGTGGTAGCCGGCCATCACCAGCGGCGAGCGCACGCAGATCTCACCCGGCTCGCCCTTGGGGACCTGGTTGCCATCGTCGTCGAGCAGCCCGAGGTTCACCCACGGCACCGGCGTGCCGGCCGAGGACAGGCGCTCGAGGTTCGCCGGGTCGTGGTCGTCCTTGCGCAGCACCGAGATCGTCATCGGGACCTCGGTCTGGCCGTAGAACTGGAAGAACTTCTTGCCCCACTTCTCGATGCCCTCGGCCAGGCGCGTGGGCGACATGGGCGAGGCGCCGTAGAAGATGGTCTCGAGGCTCGACAGGTCGGCGGTGGTGGCCATGGGCGAGTCGAGCAGCATGTAGATCATCACCGGCACGAGCATGGTGGCGGTGATCTTGTGCTCCTCGATCATCCCGAAGAACTCGGCGTCGGAGAAGCCGCTCATGCAGTAGAGGCGCCGCCGCTGAGCAGCACCGGGGCGAAGAAGGCGCCGGCCGCGTGGCTGAGCGGCGTGGCCATCATGAACCGGATCTCCTCGGGCCACTCCCACTCGGCCATCTGGATCTGGGTCATGGTGATGGCCGACTCGAAGGTGCCCATCACGCCCTTCGGGCGGCCGGTGGTGCCACCCGTGTAGATGATCGTGCAGATCTCCTTGGGGTCGATCGGGGGCACGACGAGGGGCTGGGGCTCGAACTGGTCGGCCAGCTCGGCGTAGCTCTGGCCGAGGGAGCCGTCACCGCCGATGGCGAGCAGGTTCTTCAGCGAGGGCACCAGGTCGGCCAGCTGGCGGACGTGGTCGCCGAAGTACTCGGCGTCGAACACCAGGGTCTCGATGCCGGCGTCGTTGAGGACGTAGGCGTGGTCCTCGAGCGAGCCGAGCGGGTGCAGCGCGGTGTTGCGGCAGGCGGCGATCGAGGTGGCCGCCATGTTGTAGAGGACCTCGGGCCGGTTGGCCGAGAGGATGGCGCACGGCGAGCCCTTGCCGACGCCGAGCGAGGCCAGCGCCTGGATGAACTGGCTGGTGCGCTCCCGCACGTCCTTGTAGGTGGCGTGGGTGTCGCCGAGGAAGAAGCAGGGGCGGTCGTCGTAGCTCTCCAGCCCCTTCACCAGCAGGTGCGGGAGCAGGACGGGCGCGTGGAGGTCGTCGATGGCAGTCACGGAGCCGAGCCTAGTTCTGACGGACCGTCAGGTGCTGCGTGACGCCGGCCAGAGGCGGTCGCCCAGGCCGCTGGCCCGCACCACCCGCCGCTCGACGGCGGCCCGCAGCGCCGCCTCGGACCCCACGAGGGTGACCCCGAGCCGGGCCCTGGTGATGGCGGTGTAGAGCAGCTCGCGGGTGGCCAGCCGGGAGTCGGGCGGGGGCAGGACCACCACGACCCGGTCGAACTCGGAGCCCTGGCTCTTGTGGATGGTCATGGCGTGGACGGTCTCGACCGCCTCCAGGCGCGACGGCCCGAAGCACCGCGGCACCGGCGACGCGGGGAAGGCCACCACGACCGGGGCGTCCGAGCCGCCGAGCTCGGCCGCTGCACCGGTGCGGGCCACCACCACGCCGAGGTCGCCGTTGAACAGCCCGTTGGCCCGGTCGTTGGCGGTGATCAGCACGGGACGGCCCGGGTAGTCGCCCCGGAGGGCCGGGCCCTCGCCGGCCAGCCACTGCTCGAGCTGCCAGCTCCAGCGGGCGACGCCCCACGGGCCCCGTCGGTGGCCGCACAGGATGCGCACCTCGCCGAGGGCGGCCAGCGCTGCGTCGGCGTCGCCGGCCTCGGCCGCGGCCCGGGTGCGCCGGGCCGCCTCGAGGGCGGCGGCGCGGATCGCCTCGGCGCCGGCCTCGGTGTCGGCGCCGTCGCGCACCCAGGTGATGCCGACGGCCGCCGACCCGCCCGCCGCCGACGGGTCGGAGCCCTCGGCGGCGTCGTCGGCGAGGACCGCCAGGGCGCCGTCGGCGTCGCCGGCCCGCACGGCGGCGGCGAAGCGGCCGACCGGCGAGTCGGCCGGGAAGCGGTAGCTCTCGGTCAGCACGTGCACGCACCGAGCCAGGCCGGGGGCGGCCGGCGACGACGGGGCGACCGACGCCGCCGCAGGCGCGGGAGGGCCGGGCGGCGGGACAGCACGGGCGGCCCCCAGCCCGGGCAGCGCCGGTTGCACGGCCTCGCCGGTGGGGGCGGCGACCCGATGGCCGCTCGGACGGGCGCCGACCGCAGCGCCGATCGGGCCGGCGACGTCGCCGAGGACCGAGCCGGCCTCGACGCTGGCGAGCTGGCCCGGATCGCCGACCAGGACGACCCGGGCGTCGGGGCGCACGGCGTCGAGCAGCCGGGCCATCAGCGGCAGCGAGACCATGGACGTCTCGTCGACGATGACCACGTCGTGGGGCAGCGGGTCGAGGTGGTCGTGGCGGAACCGGCTGCCGCCGGGCCGCACCCCGAGGAGGCGGTGGATGGTGGCGGTCTCGGCGGCGGCGAGCCGGGCGGCGAGGACGTCGGCGCCGGCCAGCCCGGTGGCGAGCAGCTCGTCGGCGACCAGGCGGAACGTCTCGCCCATCCGGGCGGCCGCCTTGCCGGTGGGCGCGGCCAGGGCGATGCGCAGCCGCGGGTCGCCGTCGACGAGCAGGGCCAGCAGGGCGGCCACCGTGCGGGTCTTGCCCGTGCCGGGACCGCCGACCACGACCGACAGCGAGCCCGAGGCGCCGGCCGTTGCCGCCGCCCACTGCCCGGGGGCCGAGGCCTGGGGCCCGAGCAGCGCCGTGAGCAGGTCGGCCCGGCGCGCCGCGGCGTCGCCGCCGGGCTCGCCGGCGGGAGTCGTCGTCGTGGTGGCCTCGGCCCGGCGGACCAGCTCGGCGGCGACGGCGTCCTCGTAGGCGCGGTAGCGCTCGAGGTAGACGAGGCGACCGGCCACCACGACCGGTCGGTCGTTGCCGGCGGGCACCGGGTCGGCGACGTCGACGACGGTGGCCAGGGGCGACGCGGCGACGGCGTCGCGCCAGGCGTCGACGTCGGCGGGCCAGGGCAGCGCGTCGACGGCGGCGGCATCGTCGGGGGTGCCCTCGCCCTCGACCTCGGCCGGGGCCGACGCCCGCACGGTGGCCAGGTCGAGGCACGTGTGGCCGAGGCGCGGGGCCCGGGCGGCGAGCGCCAGGCCCACCACGACGTCGGCGTCGTCGGGCCGGAGGCCGCCGAGCCGGGCGAGGGTGGCCGCCACGTGGGCGTCGGCGGCGGTGAGCACCCCGGCCCGGCGCCACGGCTCGAGCACGGCCAGCGCGTCGATGCCGCCGGGGCTGGCCGACGGTGCGCGGCGGTCGAGCCGCTCGGGGCGGGGGTCGGTGTCGGGCGGGGTGGCCACGGCGTCGCTCATGGCGCCCCTCCCCCGGCGAACAGCCGGTCGAGGGCGTCGAGGGCGGCGGTCGGCGGGCGCCACCACAGCACGCCGCGGGCATCGGCGGCGGTCCGGTCGGGGTCCATGCCGCGCAGGAACAGGTAGGCCGACCCGGCGAGGTGGTGCTCGGGGTCGTAGCCACCGGGGGTGAGGCGCCACCGCAGGTAGCGGTGCAGGGCGACGAGGTACAGGGTGGCCTGCAGGGGGTACCCCGAGTGGACCATGGCGTCGACGAGGTCGGCTCGGCCGTAGGCGCTGCCCTCGGGCAGGCGGTTGGTCTTGTAGTCGGCCAGCCAGTAGGGGCCGGTGGCCGAGCAGCGGGCGACGAGGTCGATCGAGCCGGTCAGCCACCCGGCCACGTCGACGGCCAGCGCGCCGGCCGCCGCCTGCTCGGCCCATGGGCGGAAGGGGTCGTCGGCGGGCAGGTGGTGGGCGAGCACCGCACCGATGGCGGCGGCGTCGAAGCCGGCCAGAGGCAGGTCGAAGGCCAGCTCGTCGAGGCGGTCGGACCGGCTGAGCCCGGCCAGCGGCCGGTCGCCCATGGGGCCGCCGAGCGGGGCGCGCAGGGCGACGCCGAGGGCCTCGGCCAGGGCGTCGGCGTCGAGCTGCCGGCCGAGCGGGCGGTAGGCCAGGCGCTCGGCGCAGATCCGGCGCAGCTCGTCGTCGAGGTCGTCGGCGGCGAGGTCGACGTCCTCGAGCACGGCGTGCACGAGGGTGCCGAAGGCCTTGCCCCCGGCCAGGGCGAGCAGCGGCAGCGCCGGCCCGGCCCCGGTGGCCGGGAGGTCGTCGGGGCCGATCCCGTCGGCCGCGGCGCCGGCGGGTCCCTCGTCGTTGCCCCCCTCCTGGGGCGGCTCGGGCGATGTGGCGGTGGGCGCCGCCGTCGGCGAGGCCAGCGCCGCCGCGGCGGCGGCCGCGCCCTGCACCGCGGTGAACGACCACGTCCGCCAGCGGTGGTCGAGCGTCCGGGTGGCGGTGGCCACGTCGAGGTCGGCCGCCGACCCGTCGTGGCCCCGCCGGTGCGGTGCCGGGCCGGACCGCTGCACGTCGACCCGGGTGATGCTGCCGTCGGACCGACCGGCCAGCGCGTCGAGGTCGATCGTGCCGCCGCCCGCGTGCGTCAGGAGCTTGGCCAGGGGCGCGCCGGCGCCCTTGTCGCTCCACCACAGCACCAGCCGGTGGCGGGCCCGGGTGAGGGCGACGTACAGCACGCGACGGGCCTCGCCCTCGCGCTCGGCGGCGTCCTGGTCCTTCACCACCTTGAACAGCTTGCTGCTGTGGCCGCCGATGGCGTCGCCGGCGAGCGTGCTGGTGTCGATCCGGCGCACCTCGCCGTCCCAGGCGTGGCGCACCCCGACCCGCCCGCCGGTCCGGGTCCACAGCGTGGGGCACAGCACGACCGGGAACTCGAGGCCCTTGGCGGCGTGCACGGTGAGGACCTTGACGGTGTCGTCGTCGCGGTCGATGCGGCGCACGAGCAGGTCGGCGGCCACCTCGTCGTCGGCCGTGCCGAACGGGCTCGGGGCGGCGAGGCCGGTGAGGGTGGCCAGCAGGGCCGAGGGCCCCACGGGTCGCCCGCCGGTGGACCGCTGGAGCAGCTCGGCGATGTGGTCGAGGTCGGTCAGGTCGCGCTCGCCGCCGGCCCGGGCCAGCACCCGCGGCGCCAGCCCGGCCCCGCGCACCTCGGCGAGCAGCGACGGCAGCCCGCCGTCGGTGAGGCACGTCGCCCACGAGCGGAGCACCTCCATGTGGGCGCCGAGGCCGTCGTCGTCGAGGGCGTCGAGCTCGACGGCCGAGAGCCCGACGAACCACCCGACCAGCGCGGCGCGCACCGTGCGCGGCGAGGTGGGCCGCTCGAGGGCGGTGAGCAGGATCCGCCACTCGATGGCGGCCTCGGTGTCGAGGACGCTGTTGGCCGCGCTGCTGGCGGCCGGCACCCCGGCCAGGGAGAGGGCCTCGGCGTAGCGGGCGGCGTCGGCGTTGGAGCGCACCAGCACGCCCAGGTCGGAGGGCCGCAGCGATCGGCGTTCGCCGTCGCGGGTGATGGTGGCGTGGTCGAGCAGTCGGATGACCTCGGCGACGAAGTCGGGCACCACCTGGGCCCGGGCCTCGGCGGTGTTGGGGAGCCCGTCGGGCAGGCACCGCAGCTGCAGGGCGCCGCCCTGGTCGCCGGCGCCGCCGTCGAAGGGCGACGGCGCACCGGGCTCGGCGGCGTCGACCGAGGTGAACGCCACCTGCGCGGCGCCGAACTCGTAGCCGGCGAGGAGGTGCTCGAGGCCGACCAGCAGGGCCTCGTCGGACCGGCGGTTGACGGTCAGGCCGGCCACCGACCCGCCGGTGTCGACCGCGTGGCCCCGGGCGGCGAGGTAGGCCGACAGCTCGGCCCCTCGGAAGCGGTAGATGGACTGCTTGGGGTCGCCGACCAGCACCACCTGCACGGGGTCGGGGCCGTCGAGGAAGGCCGTGCGGAAGATGTCCCACTGGACCTGGTCGGTGTCCTGGAACTCGTCGATGAGGACGACCGAGAAGCGCGCCCGCAGGGCGGCCACCGCCGCCGGCCCGTTCGGCCCGCCGAGCAGGTCGCGGGCGTCGGTGAGGAGGGTGTCGAAGGTGCGGCGGCGCTCGCGGGTCCGCCGGGCCAGCACCTCGGCGACCAGCGCGTCGACGAGGTCGGCGATCTCGTCCATGACCTCGGCGCGCACCGGGAACTTGGCGCGACCGGCGTCGTCGGCGCGGGCCATCACCGCGTCGGGCAGCCCGACGCGGGCCTCGACGGCGCGCACCAGGTCTTCGAGCGTGACCGGGGCGGCCCGCCCGCCGCCGTAGCGGGCGAGGAAGGCGTCGCCGGCCACCTCGGCCACGTCGCTGTCGTCACCCGAGATGGGGCGGTCGGTGCCGGCGCTGGCCGACGCGACGACCCGGCTGCAGAACCCGTGGATGGTGGCGATGGTGGCGGCGTCGAGCTCGGCCACGGCGCGCTCGAGGCGGGCGGCCCGGCGGCCGCGCTCGGCGGCGTCGACGTCGGCCAGGGCGGTGAGCACGTCGTCGTCGGCGACCGGGCCTCCCCCGCCGGCGAGGTGCGTGGCCGCCTGGGCCAGGCGGCTGCGGACCCGGCCCCGCAGCTCGGCGGTGGCCGCCTCGGTGAAGCTCACGATGCACAGCTGCGAGGCGGCCACGTCGCGCTCGGCGACGAAGCGCGTGGCCAGGGCGGCGAGCGCGTAGGTCTTGCCGGTGCCGGCGCTGGCCTCGAGCACCGTGAGGTGGTCGGGCAGCGGGCCGGTGAGGTCGAACGCCTCGACGCCGGCGCGCTCGGCGACCGTCACGGCGCCGCCCCCTCGTCCGGGGCGCCGACCACGACCGGGTCGACGTCGGGCACCGGCACCTCGTCCTCGTCGACCTCGGCGGTGGCGTCGACCGCGCCCCAGACCCGGTGGGCCCACCACCACAGCCGGCCGGCGGCGGCCGGCTCGGGGAGGTCGGCGGCCGCCGCGGCCTCGTCGTCGCGCAGGGCCAGGGCGAGGAGCAGGTCGAAGTCGCTCGGGAAGAGGCGGCGGTTCCACTCGTCCTCGGCCTCGCCGAACTTGTCGAACCACGTCGACCGCGCCGCCGGCACGCCGTCGCGGACGAGGGCCCGGCTGGTGGCCGGGAAGAAGGGCACGGCGTCGCACGAGGACCGCTCGAGCAGGTCGAGCACGACGTCGACGGCCTCGGCCGCGCCCTCGCGGCCCCGCAGGGCGATGCGGTGGACGACGAGCTTGTTGGCCTGCTGGCTCTTGCCCCCGATGGTCAGCGCCCGCCACGGGCGGTCGGGGTCGGACGCGGCCAGCAGCGCCAGCCGAAGCCAGGCGACGAGGACGTGGTGGGGCCGCAGCGAGGACGGGGTGATGGTGGTGACGACGTCGCCGCACACCCCCGACACGGCGCCCACCACCACGACCGCTCCCCCGGCCGCACCGGGGACGGCGGCCTCGAGCGGCACCGTGACCGGCTCGTACGGTTGGGGTCCGAGCTCGGCGAGCAGCTGGGCCCGCAGCTGCGCGACCCGGGTGTGGGCGCTGGCCACCGCCCCGTCGCCGAAGGCCAGCGGGGGGACGGTGCCCTTCCGCCGCTCGACCTGCTCCCAGGTGCGCAGGTCGACGGCCGGTTCGTCGGGCCCGGGCGGTGGCGCCAGCGCGGCGTCGAGCAGCGCCTTGGAGAGCTTCCAGCGATCGAGGCCCCCGAGGGTCAGGGGGATCTGGTCGTCGAGGACCTCGTCGTCGCCGGGCAGCCACACGCCGAGCCGGTTGCGCAGGAGCACCTGGGCGGGCCGGGTGAGCGCGGCCTCGAGGTCGCGCAGGTCGATGACCCGCCACTCGCCCGAAGCGGATGGGTCGACGGCCCGCGTGGCCGTGGCCGCCGCGACGGCGGGCAGCGGCTGGTCGAGGAAGGGGACGTCGGCGACCTGGGCGCGGCGGGCGAGGGCCGCCCGGCGGGCGCCCTCGTCGAAGCTCCACGGGCCGGCGACGCCGAGCGCCCCCGGCTGCAGCGCCCGCTCGGACCACGCCTGGCGGGGGTGGTCGACGGTGAGGAGGTCGCGGGCCCGCTCGGCCCCCCTCGGGACCCAGGCCGGCAGGTCGCCGGGCAGCTCGAGCTCGTCGGGCAGGCGCACGGTGGCGTCGACCACGTCGAACAGCTCGGCCAGGGCGACCGACGGCGGCACCTCGGCGTTGGTCCGCAGGTCGCGGCCGGTGCTGCACACGACCAGCCGCTCCCCCGCCGACAAGACGGCGTCGAGCAGCTGGGCCCGCTGCTCGCCGCGGGGGTCGGGATCGCCCACGCACGGCTCGGCGGCGATCAGGTCCTCCGCCGCCAGGCCGCCCGACGCCACGTCGTCGTCGAGGCCCAGCAGGCAGACCACGGGGAAGGGCACGCCGCGCTGGGCCGTGAGCGACGAGACGGTGACCGCCCCCGATCGCAGGCGAGGCGAGCGGGAGCCGGCGGCGAGGCGACCCCGCACGAGGGCGGCCAGGTCGGCCGGCTCGACGACCTGCGGCCGCGGCTCGCCGTCGGGGGTGGTGGCCTCGGCGGCCAGCTCGGCCAGGGTGCGCTCGACGACCCGCCACTGCCAGGCGTCGTCGTCGGGCACCGCGCACAGCGAGCGCAGGGCGGCGGCCAGGTCGGCGGCCCAGTCGGCGACCGTCGACGGAGAGCGCAGCGCGTCGACCGCCGTGCCCAGGTGGTGCACGAGCTCGGCCAGGGCTCCGGCCACGGCCACGCCGTCGCCCTCGATGGGGCCGAAGGGCGGCACCTCGCCCGGGCCGAGCCGCTGCCCGCGGTCGGCCATGGCCGCGCCGAGCAGCAGCTGGTCGAGCCCGGACCGCCAGGTGTGGACCCCGCCCAGGTCGGCCGGCAGACCGAAGCGCTCCTGGTCGGTGTCGTCGAGCCCCCAGCGCACGTTGGTGGCCTCGGCCCACTCGCTGATGCGGCCGAGGGCGTCGGCGTCGAGCCCGAACCGCAGGCGGACCGGCGGGCGGCCGGCGAAGGCGAGGACCGAGCTGACCCGGAAGCGGCCGTCGAGGAGGTCGAGCAGGGCGGCTGCGGCATCGAGCAGCGCGTTGTCCTGGCGGAGGCTGCGGTCGGCGACCTGCACCGGCACCTGGGAGACGCCGTGGTCGGGATCGCCGGCGAACGTGGCCTCGACGAGCGGGGCGATCGACGCCGGATCGGGGCACAGCACGGCGATGTCGCGCGGCTCGAAGCGGGGCCGGCCCTCGTCGTCACGCTCCTCGAGCAGGTGGAGGATGGCGTCGCGCAGCACCTCGACCTGGCGGGCCGGCCCGTAGGTCCGGTACCAGCGCAGGGATGGGTCGTCGGGACGCACCGGGGGCCGGCGGTCGATCTGATCGCCGACGGGCGCGCCCGGTGGGGCGACGTCGGCGCGCAGCCCGTGCTGCAGGCGGGCGAGCACGCTGGCCTCGTCCGACAGCGGAGGTTCGGGCTCGGGCGACGTCACCTGGGCCTGGTCGACCGCCGCCACCGCGTCGGCCAGCAGCAGCCCGGCCTCGCGCGACGTGCGGCCCCACGCGGTGACCAGCGGGTGGCCGGCGCCGACGGGCACCCGGTCGTCGACCCGCGTGGCGGGCAGGGCCAGCGGCGGGTCGAGGGCGGCGAGCGCCTCGGCGACGGCCCGCCAGCGCGCCCCGGAGGCAGTGCTGGCCAGGACGTGGACGTCGCGGTGGCGGGCCAGGGCGACCACGAGGTCGAGGTGGGGCGCGGGCAGACCCCCGAGGCCGAACAGCGCCACCCGGGCGGGGACCGCCGCCAGCTCGTCGTCGAGCGAGCCCGGATCGGCATCGCGCAGGGCCCGGGCCCGAGCGTGCAGGCGCTCGGCGTCGGTGGGCGCGCCACCCAGCGCCGCCTGCACGGCCCGCCACAGCTGCGGCTGCCACCGCTGGTGCGCCGGGAGCGGGGTGCCGGTGGCGCCGAGGTCGCGCCCGTCGCTCCACGCCCGCACCATCGACGGCCGGTGGAGAGCGTAGCGGTCGAAGAGGTCGGCGATGGCCCGGGCCCGCACGGCGTCGGTGGCCTGGCCCAGCTCGTCGCCCTGGTCGACGAGGACCTCGTGCACCGCCCAGGTGAGGGGGCCGACCGACCACGCCCCGAAGCCGGGCTGCTCGCCCATCGCCCGGGCCACGAGCGTGGCCGGGAAGACGACCTCGAGGTTGGCGGCGATGCCGTCGCCCCCACGGGCGGTGGCCCCGACCTGCTCGGCGAGCCGGCCGCGCAGCCACGCGCCGGTGCCCCCGCCGGGGACGGCGATCAGCTCGGGCGAGAAGGGGTCGGCCAGCGGGACCGCCATCGTCGCCGCCAGCGCGTCGGCCAGCGGCTCGAGGGACCCCGCCACGGTCAGGAACAGCACACGAGGAACATAGCGACCCCCTGTGACATCGACGGTCGAGCTCCCAGCACCACCACCCGACCGAACTTCCCGCGATTGTGAGGCTTGGTGCCTCAGAATCGCGGGAAGTTCGGTGAGCGCGGGTGAGCGCGGGTGAGCGCGGGCGGGCGCGCTCGAGGTCAGCCGGGGTGGACGATGCGGATGCCGCCGGCGCCGGTGGTGACGTCGATCGTGCGGGGCGAGGCCGGGTCGGTCGGCACCTCGACGAGGGCCCGGGCGCCGTCGGTCGTCACCTTGTAGTCCTCGCCCCGGGGCACCACAACGGTGGCCGAGCCCAGGCCGGTCTGCACCCGCACCGACGTCGGCGCCTCGGCGAAGGCCAGCACGGCGGAGCCGGCACCGGTCTCGGCCTTGACGATCCCGCTGCGCAGGTCGCGCCCCTCCACCTTGCCGGTCCCCGTCTGCAGGTCCAGCGGCCCGCCCACGTCCCACAGGTCGACGCGGCCGGTGCCGCTGTCGACGGCCACGCCGCCGTCGGTCCCGCGCACCGTCGTCGACGCCGTCCCCGCCTCCACCTCGAGCCGCACCGACCTCGGCACCTCGAGCGTGTACGAGGACCCGCACCACGGCGTCGCCATCCCGGGGCACACGCTGGTCAGCACCAACGTGTCGCCCTCGACCCGCTCGGACATCGACGGCCCCTGCAGGCCGTGCTCGGTGCGCCGCGTGCCGCGGACGCCGGGGCGCTCGGTGCCCCGCACGTCGACGGACCCCGAACCCACCTCGATGCGCACGGTGCGCACGGGCTCGCTCCACCCCACCTCGACCACCTCGACGTGGCGGCCGAGCGTGTTGACCGCGGCCACGGTGGTGAGCCCCAGGAAGAACAGGGTGAGGGCGCCGCCCACGACGAAGAAGGCGACCCGCACCGCGGCCGACGGCGGCCGGAGCGGACCGGCCCGGCGCTCCACCGGCGGCGGCGGAACGGACGGTGGCCCAGCCGGCGGCGGAACGGACGGTGGCCCAGCCGGCGGCCCGGTCGGGGCCACGGCGGTCGGGGCCACGGCGGTCGGGGGCGGGCCCACCACGTCGTCGCCCATCACGACTCCAGGAACCGCAGCACGGCCAGCACGCGGCGGTGGTCGGTCTCGGCCGGCGGCAGGTCCAGCTTGGTGAAGATGGACGACACGTGCTTCTCCACCGCGCCCTCGCTCACGACCAGCGTGGCGGCGATGGCACCGTTGGACCGGCCCTCGGCCATCAGCTCGAGCACCTGCGTCTCGCGCGGCGTCAGCGCGGCCAGCGGGTCGCGGCGGCGGGAGTGGGCCAGCAGGTGCGACACGACCTCGGGGTCGAGGGCGGTGCCGCCGCCACCCACCCGACGCACGGCGTCGACGAACTCGCGGACGTCGGCCACGCGGTCCTTCAGCAAGTAGCCCACGCCGGCGGTGTCGCCGGCCAGCAGCTCGGCGGCGTAGTGCTGCTCCACGTACTGCGACAGCACGAGCACGGCGACCGTCGGATGGTCGCGGCGGATGGCCAGCGCGGCCCGGATGCCCTCGTCGGTGTGGTTCGGCGGCATGCGCACGTCCATCACCACGAGGTCGGGGCCGTGCTTGTCGACGGCGGCGCGCGCCGCGTCGCCGTCACCGACCTGCGCCACCACGTCCTCGCCGAAGTCGGCCAGCACCCGGGCCAGCCCCTCGCGCAGCAGCACGGAGTCCTCGGCGATCACGATGCGCACGGCAGCTCCACGTGGACTCGGGTCGGGCCCCCGACGGGGCTCGACAGGGTGAGGGACCCGTCGACCGACGAGGCCCGCTCGGCCAGGCCGCGCAGGCCCGAGCCGAGCGACAGGTCGGCGCCGCCCACGCCGTCGTCGTCGACGTCGACCACCAGCCAGCCGTCGCGCTGCACGACCCGCACCGACGCCCGCATGGCCGACGCGTGCTTGACCGTGTTGGCCAGGCACTCGGACACGATGAAGTACACGATGCCCTCGAGCGACGACGGCGGTCGCCGCTCGTCGGTGGCCACGGCCACGTGCACGTCGACGGGGATCGCGCAGCGGCCGGCGAGCGCGGGCAGGGCCCCGGGCAGGCCACGGTCGCTGAGGGCGACGGGGTGGATGCCCCGCGCCAGGTCGCGCAGCTCGGCGATGGCCCGCTTGGACTCCTGGTGGGCGTGGTCGATCAGTCGGCGGGCACCCTCGGGGTCGTCGTCGAGGCGCTCGCGGGCCAGGCCGAGGTCCATCGCCAGGGCGACCAGCCGCTGCTGGGCGCCGTCGTGGAGGTCGCGCTCGATGCGGCGACGCTCGGCCTCGGCGATCTCGAGGGCCCACGCCCGGGTCGACTCCAGCTGCTCGACGCGGTCCTCGAGGTGCTCGATCTGCTCCTCCTGCTCGGCCCGGATGCGCCCGAGCATCGACCGGCCGAGCGCCACATCGAGGCGGGCCCACCCCTGGGTGACCCACGGGGCGAGGAACACGCCGACGAGGCCGGCCAGGGCGACCAGCCACGCACCGGATCCCTGGTGCACCTCCCACAGCCAGAGCGAGGCGGTGGCGTCGGGCAGCGCGCCGATGTAGGCGGGCAGCAGGAGCAGCGCCAGGGACCCGGCCCAGGCGGCGACGACCAGGCTGACGCCGATGGTGGCGATCGGGAAGAGGGCGAAGGCGTAGGCCAGCTCCTTCCACGGGGCGGCCTGGCCGAGGCGGGTGCGCAGCCGGTCCAACCACGAGCCGGTGGAGAAGCGGTACGGGTCGGGGATCGTCGTGTCGAGCACCGCGGCGAAGCGGAGCCGCTCGAAGCGACCCAGGCCGCGCACGAAGACGACGAGCAGCGCGGCCACGGGGACGGCGAGCACCACGGTGCAGGCGAGGCTCACGACGGTCGACACCAGCGTCGTCACGACCACGAAGGCGACCAGGCCGACCCACCAGTCGAGGACCACGTGGACCGCCGCCGCCCACGTGCGGGGCGAGACGGGAGCGGCGAGCACCGCCCGCAGGCCGAGGGGCGCGCCGAGGGGGCGCAGGCGGGCACCGGTCGGGCCCGGCAGCCCTGTGGTCGATCCCAGCGCAGCGGTCACCTCGTCACCGTAGGGAACCGCGGCCGCGCCGACCATCCCGCTGCCCGGCGTCGCGACCGGGGGCTAGCCCCACCCCCCGACCTGCAGCCAGGCCCCGCGGCAGACGCCGGGCAGCGCCATTCACCGACGGGGGTCACGAGGCGCACCGTGGCGACACCGGCGGCAGCGCGCCGCCGGCTGGGAGGAGGACCCATGACCGTCACCATCACGCAGCCGCCGCTCGGCCCATCGGCCGGGGGCGCATCGGCCCCCGCCGCCGCCCGGGCCGTCGGCCTCACCAAGGTCTACGGGAGGGGTGACACCACGGTGCGGGCGCTCGACGCCCTCGACGTCGCCTTCGAGCGGGGCCGGTTCACCGCCATCATGGGCCCGTCGGGGTCGGGCAAGTCGACGCTGCTGCACTGCGCCGCCGGCCTCGACCGCGTCTCCGGCGGCCGGGTGCTGATCGGCGACACCGACCTGTCGACGCTGTCGGACGACGGTCTGACCCGCCTGCGCCGCGACCGCCTCGGCTTCGTCTTCCAGGCCTTCAACCTGGTGCCCACCCTCGACGCCGGCGAGAACATCACGCTGCCGCTGGCGCTGGCCGGGCGTCGACCTGACCCCGAGTGGCTGGCGACCGTGGTGTCGATCGTCGGCCTCGGCGATCGCCTCCGCCACCGTCCCGCCGAGCTGTCGGGTGGCCAGCAGCAGCGCGTCGCCGTGGCCCGCGCCCTGGTCTCGCGCCCCGAGCTCGTCTTCGCCGACGAGCCCACCGGCAACCTCGACTCGCGCAGCGCCGGCGAGATCCTCGCCTTCCTGCGGCGGGCCGTCGACGACGTCGGCCAGTCGATCGTCATGGTCACCCACGACCCGGCCGCCGCCGCCCACGCGGACCGCGTGGTCTTCCTCGCCGACGGCCGCATCGTCGACGAGCTCGAGGCTCCGACCGCGACGTCGGTGCTCGACCGCATGAAGGCCCTCGGGGACTGAGGAGGACACGATGCTGCGACTCACCTTCGGCAACCTCTGGGCCCACAAGCGCCGCCTGACCGCCACCGTGGCGGCGGTGGCCCTCGGCGTGGCCTTCCTCACCGGCACCCTCGTGCTGGGCGACACCATGCGCGGCACCTTCTCGGCCCTGTTCGAGCGGGCCAACGCCGGCACCGACGTCGTCGTGCAGATGCGCTCGATCGACCTCGGCCTCAGCCAGGAGCAGGGCACGCTCGATGCCTCGCTCGTCGACCGGGTGCGCGCCGTCGACGGCGTGGCCACCGCCGAGCCGGTGGCCGAGGGCTACGGGCGCATCGTCGGCCGCGACGGCCGCCCCATCGGTGGCCAGGGCCCGCCGACGATGGCCGGCACGTGGACGCCGGCACCGTTCAACCCGTACGTCCTCGCCGAGGGTCGCGCCCCCAGCGCCGACGACGAGGTCGTGATCAACCGGGCCGCCGCCCACACCGGCAACCTGGCCGTCGGTGACACCGCCACCGTCGAGACGCCGACGCCCGTCCCCGTGAAGGTGGTGGGCATCGCCACCTTCGGCGAGGCGGACAGCGCGGGCGGATCGACGATCGCCGCGTTCACCCTGGCCGGCGCGCAGCACCACCTGCTCGGCGACCCGTCCCGCATCACCTCGGTGGTCGTGCGGGCGCAACCAGGCGTCACCCCGACCGCGCTGCGCGACCGGCTGCTGCCCCTCGCGCCGGACGGAGCCGAGGTCGTCACCGGGGCCGAGCTGACCGCCCGCCAGCAGCAGGGCATCAACGCCGACTTCCTCGACGTCCTCACCACCGTCCTCACCGCCTTCGCCGCCGTGGCCGTCGGCGTGGCCGCGTTCGGCATCGCCAACACCTTCTCGATGCTGGTGGCCCAGCGGACGCGGGAGTGGGCGCTGCTGCGAGCGTTGGGCGCCGGTCGCCGCCAGATCCTCGGCGCCACGCTGGCCGAGGCGCTGGCGGTGGGCGTGCTCGCCAGCGTGGTCGGCGTGGCCGGCGGCATCGTCATCGCCATCGGCCTGAAGGCGGCCTTCGCCGGCATGGGCATGGACGTGCCCGCCACCGGCCTGGTGGTCGCGCCCTCGGTCGCGGTCGTCGGCCTCGTCGTCGGCATCGGCGTGACGATGCTCGCCGCCGTGCTCCCCGCCCGCCGCGCCGCCCGGGTGACCCCGATGGAGGCGCTGCGCGAGTCGGCCGTGGAACCGACGGGCATCGCCTGGCGACGGGCCGCGGTCGGTGCCGTGCTGCTGGCCGGTGGCGTGGTGCTCGGCATCGCCGGTCGACGGGCCGGCGTGTTCGGCACCACCGCCCTGGGCGGCGGGCTGACCGTGCTCGCCGCCGTCGTGCTCGGGCCGGTCATCGCCCGGACGGCCGGCCCGGTCGTCGGCTGGCCGCTGCGGATCGGGCGGAGCATCACCGGCGAGCTGGCCACCGAGAACGCCCGCCGCAACCCGCGCCGCACCGCCGCCACCGCCTCGGCGCTCATGGTCGGCGTGGCCGTGGTGTCGCTGTTCACCGTGCTGGCCTCGAGCCTGCGGGCGTCGGTCGACGCCAGCGTCGAGCGCTCGTTCGGCGGCGACCTGGTCGTCACCTCGGGCGACTGGGGCGGCTCGTCGGGCTTCAGCCCGCAGGTCGGTCGCGACATCGCGGCCCGGCCCGAGGTGAAGGCGGCGGCGGGCATGGGCGTGGTCGGCGCCTTCGTCCCGAGCGGGGCCGGCAGCGCCAAGGGCCAGCGGGACCTGCCCCAGCACATCGGCGTCGCCGACCCGGCCGCCCTCGACCAGGTGCTCGACCTGGGCGTCACGGCCGGATCGGTGGCCGACCTCGGTCCGGACCAGCTCGCCCTGTCGACCCGGTGGGCCCAGGACCGCAACCTCGGCCTGGGCAGCGAGGTGCCGCTGCGCTTCGTCGACGGCACCACCGCCACCTACCGGGTGGGCGCCCTCTACACCGCCGCCGACGTGGCCGGCGACGTGGCGATGAGCCGGGCGGCCTGGGCCCCCCACAGCCGCCAGGACCTCGACGTCACCGTGCTGGTGCGCCTGGCCGACGGCGTGACGCTCGATCAGGGACGGAAGGCGGTCGAGCAGGTGCTGGCGCCCTACGCCGGCACGCAGGTGCAGGACCGCCAGCAGTACCTCGACGCCATCGGCCAGGGCATCGACCAGACCCTCGGCCTCGTCTACGTGCTGCTGGTGCTGGCCGTGGTGATCGCCCTCATGGGCATCGCCAACACGCTGGCCCTGTCCATCCACGAGCGCACCCGCGAGCTGGGCCTGCTGCGGGCCGTCGGCCAGACCCGTCGCCAGGTGCGGCGCATGGTGCGGGGCGAGTCGGTGGTCATCGCCGTGCTCGGCACCGCCATGGGCCTCGGCCTCGGCGTGCTGGTGGCGTGGCTGCTGATCGGCGCCGCCGGCGCCGGCTCGTCGAGCCTGCTGGCGGTGTTCCGCATCGCTCCCGCTCCCCTCGCCGTGGTGCTGGCGGCGGGTGCCGGGGCCGGCCTGCTGGCCTCGTGGCGGGCCGCCCGCCGGGCCGCCCGCCTCGACGTCCTCGCCGCCCTCACCACCACCTGACCTCCCACCAACTTCCCGCGATTTCGAGGCTTGGTGCCTCAGAATCGCGGGAAGTTCGGGAGAAGGGTGGGGTGGGGTGGGCGGACGGCAGGCGGTCAGTACTGCTGCTGGATGATGGCGGCGACCTTGCCGACGTCGTCGTTGGCGGCGAACACGCCGTTGATGTCGGCGAACAGCGCGTTGCTCGCCACGATGGCGAAGGCGAGCTTGCGGCCCTTGGCCGTCTCCATGACCCCGCCGAGGGCCTTGGTGGGCAGGCGGAGGCGGTCGTTGAAGAAGTCGCCGGCGCCGAGCGAGCCGGTCTTGGCGAAGACCTTTCCCATGGCCGGGCTGTCCGGCTGGACCATGGCCAGCGAGCCGTCGACCCCGAGGATCGGCAGCGTGGCCTTCCACCGGGCGGCGTCGGGGCGCTTGGCCATGATGGCCTGCAGGTCGGCCTGGTTCATCGGCGTGATGAGGTTGCCGGTGAGCCCGGAGCCGTCGATCAGCGCGGCGCCGGTGGTGTCGAGCCCGGCCGCCTTCCAGAGCTCGGCGGCCTTGGCCAGCCCGTCGGTGCAGTCCTTGCTGCCGGCCTGCACGGCCAGACGGCAGATGAACGTCTCGGCGCCCCGGTTGTAGCTGACCTTGAGGACGTACAGGGCCTCCTGGTCGAGCGGGAGCGACTCGAGCGACGCCACCGTCGGCAGGGCCTCGACGGCCGACGACGCCGGCAACGTGGCGGCCGCGTTCGTCGCGAGCGGGTCGGCCGCCACCGTGACACCGGCCCGCTGCAGGGCCTCGATGAAGGCGGTCCGGGCGAAGGTGGCCGGGTCCTTGAAGGCGTAGACGTTGACCACCGGATCGCTGTCGGCGGCGATGGTGCCCTTCAGGGTCACCGTCTTCTCGTCGGCCGACGAGACCTCGATCTTGGTCTTGCCACCGGCCGGCACGGTCTGCACCTGGTTGTCGAGCGTCCAGGGCGCCACCTTGGGCCGCATCTCGATGGTGGCCGACTGCCCGGGCTGGGTCGGCGTGGTGAGGAAGTCGATCAGGTTCTCGTTGATGATGATGGGCGAGACGGGACCGTTCACCAGCTTGTGCGGGTCCCACAGCCGGTCGTCGACGACCACGTTGCCCGAGATGGTCGTGATGCCCGACTGCTTCACCTGGGCGGCCAGCTGGTCGAGGCCGGTCAGGGGGTCCTCGGGCGTGAGGGTGGCGCCGGGCAGCTCGTTGGCGTCGTTGTGGTCGAGGTTGGTGAAGTCGACGGTGCCGTCGGCCTTGCGCCGCCCGCCCATGGTGAGGTCGCCCTGCGCCACGAGCACCAGGTCGCCGTCCAGCGTCCCGCCGGCCACCTCGCCACTGCGCTTCACCGGAGTGGTGAGCTTGCTGTCGGGCCCGTCGGCGAGCCACACCGCCCCCGAGCTGTAGGTCTTGACGACCGAGCCGGGCTCGACGAGCCGATCGGCGTTGTAGGAGATCAACGTCTCGCCGGTGTCGATGTCCTTGACGGCCAGCCACCAGTCGCCCTTGGCGTAGGCGGGCTGGTTCATGACCGGCAGCGCCGACGGGTCGAGGCCCGGCACCGAGGTGATGGCACCGGTCCGGCCGCTGCCGCTCGTGCCCCCGGCCGCCGCCGTCGTCGCCGACGAACCGCTGCCCTTCTCCGTGCCCGAGGTGCACGCCGCACCACCCAGCACCACCGCGGCGAGCGCCAGCGCGCTCGCCTTCTTCCATCCACCAGCCATGTGCCCGGGTGCCCCCTCGTCGGCCCGCCGTCGGTCTGCCGTCTGCTCGCCGCTCGTCCCCGCCGGACGGCGGCAGCGTAGGCGAGCCACATCGTTCGAGGCGGGTCGGGCGGCGGGGGAAGCACGTCCATGGGACGACGTGCCGCGATCGGTTGCACGGGGCGCGGACGGGTGCGAAGGTTCGCCCCGATGATCCACACCAGCCCGCTCCCCGACGTCGAGATCCCCGACCTGCCGCTGGCCACCTACGTGCTGGCGCGGGCCACCGAGCTCGGCGACAAGCCCGCCCTCGTCGACGGCCCCACCGGCCGCACCATCACCTTCGCCGAGCTCGACGACCAGGTGCGCCGCTTCGCCGGTGGCCTGCAGGCGCGCGGGTTCGGCCCGGGGAAGGTCCTGGCGCTGATGTCGCCCAACCTGCCCGAGTACGCGGTCGTGTTCCTCGGGGTGGCGGCCGCCGGGGGCACCATCACCACGATCAACCCGACCTACACCGACCACGAGGTCAACCACCAGCTCAACGACGCCGGTGCTTCGATCCTCATCACCGTGCCGATGTTCCTCGACACGGCCCGCAAGGGCGCCGAGGGCACCGGCGTCACCGAGATCTACGTGCTCGGCGAGGCCACCGACGGCGCCCCGTCGGCCGCCGAGCTGTTCGGCGACCCCATCGCCGAGATCGTCCCCACCGGCCCCGACGACCTGGTCGCCCTGCCCTACTCGTCGGGCACCACCGGCCTGTCGAAGGGCGTGATGCTCACCAACCGGAACCTGATCGCCAACATCGAGCAGGTCGCCGACCCGGCCGAGGTCACCGAGGACGACGTCATCATCGCCGTCCTGCCCTTCTTCCACATCTACGGCATGCAGGTGCTGATGAACACCGGCCTGCAGCGCGGCGCCACCATCGTCACCATGCCGCGGTTCGACCTGGAGGAGTTCCTCCGGCTGCACCAGCAGTACGGCATCACCCGCTCGTTCGTGGCGCCCCCCATCGTCGTGGCGCTGGCCAAGCACCCGCTCGTCGACCAGTTCGACCTCTCGCACGTCAAACAGGTCTTCTCCGGTGCCGCCCCGCTGTCGGCCGAGCTGGCCGCCGAGGCCAGCGGCCGCCTCGGGTGCGAGGTCGTGCAGGGCTACGGCATGACCGAGCTGTCGCCGGTGTCGCACCTCACCCCCCAGGGCCAGTTCAAGCCCGGGTCGGTGGGCGTCACCGCGCCGAACACCGAGACGCGCATCGTCGACCCCGCCAGCGGCGAGTCGCTCGGCATCGACGCCGACGGCGAGGTCTGGGTGCGCGGCCCGCAGGTGATGAAGGGCTACCTCAACAACGACCAGGCCACCCGCGACACCATCGACGACGACGGCTGGCTGCACACCGGCGACATCGGCCACGTCGACGCCGACGGCCACCTCTACGTCGTCGACCGGCTCAAGGAGCTCATCAAGTACAAGGGCTTCCAGGTGCCGCCCGCCGAGCTCGAGGCCCTGCTCCTCACCCACCCCGCCGTCGCCGACGCCGCCGTCATCGGCCTGCCCGACGACGAGGCCGGCGAGATCCCCGTCGCCTACGTGGTGCTCAAGGACGGCCAGGACGTGTCCGGCGAGGAGATCCAGGCCTTCGTCGCCGACCAGGTCGCCCACTACAAGCAGGTGCGGATCATCCACCTCGTCGACGCCATCCCGAAGTCGGCGTCGGGCAAGATCCTGCGCCGCGTCCTGCGCGACCAGGCCCAGGCCACCGACGGCTGACCGCCATCGGGGTCGGTCGGCGCCGACACCCGCCGGCCCCTGGTGGCTGCACGTCCATGCATCTCGGTGCCTCTGGCACCGCTTCGGTCAGTCCGGCCGCGGGGATTGGGCCCATCGGCCCGCTTCCCGCCGACCCCGGCCGTCGATACCGTCATCGGAGCGGCTCCGGACGGCTGGTCCGGTGACCCGCTCCGGTCGTCGGAGGCGGAGGGACGATCATGGCGATGGGTGCCGCCTCGGATGCCCCGAGGCCCACGAACCAGGTGCGCCGGCTCCACCCTCGCGCCCCTGCGCCCGACGACGTGGAGCACCGCTACCGCCTGATCGCCGAGAACGCCTCCGACGTGGTGGTGGAGATCGGCATCGACGGGGCGATCCGCTGGGCGTCCCCCTCGATCGAGGCGATGCTCGGGCGCCCGGTCGACGAGCTCGTGGGCCGGATCGCCCGAGATCTCGTCGCCCCCGCCGACCACGACCTGATCGAGGCGGGCCGCCAAGAGGTCCTGGCCGGCGGCACGGTCGAGGACCTGCGGTGCCGGGTGCTCAACGCCGACGGCGTCCCACGCTGGGTCGCCCTCCGCGGCCAGCCGGTCGTCGACGACGGCGCGGACGACAGCGCGGTCTCGGCCATCGTGGTCGGCCTGCGCGACTGCCACGACGAGGTGATCGCCGAGCGGGCCCTGCGCACGCTGTCCACGGGCAACGGCCTCCTGGTCCGGGCCCGCGACGAGCAGGCCCTGCTCGACGAGATGTGCGAGAACGCCGTGTCGCAGGGCGGCTACCTGTTCGCCTGGTACGGCCGGCCGATCGACGACGCCGACAAGTCGGTCGTGGCCGTGGCCGCCGCCGAGGCCCACCGCGACTACGTCACCGACATCCGGATCTCGTGGGGCGAGGGCGAGCTGGGGCAGGGGCCCACCGGCACGGCGCTGCGCACCGGCCGCACCGTCGTGGTGGACGACTTCGACGCCGAGGCCAGCTACGAGCCGTGGTACGAGGCGGCCACCCGACGCGGCTTCCACTCCTCGATCAGCCTGCCGGTCCTCGTCCACGGCCGGGTCGACGGCGCCTTCATGGTCTACGCCTCCGAGGCCTTCGCCTTCACGCCCCAGTCCATCGCCACGCTCGAGGACCTCGCCATCCAGCTCGGCGCCGGCATCGAGCGACTCCGCGACACCGACCGGTTGCAGCAGGCGCTGCAGGACCAGGCGCTCCTCGTCGCCGCTGTCGACCAGGCCGCCGAGGCCATCGTCGTCACCGACCCGACCCCGGCCATCCTCTACGCCAACCCCGCCGCGCTGCGCGCCACCGGCTACGACATCGACGAGGTCCTGGGCCAGAACCCCCGGGTGTTCCAGAGCGGGCTGCACGACCAGCGGTTCTACGAGCAGATGTGGGACCGGCTGACCAGCGGCCAGCCGTGGCACGGCGTCCTCGTCAACCGGCGCAAGGACGGCGAGCTGTACGAGGAGGACGCGACCATCGCCCCCGTCCTCGACGCCGACGGCGAGCTCATCGCCTACGTGGCCGCCAAGCACGACCTGTCGACCGAGCGCCGGCTCGAGGCCGACCTCGTCCGCGAGCAGCGCTCGCGCGACGAGCTGGTCGACCTGATGCGCCGGGTGCGCACCGGCGACACGCTCGAGCAGTCGGCCGACGACCTGTGCCGCGAGGTCGTGCGCCTCGACTTCGTCGACGAAGCGATGGTGCTGCTGCTGCGGGAAGACGGCAGCCTCGTGCCGATCGCCAGCGGCGACCGCGACCTCCGCTCCGCCAGCGGCGCCCCGCTGGGCCTGGTCCTCGGCGAGCCGCTTCCGATCGACGACGCCGAGCGGTTCCTCGGTCGGCTGTCGGCGGGGACCTGGTGGATCGACCTCACCAGCCCACCGGCGCTCCCCGACGGCGAGCTCATCGCCGAGGTCGCCGACCTCGGGCTGACCGCCGCCGCCTTCGCCCGCATCGCGTGGGAGGGCACCCCCATCGGCGTGCTGGTCATCGCCTCCACGGCGCCCGACGCCCCCGGGTGGATGGCGCTGCGCATGCCGGCGCTGGAGGAGCTGGGCTCGTTCGGTACCCATGGCAGCAGAGGAACGGACGGCGGGCGGCGAGGTCCGGGCGCCTGGCGCGACCACGGGCGACGACCCCGTCGGCGCCGTGCTCGGATCACTGCCCCTGCCCGTCCTGCGCTTCGATCGCCCCGACCACGTGGTGGGCGCCAACCTGGCCGCCCGGGTGCGCTGGGGGCACGACGAGGCCTGGTGGCTCGACCGGCCGTTGGTCGACCTCGGCTGGGACGACGACCAGCGGGCCCGCTGGACCACCGGCGTGCAGGCCACCGCCTCGACCGGTGAGCCCGGCGTCTTCGAACACGACGAGGTCCTCGACGGCAAGGACCGCTTCGTGCGCGTCCAGCTCAGCCCGCGCCGCGCCCCCGACGGTCGCGTCGTCGAGGTGCTCGCGTTCTGCCGCGACCTCACCGACGAGCTGGCCGCGACACGCCAGGCGATCGCCGACCGGGCCGAGGCCGAGGCGGAGCGAGCACGGCTGGCGGCCACCATCAGCTCGCTGTTCGACCCGCTCGTCGAGCTGGCGCCGGTGCGCGACGCCGCCGGCGAGGTGGTCGACTTCGTCTACACCGGCCTGAACGAGGCGGCGTGCGCCTTCCACCAGGCCCGCCCCGAGGACATGGTCGGGCGTCGTCTCAGCGAGCTCCTGCCCGACGACCTGCGCGCCGCGATGCTGCACGGCTACGTCGAGCTGATCGACGTGGGCTCCCGGCTGGCCATCGACGACCTGCTGATCCCAGCCGGATCGATCGGCGAGGGGCTGCGGCTCGACGTCCGGGCGGTGCGGGTCGGCGATGCACTGGTCGTCACGTGGCGGGACATGACCGAGCGCCGGGCCGCCGACGAGCGGTTCCGGGTCTTCGTCGAGAACTCCTCGGACGTGGTGATCATGGCCCCCGGCGACGTGGACGCCACCACCTGGATCTCGCCCTCGGTCACCCGGGTGCTCGGCTGGCGGCCCGAGGACTGGCTCGGGCACTCGCCGATCGAGTTCATCCACCCCGATGACCTCGAGCGGCTGATGAAGGACCTCGACGCCGATCGGGGCCTGGGCGAGCAGGTCGACGAGTACCGGGTACGGCGGCCCGACGGCACCTACACGTGGGTGTCGGTGGCCTCCAGCACCGTCGAGGACGCCGACGGCGGGGTGGTCCTGCGGGTGGCGGTGCTGCGCGACATCACGTCGACCGTCGAGGCCCAGGAGCGGCTGGCCGCCTCGGAGGAGCGGTACCGCCTGCTCGTCGAGACGGTGTCCGACGTCATCTTCCAGACCAACGCCCTCGGGATCATCGAGTGGGTGTCGCCGACCATGGCCGACGTGCTCGGCTGGGAGCCCGACGAGCTGATCGGCACGTCGTCGTTCGACCTGCTCGCCCCTGAGGACCGTGTCCCCGCCGTCGAGCCCCTCCGCCACCAACCGCCGAACCACCCCGCGTTCGCTCCCGGCGCCGACGCAGAGGTGCGGTTCCGGCAGGCTGACGGCCGGCTGCGGTGGATGGCCGTGCGGGCCCGACCGTTCTTCGACGACGCCGGCCAGCCGCTCGGCGCGGTGATCGGCCTCCGCGACTGCCACGAGGAGGTGCTGATCCGTCGGGCGGTGCGCACCCAGGAGGCCGGCCACCTCGCACTGGCCAGCGCCGACGACGAGCAGGAGCTGCTCGAGCTCATCTGCCAGGCGGCGGTCGACCGCGGTGGCTACCTCTTCGCCTGGTACGGGCGGCGACGCGACGAGGACCACCGCGTCGAGCCGGTGGCGGCCAGCCAGGACCACCGGCGCTACCTCGATCGCATCGACGTGCGCTGGGACGAGGGACCGCTGGGGCAGGGTCCCGGCGGGCGGTCCATCCGGGCGGGGCGCACCGTGGTGTTCGACGACCTCCGCACCGCCGAGTCGTTCGGGCCGTGGATGGACGCCGCCCGGGACGAGGGCTTCCGCTCCACCATCTGCCTCCCGATCTGCGTCGACGACGACGTCGACGGCAGCCTCATGGTGTACGCCTCAGAGGCGGGCGCGTTCGACGAGCGGGCCGTGGCGCTGCTCGAGGACCTGGCCACCGTGCTCGGCTACGGGATCAAGCGCATCCGCGACCGCATCGCCCTCGAGAGCACCATCCGGGAACGGACGCTGCTGACCACCGCCATCGACCAGGCCGGCGAGGCGGTCGTCGTGACCGATCCCGACGCCACCATCGTCTACGCCAACCCGGCCGCCGTGCGCACGAGCGGCTACCCGCTCGACGAGCTGCTCGGCGCCAACCCACGCGTGCTGCAGAGCGGTACCCACGACCCCGCCTTCTACCGGAAGATGTGGGACGACCTCACCGCCGGCCGACCGTGGACCGGCACGCTCGTGAACCGGCGCAAGGAGGGACGGCTCTACGAGGAGGAGGCGACCATCACGCCGGTGCACGACGTCGACGGGCGCCTCACTGCGTACGTCGCCGTCAAGCACGACCTCACCCGCGAGCGCGACCTCGAGGCCGAGGTGAACCGCGCCCAGAGCGACCGCGAGGCCATCGCCGCCCTGATGCGGGAGGTGCGCGCCTCCGACACGCTCGAGCAGACGATCGACGACTTCTGCGCCGCGGCCCGTGCCCTCCCCTTCCTCGACAGCGCGGTCGTCCTCCTGCTGGCCGGCGACGACGCGCTGATCGTCAGTGGCATCGACCGCAGCGTGCTCGGGGTCCCTACGCTGACCGATGGCCAACCGGTCCCCGTCATCGCCGCTCGCAGCTTCCTGGAGCGCTCGGTGGCCGGTCCGTGGTGGATCGACCTGGCTCAGCCCGACGACAACCCGAACCACGAGCTGCTCGCCCTTGCACGCGAAGCCGGGTTCCGCACCACGGCGTACGCGCCGATCCGCCGCGACGACCAGCTGCTCGCCGTGCTCGCCGTCGCATCGCGCGACGGCGACAGCCCGCAGTGGATGCCCGACCGCCTGCCCGCCGTCGAGGAGCTGGCCTCGTTCGCCGGCACGCTCTTCGGTTCCGACTTGGTGCAGCGCGGGGCGTCCGACGCGGCGCGGGACCACATCCGGCAGGTCATCGACGACGGCGCCTTCCACCCCGTGTTCCAACCGGTGGTCACCGCTGACACGCACGAGGTCGTCGGCTACGAGGCGCTCACCCGCTTCGACGACGGCACACGGCCCGACCGGTTCTTCGCCGAGGCCCACGCCGTCGGCCTCGGCATCGAGCTGGAGGTCGCCTGCGCCGCCGCGGCGCTGACCGAGGCGGAAACCCTGCCCGCCGCCCGATGGGTGAGCGTCAACCTGTCGCCGGCCGCCGTCCTGTCGGGCGCGGCGGCGAGCCCGCTGCACGCCACCGGCCGGCGGATCATCGTCGAGATCACCGAGCACGAGCCCATCGAGAGCTACCCCGACCTGCGCGCCGCCATCGAGGCGTGCGGCGGGTGCGAGATCTCCGTCGACGACGCCGGCGCCGGCTACGCCTCGCTGCGCCACATCCTCGAGCTGCAGCCCGACGTGGTGAAGCTCGACATCGCGCTGGTGCGCGACATCGACGCCGACCCGGCCCGCCAGGCCCTCGCCGCCGGGCTCTGCCACTTCGCCGCCCAGACCGGCACCACGCTCATCGCCGAGGGCGTCGAGACCGAGGCCGAGGCAACAGTGCTGGCCGGGCTGGGCGTCGACCTCATGCAGGGCTACCTCTTCGGCCGCCCCGAACCGCTGGCCTGACGACCGTCGCCACCGCGGCTCGACGCGGACCACGGTGGCCCCGGCCCCGGCCCGGTCCGAGCGCATCTGACGCCGGGATCTGTACCACCACACCTCTGAGCAGCCCGACTTAGCGCGTCCTTAGCGCGACCGCCGAGAACCTTGACGCGGCGGCGCTTCCGGGGACCGGCCGGCCGTTGTTGGATCGATCCGTGACGATCACCGACCCCCACGTCGGCGACGACCCCGCCCCGCGCGAGGTCGTCGCCTCCCCCCGTGAGCCCAAGGCCACCGGTCACCTCGTCGAGCTGCCCGAGCCGCTCGGCTACCGGGTCAAGAAGAAGCTCCTCGGACCACCGCTGCACTCCGAGCGCATCGTCCACGAGCGCCTCGGCAAGCCCACCGCCCTGGCCGTGTTCGCCTCGGACTGCCTGTCGTCGTCGGCCTACGCCACCGAGGAGATCCTGCGGGTGCTCATCCCCGTCATCGGGGCGCTCGCCTTCTCGATGGTGATGCCGATCACCACGGCGATCCTGATCGTGCTCCTCCTGCTGATCCTGTCGTACCGCCAGACCATCAAGGAGTACCCGAGCGCAGGCGGTGCCTACATCGTCACCCGCGACAACTTCGGCCTGCTCCCCGCCCAGGTGGCCGGTGTCGCCCTGCTCACCGACTACATCCTGACCGTGTCGGTGTCGGTCGCCGCCGGCTCGGCCGCCATCGGCTCGCTCGTCGAGGGGTTGGCGCCGTACACGCTGGAGATGTCGATCGCCTTCGTGATCATCATCGCCGCCATCAACCTGAAGGGCGTGAAGGAGTCGGGCCTGGCGTTCTCGGTCCCGACCTACTTCTTCGTGCTGATGATGGCCATCCTCGCCATCGTCGGCGCCGCCAAGATGATGTCGGGCAACCTCCCGACCGCCGAGATCGGCGAGGGCGCCATGACCTTCGGCAACCAGGGCGTCGACGGTGCCCTGTTCGCGGGGGCCGGCCTGTTCATCGTGCTCAAGGCCTTCGCCTCGGGTGGCGCCGCCGTCACCGGCGTCGAGGCCATCTCCAACGGCGTGCCCGCCTTCAAGGAGCCGGCCTGGCGCAACGCCCGCAGCACCCTGGTGATCATGGGCTTCCTGGCCGGCGGCATGTTCCTGACGGTCTCGTTCCTGGCCTGGAAGATCCAGCCGGTCCCCTACGCCGAGGGCACGCCCACGGTCATCTCCCAGGTGGGCGAGGCGGTGTTCGGCGATCAGGGCGTGGGCCACATCATGTTCGCCCTCTTCCAGATCGGTACGACGCTCATCCTCGTGCTGGCGGCCAACACCAGCTTCGCCGACTTCCCCCGGCTGGCCAGCTTCCACGCCGGCGACAACTTCATGCCCCGTCAGCTCACCAAGCGGGGCCACCGGCTGGTGTTCTCCAACGGCATCATCTCGCTGGCCATCGCCGCCGTCGTGCTGCTGCTCGTCACCGACGCCCAGGTCGACCGCCTGATCCCGCTGTACGCCATCGGCGTGTTCCTCAGCTTCACGCTGTCGCAGGCGGGCATGTCCAAGCACCACGTCACGAAGAAGGAGCCGGGCTGGCGCCGCGGCCTGGTCATCAACGCCGCCGGCGCCGTGGTGTCGGGCGTCGTGTGCGTGGT
Organism: Acidimicrobiales bacterium; assembly: GCA_046331175.1. Taxonomy (GTDB): domain Bacteria; phylum Actinomycetota; class Acidimicrobiia; order Acidimicrobiales; family Acidimicrobilacustridaceae; genus JAWKIW01. The sequence goes on from JAXLRI010000015.1 coordinate 28,666, forward strand.
CATCGCCGCCACCAAGTTCACCCAGGGCGCCTGGTTCATCATCCTGCTGGTGCCGTTCCTGGTGTGGGTGCTCATGCGGCTCAACCGGCAGTACGAGAGCGAGGAGGAGGTGCTGATCCGGGCCGCGCCGAAGGCGGCCAGCCAGCCGATCCTGCGCCGCCACGTGGTGGTCGTGCTGGTGGACACCATGGACATGGCGTCGGCCCGGGCCCTGCAGTACGCCCGCACCCTCACCCCCGACGAGCTCAGCGCGGTGCACTTCGACCTCGACCCGATCCGCACCGAGGACCTGGCCGACGCGTGGACCCGCACGGGCTACGACCGCATCCCGCTCGACATCGTGGCCTGCCCCGACCGGCGCCTCGACCGGGCCGCCGCCGAGGTGGTCGCCCGGCACCTGGTCGACGGCGACACCGAGGTCAGCGTGCTCATCCCCCGTCGCGAGTACAGCCGGTTCTGGCACCGCCTGGTGCACGACCGCACCGCCGACGACCTCTCCCGGACGCTGTCGACGCTGCCGCACTGCAACGTCACCGTGGTGCCGTTCCACATCGCCTCGCCGTCGGAGGTCCCGCACCTGATCGCCCCGGTCGGCAAGGAGGCGGCGGCCGAGGGTGCGGCCGGCGCCAAGGGCCGCAAGGCCAAGGCCAAGGCCAAGGCGGTCCCCACCATCGACCTCGGCGACTTCGAGCTGCCCACGGACCGCACCCCGATCGCCGACGTCACCTTCCGCCAGCGCGTGCGGGTGGCCGGCAAGGTCTACGCCCTTCGGGTGCAGCCCTGGTCGGGCACCCCGGCCCTCGAGCTCACGCTCATCGACGACAGCGGCGCCCTGCTGGTGGTGTTCCTGGGCCGCCGCCAGCTGGCGGGGGTCAAGGTCGGGTCCCGGTTGGTGGTCGAGGGCGTGGTCGGCGAGCACAAGGGCCGCATGGCGATGCTCAACCCGGTGTACGAGCTGCAGGCCGACCCCCACGCCCTGGCCGAGGCGCCGCCGGCCCACTGATCGCGGTCGGTCCGCCGGGCCGACCCCCGAGAGCACACCCTGCCGGCGAGGCCCCGCTCGACGCGGGGCCTCGTCGCGCCTGGCGGACGGTCAGGAGATCACAAGTGGCGATGCGACCAGCGTCGCGCGCCCGCCACGGCGGAAGGTCAAGAGATCACCAGAGGCGATGCGACCAGCGTCGGGCGCCCGCCACGGCGGACGTCAAGAGATCGTCTCGTCGGCGGCACCCTCGAAGCGGTAGCCCATGCCGGGCTCGGTGATGAAGTAGCGCGGCTGGGACGCGACCGGCTCGAGCTTGCGGCGGAGGCCGGCCATGTACACGCGGAGGTAGTTGGCCTCCTTCTCGTACTGCGGGCCCCACACCTCCTGCAGCAGCTGGCGCTGCGACACGAGCTTGCCCTGGTGGCGCACCAGCATCTCGACGATGCCCCACTCGGTGGGCGTGAGGTGGACGTCGTCGTCGCCCTTGCGCACCTTCTTGGCCGCCAGGTCGATGGTGAAGTCGGGCGTGGTGACGACCGCCTCCTCCTCGGCCGGGGCGTTGCGGCGCAGGGCGGCCCGCATGCGGGCCAGCAGCTCGTTCATGCCGAACGGCTTGGTGACGTAGTCGTCGGCGCCGGCGTCGAGGGCCTCGACCTTGTCGGCCTCGTCCTCGCGCACCGACAACATGATGATCGGCACCGTCGTCCAGCCCCGCAGGCCGCGGACCACCTCGATCCCGTCGATGCCGGGCAGGCCGATGTCGAGGATGACCACGTCGGGGTGGTGGTCGGCGGCCATCTGCAGGGCCTCCTCCCCCGTCCCGGCCAGGTCGACCTCGTAGCCGCGGGCCTTCAGGTTGGTGCCCAGCGCCCGTCGGATCTGGGGCTCGTCGTCCACCACCAGCACTCGCGTCATGTCGTCACCGGCTCCAGGGAGATCACGGCGGTCAGCCCGCCTCCGGGCGTGTCCTCGAGCTCGAGGTCGCCGTCCATCACCGTCACGAACCCCCGGGCGACGGCCATGCCGAGGCCGACGCCGCTGCCGCTCCCACCGTCACCGAGGCGCTGGAAGGGCTCGAAGATCCGCTGCCGATCGGCGACCGGGACGCCGGGGCCCTGGTCGACGATCCGCAGGTCGACATGATCGCCCACCTGGGCCGCCTCGACGCGCACCGGCTGGTCATCGGGCGCGAAGCGCATGGCGTTGGCGGCCAGGTTGGCGACGGCTCGCTCGAGCAGGGTCGGGTCGGCGAGCACCCGGGGCAGGTCCTCGGGGACGCGCACGTCGAACCGGCCCTCGGCCCCCGACAGGCTGGCCAGGGCGTGGGGCACGACCTCGTCGAGGCCGACGGGCCGCAGCAGCACCTCGACGGCGCCGGTCTCGAGGCGGCTCATGTCGAGCAGGTTGCCCACCAGGCGGTCGAGGCGGTCGGTCTCCTCGTCGATGGTGTCGAGGAACTCGTCGCGGGCCTCGTCGCTCCAATCGATGTCGCGCTGCTGGAGGCTGGTGACCGACGCCTTGATCGACGCCAACGGGGTGCGCAGGTCGTGGCTCACCGCGCGCAGGATGGCGGTGCGCAGCTCGTCGGCCCGGACCCGCGTGCGGGCGTCGTCGGCCTCGGCCTCGAGGCGGCGCCGCTCGAGGGCCGAGGCCACCTGGGCGGCGAACACGGTGAGCACCCGGCGGTCGTCGGCGCCGAGCGGCGGCCCGTCGTAGACGAGGACCGCCCCCTCGACCAGGGGGATCGACGGGTGCTGGTCCGATGCCGTGGGCACCGGCGAGCCGGCCGAGGCCTCGACCAGCCACTCGCCGTCGACGCCCCGCACCACCACCGCCACCGCGTCGAGGTCGAAGGTCGACCGGAGGTAGCCGAGCATCGCGACCAGGGGATCGGCCTCGGCGACGAGTCCACCGGCCACCCGGGCCAGCGCCTCGGCCTCGGCCCGGGCCCGCTGCACGTCGGCGGACCGCCGGGCCAGCGCGCTCACCTCGGTGCTCACCAGCGCGGCCACGGCCAGGAAGATCACCAGGGCCAGCAGGTTCTCCGGCTCGGCGATGGTGAACGTGTGGACGGGGTCGGTGAAGAACCAGTTGACGACGAGCGAGGCGACCACGGCGGTGGCCAGCGCCGGCCAGCGCCCGCCCACGGCGGCGACCACGGTGACGAGCAGCAGGTAGAGCAGGGCGGTCGACGTCAGGTTGACGCTCTCGTCGATGAGGTGCAGCAGGACCGTGAGCAGGACCAGGCCGATCACGGCCAGGGCCCACGCGGCCGCCTGGCGGCGCACGGGCAGGGCGGGCGCAGCCCGGCGCCGCGAGCGCAACGCCGGCAGGTGCGGGCGGCCCTCGCGCTCGGGCTCGGGCTCGCTGATCACGTGGACGTCGATGGTGCCGGCCTCGCGCAGGACCGTGGCGATCACCGACCCGCGGGTGAGCTCGGTCCACCGGCTGCGCTTGGTGGCGCCGAGCACCAGCTGGGTGGCCTTCTCGGCCCGGGCGAACTGCACGAGGGTGCCGGCCACGTCGGCGCCGACGGCCTCGTGGTACTCGCCGCCCAGGTCGAGGACCAGGCGCCGGTGCTCCTCGAGCAGGGCCGATGGGCCCTCCGACGCCAGGCCGTCGTTGGTCACGATGTGCACGCCGACGAGGTCGCCCTGTGAGCGGCGGGCCATGCGGGCGGCCCGGCGGATCAGGTGCTCGCCGCTCGGCGACCCGGTGACCGCCACCACCACCCGCTCGCGCGTCTCCCACGGCGCCGAGATGCCGTGGGCCTCCATGTAGCTCTGGAGGGCGTCCTCCACCTTGTCGGCCACCCACAGCAGGGCCAGCTCGCGCAGGGCCGACAGGTTGCCCACCCGGAAGTAGTTGCCCAGCGCGGCGTCGACCTTCTCGGGGGCGTAGATGTTGCCGTGGGCCATGCGCCGCCGCAGCGCCTCGGGCGTCATGTCCACCAGCTCGACCTGGTCGGCGGCGCGGACCACGGCGTCGGGCAGCGTCTCGTGCTGCTTCACGCCGGTGATCTGCTCGACGACGTCGTTCACCGACTCGAGGTGCTGGATGTTCACCGTGGTGATGACGTCGATGCCGGCCTCGAGGATCTGCTCGACGTCCTCGTACCGCTTGGCGTGGCGCGACCCCGGGACGTTGGTGTGGGCCAGCTCGTCGACCAGCACCACATCCGGACGACGGGCGAGGATCCCGTCGACGTCCATCTCCTCGAAGGTCGCCCCGCGGTGCACGAGCTGGCGGCGGGGCAGCACCTCGAGGTCGCGCAACTGCTCGGCGGTGCGGGGGCGGCCGTGGGTCTCGACGTAGCCCACCACCACGTCGGTGCCCCGCTCGTGGCGGCGCCACGCCTCGTTGAGCATGGCGAAGGTCTTGCCGACGCCCGGGGCTGCGCCCAGGTAGATGCGCAGGTGGCCGCGGCTCATCGGTCGGGCAGTCTACGGACCCGACGTGGGCCCACCCGCTTCAACTGCCGCCGTTCGATCACGACGACCCGGCGCCGTCCAGGGCCAGGTTGAGGGTCAAGACGTTCACGCCGGGCTCGCCCAGCACGCCGAGCGTCCGGCCCTCGGTGTTGGCGTCGACGAGCTGGTTCACCTGGTCGACCGACAGGTTGCGCTGCTGGGCCACCCGGGGGGCCTGCAGCCGGGCGTTGGCGATCGAGATGTGCGGATCGACGCCCGAGCCCGAGGCGGTGACCGCGTCGACCGGCACCTGGGCGTCGGCGGCGAGGCCGTTGGCCTGGCGGTAGGCGGCGGCGCGCTCCTCGACGGTCGACAGCAGGGTGTCGTTGGTCGGCCCGAGGTTCGACCCGCCGCTGTTGGCCTGGGCGAGGCTCGAGGGGTCGACCGGGGCGTCGGGGGTGCTCGGCGTGCCCGAGGCGAGCGGACCGGCCGCCGAGGCTCGCGGTTGGAAGTACTTCGGGTCGCTGAACTGCTGGCCGATGAGCGACGACCCGACGACGGCGCCCTTCACGGTCACCAGCGAGCCGTCGGCCTTGGCCTTGAACCCCACCTGGGCGAGGCCGAGGACCACGACGGGGTAGGCGAGGCCGAGCACCACCGTGCACACGAGGAGCAGGCGCAGGGCGGGCAGGAGCTGTCGTCGCATCACTTCACCCCCAGGGCCGTGATGATCACGTCGATGACCTTGATCCCGATGAACGGGGCGATCAGGCCACCGAGTCCGTAGATGAGCAGGTTCCGCCGCAGCACCGCGGCGGCGCCGGCCGCCTTGAAGCGCACGCCCCGCAGGGCGAGCGGGATCAGCGCCACGATGATCAGGGCGTTGAAGATGACCGCCGACAGGATCGCCGAGCGGGGCGACGACAGGTGCATGACGTTGAGGGTCTCCAGCTGCGGGAAGACCACCACGAACATCGCCGGGATGATGGCGAAGTACTTGGCCACGTCGTTGGCGATGGAGAAGGTGGTCAGCGACCCCCGGGTGATCAGCAGCTGCTTGCCGATCTCGACGATCTCGATGAGCTTCGTCGGGTTGGAGTCGAGGTCCACCATGTTCCCGGCCTCCTTGGCGGCCTGGGTTCCGGTGTTCATGGCGACGCCGACGTCGGCCACGGCCAGGGCGGGGGCGTCGTTGGTGCCGTCGCCGGTCATGGCGACCAGGCGCCCGCCCTCCTGCTCGGCCTTGATGAGCGCCATCTTGTCCTCGGGCTTGGCCTCGGCCAGGAAGTCGTCGACGCCGGCCTCCTCGGCGATGGCCTTGGCGGTGAGCGGGTTGTCGCCGGTGATCATCACCGTGCGGATGCCCATGGCCCGCAGCTGGTCGAAGCGCTCGACCATGCCCTGCTTGACCACGTCCTTGAGCTGGATGACGCCGAGCACGCGGCCGTTGTCGGCGACCACCAGGGGCGTGCCGCCCTGGGTGGCGATGGCACTGGTCTCGACGTCGAGCTCGGGGGGCACGGTGCCGCCCTGCTCGGCGACCCACGCCTTGATGGCGTCACCGGCGCCCTTGCGGATGTGGCGGCCGCCCAGGTCGACGCCGCTCATGCGGGTCTGGGCGGTGAACGGCACCAGCTCGGCGCCGGCCAGCTCGCGCTCGGCCAGGCCGTACCGGTCCTTGGCGAGCACGACGACCGAGCGGCCTTCGGGCGTCTCGTCGGCGAGGCTCGACAGCTGGGCGGCGTCGGCCAGCTCGGCCTCGCTCACCCCGGGCATGGGGATGAAGGCGGCGGCCTGGCGGTTGCCGAGGGTGATGGTGCCGGTCTTGTCGAGCAGCAGGGTCGACACGTCGCCGGCAGCCTCGACCGCTCGGCCGCTCATGGCCAGCACGTTGCGCTGCACCATGCGGTCCATGCCGGCGATGCCGATGGCCGACAGCAGCGCACCGATCGTGGTCGGGATCAGGCAGACCAGCAGGGCGACCAGCACCACCACCTTCTGCTCGGCACCCGAGTAGATGGCGAACGGCTGCAGCGTCACCACCGCCAGCAGAAAGATGATCGTGAGGCCGGCCAGCAAGATGTTGAGGGCGATCTCGTTGGGGGTCTTCTGGCGGTTGGCCCCCTCGACCAGGGCGATCATGCGGTCGAGGAACGTCTCGCCCGGCTTCGCCGTGATGCGCACGACGATCTCGTCGGACAGCACCCGGGTGCCGCCGGTGACGGCCGAGCGGTCACCGCCCGACTCACGGATGACCGGCGCCGACTCGCCCGTGATCGCCGACTCGTCGACCGAGGCGATGCCGTCGATGACCTCACCGTCTCCGGGGATGAGCTCGCCGGCGGTGACGATGCACTCGTCGCCGACCTGCAGCTGGGGGCTGGGCACCTGCTCGACCACGCCCCCGTCGCGACGCACGTTGGCCACGGTGTCCGAGCGGGCCTTGCGCAGCGAGTCGGCCTGGGCCTTGCCCCGCCCCTCGGCCATCGCCTCGGCGAAGTTGGCGAACAGCACGGTGAACCACAGCCAGACCGCCACCAGGAAGGTGAACAGCTTGTCCTGGCCGTCGACCGTGGACGAGAAGCCATCACGCAGGAGCACCAACGTGGTGAGGACGCTGCCCACCTCCACGACGAACATGACCGGGTTCTTGGCCATGAGCCGGGGGTCGAGCTTCTTGACGCTGTCGACGACGGCGACCCGCATGATCTTCGGGTCGAACATCGAGGCCTTCTTCTTCTTGAGCGGCTCCTCGCCGCCGCGGGCCTCGGGGTGGTCGACGTGGGTGAGCACCGGGGCTCCCCCGCCGGCATCCAGATCGGTCGGGTCGATGGGATCGATGGGATCGGTCATGGCTCCTCGCTCCGTCACAGGCTCAGCTGCTCGACGATGGGCCCGAGGGCCAGCACCGGGAAGTACGTGAGCCCCACCACGATCACGACCACGCCGACGAGCAGGCCGGCGAACAGGGGCGTGCCGGTCGGCATGGTCCCCGCCGACGGCGGCACCGGCTGCTTGCGCACCAACGAGCCGCTGATGGCGAGCACGGGGACGATCAGCACGAACCGGCCGACGAGCATCGCCAGGCCGAGCGTCGTGGTGAACCAGTCGCTGGTGGCGGTGAGGCCGGCGAAGGCCGAGCCGTTGTTGTTGCCGGCCGAGGTGTACGCGTAGGTCATCTCGGTCAAGCCGTGGGGCCCGGAGTTGAGCAGCCCCGACAAGGGCCCGCTCATCACCATCGCCGCCCCGGTGAACCCGAGGACGACCAGCGGGACGGCCAGGATGTAGATCACGACCAGCTTGATCTCGTTGGCCTGGATCTTCTTGCCGAGGTACTCGGGGGTGCGGCCCACCATCAGCCCGGCGATGAACACCGCCGTCAGCACGAAGATCAGCATCCCGTAGAGCCCGGCGCCCACCCCGCCCGGGCTGACCTCGCCGAGCATCATGTTGATGAGGGGCGCCATGCCGCCGGCCGGCGTGTAGCTGTCGTGCATCGAGTCCACCGCGCCGGTCGAGGTCCCGGTGGTGCTGCCGGCGTACAGGCCCGAGCTGGACGGCCCGAAGCGGACCTCCTTGCCCTCGGCGTTGCCGCCGGGGCTGTCGGCGGTGACGACCTGGGAGACCTGCCTCGCCGTGAGCTCGGGGTTGCCCCGCACCTCCATCCCGACGGCCAGGGCGGCGGTCGCCGCCCACAGCACGAACATGGCGGTGAACACCACCCAGCCCTGCTTCTGGTCCTTCACCATCCGCCCATAGGCGTAGGTGAGGGCGAAGGGGATGAGCAGCAGCAGGAAGATCTGGAAGACGTTGGTGAACCCGTTGGGGTTCTCGAACGGGTGGGCCGAGTTGGCGTTGAGGAAGCCGCCACCGTTGGTGCCCAGTTCCTTGATGGCCTCCTGGCTCGCCATCGGGCCTCCGGGGATCCACTGCGAGGCTCCCTCGACCGTGGTCGCCATGGTGCCGCCGCTCATGTTCTGCACGACGCCGTTGGCGGCGAACACGAGGGCGGCCACGATCGACAGCGGCAGCAGGATGCGCACGATCCCCCGGGTGAGGTCGACCCAGAAGTTGCCGATGGTGGAGCGACGGGTCCGCACGAACCCGCGGATGAGCGCCACCGCCACCGCCAGGCCGACGGCGGCCGAGGCGAAGTTCTGCACCGCCAGCCCGGCCATCTGCGTGAGGTTCGACATCGTCGACTCGGGCACGTAGCTCTGCCAGTTCGTGTTGGTGGTGAAGCTGACCGCGGTGTTGAACGACAGGCCGGCCGGCACGTTGTCGAGCCCCGACGGGTTGAGCGGCAGCCAGCCCTGGATGCGCTGCAGCAGGTAGACCGCCAGCACCGACAGCAGCGAGAACGCCAGGACCGACAGGGCGTAGACGCTCCAGCGCTGCTCGCGCTCGGGGTCGACGCCGCAGAGGCGGTAGACCGCCTTCTCGATCGGCAGGAACACCCGCGCCCCCGGCCCGGGGCCGTCGGAGAACACCCCGGCGATGTAGGGGCCGAGCAGGCGGGTGCCGGCGAGGATCGCCACCAGCACGATGCCGAGCTGCACCCAGGACGCGCCCGACATCAGAACTTCTCCGGGACGACGAGGGCCGCCACCAGGTAGGCGATGAGCAGCGCCGACACGATCAGGCCCAAGACGTTGTCGACGCTCATGCGACCACCTCCGCCCGGTCCTCGGCGGCCTCGGCCGGAGGGGCGTCGGCGTCGTCGACGACGTCGAGCTCCAGCGGGTCCGGACCGATGATGGCGTCGCAGGCCCGCACGAGCAGCACCATCAGCCCGAAGAAGCCCACGACGATCGCCACGAACAGCACGTCAGCCATGGGTCGGTTGTAACCCCGCACCTTCGGGGGCGGAACCCACCTAGCGACCCCTTGACGACCCGCAGGGTGCTCTTGTCGACGCCTTAGCGATCCGGCTCGGACCGCCCGCGATGGTGGACGTCCGAGCGCATCCTCGCCCAGGGCCTTCGCCGCGCTCGGACGTCAGGCGATGATGGCGTCCTCGCCGTAGCGGCGCACGAGGTGGCTCAGCGCCTCGACGGGTGAGCCCTCCAGGGCGTGCTCGGCCCGCTGCTCGGCGGCGCTCCGCTCGTCGTCGTCGACGAGGTGCTTCACCAGCCCGGCCCAGCCGGCGGCGTGCGCCAGCAGCGCGGTCTCCGGATCGAGCACCCCGTCGCCCGTCAGCGCCGTGCGCAGGCGGTCGACCACCTGGCTGCGCCCCTCGAGGTCGTCGACCAAGTGGTGCTCGTGGAGGAAGCCCTTGCCGGGCTCGATCTCCTGGTTGGCCACCAGGCGCTCCACGACCGCGTCCCACGTCCCGTGGCTGCGGTGCTGGCCGATGCCGCGGTAGAGGCGCACGATGACCGGCTTGGCCCCGGGGCCGTGCTCCTGGACCACCTCGATGACCGACACCAGCAGCGTCGTGTCGGGCCGGGTGTGCTTGGACACCACCAGCTCCTCGCCGGCCACCTCGAGGTGGCCGTCGAGCACCAGCTGGCCGAGGAGCAGCTCGATGAGCCCCCGCAGCAGGCCGTCCTTGGTGGGCACCTCGGGGCGCCCGGAGTCGGGATCGATGACGACGAGGGCGAGCTGCTCGGCGAGGTTCATGGCCGGCGATGGTACCGCCCGCCCTCGGGCGCCCCGGCCGCCCCGCCGGTCCCCGGGTGCTTCACTGGCGGCCATGCCGGTCACCCTCGCCGACGCGTTCTGGGCGCCACGCGTCGCCCAGCTGCGCGCCACCACCATCCCGACGATCCTCGCCAACCTCGAGGCCCAGGGGGTGGTCGACAACTTCCGCCGCCTCACCGGCGCCGCCGATGTGGGCCACCGGGCGCTGCACTTCGCCGACTCCGACCTCTACAAGTGGGTCGAGGCGGCCGTCCTGGCCGGCCGCACCGACCTGGCCGCGCCGGTCGTCGACCTGATCGAGGCGGTGCAGTCCCCCGACGGCTACCTCCACACCTACTACGGCACCGAGGGCCAGCCCGGCCGGTACACCGACCTCGACTACGGCCACGAGCACTACTGCGCCGGCCACCTGATCGAGGCGGCCATCGCCCACCACGAGGTCACCGGATCGGACCAGCTGCTCGACGTGGCGGTGCGCCTGGCCGACCACCTGCTCGCCACGTTCGGGCCGGGGCGCGACGAGCGGGTCGACGACCACCCCGAGGTCGAGGTGGCCCTGGCCCGGCTCGCCTCGACCACCGGCCGGGCCCGCTACCTCGACCACGCCCGCTGGACCGTCGAGCAGCAGGTCAACCGCCACGGCGGGTCGCTGGCGACCCACCGGCTCGGCGGCCACGCCGTCCGGTCGCTGTACCTCGCCTCGGGCATCACCGAGGTCGCGCTCGCCACCGGCGACGCCGAGTGGGTCGACGCCGCCGCCCGCCTGTTCTCGTCCATGGTCGACGAGCACGCCTACCCCACCGGTGCCGTCGGCGCCCGGTGGCTCGAGGAGTCGGTGGGACGTCCCTACGAGCAGCCCGATGCCGCCTCCTACACCGAGAGCTGCGCGGCGGTGGCGGCGGTGCACCTGTCCGAGCGGATCTGGCGGCTCACCCGCGACCCGCGCGCCCTCGACCAGATCGAGGTGCTGCTCTACAACGCGGTCCCGTGCGGGGTGGGTGCCGACGGCGACCGCTGGTTCTACTCCCAGCCCCACGCCGTCGACGCGGTGGTCGGCGAGGTCGATCCGTGGGCCCACGCGTTCGACTACGGCGCCAGCATGCTGCTGGCGTGGTTCCCGGCCCGGCGGCACCGCTGGTTCCTCGTGCCGTGCTGCCCACCCAACCTGGCCCGGATGTTCGCCACCGTCGACCGGCACGTGGCCGAGGTCGACGACGCCGGCGACCTGCTCGTCCACCTGCCCCTGGCGGCCCGCATCACCGAGGGCGGGTGGGACGTCGAAGTGGCCTCCGCCTACCCCGACGACGGTCACGTGGCCGTCACCGTCCGCGCTGCGCCTTCCGGACGGTCGGTGCGGGTGCGGGCGCCGGGCTGGGGCGGCGGCGACGGCCACGTCGAGCTGCCGGCCGATGGCCAGATCGACCTCCCGGTGGCGTGGACGTGGTGGGAGACCGATCACCGGGTGGAGGGCGCCGCCGGCTCGGTGCACCTGCGCAGGGGCCCGGTGGTCCACTGCGTGGAGGGCGTCGACCTCGACGGGGTCGATCCGCGCGACCTCGTCGTCGACCCCACGCGACCGCCGGCCGAGTCGTTCTCGGTGCGGGCGCCGTCGGCCCACCGGCCGCTGCACCGACCGGTGGGCGCGCTCTCGGTGGACGTCGAGCCGACGACGCCGGTGGCCGTGGGGACGGTCCCCTACGCCGAGTGGGCCAACCGCGGCACCACCACCATGCGCCTCCGATTCCCCACCCGCTGACCCCCGACGGCGCCCTGGTCGGTGCGTCGTCGAAGGTCGTCGACGGGTGGCGGACGACGGGCCGCGCCCGCCGTGACGGCTACGCGCCGATGGCCTGCAGCAGGGCCGACGACGGGGCGATGGCGCCGAAGACGCCACCCTGCATCGTGACCATCTTCAGGGCCGCGAGGTAGTTGTCGTAGTCGGTCGCACCGGTGCAGTCCGACAGCAGCAGGCACTCGTAGCCCTTGTCGTTGGCCTCGCGCATCGTCGTGTGCACGCACACGTCGGTGGTGATGCCGGTCAGGACGATGTGGGTGATGCCGGCGGTGCGCAGCACCAGGTCGAGGTCGGTCGCGTAGAAGGCGCCCTTGCCGGGCTTGTCGATGACCTTCTCGCCCTCGATCGGCGCCACCTCGGGCACGATCTCCCAGCCCGGCTCGCCCCGCACGAGGATGCGGCCGCACGGCCCGGCGTCGCCGATGCCGGCGCCGATGCGCTTCGAGCGCCACAGCTTGTTGGGCGGGCAGTCCGAGAGGTCCGGCCGGTGGCCCTCCCGCGTGTGCAGCACCATCCAGCCGGCGTCGCGCACGGCGTCGAGCACCTTGGCGGTGGGAGCCAGGCCGGCGCGGGTCAGCGACAGGTCGTAGCCCATGGCGTCGACGTAGCCGCCCGGCCCGCAGAAGTCGGTCTGCCAGTCGATGTTGATGATGGCCGTGCGGGTCGGGTCGATCGGCCCGTCGTAGGGCCACGGGTAGGGCTCGGCGTCGACGATCCCCTCGGTCATGGCGGTCTCTCCTGTGTGGGCGGGTCGGGTCGGGAGGCGGTGGGCGAGGAACGAAGTGGGGGTCCGGTGGTGGGCCTCCGGGGCCGGGGTCAGGCCACCGGGACGGGATCGACGGGCGCAGCGAGGGCGGCGACCAGCGAGGCGGTCGGCCCGATGGCGCCGAAGATGCCGCCGGACATGGTCACGCTGTGGTGGGCCCGGGCCCCGGTGTCGGGGTCGAGCGGTGCGCAGGCGTCGGTCAGCACGAGGCACTCGTAGCCCCGGTCGTTGGCGGCGCGGACCGTCGAGTCGACGGTGAGCTCGGAGGCGTAGCCGCCGAGCACGAGCTGGTCACGGCCCTCGGCCCGCAGCACGTCGTCGAGGTGCGACGTGGCGAAGGCGCTGAGGCCGCCGGCGTCGACCACCAGGACGTCGTGGCGGCCGGCGAGCAGCGACTCGTCGAGGGACCAGGCGTCGCTGCCGACCACGGGGACCGACGGCGGCCGGTCGGATCGACGACGGACGCGGGGGACGCCGTGCCGGACGACGACGAGCGATCCACCGGCGTGGGCCACGGCATCCATGGCGGTGTGCAGGGCGCCCCGGACCCCGGCGAGGTCGCTCGACACCGCCGCCCAGCCGTGCTGGGCGCCCAGGACGAGCATGGCCAGGCGATCGCCCCGCAGGTCGGCGTCGTAGGGCCAGGGGTAGGGATCGGTGTCGAGGAGGTGCATGGTGCTCCGTCCGGGGAGGTCGGCCGCACCGGCGACCGATGACCTGCGGCTCGTCTACGACGAGGGGATCTGGCCGACGACGCCCTTGACGAACTTGGTGTTCGCCGCCTCGATGGCCGCGTAGTCGGGGATGGTCCCGGCCGGGATGATGGTCGTGCCGTCCTGGGCCGTGATCGGACCGGCGAAGGGCGATCCGCTGGTGGAGATCTTCTGCTTCGCCTCGTCGATCTGGGCCTGGGTCTCGGGCGTCACGCTGCTGCCGTACTTGGACTGCACGAACGGGTTGGTGCCCGTCTTGAAGCCCACCCGGAAGTTGGCGTTGTACTTCGACCCGGTGAAGTTGCCGGCCTGGGACACCTTCACGATGTCGGTGTAGAGGTCGGCCCACTTCCACTCGGAACCCGTCAGCCAGGCGGTGGGCGCCAGGGCGGAGGCGTCGGCGTGGTAGCCCACCACCTTGATGCCCGCGTCCTCGGCGGCCTTGGTGATGGTGCCGGTGCAGTCCTGGTGCTGGGTGATGACGTCGACGCCCTGGCTCTGCAGGCTCTTGAACGCCTCGGCCTGCTTGGCCGGGTCGCACCAGCTGGAGGTGTTGACCACGTAGGTCTCCGCCGCCGGGTTCACCGACTGGGCGCCCAGCTCGAAGGCGTTGATGTTCGAGATGGTCTGCGGGATCGGGAAGGCGTACACGTAGCCGAGCTTGTTCGACTTGGTGGCCTTGCCCGCCGCGATGCCGGCCAGGTACACGGGCTCGTACACGGTGCCGAAGTAGGTGCCGGTGTTGGGCAGGATCGGGCCCTTGATGAAGTTGCCCTGCTGCACCACGACGACCTCGGGGTGCTCGGCGGCGACCTTCATGGCCGGGTCGAGGTGCCCGTAGCTGGTGGCGAAGATGATGGTGGCGCCCTTGGAGATCATGTCCTCCATGACGCGGGTGGCGTTGTCGTCCTCGGGGACGTTCTCGGCGGTGAGGACCTCGACGTTGGCCAGCTTGGCGACCTGCTGGGAGCCCTCGTAGGCCGCCTGGTTGTAGCCGTAGTCGTCCTTGGGACCGACGAAGATGAAGCCGACCTTGGTGGCGCCCTTGCCGGGCTGCACGTTGGTCGTGCTGCCGGTCGACGCCTTCTCGGCGGCGGTCTGGTTGCTGCTGCACGACACGCCGAGCACGGCGAGGGCCGTGACGGCCAGCAACGGGATGAGCCAACGGGTTCGCAAGGGGATGGTCCTTTCGGGTTTGGGTGGGGTTGGATCGTGGTGAAGGGGGGAACCGGAGGTCGGCACCGGCGACGGGATGGCCGCCGGTGCCCCGTCAGCCCGAGGCGGAGCTCTCGAAGACCTTCTTGAGCCCCTCGGGCGGCTCGGCGGCCTTCGTGCGGCCGAGCAGGATCAGCACGAGGATCGTGAGCACGTAGGGGACGGCGTCGAGGGCGAACTGGTTGATGGCGTAGCCCCGGGCCTGCAGGGCGGGGGCCAGGGCCAGGGCGGCGCCGAAGAGGAAGGCGCCGGCGGCGACCTTGAACGGCTCCCGGCCGGCGAAGATCACCACGGCCACGGCGATGAAGCCCCGCCCCTGGGTCATGTTCTCGAACCAGGCATCGGTGTAGGCGGTGGACAGCTGGGCGCCGCCGATGCCCGACAGCATCCCGCCGACGATCACGGCGGCGTACTGCACCGGCGTGACCCGGTGGCCGTAGGTGGCGAGCACCTCGGAGCGCTCGCCGGCGGCCCGGATGATCACGCCCCAGCGGGAGCGGAACAGCAGCCACCAGGTGAGGGGCACCAGCACGTAGGCCAAGTAGGTCAGCACCGTCTGCTGGAAGAAGATCTCGCCGATCACCGGGATCTGCGAGAGCACGGGGATGTCGACGGGCTGGAAGGCGTTGATCGTCGCCTTCACGTAGGCCACGCCGAACAGCGACGTGATGCCGAGGGCGAGGAAAAGCACGACCAGGCCGGTGGCCAGCTGGTTGGTCTTGCGGGACAGCACGAAGAAGGCGTGCACCGACGCCAGCAGTCCGCCGGCCAGCGCCCCGGCGGCCACGCCGATCCACGGGTTGCCGGTGATCGAGGCCACGGCGTAGGCGGCCAGCGCCCCGACGAGCATGTTGCCCTCGGTGCCGAGGTTCACGACCCCGGCCCGCTCGGTGATGGTCTCGCCGAGGGCGGCGAACAAGATGCTGGTGCCGCCACGGACGGCACCGGCACCGACTTCGATGGGCAGGCTCACGAGCGGACCGCCTTGCGGGAGGCGCTGAAGCCGAACACGGCGAGCAGCACGAGGGCCATGAGGATGTTGACGGTGGCCGCCGGCAGCTTGGAGTCGAGCTGCAGGCTGTCACCGCCGATGGTGATGGCGCTGAGGAGCAGCGCGGCGCCGGCCACGGGGATGGGCTTGTGCTTGGCCAGCCAGCTGGCGAGGAAGCCGATGTAGCCGTAGCCGAGGAGGAAGCCGGGCCGGAGCTTGAACTCGGTGCCGGCCAGCTGGGTGAGGCCGCCGAGCCCCGCCAGGGCGCCGCCGACGGCCATGGCGGTGACGAGCAGCATGCCCACCCGCAGGCCGGCCCGGCGGGCGGCCTCGGCGTTGCCGCCGACCACGCCGAGCCGGAAGCCCCACGAGGTGCGGGAGAGCACCAGGGCCATCACCACCGTGATGACGAGGGCGATGACGATGCCGATGTGGACCCGGGAGCCGCCGAGGAGGGAGAGCCGGGCGCCCACCGGCAGCGCCGGGGTGGCCGGCTGACCCGACCCCGCCTTGTCCTTCCAGGGGTCGTAGATCAAGAACAGCATCACGTCGACGGCGATGTAGTTCATGAGGAGGGTGGTGACCGACTCGTTGATGTTCACCCACAGCCGCAGCAGGGCGGCGATGGCCGCCCAGGCGGCGCCGGCCACCACGGCGGCCAGCATCATGAGGACCAGCAGCAGCGAGCCGGGCAGGTCGGGCAGGGCGAGCGCGACGCCGGCGGCGGCCACGCCGCCGATGACCAGCTGGCCCTCGCCGCCGACGTTCACCAGGCCGGCCCGGGCCGGGATGGCCACGGCCAGGGCGGCCAGGATGATCGGCGTGCCCCGCACGAAGATCTCGCCGACCTTGGCCGGGCTCGAGAACGTCGACGTGATCATGCTGGCGTAGGCCGTCAGCGGGTTCACGCCCTTGAGGGCGGTGATGAGGCCGAAGATGGCCAGGGCGCCGACGACGGCGACCACCACGCGGGCGGTCGTCCGCAGCCACTGCGGCGCGCCGGGTGACGACTCGGGCGCCGGCTCGAGCGGCGGGTTGACCGAGTCGTCGACGCCGTGGAGCGACTCGGTGGCGGGTCCGGGTGGCGCGGTGGTCACGCGGCGGTCTCCTTCTCGGCGGGCTGGCCGGTCGGGCCGTTGAGCATGAGCTGGCCGATCTCGTACTGATCGGTGGCACCGGGCGTGACGACGCCGGCGATGCGGCCGTGGTGCAACACGGCGATGCGGTCGGACAGCTCGAGCAGCTCGTCGAGGTCCTCGGAGATCAACAGCACGCCCGCTCCCCCGGCGCACTGCTCGAGCAGCAGCTCCTGGGTGCGGCGGGTGGTGGCGATGTCGAGGCCGCGGCTGGGGTAGGCGGCGACCACGAGCGGGTGGTCGTGGCCGAGCGCCCGCACGAGCATGACCCGCTGGATGTTGCCGCCCGACAGCGTCGACACGACCCGGTCGGCGGCCGCCACCGACAGCCCGGTGTGGGCGTCGAGCACGGCCAGCTCCTCGCGGACCGCCTTCCAGTTGATGCCGAGGCCCCGGCGGAACCGGGCGAGGTCGCCCAGCGCCATGTGCTCGGCCACGCTGAGCCCCGGCACCACGGCATCCTCGACGGGGTCCTCGGGCACGTTGGACGCACCACGGGCGATGGCGTCGCGCACGGCGCCGGCCTTGAGGTCCTCCCCCGCCACCCGCACGGTGCCGGATGACGGGTGCAGCAGGCCGAGCGCCACCTCGAACAGCTCGCGCTGGCCGTTGCCGGAGATGCCGGCGATGCCGACCAGCTCGCCGGCCTCGACGGTGAGGTCGACCTCGGCCAGGGCCGGCTGCTCCTTGCCGTGGCGCACGGTGATGCCGCGCAGCTCGAGCGCCGCCGGCCGGTCGTGCTGGACCCGGGCCCGCTCGGCCGGCAGCGGCGGCACCCGGCGGCCCACCATCGCCTCGACCAGGGCGTCGTCGTCGTAGGCGGCGAGATCGACGTTGTCGAGCACGCTGCGGCCCCGGCGCAGGACCGAAGCCCGGTCGGCGATGGCCCGGGTCTCGTGGAGCTTGTGGGTGATGATCACCACCGACAGCCCCTGGTCGCGCAGCAGGCGCAGGCCGGAGAAGAGCGCGTCGACCTCCTGGGGCGCCAGCACGCTGGTGGGCTCGTCGAGGATGACCAGCCGGGCGCCGGTGAGCAGCACCTTCAGGATCTCCACCCGCTGGCGCTCACCGATGGAGAGGCGCCGCACCGCCACCGACGGGTCGACGGCCAGACCGAAGCGCTCGGACGCCTCCTCGATGCGGGTCGACAGGGCCTTGCGGTCGAGGCGCAGGCCCTTCTGGGGCAGGGCCAGCGAGATGTTCTCCACGACCGTCAGCGCCGGGATGAGGCGCATGTCCTGGAACACCATGCCGATGCCGAGGCGGCGGGCGACCAGCGGCGAGTCGATCACGACCTGCTCGCCGTCGACGGTGATCGTCCCCTCGTCGGCGGGGTGCACGCCGTAGACGACCTTCATCAGCGTCGACTTGCCGGCGCCGTTCTCCCCGAGCAGGGCGTGGACCTCGCCGAAGCCGACGGTGAGGTCGACGTCGTCGTTGGCGACGAGGTCGCCGAAGCGCCGCGTGATGCCGCGCGCCTCGAGCAGGGGTCGGTCGCCGGCGGCGGGGGACGGTGCCGAGGCGGTGGTGGGAGGCTCGGATGACGCGGGTGGCTCGGGTCCGGTCACAGGTCCGGTCACGTGGGCTCCCGTCGGGTCGTCATGCGGGCGATGGCGGCGGCGACGCGCTCCTCCACCACCGCCAGCGAGGTCTCGAGGTGGGCGAGGTAGGCGTGCTCGGCCTCGACCACGTCACCGGCGAGCACGGCGTCGAGGATCGCGAGGTGCTCGACGACGGTCCGGTCGATGCGGCCATCGATGGTGAAGTCGAGCATCCGCACCACGCGGATCCGCTCGTTCACCTGGGCGAGGTGGTCGGTCAGCACCGGGTTGCCGGCAGCGTCGGCGAGGCTGACGTGGAAGCTCTCGTCGAGCAGGACGAACTCGGGATCCGGGTCGTGGGGGCCGTCGTCGGCGAGGGCCGACCAGTCGCGGTGCAGCTCGGTGAGGGCCCGCTGGTCGTGGGTCGTGCCCTGCTCGCCCGGCCGGCGCAGGGCGGCCAGCTCGAGCAGGATCCGCACCTCGTACAGGTGGCGGATCTCGGCGACGTCGGGGATGGTCGGCTGGAAGCCGCCGTCGGGGCAGCGCTCGACCAGGCCCTCCACGTGGAGCCGGGCGAGCGCCTCGCGCACCGGGGTGCGGGACACGCCGAGCAGCGAGGCCAGCCGCTCCTCGCCCAGCCGGCGGTTCAGCGGGAAGTCGCCACGCAGGAGCAGGTTCTTGAGGTCGACGTAGGCCTGCTCGCCCCGCGAACCGACCCGCGCCTCGCCCGTATGCGGCCCTGTATACACCTGGTCAACGTAGGAATCGGGCGTTGCTCCCGGGTTTCCCTCCCGTTGCCGCAGCAACTCGTTTGGCTGTCGCGCGCCTGCCCGGCGCGTGACGCCGATCTGACCGGCTCGGCGCCATCAGATCGCCGTCAGACGACCCGCGGCCGGTGCCGGCGCGGTCAGGCCGGCTCGGGTGGGGCCGAGACGTGCGCGTGGGCGATGCGCCACCCCTCGGGTCGGCGCACCCAGGTCTGGGACTGGCGACCGACCTCGACCACGCTCCCCGACCGGAACTCGCACGCCACCACGGCGACGTCGGGGCCGAGGGCGGTCACCACGACCGGCCCCACGACGCGGTCGGCCGGCACCGGCGTGGCCGTGGCCCGCCACGCGGCGATCGCCTCGTGGCCGTACTGGCGCTCGGCGAGGCCGAAGCGCACGACGCGAGCGTCCTCCCAGAACCAGGCGTCCATGGCCTCGACGTCGTTGGCCACCAGCGCGGCCTCGTAGGCCTCGAAGGCGTCGCGCACCTCGGCGATGACGTCGGGGTGGTCGATCGCATCGTCGTCGATCATCCGCCGAGCATCGCGCACGCCGACACGCGGCCGATCACCGGTGCACCAGCGCGGTCACGGCATCTTGCGCCACGGCCGCTCGAACGGCAGCCGCCAGGCGTAGGGCGCGATGAGCTGGTGGATGGCGTTGGGTCCCCACGAACCCGGCGCGTAGGGACGGACCGGCGGCATGTTCTGCAGCAGCGGCGTCGACAGGTCCCACAGGCGCTCGATGCCGTCCGACGACGTGAACAGCGTGTGGTCGCCGCTCATGGCGTCGTGGATCAACCGCTCGTAGGCCTCGAGCACGTCGTTGGTCTCGCTGATCTCGAACTGCAGGCTCAGCTTGTCGAGCTTCATGCCCGGCCCCGGCCGCTTGCCGTAGAACGACAGCGACAGCTTCGACGCGTCGGCCAGGTCGAAGGTGAGGTGGTCGGGCCCGTGGGCACCGACACCCGAGCCGCCCGGGAACATCGACCGGGGTGGCTCCCGGAAGGCGATGGAGATGATGCGGGCACCCTCGGCCATGCGCTTGCCGGTGCGCAGGTAGAAGGGGACGCCGGCCCACCGCCAGTTGTCGATCTCGCAGCGCAGGGCGATGAACGTCTCGGTCTCGGAGTGGGCCGCAACGCCCGGCTCGTCGAGGTAGCCCGTGTACTGGCCCCGCACCACGTCGGAGGGCTGGATCGGCTTCATCGACCGGAAGACCTTGTTCTTCTCCTCGGTGATGGCGTGGGGCTCCAGGGCGGTGGGCGGCTCCATGGCCACGAAGGCCAGCACCTGGAAGAGGTGGGTCACGACCATGTCGCGGTACGCGCCGGTGCGCTCGTAGAAGGCGGTGCGCGAGCCGAGCGAGAGCGTCTCGGGCACGTCGATCTGGATGTGGTCGATGTGCTCGCGGTTCCAGATCGGCTCGAACAGGCCGTTGGCGAAGCGGAAGGCCAGGATGTTGAGCGCCGCCTCCTTGCCGAGGAAGTGGTCGATCCGGAAGATCTGGTGCTCGTCGAAGGTCTCGTGCAGGGCTCGGTTGAGGCGGCGGGCGGTGGCGAGGTCGGTGCCGAACGGCTTCTCCATGATGATGCGGGACCGGTCGACGAGACCGGCGTCGGCCAGCATCCCGACCACCTCGAGCGCCGCGGCCGGAGGCACGGACAGGTAGTGCAGCCGGTGGGGGTCGCCGCCGAGCTCGTTCTCGACGTCGGCCACCGCCTTGGCCAGGCCCTCGGAGCCGTCGTGCTGGCTCACGAACGAGAGGTTGGCGGCGAACTCGTCCCACGCCTCGGGCGTCACCTCGGTGCGGGCGAACTCGGCGAGGGCCTGGCGGGCGAAGGCGCGGAAGCCGTCGGTGTCGAGGGCGTCGAGCGACGTCCCGACGATGCGGTACTCGGGCAGCAGCCCGGCCCGGGCGAGGTGGAACATGCCCGGCAGCAGCTTGCGGCGGGCCAGGTCGCCGGACGCGCCGAACAGCACGATGACGTAGGGCTTGAGCGGCGTGATCAGCTCGGTGCCGATGTCGACCGGATCGGTGTGGGCCACGACGACCTCCCTCTCGGCCGCCCGCGTCGGGTCGCGAGCGGTCCAGGTCCCCCACCGCACCCTGGACCACCCGCGTTTCGGCACGGTGAACCGCCCGAGGCGAGCCGGTGAAGGCGCGATCGCCCACCCCACCACCGAACTTCCCGCGATTCCGAGCCACCAAGCCTTGGAATCGCGGGAAGTTCGCGGGGCGGGCGGGTCGCCGATCAGCGGGTGGTGCGGCCGCCGCCGGCCGGGGCACCACCGCTCCCGCCGCCGAAGCCGGGGCGGAAGCTCGGGTCGGGCGTGCCGCGGATCCAGTGCGGCACGTACGGCCACTGGGCGGTGAGGAAGTAGGCGTAGGTGGGCGTCGATCCGTACTCGGGGGTCACGCAGAACCGGCCGTTGCACTCGTCGAGGTCGCCGAGGCCCTCGACGTACTCGTAGTCGGCCACGTACGTCCCGTCGTAGGTGCCGCCCGGGCTGCCCGACCCGGACGGCCGGGCGCCGGACCGCAGGCGGTACGACGACCGCAGGTCTTGCACGCCGCTCGACGGGTCCATCGGGTCGGCGTAGCCGTAGCGGAGGTAGATGGGGAAGCCGTCGGCGGCCCACCCGACGAACGGCGAGTGCGTGGTCGGGTCGGTCACCCAGGCGTCGGTCGGCATGTGCAGGTGGTAGAAGCCGTCGGGCCGGGTGTGGGCCCCGTGGGCGTCGAGGCGGTCGGCCAGGGCGTTCTCGTTCCACTGGCTGGAGCGGTTGTCGCGGCCGCCGTAGAACTCCGCGGTGGCGGGATCGAACACCACGCTGTTGCGGTGCACGCCGAAGACCTGTCCGGTGCGCACCATCGTGGGCTGCGCGGCTACGGCCGGCGTGGTGGTCACCTGGAACTCGAGCGACTGCGGCGACGGCGTGCCCGGGTAGCGGAAGCCCCGGTCGATCTCCCAGTCCGGGTACGAGGCGGTGCGGATGGTCCGCACGCTGTTGGCCACGGTGATGGTCATGTGCTCGGAGGCGACGTCGCCGAAGATGTCGGAGCCGGTCGTCGCCGCGGTCGCCGCAGCTGTCGCCGGGGCGGCGATCGACGAACCGGGGGCCGCCGCCGGGCCGGCGGCGGAGCCGAACGGCGCCGCCGAGCCCGATGCGGTCGGCGTCGTGGCGCCGAGCCGCGTGCCGAGCACGTAACCGACGGCGGTGGCGCCGCCGCCCACGGCGAGGGCGGCGGTCAGGAAGCGTCGGCGCGACCAGTGCGCCGGGTCGGCGCGTCCCGTGGTCGACGGGCCATCGGTCGTCGGGCGGGAGGTCGACGGGAGCGAGGTGTGCGGCTCGGGGTGCATGGCGTGCTCCTGGAGGCTGGGAGGGTGCACCACGCACGGTGCGCCGACCCGGTGAGAGCCTCGCAAGAGCCACCTGTGAGACCGAGAAGAGGGCGGCCGAGCCGAGCCGAACCGAGCCGAACCGAGCCGGCTCGGCCCCCACCCTCCCCCGAACTTCCCGCGATTCCGAGCCACCAAGCCTCGAAATCGCGGGGAGTTCGGGGGGTCAGCCGGCGGTCCGCATGCGGGCGGCGACCTGGAGCACGGCGTCGGTGACGAGCTGGGGTTGGATCAGGTGGATGTTGTGCCCGCTGTTGGTGTTCGTGATGTGCACGGCGTCGGGCGTGAGCTGGGCGAGGCGCGCCTGGGCCTTGGCCTGGGCGGCGTCGAAGATCGGGCCGAAGTCGGGCGGCGTGCCCGGCGGCAGGGCGCCCGAGGCGATCATGGCCGGGAGCTGGGGGGCCAGGAGCTCGTCGGCGGACAGCACGACGAGCGGGATCGGCGGCAGCGGCGGGGCGGCCCGCAGCGTGGCGAACGTGGCGTCGATGTCGATGCGCTCGATGTCGGGGTACTCGGCGACGGAGTCGGCGATCTCGGCGGCGTCCACCTTCATCAGCCGCCGCTGGATGGCCCACTGCTCGGGCGTCTCGGCGTCCTGCAGGAACTCCGACGGAGGGTCGATGAGGACCATGCCGCCGACGTCGGCGGGGTGGGCGGCGGTGAAGGCTCGCACCACGGTGCCGCCGATCGAGTGGCCTACGAGCAGGAACGGACCACGCTCCCCCGCCGCCGCCGCCAGCAGGGCGTGCAGGTCGGCGGCCGCCGTCGCGGCGTTGGTCGGCTGGGGCACGGGGTCGCTGCGGCTGGGTCCCTCGTCGACGATGGTGCCTGGGCGGTCGTAGGCGCACACGCGGTTCGTCCTGGCGACCTCCTCGAACACGGGAGGGGCCGGAGGCGTGGCGGCGGACTGGGTGGTGTGCCACTCGGCGGCCGAGGTCCGCTGGCCCGACACCAGGATCACCGTCGGCGAGCCCGTCCCGGCGCACTCGAGGTACATCCGCCGGCCACCCCCGATGTCGACCAGCCGGCCGGACGGCGCGCCCACCGTCCCGGTCGTGCCCGTCGCGGGGACGCCCGTGTTCCCGGGGACGGTCGGTCCGGGAGCCGACGATCCGAGCGCCGACGACCCGGGGGCCGACGACCCGCTGTCCGCCGCGCCACACGCCGACAGCGCGGCGGCGCCGAGGCCGACCGCGGCCACCGCCGCCGCCACCGCCGCCCGTCGCACCATCGGTGGACGGTAACCCGTCGCCCCGGCGGCGCGGTCGCGCCGAGCCGCTGGGGCCGGCCGGGCCTGGATTCGGACGATCGACCGGCGAGCGCCAGGCGAGGGTGGGCATGACGAACCGCAGGGCGCGCTGGGGGGCGATCACGGGGGCCGCGGTGGTCGGGTTCCTCGTCCTCGCCGGCTGCTCGACCAGCTCCACCGGTGAGCCCGCCTCGTCCGGGGTGACGGGACGCCCGACGGCCACGACGCAGGCGGCGCCCGCCGACCGCGATGTCAGCGGCGCGTTCGACGTGGGTGGCGGTCGCCAGATCCACCTGGCGTGCCGCGGCTCGGGATCACCGACGGTCGTGCTCATCCCCGGCACGGGCAACGCCGGCGACACGTGGGACGAGGCGCGACCGCCGCCGGGCACCACGAGCGCGACCGGCGCCGGCGACGAGCCCGTGTTCTCCCACACCGCCCGAACGACGAGGGTCTGCACCTACGACCGCCCGGGGACCGAACGGGCCGACGGCTCGCCCGGCGGCTCGACCGCGGTCGCCCAGCCCACCTCGGCCAAGGGCGACGCCGCCGACCTCCACCTCGTCCTCACGGCGGCAGGCGTCCGGGGCCCCTACGTGCTCGTCGGCCACTCGTTCGGCGGGCTCATCGCCACCACCTACGCCCGCACGTACCCCGACGTCGCCGGCCTGGTGCTCGTCGATCCGGCCTCCCCGTTCATGGCGACGACCATGGGCCCGTCGGCGTGGGGCCAGTACGTGCAGGCGGCGCGATCGCGGGCGGCCGACGGGGGTGAGACGATCGACCCTGAGGCGAGCAATCGGGACGTCGACGCGCTGCCACCGCTCCCGTCGATGCCGGTCGTCGTGCTCAGCTCGGATCGGGCGTGGTTCATCCTCCCGTTCGGTGAGAACGGCCAGCCGATCGACTACTCCGACGCACTCGTGCAATCGCAGCGGATGCTGGCCTCGTCGCTCGGCGCCACCCACATCACCGAGACCGACAGCGCGCACGACATCTACCTCGAGAACCCCGCCCTGGTGAACGAGCAGATCTGCGCCGTCCTCGGGCGACCGCCCACCTGCTGACCCCGGGCGCCGCCGGCGGCCGAGCACCGAGCGTCGGTCAGCCGGAGCCGTGGCCGTGAGCCGCCCTGCCCCCGTCGCCGACGCCCTCGTCGACGGCGACGAGCAGGCGGTCGTACACGTCCTGCGCTGATAGGTCGGGATCGACGGGCACCACGCGTGAGGCCGGCCGAAGATCCGGGAGCCGAGCGAGGCGGTCGACCGCCTCGCGGATGAACGGCTCGACCTCGTCGTCGGCGAGGTCCCGCTCGGGGTGGCGCTGGCCCAGCGCGACCATCGCTCGCCGTCGGGCCCAGAAGCGATCGATGGCGGTCGCCACCGGCACGTCGAGCACCACCTCGATGAAGACCGCTCCGTGCTGACCCGCGAGCTCGTCCATCAGCAAGATGTAGCCGAGCCGACCGAAGTACTGGGGCATGACGACGTCCCGGCCGGCGCCGAGGTGCTCGACGATCGCCGCGCCCGCCAGGTCGCGGGCGGTGAGCCTCGTCCCCTCGTCCGCCTCCCACCCGGGCAACGTCATCCGCAGCTCGTCGACCTCGACGAGCACCGTGGCCTCGTGGTCCTCGACGAAGCGGCGCGCCAGCGTGGACTTCCCCGAGGCCGGAGCCCCATTGATCAGGATGAGCCGACCGATGCGGCATCCTTACCGATCACGGACGACCGAGGAGGGCGAGCTCGGCGAACCACCGGCCAACCGGCTTCAGCCGAGCTCCTGGGCGAGACCGAGCAGGATGCCTTCGGGACCACGGACGTAGCAGAGCCGGTAGGCCGTCTCGTACTGCACGACCTCGGTGCTGACCAGCTCGGCACCGTGCAGGGCCAGCCGGTCGATCACGTCGTCGAGGTCGTCGACGGCGAACATCACCCGCAGGTAGCCGAGCGCGTTCACCGGCGCCCGGCGGTGGTCGGCGACGACGTGGGGCTCGATGAAGCGCGAGAGCTCGAGCCGTCCGTGCCCGTCGGGTGTGCGCAGCATGGCGATCTCGACCCGCTGATCACCCAGCCCGGTCACCCGGCCGGCCCACTCGCCCTCGACCACGCCTCGACCCTCGACCTCGAGGCCGAGCTCGACGAAGAACGCGATGGCCGCGGCGAGGTCGTCGACGACGATGCCGACGTTGTCCAACCGGAGCGTCACCCCTCCGAGGCTACCGATCGGCTTCCGCACCAGCTCGGCCGGCGTGCCCAACGGCCAGCCGGCTCGGCGTCCATCGCCGTCCAGGGCGGTCGCAGTAACGGGCCCGGACCCGGCGGACCGGTAGCGTGACCGGCCGTGAACCCCGTCGTCGGCGCCCTGATCATCCTGGGCGCCACCGCGCTGGCGGTGGGGGTGCTGCTGGCGGTGCGCCGCCGGACCCCGCCGGGCGGCCACTTCGAGGACACCACGCCGGCCTCGGGCGTGTTCACCATCCTGGCGACCTTCTTCGCGGTGCTCTTCGCCTTCGTCGTGCTCTACGCCTTCAGCGCGTACAACGACGCCAGCAACGCGGCCGAGCTCGAGGCCGAGACCACCCTCCAGCAGTTCGAGACGGCGGACCTCCTCCACCACCAGCTCACCCCCACCCTGGCGGCGCAGCTGCGCTGCTACGCCCGGTCGGTGGTGCGCCAGGAGTGGCCGGCGATGCAGCAGGACCAGGTCCTCGGGCTCAACCACTGGGACACCGAGCTGTTCAAGACCATCCGCCAGATCGACCCCGCCACACGGGCCGAGCAAGAGGAGTACGCGCAGTGGCTCGACCAGCGCGTCACCCGCGAGGAGGCCCGCGAGAAGCGCACCCTCGGCGAGGAGGGGGTCATCCCGACCCCGGTGTGGCTCGCCCTCGTCGTCACCGGCCTGATCGTGTGGGGCTTCGTGTTCCTGTTCGCCGACCGCGGCGAGCGCACCTTCACCCAGGTCGTGCTGGTGGCGTCGGTGACGGCCATGCTCACCACCGGCCTGCTGCTGGTGTGGTTCCTCGACAACCCCTACCGGGCCGGCCCGGGCAGCCTGCAGCCCACCGCCATGCAGACCCGCCTGGTCCAGATGGACGAGCTGGCCCGCGACCTGCAGCTCGACCTGCCCGACCTGTGCGACGCCGACGGCCGGCCCCGGTGAGCCCCAGCAGGCCTGGGTGCCGACGGCCATGCCGTCCCACCAGCGCCGGGACGGGCTCGCGGGATGCGCCTCGGCTTCGGTAGGGTCCGAACCGTCATGGGGGTCGAGGGGACGAGCAACGGGCGACGCGGGACGAGCGGGCCGGGCGCGGACGGGTGCGCACCGTGAACGAGGCCCGCTTCGACTTCAGCGGCGCGGCGGTGCTGGTCACGGGCGGCACCAGCGGCATCGGCCACGCCCTGGCGCGCGGCTTCGCCACGGCCGGCGCCGACGTCACCATCACCGGCACCCGGCCCACCGCCGGCGACTACGACACCGACCTCGAGGGGCTGAGCTTCCGATCGCTGGACGTGACCGACGCGGCCGCCGTCGACGCGCTGGTCGCATCGCTCGACCGGCTCGACGTGCTGGTCAACAACGCCGGGGCCAACTTCCCGGGGGGCCGCGACGAGTGGGACCCCGACGGCTTCGCCGCCTCGGTGGCGCTCAACCTCACCGGGCCGATGCGGCTCACCGTGGGCTGCCGCCGCCTGCTGTTCGCCAGCGAGGTCGAGGGCGGCGCCAGCGTGCTCAACCTGGCGTCGATGGCCGCGCTGCGGGCCACACCGATCGTGCCGGGCTACGCCTCGGCCAAGGCCGGCCTGGTCGCTCTCACGGCCAACCTCGCCAACAAGTGGGCGGCCAAGGGCGTGCGGGTCAACGCCATCGCCCCCGGCGTCATCGCCACGCCCATGACGGCGCCGATGCAGGCCTTCCCCGAGCTGCTCGACGCCGAGCTGGCCAAGGTGCCCATGGGTCGCATGGGTACGCCCGACGAGGTCGTCGGCGCCGCCCTGTTCCTCGCCTCGTCGGCCGCCGCGTACGTCACCGGCCACACCTTCGCCGTCGACGGCGGCTACCTGGTCGGCTGACGGTGGTCGCGCTCGGACCGCACTACCACGTGGGCATCGTCGTGCCCGACCTCGCCGCCGCCCGCGTGCGCCTCACCGAGCAGCTGGGCGTCACCTGGGGCCCGGTGCTGCACCTGGACGCCACCGATCAGCGCACCGGTGATGGCACCGACGTCGTCGTGCCGACGACCATGTGCCACTCGACCGGTGAGCCGTGCCTCGAGCTGATCCAGGAGGTGCCAGGCACGGTGTGGGTGTGCAACGCGCACTCGAACCTGCACCACATCGGGTTCTGGAGCGACGACCTGGCCGGCGACAGCACCGGCCTGGCCGCCGCCGGCTGCCCCCTGCAGCTGTGCGGGCGCGACGGCACCGTGGCTCCGGCCGCCTTCGCCTACCACCGGGACGACGAGCTGGGCGTGCGAGTCGAGCTGGTCGACGCCGCCATGCGGTCGACCATGGCGTTCCTCTTCGCTCCCGACGCGTCCGCCGGCTGAGCCGCGCGGCGAGCCCGCGGGCGACGATCGCCCGCCCGACCGCCCCCGCTCAGCCGCCCTCGACCCAGGTGGTGGTGAGGAACGGCGTGGTGAAGACGCCGGCGTAGGCGGTGGTGTCGGTCCCCGGGACGGTGGTGGTGCGCAGCCCGTGGACGCGGTTGTCGTAGACGATGGCCCGCAGCCGGTGGGCGAAGAACAGGATCTGCAGGTCTTCGGCGAAGCGGCGCTGCACGGTGCGGTAGGCCTCGACCTGCGCCGCCGGGTCGGCGGTGGCGCGCGACGCGTCCATCGCCGCGGTCAGCTGCGGGTCGACGTAGCGGCTGATGTTGAGGCTCAGCCCCGACGCCGGCACGTCCCCGGCGATGAAGGGGTAGCCTCGGTCGAGCGTGGGGGTCGAGAACAGGGCGAAGCCTGACGCCTGGTACTTGCCCGCGAGGACGTTGTTCACGAGGACGGTCTGCTCGACCGGTTCGAGGTCCATCTCGATGCCGGCCGCCGCCATCTGGGCTTGGGCGAGCTGGCCGGTCGAGCTGAACGACGGGTCGGGGGGCAGCTGCAGGGAGAACCGCAGCGGCTGACCGGTCTCGCGCTCGTAGGTCGCCGCCAGCTCGCGGGCGCGGGCCGGGTCGGGCTGCGAGTAGCCGCTCTGGTCCGGCGGGAGGTACGCCGGCGAGGACGACGAGAACGGTCCCCAGGCCGCCGGGAAGGCGCCGCCGTTGGCCGCCGAGATGGCTTCGCGGTCGAGTGCGGCGGCCACCGCCTGGCGGGCGGAGAGCCGGTCGAACGGCGGCGCCGAGGTGTTGAGGGTGATGATCAGCTCGTCGGTCTCGCGGTCGGCGTCGGTGAAGACCTGCACGTCGCCCTTCCTCGCCGCCTCCTGGGCGGCGACGATCCCGTCGGGCGTCGTCACCTCCATGGCGCCGAGCTGCCCGGAGGTCAGCGCGGCGGCGCGCGTCTTGCCGTCGGTGATGACCCGGAAGTCGACGGCGTCGAGGTAGGGCATGCCCTCGCGCCAATAGCGGTCGTTGCGCTCGACCCGCAGGGACTGGTCGGGCGTCCAGCTCACGAAGCGGAACGGGCCGGTGCCGACAGGGTGGCGGGCCCCGTCCTTGTCGGCCAGCTGGGACGGCGCCGCCATGTACCCCGGCTGACCGCTCAGCACGAGCGGCAAGGTGGCGAACGGCCGTGACGTCGTGACCTTGACGGCCGAGTCGCCCTCGGTCGTGACGGCGGTGACGTCGCGCAGGACGAGCGCGGTGAGACCCGAGGTCCGGGCGGTCTCGAGGTTGCGGGCCACGGCAGCGGCGTCGAGCGGCGTGCCGTCGTGGAAGACGACGCCCGGGCGCAGGTCGATGCGCCAGGACGTGAAGTCGGCGTTCGGCGTCATGCCGGCGGCGAGGTAGGGCTGGGGCCGGGCCTGGTCGTCGAAGGCGACGAGGGGGTCGAACACCGCGTTGGCGACCATGTAGGCCGAGGCGCTCCACTGGCCCTGGGTCGGGTTCCAGCCGTTGGTCTCGGCGGCGAGGCCGAAGGCCAGCGACCCGCCGCGGCGCACGGGGCCGACGGCTGCCCGCTCGATCCCGGGGCTGACGCTGGAGGCGGTCGAGGCGCTGCCGCCGGGGTCCGACGTGCAGCTGGCGAGGAACGCAAGCGCCAACACCACCGCCACTGCTCCGACGGCCGCCCCGAGCCGCGAGCCCGGCGGGACCGTCTCCCTGCAAGCCATCACTGCCGCGACATCGTGGAGCGCTCGTCGACGGCGGCGGCCTCGGCCGCCTGGGCGCGCCCGGCGCTCACCAGCTGGATGTCGACCCGCTCCAGGGTGCCCTCGAAGGCGAAGCCGTCGCGGTAGCGGGGGCTGACGGGCGAGCCCCGGTCGTGGCCCACGCTGGCGCCGACGCTGGAGATCATCCGCATGGCGAACGGCGCGTGCACCGTGCCGGCTTCGACGTCGTCGACGATGAGCGTCGCCCGCCCGCCATCGCCCTCTCGCCGGAAGCGGACCCCGACCACCGACGGGCCGCTGGGCACCGGGACGTCCGAGACGACCTCGTGGTGCTCGCCGAAGCAGTTGTAGTCGAACACCAGGTGGTCGTCCTGGACGAACAGGGTGAGCCCCGAGTTCTCGTTGCCGGTGGCGTACAGCACGCCGCCGGCGCCGGCCGGGCGGTCGATCGTGGCCGCCAGGTCCCAGCTCCGGCCGCCGAGCTGGGCGGCGACCTGGGCGGGGATGTGGGTGAGCGGGGGGCGGTACGTGTAGTGGCGGTCGACGGGGTGCGGCGAGCGCTCTCGGAAGCGCGCGCCGAACAGCTCGACGGTCCGGTCGTCGAGCGGCAGCACACCGTGCTCGGCGGCCTCGGCCCACCAGCGGTCGACCAGCTCGGCCACCTTGTCGGGCATCTCCGCCGCGAGGTCGCGGCACTCCGACGGGTCCTCGGCCACGTGGTAGAGCTCCCACTGGTCGTCGTCGAAGGACGTGCCGGACTGGTGCCGCGTCACCGCCTTCCACCCGTCGGCGTACAGCGCGCGGTGGCCCATCATCTCGAAGTACTGGACCTGCTTGCGGCTGGGGGCATCGGGCTCGGCGTCGAGGCAGTACCGCATCGACGTGCCGGTCACCGGCAGCTGGTCGTAGCCCCGGTACACGCGAGGCACCTCGATGCCGAGCGCCTCGTAGATGGTCGGGGCGACGTCGTTGACGTGGTGGAACTGGCGGCGCAGCCCACCCGGGTCGGCGACCGCGCCCGGCCAGTGGACGACGAGGGGCACGTGGACCCCGCCCTCGTGGGTGTTCTGCTTGTACCACTTGAACGGGGTGTTGCCGGCCTGGGCCCAGCCCCACGGGTAGTTGGCGTGGCTGGACGGTCCGCCGATCTCGTCGAGGTGCTCGACCGCCTCGTCGGGCGTCTCGATGAGGAAGTTGAAGAACTTCATCTCGTGCAGGACCCCGAACGGGCCGCCCTCCTGGCTGGCCCCGTTGTCCGACAGCAGCACGACCACGGTGTCGTCGAGCAGGTCGAGCGCCTCGAGGGCGTCGAGGAAGCGGCCGATCTGGGCGTCGGTGTGGTCGAGGAAGGCGGCGAAGGCCTCCTGCAGCCGGCAGGCGAGGCGACGGTGGTTCTCGGGCAGCGAGTCCCACGGCTCGACGCCCGGGTTCCGCGGCGCCAGCTCGGTGTCGGGCGGCAGCAGCCCCAGCTTCAGCTGGCGGGCGAAGATGCGGTCGCGGGCGGCGTCCCACCCGTCGTCGAACCGGCCGCGGTACTTGTCGAGGTACTCGCGGGGCGCCTGGTGCGGCGCGTGGGTGGCGCCGAAGGCGAGGTAGGTGAAGAACGGGCGGTCGGGGCGGATCGACACGTTGTCGTGGATGAACCCGATCGCCCGGTCGACGAGGTCCTCGCTGAGGCGGTAGTCGTCCTCGGGCGTGGCGGGCGGGTCGACGGCATGGTTGTCGTAGATCAGCTCGGGGGTGAACTGGTCGGTCTCGCCGTCGAGGAAGCCGTAGAAGCGGTCGAAGCCCCGCTGGCAGGGCCACTGGTCGTAGGGCCCGGCTGCCGACGCGCTCTCCATCTGGCACAGGTGCCACTTGCCGAGGGCGAACGTGGTGTAGCCCGCGTCGCGCAGGACCTCGGCCATGGTGGCGGCGTGGTTGGTGACGTGGCCGCGCATGTTCGGGTAGCCGGTGCTGAAGTTCGACACCGACCGCATGCCGACCTCGTGGTGGTTGCGGCCGGTGAGGAGCGCGGCCCGGGTGGGCGAGCACACCGGGGTCACGTGGAAGTTCGTGAACCGCAGGCCGCCGGCCGCGAGTCGGTCGATGTTGGGGGTGTCGATGTCGCCCCCGAAGCAGCCCAGCTGGGCGAAGCCGAGGTCGTCCAGCAGGATCACCACCACGTTGGGCGCGTCGTCGCCGGGGTGCGGCGGGGTCGGCCACCACGGCGTCGACTCGGCGTGGGTCCGCCCGATCGTGCCGCCGAAGTCCTCGGCCGGGGCCATCACGCGCCCGCCCGGGTGAAGGCGTCGATGATCTCGACCAGCTCGTCGGGGGCGTCCTCCTGGATGAAGTGGTTGGCGCCCTCGATCACCCGGTGGGGCTGCCCCTGGGCGCCGGGGACCTTCTCCTGGAACTTCAGGTGCGCACCGGGCTTGAAGGCGATGGCGTCCTGATCGCCGAACACGGTGAGGAACGGCTTGGTCCACGTCTCCAGGAACGCCCACGTCTCCCGGCACATGGGCACCCCCGGGTTGTCGGGCTGCACCGGGATCAGCAGCGGGAACTGCAGGGGGCTCGCCTGGTAGGTGCCGTCGGGGTACGGCGCGTCGTAGGCGGCCTTCTCGCCGTCGGTGAGGGCCCGGGTCGTGCCGCTGTCGACCAAGGCGGCGATCGGCAGCTCGTCGACGCTCTGGCTGAAGTCGAGCCACTGCTGCATGAAGCGGTTGACCCCCTCGCCAACCGGGATGCCCGTGTTGGAGGCCACCACCCGGGCGAAGCGATCGGGGTGCAGCCGCAGGAGGTGCAGACCCGCCAACCCACCCCAGTCCTGGCAGTACAGGGTGATGTCGGTGAGGTCCTCGCCGACCAGCCACTGGCTCAGCCAGTCGACGTGGGCGGCGAGCGTGTACGCCTCGCGGTCGACGGGCTTGTCGGAGCGCCCGAGGCCCATGAGGTCGAGGGCGACCACCCGGTGGCCCCGGTCGACCAGGCCGCGGATCATCGTGCGGTGCAGGTACGACCAGGACGGGTTGCCGTGCAGCAGCACGACGGGCGGCGCGTCGGCCGGTCCCTCGTCGACGAAGTGGAAGCGCAGCTCGGTGCCGTCGTCGGCGACGACGCCGCGGTAGTGGGGCTCGAAGTCCCAGCCGGGCAGGCCCTCGAAGCGCTCGTCGGGGGTGCGCAGGACCTTCACGACAGCCCTCCGAACCGTGGGTTGCGGCCGGCCTCGAGGTCGCCGTTGCGGCGCCGGACCCGGTCGTGGGTCACCTGGTGGGTGAGGATCCAGAAGCGGTTCGCCCGCACGGCGTAGACCACGTCGGCGGCCACGTCGGCGGGGTCCATCGCCACCGTGCCCATCATCTGCTCGATCTGGGCCATCGGCACCTCGGCCGGCGCCGGCAGGCCGAGGGACGCCGGGGCGTTGCGGGTGGCCTCGAAGATCTTGGTGTCGACCAGCTCGGGGCACAGGCACGACACCCCGACCCCGGTGCCCGACAGCTCCATCGCCAGCGACTCCGACAGCCCCACCACCCCGTACTTCGAGGCGTGGTACGAGCCGAGCATCGGGGTGGACGCCAGCCCGGCCTCCGACGCCGTGTTGACGATGTGGCCCTCGCCCTGCTCGATCATGCCGGGGCTGAACGCCCACACGGCGTAGGCCGGGCCCAGCAGGTTCACCCCGACCACCCACTGCCACACGGCCGGCTTGGTCTTGTGGTTCGGGCGACCGGAGGCGACCCCGGCGTTGTTGCAGAGGAGGTGCACCGCGCCGTAGCGCTCGTAGGCCTGGTCGCGCAGGGCGACGACCTGGTCGGGATCCGCCACGTCCGTGACGACGGCCAGCACGTCGCCGCCGCCCTCCTGCAGCCGGGCGGCCTGCTCGGTGAGCACCGGCTCCTCGATGTCGGCCATGACGACCGCCATGCCCTCGGCGAGCAGGCGCTCGGCGAGCGCCAGGCCGATGCCCGACGCCGCCCCCGTCACCACCGCCGTCCGTCCGTCCAGCTCCATGTCGTCACGTCCCCTTCGCTCGTGCTCGGTCCGCGGCCCGCCGCCGTCGACGGCCCTCGGCGGCCGGGCGACGCCACCCACTCGTCCCCGGCAAACTAGTGACACTTCTACTGCCAATACCTGGGCGGCGCAAGGTCCGCCCTCGGTCCGGGCGCGCCGCGACCGGCCGACCGGTCGGCCCGATCGGTCGGCGGGCGCGGATCGGGATCGGCACGGCCGTCTGCGACCGACCCCGCCTCGACGTCAGCTCATGCCGAGCGACGCCAGCGAGCCGCCGTCGACCACCAGGTCGGTGCCGGTGACGTAGGACGCGCCGTCGCTGCACAGGAAGGCGATCACCGAGGCGATCTCGTCGGCGGCCGCGGCCCGGCCGAGGGCGCAGCCGTCGACGATGCCCTGGGCGCCGGTGCCGGCGGCCAGCTCGAGGTCGCCCATCGGCGTGTGCACCACGCCGGGCGACACCGACACGATGCGCGCCCCGCGCCGCCCGTAGTCGACCGCCCGCCGCCGCACGAGGCGGATCACGCCCAGCTTGGCCATGAGGTACGCGCTGGCCGGATCGTCGGTGAGCGCGGCGAGGTCGTGGGTGAGCGGCTCGTCGAGGGCCTCCACCGTCTCGTCGGGCCAGGTCGCCATGTGGCCGGCCATGGAGGCGACCAGCACCACCACGGTGCCGTCGCCGATGAGGCCGTCGAAGGCGTCGAGGGCCCGGACGGTGCCGGCCAGGTCGACGTCGAGGATCGTGGCGGCGGGCGCCTGGGCGGGCGACACGCCGGCGGTCACGACGAGCGCGCCCAGCCGGTCGACGCGGGCGACCAGCGCCCCGATCGACGCAGGATCCGTGAGGTCGCAGGTCACCTCGGCCCCGATCAGGTCGGCCGCCAGGACCGGCCCTTCCAGCCGCGGCACGACCGCCGCGCCGATCCCCGAACCAGCACCGATGACGACGTCCATGACCGACCTCCTCGTCTGCGCACCGGACGATCCGGCGCCGCTCGCAGCCGGCCGCGCCGAACGCACCCGAGCCGGCGGCCCACGGCCACCGACCCGCTGCACCCCCAGCGTCGCGCCGACACCCCGCCAGGGGAACCGGTGCCGACCGGAGCGGGACCACGGCGGCGACGATCGGCCAGCCAGCGGGTGACACATGGCTCGTCGGCCGAGGTCATCCCGTCCGTCGGCGGGACCGAACGACCCCATGACAGGAGCGGCCCCCGCTCCCCCGTCCCCGCCGCTCCGCCGTGTCGTCGAACCAGCGTCGCCCCGGGGACGGCGACCACCAGCGAGACCGACGACGACCCCGAGGAGGACGCCCCATGCGCGTCGACGTGGACCTGCTCGCCCGCCGCAGCCGCCGCGTCGAGGTCGACGACCTCGACCTCGACGACTTCGCCAGCCACCCGCTCGACCCGGGAGCGCTGCGCTGCCTGCGCTACATGCACGACGTCGAGCACCACACCGTCTGCTACCTGCGCGACCTGCTGCTGACCGAGGCCCACCGCGATCCCGAGATCACCACCTTCCTGACCGTGTGGGTCTACGAGGAGCACTGGCACGGCGAGGCCCTGGCCGCCGTGCTGGCGGCCCACGGCGAGGGCGCCGGCGGCGCGCGGGTCGCGGCGAGCCGGCAACGATCGCGGCGCCACGACCTGGCGATGTCGCTGGCGATGGCGGCCGCCAACGGCGTCACCCGCCACCTCCCCGCCCTGCACATGACCTGGGGTGCGGTGAACGAGTGCCTGACCCAGGCCGCCTACCGCCGCCTGGCGGCCCGCGCCGACCACCCCGTCCTCAGCGAGCTGGTCGACCGGATCAGCCGCCAGGAGGGCCGCCACATCGACTTCTACGCCGGCCAGGCCGAGCGTCGCCTGGCGGCCAGCCCGCGGGCCCGGCGGCTCACCCGGGCCGCGCTCGGCCGGCTCTGGACGCCCGTCGGCGCCGGCATCATGCCGGCCGCCGAGGTCCGCCACCTCGGCCGCCACCTCTTCGGCGGCGACGAGGGCCGCGCCGCCGTCGCCCGCATCGACCGCCGGGTGCAGCGCCTCCCCGGGCTGGACGGGCTGACCGTGGTGGGCGACGCCCTCGACCGCCTCGCCGCCTGAGCGGCGCCCGTCATCGGGGCCCGACGCCAGGCTCAAGCGGCTCCGCCGTCCCCGAGGAACTCGGCGCGCAGGGCCTCGGTGTGCTCGCCCAGCTCGGCGGCCCGCGGTCGGACGTCGTCGGCGTCGACGCTGTCCAGGTGCAACGGGTGGCCGGGGATGCGCAGCCGGGTCCCCTCGACGCCGAGGACCATGCGCCGCTCGTGGGCCTGGGCCGACTCGATCGCCTCGGGCACCGTGCGCACCCGGCCGGCGGGGATCCCCGCCCGCTGCAGCTGCTCGACCGCCTCGTCCCGGGTGAGCCCCGCAAGGGCGGCCTCGATCTCGCGGGTCAGGTCGTCGCGGTTGGTCACCCGGGCCGCCGGGTCGGCGAAGCGCGGGTCGTGGGCCAGCTCGGGTCGACCCAGCCAGGACGTGAGGGTGGCGAAGCCCGAGTCGGTGGGCGCGCACAGCGCGACCGGGCCGTCGGCCGCCTCGTAGATCTCGAACGGCGCGGCCAGGGGGTTGAGGTTGCCGGCGCGCTGGGGCTCGATGCCCGCAGCCAGGTAGCCGAAGACGTGGGCGCCGAGGATGGCGAGCAGCGAGTCGAACATGGCGATGTCGACGCGGCTGCCGACGCCGGTGGCCCGGCTCTGCACCAGGGCCGCGCAGATCGCCCCGAACGCGTTCATGCCCGACAGGTAGTCGGCGATCGAGGTCCCGGTGAGCACCGGTGGCCCGTCGGGGAAGCCGGTGACGCTCATCAGCCCGGCCTCGGCCTGGATCACCACGTCGTAGGCGCCCTCCCACGCCTCCGGTCCGGTCTGGCCGAAGCCGGTGATCGACGCGTACACCAGCCGCGGGTTCAGCTCGCGCAGCCGGTCGTCGCCCCACCCCCAGCCCTCGAGGGTCCCCGGCCGGAAGTTCTCGATCAGCACGTCGGCCTCGGACACGATCGCCTCGAGGAGCGGACGGTCGGCCGGGTCGGCGAGGTCGGCGAGCAGGCTCTCCTTGCTGTGGTTGATGGCGTTGAAGAACTCGGGCTCACCGTCGACGAGCGGCGGGTAGAGCCGGCCCATGTCACCGACGGGCGGCTGCTCGACCTTGATGACCCGCGCCCCCATCTCGGCGAGCAGCATCGTGCAGTAGGGCCCGGACAGGGCGTGGGTCAGGTCGAGCACCACGACCCCGGCCAGGGGGCCGCGACGGGTCATGGGGCGGGCGGGCGCGGTCATCGGGCCTCCGGGCGCTGGGCGAGGACGTAGCTGAGCAGGGCCTGCGCCTGGGGGTGGCGCAGGTGGATGGCGTCGGGGTCGACCGGCGTGGCGCCGAGGTGCTGGTAGCGCACCTCGTCGACGCCGTGGCGCTGCAGGGGGCGCAGGCCCGAGAACACGAAGCCGGCGTCGGCGGCGACGTCGACCGCCCAGGAGATCGCCGGATCGTCGAGGGCGAGGTCGAGGTACGTCACCTCGATGCCGCTGCGGGCGACCACGTCGAGCCGCTGGCGCAGCGCGTCGGCCAGATCGGTGCCGATCGTGCGGGCCCGCACGGCGGCGTGGCCCAGGTCGGCGGCCAGGTGCAGGTCGAGGTCGGAGGCGGCGGCGATCGGCCCGTCGTCGTCGGCCACGGCGAGGTCGCGGGGCAGCACGGTGGTGCCGTAGAGGTCGCGCAGGGCGTCGGCGTCGCGCCGGGGCAGCAGCACCGCGGCGCGGGGCAGGTCGGCCATCGGGACGATGCCGCCGACCACGGCCTCGCGCAGCGAGGTCTCGGTCCCCTCGATGCCGGCGAAGCGGATCGGCGGGAGGAAGCCGAGCATCACCGACAGGACCGGGCCGTCGGGCTGGGACCGGGTGTGGGCGGTGACCGCCACCCCCTCCAGCGCCAGCACGCCGTGCTCGGCGAACCAGTGGTCGCGCAGCTCGTGGGTGGCCGCCATGAGGTGGTGGCCGCGGTACCGAGGGTCGACCATCGCCCGGCCGCCCTCGACGACCACGGCGCCCGGCTCGTCGAGCACGACGGCGCTGTGGCCCACCAGCCCGCCGTCGTCGAGCACGGTCACGAAGGACACCTGGGCGCCGTCGGCGAGCAGTTGGGCGAGCCGCTCGGGTTGGTAGTACTCGTCGTGCTGGTAGGTGGGCCCGTAGGTGCGCCAGGCGAGCCGGCAGATCTCGTCGGCGTCGCCCGGTCCGGCGAGGCGGGCGTGGTGACCGGGGGCGGCGTCGGTCGGCACGCCGGCCGCGTCGGCCTCGGCGTCGTCGTGGGGGTGCCCCACCGCGTCGGGCGGGGGTGCTCCATCGCCGGTGAGCGGGTCGGCGCGGTGGTCGGGGCCGGTGCCGAGGTGGCGGGCCAGGGTGGTGCGGTTGCCGTCACGGCCGCGCCACTCGTGGCGGACCTCGTCGACGGCCCCGTCGGCGACGGCATCGGCGATGGCCGTCCCGTCGAGCTCGTCCTCGTCGCGGTAGGCGAACGGCAGCCCCAGGTCGTCGATGCGCACCACCACCCGATGGCCGGACCGCACGACCTCGACGTCGACGACCGCCTCGGCCGCCTCGTCGAAGCCCCGCTCGCCCACCGCCCGCACCACGGCCGCGGCGACGCCGCCGAGCTCGGCGGCCACGCCCTCGTCGAGCCCGGCCTCGGCCGCCGCCGCGCCGACGGCGGCGCCGACCACGCGCGCGCCCGCGGTGCCGGCCGGGACGTGCAACCGGGCGAGCGATCGCTCCCGGGCGCCGGGCGCCCCGGTCACCGACGCCCTCTCGGCCTCATCGGCCGGGCAGCGCTCCCGACCGGCCGACGAGGTGCCCACTCGCACCGCGGCGGAGCGGTCGCCGTCCCTCGCACCGCTTGTCGCGCCATCCTCGGTCCCTTCACCCACCCACCGGCGCGGGATCGTACGCGGTCGCACCGGCCGGTGGGCGCCCGAGCCGTCACGGACCACGCCTGACGGCGAGCGGTCTGCGACGATGGCGGGGTGGGGGCATGGGGAGCCGGGCTGTACGCCAACGACGCCGCGCTCGACCTGAAGGCGGCGGTGTCCGCCGTGTGCCGTCTGCCGCGCTCGGGCGACCAGCTGGTCGACCTGCTGCTCGAGATGCACCCCGAAGCGGCCGACCCCGACGACGAGGACCGCACCACGTTCTGGCTCGTCGTCGCCGACCTGCTCCAGAAGAAGGGCATCGAGTCGCGGGCCCGTGCCGAGGCGCTGGTGATCATCGCCGACGGGTCCGACCTGGCGATGCTCGAGGCGCTGGAGATGTCGCCTTCGGACCTGCGCAAGCGGGCGAAGGTCCTCGCCGGGCTGGGCGAGCGGCTGGCCGAGCCACCGGTGCCGAAGCCCCGCAAGACGCTCGCCGCCCCGCAGCCGCTGCTGCTGGCGCCCGGCGAAGTCTACGCCTACCCGATCGACAACCGCACCAGCTGCTGCAACCCGTACATGAGCGCGGCGCGGCGTGCCGAGTTCACCCCGGCCGGCTGGGGCTCGTGCCTCGTGGTCGGCGCCGGACACGCCCTCGACGTCCTGGCCTGGTACCAGCTCGCCCCCGACACCGCGCCGGGCCGGGATCGGCCGACCCTCGACGCGGCCGCCGTGCGCATCGACCCGGCCACCAACGGCGTGGGCACCCTGTCGCGCACGCACCGCGACCGCATCGGCCTCGAGCTGCTCGGCACCGTCGATCCCCCCGCCGTCGACCCACCGACGCCGTCACGGGTGCTCTCGGTCGTCTCGAGCGACATCAGCGCCGCCAACCTGCTGAGCTTCTGGCGACCGCTCGACGGCGTCGGCATCTGAGGACGGTCGCCACGGCTCCGCTCCACGGTCGCCGGCCTCGCCGGGTGGTGCATCCCGTCTGCCGCCGCGTGCGAGCGGTGCCGGGCGCTCCGCAGTAGGTTCCCGACGTCCGGGGGGACGTCGCGACCGAGCCGTCGA
The DNA here is from genome assembly GCA_046331175.1 of Acidimicrobiales bacterium. Lineage (GTDB taxonomy): Bacteria > Actinomycetota > Acidimicrobiia > Acidimicrobiales > Acidimicrobilacustridaceae > JAWKIW01. The sequence goes on from JAXLRI010000015.1 coordinate 68,560, forward strand.
GCCGGCGCGCACGCGTCGATCCACCCCTCGCTCGCCCGACCGACCGACGCCCGAGGAGCACCGCATGAGCACCGACCCCTTCCGCTACGACGGCAAGCGCGCCCTGGTCGTGGGTGCCGCCACCGGCATGGGGGCGGCCACCGCCCAGGTGGTCGCCGGCCTCGGCGCCGAGGTGGTGGCCGTCGACATCGCCGAGGTGTCCTACGACGTGGCCGCCAGCCACGCCGTCGACCTGCGCGACAAGGACGGTGTCGACGCGCTGCTGGCGGGCTGGACCGAGCCGTTCGACGCCGTCTTCCTGTGCGCCGGCGTGGCCGACGGCACGCCGGGCCTGATGGTCATCAACGTCATCTCCCAGCGCCACCTCCTCGACGGGCTGCGGGCCAAGGGGCTGCTGCCGCGCGGCTCGGCCGTGGCGCTCATCTCGTCGCAGGCCGGCATGGGGTGGATGACGAACCTCCCGCAGCTGCTCGACTTCCTCTCCGCCACGACGTGGGACGACGCGGTGGCGTGGCTCGAGGCCAACCCCGGCAACGACCACTACCTCTTCTCCAAGCAGGTGATCAACGCCTACGTCGCCCAGGCCGCCCTCGACCTCCTGCGCGACGGCATCCGTCTCAACGCCGTGCTCCCGGGGCCGACCGACACACCGCTGGCCCGCGCCAACGCCGACACCTGGCTGGTGTTCGGCGCCGACTACCGCGACGCCGCCGGCCTGGCCACGCTCTCCCCCGAGCAGATGGCCCGACCGCTGGCGTTCCTCTGCAGCGACGCCGCCGACGGGATCGCCGGCGTGACCCTCGCCGTCGACCAGGGCCAGATGGCCGCCGCCGTGACCGGCACGTTCCCCGACGAGCTGGTCTCGGCCCTGCTCGGCATCGGCTGAGCTCCGCGGCGCGCGCTCGGCCATCCGCCACCGCCCCTGGGCCGCACGCTCCCATGGCCGCGCCACACCGCGCCCCGCGGCCGCTCAGGGAGCAGTGCGGTAGGCGTCGATGCGGCGCGCCCGCTCCTCGACGGCCGACCGGCTGAACGCTCCCGGGTAGACGCCCGCGAACACCGCCACCTGCTCGCCGGACCGCAGGTGCAGGATCACGACGTGGGCCGGGGTCCCTCCGGTGCGGCCGGCGAGCGTCGACACCGACGTCCGCTCGATCTCGTCGAACGGGAAGGCCCGCACCGACGACCGGAACCGGCTGCGGTTCTCGACCCGCACCTCGCGCGCCACCGGATCGACCACCACCGCCTGGCGGCCGTCGTACAGGAGGACGCCGAGGCCGGCGAGGACCAGCAGGACGCCGAGGGCGAAGCCGGCCTGCCGGTTGGCGACGTCCGCACCGGTCCACGTCGACGGACGGGCGACCACGCACAGGACCGCACCGACCACCACCATCGCCGCGGCGGCGAGACCTTGGCGCCCGCGCCCGAGCTCGGTCCGCCACTCCCGATCGAGGTCCACGTCCACCCCCCGGTGCACGGGCGGCGGGATCGTCCGCCGACCGCCGGCTCCGGCCGCGCAGCGTAGGGGAGGCGGCGCCGATCGGGAGGCGCTGGCGGCCGGCGGCGTGCCGGATGGGCCGGCCGCCTGCCCCTTCCCTGGGCCACCTCCGTCCGAACCCACTTCCATAGGTTGACGGATATATATCGGCTGTCCTATGTTCTTGCCGTGGCCACCCAGGAGGAGCGACGCGCCGACACCCGGACCCGCCTCCTCGAGGCGGCGGCCGAGCTGTTCGCCGAGCGGGGCATCGAGGCCTCGAGCATCGACGCCATCGCCCACCGCGCCGGCCGCACGTCGGGCGCGGTCTACGACCACTTCGGCGGCAAGGACGGCCTGCTGCGCGCCCTGCTCGAGAGCTGGGTCGGCGACGTGTCGACCGCCATCGGCGCCGAGCTGGTCGCCGCCACCACCCTCGACGAGCGGCTGCTGACCCTGTGGCGCAACGTCGCCGATCCCCCGAGCGGGGGCGGACGGTGGATCGCCCTCGAGCACGAGCTGTGGAGCTACGCCGCCCGCCACGACGAGGTGCGCGGCTACCTCGCCCGCCGCTACCGCGCCGCCTGGGACGGCGTCGACGCCGCCGTCCACGACTGGGTCGCCGACGACCCGTCGCTCGGCGCGGATCCTCGCTCGCCCACCGAGCGGCCCGACGTCGGCGCCACGGTCATCGGCCTGCTCATGGGGCTCGAGATGATGCGCCGCATCGACGCCACCGCCGTCACCGACGAGGTCGCCCTGCGGGCGCTGCGCGACGTCGTCCTCGGCACCCGCACCACGGCCGCCGCCTGACGGCAGCCACCCGACCGCCCGGACGATCCCGCCACCCGAACGACACCCGAACGATCCCGACCACCACCCGATCCACCGACGAGAAGGTTCACACCATGCACACCCCGATCTGCGACGACCTCGGCATCGAGTTCCCGATCTTCGCCTTCACCCACTGCCGCGACGTCGTCGTCGCCGTGAGCAAGGCCGGCGGCTTCGGCGTGCTCGGCGCCGTGGGCTTCTCGCCCGAGCAGCTCGAGATCGAGCTGAACTGGATCGACGAGCACATCGGCGACCACCCCTACGGCGTCGACATCGTCATCCCGAACAAGTACGAGGGCATGGACGCCGACATGTCGGCCGAGGACCTCACCAAGCTGCTGCAGGACATGGTCCCCCAGCAGCACCTCGACTTCGCCCGCAAGCTGCTGACCGACCACGGCGTGCCCCTCGACGAGGACGACGACAACTCGCTGCAGCTGCTCGGCTGGACCGAGGCCACCGCCACGCCCCAGGTCGAGATCGCCCTGCAGCACGAGAAGATGACCCTGATCGCCAACGCCCTCGGCACGCCCCCGCCCGAGGTCATGGACCTGATCCACAACGCCGGCCGCAAGGTGGCGGCGCTGTGCGGCTCGCCCTACCAGGCCCGCAAGCACGCCGACGCCGGCGTCGACATCATCATCGCCCAGGGCGGCGAGGGCGGCGGCCACTGCGGCGAGGTCGGCTCGATCGTGCTGTGGCCCCAGGTCGTCGCCGAGGTCGCCCCCACGCCGGTGCTCGCCGCCGGCGGCATCGGCAGCGGCCAGCAGATCGCCGCGGCCCTCGCGCTCGGCTGCCAGGGCGCCTGGTCGGGCTCGCAGTGGCTCATGGTCGAGGAGGCCGACAACACGCCGGTCCAGCAGCAGGCCTACATCGACGCCGGGTCGCGCGACACCGTGCGGAGCCGCTCCTTCACCGGCAAGCCGTGCCGGATGCTGCGCAACGACTGGACCGAGGCCTGGTCGACCGAGGGCAACCCCGAGCCGCTCGGCATGCCGCTGCAGTACATGGTCTCGGGCATGGCCGTGGCCGCCACCCACAAGTACCCCGACCAGACCGTCGATGTCGCCTTCAACCCGGTCGGCCAGGTGGTCGGCCAGTTCCGCAAGGTCGAGAAGACCGGTGCCGTCGTCCAGCGCTGGGTCGAGGAGTACCTCGAGGCCACCGAGCACCTCGACCGCCTCAACGCCGCCGCCACCGCCTGATCGCCGCCTGCGCCGCACCCGCTCGCGACCGACGCCCCGGGCCCGACGACGTGCCCGGGGCGTCGTCGCGTCCCGACGACGTGGCAAGCGCGCGAGGGAGCCGACCGGGGCCCTCGACGAATCGCTCCGATCGAGGCGCCGGCGACGTCAGCGCCCGAGGGCGGCCAGCTGCTCGGCGTAGGCCGGCTCGTAGCGGCTCGGGTCCTGGTCGACGAAGCGCGGCGGGTCGTCGGTCTCGACCAGCGCGACGAGCTGGTCGAGGCACACGTGGTAGCCGGCACCGACCTCGTCCGCCCCCGGCCCGTCGGGGCTGAGGCGCACCTCGAGCAGCAGCCGGGTGCCACGACCCTGCGGCTCGAGGTCGAAGGCGATCAGCTCGTCCTCCCAGAGCCACACGAAGCGCCGTGGCGGGTCCCACGTGACGATCCGGCCGTGGGTCACCGGCTCGGCGACGGCGTGGCGCTCGGCGACGTCGTCCCAGAAGGGCACCACGAGCTCGGCGCCCTCCTCGCGGGGGCCGACGAGGTCGCACGGCATCCAGTGGCGCAGCTGGTCGCTCTCGGTGAGCGCCCGCCAGACCCGCTCGGGCGGGTGGCCGAGGTCACGGGCGAAGCGCAGCAGGGTGGCGTCGCCGTCGACGACGATCTGGCCCAGCGGGTGGTCGGGCCCCGACTGGTCGGGGCCCGCGGAGCTCGACGTGGTCATCAGGTTCCTCCTCTGCCCCGCCGGACGTTCCGGCGAGATGGGCGGCGGGGTGGTTCGTTCGCCGCCATGTCGTCGAGGTGCCGCTCGAGGTCGTCGAGCCGGCCGGCCCACAGGATGCGGTAGGGCTCGAGCCACGCCTCGACCTCGCGCAGCGCCTCGGGCCGCAGGCGGTAGAGCCGCCGGGTGCCCTCGGCCCGAACCGTGACCAGCCCGGCGTCGCGCAGCACCTTGAGGTGCTGGGAGACGGTGGGCTGGGCGACGTCGAGGGCGTCGACGAGGGCGCCGGCCGGCTGCTCCCCCGCCCGCAGCAGGTCGAGGATCTGGCGTCGGCGGTCGTCGGCGAGCACCGCAAAGATCGTCACCCACAAATATTCGCGATGACCGATGGATTCGTCAAGGTGGGGAGCCACGACCACCGCACCATCGATCCCGAGGCGGCTACGGTCCGGCGATGTTCCTCGCGACCGATGGCGCCCTGCTCAACACCGTGTCGTTCGGCTCGGGTCCCCGCACCCTGGTCGCCCACGGCGGGTGGGTCGGCAGCTGGGAGCTGTGGCAGGACCCGATCCAGCTGCTCCAGTCCGGCTGGCGCTGCATCGCCTACGACCATCGCGGCGCCGGCGCGACGGCGGCGCCGACCTCGTCCATCACACCCGAAGCGCTCGTCGACGACCTCTTCGCCGTGCTGGACGCCCAGGGCGTCGACCGTTGCGTGCTCGCCGGCGAGTCCCTCGGGGCCCTCACCTGCACCCTGGCGGTCCTGCGCGACCCGAGCCGCTTCGAGGGCCTGATCCTCGTCGACGGCACGCCGCGGGCCGACCGGGCGACGATGGCCCCGCTCATCGACGGCTCGCGGGCCGATTTCCCCGCGACCGTGGCGTTCTTCGTCGACGCGTGCGTGCCCGACCCCGATGCCGAGCACCTCCGCCGTTGGGGCCGCCAGATCCTGCTGCGGGCCGATCCCGAGGCTGCCGCCCGGATCCTCGAGGTGCACGCGGACGAAGGGGTGGCCCCCGACCACGCTGCTGTGACGGTGCCGACGCTCGTCGTGCACGGCGAGCTCGACCTGATCGTGCCGGTCGACGCCGGCCGGCAGGTGGCCGATGCGATCCCCGGCGCCGAACTCATCGTGATCCCCGGGGCTGGGCACGTCCCGACCGTCACCCACCCCGCGGACGTGGCCGAGGCCATCGAGGCCTGGGCGCAACGACTGGCCTGACCTCGGGGGTCGCTCTCCGGTCGCGGCCTCGAAGCCGGCTGAAGCGTCTGACCGTCGACGTTCATCGCCCTCGGCTGCCGTTCGCCGGCGAGGGCCTCGGCGATGGCGGTGGAGCGCCGCATGCCCCCCCCGGTTTCGAGACAGTGGAGGATCGGCAGTCGTCGGCCCCTCAGCGGGTGTAGCCGACGATGTCGACGATCACGTCGGCGACCGACCCGGGCGCCACGTACAGGTCGATGGCCGCCGCGGCCGAGCAGGCGACGAAGCTCGAGTTGGCCACGATGCTGCCCGGGCGGAACCAGTTGACGGTGGACGTGCCGGGCACCGCGGCACCGGCGGCGTAGGCCACGAGGAAGCCGGTGGCCGACGTGTGCACGACGGTGAGGTTGGCCAGCACGCCGGTGGCCCCGACCGGGACCCCGCTGCTGTTCGCGGTGCAGTCGATGGTGCGGGGCGAGCCGCCGGCGAGCGGCGTCTTCGGACCGACGGCGGGCGGGTTCCCCGGGCGGCTGTCGTAGACGCGGACGGGCGTGGGCAGCAGCGTGATGGCCCCGGCGGTGCCGGCCCCCGACACCCGGCGCCAGGTCCCGGGCGATCCGGCGGCCACGCACAGCCACAGGTCGCCGTTGCCGTCGAAGGTGAGCTCGCCGGTGAGGTGGGCGTCGGCCCGAGTGGGCGGCGCCGGCAGCGTCCCCGGCTCGGTGGTGAGCCGGAGGTGGGCCTTGGGCGTCCCGCCGTCGGTGGAGGCGGCCGCCACCAAGGGGTAGCCGCCGACCGACGAGCCCGACAGGCCGACGCCGCTCTGGCTGAACCCGAGGACGGCGTGGCCCGAGCCGAACACGTTGGCGAACACGCCGTCGCCTCCGGCCGAGGCGTTCTGCACGTAGGCGGTGGACTGGCCGTTGTCGTTGGTGGCGAACAGGGCGTGGCTGTTGTCGCTCGTCGCCTGCACACCGTTGCCGCCGATGCCGCTGGCCGAGACGGCCGGGTTGCCGTCGAAGGTGCCCGACGCCGCCGCCGCCGGACCGGCGGTGCCGACGACCAGCGCCGCGCTGCCCGCCGCCACCCCGGCGGCGGCCACGCCGGCGTGGCGCAGCACCTGCCGCCGGTCGACCCGGGCCGCGTCGGCGGTGCCGTCGCCGGCCCGCTCCCCCACCCCGTCGGCCGGCCCACGAGCATCGGGCGCAGCACCACGACGGTCGACGCGCTGGCGCAGCTCGTCGAGCTCGCGGCGCAGCCGCTCGATCTCGGTGGCCTGCTGCGCCAGCAGCACCTCGACGCGGTGACCCGCGTCCGTCCGGTCATCCCCGTCGCGCATGTCGCCCCCTCGCGTGCGGCGTCGCCGCTCCACCTCGACCACCTGGTGCCCGCCGGGCGCCGAGCCTACCGGTGTCCCTCGGTCTCCGCCGGGAAGCGCTCGCCGCCGCCCACTCCCCACCTCCGCTCCCCCCACCCTTGCGAACTTTGGAGGATTCGCGTCAAGGGGTGACGCGAATCCTCCAAAGTTCGCTGGAGGGTCAGGCGTCGTCGTCGGTGGCTGGGGCGGACGCGGGCGCGTCGGCGGGCGGGTCAGCGGTCGGGTCAGCGGGCGGGTTGCGACCGATGACCTCCTCGGTGGCGATCAGCAGCGGGGAGGCCTTGGGGTAGCCGGCGTACTGGGAGACGTGCAGCACGGCCTCGCGCGCTTCGACGGCGGTGATCTCGCCGTTGCGCAGGGCCGCCTCGAGGTGGATCGACCAGGCGCCGGCATCCCCGGCGGCCGCCACGATCCCCAGGGTGAGCAGGCGGCGGGCCCGGCGGTCGAGCTGGTCGCGGCCCCAGTGCTCGGCGAACAGCTGGGCCAGCATCATGTCGGAGAAGTCCATCGACCCCGGCTCGGGCGCCGACATCAGCCCGGCGTACACGTCGTCGAAGAGCGCCGCCCCTCGGGCCGCCCGCTCGGGGTCCAGCCAACCGCCGTCGGTCGATCCCTCGGTCGATCCCTCGGTCGATCCCTCGGTCGATCCCTCGGTCGATCCGTCGGCCGGCTCGTCGGTGGTCATCGGTCGTCTCCTCGGTGGAAGTACACGGCGCCCGCCCGGGAGCGGGCCAGCTCGGCGGCGGGGATGTCGACGCCGGCGGCCTCGGCCAGCTCGGCGATCAGCGCGAGGTCCTTCTCGATGATCGCCGCGTAGCCGGCGAGCTGGTCCTGCATGGCGTCGAGGTCCTCGTCGCGCAGCTGGTGCAGGATCAGGTAGCCCTCGACGATCTCGGGCAGCTGGCCGTTGGCCCGCATGGCGGCCACCAAGGGCTCCAGACCGACGCCCACCGCCTTGGCGGTGCGCACCGCCTCGAACACGCCGGCGAAGGTCACGTAGGTCTGCAGGTTGAGGCAGAGCTTGAGGCGGACCGCCGAGCCCAGCGGTCCAGCGTGGATGCGCGCCGCCGAGCAGGCGGCGAGCAGGGGCTCGAGCGGACCGAAGTCGGCCTCGTCGCCGCCCAGCAGGATCGTCGAGCGGCCCTCGGCCGCGGCCATGAAGCCACCGGTGAGCGCGGCCTCGACGACGGTCACGCCCCGCGACGCCGCGGCATCGGCGGCCCACGTGATCGTCTCGGGCCGCACCGTCGAGTGGATGGCGACCGTGGCACCGGGCGGGAGGTGCGCCAGCAGGCCGTCGGGCCCGTCGAGCACGGCACGCACGTGGTCGTCGGCGGGCACGCACACGCCGACGACCGAGCAGGCCGCCGCCAGCGACGCCAGGTCGTCGGCCGGCCGGGCGCCGAGCGCCGCCAGCTCGTCGACCACCGTGCGGTTCAGGTCGAACACGACGGTCGGCACCGCGGCCCGCAGCAAGCTCTCGACCATCGGCCGCCCGATCGAGCCGAGGCCGACGAACCCGATGGCGGCCCCCGCCGTGGGGCCCTCGGCACCGTGGTCGGGTCGATCGTCGCTGGCGGCCATGGCGCGTCGTCCTCTCGTCGTGCAGATCGTGGACCAGATCGTGGAGCAGATCGTCGGGTGGGCATCGGTCGGCGGCCCGGCGAGCGATGCTCGGGCCGGCCGACGACGGTGCGCGTCGGGCCGGCATCGTCGCACGTGCCGACGGCGAGCGGCGGCGCCGGCGGTGCGACCGGCACGCCAGCAGCCTCGACCATCTAACACGGGTGTGTTACTTTGCCGTGACCGACGTCACCGAGGGGGGTGACGTCGACCGACGCCAACGGGAGGGGCCATGGCCGTCGTCGACCGGGACGGGATCTCGCCGAGCCCGGACGAGCTCGAAGCGCTCGTCCGCATGGACGCCGTCGGCGACGCCGACCGGCACCCGATCGAGCCCGAGCCGGCGTGGAGCCGCCCCGCGCTGGTGCTGCTGGCGGTGCTGTCGGCGTCGGCCGGTGCCATCCACTTCGCCCTCGCCCCCGCCCACCTGGGCGAGTGGGCCCCCGCCGGCGCCGCCTTCCTGGTCGCCGGCTGGATCCAGCTCGGGGTGGCGGTCGCCCTGGTCGCCCGGCCGTCGCGAGCCGTGCTGCGCTTCTCGTGCGTCGCCAACGTGGTGTTCGTCGGCGCGTGGCTGGTCACCCGCGTCTGGGGCTGGCCGGTCGGACCCGAGGCCGGCATCCCCGAGTCGGCGTCGTTCGTCGACCTGACCGCCGTCGCCCTCGAGGCCGGCCTCGTCGTCGGCGGCATCGTCCTGCTCGCCCGGCCCCGCCTCGGCGCCCGGCTCTCCCACGGCAGCCAGGTCATCCTCTCGATCGTCCCCCTCGCCCTGCTCCTGCTGACGTCGTTCGCCATCGCCTCCCCGAGCGCCACCAGCCACAGCCACGGCGGCGTCGAGGGCGCCGACGGCCACGCGCACGGCCACGACGAGGCCGCCGTCGACGACAAGGGCCTGTCGCTGCTGATGAACGGCGCCGGCGAGGGCGGCGGCCACGTCCACACCACGAGCGTCGTGGCCGTCGACCCGGTCACCCAGCAGTACCTCGACGAGCAGCTGGCCCAGCTCAAGCCGCTCATCGAGAAGTACCCGACGGTCGCCGCCGCCGAGGCCGCCGGCTACCACCGGCAGGGCCCGTACTCCCCCGGCCTGGGCGCCCACTACCTCGAGGGCAAGTACTTCGTGAACCCCGGCCCGACGATGAGCGACGAGGCGCTGAAGCACCCGATGCTCATCTTCGACGGCATCACCCCCGACGCCAAGCTGGCCGGGTTCATGTACAACATCCTGTCGTTCGACACCCAGAACCCACCCGAGGGGTTCATCGGCCCGAACGACCACTGGCACTACCACACCAACGTGTGCCTGACGATCAACCCCGACGGCACCACCGACGCCCCGCTCGGCGCCGACGCCTCGGCCACCAAGGAGCTGTGCGACCAGTACGGCGGGCGGCTGCTGGCCAACACCGGCTACATGGTCCACGTGTGGCCGGTGCCCGGCTACGAGTCGCCCCAGGGCATGTTCTCCAACCTCAACCCGAAGATGACCTGCCCGAACGGGACGTACTACATCGTCCCGCTCGACCAGGTGGGCCACCGCAAGAACGTGTGCCGCGACGTCCCGGCCTGACCGGCGGCGGTCCCGCGGTGAACGGCTGAGCACGTGACGGCCACGGTCGGGGCCGCCCCTACGATGCGCCGCGTGGTGCGGCGCGGCGAGCAGACCCGGGAGCACATCCTCGACGTCGCCGAGCACCTCTACGGCGACCACGGCGTGGCGCACGTGTCGCTGCGCCAGATCCGCATCGCCGCCGACCAGCGCAACGACGCGGCCGTCCAGTACCACTTCGGCGATCGCGACGGCATCCTGCGCGCGCTCAGCGAGCGGCACCTGCCCCGCTTGCAGGCCATCGCCCGCCGGGTCGCCGACGAGGGTGGCACCCGGCCGTCGCAGCGGCGACTGGTCGAGGCCATGGTCCGCCCCTGGGCCGAGTACGTCACCGTCGGCCCCAGCGAGCGGGCCTACGTGAAGATCGTCGCCGAGCTGGGATCGGACCCCACGCTCGCCTTCGGCACCATCCGCGACAACGTCCTGCCCGAGATGGAGGCCGTGGGGTTCGCGCTGTTCGAGCGGCTCGCCACGCGGCTGCCCGTCGAGGTCGCCGGCGAACGGGTGTGGACCGTCTCCCGGTTCGTGATCCAGACCTCGGCCGACCGCGCCCGCCTGGTCGACGCCGAGGCCGCGGCTCGACCGGTCCTCCCCGACGACGTGTTCATCGGCGAGCTGGTGGCGATGGCGGCCGCCGCGCTGGCCGCCCCGGGCGGCTGACGGTCGGGTGACGGTCGGGTGACCGAGCGCCCGTCGACTCAGGTCAGGGCCGGTTCGAGGTAGGTGCGCAGGTAGCGGCGGAGCGAGGCGGGGTCGTCGACGTCGACGGCGGCGCCCGGCGTGGTGACCAGCGAGATGACGACCCGCAGCACCCACTCGGCGGCGCCGTGCAGGTCGAGGTCGGCCCGCACCTGACCGGCCCGGCGGGCCAGTTCGAGGTGGTGCTCCCAGAAGCCGGTGAGCCCGGGCAGGATGTCCTCGGTGTAGGTGCCCATCACCTGGGCGAACGCCTCGGGCTCGCGGTCGCGCAGCTCGAGCGCGAGCGGGCCGAGCGGCGACGAGCGGGCGAGGTGCACGGCGGTGGCGACCTTGTCGGCGATCCCCCGGGCCCGCCCGATGCGGGCGTGGGCGTCGGACCAGAACTCCTCGTCGCGCCGGATCAGGGCGGCGGCGATCAGGGCGTCCTTGTTCGGGAAGTTGCGGTACAACCAGGCGCGCGAGATGCCGGCGTCGTCGGCGATGCCCGCCATGGTGGTGGCCCGGATGCCGCGCTCGTGGAGGCAGCGCTCGGCGGCGTCGAGGATGCGCTCGCGCGTCGGCGTCGCCGGCGGCGCGGCCGCGGCGGTGGTCGAGGCGGTCACGACGACGGACCCGATGCCGCCGAGGAGGACGGCCGCAGCGCGAAGTCGTCGAGGTCGACCTCGCGGGTCCACGACCAGAAGTCGACCAGCCGCCACGGGCTGAGCCCGTGCACCACGCCCTCGTCGTTCTTGTAGAAGGAGTGCTCGATGTACGGCGACGACCACACCATCATCCGCAGCTCGTCCTGGCTGCGCCGGTACCAGTCGTCGTAGCGCTCGGGCTTGGGCTCCATGGCGACCACGTCGTCCTCGGCCAGGGCGGCGAGGCACTGCATGATGTACCGCACCTCGCACTCGGAGTGGAAGATCAGGCTGCCGCCACTGGCGAGGTTGGTGCCGGGGCCGTAGAGGCAGAAGAAGTTCGGGAAGCCGGGCACGGTCATGCCGAGGTAGGCGCGGGGCCGGTTGCCCCATTCGTCGCGCAGGTCACCACCGTCGCGGCCGACGATCGTCAGCGGGAACAGCACGTCGTTGACCCGGAACCCGGTGGCCCAGATCACGACGTCGGCTTCGTGGCGCACGCCGTCGGCGTCGACCACGGCGTCGGCCTCGAGGTGGTCGACGCCGGCCCGCACCAGCTCGACGTTCGGGCGCTTGAGCGTCTGCAGCCAGCTGCCGTTGTCCTGCAACGTGCGCTTGCCGGTGGGCGGGTAGTCGGGGACGCACTTGGCCACGAGGTCGGGCCGGTCCTCGAGCTGGCCGGTGATCCAGTCGGTGAACAGGATGCGGGCCATCTCGTTGGCCTCGCTCACCGACTGCTGCTGGGGCTCCCACGCCGGGTCGACCCGGGCGGCCACGAGGCCGGTGTCGCAGCCGGGCCAGAAGATGAGGAAGCGGAACCAGCGCCCGTAGAACGGCAGGTGGTGCAGCGCCCACCTCACACCGGGGCCCACCTGGTCGTGGTAGGCGGGGTTCGGGAACATCCACTGCGCCGTGCGCTGGATGATCGTGAGGTGCCCCACCTGGTCGGCGATGGAGGGTGCCACCTGGAAGCCGGTGGCGCCGGCGCCGACCATCACCACCCGCTTGCCGGTGAGGTCGACCGAGTGGTCCCAGCGGGCGGTGTGGAACGACGGGCCGTCGAAGGTGCCCGGCACGTCGGGGACGAAGGGGCGGTTGAGCTGGCCGACGGCGCTGATGACGGCCCGGGCCGACAGCACCTCGCCGGTGTCGAGCTCGACGGCCCACGACGCGCTGTCGTCGTCCCACCGGGCCGCCACGACCTCGATCCCCCACCGCACGTGGTCCTGCACGCCGTGCTTCTCCATCGTGCGCTGGAAGTAGGCCTGCAGCTCGGGCTGGCGGGCGAAGAACTCGGTCCAGTGGTCGGCCGGCTCGAAGCTGTAGCAGTAGAAGTGGTTGCCGACGTCGACGCGGGCGCCGGGATAGGTGTTCTCGAACCACGTGCCGCCGACGCCCTCGTTCTTCTCGATGACGGTGTAGGGGAAGCCGGCCTCCTCCAGGCGGATGGCGGCCAGCAGGCCGGACATCCCGCAGCCGATCACGACGACCGGGAGCCCGGCGGCCCGCTCGGGGTCGACGGGGGCGGTGGCCCGGGCGTCGGCGCCGTCGAGCTCCATCTCCTCGAGCAGCATCTGCACGTACTCGCCGGGCACGTCCTCGCAGACCAGCCAGTCCATCATCCGCTTGAGCAGCTCGGGCGAGACCGGCTCGGGCTCGGGACAGCCGCGGTCGCGCCAGTCGACGATGATCCCCAGCGCCAGCTCGCGCGCCGCCGCCTTGTCCTCCTCGGACATGTACCCCTGGGTCTCATTGAGGAACAGGCCCTGCGGTCGCAGCGGTCCGTCGAGGATCGACGCGTCACCGCTCATGTGGACGCACGAGAGCAGCAGCGTGGGCACCGACAGGTCCTCGAGGGCGGCGGCGATGTCGGCGTCGCTCATCTCGTCGGCGGTGAACGGGGCACCGGCGTGGGGGTTGCGCATGGGGCGGATCGTAGACACCCCGCCGGATCTGTGCACTGGACACTTGTCGGGATGTGTCCACCCCCCTAGGCTCGCCCCATGCGCGCCGTGGTGGTGGAGGGTCCGGGCCAGATCGCCGTGCACACGGTGGCCGACCCCGAGCCACCGGGCCCCGACGGGGCCGTCGTGCAGGTGGAGGCGACCGCCATCTGCGGCTCGGACCTGCACTTCTACGACGGCGACCTCCCGATGTACCCGCTCGCCATCGGCCACGAGGTGGTGGGCCGGGTGGCGGCCGTGGGCCCCGAGGTCCGCCGGTTCGCGGTCGGCGACCGCGTGCTGGTCGCCTCGGTCACCGGCTGCGGCCACTGCGCCGGCTGCGCCACCCTCGACCCGGTGGCCTGCGAGCACGGCCCGCTCGTGTTCGGCGGCGGCGAGCTGGGCGGCGGCCAGGCCGACCTGCTGGCCGTGCACGCCGCCGACTTCCAGCTGCTCGCGGTGCCCGAGGGCGTCGACGACGAGGCGGCCCTGCTGCTGACCGACAACCTCGGCACCGGGTGGGCCGCCGCCCGCCGGGCCGACATCGAGCCGGGCGCCACCGTGGTCGTGCTCGGCGCCGGCGCCGTCGGTCTCTGCGCCATCCGGTCGGCCCTGGTGCTCGGCGCGGCCCGCGTGCTCGTGGTCGACCCGGTCGCCGGCCGGCGTGCGCGGGCCGAGGCGTCGGGCGCCACGTCGATCGAGGGCACCACCGTCGACGCCGTGCTGGAGGCCACCGACGGGCGGGGCGCGCCCTCCGTGATCGACACGGTGGCCACCGACACCACCCTCGACACCGCCATGGGCGCGGTGCGCAACGGCGGGACGGTGTCGGTGGTGGGCGTGCACGACATGGCGCCCTATCCCCTCGGCGTCCTGTTCGGCGTGCTGCGCAGCGTCACGCTGCGCATGACCACCGTGCCCGTGCACCGCACGTGGACCGAGCTGGTCCCGCTGGTGCAATCGGGGCGCCTCGACACCAGCGGCCTGTTCACCCACGCCTTCGCCCTCGACGATGCGGCCGCGGCCTACGCCGCGGCCGCATCTCGATCGGATGACTGCCTGAAGGTGCGCCTCACGCCCTGAGGGCGACGAGGCCGAGCCACCGGCCCGAGCAGCTCAGCAGCAGCCGCCGCTGGAGGCCGGCTCGGCGGTGCGGCCCAGGGTGACCGGCTCGGCGACGGCCTCCGCCGGGGCGCAGCACACGGCGCCGCCGTCGCCCTCGACGGCCTCGTAGGACAGCTGCTCGGCGTCGCCGGTCTTCACGTACCACTCCCACCGCGCCCCGTCGGGGTCGGTCACCCACGTCTCGGTCTTGGTGGCGTAGCAGCAGACGGTGTCGTCGACGCCGGTGGTGGCCAGGCCGTCACCGGCCAAGCGGGCCTCGGCGGCGGTCACCTCGGCGGCGGTGTCGGTCTCGACGCCGAGGTGGTTGAGCGTGCCGCCGGTGGGGCCCTCGAACACGACCAGCTTCAGGGGCGGGTCGGCGATCTCCCAGTTGGCGTAGCCGTCCTTGACCTTGGCGGGCGGGGTGGCGAACAGCGTGGAGTAGAAGTCGATGGCCGCATCGAGGTCGGTGACGTCGAGGGCGAGCTGGATCCTGGACATGGCGGGCACCTCCGGTAGACTCATCGACGGTTGTCGATAGGTGCATCTTACCCACACATCGACGGTTGTCAATATGTAAGGGTCAGGACGTGTGCGACGAGCTTCGTGCCGCGCCCCACCCCCGTTCCGCCACCCGTTCCGCCACCCGTTCCAGGAGGTCGCCATGGAGCCACGAGCCGACGCCGTGTGCTGCGCCCCGGTCACCGACGGGGTGCTGAGCGAGGACGAGGCCGTCGAGCTGGCCGGCCTGCTCAAGGTGCTGGCCGACCCGGCCCGCCTGCGCCTGCTGTCGCTGGTCGCCGCCGCCCCCACGGGCGAGGCCTGCGCCTGCGACCTGGTCGAGCCCATCGGGCGGTCCCAGCCCACCGTGTCGCACCACCTGTCGCTGCTGGTCGACGCCGGTCTGCTCGAGCGCGAGAAGCGGGGCAAGTGGGCCTGGTACCGCATCGTGCCGTCCCGCCTCGGCGCCGTGCGCGACGCACTCGGCCCGTCGGCGGCGCTCAGCCGCTGACCGGCGCGAGGTCGAGCGAGGCCAACAGCCCGCGCACCCGCTGCTCGATCTCGTCGCGGATCGGCCGCACCGCCTCGACCCCCTGGCCGGCCGGGTCGTCGAGCACCCAGTCCTCGTAGCGGGTGCCGGGGAAGATCGGGCAGGCGTCGCCGCAGCCCATGGTGATGACGACGTCGGAGGCCGCCACCGCCGCCTCCTCCAGCTTCTTGGGGTGGGCCCCGGCGGCGCGCAGGTCGATGCCGACCTCGGCCATCGCCTCGACGACGGCCGGGTTGACGTCGTCGGCGGGCGCCGAGCCGGCCGAGCGCACCACGACCTGGTCGCCACCGAGCCGGGCCAGGAACGCGGCGGCCATCTGCGACCGGCCGGCGTTGTGCACGCAGACGAACAGCACCTCGGGTCGGTGATCGGATCGGTGGTCGGCTCGCTGGTCACCCATGGGTGGCCTCCTCGGTGGGATCGCTCGGATCGATCGGCGCGGCGGGGTGCGGGAAGAAGAAGCGGATAAGCCCGAAGGCGATGACGGCGCCGACCAGCTGCATGGCGATGAACATGGGCGCCGACGACGGGGCGATGCCGGCGAAGGTGTCCGACAGCGTGCGGGCGATGGTGACGGCCGGGTTGGCGAAGCTGGTGGACGAGGTGAACCAGTAGGCACCGCCGATCCAGGCCCCGACGGCGAAGGGCACGATCGCGGCCCGGCCCGAGCGCACGCAGCCCTGGATCACGAGCAGCAGGGCGACGGTGGCGACCACCTCGGACAGCCACAGCGCCGGGGACGAGCGCACCGTGGTGGACACGTTCACCGCCGGCAGCTCGAACATGAGGTTGGCGACCATCGTGCCGAGGCACGCCCCCACCACCTGGGCCACCACGTACAGCCCGGCGTCGCGGGTGGAGGTGGTGCCGAGCAGTCGGTCGACGATGGAGACCACGGGGTTGAAGTGGGCCCCCGACACGGCGCCGAACATGAGGATGAGGCCGACGAGCGCGCCGGCGGTGGCGATGGCGTTCTCGAGCAGCTGGAGGCCGACGTCACCCGACGACAGGCGACTGGCGGCGATGCCGGATCCGACGACCGCCACGATCAACAGGGCCGTGCCGAGGGCCTCGGCGGCGAGTCGGCGGGCCAGGTCGAGGCGCAGCGAACCGGTGCCGGTCTCGACCTTGACGGCCAGCTCGCGCTCGCCGGGCAGCTCGGGCGGGTCGGTCACGCCGCCAGCCGATCGATGCGGGCCGCCAGCTCGGCCACGGTGGCGTCGAAGGCGGCCGCGGTGCCGGCGGCCACCGGGTCGGGCACCGACCAGTGCAGCCACCGCCGACCGTCGGGGTCGAGGTCCTCGTGGGCCCGGTCGCACACCGTGACGACCAGCCGGGGCCGGCGACCGACCTCGGCCAGGGCGAGGGGTCGATCACCGGTGAGCACCAGACCGTGGCGTCGGGCGGCCGCCACCGCCTTCGGGTGCACGCGCGCCGCGGGGTCGGTGCCCGCCGCGGTGGCGTCGCACCCGGTCCGCGCCCGCCACAGCGCGGCGGCCAGCTGGGACCGGGCCGACCCCGCGGTGCACACGAACAGCGCGGCACCGATGGCCGCGACGGGTGGGGGTCCCCCTGACCGCTCCGTCGGGCCCAGCGGCGCCGGCGACCACAGGCCGTCGAGCGCCCCGGCCCGCAGGTGGACGTAGCGACGGCGGCCGTCGCCGCTGGAGCGGGACCGCTCGACCAGGCCGGCCTCGTCGAGCACGTCGAGGTGGTGGGCCAGCAGGTTGGAGGCCAGGCCGAGGCGAGCGCTCAGCTCGCTCGGCGTCCGGTCCGACACGACCAGCTCGTCGACGATGGCCAGCCGCGACGGTTCGCCCAGGGCGGCGTGGACGGCAGCGCGGCGGTCGAGCGCCCCCGGGTGTCGGGTGCCCGGCGGCGTCGCGGTGGCGGGTCGGGAACGGGGCACCGGCGCACCCTAGATCACTCAACTCCGGTTGAGCGATTCTGACCCGGTCCGGGCGCGGAACCGGCCGGTCGCGCCTCGGCGCCCCGATCCGCCATCGCTAGGCTGCCCGCCGTGCCACGCCACGCCGGACCGCTGGGGGTCCTGCTCTGCACCGCCGCCCTGCTCGTGGGCGCGTGCTCGAGCGGCTCCGATTCCACGCCCTCGGCCCAGGCGCCGACCACCACCGCCACCGGGTCGGCCGCCCGGGACGAGCCCCCGCCGGAGGTGACCCCCGAGGTGCGGGGCATGGACCAGCTCGGCGCGCTCCTCGACCCCGAGGGCCGCCTCTCGAAGGACCAGGCCCTCGGCCTGTGGGCGGCGCGGATCTCCCCGCTCCCCGGGGTGACCCCGCTCCCCCGCGACCAGGTCGCCGACGTCGACGTCTCCCTGATCAAGGCCCGGGTGGCATCGTGGCTCCCCGAGCTGACCGCCGACCAGCAGGCGATCGTCCGCGTGGTGGTGGCGGGCAGGGACCCGGTCGAGCTGTCGCTCGACGACGCCGGAGCGACGCCGTCCACCGGCACCCCGGGCATCACGGCCACCACCATCGACACGAGCGCCGACGCACCGCCCCGAGCCCAGCTCGCCGCGGTGCGGGTGGGCATGGTGACCGACGCCGAGCTGCGGTTGGCCGCGGTCGAGGCCCGGGCTCGGTTCGAGCGGCTCAACGGCGGGCCGCCCGGCATCCCGATCCGCTGGAGCACGGCCGACCTGCGCACGCCCGACCCCGACCACTGCGCCGACGGGGCTGTGCCCGGTTCGACCGAGTGCCCCTGGATCTTCGACAGCCCGAACACCGGCGCCGAGACCAACGCCACCACCAACCCCGACGGGACGCTCCTCGGGTGCCGGATCATCATGAACCGCGACGTCATCGTGCCGGCCGACGGCGCCGAGGCCCGCCGCTTCATGGTGGGCGCCATCGCCCACGAGATGTACCACTGCCAGCAGCACGCCATCGCCGGCTCGCCCGCCCGGTACCACACCATGCCCGAGTGGGTCCGGGAGGGCACGGCCGCCTTCTTCGGCGAGAAGGCGGTCGACGGCAGCCTCTACAGCCACCGGGGCTGGTGGCGGCGCTGGCTGCAGGAGCCGGAGCGCTCCACCTTCGCCCGCAGCTACGACGCCCTCGGTCTGATGTGGCTGGTCGACACCGACCTGGGCGCACCGCTGACCGGACGGCTGGCCGACGTCGTGCGCGCCTCGATGGACAGCGGCAGCGCAGCCGCCTTCGACACCCTCACCAGGCCGGCCGGGCCCAACCTCTGGACCCGGTGGGCCACCCACCTCGCCAACCTGCGGGGCCCGGGCACCGACGAGTGGCACCCGCAGGGCCCCTACGCCACCGACGACCGGCCGGTGGCCCAGCGCTTCGGCCTGCCCGTGGATGGCGGACCCGTGGCCGTCGGCCTCCCCACGGCGCGCTCCGCCAAGGCGGTGCGCACCGACCTGGCCGGCGAGGTGGTCGAGGTGCAGACCCCGACGGCCACCGGCGTCGGCCTCATCGACACCGCCGGCACCCGCCACACCCTCAACGAGGGCTCCACCACCCGCCTGTGCGTGAACCCCGCCGGCTGCCCCCCGTGCCCCGACGGCCGTCCGCTGCGGACCGACCAGGACGTCGCCCCCGGCATCGCGACGTGGTACCTGGCCTCCCTCGGCGGCACCGAGGTGCGCATCGAGGCCCAGAGCCGCGACCGGGCTTGCGGTGGCGCGCCGCCGGCCGCCGGGTCCGGTTCCGTCGGCGACCCCGAGCAGGTGTGCAACCGCGCGCTCCCGCCGGCCGAGGCCGCCGCGCTGCTCGGCGAGGGCACCACGACCGGCCACGACCTCTCGTCGACCGCCACCAACGACCTGGTGAACAGCCCCGCGTACGCCTGCCGGTGGACGAACGGCAGCAAGTACCTGTGGGCCACGCTGCGCACGGCACCCGACGGCGCCCAGGAGTACCACGGCCTCGACCAGTTCACCGTGGACAACGAGTTCGTGAACGTCCCCGGGCTGGGCTCCGAGGCGCGGCTGGTGCGGAGCAAGCCTGCCGGCAGGGGCAACACCCAGCTCGAGATCGTCGACAGCGGCAACCTCTTGACCGTCGCCGCCGAGGGGTCGATCGCCAGCAACGAGGGCGTGCTCATCCGGGCCGGACGCACCATCGCCGACAACTGGCCCTGAGCACGGCCGCCAGCTCGCGACGCCGCTCGGCGGTCACCCGGTGAAGGCCGGCGTCACCGCACCGGAGGCCACCGGCGTCGCCGGGGACACCACCGCGGCGGTGGTGGTGGGCGGCGCTTCGCCGTCGACGTAGCCGAGCACCACCTGGTCGCCCTCGCAGGCGGGATCGATGGTGACGAGCTCCGTTGCCGCCGCCGAGCAGCGGTAGAGGGCGGTCCGCCCCGGGGCGGCCGCGGTGCCGATGGCACCGACCGGGCCAAGGGGCACGTCGCCCTCGCAGGTGACGGCGCGCGACAGGTGGCTCGATTCGCCCCGGCCGCACTCGTAGAGCATGGCGGTGCCGGGGACGACCTCGTGGGAGAGGAGCCACTGCTCGCCAGTGGCCACGACCCCCGAGGGCAGCTCCCGCGACGAGTACCAGTGGGCGCCGGTGACCGGGTCGAGACCGTGCTGGACGACGGTGTGAGGGAGGAGGTCGAAGCCGCATCGGGCCGAGCCCGGCAGGTTGACGTCGTGCCACACGGCGAAGGCCGGCTTGGCGCTGCCGTCGATGCGGCGCAGGCCGAGGGCGAGGCCGAACTCGTCCTTCTGGTCGAGGAGGCGGTGGTAGATGAACGAGGTGACGCCGGGGGTGCCGGTCACGTTGCGGAAGGCGGTGCACAGGGCCTCGGCCTGCAGCTGCTCGTAGGCGGGAGGCGCGTTGAGGCCGACCTCGGTGAGCTGGACCTCGCCGGCGAGGGGGTTGGCCGGGAAGGTCGCCCGCAACCACCCGACGAGCGCGCCGATCGACCCGAGCGTGGCGAACGGCAGGTCGCGCGCGTCGAACACCGGCGCCGGCAACCTCGGGTACGGGTGGGCCGCGATCGACCACTGGCGGTCGCCGAGCAGCGGGACGAGCGCGGTCAGGAACGTCTTGACCGACAGCGTGGGGTTCGTCGCCGCCGGTGCGTCGAAGACCGGGTCGAAGTGGTGGGTGAACGAGATGAGCACCCGGGCACTCGGCTGGGCGGCCCGCACCACGTCGTAGGTGGGGTTGTAGATCGACGCGTACGTCGAGATCCACGTGGCCGGATCGCACGGCACGCCCTGGCCGCACCCGACGTCGAACCAGTCGTTCATGTCGACCTCGTTCTGCACGACGAAGTCCGTCACCCGACCGGCACCGCGCGCGCCGTCGTAGCGACGGGCGATCATGCCGACGAAGCGGGCGAAGTCCACCGGGTCGTCGGGCACGCAGAAGACCTCGAAGCCCGGGTTGGCCGGGCTGCAGGGGCGCGCACCCCGCGCCCACGGCGGCGTCCCGTAGAAGATGCCCGTCACCGGCACGCCCCGGTCGAACCACGCCCGCACCTCGGCGTCGATCACCGGCGGCACCACGTAGCAGCGCCCGTCGGCCTCGACCTGGTCGGGGGCACAGGGCGCCGGCGTGCGGGTGGGCTCCCACTCCCACCAGGCGAAGTTGACGGCCACCGTGCCAAGGCCCGGCGCCAGCGCGTCCTTGTCGGGCACGAGGTCGGGCTGGAGGCCCTTGATCCCGCCGACGGGATCGCGCGGGTAGGTCGAGGGGTCGGCCAGCGCGCCGGCCGTCGCCACCGCCGCTCGATCGGCACCACCCCGCGGCACCCCGTCGGCGCCCGCGGTCAGAGGACCGAGCCCGGCGAGCACCACGACGACGACGGTCGCCACCACCCGCAGCCGCCCCCGATCACCGCGCACGTCGCACGGTACCCCGACGTGGGAGCAGCCCACCGTGCGCCGCACGCCCGGTGCGGTCGTGCGCGCCAGACGCCGACCGGGCAGGCTGGGCCCGCCCGACCGACCCGACCGACCCGACCGACCCGACCCGACTGGAGCCCCATGTTCCGCCTCGTCACGATCGGCGGCCGCGCCGCCCTCGACCACGACGGCCGCTGGCACGACCTCGCCGCCCTGAGCGGCGACGACGCCCTGGCCGATCCGCTCACCGCGGTGGCCCGCCACGGCGAGCTGCACGACCTGCAGGCCGCCGCCGCCACCGCCACGCCCACCGGCGACCTGGCCGAGGTCACCCTCGACGCTCCGATCCCCTTCCCCCGCCAGGTGTTCGGCATCGGCCTCAACTACGCGGACCACGCCGCCGAGGGCGGCATGGAGCTGCCGCCGGCCCCGCTCACGTTCACCAAGTTCCCGACCTGCATCGCCGGGCCCGCCGCCGACGTGCCGCTGTCCGGAGCGATGGTCGACTGGGAGGTCGAGATCGTCGCGGTGATCGGCACCGAGGCCACTCGCGTCGCCGAGGCCGAGGCCTGGTCGGTGGTGGCCGGGCTCACCCTCGGCCAGGACGTCTCGGACCGCGCCGTCCAGTTCACCGGGGCCCCGCCCCAGTTCAGCCTGGGCAAGAGCTTCCCCGCCTTCGGCCCCATCGGCCCGGCCATCGTCTCGGTCGACGCCTTCGCCGACCCCGACGACATCGCACTGTGGTGCGACGTGTCCGGTGATCGGGTCCAGGCGTCGCGCTCCAGCCAGCTCATCTTCGGCATCCCGACCCTGGTGTCCTACCTCTCGTCCATCTGCACGCTGCTGCCGGGCGACCTGATCTTCACCGGCACGCCGGCGGGCGTCGGCATGTCCCGCGGTCGGTTCCTCGTCGAGGGCGACGTGATCGACAGCGGCGCCGACGTCATCGGCACGCTGCACAACCGCTGCATCGCCGGGCTGGGTGCGACCCGGTGACCCGGCGTCGCACCGCCTGATCGCCCGACCGCCGACGCGGGACGGCCCCCTCTGCGGACGGAGGGGGCCGTCGACCCGGGGCGGGCGGGCCGTCCGGTCGATCGGGGCTGGGAGGTGCCCCACCGGACCCGGGCACCGTACCGATCGGATCGTGAGGTGACGGTGAGAGCCGCACCGGCCGCACCGGCCTGACCGGCCCGACGGTGAGCGCCGCACCACCGCCCCCGGATCAGCGGCTGCCGAGGGTGACGGTGAGCTGGTGCCGGCCGTCGCTGCGCTCCACCGTGATCGCCACCCGATCGCCACCCCGGTGCCCGGACAGCGCCGAGGTGAGGGCGGCGCCGTCGGCCACGGCCGTTCGGTCCACCGCGGTGATCACGTCGCCGGCGACGATGCCGGCATCGGCGGCCGGCCCACCGGCCTGCACCGACGACACCGCCGCCCCCCGGGCACCGGTCGAGTCGTCGATGGCCACCCCGAGGTAGCCGCTGCCCACCTTCGGCGCCGACGGGTCCGACGTCGACGGGTGCGCCTTCAGCTGGTCGGCGATCGAGCGGGCCCGGTTGATCGGGATGGCGAAGCCCTCGGTCGAGGTCCCCCGCCGGCTGACCGACGCGGCGACGTCGATGCCGATCACCTTGCCCTCGGCGTCGACCAGAGGGCCGCCCGAATCGCCGGGCTGGACGTTGGCGTCGACCTGGAGGAGGTCGGTCAGGGTTCGGGCGTTCGTGCCGTCGAGGTCGGCGGCCGTCACCGACTGGTGCAGCCCGGTGACCTGGCCCGGCGCGACGTCGGGCGTGCCCCCGACGCCACCGGCGTTGCCGATGGCGGCGACCTCGTCGCCGACCTGCACCTGGTCGGAGTCGGCGAGGGTGGCCGCCGGCAGGTCGTGGGCGTCGGCGAGGTGCACCAGGGCCACGTCGTGGGTCGGGTCGGTGGCGACCACGGTGGCGGCGAAGGTCTCGCCCGTCGTCACTCGGGTGGCGACGAGCTGGGTGCCACCGTCCACCACGTGGTTGTTGGTGACCACGTAGCCGTCGGCGCTGATCACGATGCCGGTGCCCGCTCCGACCCCGTTGGGCAGCTTGGTCTGGAGGTCGACCACCGACGGGTCGACCCTGGCCGCGACGGCGTCCCAGTCGGTCGTCGACGACCGCGGCGACGTCGTCGACGGGGCGGTGCTCCCACTGCGTCCGCCGTTCGCCCCACCGTTGCCGGTGGAGGGGTCGCGCGGCGTCCGCGGTGCCGCCGACGAGGGCGGGGTCGACGGGACGGTGGTGGACGGAGCCGGTCGGGTGCTCGGCGTCGTGGTCGACGGCGGTGCGGTGCTGGACGGGGACGACTGGGCGATCGAGGTGCTGTCGGGCTGGCGGGTCAGGCCGACCGTGCCGGCGGCGATCACGGCGGCCACGGCGGCCAGGGCGACGAGCGCGGCCCTGCGGACGGGGCGACGACCGCCGCCGGGACCGACCGGCGTCGTCGGAGGTGGCGTGGGGGGCGTCGGCGACTCGGGGACCCAGACGAAGGCCTCGGGTCGGTGGCCGCCGTGGACGGGGATGGCGAGCGGCCCATCGACGTAAGGCGGCTCCGGCGGCGGCTCGACCGGCCACCACGATCCGTGGCCCGGAGGTGGCGGCAGGGGCTCGGCACCGGCGGCGGACGGGGCGACGGGGGTGGCGGTGGGCATGGCGTCCTCGGGGGCTCGGCGGGGCCGGCGGTCGGCACGATCCACGCCACTGGACGCCATCGGGGTGAAAGCACGGCGAAACCGCGGGTAAGCGCGCGGTGAGGACCCCGCCGCGCTGCCCGCCCCTCGTGGCGCTGGTGCTCGCCGCGATGGCCGCGGGCGCCGGTGACGGACGACCCCGAGGCCCTCGTTCTGCGCCCCGGGAGGCGCCGGGTACAGGTCGCGGGTCGGCGCCCGTGACCGGAGGCGCCGATCCCCTCACCCCTCTCCCCCATCGAGGTCGCCGCCATGGCCGAGCACACGTCCGATGCCAACCCGATCGTCGAGACCGTCAAGGGCAAGGCCAAGTCGGTCGCCGGCCGGGTGCTCGGCGACGAGCACCTGCAGCGCGAGGGCCGGCTGCACGAGGAGAAGGCCGACCACCTGCGGGAGGCCGCCGACCTCGACGAGCGGGCCCGGCTCGAGGCCGAGCAGGCCGAGCTCGAGGCGCGCCGCCACGAGCTCACCGAGGAGCAGCAGCGCCTCGCCGCCGCCGAGATGGCCGACCGCGAGGCTGCCCGCATCGATGGTGAGCATCGCGCCGAGCAGGCCCGCCTCGACGGCGAGGAGGCCCGGCGCCGACACGAGGCCGAGGAGGCCCGGCGACGGGAGGAGGCCGTCGCGTCCCGCGAGTCCGTCGCCGCCACCGAGGACCTCGTCGAGGAGCGTCGGGCCGCCGATCGCCTCGAGGAGCAGGCCGACCAGCACCGGCAGGCCGCCGAGTCGCTCGAGCAGGCGGCGGCTCGGGCCACCGAGCCCACCGACGCCTCGTGACCCCGCGTGATCGACGGCGTCAGCCCGTCCCGCCCGACCGACGCCGACCCGCTCGCGCCGCCCGCGACCCCCGACCGACCCACCGCTCCAGGAGCCTGATCCCGATGTCCCTGCAGACCGTCCCCCGCCACCTCGTCGACGCCGCCCTCGGCACCGCCCGACTCCCGCTCACCGCTGCCCAGCGCGTGCTCGGACCCGACGACGTCGAGGCCTGGCCGCCGACGATGGCCGCCGACCGCGTGGCCGCCCTCGTCCGCCAGGTGACCGGCTCGTTCTTCCACGACGAGGAGATGGCCCGGCGGGGTCGCCTCGAGCAGGCCCGGATCGCCGAGCTGCGCGAGGACGTCCGCCTGCGCACGATCGCCGACGAGGCTCGGTCCGAGGCCGAGGACGACTTCCGCGACCGTCGTCGGTCCGCCGCCGAGCAGCGCCAGCGCGCCGAGGAGCGGGCCGAGGAGCGCGAGCAACAGCTCGAGCAGGACCAGCGCGCGAAGCGGGCCAAGGCCGAGGCGACCGCCGAGGAGCGGAAGCAGCAGGTCGAGCGCCGCGAGCAGGAGGCCGCCGAGAGCATCGAGCGCCAGGGCCGGCACCGCCGGTCGAGCGCGGTGGCCGCCGAGCAGGAGGCGGTGTTGGCCGCCGAGCGGGCCGCCGAGGAGCGCGGCGAGGTGCTCGAGACCGACGAGGAGCTCGAGGCCACGCGGGCCAAGCGCCGAAGCGGGCGCTGATCGCGGCTGCCCCGGGCGGCGGGATCGGTCAGCCGGAGGCGCCGTCGTCGGTGGTGGTGCAGGACCCATCCGGGCGGGTCGCCGCCCCCGTCTCGCCGACCGGGCCGCGCACCCGGACCTGCACCGCGGTGCCGTTCGGGCGCTCGGCGACGACGGCCGCTCGCACGTCGCGGCAGACCGCGAGCGCCTCCTCGCCACCGGCGGATCCGAAGACCACCACGGTGACGCCCAGGTCCGGGTCGTCGGCCACCGTCCCCTGCGTGTCGCGGGCCAGCCACTCGGCACCCGGGCGGGCGGCCGCCACGAGGTCCTTGACCGCCGGCCAGTCGAGCACGCCGGTGCGACGACGCACGGCGGTGGCCGCCGTCGTGGCGGTGGCGACCTGACGGCGGGGCTGGAACGGGTCCAGGCCGCAGGTGTCGAGCGCCCAGAGCGTCACGACCTCGCGAGGTGGCGTCGCGTTCGCGGGAGCGGTGGTCGCGGTGGTGTCGCCGACCGGCGTCCCGGGGTCGGCCACCAGCTGGGCCTCGAGCGCGGTCGCCGCCGTGGCGACCTCGCCGGGCGAGGCGGCGGCGACGGCGCGCAGCTCGTCGTGGACGGCCTGGCGGACGGTGGCGCCGGCCAGCAGCGGCGCGGCGCTGTCGGCCAGCCGGCGCACGTCCTCGCACACCGCCGGCTCGCCGGTCGACTCGGCCGACCTCGCCGGGGCACAGCCGGCGGCGACGGCCCCGAGGGCCAGCGCCGCCAGCAGGGCCCGAGCCCCGCGGTCCGCGGAACGGCGAGGTGGACGGCCGCGCTCCCCCGTGAGCCGGCCGATGGGCGTCGGGCGGGCCATCACCCGCCCCCCTCTCCGCCCATGGCGTCGACCACGTAGTCGGGCACCATGTCCTTCGAGCAGCTCATGAAGGCGTCGCCGTTGGTCCACGCCGAGGAGGCATCGGAGTCCCAGCCGATGCCGCCGGCGCCGTCGACGATGTTGTAGATCTCGAGGCCGACCCCGATCCCGGCGCCGATCTTGGCCTTCTTCACCGACTTGTCGGCCCGGTACTTCTTGAACTTGGCGAACTTGAGCTTGGCCTGGTTCACCTTGCTCGTCGTCTCCTTGACCGACATGACCCCGAGGCCGCCGCTCGTGGCCCCAACCGACGTGAACGTCCGTCTCGCCTCGGCTTGGGCGAGGCCCTGGGCGGCCTCGTCGGCGAGCTGTTGTCGCCGCTGGATGTTGCTGATCTTGTCGATCTCGCGGGTGGCGGCGTTGCTCGTGCCGGCGGGGGTCTCGGCCGACGACAGGCCCCACACCGACGCACAGGTGAGGGTCGAGGTGAGCCACTTCACCGTCTGCTGGGCGTAGGCCAGGTACTGGGTGACCCCGACGTCGACGCCCACCAGCCTCATCAGCGAGTCGAAGCCGGTCGCCAGCGCCATGACGTCGTTCATGACGCCGAGCGGTGGAGCGTCGTTGACCAGCGCCACCATGGCGGCGGCCACGACGCCGACCGCCTTCTTGGCCCCGATGGCGATCTGGTCGCCGGCCTGGCTGACGGCGTCGCTGATCTTCTCCCCCGTCGTCATGTCCCGGTACGTGTACTTGACCGTCTTGTCGCCGTCCATGACCACCCACGTGACGGGGACGTCGCCGGTCCGCTCGACGTCGCCGGCCCAGCCGGTGAACACCGACGACGAGGGCAGGCGACCCGACAGGGTGACGGTGGCCCCGCCGAGGTACATGTCGTACGCGGTCGGCTCGTCGGGGCAGTTCGGCTCATCCGAGCGATCGACCTTGGAGCTCGGCTCGACGATCAGCTTGTAGCACTTGAGGTTGTAGCCGGCGGTGAGGTCGAGCGACGGCGAGGAGCCGTCGAGCGTGATGGTGGTGGCCATGGTCGTGGCGTTGGTCGCCCCCTTCCAGCCGGTGAACTCGAACCCGGTCGGGTCGCCGAGGGCGGCCACCGTCACCGTCGTGCCGACCAGCCAGGCATCGTCGGCGAAGGGGCAGTTCGGGGCCGGGTCGACGCCGATCAGGTCGCTGCCCTCGGGCACCGGCCCGGTGCGGCTCGTGCCGCTGGGGCTCACCAGCGTGACCTTGGCGTCGAGGCGCTGGCAGAAGCTGGCGGTGACCTGGCCCGTGTAGCGCATGTTCACCGAGGTCTGGGCCCCCGGCACCGTGTACTCGACGTACTGGTCGGAGTACTCCTCGCCGTGGGGCAGCGTCCATCCCGCGAGCGGCTTGCCCTTGGCGGCCTGGGCGGTGAGCGTGAACACCCCCGGCTCCATGAACATCCCCGACCCCTTGGTGGAGATGGGCTTGGCCAGGTCGCGGAACGGGCACAGGCCGTCGTCACCGTCGACGGTGACGGTGCCGGCACCCGCCGGCTGCACCTTCACGAACAGCGTGTTGCAGTCGTGCAGCGGGTAGAAGAAGCCCTTCACCTCGATGTCGCGATCGACGGTCACCGAGGCCCGGGGGTTGGCCCGGCCGAGCTGGTCGCGCGTGGTGGGGACGTCGTCGCCCCACCCGTCGAAGACGTTGAGCAGCTGGTTCTTGTCGTCGCTGAGCCCGCCGGCGACCAGGTCGACCTTGGTGCCGGGCAGGAAGTACAGCGTCCGGGGCGCCTGCACACCGGTCCGACCGGGGAGGTCGCCGCCGCCTTCGTCGCGCCGCGTCGGGCAGTCGCCCTTGGCCGGCGTCGTCGTGATGTTCCCCTCGCCACCGCCGACGGTGCTGACCTGCAGGGCCCGGCAGGCCGAGAACCGGGCCAGCACGTCGTGGTTGCGCCCGTCGGCGAAGGGCACGTCCAGGGTGGCGGTGACGACGTTGGTGCGGGCGTTGCCCGGCGGCGGGCCGACCTCGGTGGTCTGCTTGGCGTCGGCGGGCACGTCGGTCCGGTCGAGGCGCCACGAGTCGATGAAGGCGCCGTCGCCGACCACCCGGGCGGTGACCGTGGCCGTCGTGGAGGGCAGGTAGCCGGGACCGTCGGGGTCCTGGCAGTCGGTTGCCGGGCTCACGCTGACCGACGCCCCGGGCGCCCCGTCGGTGGCGGCGGTGACCCGCCGGCAGATCGGCCCGAACACGGCGGTGATGTCCTTGTCGGCGTCGACGGTCAGGCTGTCGAGCGGCGTCGCCCCCGGCGTGAGCGGGTTGCCCCGGTAGCCGTACCGGTAGCCGTACAGCCGCGACGGGGGCCCGTTGGTGCCGACCACGTTGCGGAACCGCACGGCCGTCCCGGCCTGGAAGCGACCCACCACGGCCCGCGGCGTGAGGCGGTTGGTCGACGGCGTCCACGAACCGGTGCCGGGACCGGCGAACCCGTTGGCGTCCACGACGCAGTTGGGCTGGGTCACGGCGAAGAAGCTGGCATCGGCGCGGGCGACCAGCTCGGTGTCGTAGGTGACCGTGTAGCAGGTGGACAGCGGCACGAAGTCGGCGAAGGCGTAGCGCGTCCCACCGGCCTCGGCCGGCCCGGCGGTCACCAGCGCCTCGGTGCCGTAGCCCTGGAGCGGCGAGAGGTAGCGGACGCGATAGCCGGCGGCCGGCGTGGCGGTGATCGACACCGGGGTGCCCCGGGCGAAGCCGCTGCCGCCGTCGCACGACGGCGACGGGTTGGTGCTGAGCGAGCCGCCCTCGGGCGGGTTGGCGGCGAGGGTGAGCGAGTAGCAGCCGACCGGGGTGAGGCTCGTGGAGAACGACGACGGCGCCCAGTCGCGGTCGCCCCCGTAGGTGACCGTGATCGGCTGGGCCACCCCGTCGGCGCCGAGCGGGTAGCGGATGGGGCAGGAGCCGACGAGCGCGGTGCTGGCGCAGGTCGCCCCGCTGCTGAGCGAGGTGGTGACCGACCCGACGGTCGGTCCGTTGACCTGCCAGGCCAGGGTGGTGTCCTCGCCGGTGAACGGGGTGCCGTTGGCCACGCCGCCGGTGATCCCCGACGCCCGGCGGTCGAGGATCAACGACCGCGCGGTGCTCGCCGAGCCCCAGCTGGCGTCACCGGCGTAGCTCGCCGTGACCGTCGCCGGGCCGGCGTTGGGGAAGGTGATGGTGCACGTGGCCGAAGCGAGGACCGTGGCGTTGTAGGCCGACGCGCGGCAGCTGTGGCCGGCGCCGTCGTCGAGGACGATCTGGCCCGTCGGGGCCACCAGCGGCGTCACGCCGACGTTGGCCATCGAGACGGTGAAGGTGAGCGGGGTGCCCCACGTGCCACCCGACGGCGCCGCCAGCGACAGCCGGGGCAGGTACTGGCCGACCTGGTGGGTCCCGGTGGTCGACGAGGCGACGAACGATCCGGTCGGGAGGTAGCTCGCGTCGACGGTGTGGGGCCCGGGCGTGGTGAAGGTCGCCGCCACCGCGGCCGAGGCCGTCCCCGGCACGCCCGCCACCAGCGCCACGTCGGGTTGGACCGCCCCGTCGATCGTGAACCGGACCGAGCCGGTCGGCACCGCCGAGCTGGCGGTGTTGCGCACGACCGCGAAGAGGCTGACCTGCTGGCCCGGAAGGCTCGGCCCCGGGTCGATCAGCTGCACCTGTGTGGGCAGGAGGCCGACCGACACCGACGTCGACGCCGTGGCCGACGAGATGTCGACGGTGCCGTCGTAGGTCGCGGTGATCGTGTGGGCGCCGGTGGCCAGGCTCGAGGTGGTGAAGGTCGCGACCAGGGTCGTGCCGTTCCAGGTGACCGGCACCGTGGCCAGCACCGAGGCGCCCTCGGAGAACGTGATGCTGGTGCCGACCGGGACGGTGAGCGGCGTGCTCAACGTGGCCGTGAAGGTCACCGGGGTCCCGGTGGCCGGCGTGGCGACGTCGGCGGCGATGGTGACCACGGCCGGGGCCAGGCCCACGACGATGGTGGTGGGTGACGAGGACGACGAGGCGTACGAGCCGCCCCCGGTGAAGGTGGCCGTGATCTGGTGGGTGCCCCGGAAGAAGAAGTCGGGTGACTGGCGCTGGATCGTCGCCTTGCCGGTGCCGTCGACGAGCGCGGTGCCCAGCGTGGTGGCGCCGTCGGTGAAGGTGACCTGGCCGGTCGGCACGCCACCGCCCGGCGCCACCACCGAGACGGTGGCGGTGATCGTCACCAGGTCGCCGGCGACGGGCGCCGCCGGGGTGGAGCTCACCGCCACCGTGGTGGCGGCGGCGTCGACCTGGTGCAGGACGCCACCGGACGATCCCTGGTGGGACGGATCGCCGCCGTAGGTGGCGAGGATCGGCACGCCGCCACCGCCACCGGACGGGATGAACGTGGCCGACGCCGTCCCGGCGGCGTCGAGGGTGGCCGTGCCGACCGTGGAACCGCCGATGGAGAAGGTCACCGTGCCCGTCGGGGTGCCGCCGCCGGGGGCGACGGTGGACACCGTGGCAGTGGCGGTGACGGCCTGGCCGGTCACGGTCGGAGCCGGCGACGTCGTCACCGCGGTGCTGGTCGCCGCTGGGTCGACGGTGTGGGTGGTGGCGGGCGAGGTGGACGCCGAGTACCCGCCGGCGGCGGCGTAGGCGGCGGTGAGCGAGTGGGCACCAACACCGAGGTTCGCCACCGGCAGGGTGGCCACACCGGCGGCGTCGAGCGTGGCCGCGCCCAGGACCGTCGAGCCGTCGCGGAAGGTCACGACCCCGGAGGGGATCCCCGCGCCCGGCGCCACCGCCGCCACGGCGGCGGTGGCGGTCACCGGCTGGCCGGCGACCGACGGGTTGGGCGACGACGTGATCGAGGTCGTGGTCCCCGCCGCCACGACGAGGTGGGTCAGCAGCGGCGACGACGAGGCCGTCAGCCCGTTGGTCGAGCTGTACGTGGCGGCCAAGGAGTGCGAGCCGAGGGCGAGGGTGGCGACCGAGGTGGTCGCCTGGCCGGACGGCCCGACGGGCACGGTGGCGAGCACCGAGGCACCGTCGACGAAGGTGACCGTGCCGGCCGGGGTGGGCACCGAGGCCGGCCCGGTGACGGTGGCCGTCAGGGTCACCGACTGGCCGACGGCCGAGAAGGCCACCGGCGACGCGGCCAGCGCCACCGCCGACGGCGCCGGGTCGACGACGAGGGTGACCGGTGCGCTGGTGGCGGAGGTGACGTCGGCCGTGCCGGCGTAGGTGGCGTCGACCACGTACGAGCCGGGCGTGGGCCGGGGTGAGAGCGTCGCCGTGGCGCGGCCGGTGCCGTCGAGGGTGGTGCAGACCTGGGTGGTGCCACCGACCCGCACGTCGACGCACCCGGTGGGCACGGGCCCGGTCGAGGTGGTGGCCTGCACCACGAAGGTGGCGTCGGTCCCGTAGGTGATGGGGTTGGCCGCCGGCGTGATCGTCACCGTGGTGGTCGCCGGTTGCACCGTGGACGTCGTCGACCCGGTCGACGCCGAGAAGGACGCGTCGCCGGCGTAGTCGGCGGTGATGGTGTGCGATCCGGTCGCCGGCTGCAACGGGAGCGAGGCGGTGCCGGCCGCGTCGACGGCCACCGTCCCGAGCGACGTGGCGCCCTCCCGGAAGGTGACCGAGCCCGTCGGCGAGCCGGCTCCGGGGGCAACCGCGGCGACGGTGGCGGTGACCGTGACGGTCTGGCCGAACGAGATCGGGTCGGCCGACAGGGCGACGGCGGTGGTCGTGGCCGCCGGGGACACCCCGACCGTGGCGGTGGACGACGAGGTGGCGCGGTCGGGGTCACCCCCGTAGGTGGCCGTGACGGTGTGGCTGCCGACGGCCAGCGAGCTGGTCGGCAGGGAGGCCACGCCGCCGGCGTCGAGCGTCGCCGAGCCGAGGGTGCTGGCGCCGTCGGTGAAGGTGACCACGCCCGTCGGCGTGCCGCTGCCGGGGGCCGACACGGCGACGGTGGCCGTGAGGGTGACCGACTGGCCGGTGACGGCGGTGGTGGGCGCGGCGACCACAGCGGTGGTGGTGGCGGCCGGGGCGACCACCTGGGCCAGCGTCGTCGAGCTGCCCGGCCCGACGGTTCCGTCCCCGGCGTAGACCGCCGCCAGCCCGTGCGTCCCGGCGGCCGGCGAGGTCGTGATGGTGGCGGTGCCGGTGCCGTCGAGCGGGGCCGAGCCGATGGTGGTCGCACCGTCGACGAAGGTGAGCGAGCCGGTGGGCGTGGTGCCCGCCGGGATCGACGTCACGTGGCCGGTGAGGGTGATCGACTGGCCCGACACGGAGGGGTTGGCCGACGAGGTCAGCGTGACCGTGCTGCCCGCCGCGCTCACGGTCTGGGTCAGCGGCGACGAGCTCGACGCGGCGTGGTCGACCGTCCCCCGGTACGACGCGGTGATCGTCGACACGCCGAGGCCGAGGGCCGCAGTGGTGAGCGAGGCCACGCCCCCACCACCGACGGGGCTCGAGCCCAGGAGCGTGGCCCCGGACGTGAAGTCGACGGTTCCGGTCGGGACGACGGACGTGCCGACCGGCGTGACCGTGGCCGTGAACGTGACCGGCTGACCGACGACGGAGGGGTTGGCCGAGGACGTGACGGCGGTGGTGGTGGCCGCCTGCGAGACGCTCTGGCCCGTCGTGGCGGACGAGCCGGCGAAGGAGGCGCTGCCGGTGTAGGTGGCGGTGACGGTGTGGGGGCCGACCGCCAGCGCAGACGTCGACACCGACGCCTTGCCCGTCCCGTCCAACGAACCCGAACCGATCGTCGTCGCCCCATCGGTGAACGTCACCGAACCCGTCGGCGTCCCCGCGCCAGGCGCGGACACCGACACCGTCGCCGTGAACGTCACCGACTGCCCCACCACCGACGGCGAACCCGAGCTGGTCACCGCCGTCGACGTCGCCGCCTGACCGACGGACTGGCCGACCGTCGAGGACGAGCCAGCGAACGACACGCTGCCGGCGTAGGTGGCGGTGATGGTGTGGGGACCCACGGCCAGCGCCGACGTCGACACCGAGGCCTTGCCCGCCGCGTCCAACGAACCCGAACCGATCGTCGTCGCCCCATCGGTGAAGGTCACCGTTCCGGTCGGGATGCCTCCACCGGGCGCCCCGACCGTCACCGTCGCGGTGAACGTCACCGACTGGCCCACCACCGACGGCGAACCTGACGAGACCACCGCCGTCGACGTGGCCGCCCGGCCCACCGCCTGCGCGGCCACACCGCTCGAACCCGACTGCGATGCGCTGCCCCCGTAGGTGGCGGTGATGGTGTGGGGACCGACGGCCAGCGCCGACGTCGACACCGACGCCTTGCCCGTCCCGTCCAACGAACCCGAACCGATCGTCGTCGCCCCATCGGTGAACGTCACCGAACCCGTCGGCGTCCCCGCGCCAGGCGCGGACACCGACACCGTCGCCGTGAACGTCACCGACTGCCCCACCACCGACGGCGAACCCGACGACACCACCGCCGTCGACGTGGCCGCCTGGCCCACCGACTGGCCGACCGTCGAGGACGAGCCGCCGAAGGACGGATCCCCCGCGTACGTCGCCGTCACCGTGTGGGGTCCGACGGCCAGCGCCGACGTCGACACCGACGCCTTGCCCGTCCCGTCCAACGAACCCGAACCGATCGTCGTCGCCCCATCGGTGAACGTCACCGAACCCGTCGGCGTCCCCGCGCCAGGCGCGGACACCGACACCGTCGCCGTGAACGTCACCGACTGCCCCACCACCGACGGCGAACCCGACGACACCACCGCCGTCGACGTGGCCGCCTGGCCCACCGACTGGCCGACCGTCGAGGACGAGCCGCCGAAGGACGGATCCCCCGCGTACGTCGCCGTCACCGTGTGGGGTCCGACGGCCAGCGCCGACGTCGACACCGACGCCTTGCCCGTCCCGTCCAACGAACCCGAACCGATCGTCGTCGCCCCATCGGTGAACGTCACCGAACCCGTCGGCGTCCCCGCGCCAGGCGCGGACACCGACACCGTCGCCGTGAACGTCACCGACTCCCCCACCACCGACGGCGAACCCGACGACACCACCGCCGTCGACGTGGCCGCCTGGCCCACCGTGTGCGCCAGCGGGCTGCTGGCGCCCGCACCGACGGTCCCGTCGCCGGCGTAGGTCGCCACGATGCCGTGCGGCCCGACGCCCAGCGCGCCGGTCGTGATCGAGGCGACACCGGCGCCGTCGAGGGTCCCGGTCCCGAGCGTGGTCGCGCCATCGGCGAAGGTGACCACCCCGGTGGGCACCGGACCGGCGGGCACGGCGGCGACCGTGGCGGTGAAGGTCACGGACTCGCCGACGACCGAGGTCGCGGCTCCGGCCACCACGTTCACCGATGCGCCGGCGGCGCCGACGTCGTGGGCCACGGTGCCGCTCGAGGTGAGGTCGTCCGCGTCGCCGCCGTAGGTGGCCGTGATGGTGTGGGCACCGACGCCGAGGCTCGGGGTGGTGACCGACGCGGTGCCGCTGCCGTCGAGCGTGCCGGTCCCGATGGTGGTGGCGCCGTCGGCGAAGGTCACGGTCCCGGTGGGCGTGCCAGTGCCGGGCGCCGTGACGGCGACGGTGGCGGTGAACGTGACGGGGGCGCCGAGCACCGACGGCGATCCCGACGTGGTCACCGCCGTCGTGGTGGCGGCCGGGGACACGGTGTGGGTGGTGGTGCCCGACGACGTCGCGAAGGAGCCGTCGCCGGCGTAGTCGACGGTGATCGTGCGGGTGCCGGTGGCGAGCACCGACGAGGAGACCGACGCCGTCCCGGCACCGTCGAGCGTCGCCGTGCCGAGCGTGGTGGCGCCGTCGTGGAACGTCACGGTGCCGGTGGGCGTGCCGTTGCCCGGGGCGACGGCGGCGACGGTGGCCGTCACGGTCACGGACTGGCCGTGGACGGTGCCGCCCCCGACGACCGACGCCGCCACGCTGGTGGCCGCGGCGGCGACGCTGTGGCTGCCGCTCCCCGTCGACGCCACGAAGTCGGCGTCGCCGGCGTAGTCGACGGTCAGGGTGTGGGCGCCGACCGGCAGGGCGGCGATCGCCACCGTGGCGGCGCCGGCGGTCAGGGTCCCGGTGCCGAGCACCGTCGCTCCCTCGCGCACCGTGACGGTGCCCGAGGGCGTGCCCGCACCCGGGGCGACCGGGGACACGGTGGCCGTCACGCTGATGCCCTGGCCGGTCACGGTCGGGGCCGAGGAGACCGCCACCGCGGTGGGCGACGGGTCGACGACCTGGGTGGCCGAGCCGGCCGACACGACGTAGCGGGTGGCGCCGGCATAGGTCGCGCTGATCGAGTGGGACCCGGTGGTCAGGCCACCGACCGGCAGCGACGCCACCCCGGACCCGTCGAGCGAGGCCGACCCGAGCGGGGTGGCGCCGTCGAAGAAGCTCACGGTGCCGGTGGGCGTGCCCGCTCCGGGGGCGGTGGCCGTCACCGTCGCCGTCACCGTGACCGACTGGCCGTGTACGGAGGGGTTCGGGCTGCCGGCCAGCGCCAGCGACGTGGCGGCCTGGTTCACGACCTGGGTCGTGCCGCCGGAGGACCCGCCGAACGAGCTGCCGCCGGCGAAGGTGGCGGTGATCGGGTGGCTCCCGACGTCGAGGGTGGCGTCGGTGAGCGTGGCCACGCCGGCGGCGTCGAGCGCCGCCGAGCCGAGGGTGGTGGCGCCGGAGGTGAACACCACGCTGCCGGTCGGGATGCCGACGCCCGGGGCCACGACGGTCACGGTGGCGGTGTAGGTGG
Source organism: Acidimicrobiales bacterium (assembly GCA_046331175.1). Taxonomy (GTDB): domain Bacteria; phylum Actinomycetota; class Acidimicrobiia; order Acidimicrobiales; family Acidimicrobilacustridaceae; genus JAWKIW01. The sequence continues at coordinate 104,652 of JAXLRI010000015.1, forward strand.
CCCCCTGCCCGAAGACGGTCGGGCCGGCCGAGGTGACGGCGAGGCTGGTCGCGGCGGCGCCGACGGCGTTGGTGGCCGAACCCGACGCCGCGGGGTAGACGGCGTCACCGGCGTAGTCGACGGCGTAGGTGTGCGAGCCGAGCGCGGGTGCCGGCACCACCACCGAGCCGCTCGGCGCGCTGGCGGTGCCGAGCACCGTCGCACCCTCGCGGAAGGTCAAGGTCCCGGTGGCCGGGGTCGAGACGCCGGGCGCCGCCACCGACGCCGACACGGTGACGGGCTGGCCGTGCACGGTGGTGCCGGGCGTCGTGACGGTGACGACGGTCGCCGGCGTCGACACCACCTGCGTGTAGCTGCCCGACGAGGGTGCCAGCGCCGCGTCACCGCCGTAGTCGGCGGTGATGACGTGGCTGCCGACGGTCAGGCCGCTGACGAGCAGCGTCGCGTTGGCCCCGGTTCCGGCCGGGGCGAGCGTGCCGGTGCCGAGCACCGTCGCGCCCTCCTTGAAGGTCACCGTGCCGGTGGGCACCACGCCGTCGCCGTTGACGACGTCGGCGCTGACGGTGACGTCCTGGGTGAGGACCGACGGGTTGACCGAACCGGTCACGGTGACGCTGGTGGAGTTGACGTACTCGACGGCGCCGGCGTCACAGACGCCGCCCTGCGGACGGCTGATGCCGCGAGCATCGGTCGGCGGGCAGGTGGCGTTGTCGCCGGCGTTGATGGCCTGGCTGCCGAGGGAGAGGGTCCGGGTGGGGACCGGGCCGCCGTGGTCGCCGAGGGCGGCGAACAGCGGGTCGGTGCCGGTCAGGCCGCCGCCGCACGTGCTGCTGTCGGACGACACGTTGCTCGTCCCGCTGATCGAACCGGTGCAGTTGAAGCCGGTCACCGACTTCAGCGCCGAGCTCCGCATGGTGATGGTGCCGCCGTAGGCCGGGTCGGCGTAGACCGATCCGCCGTAGGCCTCGGCGAACGTGGACGCGTTCACGATGGCCGAGCCCCGGACGAACAGATCGGCCCCACCGAGGTTGGCGTCGACCGAGTCGTTGTCGAAGGTCGAGTTGACGACGGTGACCGTCCGGAACGAGTCGACCGACACGGCACCGCCGCCGGCGAGGCCCGGGGCGAAGGTCGTGGCGTTGACGTTGCCCATGAAGGTGACGGCGTCGATGGTCCCGTTGGTGGCGGCGTAGACCCCGGCCCCGCCGAAGCTGTCCGCCAGGTGGCCGTCGCGGACGACGATGGCCCGGAGGGTGAACGGCCAGCGTGAATCGCCGAAGCGGAAGACCTGGCTGGCGTCGCCACCGCTCACCTCGACCTTCTGGCCCGTTCCGTCGATGGTGACGGCGGCGGCGACGTCGAGGACGCTGCCGACGGTGATGGTGCCGCTCACCGAGAAGGTGATGGTGTAGGTGGGCGCCGCGATGGGCGCCGACGTGCTGGTGGCGGTGGCCTGCTGGACGGCGGCCCGCAGCGTGCACGTGCCGGTGGCGGTGAGGCAGACCCCGTCACCCGTGCCGGCGTCGGGCGCGTCGCCGAGGTCGTTGACGACGAAGGTCACCGCCGAGGTGGTCGGCACGATCTCCACCGCGCCGGGATCGCACCGGTTGAACTGCGGGCGGGTGATGCCCCGGGCATCGGTGGGCAGGCACAGGTCGGGGTCGCCCTGGTCGATGGCGGGACTGGTCGGCAGCAGGTCGACGGTGCGCACGTCGCCGCCGTGGTTCGCCAGGGTGCCGAGCTGCGGAGCGACGGCGGCGCCACCACAGGTCCCGTCCGACGACAGGACGGTGAACGCCATGACGTTGCCGGTGCAGCTCCGGCCGCTGGTGGGATCGACGATCGTGTTGGCGAGCTGGAGGGTGCCGCCGGCGCTGTCGAGGTTGGCGATCGAACCGCCGACGGCGTGCCAGAGCGTCGCCTGCTTCAGCATCACGAACCCGCCGGCGTCGTATACGTCGGCCCCGGCCGTCGCGCTGTTGCCGACGAACGTGGCGTTGCGGGCCGTGAACGATCCGCCGAGCACGGCGACCGCGCCACCGGGCGCGGCGGTGGCGGTGTGTTGGAAGAAGGTGACGTCGTCGACGGAGGCGTTGGCGGCGACCGTCTCGATGGCAGCCCCGCCGTTGACCGACGAGGTGGCGCCGTTGGCCAGCTCGACGCGGGCGAGGTGGAACGAGCCGGCGGCGTTGGTCAGCCGGAACAGCTGCTTGGGGTCGGAGCAGCCGGCACACGACCGACCGTCGAGGACGACGTGGTGGCCGGCGCCGGTGATGTCGACGTCGGCGGTGACGACGATCGGTCCCCCGGTCCAGTGGACGGTGCCGTCGCCGGCGAAGGCGATGGTGACCGTCCCGCTGGCGAGGGCGTTGGCCTCCTCCACCGCGGCGCGCAGCGTGCACGTGGCGGCTGCGGTCGCGCAGGTGCCGTCGCCGGGCGTGGCATCGGAGGTGTCGGCGAGGTCGGTGACGGTGAAGCTCGGGGCGGCGGCTGCCGGTCGGGCGCCGACCACGGTGACGGTGCCGACGGCGGCGCCGGTGGCGAACAGGGCGAGGACGACGGGCACGGCCACGCCGGTGACGACCGGGCCGCGCGAGCCGGGTCGCGGCGGCGGGTCGACCACGGCGAGCTCGGCGGGCGACGTCGGCGCGGCAGCCCGGAACAGGGCCACGGCGACGATGACCGGGACGGCCGACACGAGCAGCTGGACGGTGAGGCGGAGGCCGGCGCCGGCGCGGACCGACAGCAGGTCACCGAGCGCGTAGGCGAGGGCCTCGACGACCACGACCGCGACAAGGGCGCCGGCGAGGGCCACGGCGGTCGACCACCACCGGCCCTCGACCAGCGCTGCGCTCCGGCGCAGCGCGGCGCGGGGGCGGTTGCGCTCGACGGCGGCGGCGGGAAGGGCGAGCCCCCAGCGCACCGACGCGTAGGCGAGGGCACCGAAGGGCACGGCGAGCACGACCAAGGTGCGCGGCGCAGGCCACCGCAGCGATGGCCGCCGCCGACGCGCCAGGAGCGCGATCGGTGTGAGCACCAACCCGAGGAGACCGACGAGGACGAGGACCGGGGTGGCGAGCACCAGCAGGGCCACCATGGCGAGGTAGGCGATCGTGACCCCGAGCGCGCTGGGCATGCGACGCAGGCCGCGGCGCACCGCCCGACCGAGGCGCGGTGGGCGACCCGCCTGGATGTCGTCGCTGAGCTGGGCCATGGCGGCGACGCCGGAGAGCATCGTGACCGCGGTGAGCACGACCGCCGGGATCCCGACCTCGAGGGCGAGCACCACCCAGCCCCGCGTCGACACGTCGGCACCGTCGAGCAGCGACGGCCCCTGCGAGACCGCCACCTGGTGGAACCACGCCAGCACCACCATGCCGCCGAGGCCGAAGGCGGCGGTGACGAGGACGAGGAGCAGCGCGAACCGCCACCAGCCCGCCCGCCACACCGCGGCGCTCGTCGCGACGACCGCGCGCAGCCGCCCCGCCGTGGCGCTCCCGTCGTGCTGTCCGCCGCCGCCCTCGGGCCGTCGCTCGTCGCGCCGGCCCTCGCCCTCTCCTGGTGCCACGTCCGCTCGCCCTCTGCCGTCGCCCGGCTGCCGCCCTGCTGTGGTCCCCGGCCCGTCCCCGGTGCGCACATTTGTACACCGTATGGATTGGTCAGATCAATACACCGTATGATTTCGGGCGCGGCCCCCCGCCAGCGGCGAAGATGGGGTCCGCGGCGAGGAGGAACGGTGCCCAAGCGGACCGAGCGAGCAGCACGGGCAGAGGTCGAGCACGCCCACGATGCCGAGGTCCCGGCGCGCCCCTACGGCGGGCTCAGCCGAGAGGAGGTCGTCGAGGAGGCACTGCGCATCATCGACGCAGACGGCCTCGACGGGCTCTCGATGCGACGCCTCGGCGCCGCGCTCGGGGTGAACCCCATGCGCATCTACCGCCACTTCGCCTCGCGCGACGAGCTGCTGGTGGGCGTCGCCGACGAGGTGGCCCGCCAGCTGCTCGAGGTGCACGACGTCGAGCTCTACCGACCGCTCGACCTCCTGGTCGCGCAGACGGTGCACATCCGCGACGTGCTGCTGGCCCACCCCCACCTCGCGCCGATCATCGCCAGCCGACCGATCGTCCAGGAGAACTCGGTCCCGAGCATGCGCGGCGTCCTGCTGCTGCTGCGCATCGCCGGCGTGCGCGACGACCAGATCGAGGCGGTGGCCACCGCGTGCTCGTCGTTCGCCTTCGGCTTCGCCCTCTACGAGATCGCCCTGCAGTCGGGTCGGCGCGCGCTCGGCCAGGAGAACGAGCTGGAGGACCGCCGGGCACAGGCCGAGGTGATCCTCGCCGAGGCCGGCGGCGACCCCGACATCGAGCTGCTGCTCGCACCCCGCCTGCGCGAGGACTGGACCGAGCACCAGTTCCGCTTCAGCCTGCGCGCCCTGGTGGACGGCCTCATCGCCACGTCCTTCCGCGACGACCTCGACCCGTCGCACGTCGAGTGGGCGTTCCCCTGGGACGCCCCCCGCCGCCCGCTGGCCTGAGCCGATCGCCCCGGCCGGTCGAGACGCAGCGCTTCGGCCGCGCCCCCACCCCGTTGGGCCGATCAGGGCACCGGGACCACCCAGGTCGTGCCCCACCCGTAGGGCGAGAACTTGTTGATCACCTCGAGGCGCAGCTGGAAGACACCGCACTCGTCGCCGAACATCTCGGTGATGTCCACCGCCGGCAGGGTGGTGTCGGAGCACTGCTGATCGGCAGCGCTGGTGAGCGGCACGTTCTTCGTGCCCTGGGCGCAGTCGGCCTGCCAGCGGATGAAGCTCCACTGCACGACCACGTTCGTCGGGCTGGTGACGGTGAGCACGCCCAGCTCGTCGAAGTAGGGCTCCTGGGTCCCGGCGGCGTTGCGGCTGAGCAGCATCTTCTGCGTGCGGCTCGACCGACAGATGACCGGCCGCGGCGTCGACGCGTTCGAGTCGAAGAACGTGGTGCAGGTGTTGTTCGGCGTCGCCGTGTTGGGCTCGCACGTCGGGGCGAGGTTCACCGCGCCGCCTGACGAGCAGCACGTCCCAGCCGCGGCCGGGACGTGCATGGTCGCGATGACGGGCGCAGTCCACGCCGCGGCCGTCGCCGCGCCGGCCGCCCGCACGAAGGTGCGTCGATCCACGTCGTCCTCTCAGCTCGCCGCTGCCCTGCGCCTGACCGGCGCAGCCGGCCCCGTCCGACTGGGGCCTCGGGCCAGTCCAGCGGCCACACCTCAAGGAGGGGTCAAGATCAGAACACGATCTCGCGAACTGCTGATCGCATGTCGACGCGGCGTCGCTTCCCCGATCCGCGGGAACCACCGTGCCCGATCATCGACCGGGGCCGATGCGGGCGGCGCGGTGCCGCGCCGAGGGCTCGACGGGAGCGGCGAAGCGGCGCTCGAGCAGGCCGCGGTTGTAGCGCTGGAGGAGGACGGGGTACCCGTTCAGCGCCACGTTCCAACCCATGACGTGCCGAGCCGTCGACGGCGATCGCGCGACCCACGCAGCGACGGCGGTCGCCGTCGCCGCGGCGAACATGATGGTGTGGCTCGCCTCGGCCTCGCGCATGCGCTGGTCGAGCCGCGCGATCCGCTCGGGCGTCGGCTCGGCCGGCAGGTGCAGACCCGGGTTGAACGCGGCGATCGGACCGCGGCGCAGCAACCGCTTCACGACGCGCACACCCAGCAGCTCGTAGACCCGGGCGCCGCCGTGCTCGAACGGCGCCAGCTCGTGACACCGCGCCGGCAGCCGAGGCGTGACGACCCGGCTGATGGTCCCCAGCCACGTCATCGGCGCCCAGACCACCACGAAGGCGAAGCGTCGGCTCCGGGCGCCGAAGACCCGCCACGACCACACCACCACGGCGCCGGCCACGACGGTCGCCGACGCGACCACGGCGACCCGGCGGCCCGGCGGCACCGGCTCCCGCTCCTCCTCGCCCTCGTCGGCCACGGGCCGAGTCTCGCCCGACGTCGGCTCCTCCGCACGATCGACGGCGCAGCGACCAGCAGGAGGCGGACGTGTCGTCCAGCCCCGACGTGGGCCCGACGAGCCCGGCCGGCAGCGCTCGTGTCGTGCCAGCCCCGCCCCAGGACATAGGGTGTGCGCCAGATCTGACGCTCCGTCAGATGCGGCCGCGCTGAGCTCCCCCCGCTCCCCGCTCTCCCACCGGAGGCACGACATGTCCGACGTCGACCCCGCCACGATCGAGGCCGCCAAGGCCCGTGCCGCCGAGGAGCGGGCCAAGCGGCTCCGCGAGGAGGGCCTGGCCCAGTACGAGTCGCTCGAGGAGCACCACCTCGACCGCGACCCGTGGGCCGACCCCGACTTCACCCGCGACCCGGTCACCGAGGAGGTCGACGTGGTGGTGCTCGGCGGTGGCTTCGCCGGGCTGCTCGCCGGCATCAACCTGACCAAGCGCGGCATCACCAGCTTCCGCATCGTCGAGAAGGCCGCCGACTTCGGCGGCACCTGGTACTGGAACCGCTACCCCGGCTGCATGTGCGACGTCGACGCCACCATCTACCTCCCGCTGCTGGAGGAGACGGGCTACATGCCCACCGAGAAGTACGCCAGCGCCACCGAGATCTTCGGCTACTGCCAGCTGCTCGGGCGCCACTTCGGCCTCTACGACCACGCCCTGTTCCAGACCGAGGTCGAGTCGCTGGTGTGGGACGACGACGCCCACCGCTGGGACCTGACCACGAGTCGGGGCGACCACATCCGCACGCGGTTCTTCATCGCCGCCGGCGGGCTGATGCACAAGGCCAAGCTTCCCGGCATCGACGGCATCGACCAGTTCGCCGGCAAGGCGTTCCACACCACCCGGTGGGACTACGCGTACACCGGCGGCAGCCCCACCGAGCCGCTCGACCGGCTGGCGGACAAGACCGTCGGCATCATCGGCACCGGTGCCACCGCCGTACAGGTGGTCCCCCAGCTGGCCCGGTCGGCCAAGGACGTCTACGTCTTCCAGCGCACGCCGTCGGCCGTCGGCGTGCGCGCACAGCAGCAGATCGACGAGGAGTGGTTCCGCTCGCTGCCGCCGGGGTGGCAGGCCGAGCGCACCCGCAACTTCACCGAGGTCGTCACCGGCAACAAGCCCGGCGTCGACCTGGTGGCCGACGGGTGGGGCAAGGTGCTCGGCACCGACACCCAGCGCGAGCCCGCCGACGAGGCGGAGCGCCAGCGGCTGGAGGAGATCGACTTCGAGATCATGGAGGGCTTCCGGCAGCGCATCGACGAGGTCGTCGAGGACCCCGAGACCGCCGAGAAGCTCAAGCCCTGGTACGGCAAGCACTGCAAGCGGATCTGCTTCCACGACGAGTACCTGCAGTCGTTCAACCTGCCGAACGTGCACCTGGTCGACACCAACGGCCAGGGCGTGCGGGAGATGACCCCCGCCGGGCCGGTGGTCGACGGCGTCGAGTACCCGCTCGACCTGCTCGTGTTTGCGTCGGGCTTCGAGATCACCACCGGGCTGGTCGATCGCCTCGGCTTCGATCCCGTCGGCCGCGGCGGCGTGCGCCTCAGCGAGCGGTGGCACGACGGCACCCACTCGTTGCACGGCATCCTCACCGCCGAGATGCCGAACTTCTTCGTGGTCAGCTTCATCCAGGCCGGCTTCGGCCTGAACTTCGTGCACTTCCTGTCGGAGTCGACCGGCCACATCACCTGGCTCATCGACCACTGCCTGCACGAGGGCATCGACTCGATCGAGGCGACCGTCGAGGCCGAGGACGAGTGGCTGAACGTGTTGTGGGCCGCCTCGGGTCCCCTCGCCCGGTACAACAAGTCGTGCACGCCGAGCTACGGCAACAGCGAGGGGTCGCGCACCATGCTCGCCGCCCGCGCCGCCGTCTTCCCCGGTGCGCTCATGGACTACGCCGCCCACCTCGAGCAGTGGCGAGACGCCGGCACGCTCGAGGGCACCGCCGTCGTCCGAGCCACCTGAGCGGTCCGGGGCGACGGCACCACCCGGGCCGACCGAGCCGACCGAGCCGATCGGCCGAGCCGCTCAGGTGGTGATCGACCCGCCGTTGACCTCGATGGTCTGCCCGGTGACCCACCCGGACTCGTCGGAGGCCAGCCACACGCAGGCGGCGCCGACGTCGGCGGGCGTGCCGACCCGACCCACGGGGATCGACCGGGCCAGGGCGGCGTCGACGTCGGCGTCGTCGCGGCTCATCATCCCGAGGGCCACCGAGTTGGCGGTCACGCCCGAGCGGGCGACCTCGAGGGCCAGCGTGCGGGTGAAGGCGATGCCCCCGCCCTTGCCGGTGGCGTAGGGCGACACCCCGATGCGCGTGCCGGCGGTGCCGGCCCCCGACGAGATGGTGATGATGCGCCCCCACCCGCGATCGCACATGCCGTCGATCACCGCCCGGCAGCAGTGCAGCACCCCGTAGACGTTGATCGAGATCGGCCCGTCCCATGCCGACGGTTCCATCTCCCGGAACGGCGCCAGCGCCATGGCGCCCTCGGCGATGCCGGCGTTGTTGACGAGGATGTCGACCGGGTCGAGGGCCGCGACCGCGGCGAGCACCTCGTCGAGGTCGGTCACATCGAAGGCCGAGGCCACCGCCCTCCCGCCGTCGGCCTCGATGGCCGCGGCCACCGCCTCGGCCCGCTCGGCGTGCAGGTCGTTGACCACGACGTCGGCCCCCTGGGCGGCCAGCGCCCGGGCGATGCCGGCGCCGACGTTCTGGCCGGCGCCGGTGACGAGGGCGGTGCGGCCGTGCAGGTCGAACATCAGGTCTCCTCGCTCAGGACGGCGTCGCTCAGGACGGTGCCGGTCAGGGGGCTGCCGTCGAGGGCGTGGACCGGCAGGTCCCACGCGTCGAGCAGGTCGAGGCTCACGAACGTCGAGCCGGTGACGTCTGCTGGACAGCAGCACAGGGCGGTCACGGCCTCGACCATCGCCTCCACCGACTCGACCTGGTCGGCCCGCAACGTCGCCCCGACCAGCGCCGCCGCACCCTCGCTCAGCACGGCGGCGCGCGGCTGCACGGCGTTGACGCGGACCCCGGTGCCGTGCAGCTCGGCGCCCAGGCCGTTGGTGATCCGGGCGAGCGCCGCCTTGGCCGCGCCGTAGACCGTGGTGGTCGATCCCTGCGCTCCGAGCTCGAACGGCGGCCCCGGCCACGGGCGGGCGGCGCCGCTGGTGAGGTTCACGGTCCACCCCTCGCCGGCGGCGACCATGGCCGGCACCACGGCCTGGGCCAGGTCGAGGGGCGCGTGGACGTCGACCTCGAACAGGATGCGGCGTCGCTTCAGCGGCATGGCCGCCACCGCGTCGTACATGGCGGCTGCTGCGTTGTTGACGAGGATGTCGACCGGGCCGCCCAGGGCGGCCAGGGCTTCGGGCACGATCCGAGCCCGGTCGACCTCGTCGGCGAGGTCGGCCACGACGACGGCGACGGTGGTGCCGTGACGAGCGGCGCGGGCCTGGGTCTCCCGCAGCGAACCGGCGAGGTGGTCGTGCTGGTCCAGGGTGCGAGCGACGATGGCGACGTCCGCTCCCTCGGCCGCCAGCCGCTCGGCGATGGCCGCACCGATGCCGCGGCTGGCCCCGGTCACCAGCGCCCGCCGACCGGCGAACCGCCCGGTCACGCGCCCAGCCCGTGCTCGGCGACGAAGCCCTCCAGGCACTCGCCGATGTAGGCGCTGTCGTCGTCGGTCATGGCGTGGTTGTTGGGCAGCACCAGCCCCCACTCCATGACCCGGTCGGCGTTGGGCAGCCCGTCGGGCGGCGCGCGGTGCGGCACGTCCCGGAACGCCGGTTGCCGCGTGGCGTTGCCGGTCCACACCATGCGGGTGTCGACGCCGCGGGCCTCCATCCACCGCTGCAGCTCGGCGCGGCGGATCCCCGACGACCGCTCGATGAGGAACGGGAACATGTGCCACGCCGTCTCGACGCCGGGCGTGAGGCGTGGCAGCACGAACAGGTGCGGCCAGCGGCCGACCTGCTCGGCCGTCCGCTCGAACACCCGCCGCCGACGTTCGAGGTTGTCGGCCAGCTTGTCGAGCTGCACCAACCCGAAGGCAGCCGACAGCTCGGACGGCTCGAAGTTCCACCCCACCTCGTCGAAGATGAAGAGGTTGTCGTACTCGAGGTCGCCGTCGATGGTGCTGAAGAAGCGCCGGTCGACGCCCTTGCGAGACCCGAACAGCTGCACCTCCGAGCGCCGGCCCCATCGCCGCAGCAGCAGCGCCCGATCCGCGAGGTCGGCGTCGTCGAAGCACACCATGCCGCCGGTGCCCGCCGCGGTGATGATGTGGGACAGGGCGAAGCTGGTGAGGCTGATGTCGGCCCGGGTGCCCGTCGGCGTGCCCCGCAGCGTCAGCCCGAGGGCGTCACAGGAGTCCTCGACCGTCCGCAGGCCGTGGGCGTCGGCGATGGCCCGGATGCGGTCCCAGTCGGGGGCGTTGCCGATGAGGTTGGGCGCCAGGATCGCCTTCGTCCGCGGCCCGATCATGGCCTCGATGCCGTCGACGTCGATCTGGAAGGTGTCGGGCGTGACGTCGACGAAGGCCGGCACGACGCCCTTCTTCACCAGCGGCGCCAGGTCGGTGGAGAACGTGACCGGCGAGGTGATGACCTCGTCGCCCGGCTCGAGGTCGAGCACCTCGACGGCGAGGTACAGCGCCGAGCTGCCCGAGTTGCACATCACCCCGTGCCGCTTGCCGAACAGCGCGGCGACCCGCGCCTCCATCGCCTTGACGTTGCGGCCGATGCGCAGGGCCGTCGGCCCGCCGCGCAGGACCTCGACCACCGCCTCGATCTCGCGCTCGTCGTGGACCGACCCGGCGTACTCGATCCGCCGATCGGACGGCGCCTCCAGCCGCGCCTCTGCGACCTCGTCCCCGCTGCCACGATCAGGCTGCTGCCCAGCGGTCCCCACGTCCCGGAACGTAGTTCCCCTCGAGGCCGACGAGGCGCCCGACGATCCTGCGACCCGCCGACCCGCCGACGCAGGTTGCCAGTGCCGCCCACCTGGGTCGCCGATGACGGCGATGTCGCCGATACGGTTCGGGCACGGACCCGACGACCCCCGCCTCTGCCGCCGCCGACTCCTCGGGACAGGACGCCGTGCGCATCGTGCTCGGGGTCGTCCTCGCCTTCGCCGGCATCGGCCACCTCACCTTCGCCCGGACCTCGTTCCTCGCCCAGGTGCCGGGCTGGGTGCCCCTCGACGCCGACCTCGTCGTGGTGCTGTCGGGCATCGTCGAGATCGTCCTCGGGGCCGGGCTCGTGCTCCTCCCCCGCCACCGCGTCGTGCTCGGCTGGATCACCGCCGCGTTCTTCGTGGCGATCTTCCCGGGCAACATCTCCCAGTACGTCGACCACGAGGCCGCCTTCGGCCTCGACTCCGACGTCGCTCGGGCCGTGCGGCTGCTGTTCCAGCCGGTGCTCGTCGTGGTCGCCCTCTGGTCGACCGGCGCGTGGTCGGCCTGGCGAACCCGGAGCTGACCCGGACCACTGCGGGCCATCCGGAGCCCCGACCGGCCCATCGCCGATCGCGAGAGACCGGTCCGACCAGGGCCGCGCGCGCCACCGGGTGGCCGAGGTCGTCCTCGGCCACCCGGCGCAGCTCGCTCGTCAGGTCGGCAGGATCAGGGGACGCCCGGGAAGCCGTTGGTCTGGGTCGACCCGGCCCCGATCGCCGTCGCGGTCCCGCCGGCACCACCGAGGCCGCTCGGGAGGGCGTCGCCGCCGTCGCCGCCGGTGGCGACGGCGCCACCGCCGGTGGCAAGGGCGTCGCCCCCCTTGCCGCCGATGCCGCTGAAGCTGCCGCTGTCGCCACCTCGGCCACCGGTGGCCGAGGCCGCGGCTCCGGCTGCCTCGGCGTTGCCACCGGCGCCACCCGTGCCACCGGGGGCACCAAACGGGCTGGCCCCACCCTTGCCCCCGTTGCCACCGGTGGCAACCGTGAGGCCACCCTGGACCGTGGCGCTGCCGCCGGCCCCGCCGGCACCGCCGGTGAGGGAGGGGGCGCCGTTGCCGGCCACGCCACCGACCCCACCGGCACCACCGGTGGCGTCGGCCCCGATGGCGCCGACGCCGGCCCCACCGCTCCCACCGTTGCCGCCCTTGCCGAGGGGGCCTCCGTTGCCACCGGCGCCGCCGGCGCCGCCGTTGCCGGTGACCGGGCTGAAGCCGTTGCCGCCGTTGCCACCGTTGCCGGCCGGTGCGAACACGCCGAGGCCGTTCGACCCGGCAGATGCCCCCGACCCGGCGGTACCGCCCGTCCCGGCCGTGCCACCCGTGCCGCCGTTGCCGCCGCTGCCAGCGTTCGGGTGCCCCGCCGAGCCGTTGGCGCCGTTGCCGCCGATCCCTGGCAGACCAGCGTTGCCGCCGTTGCCACCGTTGGCGTTCGAGCCCGTAGCGCCGGCCGAGCCGCCTCCACCACCGGCCGCGCCACCGGCGCCGCCGAGGCCGCCGTTGCCGCCGTTGGCACCGCTGCCTCCGTTGCCACCGTTGCCGCCGGCGCCGTTGTTCACCACGAAGGTCGGATCACCGTCGGCGCCCCTGCCGCCGTTGCCGCCCTTGCCGCCAGCACCACCCGGGCCACCGGATCCACCATCGCCTCCTTTGCCGATGATGGCCCCACCAGCGCCACCGGCACCGCCGTTGCCGCCGGTGCCACCGGCGGTGCCGCTGCCGCCGTTCCCACCGTTGTCGCCGGGGTTCGGACCGTCAGGGCCGATGGCGCCGTCGTCGCCGGCGAGGGCGCCACCGCCGTTGCCACCCTTGCCGCCGTTGCCGATGATGCCTCCGTTGCCGCCCTTGCCGCCGTTGCCGGCGTTGCGGTTGCCGAGCGTGCCACCGACGCCGGCGCCACCGACGCCACCGTTGCCGACCGGCCCGACAGCATCGGCGCCGTTGGCGCCGTTGGGCGAGCCGGCGCCGCCGGGACCGGCGATGCCTGGGTTGCCGCCGTCGCCACCGGCGTAGCCGTCCTTGAAGGCGACCCCGCCGGCCGAACCAGCACCGCCGTTGCCGGGCAGTCCGGCGTCGCCACCGTTGCCACCAGCTGCGGCCAAGCCCAGGCCCCCGGCGACACCGCCGCCACCGCCGGCCTGACCACCGTCGCCGCCGGCGCCACCGTCGCCACCAGCGGCGCCGTTGCCACCATTGCCACCGGCACCACCGGGGCTGAAGAAGCCCGTGGGACCCGTCGCGCCGTTGCCACCACGGCCACCGTCGCCGCCGACGGCGCCGTCGCCACCGCGACCACCGTTGCCGAACACCAGGCCACCGGCACCACCGTCGCCCCCGGCGCCACCGGCACCGCCGGCGACGCCGTCGCCACCACTCGCCCCGGGCGCTCCGGGGTCGACCCCGGCGATCCCCGCCGCACCGACGCCGCCGTCACCACCACGGCCACCGTTGCCGAGCGGTCCACCGGCGCCACCGGCGCCGCCCTTGCCGCCGGCCGCTCCGGCGAGCGAGGCGCTGTACCCGTCGCCGCCCCGGCCACCGTTGCCAGCCGGGCCGACCACACCGGCCCCGGTGGTGCCGTTGGCCGCGCCCGTCCCGCCCGCACCCGGCGTCCCGGCCGGGCCACCGGCACCGCCCTTGCCGCCGTCGGGAGTCACCGCGTCACCGGTGGCACCGGAGCCGCCATCGCCGGGCACCCCCGCGTCGCCGCCGTTGCCGCCGTTGCCACCAGCACCGGACACCCCCGCGCTCCCGGGACCGGCACCCGGGGCGCCACCGGCGCCACCATTGCCACCAGCTGCGCCGTCGCCGCCGGCACCACCGGTCCCGCCGGTACCGAAGTCGACCCCGGCCACACCGGCGGCGCCGGTCAGGCCGGCACCACCCTTGCCGCCGACACCGCCAGCGCCGGCGTCACCGCCGCTGCCGTTCACGCCGAACGGGCTGGCCGGACCACCGTTGCCACCCGCACCACCGGCACCACCGGCACCACCGTTGCCGCCGCTCTCTCCCGGGTTCGTGCCGTCGGCACCGCCGATGCCTCCGGCGCCCGCACCACCGGCGCCACCGTTGCCACCACTGCCGATGGCCCCGGCGGCACCGCCGTCACCACCCCTGCCACCGGCGACACCGGCGAGGGAGCCAGCGGCGCCGCTGCCGCCCGTGCCGCCGTTGCCGGCCGGCGCCACGACGCTGGCGCCACCGGTGCCGTTGGTCGCGCCCGTACCGCCAGCGCCGGCGACGCCCGGGTTGCCACCCGCACCGCCGTTGCCTCCATCGGAGGTGAGCGCGTCGCCATCGGCGCCGGCACCACCGTCACCGGGCACACCGGCGTTGCCACCGTTGCCACCGTCGCCGGCCGTCCCACCGGCGCCGGCCGTGCCACCGCTGGGCGACGCCCCACCGGCACCGGCCGTGCCGCCGTTGCCGCCGTTGCCGGCGTTGCCGCCGTTGCCACCGTTCTGGCCGGTCGCACCCGCGGCGCCGTCGACACCGATGCCACCGCGACCGCCGTTGCCACCCAGACCGCCTACACCACCGGCACCACCATCGCCGAACAGGTCGCCGCCGAGACCGCCAGCGCCGCCGGCCCCACCATCGCCACCGGCACCACCGTCGGTGCCGCTGTCACCGGGGTTCACCCCATCGGTGCCGTCCACGCCGGCCATGCCCGCGCCACCGTTGCCACCGGCACCTCCGTTGCCGAGTGGCCCACCCTTGCCGCCGGCACCACCCGCACCACCGTTGCCGCCGGCCACGGCCGCACCGGCACCCTCACCACCGGCACCACCGCTGCCAGTCGGTCCCGACACGCCGGTGCCGTTCGTCCCGTTGGTGGCACCGGTACCACCGGTGCCCGGCGTCCCCGCGGCTCCACCGACGCCACCGTTGCCGCCATCGGGCGCCCCCGGGCCGCCGGGCGCGCCCTTGCCGCCGTCGCCCGGCACACCGGCGTCGCCACCGTTGCCACCGTTGCCGGCGTTGCCGCCCGCGCCGGGCGTGCCACCGCTGGGCGACGCCCCACCGGCACCAGCTGCGCCACCGTTGCCACCGTTGCCGGCGTTGCCGCCGTCGCCACCAGCCTGACCCGAGTTGCCAGCGCCGACGCCCGGCGCGCCGTCGAGGCCGATGCCGCCACGACCGCCGTTGCCACCGAGACCACCGCTGCCACCGGCACCACCAGCACCGAACAGCGCGCCACCCGTGCCACCGGCACCACCGGCACCACCGCTGCCACCCGCGCCGCCGGCACCACCGCTGTCACCCGGGTTCGTGCCATCGACCCCGTCAGAGCCCGGCACGCCCACACCACCGTCGCCGCCGGCACCACCGTTGCCGAGCGAGCCACCGTTGCCACCGGCGCCACCAGCGCCACCCGTGCCACCAGGGACCGGAGCTGCACCGCCGGCACCACCCGTGCCGCCGTTGCCGACCGGGCCGGTCGGACCGGCCGCCGAGCTGCCCGCCGAGCCCCCTTGGCCGCCGGGTCCACCGGCTGCGCCACCGGCGCCACCGGTTCCGGACGTGCCGGCGTTGCCACCGTTGCCGCCCTTGCCACCGTCCACGAACGCCACGGTGCCGTCGCCACCGGCGCCGCCATCACCCGGAAGGCCGGCCGTCGCGCCGTCGCCACCGTCGGCGCCGTCGCCGTCGGTGCCGGGCGTGCCGACGAACGACGGGCCACCCGCACCACCGTTGCCGCCCTTGCCGCCGAGGCCGCCGTTGCCGCCGTCGCCGCCAGCCCCGCCCGGCGACGCGGGATCGCCGGCCGCGCCGTTCGCGCCGGGGCCGCCGGGGCCGCCGTCACCGCCGAGGCCGCCGTTGCCGCCGTTGCCGCCATCACCGATCTGCGAACCGCCGGCGCCGCCCTTGCCACCAGCACCGCCGGCATCGCCGTCGCCACCGTCACCGCCACTGCCGCCGGCCACCACCGCGGCCGCGCCGAGCGCACCCTTCGCACCAGGTGCACCGGCCGCGCCGTCGCCGCCGTCGCCGTAGCGACCGGCACTGCCACCGGCACCACCGTTGGCGCCGGCGCCGCCGTTGCCGACGAGGGCACCGCCGCGGCCGCCGTCACAGGGATCCGGGGCCGGGCAGGTGCCGGCGTCGAAGCTGAAGCCGGTGCCGAACACGCCGGTGGCGTCGGGGTGCGCGGCCGTGCCGTTGCCCACCAGCGGGACGCCGTCGCACTGCGGGACGTCGAGCGCGACCCGGGCCGCCACCGCGTCGGGGTCGAAGCCCACCGACACCAGGAACGCCTCGTGGGACTGCAGCCACGCGTCCAGCGCCGAGCTGCACGTCAGCGCCGGCGTGTACCAGCCACCGGCGTCGGCGATCACGTCGACGCTGCCGGCCGAGTTGTAGAAGGTGGCCGCGCCCCCGGTCCCGTTCTGGGCGATCACGCCGTTGGCGATCGTCTGGCCCGACACCCAGTTCAGGCTCGACACCAGCGGATCGGGGGTGGTCGCGCCGGCCGGCCAGCCCGACAGGAACGACGCGGCGGTGGTGTTGGTGACCGTGGCGTTGGTGACCACCGCCAGGGCGTCGGCCGGGATGCCGGCCACCCCGGTCACGGCGACATCACGACCGGTGGTGGGTTCCCATGGCGTCGAGTAGGCGCCGACGGTGGACTCGGGCCGCGAGTCCTGGATGCGCTGCGGGTCGATCGTCACGAACCGGCTGCCCGGACCGCCGGTGAAGTAGCCGACGACGTCGATGATCACGTCGACGTCACCGGACGGGTTGAACACCCGCACCTGGCCACCGGTGCCGACCTTGGCGAGGGTCGAGTTGGGGATGGTCTGGCCCGGCCGCCAGTTCAACGTCGACACCAGCGGCACCGGCGTCGGCGTCCCCGTCGGCCACAGCGACAGGAAGGACTCGGCGGTCGTGCGGTTCACCGTCACGTTGAGCGCCACCGCATCGGCATCGGCGGGGATCCCGGCCACGCCGGCCACGGTCACGTCGCGCGTGGTGACGGGGCCCCACGGCGTGGCGAAGGGGCCGACCTGGGACTCGGCGCGCGAGTCCAGGACGCGGGTGGGCGCGACGGTCCGGAACGCCGTGCCGGTGTCGGCGCCGTACCAGCCGACGACGTCGACGACCACGTCGACCGAACCCGACGGGTTGAACACCTCGATCGAGCCGCCGGTGCCGACCTTGGCGGTCACGCCGTTGGCGATGGTGTGGTGGGCCTTCCAGTTGATCGACGACACCAGCGGGCTGGGCTGGGCCGTGCCCGTCGGCCACAGCGACAGGAACGACGCCGCCGTCGTGTTCGTCGCCGTCAGGTTGACCACCACGGCTTGGGCGTCGGTGGGCACACCTCCGGCTCCGGTCACCGCGACCGACCGCGTGGTGCCGGGGCCCCACGGCGTGGCGTACGGGCCGAGACCCCCGGGGCGCGAATCGAGGACCCGCACCGGCTGGATGGAGTGGAGCAGCGCACCAGGCGTGACCGGCGCGGACGCGGCCGAGGCCGGGCCGTCGCCGGCCGCGTTGTGGGCCGACACCGTGAACGTGTAGGCGGTGCCGTTGGTGAGGCCGGCGACCGTGCACTGCAGCGGCCCGGAGTCCCACGTGCAGGTCTTCGAGGGGTCCTCGACCGTCGTCACCGTGTAGGCGTCGATCGGCGCACCGCCGTCGTCGGCCGGCGGCGACCACAGCACCGTGGCCGACCCGTTGCCCGCCACTGCGGCGACGCCGGTCGGCGCCCCCGGCACGACAGCGACCGCCGGAGCACCCGAGGCGCCCGCCGGCGACGCACCGAACGCCGCCAGCACGACGGCGACCACCGCCGCCAGCACCGCACCCGCACCGGCCACGCGGGCCGACCCGGAACGGCCGCGGTCCACCACGGCATCCATGCTGTCCATCGGGCCACCCCTCGCTCCGCCTGAGCCGAAGCGCTGATCTTGGCAGCCGCGCCCATGCCGGACAAGCATCAGCCCCCCGATTTCCTCCACCACGCGCGCCGCCGTGCCCGCGCCCGGCGCCCCGCTCCGGCGAGCCCCGCCTCGGCGACGACCGATCGCGCGAGGCTGACCCCATGACCGGCGAGCTGCTCCCCACCACTCGAACCGCCCTGGGGGCCCGGACGTGAGCACGGCACCCGACGACCGTGCACTCACGATCGAGTGGTTCGGCTGCGCCACCTTCCGGGTCCAGGTGCAGGGACGAACGCTTTTCTTCGACAGCTACCTCGACAAGCTGCCGGGGGTGCCGCCCGGCGGGCTCACCACCGGCGAGGTCGATCGGGCCGACTTCGTCTTCATCTCCCACGCCCACTTCGACCACGTGCACGGCGCCGACCTGATCGCCCGTCGCACCGGCGCGATCGTCGTCGGCAACCACGAGACCGCCCACCTGATGCGCGACTGCGGCGTGCCCGACGACCAGATCATCGCCACCGCCGGCGGAGACACGGTCGACTGCGGCGGAGGCGTCACCGTGCGCGCCCTGCCCTCCCAGCACTCGTGCCTGTTCGCCTCGGCCTCCGGCGACAGCGGTCAGGCCTGCCTCGGCGACCTCGGCACGAGCGTGCAGGACCGCCGGGTTCGCGAGGCCTTCATCTTCGACCTGCTGCCCACGGTGAGCGACGAGGTCCTCCGCTGGTTCGACCGGGCCGAGGGCCACGTGTCCACCCGCGACGGCGGCCAGCTCACCTACCTGCTCGAGAGCCCGGTCGGCTCGGTGCTGGTCAGCGCCAGCTCCGGGTGCTGGCTCGGCATCGTCGAACGGCTCCGCCCCGACGTCGCCATCCTGGCGGCCGCCGGCCGACCGAACGTCGACGGCGAGCCGTACCAGGGCTCGCTCGCCGACTTCCTCGTCGAGCAGGCCGAGCTGCTCGGCCGGCCACGGGTGATCCTCTGCCACCACGACCCGCTGCTGCCCCCGCTGCTCGATGCGATCGACGTGACCGAGGCCGAGGACCGCCTGCGCGACCTCCTCGGCGGCGACCGCTACCTCGCCCTCACCTACGGCGACCCGGTCACCCTGCTGCCGGGCTGACCGAGCCGGCAACGCGCGAGCCGGACGCCCTCAGGCGACGCGACCGGCGGGCCCCCAGGTGTCGAGGGCGGCGAGCGGCGTGCGGGGTGGCTCGGGCGGAAGGTCGTCTCCGAACACCTCGGCGAGCAGCGAATGCACGACCGGGTGCAATCGCTCGTCGACGAAGCGATCCCAGTCGGCCTCGCTCTCCCACACGTCGATGTAGCGCAGGCCGCCCTGCTCGAGCTCGACGGCGAGGTGGCTGATCAAGCCCTTCGGTGGTTCGTCGCCGAGGCCGTCGACGATCCGGCGGTAGGTGGCGTGGTCGATCGGGACGTCCTGGGTGAAGGCGTACATCGCAGAGCCTCTCTTCGCGCTGATTTCCATCCGAAGCCGCCTCGGACCAATATGGGGGGCATCGAGGACCACGTCAAGGGTCGCCGCTACGACGCCGCCGGCCGCCGGGCCGCTTCGCGGGCCACGCGCCGGCACATCGTGGACGCCGCTCGCGCGTCGATGCTCGAGCGCGGCTACCGGCGGACGTCGATGACCGCGGTGGCCGAGGCCGCCGGGGTCCACGTCGACACCGTGTACGCACTGGTCGGCCGCAAGGCCGACCTGCTGCGCGAGGTGCTCGAGCAGGCGATCTCGGGCCAGGACCGCCCCGTACCCGCCGAGCAGCGCGACTACGTCCAGGCCGTCCGCGCCGCCCCCACCGCTCCCGACAAGCTGCGCATCTACGCCGCTGCCGTCGCGGAGATCCAGCCTCGGCTCGCCCCGCTGGCGCAGGTGGTGCACGAGGCCGCACCGAGCGAGCCCGCGGTGGCGGCGCTGTGGTCCGAGATCGCCGACCGTCGGGCCGCCAACATGCGGCGCTTCGTCGCCGACGTGCGAGCGGCCGCTCCGCTGCGACCGGGGCTGACCGCCGCGCACGCCGCCGACGTCGTGTGGATGCTCACCAGCACCGAGACCTACGTGGCGCTCACCGAGGGACGGGGTTGGAGCGCTGCCGCCTACGAGCGGTGGCTCGCCGACACCATGGCCCGACTGCTGCTCGACGGCTGAGCTGAGCGGAGCGGCGGGCCCGGCCATTCGCCCTGCCACGGATCCCGCCGGTCCCGGTCTCCTCGGGGGCCGCCGGGTACGTCGAGGCCATGGCTTCGCTCCCCACGACCACAGACCACGACGGGGCGGCGAGGTGCTGCACCTCGACCCTGAGGCACGACCACCACGACCCCGAGCGCGAGGATCGACCCGTGCTGTTCGACCTCGACGACCCCGGTCTGCTGTTCCGCGACGACGTGCTGGCCGACCCGCGGCCGCTCTACGCCGAACTGCGCGAGCATGCCCCAATCTGGCAGCTCGCCGGCCAGGACACGTTCCTCGTGTCGGACCCGGCCCTCGTCCGCGACGCCACCGGCCGCCCGGACGACTTCTCGTCGAACATGGTCAGCATGATCCACCGCGGTCGCGACGGCGCCGCCACGCCGTTCGCCATGCTGGCCTACGGCGACCCGGGCAACGTCCTCGCCATCGCCGACCCGCCCGACCACACCCGCCACCGCAAGCTGCTCCAGCCCCACCTCAGCCCGGCGGCGGTCGCCGGGTTCGAGCCCTCGGTGCGAGCGCTCACCGACGAGCGGCTCGACGAGATGCTCGTCAACGGGCGCGGCGACGCCGTGGTCCAGCTGGCCGACCCCATCCCCGCCGCCCTGATCTGCGAGCTGCTCGGGCTGCCCACCACCGACACCGACCAGCTGGTCCCCCACGTCCTGGCGGTCGGTGCGCTCCTCGACGGCATGGCCGACGAGGACGGGATGGCCCAGGGCGGCGTCGCCGCCATCGAGCTGGCCGGCTACGCCCAGGCCACCCTCGACGCCCAGCGGGCCCGACCCGCCGACGAGCGGTCACCGCTCGTGCACGCCGCCATCGAGGCCATCGACGCCGACGAGGTGACCAACGACGAGGTGGTCGGCATGCTCGTGCAGCTGTTCACCGCCGGCACCGAGACGACCCAGAGCCTCACCGCAACCACCATCGACCTCCTCGCCCGCGACGCCGAGCTGCAGTCCACCTTGCGGGCCGACCCCGGCCGCATCCCCGACGCGCTCGAGGACGTCCTCCGCGCCGACGGCCCCTTCCAGTTCCACTACCGCTGGGCGCCGCACGACACCCAGCTGGGTGACACCGCCATCCCCGCCGGCAGCCGGGTGCTGCTGCTGTGGTCCGCCGCCAACCAGGGCTCGGCCGCGCCGGTCGGCGATCGGGTGCCGCCGCACTTCGCCTTCGGGCGGGGCATCCACTTCTGCATCGGGTCGGCCCTGGCCCGCCTCGAGGCACGGGTGATGATCGAGCAGCTGCTCGCCCGCACCTCGTCGTTCCGCCTCGACCCCGAGCGCCCGCCCCGCCGCCGGCCGAGCATCATGCTGCGCCGCCACGCCTCCCTGCCGCTGCTGCTCGAGGCGTAGCGCCGCGGGCCCCACGGTGAGCCGTCGGCCCGGAGCCGGGAGGACCACCGCCCGACCGCAGTCGCCTTCGGCCCCGCCCGGTCCCGATCCGCCGGTGGACGGCGGTGCTAGAACCCCCGGATGAACGGACCCGAGCTGGACCGCCGTGAGGTCCTGCGCCGGGGCGGCCGGCTGGCGGCCGGTGCGGCGATGTTCGGCCTGGCCCCGTCGGTGCTCGCCGCGTGCAGCGGGAACGACCAGGCGACGCCGCCGGGCACGACCGGTGCGCCCCGGGCGTCGGGGACCGGCACCACCGTCGCCCCGACCTCGCCCGGCGGTGTGCCCTGGGCCGAACTGGCCGGCCAGCTCCGCGGCGAGCTGGTTCTGCCCACCGACGCCGGCTACGACGACGCGCGGGTCCTGTTCAACACCCGCTTCGACCCGTTGCGGCCCGGCGCCGTGGCCCGCTGCGCCGACCAGGCCGACGTGCAGGCCGCCGTCCGGTTCGCCCGCGCCCACGGCGTGCGCCTGGTGGCCCGATCGGGCGGCCACTCCTACGCCGGCTACTCGTCGGCCGACGCCGCCCTGCAGCTCGACCTGCGCGGCCTCGACGGCATCGAGGTCGACCGCGACACGGGCCGGGCGGCCCTCGGCCCGGGGTGCCTGCTGGCCGACGTGTACCGCAACCTGTTCGAGGCGGGCGTGTGCGTCCCCGGCGGCTCGTGCCCCACGGTGAACGTGGCCGGACTGGCCATGGGCGGCGGCGTGGGCTTCCTCGGCCGGGCCTTCGGCACGCTGTCGGACAACCTCGTCGGGCTGACCATGGTCACCGTCGATGGCGAGGTCGTGTCGGCCGACGCCTCGAACGAGCCCGAGCTGCTGTGGGCCCACCAAGGCGGTGGCGGCGGCAACTTCGGCGTCGTCACGCGGCTCGAGCTCACCACCCACGCTGTCGGCGCGTGGTCCACCTTCGAGCTCACGTGGCCGTGGTCCATCACGAACAAGGTGACGGCGGCGTGGTTCGCGTGGCTGGTCGACCTGCCCGACGAGGTGTGGTCGATGTTGTCGTTCACCACCCAGGACCCGGCGCAGGGAAGCGAGCCCATCTGCACCGTGAAGGGACAGGTGACCGCACCGGCGGCACGAGCGAAGCAGCTGCTGGCCCCCCTGATCGCCGCCGTCGGCCAGCCTCCCGCCCAGGACCAGACGCTCGACCGCACGTGGCTGGCGTCGGCCGACTACTGGGCCGGCTGCGCCGACCTCGGCATCGCCCAGTGCCGCATCCCTCAGGACGGCCCCCGAGGCACGCTCCCCCGCCTCGCGTACAAGGCCAAGAGCGACTACGTCGCCAGGGCGCTGCCCGCCGAGGCCATCGCCGTGGTGATCGATGCGCTCGGCCGCCGGCAGGCCGACCGCACGATGACCGTCTCGGGCTCGGCGTTCCAGCCCGGCGGCATCGAGTTCGACAGCTACGGCGGCGCCCTCAACCGGCCGGCACCCGACGCCACCGCCTTCGTGCACCGCGACCAGGTGGCCCACGGCCAGTACCTGGCGTTCTGGGACCCGTCGGCGCCCGAGGCCACCGTGCAGGCGAACATGGACTGGATCGAGCGGTTCGCCACCGACCTGCGGCCGTTCGCCTCGGGCCAGGCGTACCAGAACTACATCGACCCCCAGCGCCCCGACTGGCTGCGCTCGTACTACGGGCAGAACCTCGAGCGCCTGGTCGCGGTCAAGCGCCGCTGGGACCCCGACGGCGTCCTCGACTTCGCCCAGGGCATCCCCCGCACGCTCTGATCACGGACCGGTCTCGACGCTCCACCGTCGATCGGTGCAGCCGATCCGCCATCACGCGCCGGGCGACCAGCACCGGCACCACGAGCATCGGGAGGGCGACGAGATCGCTGGGGTCCATCACCAGTGGGGCCGGCGCCAGCGGCGGAAGCCCGCCTCCGCCGATGAGGCTCCCCACTGCCTGCGCCGGCCACACGAGGGCGCCGACCGTCGGCGCGTAGGCCGCGGCGGCGAGCGGCCAGCACTTGATGGCGACGAACACCGCGCCGGTGAAGACCGCCACCAGGGCCACAGCCCTCCAGGTGTGCTCCCAGCCGTTGCGGCCACGAAGGCGGCGGAGCGCCTCGGCGGTGGCGACGACGAAGAGGGGGAAGTACACCAGACCAGCGAGGTCCGAGAGCTTGCCCGTCACCACCGACGGGTGGGCGGCCTTGAGCACCCGGTCGTTGACGATCACGACCGCGAGGGCCACCAGCGCAACCGGCGAGAGGAGGAGGTCCCCCGGCGCCCGTGGCGCCGGGGGAACCGTGATCAGGGAGGGTGAGGAGCTCACCACGGGAGGCCCGCTACTGGAGGGCGAAGAACTGCTGGTCCTTCGCCTGGTCCAGCGTGAAGGTCGGTTCCGCGAGCAGCAGGCTGTTCGCGACGTCGGTCGCCTTGGGCGAGAAGCACACGTTTCCGGTCTGGCTGGCGCCGGGCTGCATCTGGGCCATCTGGTCGATCGCGTCAGGAGCGGAGACCATGCAGCTCGAGAGCCCGGACACCGCCACCCCCGAAGGCGGCAGCAACGACAGCTTCACGTTCGTGAAGGCGGCCTCGGGCGTGGTGCCACCGTTGGTGATGGTCACGTTCACGAGGACGAACTGCTCGCCCGGCTGCGGCTTGTTGAACTGGTTCGCCTGGGCGAGCTGTGCGTTCGCGTTCAGCACCGCCGAGTTCACCTGCACCTTCCACCCCTTCGCGACCTCGACGGCCGTGCCGACCGGGATCGGCGCAGCCTTCGACGAGCTCGCGCCACCAGAGGCGCTCGACCCGGTCGTCTGCCCGGCGTTCGGTGCCGGGTTGGAGGAGGACCCCTTGCTCGTCGACGACGCCTCGCCGATCGTGGCGAAGACCGCCACCCCGATCACTGCGATCGCGAGCGCGCTCCGTGCGCGCGTGCGCGTTCCCACCATGTCTGTTCCTCCACGTGTCCCACCGACGCCGGGGCGCCGCCTTCCACCAGACTGTTCGCCTGCCGGTGGCGTCGTTCGCCACCGCGCCTACCTGTCGGGGGAAGCTGTGACAGTCACCTCCGTTGGAAGCGAGGTGGGCCGTCTGATCGGATGAGACGCCACTAGACTTCGTTCCGTGCCAGCGCACGTCACTCCCCGGCGCGAGCTCGTCGAGCTCCTTGCCGACATGCGCGCTCCCACCGACGACGACGTGCCGATCGATCGCGAGGGGAACAGGCTCGATACGCCTGACAAGGTCCGAGCTCACCTCGACCGGATCAACAGGGAACGGGGCGAGCATCCGGCGTGAGCGCCGATGATCCTCCGTTCGATCCAGGCGCCCTCCTCGCTGCGCTCGACCAGCATGAGGTCACCTATCTGCTGGTCGGCGGCTTCGCTGCTCAGGTCCACGGAGCACATCGCCAGACGATGGACCTGGACGTCGTACCCAGGACGACAGAGGAGAACCTGCGTCGCCTCGCCGCGACCCTCGCTGAGCTGAACGCCCGGTTGCGCGTGGGCGGCCTGAGCGACGAGGAGGCCAAGCAGCTGCCCGTGGTGCTCGATGCGGCGACGTTGAGGAGCTTTGGCAGCTCGACCTGGATGACGGACGCCGGACCGATCGATGTCCTCGTCGAGCTGCGGGATGCCGCCGGGGGACGCCACCCGTATGAGGACCTTGCATCCCGGGTGGTCGTCGCCAAGATCGATGAGCTGCAGGTCCACCTCGCGTCGCTGCCCGACATCATCGCGTCGAAGGAGTTCGCCGGCCGGGCAAAGGACCACGACGCCCTTCCCGAGCTCCGGGCGCTCGTCGCGCAGACGGACGGCCCGCCGAAACACTGACAGTCCAGTCCGTCGACCGGGCGACGCCGGGTGATCGACCGGCTCGAGCTCCTCGCCCACCCAGCGTTCGGCGTCGCTCCGAATCAGGCCGGGCGGCGGCCCCAGGCCGACACCATGGTCAGGCCCTGGAACATCGTGTCGGGCGACTGCAGGGCGGTCTCCCAGTCGTCGAAGTCGGAGTCCTGCACCTCGGGGTGGTCCTTCAGCGCGGCGCGCAGGACCGGGAGCAGCAGCTCGTAGTAGACGGCGTGCGACGAGCCGCCGGTGACCAGTCGGCTGGCCGCCTCGGCGTCGATGTCGACGAGGCCGGCGTTGCGCAGGTGACGGGGCAGCTCGCGGCCGAAGCAGTAGTCGAGGCCGAGGTCGTTGCCGTGGAGGACGGCGGCCAGGGCGATCGCCCGGCACGCGTCCCCGGTGTGGTGGGGCTCGAAGAACAGGCGGTGGTGGTCGAGGTAGGCCATGTTGGTCATGTCCACGTCCTCGATCATCAGCCACCCGCCCGGGCGCAGCGCGGCGACCAGCTTGTCGAGCACGGCGATCCGATCCGGGAAGTGCTCGAGCAGCAGGCGAGCGTGCACGAGGTCGTAGTGGCCCTCCTCGAGCGAATCGGTGCGGATGTCGTGCTCGCGGATCTCGACGTTGTCCGGCTCGTGGAGGTGGTGCAGGTGGACGGTGTCGATGTCGGTGACGACGACGGTGCTGCCCTCGACCTGGTCGGCGAGGAACCGACCGACCGATCCCGAGCCCGCCCCGACCTCGAGGCAGCGCGATCCAGCCGGGAGCTCGAGCTCGTCGAGCAGGCGGAAGGTCATCGGGTCGAACAGGTCCTCGGTGGCCGCCAGCCGTCGCTCGGTGTCGTCGTGGGCGTTGGCCAACCCCAACCCGTAGTGCTTCGCGTCCAAGTGGTGCATGTGCCCCCCGATCGATGTGGCTGCGTCCGCCGAGCCGGTTTGCTACCACACCGCCCGGCGTCAGCTCCGGCGCGTCGCGGCCTTCGGGCCGAGCGACCCACGAGATGCGACCCCGCGCCGACGGAGACGAACGCTCAGCCGCGGCGGCCGCGGGCGTCGGCGGCGCGGATGCCGTCGGCGATCAGGTCGGCGGTGACCGGGAACGGCTCGTGGTGGGCCGTCTCGCCCTCGGCCACGCTGCGGGCGGCGATGGCCTCGACGACCTCGTCGGACGGGTCCGGCAGGCCGACCTCGGCGAGGGTCACCGGGAGCCCGACCGAGCGGCTGAAGGCCACGACCTCGTCGATCTCGGTCTCCGGCCGCCCCTCGACGACGAGCTGCACGAGCAGGCCGAAGGCCACCTTCTCGCCGTGGAGGTACTCGTGCGTGCCGTCGACCGCGGTGAGGCCGTTGTGCACCGAGTGGGCGACGGCGAGGCCGCCCGACTCGAAGCCGAGGCCCGACAGCAAGGTGTTGGCCTCGATGATCCGGTCCAGCGCCGGAGTGACCGCACTGGCCTCGACCGCGGTGCGGGCGGCCACGCCGTCGGCCAGCAGCGTCTCGTAGCAGAGGCGGGCCAGCGCGCCCGCGGTGATCGTGGTGCCGCCGCCGAGCTGGTTGGGGCTGCGCGCCTCGATGACCGTGCGGGCCTCGAACCAGGTGGCCAGCGCGTCGCCCATGCCGCTGACGAGGTACCGGGCCGGGGCGGCGGCGACGATGCTCGAGTCGACCAGCACCAGGTCGGGGTTGCGCCGGTAGAAGAGGTAGCGGTCGACGACGCCGTCGTCGGTGTAGACGACCGACAGCGCGCTGCACGGCGCGTCGCTCGAGGCCAGCGTCGGGCAGTTCACGACCGGCAGCTCGAGGTCGGCCGCCACCGCCCGAGCCGTGTCGAGGCACTTCCCTCCCCCAGCACCCACGATGACCTTGGCCCCCACCTGCTTCGCCTCGGCGGCACACGCGTCGATCTCGCGCTGCGAGCACTCGCCGCCGAACGTGCGCACCACGTGGGTGAGGCCGACCGCATCGAACGTCGAGGCCCACGTGGCCTCCAGCTGGCGGCGCACCGATGACCCGGCGATCACCAGCACCGGGCCCGGCAGGCCCAGGTGCTGCACGTGCTCGCCGAGCGACGCCGTGGCGTCGCGCCCCTGCACGTAGCGGGCGGGTGCGCAGAAGAGGTTCAGCATGCGCGCAACCTAGCCAGCAGGGGCGGTCGTCGAGCGTCGTCGACCGCCGCCGATCGGTGGCACGGGCCGAGCCGGTCGGCGACCCACGGCGGACGATCGGTGGCTACGCCGCGGGAGCGACGGCCGGCGAGAACCGCGCCGCGAGGCGACCCCGGTACCAGGTGGTGAAGCGAGCGGCGGCGACGAAGCCGGCGACCTGGACGACGTAGCGCGCCGCGGTCAGGTCGGGCGCGGCCACGAGCAGCCCGGCGACCACCGCCGCCGTCACCAGGAAGCTGATCGCCCACCCGGTGGTGATGGCGCGGTTGGCCTGCCGGAACACGTCGGTCGCCCACAGCTCGGGCGGCGTCTCCCGCCGCGCGTAGGTCTCGGTGAACGGGCGTCCGACGAGGACCGACACCCCGGCGACCACCCCGAGGTAGGCGAGGCACGCCGCCGGCATGGCGTCGGCGATCGCGCTCTGTGGCCACAGGATCGCCACCGGCAGCAGCGCCGCCATGAACACCACGGTGGCCGCGCTGATCAGGTCGATCTCCTGGTGGGCGGTGACCAGCACCACGACGGCGACCACCAGGCCGGCCGCGAGCCCCACCCGCCAGTCGGCCGCTGCGCTCCCCACGCCGTAGGCGATCCAGGGCAGGAAGGTCCTCAGCTTGTCCATCTCGTGCTCCTCGGGTCGGTCGCCATCGGATCGGCACGCCATGCGCCATCGATGACCTGTCACTCTTGACAGGTCCTAGTCCTACTCTCACCTACCTGTCTCGACCTGTCAAGAGTGATAGGTTGTGCCCATGAGCCTCCGCCACGGCCTCCTCGGCCTCCTCGTGGACGACCCGGGCAGCGGGTGGGACCTGCTGAAGCGGTTCGAGCGATCGCTGGCCTTCGTGTGGCCGGCCACCCAGAGCCAGCTGTACACCGAGCTCAACCGCATGGCCGGCGATGGCCTCGTCGAGGCCACCGAGGTCGGGCCGCGCAACCGCAAGGAGTACGCCATCACTGCCGCCGGCCGCGCCGAGCTCGAGCGGTGGCTCACCGAGACCGAACCCGATCGGGTCCACCGCAGCGACAGCCTCCTGCGCGTGTTCTTCCTGTGGACCGTCGATCCCGACCAGGCGCGGGCCTACCTCGAGCACGAGGCCGAGGTGCATCGCCGCCACCACGAGCTGATGCTCGAGCTCGCCCGATCGATCTCGTGGGACGAGAGCGTCTTCGACCGGTTCGGACGGCTGGCGCTCGAGAACGGCCTGCGGATCAGCGACACCAACGAACGGTGGGCCCGCTGGGCCGCCGAGCAGGTGCCCGATTGATCAGCGGGCCCGGCCCCCCCCCGCTGGGCCCACGTGCATCATCCGACGAGCGACGAGGACCAGCATCGGGAGCACGAGCACGAGCACGACGGGGTGGTAGACCGCCCCGGTGGGCGGCCCGCCGGCGGGCCGACGAAGCGAGGGGGCAGCATGCGCGTCTGGTTGAGCACGTTCCCTCGTGCGGGTCAGACCGAGCAGGTGGCACGGGCCGCCGAGGCGTCGGGCTTCTTCGGCCTGCTGCTCACCGACTCGCAGTGCCTGCTCGGCGACCCCTTCGTCGAGCTCGGGGCGGCGGCCGACGCCACGAGCACCCTGCACCTGGGGACGTGCGCCACGAACGTGGTGACCCGCCATCCCACGGTGCTGGCGTCACTCGCGGCGACGCTGCAGCAGCGCTCGGGCGGTCGGATGCACCTCGGCGTGGGTCGGGGCGATTCGGCGGTCACCAAGGTCGGGCTGCGCCCGCTCTCCGTCGGTGCCTATGGCGAGGCGCTGCGCTCGTTGCGCGGGCTGCTCCGTGGCGAGTCGGCGACCTTCGACGGCGTGGAGGCCGCGCTCACGTGGCTCGACACCGACCTTCCCCCCACCCCCGTGCTGGGCGTGGCGAGCGGTCCCCGGACGATGGCGGCCGCCGCCGGCCACGCCGACGGGCTCGTCCTCCAGGTGGGCTCGGACCCCGACGCGGTGGCCCGCTGCGTGGACCAGGTGCGCGTCGCCTCCCACGGCGACGGCTTCACCATCGCCGCCTACGTGGTCGTGGGGCTGGAGGCCGGCGACGGCGCGCCCCCGATCGACGGCGTCACCCCGCTCCTGGCCCGCATGGCGACGGCGACGCTCGGTGACACCGACACGCCCCAGGCCACCGCCGCCGCGGCGGCGGACCGCGACTACACCGTGGCCCGGCACGGCCTGCCCGCCACCGCCGACGCCGACGTGATCGCCGGCTACGCCATCAACGGCAGCGCCGACCACTGCGCCGACCGGCTGCGCAGGATCGCCGCGTCGGGCTGCGACGAGCTGGTGGTCATCCTCGGGTCGATGACGACGCCCACCGACGATCTGATCGAGCTCGTGCAAGCCTTCGGCACGACCGTGCTGCCGGCGCTGGCCACGGGATCGCCGCCGCGCGTCGATCAGCGGTAGTAGCCGAGCACGTCGACGGCCACGTTGGTCGCCTGGCTGGCGTAGAGATTGCAGATGGCGTTGGCGTCGACCGCCGTCAGCGTCGTCACCGCGATGTTCTCGTTCGGTCCGGACCAGTTCAGGTTGCTGGTGCCGGGCCAGGCGATGCCGTTGCGGTACACGGACAGGAAGCCGCCGCCGACCCCCGTGGTGCCGGTGGCGACGATGCTGAGCAGCACGGCGGTGGCGCCGGCGGGCACGCCCGAGCCGTTCGCCTTCAGGTCGCACGTGCGGGCCACGCCGGCGGCCAGGGGCGACTTGGTGCCGATGGCCGGCGGGTTGCCCGGCCGCGAGTCGTAGACGCGGACCGGCGTGGTCAGCGGGGTCAGCGCGCCGGCCGTGCCGGCTCCCCCGAGTCGACGCCAGACGCCGGGCGTGCCGCTCGAGACGCAGAGCCACAGCTGCTCGTTCTGGTCGAAGGCGATGGCCCCGACCGTCCGGGCGATGGCGTTGGACGGCGGCGGCACGATGATGTCGTTGTTCTTCAGCTGCACGTGCACGGCGTTGACGAAGGCGGTGGCCTCGACGGCCGCCACCCCGCCGGTGGCGCGGACGCCCCACCCCGACGTCGAGTACCCCTCGAGGGCGGCCCCGGTGTTCGAGCCGCCACTGACCCCGATCCCATCGGTCGTGGAGCCGAAGACGCCATAGCCCGTACCGCCGTTGAACCCCCGGACGCCGACACCGCTTCCGCTGGCCTCGCCCCGCACGCCCTGGCCGGTGGCGCCGGTAGCAATGCCCTGGACGCCGAAGCCCGTGCCCGTGGTGGCGGAGACGGCGGTGCCGTTCGACGGGACGGCGACGGCCGTCACCGCCGGGTTGCCGTCGAACGAGCCGGGGACGGCCGCCGCCGGCGACGCCTCGACGAGGGCGAGGGCGGCACCGCCTGCCACCGCCGAGGCCGTCAGCGTGGCCGCCCGCGTGAGGAGCTGGCGCCGGTCGTGCGTTCCCGGCGGTGCGGAGGACGGCTCGTCGGCGGGTGCCGACGGGTCTCCGGTGGAGGCCGTGGATCCAGCGGTCCTCGCCGTCGGCTCGTTGGCGAGCGCCGTCCTCTCGTCGCCCAGCGGCCGGGTCGCACCGGGGGGCGGGTCGTCGCCCTCCAGCCGAGCGAGCCGCGCCTCGAGCCGCTCGATGACGTCCTGCTGCGCCCGAACCTGGGCGCGCAGCGCCTCCAAGGATGCGTCCACCGTGATCCCTCCCAGCTGGCCTTCCGGTCCCGTTCCGCCGGGCCCGCTTCGGCTATGTCGCCGACCCTACCGTGCGACCCGACCGCGGCGGTCGGTTCGGTCGACGCCGATGGCCGGGGCGCGCCGCCCCTCGAGGTGGCCCGCGTCGCCCTCCGCCCCCGCCACGATGCTGAACGACACCTTGCGCACGGCCGAAGGGCGACGGCGCCGGCGATCCTCGCCGTGCCAGGCTGCCGGCCCACACAACCGACACGAGAGGGACGTCCGACGTGAGCAGCAGCTACGGAGTGAAGCGGTTCAAGGTGAAGAAGCCGAAGAACGTGGAGGAGGAGCTCTCCGCGTTCCTCAACGACCTGGACGGCAAGGGCTGGAAGGTCGTTTCGGTGATGCCAGGGCTGGACATCAAGGGTGCCGGCCTGGTCGGCAACCGTCCCGACTCCTTCCTGGTGGTCGTCGAGCGCTGACCGGTCGCGCGGCCGGGGTTCGTCGCCGAACCCTGGCCGCCGGTCAGCGGTCACCGACCGGGGCCAGGCCTCCACGTCACGGCGCGGCCGGGAAGTCGACCACGCTGAAGATGAGGGGCAGCTGGTCGGTGCGGGGACCGGCGTTCGGTCCGGCGACGAAGCCCTCCCGACTGGCGATCGACCCGGCGAAGGTGAAGGCGTCGATCTCGAACGGCACG
>JAXLRI010000016.1:0-134164 GCA_046331175.1 Acidimicrobiales bacterium
CCTGGCCCGGGCCGGCCGCGTCGAGGCGACCGCCGACCTGCTGGCCCTGGTGGCCGAGCGATCCTCCCGTGACGACGAGGAGGCCACGACGATCTGGCGCCCGATCGGCGAGCCGGTCGTCCGGGCGTGCGCCGCCCACGGCCGCGGCGACCTCGACGGCGCCGCCGCCCTGCTCGACCCCGTCATGGGCTCGTTCACGGCAATCGGCGGCAGCGACGCCCAGGACGACCTCTTCCGCCTGGCCTACCTGACGGCACTGGCCGGCGCCGGCCGCGACGCCGACGCCCGCGCCTGGTGGACCGAGATGACCGCCTTCAAGGCACCGTCGCCCCTCGACGGCCGCCTCGAGGAGCGCCTCACCTCGGCCTGAGCCCGCCGGGCCGGGCGCCGGCTCAGGCCGCCATCGGGGTCGTGTCGGCCAGCTCCCGGATCCACCGGCCCTCACCGACGTAGCGGTGGACGATCCGGCCGGAGTCGTCCATGGCCAGCAGGTGCAGCCAGCCGTTGTCGTAGAGGGCCCGGATCTCAGGGTGGTCGGCCAGCACGCCGTCGAGGGCGTCGATCGGCGCCTCCACCACCACGGAAAGGTGGACGGGGTCGTGCTGCCAGGTGGTGCCGTCGTGCACGGACTGCCAGGGCAGGCCCGACCGCAGGTCGCCGCCGTTGCCCTCGAGCACGCCCACGCTGCCGACGACGTTGTGGATCACCTTGTTCCCCGAGCCGAGCCGCTCGTTGTCGAGCGTGGAGGCGCAGTACTGGAGGCTGATCCAGCTGGCGACCACGACCGGCGCGGTGAGGATCGTCTCGAGCACGCCGAACCCGTCGTCGGCCTGCCAGTCGTAGGAGTGCAGGAAGGCCCGGCCCCCGAGGTCGAGGCTCCGGGTGCGCGACCGCGGGGCGGCGACGAAGGCGCGGCAGCCGGCCAGGCCCCACTCCGGGCGCACCTGCGCCCAGTCGGTGCTGCGGCGGCGAACCAGCGCGTCGACCTGGTCGGGCGTGGCGTCGTCGGTGGCGATGCCGAGCCGGCCGGCTCGCTCGGCCCGGGCCCGGCGACCGGCCTCGGCGAGGTCGGCGACCAGGGCGGCCAAAGTCGCTCGGTGCGCGGCGGGCACCTGGTCGAGGTCGAACAGGCGCACGTCGTCGGTGGTGGTGTCGTGGAGGGCGGCGACGAAGGTCGTGTCGTCGGGGATGGCGATGCCGCGATCGGCCAGCGCCGCCCGCACGGCGGGGTCGGCGAGGATGGCCGCCGCCACCCGGGCGTTCACGTCGCCGGCGTGGCCGCCGCAGGCGCCGCAGTCGAGGCCGCTGGCGTAGGGGTTGTTCACCGTGGTCGACCCGTGGCCGGTGAAGACCACGAGGGGGGCGAAGCCCGACGTGAGCGACATGCCCCGCAGGGCTCCCTCGGCCATGTCGATGCGCACGTCGAGCGGCAGGCCGTCGGCGACCGACGGCACCGGGTCGAGGCTCGGGCCCCGACCCGCCGCCTGCTCGTGGTCGAGCCCCTCCACCGCCGGCGAGGGCACGGGGTGGGCGCGGCCGAAGCCGTCGCGGAACAGCTTCGGCAGGTAGGCGAGGCCGACCGGGCCGACGAAGCTGAAGCAGGAGATGGCGCCCATCTTGAACGACTTCCAGGCCCGGCGGCGGTGGTGGGTGCGGCGGCGGCGATCGGCGGCCGCTTCGGTGGCTCCGGCGCCGGGCACGGTCTCGGCCACGGCGTGGCCGGGGGCGAGCAGGACCGGGCACTGGGCGGTGCCGTGCTCGTGGGCGAGCGGCACCACCTCGATGGGCAGGCCGAAGAAGCCGGCGAAGCCGAGCGTGTCGACGTCGGCGGCGACCGCCTCGAGGTGGCGGCGCAGGACCTCGCTGCGCACGTCGATGCAGAACACCAGCTGGGCCCGAGGACGATCTGGCGTCGGGGTCGTGCCGTCGCCGCGGCGCGACTCGCTCGGCGAGGTGGCCGCCAGACCGGCGACGAGCCGGCGGCTGGCGGCGAGGTCGTAGGCGGCGTGCAGGACCAGGCGACGTCCGAGGGCGGTGTCAGGGGCGGCCCCATCCGACCCCGGGGCGAGGTCGGCGGCGACCCGCTCCCACTCGGCCGGCACCGGCGTCGACGCCAACGCCTCGAGCAGCCCGGCCTCCCAGGCGAGGAGCACGGCGAGGAAGCCGGCCGAGGGGTCGGCCCCGACGTCGTCGCCGGGGGAGGCCGGCGGCCGGCAGGCGACGAATGCGGCCCAGCCACCCATGCGGCGCAGCGCGGCGTGGAGGTACCGGTCGAGGGACCGCTCGGGCACGCCGATGCGGGCCAGCGCCACCTGGGCCGCCGCGACCGGGTCGTCGGGCAGCGCGCGCACGAAGGCCCGGAAGCCCCGCAGGCCCATGATCTCGGGGGTGCGGTCGATCGAGGCCTCGGCCTTCCAGGAGGCGAACAGCGAGAGGCGGGGGTCGACCGAACGCCACGACGCCTGGCCGTCGTCGTGGTGGGCGGCGGCCCAGGCCGACACCCGATCGGTGCGCAGCCGCGACCAGTCCCGACCCGTCACGCGGGAGGCCACGTCAGCGACCGTGGGCACCGGGTCGTCGGCCTCGCGCTCGGGGTCGCGGCGGGCCTGCTCGACGAGGCGCACGGCGTCCACCCCCGGCGTCGGGGTCGGCCAGGCGGCGAGCGCCTCGGCCACGTCGGCCAGGGCCAGCCGCCCGTCGGACAGGGCCTCCAGGTAGAACGACGCCGGCATCGTCGCCCAGCCCCCGCCGACCCGCTCCAGCTCGGCCATGGCGGCCCGGGCCGGCCGGTCGACCAGGCCGAGGTAGGGGTTCACCGCCACGAAGTCCTCGAGCGGCCACAGCGGGGCCACCAGCGCGGTGGCCGTGCGCAGCGCCTGCTCGACGCGATCCCGGTCGAGGGCCGCCGGCCGGAAGGCGGGGGTGGCCACGCCGGCGACGGCGAGCGGACGGGTGCGGGGCATGAGGTCCATCAGGGCTCCAGGCGGTGGGGTGGGTCGCGGTCGAGGTGCGGAGAGCAGGTGTCAGGAGACGATCAGGGGCGGGCGCCGGCCCGGTCGGGCAGGCGGAGGGCGCCGACCAGGCGGTCGAGCACGGCGCCGGCGTAGAGGCCGTTGCGCAGGTGCACGGCCAGGGCCCGCCGGCGAGGCCCGGAGGGGCGGGCCGGCTCGACGATCTGCAGACCGATGACGACGGCCATCACCGTGATGACGGCCGCCACGATGGCGACCAGCGCCGCCGGTCGGGCCACCTCCTCGGGCAGCGTCGAGGCCAGCAGGTGGTGGGCGCCGGCCTCGAGGGTGAAGAAGGCGGCGGTCACGCCGGCGGCCATGCCGGCCACCCGCAGGACGTCCCGGCCCCGACCGTAGGCGTCGACCGCCGGGGCCATCAGCTGGGTGGTGCCGAGCACGAGCATGGCGCCCATCGCCACGAGCATCGGATCGGCGAGCACGTCCACCCGCCACACCCAGGCGAAGGCGGCGAACACGCCCGCCGCGACCAGCAGCGAGGCCACGATGCGGGCCGGGCTCCCGAGGCGGCGCGGCACGCGCACCCCGGCCGTGCGGGCCTCGTCGACGACGCTGCCCGACGAGAGGAAGGCGTGGGCCTTGTAGAAGGAGTGCGCCACCAGGTGCAGCAGGGCGGCGGGGTACAGGCCCATGCCGCAGACAAAGAGCATGAAGCCCATGTGGGCGACGCTCGAGTAGGCCAGCCCCGCCTTCACCGACGGCTGCGACAGCAGTGCCACCGAGGCGAGCACCGCGGTCGCCCCGCCGACGACGAGGAGCAGGGCGCCGGCCGACGGCGTGCCGTCGACCACGAAGGCCATGCGCAGGACCAGGAAGGGACCGGCGTTGAGGATGCCGGCGTGCAGCAGGGCCGACACCGGCGTGGGCGACTCCATCACCTCGATCAGCCAGCTGTGCGTGGGCATCTGCGCCGACTTCACCAGGGCGGCCACGGCGAGGGACACGGCCGCGAGGACGAGCAGGGCCGGGACGTCGGCGCCGGCCACCGCGGCAGCGGCCCGATCGAAGACCGTGCCGAGGTCGCCCGTGCCGGCGAAGGCGTAGAGGGCGACGCAGGCCCCGACCAGGAACACGTCGGCGATGCGGGCCGTCACGAACTTCTTGCGAGCGGCGATCCGGGCTCGGGGCCGGTCGCCGTAGAAGAGCAGCAGGTGGTGCAGGGCCAGGCTGGTGAGCACCCAGCCGGCGGCAAGCTGGGCCAGGTTGCCCGCCAGCACCAGCACCTCGACGGCAGCGACGGTGGCGGCCAGGGCGCCGAGGAACCGGCCGTGGCCCGGGTCGCCGTCGAGGTAGGAGACCGAGTAGCGCACGATCACCACGGCCAGCAGGGCGACCATCACGAACATGGCGATGCTGAGCCCGTCCAGGCGCACGGCCAAGCCGAGGCCGGCGGCGCCGAGCGTGGGCGACGTCGTCGTGCCGGCCACCGCGGTGGTGGCCGCCGCCGCGACGGCCACGGCGACACCGGACCAGGTGGCGACCGTGGCCAGGCGGATGACGCCGGCGGGGTGGACCCCAGGGCGGCGGCTGGCCGCGACGGTCACGCCGACGAGCAGGGCCGGGGCGAGCAGGACGAGCAGGGCGAGGGGGGTGGTCATCGTCGTGGCCCTCAGCCCGCCACGGCCGCAGGGGCGGACTCGGAGGCGGACGGGCGAGCGGCGCCGGCCCCCGCCGCCAGCGGCCGATCGCCGGCGGCGACCGACTCGGGCTGGCGGAGGTCGGCGGCCATGGCGTGGAAGCCACCGTCGACGTGGAGGACCTCGCCGCTGATGGCGCGGGCCAGGTCGGACAGCAGGAAGCAGGCGGCGTCGGCGACCGGCTCGGGGTCGGTGGGCTCCCAGGGCAGCGGCGACTGGCGGTCCCAGGCGTCGAGCAGGCGGTCGAAGCCGGGGATGGCGCTGGCGGCCCGGGTGACGAGCGGGCCGGCGGCGACGAGGTTGCTGCGGATGCCGGCCGGCCCCAGGTCGCGGGCCACGTAGCGGCTGGCCGCCTCGAGGGCGGCCTTGCACACGCCCATCCAGTTGTAGGTGGGCCAGGCCGCGGACGGGTCGAAGTCGAGGCCGACCACGCTGCCCCCGCTCGGCGGGGCCAGGTGGGCGACGAGGGCGGCCAGCGAGGCGTACGACGTCACGCTGGTGTGGAAGGCCAGGTTCAGGCCGTCGGGCCGGAAGGACAAGAAGTCGCCGTCGAGGGCGTCCTGGGGTGCGTAGGCGACGGCGTGGACGGCGCCGTCGAGCCGCCCCCAGCGCCGCCGCAGGTCGGCCTCGACCGACGCCCAGCCGGCGGGGTCGTTCACGTCGAGGGTCAGCACGTCGCACGCCAGCAGCTCCGCGGCCGCCTCGGCCCGCTCGAGGTCCCGGGGCGGCGCCGACAGCGCCACGTGCGCGCCCAGGGCCCGGGCCCGGCGGGCGATCGCGAAGGCGATGCTGTCGGCGTTCACCACCCCGGTGATCAGCAGCGTCTTGTCGTCGAGCATCGGATGTCTCCCTCCTCCGGCGCACCGGTTCGGGGTCAACATACGCACTCTGTTACCCGAAAGCAAGTTCCGGTATTTGATTTCTATCTAAGGGGTGGTGACGGCTGCCCCGCCATCCGGCGACCGCGGGCCGTGGCGGGCGACGAGGGCGGCGCCGATCTGGGCCAGCTCGACGGTGACCTCGGCCGGCCCGGTCACCTCCAGGTGGGCCACCCAGCCGGACAGCTCGCCGGCCAGCGGCCGCGGGTGGGGGCCGGCCACCTCGACCTCCAGCCGACCGTCGGGGCCGGGTGGCCCCAGCCGCAGGCGGCGTCCGAAGAAGCCGCGCACCATGCCCACCGACTCGGGGAGCAGCCACCCGTGGGCGACGACGGTCATCCAGCGCTCGTCCATGGCGGCGAGCAGCTCCTGCCAGGCGCGGTGCAGGTCGAAGCCCTCGGGGCGCACGACGGCGGCGCCGGTGGGCTCGATCTGGCGGATGCGGTCGACGCGGAAGGTGCGCAACCCGGCCTCGGTGTCGGCGAGGACGTACCAGTGGCGGCCCTTGGCGGCCAGGCCGAGTGGGTGGATCGTTCGCTCGCTGTCCTGGCCGTCGCGGGCCGTGTAGTGCAGGCGCAGCTGCTCGGCGGCGACCACGGCGTGCTGCACGGCGTCGAGCAGCGGGGGGGCCGGCGGCTCGTCGCCGGGTGCCCCGGGCGCGCCCGCACCCCCGCCCCGTCCCCACCAGCCCACCCGGTCGACCAGCACGTTGGCCGCCGTGGCCTCGGCCTGGAGGCGGAGCGGTTCGGGGAGGGCGCCGAGCAGCTTGCGCACCGCCGCCTTGGCCTGCGGCGTGGCCGGCGATGTGGGGCCGAGCACCAGGAAGAGCGCCCGGGTCTCGGCCGCCGTCAGCCCGGTCAGGTCGGTGCGAGCACCACCGATCAGCTCCCAGCCCCCGCCGCGGCCCTGGCGGGAGTAGACGGGCACGCCGCTGATGGCCAGCGCTTCGAGGTCGCGTCGGGCGGTGCGCTCGGAGACCTCCAGCTCGTCGGCGACCTCGGCTGCCGTCACCCGCCCGCGGGCTTGGAGCAGCAGGAGGACGGCGAGGAGGCGGTCGGCGCGCACACACCCAGGATCGCACGGAAACCGGTCAGGAGATGGCCGGTTCTCCACGCGAAGGTGCGGCCATGACCACGACCAACACCACCGAGCCCACCACCGACGCCACGCTGGCCGACGACGATCCCCGCCGGCTCTTCGCCATCGCCACCGCCGCCACCCGCGGCGTCGTCGAGCAGGTGCGCCCCGACCAGCTCGAGGCACCCACGCCCTGCACCGACTTCGACGTGCGCGAGCTCCTGGGCCACCTCCTCTTCGTCCTCGACCGGGTCGACGTGATGGGCCAGGGCCGCGACCCCATGACCACCCCCGAGATCACCCCGCCCGCCGACGACGCCTGGGTGCCCGCCTTCGCCGAGGCGGCCCACCGCGTCCAGGACACCTGGAGCCGACCCGGCGTGCTCGAGATCCCGGTGGCCCTGCCGTGGGCCCAGGGCACCGCCGGCGAGATGCTGCTCGGCTACCTCAACGAGCTGACCGTGCACACCTGGGACCTCGCCGCCGCCACCGGCGTCCCGGTCGACTGGGACGACGACGTCATCGCCGCTGCCCAGGGCGCCATCTCCTCGATGCTCCCGCCCGAGGGCCGACTGGCCATGTTCGAGGCCATGCAGGCCGACGCCCCGCCGGAGGCCCGCTTCTCGCCGCCCTTCGCCGAGCGCGTCGAGGTGGACGCCGACGCCGCCCCGATCGAGCGCCTCGTCGCCTACAACGGCCGTCGCCCCTGATCTCGGGCCGGCGGCGCCGGGACGCGGGAGGTCCCCGCCGCCCACGGTGTCCCGCACGACACGACGACCGGATCGGCGACTCCCGTCGCCGGTCCGGTCGGCGGCGCGTCCCCGGGGTGCGAGCATGGGGCGGACCGCTCGCCGTGTCCCGATCCCGGGGCCCGAACCCGGAGGGCCACCGTGGCCGACCGCTTCACCGACCGCACCGCCATCGTCACCGGGGCCGGGTCCGGCATCGGCCTGGAGGTCGCCCGCCGCATCGTCCGCGAGGGCGGCCGCGTGGTCGCCGCCGACGTGTCCGCCGAGCGCATCGACGCGCTGGTCGACGAGCTGGGTGGCTCGACCGGGCCCGGCGGGGCCTTCGCCGCCGGGCCGATCGCCGGCGTGGTCGGCGACATCGCCACCCAGGCCGACGTCGACCGCATCGTCGACGCCGCCGGCGACCGCATCGACGTCCTGGCCAACGTGGCCGGCATCATGGACGGCTTCCTCCCCGTGCACGAGATGGACGACGAGACGTGGGACCGGTTGCTCGCCGTCAACCTCACCGCACCCATGCGGCTCACCCGGGCGGTCCTCCCGGCGATGCTGGCCGCGGGCCGGGGCAGCATCGTCAACGTCGGCTCGGAGGCGTCGCTGAAGGCGGGCGGCAGCGGGGCCGCCTACACCTCGTCGAAGCACGGGCTGATCGGCCTGACCCGCTCCACCGCCGTCTTCTACGGCGAGCACGGCATCCGCTGCAACGCGCTGTGCCCCGGGGCGGTGGTCACCAACATCGAGGCCGACACCCGCTCCGAGTTCGGCCGGCTGGTGGTCGAGCGCCACCTCGGCAGCGCCATGTCCTACGCCATGCCCGACGCCGTCGCCGCCGCCGTGTGCTGGCTGGCCAGCGACGACGCCGCCAACGTCAACGGCACGGTGATGACCTCCGACGGCGGCTGGTCTGCCACCTGAGCGAGCGCGACCCCGGCCGGCTCCCTGCGACCACCCGCCGGCGCATCGGGGTTCGAGTCGTGGCCCCGGCCCTAGCCTCGCAGCATGGTGGATCCGACGAACAGCCCCGCCGGCCCTGCGCCGGTGGCGCGGCGGGCGGCAGGTGGTCGCCGCCTCGCCGGCGCCCTGGTCGTCCTGGTCGCCGCGGTCGGAACCGTCACGGCGTGCACGGCGGCGCCCACGAGCGCGCCGGCGACGACCGCCACGCCGGCGACCACCACGGTCATCGCAGCGTGCCGTGCGGGTGACCACGAGCTCGTCCACGACGGCGTCGCCCGCCGGTACCGGCTTGCCGTGCCCGACGGCGCCACCGCCCCCCCACCGCTGGTCGTCGACCTCCACGGCCACGGCGGCTCCATCGAGAAGCAGGACGCCAACACCGGGCTGTCGGCCGCAGGGACCACCCGGGGCTTCGCCGTGGTCACCCCGCAGGCGCTCGGGGAGCCGAGCCGCTGGAACTTCCGGCGCCAGGCGGACCAGCCCGACGACCTCGGCTTCCTCGACGCGCTGCTCACCGACCTGATCGGGCGGGGCTGTGCCGACCCCGATCGCATCTACGCTGCCGGCCACTCCAACGGCGCCGCCTTCGCCGCCGTGCTGGCCTGCAGCCCGCCCAACCGCTTGGCCGCGGTCGCCATGGTCTCGGCCACCACCCCGGCGGCCTGCCCGGACGGCATCGCGCCGGCGGTGCTGGCGATCGCGGGTACCGCCGACCCGACGGTGCCCTACGACGGCAAGGCCGGCGTCGCACCACCGGCGAACGCCACCATCGACGCCTATGCCGACCGGTACGGGTGCAGTGTCCCCACGGCGGGCGAGCCGTGGCCGGGCGTCCGCCGCCGCGCCCACCTCGACTGCCGCGGCGGGGCGGCCGTGGTGCTCGACACCGTCGAGGGCGGGCTGCACCCCTGGCCGGGTGGCCCGGCCGCGC
This sequence comes from Acidimicrobiales bacterium, assembly GCA_046331175.1. Classification (GTDB taxonomy): domain Bacteria; phylum Actinomycetota; class Acidimicrobiia; order Acidimicrobiales; family Acidimicrobilacustridaceae; genus JAWKIW01. The sequence goes on from JAXLRI010000016.1 coordinate 9,256, forward strand.
AGCTCGAGGCCAACAGCGCCGCCGGGCGCACGTTCCCGGCGACCGAGGAGGTCCTGACCTTCTTCGACGGCCGGCGCCGGACCTGGCCCGAGGGCTGAGCGAGCGTCCGGCCACCTGACCGGCCGACGACCACCTAGGCCAGCGTGACCCGATCGCCCGAGGTGGCGACGACGTGGGCGAACGATGCCGCGAGCAGCGCGCTCAACACGTCGAGGTCGACCTTGTCGAGGCGGGTCAGGTACAGGCAGCCCTTCCCCAGCTTGTGCGGACCCAGGCGGCCGAGCAGGTCCTCCCGACCGCCGAAGCCGTCGAGCAGGTACACGACCGTGTTGGCCTTCCGCGGGGCGAACCCGATGATGGCCGTGGTGCCCGAGTGACCGCTGTCGTAGGTGTAGTCGACCGACCCGAAGCCGATGATCGACGGCCCCCACAGCTTCGGCTTCAGCCCCGTCACCTCGCGGAGGAGCTGCACCAGGGCCTTGGCGTCGCGGCGGCGGACGTCGTCGGTGATCCCGTCGAGGAAGGCCCGCACCGAGGCGCCGGTGGGCTTGGTCTTCTGCTCGGCCATCGCCCGAGCGTAGGGGGTCCGCCGCGCGTGCCGGGCCTCGCCGCCGAGGCCGCCGGGGGCCACCGGATCGGCGCCGGCAGCCGGTCCGAGTCGCCGATCCGTGAGGTGGATCCGTGACCTCACGGATGCCGGATCGGGGCCGGCTCCGTACGTTCCCAGGGCCGACATCGGTCGGCGGTACTCGGGAGGTACCTGACGTGATGGCTCTGCTCCGCCGCGCCTGCGCGCACGCCCTCCGGCCTCGGGCCGGATCCCCCGCCGCCCACGGCGGCCTCCGTCGTGGCCACCGGGCGACCGCCCTGGTGCTCGTCGTGGCCCTGCTGGCCGGGTCCGTCGTCGGCTCGCTCGCCGCGGTCGTGGGTTCGGCCGTGAGCGCCACACCGGCGTCAGCCGCCGCGTGCAAGACGTGGATCGGCACGGGCACGTCGGCTCGCTTCCACGACGCTGCCAACTGGTCGCCGGCCGGCGTGCCGACGGCGACCGACTGCGTCCTGAGCGGGTCGACCCAGACCGACATCGTGGTCGACGCCGACGCCACCGTCACCAGCTGGGACATCGGCAGCGGCATCAAGGACCTCGTCATCACCAACAACGCCACCTTCCGCCTCGCCGACACCTCCGCCACCTCTCGGCTCCACGCCGTGACCGGTCAGAGCGGTCGCTTCCTCACCGACAACGCCAGCACGGCCATCGGCGAGCTCACCGTCCTCCTCGGGGACACGTTCACGCTGGCGGGTCCCGGCGCGACGAGGGTGGGCGACGGCTTCATCGCCGGGTCGCTGCGGGTGGGCAAGACCGACCTCGTCGGCGGCCTGCCCCGAGACGCGGACCTCACGCTCTCGCTCCACACCCGGATCCCGGGTCAGATCCTCGTCGACGGCCCGAGCGCATCGTCGATGCGCCTGATCGAGGGCACGCAGGGGACGGGCGCGGGCAACATGTTCGGGACCACGGCCTCCATCTCCAACGGCGCCCACGGATCCACCGTCGTGGCCAGCGATGCCCGCCTGGAGGTGCGCGCCAACCAGCACCTCCACGTCGCCGGCGTCTTCACCCTCGAGCGCGTCGTCAACAGCGGGATCGAGGCGCAGGCGGCGATCGAGGTCGAGGCGACGGGACGACTGACCTTCGCCAGCGGCCTCACCAACTACAACGCCACCGACGACGCCCTGGAGCGCGGCCAGTGGACCGTCGGCGGTCGGATCGACCTGCCCGGACCGCTGGCCGTCAACCGGGCCGAGGTCACCTACGAGGGGGGCGACTTCTTCACCGCCGACGCCGTCACCCGCCCCACCGCCAACGAGCGGGTCCTGGTGGTCGGCCGAACGATGGCCTTCGCCGGCATGAGCAACCGGATCGGGCCGCTGGCCGGGCAGCCGGACCTCTTCATCGGGCTGCCCGGGAACCAGAACACCCTGATCCCCACGACCATGACCGTCGGCGGGTCCGGGCTGCAGAGCGAACGGGGCACGGTCACGCTTCGCCAGGGCCACACGCTGGACTGCACGGTCCCGTGTGCCACCCGGGACACGGTGACCACCTTGTCCGGGTCGGTCGTCGGCACCATCGACGTCGACGACGTGCCCGGCGGGGTCCTCGGCATCGCCAGTCCCGGTCGCCTGGGATCCTCGTTGCCCCCCAGCCACATCGACCGGCTGCAGCTGGCCTCCGACGCCACCACCGCCTTCGACGTGTCGGTGTTCTTCCCCGGCCTCAACGCCCACTTCGACGTCGACGAGGCAGAGGTGCACGGCACGCTCCGGCTCGACAACGCCAGCTCGGACACGCTCCCCCACGTGTTCCAGGCCGGAGACGAGGTCCCCATCATCCGATCGGCCACCCCGATCGTCGGTGGCTTCGACACGGTGGCGTTCAGCGCCCTCAACGACGGCCTCACGTGGGATCTGGTCATCACCCCGACCACCATCACCGCGGTGGTGAAGCAACGGCCGCGCGTCTCGTTCGGCACGACCACGAGCCAGCGGATCGAGGGCACCGGCGGCACCACCGCCGACAACATCGAGGTGGCGCTCACGAGCGCCTTCTCCTACCCGACGAAGGTCGCGGTGGGGCTGGCGGGCGGGACGGCCACCGTCAACACCGACTTCACCGTCCCGGCCCTGGCGTCGGGGTTCGTCACCGTGCCGGCGAACGCGAGGTCCGTCACGGTGCCGGTGCAGATCGTGGGGGACGCGATCGACGAGCCGGACGAGACGTTCGGACTGGCCCTCTTCGCGAACGAGTTCTACGCGAAGGCCCCCGCGACGCCGGCCCACACGACCACGATCGTGAACGACGACGGGGCGGCTCCCGTGCTCTCCATCGCCGATGCCACCAAGACCGAGGGCACCGCCCTCACCTCCAACGCGACCATCACGCTCAGCCGGGCCGGGTCCACGGTGCTGCCGTCCACGGTGACGGTGACGTCCTCGAACGGGACGGCCACGGCCGGAAGCGACTACACCGCCGTGTCCACGACGGTCACCTTCGCCGCCGGCGAGACCACCAAGAGCGTCATCGTCCCGGTGTCGGGCGACGTCGTTCCCGAGGCCGACGAGACCGTCCTGCTCACGCTCTCCAACCCCACCAACGGGTCGCTCGGCACCGACATCGGAACGCTCACCATCGTCAACGACGACGGCCCGCTGCCGGTCCTCTCGGTGGCCGACGTGACCGTCACCGAGGGCACCGGCGGGACCACGACCGCCACCGTGACCGTGACCAGGACCGGCTCGAGCCTCGGCGGCATCAACGCCACCGTGTCGGTCACCTCGGGGTCGGCGACGGCCGGCAGCGACTTCACGGCCACGACCGCCAACCTGTCGTTCGGCACCGGTGTCACCACCCGCACCTTCACCGTGGCGATCACCCCCGACAGCGTCGCGGAGCCCGTCGAGCTGGCCAACGTCACCATCACCGGGATCAGCGGGGCCACCATCGGCCAGGGCACGGCCGCCATCCAGATCCGGGACGACGATCCCGCCGTGCAGCTCGCCCTCGCCAACGTGCAGAAGGTGGAGGGCGACACCGGCACGACCAACCTGACGCTCCTCTTGGTCCGGTCGACCAGCCTCGGCCCGGCCACGCCGTCGGTGCGCGTGGCCACGGCCAACGGCACCGCCGCCGCCCCCGGCGACTACACCGCCGTCGACCAGACCGTGACCTTCGGGTCGGGCAACACCACCGCTCTGGTCAACATCCCGATCAAGGGCGACCAGACGGCCGAAGGTGACGAGACCTTCACCGTCGCCCTGTCGAACCCGTCGGCCGGCGCCGTCCTCGGCGCCGTCGCCTCCACCACGGTCAAGATCGTGGACGACGACGGCCCGATCCCGTCGCTCACGGTGGCCGACCAGGAGCTGGTCGAGCCGGGCGGCTCGTCGGCGGTGCGTTCGATCCGGGTCACCCGCACCGGCGGGACCGACGGCACCGTCGTGTTCCGCACGACCGTGACCGCCGGCAGCGCCACCAACCCCTCCGACGTCCTGACCGGCGTCACCGACGCGAACATCCCCGTCGGCGCCAGCTTCGTCGACGTGCCCGTGACCCTGGGCGGCGACGCCACCCCTGAGGACGACGAGATCTTCACCGTCGCGCTGTCCAACGTGGTCGGTGCCACCGTCGCCGACGGCACGGCGACCATGACCATCCACGACGACGACCCCCGCATCGTCGTCGAGTCGACCGCGGTCTCGGTCGCCGAGGGCGACGCCGGGCTGAAGGCCGCCACGGTCACGCTGCGACGATCGACCACGTTCGGGCCGGCCACCCCATCGGTGAAGATCGCCACCGCCAACGGCACCGCCACCGGGGGCACCGACTTCGTCGCCACCGCCGGCACCACCGTCACCTTCGCCGCCGGCTCACCCACGGCCACCGTGAACCTCGGCATCAACGGCGACACCACGGTCGAGCCCGACGAGACGTTCACGGCGACGATCAGCACGCCCTCGGCCGGCGCGGTGATCGGGGCGCCGGCCACGGCGACGGTCACCATCGCCAACGACGACGGACCGCGCTTCCACGCCCTGAGCCCGGGCCGGCTGCTGGACTCCCGCGACGGCACCGGCACCACCGCCACCAAGTGGCAGGCCGCCCAGACCCGCAGCGTCCAGATCACCGGCCAGCAGGGCGTCCCCGCCACCGGCGTCAGCGCCGTCGTCCTCAACGTCACCGTCACCGGCCCCACCGCCGGCAGCCACCTCCGCCTCTTCCCCACCGGCACCACCCTCCCCAACGCCTCCTCCATCAACTTCAACGGCGGGCAGACCATCGCCAACATGGCGGTGGTCAAGCTGGGGACCGGTGGGAAGATCGACATCTTCAACAACTCGGGCCAGGTCGACGTCCTGGCCGACGTGGTCGGCTACTACGACGACGGCACCGCCGGCGGTGACCGCTACACCGCCTTGAGCCCGGGTCGGCTCCTGGACTCCCGCGACGGCACCGGCACCACCGCCACCAAGTGGCAGGCCGCCCAGACCCGCAGCGTCCAGATCACCGGCCAGCAGGGCGTCCCCGCCACCGGCGTCAGCGCCGTCGTCCTCAACGTCACCGTCACCGGCCCCACCGCCGGCAGCCACCTCCGCCTCTTCCCCACCGGCACGGCCGTGCCCAACGCCTCGTCCATCAACTTCGACGCCGGCCAGACCATCGCCAACGGCGCGGTCGTGAAGCTGGGGACCGGCGGGAGGATCGACGTCTTCAACAACTCCGGGCAGGTCGACGTGATCGCCGACGTCGTCGGCTACTACAGCGCCGATGGCGACGTGTTCACGCCGCTGAACCCGGGTCGTCTGCTGGACTCCCGCGACGGCACCGGCACCACCGCCACCAAGTGGCAGGCCGCCCAGACCCGCAGCGTCCAGATCACCGGCCAGCAGGGCGTCCCCGCCACCGGCGTCAGCGCCGTCGTCCTCAACGTCACCGTCACCGGCCCCACCGCCGGCAGCCACCTGCGCCTCTTCCCCACCGGCACCACCCTTCCCAACGCCTCCAGCATCAACTTCAACGGCGGCCAGACGGTGGCCAACCTGGTGGTGGTCAAGGTCGGGGCCGGCGGGAAGATCGACATCTTCAACAACTCGGGGCAGGTCGACGTGATCGCCGACGTCGTCGGCTGGTTCGGCTGACCTGCACCGGGTCCGGGGTGGCCGGCGACGGGGCCGCCCCTCGACCCCACCGTCCCATCACGCGGTGGGGACCTCCCCCCGTGCCGGCGGCGCCTCCGGGTGCCGTCGGCACGGGCACCGAGTCGATCGGCCCCGGCATCGCGGGGCGGGTCCGCATCAGGAGCCGCGGCCAGGTCGGGGACCACCGGTCGGCGGACCGGTGAGGGCCCCGCCGGGCGGTGGCGGTTGGGTAGCGTCACGGCTCGTGCCCATCGGTCAGCTGCCGCCGCCGACCTACCGCGGCCGGGCCACCGAGCTGGAGGGCCTCGCCGGTTGGGCCGAGCGCCTGGCGAGCGGCGAGGGCGGGGTGCTCGTGGTCGAGGGCGCCGCCGGGCTCGGCAAGTCCCGGCTGCTGGCCGAGCTGCTCGAGCTGCCGGTGCTCGACCCGGTGCCGCGGCGGGTCGCCGGCGCCGGCCGCTTCGACGTCGGCCGCCCGTTCGCGCTGTGGCGCGACCTGCTCGACGTCCGGCGCGACCCGGTGCTGCGCGCCGTCCTCGACGAGCGGGCCGACGACGACGAGGGCGCGCCCGATCGCCACCGGTTCCGGGTCCAGGACGCCCTGCTCGACCGCATCGACGACCTGGCGCGCCAAGGTCCGCTGCTGCTGGTGGCCGACGACGTCCAGTGGGCCGATCCGGCCAGCGTGCTGGCGCTGGCCGCCGTCGCCCGCCGGCCCGCCGACGAGGGCGTCGGCCTGGTCCTCGCCCTGCGCCCCCACCCCCGCGGGCCCGAGCTGGGCCACCTGGTCGAGCAGGTGCGCCGCCACGGCGGCTGGCACCTCGCCCTCGAACCGCTGGCGGCCGACGACGTCCGCGCCATCGCCACCGAGGTCGCCGCCTGGATCAGCGACGACGGACCCGGAGACGCCGCCGAGGACCTCGGCCGTGACGCCCTCTCGCTGGACCGCATCGGCGGCAACCCCTACCTCGCGGTGGTGCTCGGGGGGTGGGGACGCCAGTCGCTGCTCGACCGGCTCGACCTGCACGACGACGCCACCGTCGCGCTGCTGCGGGCCGCCGCGGTCATCGGTCCCGCCTCCACCCCCGACCTGCTGGCCGAGGTCGCCGGCGTCGACGACGACGCCGCCGGTCGCATCCTCGGTCGACTGGTCGTGGACGGCGTGCTCGCCGACCGGTCGGGCACGGCCTTCCACCACGAGCTGGTGCGCGAGGCCGTCCTCGACGCCGTCCCGCCGGCCGAGCTGCAGGTGCTGCACCGCCGGGTCGTCGACGTGCTCGTCGAGCGCGGCGCGGCTCCGACCGCCGTCCGCCGCCACGTGGTGGCGAGCACCGCGGTCGGAGCCGCCAGCGCCCCGGCCGACGCCATGCTCCTGCGGGCGGCAGCACGCGAGCTGCTGGCGTCGAACCCCACCGAGGCCGCCGAGCTCCTCCACCTGGCCGCCGACCTGTTGCCGGCCGACCGGCCCGAAGCCGTCGACCTGCTGATCGACCGGACCCGCGCCGACGTGTGGACGGGTCACCTCGCCGACGCCGTGGCCGGCGCCACCGACGGCCTGCGCCGCCTCGAGGACGAGCCGCCGTCGGCCGAGCGGACCCGCCGACTCGTCGCCCTGCACCGGCTCGCCGCCGACGTGCACCACCTCGACGGCAACCGCATGGCGGCGCTCCCCCACCTGCGAGCCGCCCTCGCCCTCGAGACCGGCGCCACCCCCGAGCGCGCCGAGCTGGTCACCCAGCTCGCCACCGCACAGCTCTGGACGCTCGACGTGGTGGGTGCCGAGGCCACGGCGGCCGAGGCGATCACCCTGGCCGAGTCGGTCGGCGCCGTCGGGCCCGCCGTGGGCGGCTGGCTGGTGCGCTGCCGCCTGGCGGCACTGGCTGGCGACTTCCCCGCCGCGCTGCGCTACGGCGACCGCGCCCTGGCCCTGGCCGAGGCCGACCCGTCCACGGTGCGGCGCTCGCCCGGCGTGTACGTCGGGCTCGCCCTGCTCAACAACGACCACGCCGAGCGGGCGATGGCCGTCCTGCAGCGCGGCGCCCGGGCCTGCCAGGAGGCGGGCCTGCCCGCCGAGGAGGCCCAGCACCACAGCTCGCTCGCCATCGCCGGGTGGATGTCGGGTCGGTGGGACGTGGCCGAGGCCGCCGCCGACGCGTGCGAGGCGCTGGCCGCCGACACGGGCTCGCGGGCCGGGCTGATCACGACCGCCGCCGTGCGCGGGTGGATCGCCCTGCTCGCCGGCGACCTCGACCGGGCGCGCGCCGCGCTGCGGGCCGGGCACGACGACCTGGCCGCCCCCGGCGCAGAGGGGACGGCGCTGCCCTACCTCCTGTGGCTCGAGGCCCGCCTGGCCGAGCACGACGGCGACGTCGAGCGGGCGGCGACCGTGCTGGGGTCGGTGTGGGAGCTGGCCGAGCAGGTCGCGCCCGCCGTGACGATCTGGTTCGCCGCCGACCTCACCCGCCTCGCGCTGGCGGCCGGCCGCACCGAGCAGGCGGCGATGGTCGCCGCTCGGGTGGCCGAGCTGGCACCGGCGGCGAGCACGGCCACGGCTCGGGGCGCCGCGCTGCTCGCCGGCGCCCTGGTCTCGGGCGACGCCGACCAGGGCCTCGGGGCCCTCGACGAGCTGCGGACGGCCCCCCGGCCCGACCGCTTCGTCGACGGTGCCATCGACGTCGCCGGTCTGCTCGCCGCATCCGGCCGCCCCACCGAGGCCCGAGCCGTGCTCGCCGAGGCCACCACCGTGGCGGGCGCCCTGGGCGCGCCGTGGCTGACGGCGCGGACCTCGGCGATGGCGACCGGCCTCGGTCCCGCCGCGGCGTCCGAGGGGCGGCCGGATCCGGCGACGACGGGCACCACCGGCCGGCACGGCAGCGAGGTCGACGCCGGGGCCTCCGGCGCGCCGACCGTCGACCCGCTGTGGAGCCGCATCTCCCCCGCCGAGCGGGAGGTCGCCCTCCTCGTGGCCGAGGGCCTCTCGAACCCCGGCATCGCCGAGCGGCTGTACGTGTCGCGCCGCACGGTCGAGAGCCACGTGTCGTCCCTGCTGCGCAAGCTCGGCGTGCCCAACCGCGTGGCGCTCGCCACCCTGGTCCTCCAGGCCGGACCGCCCCCCGGCTGACGAGCCCCGACCGCCCACGGCCGTCCCGGAGGCGGGCGCCGGCCGGACGGCGCTCGGTGATGGTCCCCCAGAACGGCGACCGCCCGGCCCGTTGGCGGGCCGGGCGGGGAGCGCCGGATCGGGGGGTGCTGAGTGGCGGCTGGAGCCGCCCGGGCTCACTGGTCGGTGTCGGGGGTGCTCGGCGGCTGCACGTTGCGGGGCTGGAGGGTGATGGTCTTGGAGGCGGTCCGGCCGTCGGCGGAGAAGGCCACGATCGTGTAGGTGTGGGCCGAGTGGCAGTCGAAGGTCAGCTGCTGCGAGCCGGAGGGGCCGTAGGTGGCGTAGATGCCGGGGCCGTCGACGGCGAGGGTGGTCTTGGTGGCGTTGGCCGAGGTCCACGAGATCGAGAACCCCTGGCTGTTGCCGTTGTGGCAGTCGATGCTGCTGGGGGCGTTGACGCTGGTCACGGCCGGGGCCGGCGTGGTCGGGGGCTTGGGGGCCGGGGGCGTGGTGGGCTTGGGAGCGCCACCGCCGTTGCCGCCACCGGTCGAGCCGCCGCTGGTCGAGCCACCACCGGTGGGCACGTTGACGACGACCTGGCCGGCGGAGCCGGCGTCGGGGGCGGGGGCCTCGGTGACCTGGTCGGCGGCGGGCTGCGGATCGGCGGCCGGGGCGACGGCGGTGGTGCCGGGGGCGGCGAGCCGGTTGGCGGCGGCCGACTGGACGGCGGTGGCATCGGTGCGGCCGGACCGCAGGACGAACAGGGCGCCGGCGGTCAGGACGAGCACGGCGGCGATGGCGCCGAGCACACCGATGACGACGGCGGTGCCGCGGCGGCGGTCCTCGGTGGGGGTGGTGGGGGCGGGGGTCTGGTCGTACATGGCTGGCTCCTCGGGTTCTGCCGGCCGGCGCTCCGGCTCGGGCTGGTCGGGAGGCCTGACCGCGCCACCGGGGTCTGCTTACGGCGATCCGGCGTGCTCTCCGTCACGTGCGCCCGACGTCACAGCGAGCCCGCCGATCGGGGCCTCGGACGCGTGCCGGGCACGCTCCCGCCCCGTCCGGACCACCGGCCGCGGACAGCCCGGGCGCCGCCGCCTACCCTCACCGCCACGGCCGGACCGGGGGAGCGCATGACCACAGCCAGACCGAAGATCACCAAGGTCGGCGCCGGGGGCACGACGAGGGGAAGCGCGTGACCACACCGAAGATCACCATGGTCGGCGCCGGGGGCACGACGAGGGGAAGCGCGTGACCACACCGAAGATCACCATGGTCGGCGCCGGGGGCACGACGAGGGGAAGCGCGTGACCACACCGAAGATCACCATGGTCGGCGCTGGCGGCATGTCGTTCGGCCCGACGATGGTCAACGACGTCATCCACACGCCCGAGCTGGCCGGCGCCCGGCTGGTGCTGCACGACATCAGCGCACCCCGCCTCGCCCGCGCCCACCGCCTCGCGACCAAGCTCAACGCCGCCTCGGGCGCGCCGGTGGTCCTCGACTGCAGCACCGACCCCGCCGAGGCCCTCGCCGGCGCCGACTTCGTGATCAGCAGCGCCGAGGTCGGCCGCTTCCGCCACTGGCGCGAGGACTTCGAGGTCCCCAACCGCCACGGCGCCCGCCAGATCAACGGCGAGAACGGCGGACCGGGTGCGGTGTTCCACTCGCTGCGCAGCATCCGCACCACGCTGTCGATCTGCGCCAGCATCGAGGCCCACTGCCCCGATGCCTTCCTCGTCAACCTCTCCAACCCCATGAGCCGGGTGACGCTGGCCATCAGCCGTGGGACCGGCCTCGCCCACGTCGGCATGTGCCACGAGGGGCCGATCGGCGTGCACCGCCTCGGGCGGCTGCTGCGCATCCACCCCCGTCACATCGAGGCGCGGGCATCGGGCATCAACCACTTCACCTTCTTCACCGAGCTGCGCGACCGCCGCACCGACGAGGACCTGCTCCCGCGCGTCCGCGCCCTGTTCGCCCGCAAGGCCTTCGACTACCCGCCGCGCACCGCCCGAGCCGTGCGGTTGGCGATGCGGTCGGTCCCGCTCGGTGCCCTGGCCGACCAGCTGTACGCGCCGGTGGTCGCCCACGTCGTGCGCGAGACGGGGCTGGTGCCCTGCTCGGTCGACAGCCACATCGGCGAGTACCTGCCCGGCGCCACCGACATCGGCTCGTACCACCCCGTCCCGGTCGACCTCTTCGAGCGCATCGACCGATCCACCGAGCGGTTGGCCACCTGGGCCGCCGACACCCGGGTGCCACTGCCGCTGCACCGGATCGGCCACAGCCTCGAGGAGGTCGTGCCCATCATCACCGCCTTGTGGACGGGCACGCCGCGACGGGTCATGGCGGTCAACGTGGCCAACCACGGGTACCTCCCCAACGTGGCCGACGGCGCCATCGTCGAGGTGGGCGCCACCGTCGACGCTGACGGCATCCACCCCGACGTCATGGCCCCGGTGGCCGAGCCGATCGCCTCCCACATCGCCACCCAGGTCGCCCTGCAGGACCTGGTCGTGCAGGCGGCCCTGTCGGGCGACCCGGCCCGCGCCTACGAGGCGCTGCGCCGCGACCCTGCCTCCCCCGACGACGACGCCGCCTGCCGGGCCATCTTCGACGAGCTGGTCGACCTCCAGGCCGACGCCCTGCCGTTCTGATCTGAGCGGGCGCAGCGGGCCGACGTCCGGTCCGAGGGCGACGTCCCGACCGGCGCGACGTCCGACGGACGGGTGGCTCGGCGCGACGTGACCCCGGCCGGGCGGGCCTACAGCTCGGGGGCGCCCGGTGCCGGGGGCGTGGCCGCGCCACCGTCGTCGGGCGGCGCGTCGATGGGGGTGCGCAGGGCGACGATCATCATCGAGAAGTCGGCCACGGCGACGAGGTGGCCCTCGTCGTCGGCCACCTCGCACGACACGACGATCAGCTGCTTGCCCTTCTTGACCACCTCGGCCTTGGCCGACACGGCGTCGGTCCGGGGTCGCCCCAGGTAGCGGACGTGCATGTCGACGGTCACCAGCGACTCGCGAAAGGGGTCGAAGTCGCTGATGTCGGCGGCGGCCAGGGCGCAGGCCAGGTCGACCATGGTGGCGATGGCGCCGCCGTGCAGCGCGCCGGTGAAGCCCAGGGCCGCCGGTGCCACCGGCATGCGCACCTCGGCCCGGCCGGCGCCGCTCTCGGGGACGTCGTGCTCGAGGGCCAGCATCTCGTGCAGCGGGATGGGAGCGAACTCGGGCTCGGGATCGGTCGCGTCGGGCGTGTCGTCGCTCATGGCCCCATCCTGGCGTGCCCCGGGAGGTGTCCCGGACCGGTCCCCGGCGGACCGGATCGGCACCTCGTCTACCACCGCCCGCCTCGTCCGGGCAAGACGAACCTAGGAAATGTCCTGCCCCGTCCGGTCCCGCCTCGCCCGCTCGACGGGCGACGCCGTCAGCGGATGCGGCGGCCGGCGTGGACCACGGCGACCGGGTCCGCAAGCACCGCCGGGTCGTCGCGCGGGTCGGCGTCGTAGGTCACCAGCTCGGCAGGCTGGCCCGGCTCGAGGCCGGGCAGCCCGAGGTAGCGCCGGGCAGCTCCGGACGCGGCGTCGAGGGCCGCCACCGGCGACAGGCCCAGCTCGACCAGGGCCACGACCTCGCCGGCGAGGTCGCCGTGGCCGAGCATGTCGGTGCCGGCCAGCACGGTGACGCCGAGCCGCTCGGCGGTTGGGACGGCGGCGCGCAGCGCCTCGACGTGGGGGCGGGCCAGCGCCAGCATCGGCTCGGCTCCCATCGCCTCGAGCTGGGCCACCGCTCCGAGGACGGTGCCGGCGGTCGGCGTCCAGGCCCCTCCACGCGCCGCCAGCACGGCCAAGAGGTCCTCGTCGAGCAGCGAGCCGTGCTCGACCGAGTCGACGCCGGCCAGCACGGCCTCGCGCACCCGCTCGCCGGTGACGTGCGCGGCGACGCGGCCTCCGGCGGCGTGGACGGCCTCGACCACCGCCGCCAGCACCTCGGGCTCGTAGGTGGGCCCCGGTCCGAAGAAGCTGCCCTCGGTCATGGGCGAGTCGGCCACCAGCTTCACCCAGTCGGCGCCCGCCGCCACCTGGGCGGCCGCGGCTGGGGCGGCGTCCTCGGGAGCGGTGGGCTCGTAGAGGGCAGGGAAGTAGCGATCCGCCGGCGCGACGTAGCGCGGGCCCCCGAGCACGTCGGGGAGGTCGGCTCGGCCCCGGCCGCGCTCCACGTGGCAGCCGTTGGGCACGCCGACGTCGCGCACCGCGGTCACGCCGGCGGCGAGGTGCCGGGCCAGCGCTCCGTCCACGTCGCCGACCACCGTCCCGCTCCCATCGGCGAACTCCATCGCCAGGTGGGTGTGGGCATCGACCAGGCCGGGCAGCACGAAGCGACCGGGCAGCGCCTCGGCCGCCACCGCGGGACCCGGAGGCCCGTCCCGCAGGATCCCGTCGTCGAGCCACCACCGCTCCGGGACGTCGCCGTGCGGCAGCAGCACCGCCTCGATCGCCCACGCCTCGCCGGTCCCGGCCATGTCCCGTCCCCCTCGTCGCGGTCCCTCGCAGGACTCTCCGTCGCCGGACCCCGCCCTGGATCACCGCGGGGCGGCGGCCACCGCTACCGGCTCAGGACCCCGCCGGCGGCTCGGGGGCGCCGCCCGCCGGTGCGACGGGCTCGGCCCCGTTCGGGGCGTCGTCGGCCGCGGTCGCCTCGAGCGGCACGGCCTCGTCGGCGTCGATCGGCTCGGTGCCCCGGCCGTCACCCGACCCGTTGCCGCTCGACCCGTTGGCGCCGCCGCTGCTGTCGAGGGCCAGGTTGCGCATGAGCATGGCGCCGAGGCCGCCGAGCACCCCGGCATCGGCGCCGACCTGGATGTCGGGGACGATCTTGACGTGGCCGCTGCCGACCTCGCGCAGGGCCGCCACGAGGGCGGTCTGCTCGGCCCCGATGGCGCGGCGCTGGGCGTCGAAGCCCTTGGCCCGGGCCAGGCCGAGCGCCTCCTCGGCTGCGGCCGAGGCCTCACCGAGCGCCTTGGTGCGGGTGGCCTCGGCGCCGCCGGTGGTGGTGATGACGGCCGCCTCGCCCTCGGCGCGGGCGCGGGCCGCCTGGGCGCGAGAGGTCTCGATGTCGACCGAGACGTTGGCCTGGGCCAGCTCGGCCTGCATGTCGGCGACGCCCCGCTGCTGCTCGAGGCTGACGCGGGCCTCCTGGGCCTCGCGCTGCTGGGCGAACGTGGCCCGCTCCTGGGCGGCGATCTCGCGGCTGGTCAGCACCTCGACCAGGTCGGGCGGGAACACCACGTCCTGGATGTAGACGCCACGGGTCTCCACCTCGTAGCGCGACAGGTACTGCTGGATGTACCGCTCGGCCGCGCTCTGGACCTCGTCGCGCTTCTCGATGAACTCGGTGGCGCCGAGGGTCTGGAGCTTGTTGCGGAAGTAGTTGCCCACCGCCGACTGCAGCACCTCGTTGACCAGGTTCTGCATGGTGCCGACCATGCTGATGACCTTCGGCGCCCGGGTGTCGGGCACGTGGATCTGCACCTGCAGGTCGATGCTGAAGTTGAACGCCTCCTTCGACTTGGCGTCGATGGGGGCGAGGCGGGCGTCGAGGCTGTGGGCCTCGCTGGTCACGTGGGACCAGTTCAGCGTGAGGATCGAGGTCGGCACGATCTCGGCCTCGTAGATCCGCGGGTTCAGCGTGTACTTGCCGGTGCGCAGCGGCTCGGACCAGATGCCCTGGTGGCCCGGCTTCACGATGGAGCCGAACTTGAACTCCTCGCCGGAGGTGTCCTCGGTGGGCAGGCCGACGTAGGACTTGATGACGGCCACCTCGCCCTGGCGCACGACCAGCATCTCGCGCAGCTCGACCTTCACCAGGAACGGGTTGAGCAGGTAGGAGCCGTACAGCAGCGGGTCGTGCTGGAGGCCGATGCACCCGCCGGAGTCGAGGAACGCCTGGTAGTTCTGGTAGTTGTCGTGGAGGTTGTTCTTGGCCCGCAGGACGGCCTGGATGATCTGGGTCGGTGAGCCGTCACCGGACCGCTCCATGGCGGTGACGTCGTCGAAGCCACCGATGCGGCTGGCGATGTCACCCGAGGGCGGGCCCTCCAGCGTGGTGACCACGCCCACGATGTCGCGATCGCCCTGCGGGGTGATGTGCACCACCCGCAGCACGGCCGGGTCGACCTGGGAGACGGCCGCCTCGGTGGCCTCGGACACGACCTTGCCGAAGGTGGACTCGGACGTGAGCACCACGAAGCCGACCGGGTGGATCGGGGCGGTGGTGCCGGGAGGGAGCACCGGCCGCTGCACGCCGCGCTGGCCGCCGTTGGAGAGGAAGGCCCGCACGTCGGAGAAGCTGCCGTACTCCGGCCGGTAGACGGCGGACTTGGCCCCCGTCGGCAGGGGAGCACCGACCTGGGCGATCACCAGGCCGATGTGGTCGGGCGGCACCTGCACCCAGTCGTAGCGCTGCACCCGGAACAGGGGCCACAGCTTGAAGCGCAGGCCCGGCATGAGCAGGTCGGCCTGGTAGCCGGCCTCGCCGTGCAGCGCGACCAGCTGCTCGCCCTTGAGCTTCTTGCCGATGCGCTTGGTGACCAGGCCGACCTCGGCCGGTCCGATCGAGTGGAAGCTGCGCAGCAGGATGATGACCACGACGGCAGCGACCGCCGCGAGCACGATCAGCGCGAGGCCGATCCCTTCCAGGGACATCTCCGCCTCTCTTCTGGGGCCGACCGAGCCCCCGTCGTTGGTCGTCCTGGTCGGCTGGGGGTTCAGCCGGCGAAGACCTCGATGCCGTCCAAGGTAGCGAACCCCAGGTGCAACCGACCCACGAGTATCTCGCCGTCGACCTCGACGTCGACGCGACCGGCCGGGTACAGCACCGGATCGAGGCGTCCGTCCGCGCCGGCCGAGCCCAGGGCCACGAGCGCGTGGGCGGTCAGGCGCTCGGTCCGCCACGTCTGCTCGTCGTACTCGCTGGTGACGAAGTAGCCGCCCCGCGGGTTGAACACGTCGTCGAGCACGCGCAGCCGACCGGCGTCGACCGAGCGCAGGGTGACCTGGCGAGCGCACGCGGACGACGCGGCTCCCCGCGCCACCGCCGCGCCCACGTCGTCCTCGCGGAAGAGGCCGACGACGACCTCCACGCCGGGGACGAGCTGGCCGAGCGCCAGCCGTCGGTCGAGCCGGGCGGCGTTCACCACGGTCCGGGCTGCCTCGGTGCGACGGAGGGTCGCCAGCCGCTCCTCGCGGTGGTCGGCCAGGAGGCGGCGCACCTCCTCGTCGCCGAAGGCCCGCTCGAGCACCGTCCACTGCGCCTCGACCGGGAGCCGCTCGAACACGTCGGCGAGCACCCGGCGTCGCTCCTCCTCGGGGATGCGGCCGATGGCCGCGGCGATGGCCGCGCCGTCGGCGGTGTCGTCGGCGACGACCTGGGCCACGTCGAGGCGGATCTCGCGCGCCAGCTCCAGGAAGGGGGCCAGGTCGTCGGCCTCGGCGGCGCGCCGCTCGAGCTCGGCCCGATCGGCCCCCACCCACCACCGCCTGCGCTCGTCGGCCACGAGCCCATGATGGCAGCCCGACCACCACCCCGACCGCGCCGGTCCTCCGGCCGGACCTCCCGCCGGCCTCCCGCCGGCCCCACCGAGCCCGCCGGATCCCAGCGGCACCCGACCGCGTCGGCCCTCCCGGTCCACCAGACGCGGACCATCGCCCCGGCGGGCCATGATCTGGGCGGCCATGCCCGACGGCGGCGGGCCACTGGGGGAGCGCCATGGAGCAGGGCGGCGAGCACGGGACCGGGACGCAGACCGAGGCCGGCGGGGGCCGACCCGACGAGGCCGTCGACTGGGCGACGCGCTTCGACCACTACGACCTGCGCTACGCCGCCGATCCCTTCCCGGTGTGGCGAGACCTGCAGGAGCGCGGGATCATCGCCCGCGGCGAGACCTTCCGGGGCATGTGGGTGCCCTGCCGCCACGCCGACGTCGTCGCGGTCGCCAACGATCCGGCCACGTTCTCGTCGCGGCAGCCGATCATCGCCCAGTTCGCCCCGCTGTCCGACTTCACCCTCGAGGTGCCGCCGATCTCGAGCGACCCGCCGTACCACACCGAGGTGCGGCGACTCCTGCTGCCGTTCTTCGGCCCGAAGCGCATCGAGGCGCTCCGACCCAAGGTCGAGGCCCTGGCCGACGAGCTCATCGACGCCTTCGCCGACGCCGACGGCTGCGACGCCGCCACCGACTTCGCCCGCCACATCCCGGTGCGGATCATCGCCACGATGCTCGGCGTGCCGGTGAGCGACGAGGAGCAGTTCCTCGAGTGGGTCCACCAGCTGCTCGAGGTGGCGCCCACCGACTTCTTCGCCGGGATGATGGGGCTGCAGGACTTCTTCGGCTACTTCGCCGACCACGTCCGGGCCCGCCGGGCCGAGCCGGCCGACGACCTCATCTCGTTCCTGCTGACCGCCGAGATCGAGGACCGGCCGCTCACCGACCAGGAGATCCTCGGCATGTGCCTGCTGCTCCTGCTGGCCGGCATCGACACCACCTGGAGCGCCATCGGCGCGTCCCTGTGGCACCTCGCGCAGCACCCCGACCAGCAGCAGCGCCTCCGGGACGAGCCCGAGATCTGGCCGGTGGCGCGCGAGGAGCTGCTGCGGGCCTACGCCCCGGTCACGATGGCGCGCGAGGTCGTCGTCGACACCGATGCGCTGGGCTGCCCGATGCACGCCGGCGACCCGCTCCTGCTGCCCTTCCCCGCCGCCAACCGCGACCCCGAGGTGTTCCCCGACCCCGATGTCGTCGACCTCGACCGGGCCGAGAACCGCCACGTCGCCTTCGGCGTGGGGATCCACCGCTGCCTCGGCTCGAACCTGGCGCGCATGGAGCTCGAGACGTCGGTCGCCCGCTTCCTCGATCGCATCCCGTCGTTCCACCTGGCCGACCCGGACGCGGTGCGGTGGTCGGTCGGACAGGTGCGGGGCCCGCGCCGGCTCCCGCTCACCTTCGGCTGACCCCGAGGAGGCTCGCCGATCAGCAGCGGGCGGCGCGCGCGTCCGACAGCTGCGCGACCGCAGCCAGGATCGCCCGCTGGCGCTCGACCCCGATGCTGGCCGCGTACTCGGGACGACCGCCGGCGGCGAGGAAGGCCGAGATCTCCGACCGCAGCAGCGACAGCGGCTGCACCAGCTCGGGGGGTGCCACGAGCAGGAGGCGGTCGACGGTCGCCAGCACCTGGGGCGCCAGCGCCGGCTGCGTCGCCACCTGCGTGTACTGCTGCTCGAACACCTGGAGGTCGCGGCACAGCGCTGCGCCCTCGGCGCTCGTCGCTCCGGCGGGGGTCGCCGGCTCGAGCGTGGCCGACCAGGCGACGAGTCCCACGAGCCCCAGCACCACCACCGCGACCGCGCCCCAGACCAGGCGACCCGGCGACCACCGGTCCCACGTGGCGCGCCTGGTGCCGGCGAGCACGGCGGGCGACGGGCTGTTCGCCGTGCCGTCCTCGGGCTCCCACCACGCGGCACCGGTCCTGCGACCGGCCAGCCGCCGGATCAGCGCGTCCACGCCGACCGCTGCCACGACGACGGCGATCACGTCGAGGTAGACGCGGTAGCGCGGGAGACCGAAGCTGGCCGCCACGAGCACGACGACGACGACCGCCGCGCCGACGAGCGGGGACAGCGGCAGCCGCCGGTGGAACAGGACGACCGCACCTGCGGCTGCGAACGGGAGCACGACCGCGAACGCGAGCAGGGCGGCCCAGGCGTCGAGGTCGCCTCGTTGCTCGAGCGATCCGTCCAGGGCGGCCGTCTGGCTGGGCGCGTAGAGGCCGAACACGCGCCCGACCCGAGCGGCGGCGACGGCCGGGAACCGGCCCAGGTTGCTCTCGATGTAGGTCCGGGCCCGATGGCTGTAGACGACGTCGGTGTCGGACTCGTCGGGCGGCGGATCCGTCGGCGCGGTCGACACGGCCGACGCCTCGGCCACGGTCCCGACGTCGAAGCACGAGAACGAGAGGTAGCCCGTGTACTCGCCGTACCACGCGTCGTCGCACGTGGCGTTCTTCAGGGCCCAGCCGCCACCCGGGCCGAACGGCGAGAAGTTGTTGAAGCGGGCCGAGTTGTACAGGACCTGGGGCAGGCAGACGGCGAAGGCCACCAGCCCGACGACCAGGGCCAGCTGGAAGCGGTTCCCGAAGCGCAGCCAGCGGAGGCCGAACACCAGCGGCGCGGCCAGGGCCAGCAGGAGGGCGAGCGACTCGAAGCGGGCGTAGGTCCCGAACCCGATGCACGCACCGAGCGCCGCGGCGTGCAGCACCGACGGGCGGGCCCACAACCGGTAGGCGAACAGCACGACACCGGCGAAGGCCAGCGCCAGCATCGGCTCGGTGAGCATCCGCCAGTCGTTGGTCACCAGGGCGGGTGAGACCGCGGCCAGGCCGCCGGCGATCAGCGCCGCTCGGCGGCCGCTGATGTCCCAGGCCGCCAGCGCGAGCACGGCGACGGCGAGCGAGCCCATGGCGGCGAGGGCCACGCGGGCGGCGTCGGGCGAGTCGAGCCCGACGTCGGCCAACCCGGCGATGAGCACGGCCACGCCCGGCGGCTTCTTGCCGCTCGGCGTCGTCTTGCCGGTCGTGAAGTAGACGACGGGATCCGACAGGCCGTCGCCGTTCTGGAGCATGCGCCCCTGGAGGTAGAGGTAGACCGAGTCACCGGTCAGCTTCATGCACGACCCGGTCCCGAGCGACAGGTCCTGGTACTGGGCGGGGTCGGCCCAGCGGTCGGCATCGAAGTCGCACAGCGGGTGGACGGCGAAGATCATCACCATCCGGATCGCCATGGCCACCGCCACGAGGCCGAGGAGCACCGGCCACCGGCGACCGCGCTCGGCCTCGGCGGCCGGCTCGTCGACGAGCTGCGCGCCAGGCGCGCCGTCGGACGGGTCGGTCACCCGTTGTCAGCCCGGCTGCACGGCATCACGGACAGCAGTATGCACCAGCCCGTTCGGCGGGCCCGTGGGCCCCACCCGTCACGGACGGTCGGTCCCGGCGGGTTCGACGGCCCCGAGGACGTGGAGGCACTGGTCGGTGAGCTCGGCGACCAGATCGGCGTCGGTCTCGGGGCTGGTCTCGGTGAAGCGCCCGAAGAGCAGCTCGTGGTCGAGGCGGGCCGCCACCAGCTCGAACCACTGGTCGGACGCCCGGGCCGGGTCGGCACACGTCGTCTCGTCGGGCCCGGGTCAGCACGAGCTGCTTCTGCAGGTCGGCGCACAGGCGCAGCGTGGCCAGGCGGCGGCGGCGGAACGACGGGTCGCGCACGGCGGCGAGGAGGGCGGCCCGGAACAGCGGCGCCGTGCTGCGGTAGGCCTGGACGTTGAGCCGCACCGACTCGGCCACGAAGTCCGCCAGCGGCGCCCCCTCCCACCGGACGGGATCGCAGAACGCACGGACCACGTCGCTGATCCGCTCGTCGAGCTGGTCGACCAGGACGTGCAGGACCGCGTCCTTGTCCTCGAAGCGGGCGTAGAACGAGCCCACCGTCCGGTCGGCGGCCGCCACGATGTCGTGGACCGTGATGTCGTCGAAGGACCGCTCCTGCAGCAACCGGCGGGTGGCCTCGACGAACCGGCCGAGCGTCTCCTGGCTGCGCGCCTGCCGGGGGGCGCGCACCCACGGCTCGTCGCGCTCGTCGCCGGACGAGGGTGCCCCCGCGCCCGCCGTCTCCTCGATCAGGCCATCCACCATGCGCACCACCCCCGGGATCGGCACGAGGATCGGACCGGCCGACGTCGTGTCGACCCGACCGGCCGCACGCTACTCGCGGGGCTCGGGGCCCGAAAGGCCGCGCCGAGGCCGCCTCAGAGGGCCGCGGTGCCGAGGTAGCTCGACTCGAGCAGGTGGGCGTCGGCCAGCAGATCGGCCGCCGCGCCGGCGGCGGCCAGCTCACCGTGGTTGAGCACGTAGGCGCGGTCGGCCACCGTGAGGGCCTGGTGCACGTGCTGCTCGACCAGCAGGACGCCCACCCCGTCGTCGGCCACCTGGCGCAAGACCGGGAGCAGCCGCTCGACGATCACCGGTGCCAGGCCGAGGCTCATCTCGTCGACCAGCAGCAGGCGGGGCTCGGTGGCGAGCGCTCGGCCGAGCGCCAGCATCTGCTGCTCACCGCCCGAGAGGAGGCCGGCCTTGCGGTCGAGCAGCCGCTCGAGCTCGGGGAAGTGGGTGAGGACCCGGTCGAGGTCGGCGCGCCCGCGGTGGCTGCCCAGGCGGAGGTTCTCCCGCGCCGTCAGCTGGTGGAACAGGGCCCGGTCCTCGGGGACGTGGGCCAGGCCGCGGCGGGCCGCCTCGTGCGGTCGCCGCGTCGAGGGCGCCCCGGCGCCGAGCAGGTCGATGGTGCCGTCGATCGGCCGCAGCAGCCCGGAGAGCGTGAGGAGCGTCGTCGTCTTCCCGGCGCCGTTGGGGCCGAGGAGGGCCACCACCTCACCCGGGTCGACGTGCAACGTCAGGTCGCGCACGACGGCGACGCCGTCGTAGCCGGCGCGGAGGTGCTCGACCCGGACCAGGGCACCCGCCCCCGCCCCGCCGCCGGCGCCGGCATCCCGAGCCCCGCTGGCCTCGCGCGCCCCGACCGCGTCGGGCCCGGCCGGGGGCACGTGACCCGGTGCGGGGTCGGTCGGCCGGGTCACGGGGCGACCTCCTCGGCCGAGGGGCGGTGCGTCTCGCCCAGGTACGCCTCGATCACCGCCGGGTCGGCGCGCACCTCCGCGGGCGTGCCGTGGGCGATCACCCGGCCGAAGTCGAGGACGGACAGCTGGTCGCACACGCCCAGCACCAGTCCCATGTCGTGGTCGACCAGGAACACCGTGATCCCGTGCTCGACGATCCGGCGCAGCCGGGTGCCGAGCACGAGGCTCTCCTCGCTGTCGAGCCCCGCCGCCGGCTCGTCGAGCAGCACCAGGCTCGGGCGCGCCGCCAGCGCGCGGGCGACCGCCGCCAGCTTGCGCTGGCCCAGCGAGAGGTCGGTGGGGTGCACGTCGGCCAGGGGGGTGAGGTCGAGCAGGTCGAGGGCCCACCACAGGTCGGCCTCGTCACGGGGGCGCGTCGGTCGGACCAGGTCGGCGAACAGGGCCCGCACCGACGGCCGGTCGGCCGCGACGCGGCAGTTCTCCAGGACGGTGAGGTCGTCGAACAGCTCGAGCGACTGCCACGTGCGGGCCAGGCCCGACGCGGCCCGGCGGTGGGGGGCGAGCCCCTCGATCGAGCGGCCGTCGAAGGTGATCCGCCCCCGGTGGGCCACGAAGCCGGTGAGGGCGTCGATGGTGGTCGTCTTGCCGGCGCCGTTCGGCCCGATGAGGCCCACGAGCGCGCCACGGGGCACCGTCAGGTCGACGTCGTCCACGGCGCGCACGGCGCCGAACGAGACCGTCAGGCCTCGGGCGGTGAGCAGCGCGTCGTCACGGTCGGCCACCAGTCCCCCTCGGAGCTGCAGTTGCGGATGCGGTCGGCCCGGGTGGCCCCCGGGTGCCGTCGGCCCCCCGACGGTAGGCGGAGCGAGAGGTTAACACCGTTCATCGCCTGGGGTCGGCGCCTCGGCCCGCTAGGTCAGCAGGCTGGCCAGGCCCCACACCGCCGCGACCAACCCCAGGCCGATCATCACCAGGCTCCGGGCCAGGGGCGGCCGGGTGGGCTCCTCGTCGGGGTCGTCGCCGCGGGGCGGGCGCACGAGCGCCAGGCCGTTGCCCACGGCCAGGGCGGCACCGAAGGCCAGCACCAGCCAGGGCAGCAGGTCTTCTCCCAGGAACACGTACGACCTCCATCGCCCGGCCGGTCGCCGGCGGGCGACCCAGCATCCCGCACCGGCGGGCCCGGCGGCCAGCCATCGGGCAGGCATCGCGCTCGCCCCGGGAGCCGACGCCGTCCGGAACCGTGCGGCTCGTCCCGGTTCGGTCCGGCTCGGTCCCGCGCCTGGGGATCCCGGACGCGAGACACCCCCGGCGGACCGGGGGTGCGGGGTGGGGCGGGCGGAGGCCACGAAGGCGCCAGCGCCCGTGGAAGACGCTGGTGGCGATGCGTATGGAGGGAGTTGCGACCCCCGCCCGTGCGCCCCGTGCCGGAGTGGGCGATGTCCTCCGACGCAGAGAGGTATCGACGCCCCCCGCCGCCACCTTGAGCGCGAACTCCCGGGATCTCGGGCGCCGCGCCCCTCCGATGGTGGGCCGTCACCCGCCGAGCAGCGCCTGCACGACCGGGGCCCACAGCGCCCGCGGGCGGCCGCCGTCGTCGAGCCACACCGGGTCGTTGATCGACAACGTGAACTCGCGGATCCGCCGCAGCGCCTCGTCGCGGTAGGGGCCCGGGTCGGGCGCGGCCGATCCCCGCTCGATCAGGGTGGCGTTGGTGAGCAGCCGCAGCTGGCCGAGCGCCTCCTCGCCCCCGAGCACCGTGCCCGGTGGCGAGGACGTCGTCGGCCGCGTGGGCGGCGTCGGTGGCGGGGGGGCCTCGGTGGTCGGCGCGGTCGGTGCCGTCCCGGGCACCCCGGTCGTGCCGGGGACCGCGGTGCCCGGGGCCGCCTCGTCGTCGGGCGGCGAGGTGCCCGGGGCCGACCCGGGCGGCGCCACGGTGTGGACGGCGAACTCGTCGCGGGCATCGAGGCCGAGGTCGTCGGTGGTGACCTCCGAGCGCACCGAGGTGGCGGCCAGGGTCTCGGTGGCGTTGTCGAGGCGGCGCTCGACCCCGATGAGGGCGCCGGTGCGCTCGTCGAAGCAGAACCGGGCGAAGGAGCCGAACGGCGGATCGGCGTAGACGATGACCTGGTGCAGCTCGAAGCACCCGGCGTCGGCCCGCTCGACCCGGTAGATGGGCGCGGGCGGCGTGACGTAGCCGCGCAGGTTGTCCAGCTCCTGGCGCAGCTCGGCCTGGTAGTCGCGGGCCCCGCCGGCGGCGCTGCACGCGAACCCCCCGTCGGGCGACGTGGTGCACAGCACCGACCGGCCGTCCACGATCCCGTCGATGCCGCCGAACTGGCGCACGACCCGGTCCGGCGGCCGCTGGGCGACGAGCTGGGCCGACGACAGCACCGCCCCCGAGTCCATCCGCCGCTCGAAGTCGGACTCGACCACGAACGTGCCGGTCCGACTGCGCTCGTAGGCGGCGAGGAACGCCGCCCGGGGATCGCCCTCGTCCCGGCGGGGGATCGACAGCACGCCGGTGGCGACGAGCGCCGCCACCACGACCGCCCCGACCACGACGCCGGCGACGGCGCCGAGGCGGTGGGGACGGGGGGCGCGCATCGGCGCGACGGTAGCCAAGGCCGCCCGGAGGGCCCGGTCAGCGCGGCCGGGCCGGGGCGCCGCCCCTCAGATGCCCTCCTTGCGGGCCCGCAGGATCAACGTCGACGGGACCCAGGACATCGAGGGCGACCAGTAGCGGCTGTGCACGGCGTCGGCGGCCGGCTCGGGCTCGATGATGGTGTCGACCCGGAAGTTGGCCCGGGAGAGGGAGGTGAACAGGTCGGCGACGGTCCGCGGGTGGTCGGCGCCGAGCGTGTCGTCGGTCTCCCAGTGGCGAGGGCTGCCGTCCCAGTAGCTGCGGCCGATCTTGAGCGGGTCGGTGCCGGCCGGGTCGATCATGGCGAACGCGGGGTGCGGCACCGAGAAGACGAGCGGCATCTCGGGGCTCAGGACCCGGTGGACCTGGCGGAACACGCGATCGGGGTCGTCGACGGTGGCCAGGGCGTAGACGCTCACGACGGCGTCGATGGTGTCGGCTCGCACGAACGCGAGGTCGGCGAGGTCGCCCTCGTGCAGCTCGACCTTGACCTCCTCGCGGTCGCAGGCCACCCGGACCCGGTCGAGGCGGGCGGGGGACGGGTCGACGGTGATCACCTTGGCCCCCTGCTTGGCCAGGGCGATGGCGGCGTGGCCGGCCCCGCACCCGAGCTCGAGGACCCGCTTGCCCTCGACGTTGCCGAGCAGCTTGTAGGTGCGCTCGTTGGGGACGTCGGGCCCGTAGCTGATGACGTCGATCGGCAGCTGGGCGTCGGCGGGGAAGGTGGCCGAGAAGGGCCGCTCGTCGACGGGCGGGGTGGCGGGCGCGTCGGCGGCCCGCAGGTGGCGGGCGGTGGGGTGGGACGAGGTGATCTCGGGGGGCGGCGCGTCGTCGTCGGACATGCGGGGGGTGCTCCTGACCGCAGGGGCAGAGGGGGACCCGGGAAGTCTTGCCGACCCTGCCCGGTGGAGCGAGGATGCCGGGGCAGGTCCACCCCGCCCACGATCCGGGGCGATCGCGGCGGCCGCTGGCTACCCTGCCCTGCGATGACGTTCGGGCCCGGCGCGATCCGCGGTGCGACGCCGGGCCTGCCCGGCGAGATCGACTACCGCCTGGCGCGCCGCCACCTCATCTCCGAGTACAAGAAGGGCCGCCTCGCCCAGCACGAGGTCTGCGACGCCCACCCCGAGCTGGTCCGGGCCGCCCGCGAGGCCTCCGAGCCCACCAGCATGCGGTGCCCCATCTGCGAGGACGACCAGATCGTGCTGGTCACCTACGTCTTCGGGCCGCGGCTGCCCTCCCACGGTCGCTGCATCACCACCAAGAAGGAGCTGCAGGCCTTCGCCAAGCGCCCGGGCGAGTTCGCCGCCTACGTGGTCGAGGTCTGCCCGTCGTGCTCCTGGAACCATCTGGCCCGCACGTTCGTGGTGAACCCGGCGCGATCGGCCTGACGCCGGGCGCGCCGCCCGCCCGAATACCCTCGGGCCACCCCCCATGACGGCCACCAAGACCAAAGTCCGGCGCGACGGCACCATCAAGGTGAAGAAGCGCAGCATCCTGTGGCGCTCGCGGCGCTTCTTCTTCCTCGCGTTCCTGCTGCTGGTGGCGGCGGTGAGCGGCCTCGCCTGGGTGGCGTGGCAGATCCCGCTGCCGTCGAGCGACCCGCCCCTGCTCGAGACCACCTTCGTGTGCACCTCCGAGGTGTCCGGCGACTGCACCGCCGACAACTCCACCGCCCAGCTGTCCGGCGGCGTCGACCGCCAGACGGTCCGCTACGACCAGATCCCGCCGGTGCTGATCAACGCCGTCGTCGCCACCGAGGACCGCGAGTTCTTCCAGCACCAGGGCGTCGACCCGGCCGGCGTCGCCCGAGCGTTCATGGCCAACCTCCGCGGCGACGACCTCCGCCAGGGCGGCTCCACCATCACCCAGCAGTACGTGAAGAACACCTACCTCACGAGCGAGCGCACCCTCGAGCGCAAGACCAAGGAGGCGGTGCTCGCCATCAAGCTGGAGAAGGAGGTGCCCAAGCAGGAGATCCTCGAGCGGTACCTCAACACGATCTACTTCGGTCGCGGCGCCTACGGCGTGGGGGCGGCGGCCCGCACCTACTTCGGCAAGGACGTGTCCCAGCTGGGCCTGCCCGAGGCCGCCTACCTCGCCGGCATCATCCGGGCCCCCGAGGCGGCCGACGCCAACCGGCCCGCCACCGACCCCCAGGCCGCCGCCAGCCGGACCGCCGCCTCGCACCGTCGCCGTCAGGTGCTCGACGCCATGCTCACCGAGGGCTACATCACCGCCGCCGACCGCGACCGCGTCGACGACATGGGGTGGGACTACGTCACCCCGCGCCAGCAGGCCCGGAACTTCGGCAACGTCGCCCACACCGACCTCGGCTCCGAGTACCTCGTCGAGTACGTCCGCAACTGGCTCGTCACCGACGGGCGCTTCACCGACGCCCAGGTGTTCGGCGGTGGCCTGCGCGTGTACACGACCATCGACTGGAACGCCCAGCAGCAGGCCTACGACTCGATCCGCGAGGTCCTCGACCGGCCCGACGACCCGGCCGCCTCGCTGGTCGCGATCGACAGGGACGGCAACGTGCGGGCCATGGTCGGCGGCTACGACTGGGCCAAGTCCCAGGTCAACCTGGCCACCGGGTCGGTCGGCGGCGGCAGCGGGCGCCAGCCGGGGTCGTCGTTCAAGCCGTTCGCCCTGGCCACCGCGCTGAGCCAGGGCATGTCGCTGAACAAGACCTACGAGGCGCCGGGCTCCATGACGCTCAAGCTCAAGGAGGGCGGCAGCTGGAAGGTGGCCAACTACGGCGACGCCGGTCTGGGGACGCTCAACCTCGTCGACGCCACCGTCCGGTCGTCCAACACCGCCTACGCCCAGCTCATCAACGACACCGGCTCCAAGCCCGTCGTCGAGACCGCCCACAAGATGGGCGTGAGCGGCGACCTCCCCGAGGTCCCCTCGGTCGTGCTCGGCACCGGCAGCGTGTCGGTGCTCGACATGGCGGCCGGCTACAACACCTTCCAGCGCGAGGGCAACCGCATCGGCCCGACCGTGGTCACCAAGGTGACCGACGCCAAGGGCCGGGTGCTCTACCAGGCCCCCACCGCCGGCCAGCAGGTCATCTCCCCGGACGTGGCCCAGGAGGTCAACTGGGTGATGGGCCAGGTCGTGCAGCGGGGCACCGGCACCAAGGCGCAGTACGCCCAGCCGGCCGCCGGCAAGACCGGCACCACCGAGAACTACCGCGACGCCTGGTTCGCCGGCTTCTCCTGCGACCTCACGGCCGCGGTCTGGCTGGGCTACCCCGGACCGGAGACGAAGTACATGACGAGCGTGCACGGCATGCAGGTGTCGGGCGGCACGTTCCCCACCATCGTCTGGCAGCACTTCATGACCAAGGCCAACGCCGGGGCGTCGAGCTGCCCGTCGTTCCCGAAGCCGCCGAACGCCGACGCCGGATCGTCGTCGTTCGACACCAGCCCGATCGTCAACGACACCACGCCGAGCACCGCCCCGGGCACGTCGGTGCCGGCCAGCTCCTCGTCGTCGAGCTCGTCGTCCTCCTCGAGCTCGTCCAGCTCGTCCTCGTCGACCAGCACGTCGTCGAGCAGCACGAGCACCACCAAGCCGCCCACCAGCTCCAGCTCGTCGACGAGCACCACCAAGGCGCCGAAGCAGCCCTGACGGGAATGTCGAGACGTCCGCGCCCGTTGACCTCGATACCCCGCCGGGTATGTGCCCGGCCTGAGCGCAGGAGCGGACGATGGCCACCGTCGAGCTGACCAAGGACAACTTCGAGGAGGTCGTGACCGGCAACGACGTCGTGTTCGTCGACTTCTGGGCGTCGTGGTGCGGTCCGTGCCGCATGTTCGCCCCGATCTACGAGGCCGCCGCCGAGGCCCGTCCCGACGTGGTCTTCGCCAAGGTCGACACCGAGGCCCAGCCCGAGCTGGCCGGCGCCTTCGGCATCATGTCGATCCCGACGCTCATGGCCTTCCGCGAGAACGTGATCCTGTTCCAAGAGGCCGGCGCGCTCCCCGCCGCCGCCCTCGACCAGGTCATCGACGCCGTGCTCGAGGTCGACATGGACGACGTCCGCCGCCAGGTCGCCGAGCGGCAGGCCGCCCAGCCCGGCTGAGCCTCCCGACCCTCCCAGCCCGCCCGGCGCGTCCGGGGCCCCGGCGCCCTGCCGCGCCCAGTGGCCGCGCCCGCTACGGCGTGGTGTCGGGCGCGTCGCCCGGCAGCGGCGGGTCGCCGTCGACGGCCTGGTGGGGGTAGTGGGTGCGGCACACGTAGCACCACAGCTCCTCGCCGGCCACGTCGACACGTCCCGGCGTGTCCCAGGCCTCGGGGGTCACGTAGACCCGGCGGACCAGGACCACCTCCTCCTCACGGCCACAGCTCTCGCACGTCCCCTGCACGCCCCCGACGCTACCGCCGCCGAACCTGGTCGACCGTCGTGGGCGTGGCGGGGGTGGCCCCCGCCTGGACTTCCACCCCGCCGGGTGCCGTCGTACACTGCTCGGGACCGCCGGCAGCCGAGGGGCGCTGGACGGAACGAGGAGGCTCAGCCGATGAGCAAGATCACCGTGCCCGCCGTGCGGGCCCGGAAGGTCCGTGATGGTGGTGACCCGCTGGTCATGGTCACCGCCTACGACGCGCCCGGGGCCCGCATCGTCGACGAGGGGGGTGCCGACCTCATCCTCGTCGGCGACTCCGTCGCCATGGTCGTGCTCGGCTACGACGACACGCTCCAGGTCACCACCGCCGACATGGCCCACCACGTCGGCGCCGTGGCCCGGGCCAAGCCGCGGGCGCTCGTCGTGGGCGACCTCCCGTGGATGAGCTACCACCTGTCACCCGCCGACGCCGTCACCAACGCCGCCACCCTCATCCGCGCCGGCGCCAGCTGCGTGAAGCTCGAGGGCGGCCGCAAGCGGCGGGCCGTCGTCGAGGCGCTCGTCGACGCCGAGATCCCGGTGATGGGCCACCTGGGCCTCACCCCGCAGTCGGTGAACGCCATGGGCGGCTACAAGGTCCAGGGCCGCCAGCGAGACGCCGCCATGGAGCTGGTCGACGAGGCCCGCGAGCTGGCCGACGCCGGCTGCTTCGCCATCGTGCTCGAGGGCGTGCCCGACGAGGTCGCCCGCATGGTCACCGACGCCGTCGACGTGCCCACCATCGGCATCGGCGCCGGGCCCCACTGCGACGGCCAGGTCCTCGTGTTCCACGACCTGCTCGGCATCGAGGACCGCATCACCCCCAAGTTCGTGCGCCGCTACGCCGCCCTCAAGCACGACGCCGTGCTGGCCGTGGGCGCCTTCGCCGACGACGTGCGCACCGGCCGCTTCCCGTCCCACGACGAGAGCTACCACCTCTCGTCCGACCAGGCCGAGGCGCTGGGGCTCTACGGGAGTGCTACGAAGTCGGCGTGAGCCGCCGCCTGCGCCCGGCCGTCGTCGCGGCGCTCCTGCTGACCACCGCCCTCGCCGGCTGCCGGTCGACCGATCCCACCCCCGAGGCCGGTGCCACCGGCACCAGCGGCTCGTCGGCGCGCGTCGCCGGCACCGTCCCGGGGGCGACCGCCACGCGGTCGATCCTGCCCGGGTTCGAGCAGGTCACCGTCCGCGTCACCGCCGCCGACGGCACGGTGCGCACCTGGTGCCTCCTGCTGGCCCGCACGGAGGCCCAGCGCCAGCGCGGGCTGATGGAGGTCGCCGACCCCGACCTCGGCGGCCACGCCGGGATGCTGTTCACCTTCGACGAGGACGTCCTGGTGGGGTTCTGGATGCGGGACACCGTGCTGCCGCTGTCCATCGCCTACCTCGGCGCCGACGGCCGCACCGTGTCCACGGCCGACATGGCCCCCTGCCCCGCAGGCTCGGCCAGCTGCCCCACCTACGCCCCCACCGGCCGCTACCGCTCGGCCATCGAGGTCCCCCAGGGGCGCCTCCCCGACCTCGGCATCGGCGAGGGGTCCCGGGTCGAGGTCGTCGGCCCCGGGTGCGCCTGACCGACGACCCGACGCCGACGGCGACCCACTGGCGGGCGACGGGCGCCGGCCGCTGTCACACGGCGTCGGCACACTGGCCGATGTGGGATCCCGGCGCAGCGTCCACTACCATCGCCGAGCCTCGTCGAACGGCCCTGCGGGCCGCCACCGACGAGGCGTGCCAGCTGAAGACCCTGCCCCGACCGCCGGGGCCCCGGCCGCTCGCCGGGTCCGTAGGGAGGTGATGCTCGCGATGCGAGCCTATGAGCTGATGATCATCTTCGACGGCGATCTCGACGACGCCGCCGTGAAGAAGATGCTCGCCCAGGTGAACGACCTCGTGACCGCCGGAGGCGGCGAGGTTCGCACCACCGATCTGTGGGGCAAGCGCCGCTTCGCCTACCAGATCAACCACAAGTGGGAGGGCATCTACGTCGTCCTGGAGATCGTCACGGAGGCCTCGAACCTCCACGACGTGGAGCGCACGCTGCGGATCGCGGACGAAGCCGTCCGCCACAAGCTGATCCGTCTCCCCGACCGCGAGGCCGCCCGCCGCGGCCTCCTCGGGGAACCGGCCGAGCAGGCCGGCTAGCAAGGGAGGCCAGACGATGGCGATCAACGGAGTGAACGTGACGATCGTGGGCAACGTGACCCGCGATCCCGAGCTGCGGTTCACCAACAGCGGGATGGCGGTGGCCAACTTCGGCGTGGCCACCAACTTCCGCAAGATGAACCGCCAGACCAACGAGTGGGACGAGGAAGAGCCCACCTTCTACGACGTGAGCTGCTTCTACGAGTTCGCCGAGAACGTCGCCGAGTCGCTCACCAAGGGCACCCGGGTGGTCGTGACCGGCCGGCTGCGCCAGCGCTCGTGGGAGGGCAACGACGGGGCCAAGCGCTCCACGCTCGAGATCCTCGCCGACGAGATCGGCCCGAGCCTGCGGTTCGCCACGGCGGCCGTGCAGCGCAACGAGCGCCGCGGCGGAGGCGACTTCGGTGGCGGTGGCGGTGGTGGTGGCGGCGGCGGTGGCGGCGGCGGCCGCTCCGGTGGGGGCGGCGGCGGCCGCTCCGGCGGTGGTGGCGGTGGCGACTACGACGAGGAGCCGTTCTGATGGCGAAGGCAGCGACGAAGCGGGGCAAGAACAAGGACAACGCCCGCCGCTCGAAGAAGAAGACGAGCATCCTCTCGCAGGATCACGTCGAGTACGTCGACTACAAGGACGTGAACCTCCTGCGGAAGTTCATGTCCGACCGCGCCAAGATCCGCGCCCGGCGGGTCACCGGCAACGACGCCCAGCAGCAGCGGGCGGTGGCCCTGGCCATCAAGAACGCCCGTGAGATGGCGCTGCTGTCGTACACCAACCGCGTCACCACCCAGCGGGGTGGCGGTCGCGGCCGCGACCGGGATCGTGGTGACCGCGGCGATCGCGGTGACCGGGGCGATCGCGAGCCGCGCGAGCGCCGTGAGGCCGAGGCCCCCGAGACGGCACCCGTCGAGGAGGTCGTGGCGGTCGAGGAGGTGGAGAGCTGATGAAGCTGCTCCTGCGCTCCGACGTCGAGGGGGTCGGCAAGCGCGGCGACATCGTCGACGTCGCCGACGGCTACGCCCGCAACTTCCTCGTGCCGAAGGGCTTCGCCATCGCGGCGACGCCCGGGGTCAGCGCCCAGGCCGAGCAGATGCGGCGCTCCCGCATGCTCAAGGACGCCGCCGACCGCTCGGCCGCCGAGGAGATCGCCAAGGTCCTGGTGCCGGCCGTGATCAACGTCTCGGCCAAGGCCGGCAAGGAGGGCAAGCTCTTCGGGTCGGTCACCGCCGCCGAGGTGGTCGCCGCCGTCGAGGCCCAGACCGGCATCGAGCTCGACCGCAAGGTCCTCGTGCTCGACGAGCCGATCAAGACCACCGGCACCCACGCGGTGCCGGCCAAGCTGCACGCCGACGTGCAGTTCCAGATCACGCTGGAGGTCGCCGGCATCTGACGCCTGCGGCCCCGACGTCCTCCCGGTGCCGGCCCTCGCGGCCGGCACCGGCGCGTCCGGACCCGGATGCCACGAGCGGGTCCGCCGAGGGAGGGATCCCCCGCCCGAACCCGGGCTGTGGCCAAGATGGGCGACGAGTGCTCCGGGCAGCGCCGCCCGCCTCCGACCGCACGCCTCCCCCTCGGAGGCCGTCACAGGGGGTGCGTACCGTCACCACCATGGGTTCGACCACGTCGTCGCGCTGCTCGCCACGGCCCCACGCCGCCAACCGGTCGGCCCGGCCAGCTCGGCCGGCCCAGGCCGCCTGCACCGGCCTCGCTCGTCCCCAGCGGAGCCCCGCTCGTCCACCGCGTTATCCACCGAAAAAGCCCGGTTGTTCCCCTACCGATCCCCAGGCCGGATGGGAGAGGGTGACCGGGCCATGAGCATCACCGACGAACCGCGACCCAGGTCGGCCCAGCGCACCCCGCCGAGCAACCTGCAGGCCGAGGAGTCGCTGCTCGGCGCCATGCTGCTGTCCAAGGACGCCATCTCCGTCGCGTCCGAGGGCCTGACCTCCACCGACTTCTACAAGCCGGCCCACGGCCACATCTTCGACGCCATCACCGCCCTGCACGGCGCCGGTGAGCCGGCCGATCCGGTCACCGTCGCCGAGGAGCTGAACCGCGCCGGGCTGCTCGACGCCGTGGGGGGCGCCGCCACCCTGGTCACGCTCCAGGCCAACACCCCGGCGGTGTCCAACGCCGCCCGCTACGCCAAGATCATCGAGGAGCTCGCCCTCCTGCGGCGCCTCATCGGCGTCGCCGGCGAGATCGCCGAGATGAGCTACGACCTGCCCGACGACGTCACCAAGACGATCGACCGGGCCGAGACGCTGGTGTTCGAGGTGGCCCAGCACCGGGTCACCGACACGCTGGCACCCATCCACGACCTCCTCGACGCCAACCTCGACCGCCTCGAGCACCTCTACGAGCGGGGCGAGGCCATCACCGGCATCCCCACCGGCTTCCTCGACCTCGACGAGCTGCTGTCGGGCCTGCAGCCCAACGCGCTCTACATCCTCGGCGCCCGCCCCTCGGCCGGCAAGACCGCCCTGGCCCTCAACGTCGCCAGCAACGCCGCCCTCGAGGGCGGCCGGCCGGTCCTGCTGTTCTCGCTGGAGATGAGCCAGCTGGAGCTCACCCAGCGGCTCCTGTGCGCCGAGGCCCGGGTCGACTCCAAGAAGCTGCGCACCGGCCACCTCACCGAACAGGACTGGTCGAAGATCGCCCACGCCACCGGGCGGCTGGCCGAGGCCAACATCTGGATCGACGACAACCCCAACCTCACCATCATGGAGATCCGCTCCAAGGCCCGGCGGCTCAAGTCCCGGGTGGGCGACATCGGCCTGGTGGTCGTCGACTACCTCCAGCTGATGACCGGCCGCAGCACCGCCGAGAGCCGCCAGGTCGAGGTGTCCGAGATCAGCCGAGGCCTCAAGATCCTCGCCCGCGAGCTCGAGTGCCCGGTCATCGCCTTGTCCCAGCTCTCCCGGAGCCTCGAGATGCGGGCCGACAAGCGCCCCATGCTGGCCGACCTGCGCGAGTCGGGCTGCCTCACCGCCGACACCACCGTGGTGCGGGCCGACACCGGCCACCCGGTCACCCTCGGCGAGCTGCTCGAGCGCCGCGAGCGCCACGTGCCCATCTGGACCCTCGACGAGCACTACCACCTCGTCCGCGGCGAGCTGCACCACGTGTTCCCCAGCGGGGTCAAGACCGTCTACGAGCTGCGCCTCGCGTCGGGCCGGGCGGTCAAGGCCTCGGCCAACCACCCGTTCCTCGCCCTCGAGGGGTGGTTCCCCCTCGAGAAGCTCGACGTGGGCGACCGCATCGCCGTGCCCCGCGACGGGGTGTGGCCCGCGGCAGTGGGCACCGCCCCCGACCCGGCCTCCGACACCGTGCCGCGCGACCTGTGGGCCTACGTCCGCAAGGTGCTGCCCAACCACGGCCTCGACGTGGCCGATCTCGCCGCTCGCCTCGGCGGCCAGGTGTTCGTCGACGAGGTGTACGGCGAGGACCTGCGGCGCGAGACGCTGGCCGCCATCGCCGAGCTCGTCCCCGACCCGCTGCTGCGCGACCTCGCCCGATCCGACGTCACCTGGGACACCATCGTGTCGATCACCGAGCTGGGCGACGAGCCCGTCTACGACGCCACCGTGCACGGCACCCACAACTTCGTGGCCGACGGCATCGTCGTGCACAACTCGATCGAGCAGGACGCCGACGTGGTGATGTTCATCTACCGCGACGAGGTCTACAACCCCGAGTCGCCCGACCGGGGCACCGCCGAGATCCTCGTCGCCAAGCACCGCAACGGCCCCGTCGGCATGGTCCGGTTGGCGTTCCTCGACCACTACACGAAGTTCGCCAACATGGCCCGCGGCGTCTGACGCCGCCGGCGGCACCGGCCGGTTCGCCCAGACCAGCGATCAACCCGATGCGCGGGCCCGGGCCGGCGCACCCTCCCCCGCCAAGTGCTGGGGCCAGCCGAACCCCAGCCGATGCGCCGGTCGTCGTCGGCCAGACTGCGGCCATGCCCGCGACCGACCCGACCTCGTCCGTCACGGCCGTGCCCGCCGCGCCAGCGGCCGAGGCGGCCGCCCACTTCGCCGCACTGCTGGCCCACGAGACCGACTGCTGGGACGTCCACGACGCGGTCGCCCGCGACGTGGCCGACTTCGTCCTGCTCGACGTCCGGTCGCCCGAGCTGTTCTCGGCCGGCCACGTGCCCGGCGCGGTCAACCTGCCCCACGGCCGCATCGTCGAGCGGAACCTGACCTGGCCCGACGACACCTTGTGCGTCGTGTACTGCGCCGGCCCGCACTGCAACGGCGCCGACAAGGCCGCCCTCCGGCTGGCCCGGCTCGGTCGCCCGGTCAAGAAGATGATCGGCGGCGTCACCGGCTGGCTCGACGAAGGCTTCACCCTGGAGGCCTCCGACCCCACCGGCTGACCCGGCCCACCGCCGCACGGTGTCCGGCGGGAGCACGTCGCCAGCCATGACCATCCGTCACCCTTCGTACGTGCCCGGCACCGGGTGACCCTGCGCGGCGTCAGCCACGACTACCGCGCCAAGCGTCGCTCGATCCCGGCCCTGCGCGACGTGGACCTCGTCATCGACGTCGGCGAGTTCGTCTGCGTCGTGGGTCCGTCGGGCTGCGGGAAGACCACCCTGCTCCAGCTGCTGGCCGGGTTCCTGCACCCCACCCAGGGCGAGATCCTCGTCGGCGGGACCCCGGTCGGAGGGCCGTCACCGGACCGGGGCGTCGTGTTCCAGCAGGCCAACCTCTTCCCGTGGCTCGACGTTCGGGGCAACGTCGAGTTCGGGCCGCGGATGCGCCACCTGCCCGCCGCCGAGCGACGCGAGCGCTCGGCCCGCTACCTCGACCTCGTCGGCCTCAGCGACTTCGGCCAGGTCCGCCCCTACGAGCTGTCGGGCGGCATGCAGCAGCGGTGCCAGATCGCCCGGGTGCTCGCCAACGACCCCGACATCATGTTGCTCGACGAGCCGTTCGGCGCCCTGGACGCCCTCACCCGCGAGCGGCTCCAGGACGAGCTGCGGCGGGTGTGGAGCGGCAGCGACAAGACGGCGCTGTTCATCACCCACAGCGTCGAGGAGGCCGTCTACCTCGGCACCCGGGTGCTGGTGATGAGCCCCCGACCGGGCCGCATCGTGTTCGACGCCGAGGTCCCCTTCGCCCACGAGGACCACGACGGCGCCCTCCGCACCACGACCGACTTCGTGGCCTTCCGCCAGCTGGTCAGCAGCCACCTCGGGTCCGCGACCGACCACTGATCCCTTCCCACCCTCCCGCCCGACCACGGCCCCGGTCGGACCTGCGTCCGGCGACGACGGGATCGCACGACCCACCGGCCGGGTCGGGCCACCCGGCCCTGGTGGGCAACCCCGGCGACCGGTACGGTCCGACGCCGTGGACCTCACCGTCGCCGCTATCCCCGCCTTCTTCGGCACCATGGGGCTCGAGTACGCCTACCTGAAGCGCAAGGCCGAGCGCGACGGCCCGTCCGCCGGCGACTACGAGCGCTTCGACACCGTCACGAGCCTCACCATGGGCGTCGGCAGCCTCCTGGCGCCCATCGCCATGGGCAAGCTGCTCGCCCCGATCACGCCCGGCACGGGCCGGTACGCCAAGGTGCTGCTCGGCGTGGCCGCCGGGTCCGTGGCCGTGACCACCGTGGCCGACCACCTCGGCCGGCTCGACCAGGTCGACGAGGACCCGATGCTCCCGGCCCCGGGCACCGCCGGCGCCGGCAGCCCCGACCCGGCCACCCCCGACCCGGCCGCCGCCGGCGTCCCGGCACCCGGCGAGGTCCGGGGACCCTGGCCAACCCCGTCACCGGTGCCCCCGACGGCCGGCCCCGCCGACGCCCGGACCCGTCGGCGGACCCGGGTCGCCCGCGCCGCCCGCAAGGTCGCCGAGGTGGGCGGCGTGGCCTCGATCGTGAGCGGCGGGGTGGCGGCCACCACCGCCATCGCGTCGCTGACCACCGGCAACCGCCTGTGGAAGCGGCGCATCCTCCCCGACCTCGGGACCGGGCCGGCGGCGCTGGCGGCCGCCGTCCTCGGCTGGGACTTCATCTACTACTGGAACCACCGCTTCATGCACTCGAGCCGGTTCCTGTGGGCCATCCACGTCGTGCACCACTCGAGCGAGCGCTACAACCTGTCGACCGCCCTCCGCCAGCCCGTCGCCGACGCGTTCGGCGTGTTCGTGCCCTACGGCGCGCTGGCGCTGCTGGGCATCCGGCCGTCGCTGATCCTCCAGGCGCGCGGCATCAACCTGATCTACCAGTACTGGATCCACACCGAGACGGTCGATCGGCTCGGGCCCCTCGAGTCGGTGCTCAACACCGCCTCGCACCACCGGGTCCACCACGGCAGCAACCGCCGCTACCTCGACCGGAACCACGGCAGCATCCTGATCATCTGGGACCGGCTGTTCGGCAGCTTCACGCCCGAGGACCCCGACGAGCCGGTGGTCTACGGCCTCACCAAGAACATCGAGACGTTCAACCCGCTGCGGGTCGCCACCCACGAGCACGCCGACATGCTCGACGACGTCCGCCGGTCCACCACGTGGCGCGACCGCCTGTCCTACGTGCTGCGCGGCCCGGGCTGGGCCTACGCCCGGCGGGCCGAGCGCGCCACCGCCGCCGTCCCGGTCGCGGCCTGATCCG
This sequence comes from Acidimicrobiales bacterium, assembly GCA_046331175.1. Classification (GTDB taxonomy): domain Bacteria; phylum Actinomycetota; class Acidimicrobiia; order Acidimicrobiales; family Acidimicrobilacustridaceae; genus JAWKIW01. The sequence continues at coordinate 46,536 of JAXLRI010000016.1, forward strand.
GGCCACCGGGACGACGGCGGTCGTCTCGCCCGGGCGGCGGTCAGGCCGGCTGCAGGCGGGCCAGCCGCCCGAACACCTCGGCGCCGACGGCCAGACCCGCCTCGGCCGACAGCGCCGGCGCGATGGCCACGTCGAACACGTCGCTCCACTCCAGCTCGAGCTGCATGATCGCCGCCGGGTCGTCGCTGGAGAAGATGACGACCACCTGGGGGCCGTCGGTCATCGGCCAGTACTCGGCGATGACGGCGATCCCCTCGGGGTACTGCCAGGCCGCCCGGCGCACGAGCGCGCCGTCGCGGTCGGCACCGCTCGTCGAGGGGCGGAAGGTGAGCAGGGCGACGTAGTCCATGGGTCCTCCAGGCATCGGGGCCGGGGAGCCCCGGCCGACGGAGGTTCGGCACCGAACGGCGTCCGGATCACTCGACGGGCGCGCCACGGCCCGGGCCGGTGCCCGGGCCGTGGAAGGTCGAGCCGGCCGGATCGCGGCCGGGGGCCGCTACTTGGCGACGGCGTCCTTGAAGGCCTTGCCGGCCTTGATCCGCGGCACGGTCGTGGCCGGGATCTGGATCTCGGCGCCGGTGGCCGGGTTGCGGCCCGTGCGGGCGGCGCGATCGGCGGCGTCGAAGGTCAAGAACCCCGCCAGCTGGACCTTGTCGCCCTTGGCGACGGCCTCGGTGATGACCGCCTCGAAGGCGGCCAGCACCGCTCCGGTGGCAGCCGCGGACTGCTCGCTGCGCTCGGCGACGGCGTTGATGAGCTCTGCTTTGTTCATGTGCTTCCCCTCGGTCGGCTCCCCACCAACCTAAGCGGTGGCACCGGCCCGCGGGCGGACCACCCCCGCCGGCCGGGCCCGCCGGGATCGGGTCGGAGCCGTCGGACGGGCGCGGTACGGTCGCAGGCCGCAGGTGCACCATGACCGCCTTCTTCGTGAGCTTCGCCGTCATCTTCGTGGCCGAGCTCGGCGACAAGAGCCAGCTGATGGCCCTGACCTTCGCCACCCGCTACCGGGCGGTGCCGGTGCTCGTCGGCATCACCGTGGCCACCGCCCTCGTGCACCTCGTGTCGGTCGTGGTGGGGGCCGTGATCGGTGCTGCCCTCCCCGTCCGGGCGCTGAACGTGCTGGCCGGCCTGGCGTTCCTCGGGTTCGGCGCCTGGACGCTGCGAGGCGACCGGCTCGACGAGGACGAGGAGCGCAAGGCCGAGCAGGCCTCCGGGAACGTGGTGCTGGCCGTCGGCGGCGCCTTCTTCCTGGCCGAGCTGGGCGACAAGACCATGATCGCCACGATCACGCTGGCCACGCGAGAGGGGCTGGTGGGCACCTGGCTCGGCTCCACCGTCGGCATGGTGGCGGCCGACGCCCTGGCCATCGCCGTGGGCCGGCTCCTCGGCACCCGGTTGCCGGAGCGGGCCGTCCGGATCGGCGCCGCCGTGGCCTTCTTCGCCTTCGGGATCGCCCTGCTCGCCGAGGCCGCGCTCGCCGGATCGGGCTGAGGGCGGCCGCACCACCGGCGCCGGCCACCGGTGGCGTCGGGCCGGGCCGGCCGGCCGAACCCCGGCGGAGCACCCCCGGAGCACCGCGGATGGCCGGGTCGCCCACCGAGCGCCTGTGCCATCCTTGGCCCCCATGCGGGAGCAGCGATGACGGCGGCCGACCCCACGATCCCCGGCGAGGTGGCGACGCCGCCGGTGGGCTACCCGTCGTCGTCCCCCGCCGACGAGGTCTCCGCCCTCCTCGCCCAGGTGGCCCAGGTGGTCCTGGGTGACCCCACGCCGATCCGCCTCGCCGTGGCGGCCTTCCTCGCCGGCGGCCACGTGCTGTTCGAGGACATCCCTGGCGTCGGCAAGACGCTGCTCGCCAAGGCCCTCGCGGCCAGCCTGGGCGGCACCTTCGGGCGGGCGCAGGGCACCGCCGACCTGTTGCCGTCGGACCTCACCGGGGTGTCGGTGTTCGAAGAGGACACCCGCCACTGGCAGTTCCACCCCGGACCGCTGTTCCACGACGTGGTCCTGGTCGACGAGCTGAACCGGGCGACGCCCCGCACCCAGTCCGCCCTCCTCGAGGCCATGGCCGAGGGCCAGGTCACCGTCGACGGCACCAGCCACCCCCTCCCCGAGCCGTTCTTCGTGATCGCCACCCAGAACCCCCAGGGCGACCTCGGCACCTTCCCCCTCGTGGCCGGCCAGCGCGACCGCTTCGCGGTGTCCCTGTCGCTCGGCCTGCCCGGGCGCGACGCCGAGCGCAGGCTGGTCGCCGGACAGGGCGGCGAGCCCCTGCTCGCCGACCTCCGCCCGGTCGCCGATCGGGCTCGCTGGCAGGACCTGCGGCGGTCGACCCGGGCGGTGTTCGTGCACCCCGCGGTCGGCGACTACGCGCTCGAGCTCCTCGACACCTTCCGCGCCCGGCTCGGCGCCCAGGCACCGCTGAGCACCCGCGCCGCGGTGACGCTGCTGCTGGTCGCCCGTGGCCATGCGGTGGTCGCCGGGCGGGACCACGTCGCGCCCGACGACGTGCAGGCCGTCGCCACCGCCGTGCTGGCCCACCGACTGGTCGACGCCACCAACGGCGACCTGCCCACCGCCCGGGCCTGGGTGTCCGACGTGGTGCGCCAGACGCCGGTCCCCCCGGCCCCGACCCCGTGAGCGACCCGGCCGGATCCCCGGACGCAGGGCCCGCCGTGCCCCCCGGCGGCACCGACCCCCCCGCCCCGGTGGCCGCCGGCCCGGCCTTCGCCGATCCCGCCGATCCCGCCGATCCGGGCCATCCGGGCCCGCCCGACGGCCTGGCGGCCGTGATCGACGGCGTGCGGACCTCCCTGCCCTCGGTCACGCTGCCCGACGCGGCGCCCGAGAGCGACCGCAGCGCCCGCTCGTTGCAGGTCGAGGGGGTCGCGTTCGGGATCGGCGGGCTGTTCGTCATCGCCGCCGCGGCGTGGCTGTTCACCCAGGCCCAGCCGGTGCTCGTCGTCGGCGTGGCGCTGGCGACGGTGGTCGTGGCCGACGCCGTGATCGCGTCGCGCGCCCTGACCGACGTCGACGGCCACGTCGACAACCCGGGCGAGGCCGTCGTCGGCCTCCCGGTCGACCTGGTGCTGCAGCTGCGGGGGCTGCGGCGGCCGGTCGAGGTGCGCGTCGCCGGGACCCCCGCCGCCGGCACCACCCTGGTCGCCAGCGAGGCCCCCGTGCTGCTCGGGGTCCCCCTCCACCGGCGCGGCGTCGTCAACCACGTGGTCCTCGACGTCCGCGGGGTGGGTCCGTTCGGCCTGTTCAGCAGCACCCGACGCCTGCGCGCCTGGTTCCCCCGCCCCCTCCACGTGGCGCCCATGCCGCTGCCCCACCCGCTGCGCTGGCCCACGCCACGTGCCACCGCCGTCGGCCTGTCGCCGGTGGCCCGGACCGGGGAGGACCTCTTCCGCGGCGTGCGGCCCTACGTGCGGGGCGACGCTCCCCGCTGGGTGCACTGGCCGGCGAGCGCTCACCACGGTGGCCTGATGGTCAAGGAGCACGAGGGCACCGGCACGGTGACGATCCAGCTCGTCGCGTGGCTCCCCGCGCCCGGGCCGCCGGCCGAGCTCGCCCTCGGCCGGGTCGCCTGGCTGGCCCTCGAGAGCCTGCGGCAGGGCTGGCGGGTCCGCCTGGTCACCGCCGAGGCCGCGACGCCTCCTCCGCCACCCGGGCCCCTGCGCCCCTCCGGCGCGCTGCGGGCACCGCCCCCGCCTCCCCTGCGGGGCCGCACCGTCGACCGGCCGGTCACCACCGCCGCCGAGCTCGCCCGGCGCCTGGCGCTGGCCGGCTACGGACCCGTGCGCCACACGGTCCTCGCCGGCTTCACCCGGACCGTGACGCCCGGAGGCGACCGGTGGGACTGACGCGACCGGGTCGCTCCGGCTCGCCACCGAGGTGCGCGTCGTGACGGCCGGCGGACCGGGCCTGCCCACGCCACCCGGCACCGTCGCCGGTCCAGCCGGCGCGACCCGGTCGCCGGGAACGCCCCCGCGCGCCCCGATGCCGGCCCCGCCGCCGGCGTCGGCCGGACCGGTCACCCAGGTCGCCGCCTTCGTGACCGTCTCCCTCGCCGTGGGCGCGGTGGCCGCCGCCGCCCACGACCCGACGCTCGTCGGCTTCGGGGTCGGTGGGCTGTTCGTCGGCGTGTGCTTCGGCCTCGGCCTGCGCCTCGACGGCCTGTTCCGCGCCCTGCCGGGGTGGTTCCTCGCCGTCGCCCTCACCTGCACCCTGGGCCTCGGCTGGGTGGTGGTCGCTCCGGGGTCCGCCGCCGCGAGCGTCGTGGTGCTGCCCACCGTGCTCCTGCTCGTCACCGGCCTCGACTGGGCGCGCGCCGCTCGGCTGCGCACGGTCGCCCTCCTCTCCGGGCTGCTGGCCGTGCCGGTGGTGGCCACCGCCGACGTGGTCGCCCTGCTCGTCGGGCTGGGCTGGTTCCTGGCGGCGCTGGCCACGTGCTGGGCAGCGCAGGCCGACCTGCGGGCCGCCCTCCCCCGCCCCCGCGCCGCCCGTCCGACCTCCGCCACCGACCTGGCCCCGTCCACGCCCGGGGAGCTGGTCCGCTTGGCGAGCCTCGCCGCGGTGGGCGCCCTCGCCCTCGCCCTGCTGATCGGCACGCCGTCGTGCGACCCCCAGGGCGACCGGGACGCCGCCAGCCAGGCCGGCAGCGGGCGTGGCGCCGGCGGACAGACCGGGGGGCAGTCCGGCAGCGGGCAGTCCGGGGGGCAGTCCGGTGGTCAGGGCGGCGGGCAGTCCGGCGGGCGCGTGGGCGGCGGTGGCGCCGGTGGGCAGGGCGGCGGCGGACAGGGCGGCAGCGGACAGGGCGGCAGCGGGAGCGCCGGCCGCGCCGGCCCCAGCGGCGGCACCTCGTCGGGTGGCGGCACGGGCCCGGGGGCCGGCGGCACCTCGTCCGGGAGCAGCAGCTCACCGGGCTCGACCGACCGGTCGAGCCTCACCGCCCTGCTGGCCGTGCTCCTCCTCACCGCGGCCCTGGTCGCCCTCGCCCTGGTGCTGTGGCCCCGGCGCCGGGGCAGCGGGCCCGAGCCGACCGACGCCCCACCGCCGTGGGCACGCACCCTCGTGGCCCGCCTCGACGCCGAGGGCACGGCGCGCGGGAGGCCCCGGGCGCCGGGCGAGACCGTGGTCGACCACGCCGCCGCCCTGGCCGCCGGGCCCCTGGCCGATCCCCGCATCGCCGAGCTGGGCTGGCTGCTCTCGGCCGCGCTGTTCTCGGGTCGGGAGCCGCCACCCGACCGGCAGCGCTGGGCCGAGGCCCTCCTCGACGAGGTGACGGCGGCCAACCCGCCGCCCGAGCCGGCGACGCGGCGCGGCCGGCGACCCGACCAGCGCCGCGCGACGCCCGCCTGACCCACCAGAGGGGCGAGCACGGCCCGAGCCGGGCCGGTGGGATCGGACCGTCGGCTGCGAACCGGCGCCCGACGCCCGGGAGCACACCCGGGTGCGCGGCGACGGACACGGCCGGGCGGACTCGGGTGGCACGGGCCGGCGCCGCGGGCGCCGTCGCGGGCGCCGTCGGCTCAGCCGCCCTCGCGCTCGAGGGCGGCCCGGTCACCGAGGAACGCCGCCACCGGCATGCCCTTGGCCCGCAGCTGCTCGACCTGCTTCAGCAGGTCCTGGTCGACGCCCGGCAGGTCCTTGGCCTCCACCAGCGAGTCACCGATCGAGAACATGCCGACGAGGTCGTCCCGACCGGCGTCGCGGAGCTGCTGGCGCAGCCGCGCGTCGAGGTCGGAGAAGCGCTGGCGCTCCTCGGGGGTCAGCGGGTCGTACGACGCGATCTCGCGGACGTCGTCGCGCGCCCGGTAGCGCTCGATGGAGTCGTTGCTCACGACGAACACGACGGCGTCGGGACCGTCGGTGGCCACGTTGTCCTCACCGAACTTGAAGGCGACGTCCGGGTCGACGACCACCCGCCGGCCGCTGCGGATGAGCTGGAGCATCAGGCCGTCACCCACCATGTTGTGGAACGAGCCGACGCCGCGCACCTGCACCTTCGCCCCGGCCGGGGTGGCCGCGGTGACCGGCCCCGCCAGCGCCCCGATGGGCGCCTGCAGGTCGGCGATGGGGACCGCCACCTCCGAGGCCGCCGACACGGTCGCGGTGCTGATCCCCCACAGGGCCGGCACCAGCGGGACGACGACCAGCCAGCGCCACCACCGCAGCGCCCGCCAGTCGGCGGCCGTCCACACCGCCCAGCCGACGGCCAGCCAGAGCAGCGCGGCCACGACCCACCACCACCGGAGCAGGTAGTTGTAGGGCAGGTCGGAGATCTTGGCGGTGGCCAGGGCACCGACCACCGAGGCGGTGCCGACCACCGCCCCCAGCCGCAGGGCGGAGCGACCGCGGGGGCCGACCAGCCAGGCCAGGGCCATGGCGGCGGCGAACAGGCCGAGGGGCCAGGCGAGGCGCGACAGGTCGGCGCCGGTCACGTCGCCGCCGTGGGCGTCGACGGGCTCGGGACCGCCGGCCCACGGGCCCCGCGCGGCGTCGTCACCGTGCCACGGGGCGTCGGACCCCAGCTCGAGGGCGACCAGGCCGGCGCCGGTCTGGGCTCCGACCGTCGGGCGCGATCCGTCGAGGAAGAAGGAGGCCAGGTCGGTGGCGTTGTGGCGGCCGGCGACCTCGTCGACCACGACCGGGGCCCAGCACACGGCCAGCACCACCGCGGTCACCACGAGCACGCGCCGAAGGCCTCGGCGGGTGGGCCAACCGTCTTCACCGGCCTCGGCCAACGTGGCGGGGGGCCAGCGCCGGTGGTGGGGTCCGAAGGCCAGCGCGTCGTGGTCGGCGGCACCGTGGGGGGTGAGCACCAGGCGCGAGACGCGCCGGGCCCGCCAGACCCCCAGCAGCGCCAGCAGCACGCCGGCGGACACCTGGAGGGCGAAGCTCACGTGGGTCTGCACGAGGAACGACCCCAGGAGCGCCACCAGCGGCAGCATCCAGAGGTCGCCGTCGAGCACCGACCACACGAGGACCAGGAACAGCGCGAACGGCAGCAGCGTGATGTAGGGGTTCCACGGGTCGGTCAGGTCGGTGGCGCCCATCGACCGCAGGAGCAGGGCCAGCACCAGGCCGGCCCCGAGCACGAGGGCCAGGCGGCCGCGCCGGTAGGCGACCCACATGGTGGCGGCCAGCGCCACCGCGTTCACGAGCAGGGTGCCGAGCAGGAGGCCCATCGACGCGCTGCCGTACGCCCGGAACAGCGGGGCCAGCACGTAGAACTCGAGCGGGCCCGGGTGGTTCCACCCGAACCGGGAGTAGGGGCCGAGCAGCGGCGTGGCGGCCTTGCCCACGTCGGCGGTGCGCAGCTCGATGAGCGCCTGGTCGCCGACCGGGTACCAGGTGCCGCCGTGGAGGTGCGCGTAGGCGGCGAGGAGCGGGGACACCACGAGGATGGTGATGGCCACCGCCAGCACGGGTGGGCCCCACCGCCGGACGGCCCGGGCCACGCCGGAGGACCACCACGGGCCGCCGACGAACCACTGGCCGACGGTGCCGAGGCCCACCCCCGGACCGGGACGAGCCCCGCCAGGCGCGGCAGCACCCCCGGCGGCGGGGCGGCCGGTCGGGGGCGGATCGTCCGTCCGACCGACCACGGGGGCGGCCGCCGAAGGGGCGGCGACCGGGCCGGCGGGGACGCCCGCACCCGCCGGTGGGCGTGCGTCGACAGGGGGCATGCGAGGGACCGAACAGGGACCGGCAGGCCGTCGGAGCGGCCCGGGCCGGGCGAGCCATCATGGCACAGCACCCCCCGCTACCCACAGGCAGCCCGCCCCGGAGGCGGACCGATCCCCAGCCCGTCCACAGTGTTGTCCACAGGCACCTGCCCCTGGCCGCGCCGGTGGCGGCCGGGGATCAGGCGCGACACCCGGGCCGACCGGCGCCGCCGGGCCGCTCAGACCACGTGGTGGGGCGGCAGCAGCGCCGACTCGAACCAGAACGCCTGCAAGGCCCGCAGCGTGCGCACGTAGAGGTCGAAGTCGGCCGGCTTGGAGATGAAGGCGTTGGCGTGGGCCAGGTAGGCGTCGCGCACGTCGTGGTCGTCGACCGACGTGGTCAGCACCACGACGGGGATCGAGCACAGCGACGGCTCGGCCTTGACCAACCGCAGGAGCTCCCGCCCGTCGAGCTGGGGGAGGTTCAGGTCGAGCAGCACCAGGTCGGGGCGACGGGCGGCGGCGAACGAGCCCTGCTGCTGGAGGTACTCGAGCGCCTCACGCCCGTCGGTGACCCACTCGAGGTCGACGTCGAGGCCGGCGTCCATCATGGCGATGCGGGTGAGCTCCATGTCGTCGGGGTTGTCCTCGACCAGGAGGATCACCCGTCGCTCGTCGCTCCCGTAGGCGCTCACGGCCCAACCCTACCGATCGGGCGCCAGGGCGGCGGACGGGGGCGCCACGACCCCTTCGGCGTCGGGCAGCACGAGCACCGCGACCGTGCCCGGCTCGCCCGGCTCGAGGTGCAGCCCGCCGCCGTGGCGGGCGACGACCAGGCGGGCGAACGGCAGGCCCATGCCGACCCCGGGGAACCGGCCCCGCGGCTGCAGCATCCGCCCCGGCAGGAAGGCGTCCTCGGCCAGGTCGGGCTCGACGCCAGGGCCGTCGTCGGCCACGCGCACCTCCACCCACCCGGGTTGGGACCGGGTCGCCGACACCTCGACCCCGACGTCGTCCCCGCCGAAGACCGCCGCGTTCACCAGCAGCTCGACGAGCGCCTCGGTGAGCCGGTCGGCGGCAGCCACGACCGCGAGGTCGGCGGCGGCGACGAGCTCGACCGGCGGCAGCGCCCCCTCGCGGCGACTGCGGGCGGTCGCCACCGCCCGCGCCACCAGGCGCTCGACGTCCATCGGCTCGACACCCCACGGCTCGTCGAGCACCCGCAGCTGGCGCACGCAGGCCTCGACCATGGCGTCGCCGTTCGCCACCGCCCCGACCGCGGTGACGAGGCGATCGGGCGCCGCGCCCAGGGCCTCGGGGAGGGCTCCGCCCTCCTCCGTGGTGCGCAGCGCCTTGAGGACGACGCCGCCGAAGCCGGCGGCGTGGCGCAGCGCCCCCCGGACGTCGTGGGACAGCACGACGTCGACCCCGGGGAGGACGTCGACGTCGACCGCGGGCGCCGCACCCCACGCGCACGGACCCCCCAGGCGGGAGCCCACCAGGGCCACCGTGCCCGGCGGACCGGCCGGCTCGACCACGAGGTCGACGGCGAACGGCCGACCGTCGGGGCGCCGGCCACCGAGCCGCACGCTCGCCGCCGCCCCGTCGTCGCGGGCCGCGGCGATCGCCGGGCCGAGGCGTCCGGCGCCACCTGGGGCGAGCCCGGCGAGGAGGTCGGCGATCGGGGCCCCCGCCCGGACCCCGGTGAGGTCGGCGAACCCGACGTCGGCCCACGCCGTGCGATCGTCGGCATCGACCAGGGCGACCACCGGCCCCCCGGACGGCGGCGGGGCCGGCAGCCCGGCCGCGGCGCCGGAGCCCGGCACCGGCGCACCGCTCACGAGGGCCGGCCCTCCGAGAGCGGGCGGACCGGGATGGTGAAGGAGAAGGTGGCACCCTTGCCCACGGTCGAGCGCACCCAGATGCGGCCGCCGTGCACGTCGACCACCCGGGCGCAGATCGCCAGGCCGAGGCCCGTGCCCGAGACGTCGCGGTTCTCGAGCCGGCGGAACAGCTCGAAGATCCGCTCGTGGTTCTGGGGGTCGATGCCCTTGCCGTTGTCGGCCACCGAGATGACCCACTCCTTGTCCTTCTGGACGGCCGACACCTTGATCTCGGGGTCGCCCAACCGGTACTTCATGGCGTTCGACAGGAGGTTGGAGAAGACCTGGGCCAGGCCCTGCGGGTTGCCCACCACCGTCGGCAGGTCGCCCACCTCGATGGCGGCGTTGGTCTCGGTGATGAGCTGCTCGAGGTTCTCCTGCACCTCGACCAGCGTGCGGTTCAGGTCCACCACCTCGAAGCGACGCTCGGCCTGGCCGATCCGGGCGAAGGTGAGCAGCGACTCGATCAGCGCCCGCATGCGATCGGCCGCACCGGCCACCCGGAGCAGGTAGCTGCGCGCGTCGGAGTCGAGCGTGTCGCCCCAGCGCCGCTCGATGAGGTCGGTGAAGGTGAGGATGGTCCGCAGCGGCTCCTGGAGGTCGTGGGCGGCGATGGTGGCGAACCGCTCCACCTCCTTGTTCGACTGCTCGAGGGCGTGCTCACGCGCCTCGAGCTGATCGCCCATCTGCTCCTCGATGCGCTCCGAGCGCGCCCGACCGCTGGTCCAGACGCCGATCGTGGCGGCCAGCAGCACGGTGATGATCACCCCGAGGGCTCCGACCGCGATGGGGAGCACCTCGGCGGCCCGCTGGGCATCGATGCCCCGCGCCCACACCACGAGCGCGACGGTGACGGCGGCTCCTGCTGCGATCGCCAACGCCAGCCGTCGACCCATGCGCCTGCTCCCTCGGCCCCGCGCCCGGTCGACCCCGTGTCCGCCCGGAACCGCCGCGCAGGCTAGCCGCCGCCCGTGGCGGGCGCCGCCGGCCCCGGCGGCCGCCGTGCACCCGGAGGGGGCCGTCACCGCCTCCGCCCTACGATGACGTCGGCGCAGCCTCCCCCCGGTGCGGCGCCCCCGTCGAGCTCATCCGGAGCCGACCGCGCTGCGAGGACCACCCGATGAGCCGCACCGACGCCGACGGCACCATGCACCTGCTGGTGGTGGAGGACAACCCCACCGACCGGTCGTGGCTCGTGATGATGCTCGACGGCGCCGACGTGTGCCCCCACACCCTCGCCTACGCGGAGACGCTCGCCACCGCCGAGGTGATGCTGCACGACGACGCCTTCGACTGCGTGCTGCTCGACCTCCGGCTGCCCGACGGCGACGGCGTCGACTCTGTCCGCCGCATCGTCGGCGCCGCGCCCGAGACGCCCATCGTCGTGTTCACGGGCCGCACGGAGCAGGAGCTGGGCCTGGAATCCATCGAGGCGGGCGCCCAGGACTACCTGGTCAAGGGCCAGGTCACGGGCAACGTCATCCTGCGCGCCGCCCGCTGGGCCGCCGCCCGCCACCACACCGTCGCCGGGTCCGACCTCGAGGGCGTGCTGGCCCGCCCTGCGCGGCCCGTGGGCCCACCTCGACGGCGACCTGCGGATCCGGCACACCAGCCCGGCGTTCGCCCGGCTCGTCGGCCGGGACCAGGCCACCCTGCCAGGCACGAGCCTGCCCGACCTCGTCGGTGTCGCCGCCACCGCCATCGACCCGGGGCTCGGCGACGACGGCCCGGTCGAGGTGGCGGTCACCATCACCGGCCGAGCCGAGCCGGTGCGCCTGGTCGTCCTGCGGCTCGCCTCCCCGCGCTCCGGCGCGCCCGAGGCCGACGACCTCGTGGTCGTCGGCCTCGGTCCCGCGCCCGCCGGCTGACCGGCCGATCCCCGACCAGGCGATCCCCGACCAGGCGACGGCGGGCCGGCGGGTCAGCTCGCCGGCAGCGCCTCGCCCGCCGGCCGAACCGCCCGGTCCGACCCCCGACGGCCGGGCAGCTCGAACCGGGCGAAGACGGCGAGCAGGACGCCGAGGAAGACCGCCGGCAGGCCGAGCCAGAGGGGCCGCTGCAGCCACCAACCGCCGGTGGCGTCCCGGAGCAGCTCGCCACCGACCAGCTGGTAGACGCCGATGGCCGCGACCAGCGCCGTCATGTGCCAGGTGAACAGGGTCATGGCGACGGCGTTGACCGCCACCGTGGCCGACCAGGGCCGGCGGCCGGCGAGCCAGCGGTTGGCCGACGGGCGCAGGAGCAGCACCACCGCGATCTGCAGGACGGCCAGGGCGGCGATGCAGGCGGTGGTCGGGAACATGTTCGACCCGCCGGTGCGCTCGGACACCATCGACCGCGGGTAGGGGCCGAGGTTGGTGAGGACCACCAGCACCGTGACCGCCCCCACCGCCATGCTCGCCAGGAGCCGGCGCGAGCAGCGCACCAGGGTGCCGTCCCGCCAGAAGTACCCCAGCTGGTGGGCGAACACCCACACCAGCGCCGAGCCGACGAGGCCGGCCGCCTCGACGCCGAAGCGGAAGCGGGCCAGCTCGGCCAGGGCGATGCCGGCGCCCAGGCCCACCAGCGCCAGCTCGCGGCCGGCGCGGTGGAGGCGGATCGTGAACGGCGCCAGGAGGACCACCGCCACGTAGACGCCGAGGAACCACAGGGGGACGAACACGACCATCCCCCAGCTGAGGACGCTGCGGTACCCCGGCCAGAACGCCCGCCCGATCCCGTCGGCCACGGCCCACAGCCCCACGAACACGCCGATCGGCGCGAGGAGGCGGCGCAGGCGGGTCCGGGCGAAGGCCGCCCAACGACCCCCACCGCGCTCGACCGCCTCGAACGCGGCCAGGTTGGCGTAGCCACCGACGAAGAAGAAGACCGGCATGATCTGCAGCAGCCACGTCGCCAGCCACAGCCCGGGGACGTCGCTGATCGGGTTGGGCATGGCGAGGGCGCCGTCGTTCCACTGGGTGATCGAGAAGACCCAGTGCCAGGCGATCACCACGAGGATGCTCACCGCCCGCAGGAAGTCGACGTAGCGGTCGCGGGCCGCAGGCGTCGCGTCGACGAGCGAACCGATCGACAGGCCGCTCCCGGTCGCCGGAGCGCTGCCCGGGACGACCGCGGCGGGTGCGCCGCTCGCCGCGCCGGGCGACGAGGGGGGACGGAGGGTGGGGGTCGTTGCCATGGCGACCACGCTGCCGTGGTGGCCGGCGACGGCCCATCGGTCGCTCCCCCCAGCCGGGGCTGGGGCGCCCCCCAGGCGCGGACCGTGGTGAGGCGGACCCGTCAGACGTTGGGTCCCTGGCCGGCGGCGAAGCTGCCGGCCGGGGCCAGGAAGACCAGCGTGCCGCCGGTCCCGTCGGCGCGCACCGTGCGCACGGTGGCCCCGCAGGCGCCGGCCACGTCGGCCGCCGCGGTGCCGAACCCCTCGGCCCACGCCGCGGCCGACGTCTGCTGCAGCAGCTCGCGCAGGTCGGCACGCCGCGCCGCCAGCTGGTCGGTCACGCACGCCGACCCGGTGTCGACCAGGCCGAACGGATCGACGACCGCCAGCTCGGTGCGCACCAGGGCGTCGAGCGCGGCGTCGTCGGCGGGGCGCGCCGACGGTGCCGGCAGGCGGACCGAGGTGGGCGCCCGGCCTCCCGACTGCCCGACGAAGCAGGCTCCCAGGCCGGCCGCCACGCCTTCGGGCCACACCATGGCCGCCGGCACCGGGCCCCGGCCGGCGCCGCGGCCCTGACCGGCGTCGGCGGCGCCGAGCAGCTCGGCCGTCCCCGTCGCGAACCGATCGGCCGCCGCCTGCTGGAGCGCGGGGTCGCTGGCGGGCAGGGCGGCGAAGGTGGCGGGCAGGTGCTGTGCCGCGGCGGCCACCTGCTCACGGGTGACCGGGCCCTCGGCGATCTCGCGGGCCTCGACGCACAGCGCAGAGGCCCGCCGCGCCTGGTCACCGACGACGGTGCCCCCCGACGGCTCGGTCCCGGGCGTCGACCCCGGCCGGGGCAGCGTGGTGCCGCCCACGGTCGTGGTGGTGCGCCCGACCGGGCGGGTCGTGCCGGGCGCGGCGGTGGTGGCCGGGACCGCCGACGACGCGGGCGCCGGCGGCGGCGGTGCCTCCCGGCCGCAGGCCGAGGCCACCGGGAGCAGCAAGGCCGCGGCCAGCCCGGCGGCTCGGGCCACGCGGTGGGCCGGGCGGGGCGTCGCGGGCGCCGTCATGGCACCCGCGGGCGCAGCCAGTCGACGACGAGGTCGAGCGCAGCCCGACGGTGCCCGTGGAGGTAGTGCGGGGCCCCGGGGAGGGTGGCGTAGGTGCGATCGGTGGCCCCCGATGCGGCGTGGATGGCCTCGGCCTGGTGGGTGCGGATCTCGGTGTCGCCGGTGGGGTGCACGACGAGGGTCGGGATGGTGACCAGCGGCATCGTACGGGCCAGCTCGGCGCCGGACCGCAGGCCCGACCAGGTCGACAGCCAGCCGCGGGCCGTCATCGTCCGGGCCAGCCCGCCGTAGCCGTAGTTGGCGTCGAGGGGATCGGGGAACGCGAAGACGGACCCCCGCACGCGGTCATCCGGATCGATGGTCAGGTCGAGGTAGGCCGGATCGGCCAGGGTCCGGTAGATCGTCAGGTAGCGGGCGTGCACCGCCCGGCGGCGCTGCTCGTTCCAGGCACCCGAGCCGCGCGGCAGCGCCCGGGCCCGGTCCCGAGCCGTCGCCCGCTCGGCGAGGGCGGCGTCGGCGATGGCGTCGATGCGCTCGACGCGTCGGCGCTGCGCCTCGCGGTACCGGGCCAGCCACGCGGGGTCGTACGACGACGGCTCCGGCCACGGACGCCAGCCGTTGTCGGGGTGGTACATGTCGAGCTCGGGGTCGACCGACAGCGGGTCGTCCTCGTCGACGACCGAGGGATCGATCACCTGGAGCATGAAGACGCCTTCGCCCGGGTGGGCGGCGAGGGCCACGAAGGCGTCGCCCAAGGATCGCCCGGCGCCGGCCGCCGAGGCCTGGGCGAGCGCCATGAGCGAGCCGCCGCCGCTGTTGCCGAGCAGCACCACCGCCTCGGCCCCACGACGGCGGGCCTCGTCGACCGCGGTGGTGACGTCGACGACGCACGCCTCGTGCTGGCAGTCGGTGTCGTTGTTCACGTAGCGGGTGGCGATCCCGAGCACGGCGTAGCCGGCGGCGGCCAGCAGCGGGCTGGCGTAGTGCACGGAGAAGTCGCCGCGGGGGTGGGCCAGGACGACAGCGGTGCGCCACGACCTGCCGCCCGGCGGCGTCCACCAGACGCCCCGCACCACCGCGCCGTCGGGCGTGACCAGCGCGACCGGCTCGCGGCCGGGGGTCACGCCCGGGTCGTCGGCCGGGTCGGGCCAGTAGCCGAGGACGGGTCGCCCGGCGTGGCCGAGCATCGGATCGCCCGGCGAGACCGGACCGGTGGTCACGCCGGCGAGTCGGCCGGGACGGGGCGCTTCCCGACGAAGAACTCCGGGACCGGCGGCTCGGACAGCTCGGGTGCGTCGTCGAACAGCACCAGCTCGGCGTGGGCCCGGTCGTCGTCGTCGAGGGGGCGCGTGTCGGCACACCACTCGACGAGGATCCCGTTGGGGTCGACGGCGTAGACCGACCGGCAGAAGCCGTGGTCGATGTCGGCCACGTCGTGGCCCAGCTCGACCCAGCGGTCGCGGCGGCCGTCGAGCTCGTCGAGCTCGGCGTGGAAGGCCACGTGGTTGACCCACTCGGGCAGGCCCAGGCCGGTGCTCACGGCCGGGTCGAAGTCGGCGGGGATGGCCGGGTCGTGCAGCTCCCAGAACGCCAGCAGCCCGTTGCCGCCGGTGTCGTAGAAGAGGTGCTTGGCGAAGCCCTGGCCGCTCGGCGTGGGGGCGCACACCGCCTTGACCAGCGTGAAGCCCATGGCCTCGGTGTAGAAGGCGTGGGTCGCCCGCAGGTCGCGGGTGGCCAGCGCCAGGTGGTGGTAGCCCATGGTTCCCCCCGGGGTGCGCGTGGACGGATCCAGCCTAGGCGCGGGCTCGGGTCAGCCCCGAGCGGCCCACCAGGCGTCGAGGCGCCGATAGGCCTCGTCCTCGCCGAGGGGGCCCTCGTCGAGGCGGGCTTCGAGCAGCATGTCGAGCGCCTCGCCCACCTCCCGGCCCGGGGCGATCTGCAGGTGGTCCATCACCTGGCGGCCGTCGAGGTCGGGGCGGATGGCGTCGAGGGCCTCCTGCTCTCGCAGGGCGGCGATCCGCTCCTCGAGCTCGTCCATCCGCCGGCCGAGCTCGTCGGCCTTGCGCCGGTTGCGGGTGGTGCAGTCGCTGCGCGTCAGGGAGATCAGCTCCTCGAGCAGCGGGCCGGCGTCGCGGACGAACCGGCGGACGGCGGCATCGGTCCAGCCCATCCCATAGGTGTGGAACCGCAGGTGCAGGTACACGAGTCGGCTCACCGCCTCGACGTCGTCGTTGGAGTACTTGAGCGCCCGCATGCGGTCGCGCGTCATGCGGGCGCCGACCACCTCGTGGTGGTGGAAGCTCACGCCCTGGTCGCCGATGGACCGGGTCTTGGGCTTGCCGACGTCGTGGAACAGCGCGGCCAGTCGGGTGATCCGGTTGGGCCGCCCCTCCACCAGGGGGAGCCGGGCCTTGCGGATGACGGCGATCGTGTGGGTGAGCACGTCCTTGTGGCGGTGGATCGGGTCCTGCTCGAGTCGCATGGCGGGCAGCTCGGGCAGGAAGCCGTCGGCCAGGCCGGTGTCGACCAGGAACCACAGGCCGTCGGAGGGGTCGTCGACGACGAGCAGCTTGTCGAGCTCGTCCCGGATGCGCTCGGTGGAGACGATGTCGAGGCGGTCGCGCATGGCGCGGACGGCCGCCACCAGATCGGCGTCGGGCGTGAGCCCGTACCCGGCGAGGAACCGCGCCGCCCGCAGCATCCGGAGGGGATCGTCGCTGAACGACTCCTCCGGCGACAGCGGCGTGCGCAGGCGTCCGGCCGCCAGGTCGACCGCCCCGTCGAACGGGTCGATCAGGCGGGGCTCGGGGACGGCCAGCGCCATGGCGTTGACGGTGAAGTCCCGGCGGGCCAGGTCCGCCTCGACGGCGTCGGCGAACACGACGTCGGGCTTGCGGGAGTCGGGCACGTAGGCCTCGGCGCGGTGCGTGGTGATCTCGATCAGCCGGTCGCCGTGGCGGCAGCCGATGGTCCCGAAGCGCTCGCCCTGGGTCCACACCGCGTCGGCCCAACCGGCGATGATCGCCTTGGTCTGGTCGGGCCGCGCGTCGGTGGTCAGGTCGATGTCGGGGCGATCGACGTCACGGCCGAGGAGCAGGTCGCGCACGATGCCCCCGACCAGGTAGAGGTGGTGGCCGGCCGCCTCGAAGCGCTCCGCGAGCGGGCGCACCTCGTCGAGCACGGGCTGGAGCCGCTCGGGGATCACCGGCGCGACGCTACCGGGCGACCGACGACCCGATCGAAGCGGATCCGCGGCCCGAGCGGGTCAGGGCAGCCCCAGCATCGAGCGCTGGCGCTTCACCGCCTCGACGATGTGGTGGCCGGGCCCGCCGTTGCTCGCCGCCTCGGGCCGGTACTCCTCGTCGACGAGCGCGGCGAGGGCCGCGCCGGCGGAGTCGGCCAGGCCCTGGAGGTCGTAGCCGCCCTCCAGGAAGAGGAGGCGGCGACCCGGGGGGACCAGCCCCACCACGTCACGGGTCAGGTCGGCGAAGTCGGCCGAGGTGAGCCCCAGCCCGGTGATGGGGTCGCGGCGGTGGGCGTCGAAGCCGGCCGACACCAGGACCCAGGTGGGCTGCCAACGATCGGCGAGCGGCGCCACGACCTCGTCGACCGCGGCCCGGAAGACGTCGCCGGTGGCCCCGTGGGGGACGGGGAAGTTGACGGTGGCGCCGAGCCCCTCGCCCGTGCCCACCTCGTCGAGGGCGCCGGTTCCCGGATAGAGCGGGAACTCGTGGATCGACACGTAGACGACGCGGGGGTCGGCGTAGAAGACGTCCTGGGTGCCGTTGCCGTGGTGGGCGTCGTAGTCGACGACGAGCACCCGCTCACCCCGGTCGGCGAGGGCGTTGGCGGCGACCGCCACGTTGTTCACGAGGCAGAAGCCCATGGGGCGCGACGGGGTGGCGTGGTGCCCGGGTGGCCGCACCGCGCAGAAGGCGGCATCGGCCTCGCCGGCGTCGAGCCGGGCGATGGCGTCGAGGCCCGCGCCGGCGGCGAGCAGGGCGGCATCGAAGGACTCCTCGCCCATGACCGTGTCGGCGTCGATGTGCCCGCCGCCGGTGACGGCGAGCTCCTCGAGGCCGGCGAGGTAGCGGCCGGGGTGGACCGCTCGGACGGCGTCCCGGGGCGCCGGGGTGGGGGTGAACCGCACGAGCGCCTCGCCCAGGCCGGCCGCCTCGACCCCGGCCTCGACGGCACGGAGGCGGGCGGGACGCTCGGGGTGGCCGGCACCCGTGTCGTGCTGCTCGAACAGCGGGTGCGTCGCGAAGAGCACGGCCATGGAGGGACCTTACCGACGGCCTCGCAGCGGCACGGCATCCGCACCGGCCCGACGGGTGGCGGCGCGGCCGCGGCGGCCGCTCGCCGGTGTCGACAGGTGGGGTCCTATCCTCGTGGCGGACCCCCGGCGTGCCGCCGGACGTCCGCGCACCCATGACCAAGCTCGACACCGTGCAGCTGGGCGGCGACCGCCTCCGCATCGGCCCCTGGCGCGGCGACCCCTCGGTCGCCTACGTCGCCCCCGCGCCCGGGCGACCGGCGGCGCTGGCCGCCGTGCAGGAGTGCGTCGACCTGCTGACGGCCCAGGGCTACGAGCGGGTCCTCACCGCCGCCCTCACCCGCACCGAGCGGCTGCCGTTCGACGAGGCCGGCTTCGTCGAGCACGAGCGCCTCCGGCTGCTGCGCCACGAGCTGTACGGGCTCCCCCCACGACCCCGACGGCGGCTGCGGCGGGGACGGTGGCGCGACCAGGCCGCCGTCCTGGCCGTCGACCAGGCGGCCTTCGACCCCTTCTGGCGCTTCGACCAGCACGGCCTCGACGAGGCCCGATCGGCCACGCCGATCGCCCGGTACCGCGTGGCCGTCGCCGGCCAGCGCGTCGCCGGCTACGCCATCTCGGGTCGAGCCGGCGCCATCTCCTACCTGCAGCGGCTGGCCGTGCACCCCGACCACCAGGGCGAGGGCCTCGGCCACGCGCTCGTCGTCGACGCGCTGACGTGGGCCCGTCGCCGCGGGGCCGCCTCGATGCTCGTCAACACCCAGGAGCGCAACGAGCGGGCCCTGGCGCTGTACGAGCAGGTCGGCTTCCGGCGGGAGGCCCACGGTCTGGTGGTCTTGTCCCGGTCCCTCGTCGGTGCCCCCGACGGGCTCGGGCCGGGAGGCGGCACATGAGCCGCTGCCCGGGGGCGACGGGGCGCACCACCGTCGCCCGGGCGGTGGTGGTCCTCGCCCTCCTCGGGCTCGCGCTGCTCGGCCCCGCGCTCGCCGCCGGCGCCCAGACCACCACCACGCCGGCCCCGACCACCACCACCGCCGCCGGTGCGCCGGGGACGTCCACGGCCGAGGCCCGCCCCCGCCTCCGCATGGTCGACCAGACGCCGTTCGTGCCCCCGACCGGTGCCGGCGCGACCTTCGTGCTCCGGTTCCGGGTCGAGTCGGCCCCACCCGACGCCCACCTCCTGTTCCGCCTGTTCGGCGACGTCGCCGGCAGCGGCCGGATCCGCTTCCTCGACAGCCTGCGGCCCGATGGCCTGGGCCGGCCCCAGCGCACCATCGGCCCCCTGCCGCTCGAGAACCTGCCGGCCGACCGCGAGGGCGTGCGCACCGCCACCTTCGAGATCGACGCCACCCGCCAGCCGCTGGTGGGGTTCCAGCTGGGCAAGGAGGGCGTGTACCCGCTCGCCGTGTCGCTGCGCGAGGGCGATGCCGGCGCCGACGTCGACACGATGGTCACGAGCATCATCCGCCTGCCCTTCGCCGCCCGCAACGACAACCCCGTCTTCGCCTTCTCGCTCGTGGTCCCGCTCCACGCACCGGTCGGCCTCCAGACCGACGGCACCACCAACCTCCCGGCCGACCGGGCCCGGGTGCTCTCCGGCCTCACCGACGCCCTGGCCGCCCACCCCGGGGTCCCGGTGACGCTCGAGCCCACCCCCGAGACGCTCGACGCCCTCGCCGAATCCGGTCGGGACGGGACGGTGAACCGCCTCGGCAGCGCGCTCAGCGGCCGGCAGCTGATCAGCGGGCCGTTCGTCGACCTGGACACCGGGTCGTGGGTCGCCGCTCCCGAGCTCGACGCCGAGCTCACCCGCCAGCTCGACGAGGGCGCCATCACCCTCCAGCGACGCCTGGGGCGACCGGCCGACCGAGCCACGTGGATCGTCGACGCCACCACCACCCCCGACGCCCTCACCGCTCTGCACCGCCGGGGCGTGCAGCGGGTCGTGGTGCCCGAGGACCAGCTCCTCCCGCTGCAGGGCCGCGGCTTCGACGTGACCCTCACCCGCACGTTCGAGGTCGAGGCCTCCGACGGGTCGCGGCTCACCGCCGCCATGAGCGACCGGTCGCTGCGCGACCACCTCCTCGACAGCGACGACCCCCGCCTCAACGCCCAGCACGTGCTCGCCGACCTCGCCGTGCTCGCCCTCGACCAGCCCGGGGTGCCGCGCGGCGCGGTGCTGGCGCTCCCCGACGCCCTCACGCCACCCGACTTCGTCGACGCCCTCCTGACCGCCTTCGCCACCCCGCTCCCACCCGACTCGGTGGCCAAGCCGCTGGTCGCACCGGTCACCCTGGACGGCCTGTTCGCCACCGCCGAGCCGGCCGGCGAGCAGGGCGGCCGCACCGCCGGGGGCGGCAACGAACCGGTGCTGGTGCGCGGCTACCTGGCTGCACCGCCCACGTCGCTCGGCACCTACCCCACGCAGCTGGCCCTCGCCCGCACCAGCGTGGGGGCCTACCGGTCGATGCTGTCGCCGGCCGACAGCTGGCGGGCCGACCCCTACGACCGGCTGCTCGCCGTGAGCGGCGCCCAGCAGTTCGACGCCCGCCAACGCCAGGACCACCTCGACGCCGCCGTCGCCGGCGTCGAGGGCCAGGCCGCGCTGATCTCACTGCCCGAGCAGCCCCAGGTGACGCTCACGGCCGAGGACGGGCGCATCCCGCTCGCCGTCCAGAACGACGCGCCCTACCCGGTCACGGCGCTGCTGTCGATCACCACCGACAAGCTCGAGCTCCCCGACGGGCGGTCGATGGTGGTCACGCTCCAGCCCGGGGCCAACCGGCTCGACGTCCCGGTGAAGGTGCGGGCCTCGGGCACCGTCCCGGTCGCCGTGACGCTCACCTCGCCCGACGAGAACCTGCCCCTCGGCACGACCCGCTTCACGGTGCGCTCCACCGCGGTCTCCGGCCTCGGGCTCGTGCTCTCGGTCGCGGCCGGCCTCTTCCTCCTCGTGTGGTGGGCCCGCCACTTCCGCAGCGCCCGTCGGCAGCACCGCCTGGTCTCGCCATCGCACCCGAGCCGAGGATCGAGCGGTGGTGACGGGGGCGACGACCACCCGGTGGACGGCGAGGTCGGCGAGGCGAGCGCCCCGGCCGGCCCCAGCACCCGGCCCTGATGTCGCCCGGCCCGGAGCGCTGCGCCTCGACGCCGCGCCGGGCCGCCACCACCGGCCGGCGGGAGTCCCGGTAGTAGGTTCTCGCCACACGTCCGGGGCGCCGTCCCCGGTCCGACCGCCCGACGCGCCGACCTGCGGCGCCGGGTCGCCCCCGGGGGGATCACCACATGGCCGGCGTCCGCATCGTCACCGACAGCAGCTGCGACCTCACCACCGCGGAGACCACCGAGCTGGGCATCGAGGTGGTGCCGCTCAGCATCCGCTTCGGCGACGAGGAGTACCGCGACGGGGAAGACCTCTCGGTCGAGGACTTCTACACGAAGATGGCCGCCAGCGAGGCGCTCCCCGAGACGGCCGCGCCCAGCCCGGGCGCCTTCGAAGCCGCCTTCCGCCGGCAGGCCGAGGCCGGCGCCGACACCGTGGTGTGCATCAACATCTCCGCCGAGCTGTCGGCCACCATGCAAGCCGCCCAGAACGCCGCCCGAGCGCTCGAGGGGGAGCTCGACGTGCGGGTCTTCGACTCCCGGTCGATCACCCTGGGCCTTGGCACCCAGGTGCTGCTCACCGCCCGGGCCGCCGCCGACGGCGCCTCGGGCGACGACGTCGTGGCCCTCGCCGAGTCGCTGCGCGAGCGAACCCGCGTCTTCGGGATCCTCGACACGCTCGAGAACCTCAAGAAGGGCGGGCGCATCGGGGGCGCGCAGGCCCTGCTCGGCTCGATGCTGTCGATCAAGCCGTGCATCGACATCTCCAGCGGGAAGGTCGAGGAGGCCTCCAAGCAGCGGACCCGCAAGAAGTCGATGCAGTGGCTGCGCGACCGCGCCCTCGAGTCGGGTCGGCCAGAGCACCTGGCGATCGTGCACGCCGCCGCCGACGACATCGACGACATGCTCCCGCTGATCACCCCCACGGTCCCCGCCGACGAGCTGCGCGTGGGCCTGATCGGCCCCGTCATCGGCACCCACACCGGCCGCGGCACCATCGGCGCCTGCTTCCTCGTGCCCGAGTGACCACCGCCACCGGCGTCCCCCGCCGGTGACCGGTGACGGGTAGGTTTGCAGACGCCGTGCCCGAGTCGCCCAGCCCCCCTCGTTCCGCCCACGGAGGCGTGCACTCCGGCTTGCGCGTCGGGGGTCGCTACGAGCTGACGCGGCTCATCGCCTCCGGCGGCATGGCCGAGGTGTGGGAGGCCGTCGACACCGTCCTCGAGCGACGCGTGGCGGTCAAGATCCTCCACGGCCACCTCGCCTCCGACGGCTCGTTCGTGGCCCGGTTCCGCACCGAGGCGGTCGCCGCCGCCCGCCTGCACCACCCCTCGATCGTCTCGATCTTCGACACCTGCAGCGACGACGGGGTCGAGGCCATCGTGATGGAGCTGGTGCAGGGCCGCACGCTCCGTCAGGCCCTCGACGAGGCTGGTGCCCTCGAACCCGCACGGGTCATCGACATCGCCGCCGAGGTCGCCGACGCCCTCCAGGCGGCGCACCGCGCCGGGCTCGTCCACCGCGACATCAAGCCGGCGAACATCCTGCTGTGCGACGACAACCGGGTGATGGTCACCGACTTCGGGATCGCCAAGGTCCGTGACGACGCCGACCACACCCAGACCGGCACGATGCTCGGCTCGGTCAAGTACCTCGCCCCCGAGCAGGTCGAAGGCGGGCCCCTCGACGGGCGCGCCGACATCTACGCCCTGGGCATCGTCTGCTACGAGGCGCTCACCGGCCAGGCCCCGTTCGTGGCCGACACCCAGGCCGCCACCGCACTCGCCCGGCTCCACACGACACCACCGCGGCCGCGGCAGCTGCAGCCGACCGTCCCGCCCGTCCTCGACGACGTGGTGGTGCGCGCCATCGCCCGCTACCCCGACGACCGCTACGCGACCGCCGCCGACCTGCGGGCCGCGCTGCTCGCCGCCCGCCCCGGCTCGGCGCGCGCAGCGGCGGCACCGATCCGCGACCCCGACCTCACGCCGGTCATCGCGCCGCCGGTCGCGGTGGCGGCGTCGCCGGCACCGGCACCGGCCCGACCCACCGGGCCCGTCGACCTCCCGCCGCCCCGGCGGCGCCGCGCCCTGTGGCCGTGGTTCGTCGCCCTGCTCGTCGTCGGTGCCCTCGCGGTGGCCGGCGTCCTCGTCTACCGGACCACCACCGGGCAGAAGGTCCTCGACGCCGCGGCCAACTCCGGCCTGCCCGTGCCCGGCGTGCGCACCGAGCCGCTGCCGATCGTCGAGGCCGTCCCGTTCGACCCACCGCCCGGCGACGGCGTCGAGCCGGCCGGCACCGGCACCGCCGACGCCGCCAAGGTGTTCGACGGCAACCCGGCGACGGGGTGGAAGACCGAGCAGTACGACACCCGCAAGATGGGCAACCTCAAGCCCGGCGTGGGGATCTACGTGAAGCTCGAGAAGCCGTCGACCGTCCGCACGGTCAAGGTCACCTCACCCACCCAGGGCTGGGCGGCCCAGGTGTACGTCGCGGCCAAGCCGGGCGCCACGCTCGCCGAGTGGGGCGACCCCGTCGCCACCAAGACCGACATCGCCGGCAGCGCCGAGTTCGACACCGGGGCGACCGAGGGCCAGTACGTGCTGGTGTGGATCACCGACCTGGGCTCGGGACCACCCCGCGTCCTCACCGAGATCGACGAGATCACCGTCCTGGGGTCGTGAGCGGGTGACCGCCAGCAGCCCCGGGCCCGCCGACGACGACCGCGCCCTCGTCGAGGCCGCCCGGGCCGGTGATCGCCAGGCGCTCGACCACCTGCTGCGGCGCCACCACGACCGCTTCTACGCGGTGTGCCGGCGCCTCACGGGCAACGAGGCCGACGCGCGCGACGCGACGCAGGAGGCGATGATCGCCCTGGTCCGCGGGCTGCCCCGCTACGACGGTCGGGCCGCCTTCACGACCTGGGCCTACCGCGTCGTCACCAACGCCTGCCTGGACGAGCTGCGCCGGCGGCGACGGCGGCCCGAGCCCGTCGAACCCGACGCCCTGCCGCCGCCGGCGGCCGGCCCCGACCTGGCCACCTCGGTCTCGGACCACCTCGACCTCGACGATGCCCTGGCCGGGCTGCCCCCCGAGTTCCGGGCGCCCGTCGTGCTCCGCGACGTCCTCGGCCTCGACTACGCCGAGATCGCCGAGGTCCTCCAGATCCCCGCCGGCACCGTGCGCTCCCGCATCGCCCGGGGCCGCCGGGCCCTCGCCCGCCAGCTCGGCGGGAACCGAACGGCCCTGGCCGACGTCGAACCCGAGACGCCATGACCGACCACCACCCCACCCCCGACGACGCCCGCGACGAGCTGGCCTCGGCCGCCCTCGACGGCGAGGCCACCGACGACGAGGCGGCCCGCGTCGCCGACGACCCCGACCTGCGGGCGCGGCGCGACGAGCTGGCGGCCGTGCAGGCGGCGGTCGCCGCACCCGTCGAGGTGCCGGCCGGCGCCGCCGACCAGGCCGTCGCCGCCGCGCTGGCCGCCTTCTCGCCGGCCGAGGACGTCGGCACCGACGCCCCGTCCGGCGGTGCGGCGGCCGAGGTCGTCGACCTCGGCGCCCACCGCACGCGCAACCGGGTGCTCGCGGCGGTCGCCGCCGTGGCGGTCCTCGCCCTGCTCGTCGGCGTCGCGCCACGGCTGCTCCGCGGCGGGACGCCGACCAGCACCGACGCCGCCTCGGCCCCGGTCGCGGCCTCGGCGCCGCCGTCCACCACGGTGGCCCGCCCGGCCGGACCGCTCGCCGCCACCCAGGAGGAGGGGCCGGGCGGCGCGGCGACGAGTGACGCCGCCGAGAAGAGCGCCCCGTCGGCCGCCGCCGGCGGGGCCATGCCGAGCACCACCGCCTCGGCCCTCCCACGGGCCACCATCCCGCCGAACAGCCCGGCCATCGTGGCCGCCTCCTTCGTGGGCGACGACCTCGGCGCGGTGTCGACGCCCGACGAGCTGGCCGCCCGCGTGAAGGCCCGGGCGCTGCTGCGCGACGACACCCACCACGAGGGCGCCACCGAGGAGCCGGCCCCACCGCCGGGCGGCTTCGTGCCCGCGGCCGAGGTGCCCGGGATCGTGGCCCGGCTCCAGGCCTGCGACCCCGTGGTGCGAGCCCAGGATCCGGGCCTCGGCGCGCCGGTGTTCACCGCGGTGGCGACCTACCAGGGCACGCCCGCCCTCACCTACCTCTACGCCGGACGGCCCGACGCCGTGCGCCTCATCACGGTCGCCCGGGCCGACTGCGCCCCGCTCGACCGCCAGCCCGCCCCCTCCTGAGCGGCGACCGCCCACGGCCCGGCCGACCCACGAGACGGGGGCGACCGCCCGTCGACGCGCCCCGACGGCGGGGACCGGCGCGCGGTGCCGGCTCGTCGCCGGGCCACCCGTGACCACTACGATCCCGGCATGGCCGTCCCGTCGCGCTCCACCGACCCGTCCCGCGGGCCAGCTCCGGCCGCGACGCCCGACGCCGACTGGCCCGAGCAGGCCACCGACGGGATCATCCGCCTGGTCGACTCGGTCCGCGACAAGACCACCGGACCGGCGCTGCAGATCGCCCGCGGCATCAAGTACGGCGTGACCGCCCTCATCTTCGGCACCGTGGTGGCGTTCATGCTCGTGATCGGCCTCATCCGGGCCCTCGAGGTCATCTTCATCAACGTGTTCCACCTCGAGAACCCGATCTGGCTCGTCTACCTGATCGTCGGCCTCGTGTTCGTCGGCCTCGGCGCCCTGCTCTGGGGCAAGGCCCGGACGACGCCCCCGCCCGCCTGACCCCGCGCCCGCGGCCGGCGTCGGGAATCCCGAGCGCCCCCGCCGACGTTCGACCAGCCGCAGACCGCCCCAGAGGAGACCCCCATGAGCGCCGACGACGTGCGCAACGTGATCATCATCGGCTCGGGCCCCGCCGGCCTCACCGCCGCCGTGTACACGGCCCGGGCCAACCTCGAGCCGCTCGTCATCGAGGGCGAGCCGTCGAGCACCGGCGACCAGCCCGGGGGCCAGCTCATGCTGACCACCGAGGTCGAGAACTTCCCGGGGTTCCCCGAGGGGATCATGGGTCCCGAGCTCATGGGCCGCATCCGCGAGCAGGCGGTGCGCTTCGGCGCCGAGATCGTCACCGAGAAGGTCTCCCGGGTCGACCTGTCCGCCCAGCCCTTCGGCGTGTGGATCGGCGATCCCGCGGCCGCCGAGCCCACCCACCGGGCCCGCACCGTCATCGTGTCCACCGGCGCCCAAGCCCTGATGCTCGGCCTCGACGCCGAGGAGCGCCTGCTCGGCCACGGCCTGTCCACGTGCGCCACCTGCGACGGCTTCTTCTTCCGCGACCAGGACATCGCCGTGGTCGGCGGCGGCGACTCCGCCCTCGAGGAGGCGCTGTTCCTCACCAAGTTCGCCCGTTCGGTCACCATCGTGCACCGCCGCGACGAGCTGCGCGCCTCCAAGATCATGCAGGAGCGGGCCTTCGCCAACGACAAGATCCGCTTCGCGTGGAACTCGGTCGTGGTCGACCTCGTCGGCGACGCCACCGTCGAGGGCCTCCAGGTCCGCGACGTGATGACCGACGAGGTGAAGGTGCTGCCCGTCACCGGCGTGTTCGTCGCCATCGGCCACAAGCCGAACACCGACCTGTTCAAGGGCCAGCTCGAGATGGACGGTGCCGGCTACCTCATCACCCGGGGCCGCAGCTCGTACACCAACGTCGAGGGCGTGTTCGCCTGCGGTGACGTGCAGGACCACACCTACCGGCAGGCGATCACCGCCGCCGGATCCGGCTGCTCGGCCGCCATCGACGCCGAGCGCTGGCTCGAGCACCACCACGGCTGACCTCGGCGCCGGCGCCCGCACGAGCACACCGCCCCGCGCCGGGTGCCGGACCGAGCCCGCCCGGGCGCCGGGGTCCGGCGCGCTAGCGTGACCGACGGCGGGAATCCCCCGCCACCGCTCGCCGTTGACCCCGCTGCACCACGCGGGTGCGCCCCCCGAGAAACGCGAGGCTCAGCCATGGCCGACAACATCACCACCTTCACCGACGCCACCTTCGACGAGGAGGTCGGCAGCGCGTCCGAGCCGGTCCTCGTCGACTTCTGGGCCGAGTGGTGCGGACCGTGCAAGATGGTCGCCCCGATCCTCGACGAGATCGCCGGCGAGCAGGCGGGCAAGCTCCGCATCGCCAAGCTCAACGTCGACGACAACCCCAACGTCGCCCGGCGCTACGGCGTGATGAGCATCCCGACCATGATCGTGTTCCGCGACGGCCAGGAGGCCGCCCGGGTCATCGGGGCCAAGGGCAAGAGCCAGCTGCTGCAGGAGCTGAGCGAGTTCCTGTGATGCCCCCGGCGCCGGCGCTGCTCCCCCGGCCGGCCCCGTGAGCGATCCGGGCGACGCCCTGCCCCTGCACGCCGGCTGCGAGGGTCCGGCGGTGCGCGACCTGCAGCAGCGGCTGACGGCGGTCGGTGCCGGCGACCCGCCCGGTGAGGCCGACGGCGCCTTCGGGCCCCGGACCGAGGCCGCCGTGCGGGCGTTCCAGAGCAGTCGGGGGCTGTTCGCCGACGGCGTCTGCGACCGTGCCACCTGGTCGGCGCTGGTCGAGGCGGGCCACCGCCTCGGCAGCCGGCTCCTGTACCTGCGCCAGCCGATGCTGCGCGGCGAGGACGTCGTCGTGCTGCAGCGCGCCCTCAGCGAGCTGGGCTTCGACGCCGGTCGGATCGACGGCATCTTCGGGCCCGACACCGAGCGGGCGCTGAAGGACTTCCAGCGCAACGCCGGCCTCACCGTGGACGGCATCTGCGGGCGCGACTCCACCGCCGGGCTGGCCCGGATGCGGGGCCGGGTCGACGACCCCGTGGCCATCGCCGGCGTCCGCGAGCGCGAACGGCTGCTCGGCGCCCCCCGTTCGCTGACCGGGCGGCGGGTCGTGATGGCCCACGCCGGTGGGCTCGGGGCGCTGGCCGAGGCCTGCGGCAAGGCGCTGCTCGATGCCGGAGCACGCGTGGTGGTCCTTGATCATCCAGATCCGTCCATCCTGGCCCAGAAGGCCAACGCCTTCGACGCCGACGTCGTCGTGGGCCTCGAGGTCCGCCCCGACCAGCTGGTCCACCTCGCCTACTACGCCACCGACGGCTTCGAGTCGATCGGGGGCCGCCAGCTGGCCGAGCTCCTGGCCGAGGAGCTGCCCGCGGCCCCCGGTGCCGCCACCGTGCAGGGGATGCGGCTCCCGCTGCTGCGCGAGACCCGCATGCCCACCGTGGTGTGCTGCCCGGGTTCGAGCCACGACGCCGTCAGCCATGCCGCTGACGTCGCCGACGCCTGCCGCCGGGCCGTCGAGCGGTGGGCGGCGGCGCCCGTCCCCAGCTGACCCCGAGCGGGCGGGCCACCGAACCTACCCTCGGTATCCACACCGTTGTCCACGGGCCGGCCTGGCCGGGAGCGGCGGGGCCGACATGGGCGGTGACCTGGGCTTTTCCCCGTCGACCACCGGGTCGACCAACGCCGGTCACGGGCGTCGGCCGCTTGGGGCCTGGGGACGACGGACGTGACGTCCGCCACGCAACCCGAACGCTTGACCACAGGGTTGGCCACAGGATGTGGACGAGGCTGAACCTGCACCGCGAGGTGAGGCCGGGGCCGGAGGCTCAGTCGTCGCGCTCGGGGCCGTGGACCATGGCGCGGTAGATGCGCTCGAGGTCGTCGAAGGTGGCGAAGTCGATCACGACCCGACCCCGCTGGCCCCGCACGTTCACCCGCACGCGCGTGTTGAGGTGGTCGGCGAGCAGCTGCTCGAGCTCGAGCACCGCCGCCGGGCGGGTCGTGCCCGGCGGCACGGCCTCGGGAGCCGCGCCACCCTCGGCCGACGCCAGCAGGTCCCGCACGGCCTGCTCGGTCTGGCGGACGTTCCAGCCCTCGTCGAGGATCTGGCGAGCCACCTGCACCTGGTCGAGCTCGTCGGTGAGGGCCAGCAGGGCTCGGGCGTGGCCGGCCGACAGCTCGCCAGCCGCCACCAGCCGCTGCACGTCGGGCCCCAGCTGGAGCAGGCGCAGCGTGTTGGCCACCGCCGGGCGGCTCTTGCCCACCCGCTGGGCCACCTGCTCCTGGGTCAACCCGAAGTCGTCGAGGAGCTGGTGGTAGGCCGCCGCCTCCTCCAGCACGTTGAGGTCCTGGCGGTGGAGGTTCTCGACCAGCGCCTCCTCCAGCGACTGCCGGTGGTCGGCGTCGCGGACCAGCACGGGGATCTGGTCGAGGCCAGCCTGGCGGGCCGCCCGCCACCGCCGCTCGCCGGCGATGAGCTCGTAGTGGTCGCCCCGGTCCTGCACCAGGACCGGCTGGAGCACCCCGACCTCGGCGATGGACGCGGCCAGCGAGTCCAGGGCCTCCTCGTCGAACACGGAGCGGGGCTGCCGCGGGTTGGGGCGCACCTGGTCGACCCCCACCTGGCGCCACGGCCCGGCGGTGGGCTCGGAGACGGCGTCCTCGTCACCGGGTGGTGGACCCGCCGGCAGCAGGGCGTCCAGGCCCCTACCCAGCCCGCTGCGCCGTCCCACGGCTCACCTCCTTGGCCAGCTCCCGGTAGGCGATGGCGCCCCGGGACGACGGGTCGAACACGATGATCGGCTGCCCGAACGACGGGGCCTCCGACAGCCGGACCGTTCGGGGCACGACCGTGCGGCACACCTTCGACCCGAAGTGGGTGCGAACCTCGTTGGCCACATCCTCGGCCAGGCGGGTGCGGGCGTCGTACATGACCAGCACGATGGCGCTGATCTCGAGGGCCCGGTTGAGGCGGCTCCGCACCAGCTCGACGTTGTGGACCAGCTGGCCCAGGCCCTCCAGGGCGTAGTACTCGCACTGGATCGGCACCAGCACCTCGGTGGCGGCAGCCAGGGCGTTCACCGTCAGCAGACCCAACGACGGCGGGCAGTCGATCAGCACCACGTCGTAGTCGGCCTGGACCTCCTCCAGCGCCGTCCGCAACCGGAGCTCGCGGGAGAAGGCCGGCACCAGCTCGATCTCGGCGCCCGCCAGGTCGAGGCTGGCCGGGGCCACGAACAGGTTGCGGACCGAGGCCCCCTCGATGCAGTCCTCCAGGGGCGTGTCGTTCAGGAGGACGTCGTACATCGACACCGCCAGCTCCCGGGTGTTGATGCCCAGGCCGGTGCTGGCGTTGCCCTGCGGATCCAGGTCCACGATCAAGGTGCGGTAGCCGAGGTCGGCGAGGCAGGCCCCCAGGTTCACCGCCGTGGTGGTCTTGCCCACCCCGCCCTTCTGGTTGGCGACGGCGATCACGCGTGGCACCGTCCGCACCTGGTCGGCCGCCGGGCCCTGGGCCACGGCCACCTCGACCGCCGGCAGATCAGCCGGCGCCGCCAGCGGCGGGGATGTGCCCCCGCCGGCGTCCGGCGTTGGCGTCCCCTCGTCCCCCTCGTGCACGACGGTCATCCTTCCGCGCCCGCCCCCCACACGCAAACGAGCCGGTCACAACCCCCGCCAGACCTTCCGCGCCCGCCCCCCACACGCAAACGAGCCGGTCACAACCCCCGCCAGACCTTCCAGGCGGGCCCCGCTCGACCATGTTCCACGTGAAACGGGGCCCGCGACGTCCCCTGGGGGCGGTCGGGACGTTCCACGTGGAACACCTGCGGACGGCGGCTCAGGGGCCGAAGAGGGGGCGCTTGGCGGGGATCCCGGGGCGGCGGGGCCAGCGATCGCCGGGCGGTCCGAGCGCCCGCAGCACGGCGATGCCGTCGTGCACGCCCTCGAGCACCAGCCCCAGCTGGGCAACGCCCTCGGACGGCCACCGAGCGCCGGCACTGGACGGGGGCTCGCTCACGAGGAGGTGGCCACCGGCCGCCAGGAGCCCCGCCGCACACTCGGCGGTGACCGCCGGCGGGCCGAAGCTGCGGGCCGTGACCACGTCGTGTCGGCCCCGGTGCGCCGGGTCCCGAGCCACGTCCTCCACCCGGTCGGCTCGGACCTCGGCTCGGGAGGCCAAGCCGACGGCGTCCACCGCCTCCTGCAACGCCGTCGCCCGACGGTGGTTGGCCTCGATCAGGACCCCGTGGGTGGATGGCCAGGCCAGCAGCAGCACCAGCGCCGGGAGGCCACCCCCGGACCCGAGGTCGACGAAGGTGGCCGGAGCCGCCACCGCGGCGGCAAACCGCAGGTCATGGGCGACCTGCTCGGCGTCGGGTGACGGACCCACCGCGCCCGTCACCCGACCCGCGGCGAGCACCGGGGCGAGGCGGGCCTCGATGGCAGCAGCGTCGAGCGCCGGCTCGGCGCCGGCCACGTCAGTCGGCGGGGATGATGACGACGCGGCGGCGGGGCTCCTCGCCCTCCGACAGCGTGGAGACGCCGTCGATCTCGTTGGCCGTGTCGTGGACGACCTTGCGGTCGGCCGGGCTCATCGGCTCCAGCGCCTTCTGGCTGCCCGTCTCGAGCACCTGGGCGGCCACCTGCTGGGTGAACCGGGCCAGGGCCTCGCGGCGACGCTCGCGGTAGCCGCCGACGTCGACGCGCACGCGGGCCGGCGTGGTGGCCTTGCGCTGGACCACGGTGCGGGCCAGCTCCTGGACGGCGTTGAGCGTGGTGCCCTTCGGCCCGATGAGCAGGCCCAGGTCGTCGCCGGCGACCTTGGCCTCGATGGCGTCCTCGACCAGCTCGGTGCTGACCTCGCCGTCGAGGCCGAAGGCGGTGACCAGCCCGTCGAGGAAGTCGGCGACCACGGGGGCCTGGGCATCGGGCTCGAGATCGGTGGTGGTCATGCTGGGCCCTCCCGGGCGGTCGGCCGCTGCCGCGGCGGGGGCGTCGGAGGACGCCCGGTTGTCGGTGGGTGCGGCGTCGGGTTCGGTGGCGGTGGCCACGGCGTCCGGCGCCGCCTCGGCGGCCTCGTCACCGCCGGACGACCCGCCCCGGCGGCCACCGCCGGAGCGTGAGGAGCTCGAACCGCCCTTGCCGCCGTCGGCTCGGCCCTTGCTGTCGGAGCGGCGCCGGCGGTCGCGGCGCTCGACCTTGGGGCGGGGGGTCGCCGGGCGCACCCGGGCTCGGACCCGCGCCTCACCCCGCACGCGGCCGAACAGGCCCGGGCGTGGCTCCTCGAGGATCTCGAACTCGGCATCGACCTCGTCGACCCCCAGCTCGTCGAGGGCGGCGTCCTTGGCCTCCTCGATGCTGCGCCCCGTCGTCTCGACCCACTCCACCGGTCACCTCTTCTTCTGCTTGCGGGCCCGGGGCTGCAGGGTGGGCGGCGCCGCGTCGGTGGCGTCCTTGCCCGCATCGCCCTTGGCCGGGGTGGTGGCGGGCTTGGCGGCGGGCTTGGTCACCCGGCCGCCGCCCGTCGTCCGCTTGGAACCGGTCGCCCCGCTGCGACCGCTGACCCCCGCCTTCTCCTTGGCGGGCGCCTTGTCGGCACGCTTGGCCGGTGCCTTGTCGTCGGCCGGCGCCTTGTCCTTGCCGCGGCGAGCCCCGTTGCCCGAGGTCACCTCGGCCTTGGCCCCGCCGTCCTTGGCGGCAGGCCCACCGCCCTTGCCGACCGGCTTCTTGTCGCCCCGGCCACCGGAACCGCCGGCGCCGCCCTTGGGCGCACCGTCCTTGCCGCTGATGCCGTAGATGCTGCGGGAGATGAACCACTGCTGGCCCACCCGGTACAGGTTCGACACCGCGAAGTACAGGACCAGGCCGCCGGGCAGCCCGAAGGAGATGACCGGCAGGAAGATCGGCATGACCTTCATGAGCATCTGCTGCTGGGGGTTCTGCTCGGCGTTGGGGTTCCGCCCCTGGATCTGGCGCTGCTGGACGTAGCCGGTGACGGCCACGACGGCGATCAGCACGAAGTACGGGATCGACTCGACGACGCTGTTCTGCAGGGCCTGGCTGGCCGACTCGGCCAGGTCGATGCCGAAGGCCTGCATCGTGGTGGTCGACGACAGCGACTGGTAGAGCGCCGTCGAGGAGTTCAAGAAGGCCGGATCGAACGGCAGCGTGAGGTCGTACTGGCTGGTCGGGACGTCGCTGTTGGCCGACCCGGTGGAGGCCTGACCGCCCGCCCACCCGACGGCGAAGCCCAGGTCGGAGACCCGACGGGTCAGTCCGCGGAGCACCTGGTACAGCACCAGGAACACCGGCATCTGCACCAACAAGGGGAGACAACCACCCAGAGGGTTGATGTTGTTCTCCTTGTAGAACTTCAGCAGCTCCTCGTTGAGCTTCTCGCGATCGTCCTTGTACTGGGACTGGATCTTCTTCATCTCCGGCTGGAGCTGCTGCATCATCATCATCGAGCGCGTGCTCTTCAGCGTGAGCGGCGTGGTCACGATCATGACCAGCAGCGTCAGGGCGATGATGGCGAAGGCGTAGTTCGGCACCAGCTGGTAGAAGAACGCCAGCACCGACGCGATGAAGTCGAAGAGGTACTGCACCTACCGGCCCCTTTCGGGTGGGCTGCAGGGGTGGGGGGCGGGAGACGCGGGCGTCGGGCTCATGCCGGCCTGCGCTTGGGGACCGGGTCCCAGCCGGATCGGCCCCACGGGTGGCAGCGCGACAGGCGACGGACGGTCAGCCAGCTGCCCCGGGCGAACCCGTGCTCCTCGTACGCCTCGAGCGCGTACGACGAGCAGGTGGGCACGTACCGGCACGGCGACGGCCGGCCGGCCGTCACCCGCTGGTAGCCGCGGACGAGGGCGTGCGCGCCCCGGGCGGCGGGCCCCATGGGCCGGGGCGCGACCGCACCAGCGGCTGGCGTCGTCGGCTCGTCGTCGGTCATGCCCTGTCCATGCGTTCGAACAGCTCCTCGAGCCATCGCTCCAGGTCGGCGAAGGAGGCGGTGGCCGCCCCGGGCCCGGCGCCCAGGAGGTACCGGCCGGCCGGGAGGCGGTCCGGCCGCCCGGCCTGGCGGCGCAGCAGCTCGCGCAGGCGGCGCCGGAGCCGGTTGCGGATCACAGCATTGCCGACTTTGCGGCCCACGGCGAACGCGACCCTCGGAGGGTCCGGCGTGGCGGCGGGTGGGTCGGCGAGGTACCGCAGCCAGAGGGGCCCGGCTGCCACCCGACGGCCCCGACGAGCCACCTCGTCGAGGTCGCGGCGCTGGCCGAGCCGCCAGATCAGGCCGACAGGCGGACCCGGCCCCGGCGGCGGCGGTTCTTGATCACCGCGCGGCCGGCGCGGGTCGACATCCGCTGCCGGAACCCGTGGCGCTTGGCCCGGCGTCGGTTGTTGGGCTGGTACGTGCGCTTCACGTCGATCCTCCTCCACCACCAGGCCTCCCGGCGGCGATGGTCGGCCTGCGGGGCCGGTGTCGGGCGGGCGTCCGATCCGGGTCGGGCGCCTCCGGCCCGCGCCGGAGGACCGGGGCTGGGCTGGTGGCGGCCACGGGACCGGGCCGAGAACCTGGCAAGCCTAGAGGTGTCGGCCGGAGAGGGGCAACCGCACCCCGCCGCGCCCGACGCCCGACGCCCCGACACACCCCCCGGATCCGGTGGCGTGGCCACCTCGCGACGGCCGCCGCGAGCCCCTGACCAGGGCCGTCGCGGCCTGTGGATGACGCCCGTGCACCTCGTCCAGAGCGGTGCTACGGTCGCCGTCCCCAGGTCCACCCGCCCAGGCGACGGTCACCGTCGGCCCGCACCGCACACCCCGGTCCGCGCCGCAGATCCCCCGCCGGCCGGGGCACGGGGGAGTTTTCCACAGGTGTGGACCGCGCTGTGGACGGGATGGGCGTCGAGGAGGCGTCGACGCAGGTGGACGACGCAGAGGTGCTGTGGACATCGTGTGCGGAGGTCCTGCGCGGGCAGGTCTCCGAGGCGGTGTGGCTGACCACGTTCAACGCCGCCCAGCCGGTGACGGTCGACGGCGACGCGCTGGTCTTGGCCGTGCCCAGCTCGGTCGTGCGCGAGCGGATCGAGACCCGCTACCTCACGTTGATGCAGGGCGCCCTCACCGACGTGGGCTCGCCCATCGCCCGCATCCGCCTCGAGGTCCACACCGAGCCGTCCCTCGGGGCCGCCGACCCCGTGGCCGCCGCCGCCGAGGCGTTGGCCGAACCGGTGCCTGCCGCGCCGGCCGCCGCCCCGCCACCGGTCCCGGGCGCCTCCGTCGGCACCTCGGCCCCCGGACCCGCCGCCGGCGCTCCCGGCGGCTCGCCCTTCCTCGGGGGCGTCAACCCCCGCTACTCCTTCGACGACTTCGTGATCGGCACCTCCAACCGCTTCGCGCACGCCGCCGCCCTGGCCGTCGCCGAGACCCCGGCCCGGTCCTACAACCCGCTGTTCATCTACGGCGACGCCGGCCTCGGCAAGACCCACCTCCTCCAGGCCATTGCCAACTACGTCCAGCAGCACTACCCCACCTACATCGTCCGCTATGTGTCGTCCGAGCGGTACCTGAACGAGTTCATCGACTCCATCCGCACCAGCTCGCAGGCCCAGTTCAAGCAGCGCTACCGCGAGGCGGACGTCCTGCTCATCGACGACATCCAGTTCATCCAGACCTCCGAGCGGCTGCAGGAGGAGCTCTTCCACAACTTCGAGCACCTCTACCAGGCCAACAAGCAGATCGTGTTCTCCAGCGACCGGCCGCCGGCCTCGATGGCCACCCTGGAGGACCGCCTGCGCAGCCGGTTCATGATGGGCCTGATCACCGACATCCAGCCGCCCGACCTCGAGACCCGCCTCGCCATCCTGCGCAAGAAGGCCGAGAAGGAGACCGTCTACATCCCCCCGGACGTGCTCGAGCTGATCGCCACCCACATCACCGACAACATCCGCGAGCTCGAGGGCGCGCTCATCCGGGTGTCGGCGTTCGCCAGCCTCAACAAGGAGCCGCTGTCGGTCGACCTCGCCCAGCGGGTGCTGGCCGACATGCTCACCGACAGCCAGCCCCGGCCCATCACCCCCGACCTCATCCTGCAGAAGACCTCGGAGATGTTCGACTTCAGCATCGACGAGATCCGCGGCAAGAGCCGGCGGCGGCCGCTGGTCACCGCCCGGCAGATCTCGATGTACGTCTTCCGCGAGCTGACCGACCTGTCGTACCCCGCCATCGCCCGGGAGTTCGGCGGTCGCGACCACACCACCGTCATGCACGCGGTGGAGAAGATCGGTGACCTCATGAAGGAGCGCCGCCAGATCTACGACCAGGTCACCGAGCTCACCCAGAGCATCCGGAGCGGCAGCTGATGGCGGGCCGGATCCGGTCGCTCACCGCCCGCCGGGGCCCGGCCACATCGGCGTCGAACCTGGGGACCACCCCGGGGACAGCCTGTGGGCGAGGGGGCGCGCGCCGGTGGACGACGGCCCCGTCATCCCCCGGCCCCGCCGGCGACGATGCCAACCTGTGGGTCGCTGTGGGGAACCGGCCGCGAACCATCACCTCGCTGACCTGCGGTGATGGCACCTTCTCCACAATCCACAGCCCCTACTGCTACTACCGCGAAGCAAAGAACAGAACAACGCAGAAGAAGAACGCGAGGGCGACAACGTGAAGTTCCGCTGTGAGCGAGATGTGCTCGCCGAGGCCATCGGCACCGCCGGGCGCGCCGTCACCAACCGCGGGGGCTCGCTCCCGGTGCTGGCCGGGGTCCGGTTCGAGCTGCGCGGGTCCGAGCTGCGCCTCACCGGCAGCGACCTCGACCTGACCATCACCACCACGGTCGAGGTGGCAGGCGACACCGACGGCATCGCCGTCCTCCCCGCCAAGCTCGCCGGGGAGATCATCCGCGTGCTCGAGCCGGGGCGCGTCGAGGTGGCCATCGGCGACGACGAGGCCTCGATCACCGCCGGCCGCAGCCAGTTCGCCGTCCGCGCCATCCCCGCCGCGGAGTTCCCGCGCCTGCACGAGCCCGACGGCGACGGCGTCACGCTGTCGAGCACGGCCCTGTCCGACGCGCTGCGCCAGGTGGTCATCGCCGCCAGCACCGAGGAGAGCCGGCCCATCCTCACCGGCGTCAACATGGCGACCGAGGGGGACGGCCTGCGCCTCGTGGCCACCGACTCCTACCGCCTGGCCGTGCGCGACCTGCCCGGCACCTCGTTCCTCGAGGAGGGCCAGAACGTCCTCGTGCCGTCGACGGCGCTGCGCGAGCTGGGTCGGCTGCTGGGCGGTGCCGAGGAGGTCACCGTGCGGCTGGGCGAGCGCGACGCCGCCTTCGAGCTCGGCGGCGTGCACCTCGTCACCCGCCTCATCGACGGCGAGTTCCCCAACTACCGGGGGCTGATCCCGCCCCGCCACAACCACCGCCTCACCGTCGGCCGCGAGGCCCTGCTCGACGCCGTCCGCCGCGTCAAGGTGGTGGCCCGCGAGCCCTCGACCCCGATCAAGCTGGCGATGTCGGGCGAGGGCCTCAGCCTGAGCGCGAGCGCCCAGGACGTGGGCAACGCCTTCGAGCAGCTCGACGCCAAGTACGAGGGCGAGGAGCTGACCGTGGCGTTCAACCCCGAGTACCTGATCGACGGGCTCGAGGTGGCCACCGGCGACGAGGTCACCCTCGAGACGGTCGACGCCCTGAAGCCGGCGCTGCTCAAGTCCATCGACAGCACCGACTTCTTGTACCTGCTGATGCCGGTCCGGGTCTCGTGAGCCTCCGCCCGCGGCGCGGGTCCGGGCGCGGCTGACCTCGCCGGTGGAGCTGCGCCGCCTCTGGCTCACCGACTTCCGGTCCTACCGCACCGCGGAGGTCCCGTTCGGGGCCGGGCTCACCGCCGTGGTCGGCCCCAACGGCCAGGGCAAGACGAACCTGCTGGAGGCCCTCGGCTACCTGGCCACCCTGGGCTCGTTCCGGGGGGCGCCCACCGACGCCCTCGTGCGGGTGGGGGCCGAGCGGGCCGTCGTGCGGGCCGAGGGCACCAACGAGGGCCGCGACCTCCTCCTCGAGGCTGAGCTGGTGGCCGGGGGTCGGGGGCGGATGCAGGTGAACCGGCAGCGCCTCGCCCGGGCCCGCGACCTGCTCGGCCACGTCCGGGTGTCGGTGTTCTCGCCCGACGACCTCGAGCTGGTGAAGGGCGGACCGGGCGAGCGCCGTCGCTACCTCGACGACGCCCTGGTCGCACTGCACGTGCGCAACGACGCCCTCCTGCGAGACCTCGAGCGCATCGTCCGCCAGCGCAACGCCCTGCTCCGCCAAGCGGGTGGGCGGCTCACCGACGACGTGGAGACCACCCTCGACGTCTGGGACGCCAAGCTGGCCGAGACCGGGGAGTCCGTCGCCGCCGCCCGCGCCGAGCTCGTCGAGGCCCTCGCGCCGACGCTGCAGGTGGCCTACGCCCAGGTCGCCGGCCGAGAGGTCCCCGTCACGGCTCGCTACGTCGCCCCGTGGCGTGAGGTGGGGCTCGGCCCGGCGTTGGCCGCCGGCCGGCGCGACGACCTCCGGCGGGGCGTGACGCTCGTCGGCCCGCACCGCGACGAGCTTGAGCTGCGGATCGACGCCATGCCCTCGCGCACGCACGCCTCCCAAGGCGAGCAGCGGTCGCTGGCCTGGGCCCTGCGCCTGGCTGCCCACCTGGTGGTCCGCGATGCGGTGGGGACGGCGCCGGTCCTGCTGCTCGACGACGTGTTCTCCGAGCTCGACCCTGGTCGGAGCCAGGGGCTGCTCGACGGCCTGCCGCCGGGCCAGACCGTGCTGACCACCGCTGGGGGCCTGCCCCCCGACGCTCGTCCCGAGGTCGTGGTCGAGGTGCGCGACGGCACGGTCGCGGTGCACTGACGGGAGGCCCGGCCGACGGGCCGTGCGACACTGGCGCCGTGCCCTGGGAGCCCCTGCCGTCCGCCGCCGACGACGACCCCACCCCCATCTCCCCCACCCTCGACCGCCTGGTGCGCCACCTCGGCGGGTCGTCGACCTCGACCCTGCAGCAGGTCTTCGGCCGCTGGCCCGAGCTCGTGGGGGAGCAGGTGGCGGTCCACAGCCGTCCGGTGCGGCTGCGCGACGGCGTCCTCTCGCTGGTCGTCGACGAGCCGGCCTGGGCCACCCAGCTGCGCCTCCTCGAGGCCCAGCTGCTGACCCGCCTCGACGCCGTGCTGGGGCCCGGCACGGTCACCGGCCTGCGGGTGCGGGTGGGCCCCCTGGAGGAGGCGTCGACGCCCCCGCGCGACGGCCGCTGAGCGGCCCGCCGGACGGCCCGCCGGGGGGCCGGTGCCGGCCGACGAGCGCCGTCGGCATGAACCGGATCGCCACCCCCCTCTGGTACACTGCCCAGGTCGTCGTTCCGGCCCCTGACCTGCACTTTTGCCCGGGCGGGAAGCACGGAGGCGACCTCGACCCGAGGGGATGGAACCGGGTCGCCACCGACCGCTCCGCAGCACCAGGGACCACCGCGCTTGGCAACCCAGACCGACACCTACGACGCCAGTGCCATCGTCGCCCTCGAGGGCCTCGAGCACGTCCGGAAGCGACCGGGCATGTACATCGGCTCCACCGGCGTCACCGGCCTGCACCACCTCGTCTACGAGGTCGTCGACAACAGCGTCGACGAGGCCATGGCCGGCTACTGCAGCCGCATCGACATCTCCTTGCTCCCCGACGGCGGCTGCGAGGTCGTCGACGACGGGCGCGGCATCCCGGTCGATCCCATGAAGGACCCCAAGCTCAAGGGCATGCCGGCCGTGCAGGCCGTGCTGTCCCAGCTCAACACCGGCGGCAAGTTCGAGGGCAAGGGCTACAAGGTCTCCGGCGGTCTCCACGGCGTGGGCGTGTCGGTGGTCAACGCCCTGTCGATCCGCATGGAGTGCGAGGTCGACAGCGGCGGCAAGCGCTACTACCTCGACTTCGAGAAGGGCGGCCGGCTCAAGACCAAGCTCAAGGTCCTGAAGGACGCGCCCCGCAACCGCACCGGCACCACCATCCGGTTCTGGCCCGACCCCGCGGTGTTCACCGAGACCACCGAGTTCCGCGCCCAGACGCTCGTCGAGCGGCTCCAGATGATGGCCTTCCTCAACAAGGGCCTCGAGATCCGCTTCGCCGACAAGCGCCCCGGCGCCGAGGTCGAGCCGGTGGTCTTCAAGTACGCGGGCGGCATCTCCGACTTCGTGAAGCACATCAACTCCACGAAGGACGCCCTGTTCAACCGGGTCGGCTACTTCGAGGGCAGCGACGACGAGCAAGAGGTCGAGGTCGCCTTCCAGTGGAACACCGGCTTCAACGCCGACGGGCTCCACTCCTTCGCCAACGGCATCGCCACCCGCGGAGGGGGCATGCACGAAGAGGGCTTCCGCACCGCCCTCACCACCGTCCTCAACAAGTACGCCCGGGCCACCAACCCGCCGCTGCTCAAGGAGAAGGACGAGAACCTCACCGGCGAGGACATCCGCGAGGGCCTCACCGCCATCATCAGCGTGCGGCTGCGCGAGCCGCAGTTCGAGGGCCAGACCAAGGACAAGCTCGGCAACGTCTCCATGCGCAGCCTCGTGCAGAAGACGACCAACGAGAAGCTCACCGACTGGTTCAACGAGCACCCGTCCGAGGCCAAGAAGGTGGTCACCAAGGCCATCCAGGCGTCACGAGCCCGGCAGGCCGCCCGCAAGGCGCGCGACACCATCCGCCGGAAGTCCGCGCTCGAGGGCGCCGGCATGCCCGACAAGCTCAAGGACTGCGCCACGCGCAACCCCGACGAGGCCGAGCTGTTCATCGTCGAGGGCGACTCCGCCGGCGGCTCCGCCACCCAGGCGCGCGACCCCCGCACCCAGGCCATCCTGCCGATCCGCGGCAAGATCCTGAACGTCGAGCGGGCCCGCATCGACCAGATGCTGAAGAACGCCGAGATCCAGACGCTCATCTCGGCCATCGGGGCCGGCGTCGGCGAGGAGTTCGACGTCGCCAAGAACCGCTACGGCAAGGTCATCATCATGTGCGACGCCGACGTCGACGGCGCCCACATCCGCACCCTGCTGCTCACCTTCTTCTTCCGCCAGATGAAGGCGCTGGTCGAGCACAGCCACATCTACATCGCCCAGCCGCCGCTGTACTCCACGGTGGTGGGCCGCGAGAAGGTCTACCTGAAGGACGACCCGGCCAAGGACCGCTTCCTCGCCGAGCACCCCAACCACCGCAAGGAGTTCCAGCGGCTGAAGGGCCTCGGCGAGATGGACTGGCAGGAGCTGGGCGAGACCACCATGGACCCCGAGAAGCGCACGCTGCTGCAGGTGTCGGTCGAGCAGGCCGCCATCGCCGACGAGGTCTTCTCGGTGCTCATGGGCGAGGACGTCGAGTCCCGCAAGCACTTCATCCAGACCAACGCCAAAGACGTCCGCTTCCTCGACATCTGATCGGATCCCGCCATGCCTGACGACCCGACCACCCCGCCGGCCGGCTCGGCCGACGGTGCCGGCGACGACGGCGAGGGCCACGTCGCCATCCAGCCGATCGAGATCCAGGAGGAGGTCGAGCGCTCCTTCCTCGACTACGCCATGTCGGTCATCACGGCGCGGGCCCTGCCCGACGCCCGTGACGGACTGAAGCCGGTGCACCGCCGGATCCTGTGGGGCATGCACAACGCCGGGGCCCGCCCGGATCGGCCCACGGTGAAGTGCGCCCGGATCACCGGCGACGTGATGGGCAAGTACCACCCGCACGGCGACAGCGCGATCTACGACGCGCTCGTCCGGATGGGCCAGGACTTCTCCCTGCGCCACCCGCTCATCCACCCGAAGGGCAACTTCGGCTCGCTCGACGACCCGCCGGCCGCCGCCCGCTACACCGAGTGCCGCTTGGCTCCCATCGCCATGCACATGCTCGAGGACATCGACGAGGACACCGTCGACCTCGCCGACAACTACGACGGCCAGGACCACGAGCCCGTGGTCCTGCCGGCCCGCTTCCCGAACCTGCTCGTCAACGGCAGCCAGGGCATCGCCGTGGGCATGGCCACCAACATCCCGCCGCACAACCTCGGCGAGGTCATCGACGCGGTCAACCACCTCATCGACAACCCCGAGGCCGGCCCCGACGACCTCATGCAGTTCGTCAAGGGCCCCGACTTCCCCACCGGCGCCCTGATCATGGGCCGCGGCGGGATCATGGACGCCTACCGGACGGGCAAGGGCTCCATCAAGCTGCGGGCCAAGGCCGAGATCGAGGAGGGCAAGCGGGCCGACCAGATCGTCGTCACCCAGCTGCCCTACCAGGTCAGCCCGAACGCGGTGCTGGTCAAGATCAAGGAGCTGGTCGAGGCCCGCGAGCTCGAGGGCATCGCCGACCTCAACGACGAGTCGGCCCAGGGCAAGACCCGCATCGTGATCAAGCTGAAGCGGGACGCGCCGGCCCTCGTCATCCTGAACAACCTCTACAAGCGCACGCCGCTGCAGACGAACTTCGCGGTGAACACGGTGGCGCTCGTCGACGGCGTGCCCCGCACCCTCAACCTGCGCGACGCGCTGGTCGCCTACGTCGACCACCAGGTCGAGGTCATCCGCCGACGGTCCGAGTTCCGCCTCGACAAGGCTCGCAAGCGGGCCCACATCGTCGAGGGCCTCATCAAGGCGCTCGACATGATCGACGCCATCATCGCCACCATCCGCGGCTCCGACGACACCGCCGACGCCCGGACCAAGCTGATGGACGCGCCGTTCGCGTTCTCCGAGACCCAGGCCCAGTTCATCCTCGACATGGCCCTGCGCCAGCTCACCCGGCTCGGCCGCCAGCAGCTCGAGGAGGAGATGGACGAGCTGCGGCGCACCATCGCCGAGCTCGAGGCCATCCTCTCCGACGACGCCACGCTGCGCACCGTGATCAAGGACGAGCTGGGCGCGATCCGTGAGAGGTTCGCCGACGATCGGCGCACCGAGATCACCTACGACGCCGGCGACATCGACATCGAGGACCTCATCGAGGACGAGGACCTCGTGGTCACGATGTCGCACAAGGGCTACATCAAGACGGTCGCCGCCGACGCCTTCAAGACCCAGGGCCGGGGCGGGCGCGGCGTGGCGGGCGCCAAGCTCAAGGACGAGGACTACATCGCCCACATCATCCACACGTCGGCCCACGCCTACTTGTTGTTCTTCTCCAGCCGGGGCCGGGTGTACCGCCTGAAGGCGCACGAGATCCCGATGAAGGACCGCACGGCGCGCGGCACCGCGGTGGTGAACCTGCTGCCGCTGCAGCCGGGTGAGACGATCCAGTCGATCATCGACACCCGCGACTACGAGACCAACCGGTTCCTGTTCTTCTGCACCCGCAACGGTCAGGTGAAGAAGACCAAGTTCAACGAGTACGACTCCTCGCTGCGCGCCGGGCTCATCGCGCTGAACCTGAAGGACGGCGACGAGCTGGTGCGGGTGATCCCCACCAACGGCGGCGACGACATCTTCCTGGTGTCGAAGATGG
This sequence comes from Acidimicrobiales bacterium, assembly GCA_046331175.1. GTDB lineage: Bacteria > Actinomycetota > Acidimicrobiia > Acidimicrobiales > Acidimicrobilacustridaceae > JAWKIW01. The sequence goes on from JAXLRI010000016.1 coordinate 89,978, forward strand.
GGATGACCATCCGATTCGCCGAGGACGAGGTCCGCTCCATGGGTCGCGCCGCCGCCGGCGTGCGGGGCATGAAGCTCAAGGCCGGCGACGAGGTCGTGTCGTGCGACGTCGCCCGCGACGACGTGTCGATCCTGATCGTCACGAACGGCGGCTACGGCAAGCGCACCCAGCTCGACCGGTTCAACCGCCAGGGCCGCGGGGGCCAGGGCGTGCGTGGCATCAAGATCACCGCCCGCAAGGGCGAGGTCGTGGCCGCCTTCATGGTGGGCATCGACGACGAGATCTTCGTGATCGCCTCGGGGGGCGTCGTGATCCGCATGTCGGTGCGCGACATCTCCTCCCAGGGTCGCGACGCGACCGGCGTCCGGGTGATGAACCTCGAGGGCGACCAGGCCGTGGCCGCCGTCGCCCCGGTGCTGCAGGCCGACGACTGACGGTGACCACCTCGCCGGGCCTGCGCCCGGCCGCCGGCGCCGCCGGCCGCGATCCCCTCGTGACGTCCCCATCGGTCGGTGCCGGGCGCGCCCCCACCACCGGTCCGTCCGAGGAGCCCGCCGTGCCCACCCGTCCCGTCCCCCCATCTCCTGCCCCCGCGTCGTCGCGACCGGTGGCGCCCCCCACCGGCCGTCCTGCCTCCGACCCCGTGCCCGCCCGTGGCCCTCTCCCCGGACCATGGCGCTGCTCACGCCGCCGGGCGTCGGGCGACCGGCCCGGACGCGGCGGTGACGGCGGGCAGGCGACGCCCCTGGTGGCGCTGCTCGTGCTGCTGGCCTGCGGCGTGGTCCTGCTCGTCGCCCACCTCGGTCACGCCGCCGACACCCGGGCCCGGGCCCAGGCGGCCGCCGACGCGGCTGCGCTGGCGGGGGCCGTCGACGGTGAGGCCGCTGCCCGGGCGGTGGCGGCGGCCAACGGGGCCGAGGTCGAGGCGGTGGGCCGTCAGGCCGGGGACGCCTGGGTGCGCGTCCGGGTCGGCCGGGCCACGGCCGAGGCCCGGGCGCGGGCCGGCTGGGGTTCCTGAGCCGCAGCGGGCCGGTTCGTCGACCGGCCGGAAGAGGGGCGTCGGCGGGGGCCCGTCTGTCGGCGGCGCGGCTCCATCCCGTACACTTCTCGCCGTGTCAGCCCCCGAGCCACGCCTGCCGGGCGCCGAACCGCGGGCAGCGGCCGACCCCTCCACCGCGGCGGTCGACCAGCCCCCTCGCGTGGCGGTGGTGCCCACCACGGCGCCGGGCGACGACGACCTGTTCGGGGAGATGAGCGAGCCGGCCCCCGCGCCCCGCCGAGCGGTGGCGCCGGTGGTGACCACCCCTCCGGTCGTGGCGGCGGCCCCGGTCGCCCCGGTCACCGCGGCCCCGGCGGCGGTCGCCGTCGCGGAGGTCGACCACGACGACGAGCTCGACGAGCTCGACGAGATCGAGGTCCCGACCGGGTGGCGCGGCCGTCCCAAGGGCAAGCTCAAGGCCCGGCGGGTGCGCCGGGTGGTGCGCTACGTCTCGCCGTGGTCGGTGTTCAAGGTCTCGCTGCTCTTCTCGGTGTGCCTGTGGCTGATCCTGATGGTCGCCGGCGTCATCCTGTGGCAGGGCGCCGAGGGCTCGGGCATGGTCGCCAACATCGAGAAGTTCCTGGCCAAGCTGCTCGCCGAGCAGTCCTTCACCATCGACGGGCGCGAGCTGTTCCGGGCCACCGCCATCGCCGGGGTGATGCTGGTGTTCGCCGGCAGCGCCTTCAGCGTCCTGCTCGCCCTGCTGTTCAACGTGATCTCCGACATCACCGGCGGCATCCGCTTCACCGTCCTCGAGCTCGAGGACGCCGTGCGCGAGGTGAAGGTGCCGGCGGCCGAGCCGGTGCGGGCCAGCTCGCCCACCATGCCGGCGGCGGCGCCGCCGGTGGCGCGCGGCCCGGTGCTGGCCCCGCCTTCGGCCGGCGGCTGAGCCCCCGTCGTCCCCCAGCACCGCCATCGTCGCGGGTGCGCGCGTCGCCGGGGTGCGGCCCGGATCGGTTTGGCCGCCTGCGACGGGCAGACGGTAGGGTTTCGCCTCTCACCGGGGCTATAGCTCAGTCGGTTAGAGCGCACCCCTGATAAGGGTGAGGTCGTTGGTTCGATTCCAACTAGCCCCACGCTTGGCCCGGTCCGCTGCTCGGGATCCGGTGCCCGCTCGGTGAGCACGGTGCGCGACCGGGTCGGTGCCCTGCTCCTCGGCCGGTCGCCTGGTCACCGGGTCGGTCGCTCCCGGGCCCGCGTGTCCGCCGACGGGAGGCCCCATGAAGATGCTGCGACGTGCCATGGTGGCCATCGGCCTCGCCGGCCTGATCGCCGCCGTCCTGCGGCTGCGCGGCTCGGGGGGCACCCCGCCGCGCGACGGCGGGTGGCGCGAGCTCGAGGGACCCGACCTGCGATGACCACCGCACCTGCACCGGCCCGGGGTCGGACCTGATGCGCTTCCTGGTGCTCGGCGCCGGGGCGGTGGGCACCCGGCTGGCTCGCCAGCTGGCGTCCACCGAGGGGGTGGACGAGGTGCGCCTGCGCGACCCCGACGGTGCCCGGCTGGCGGCGGTGGCCGAGTCGCTCGGCGCACCGGCCGTCCTCGACGACGGTTCGGTCGACGCCCCGGCCGACGTCGATGTCGTCGTGCTCGCCGTGCCGGCTCGGCGCCACGGCCCGCTGGCCGGCACGTTCCTGCGCCGTGGCCTGCCCGTCGTCTCCACCGGCGACGCCGTCGAGGACGTGCGCGCCCTGCTCGACCTCGACGCCGAGGCGCGCGAGCGCGAGGTGCCGGTGGTGGTGGGCGCGGGCTTCGCGCCGGGGCTCACCTGCGTCCTGGCCCGCCACGCCGCCGACCAGCTCGACGCCGTCGACGAGGTGCACGTGGCCAAGTCCGGGACCGGTGGGCCGGCCTGTGCTCGCCACCACCACGCCGCGCTCGGCGGCCGGTCGGTCGACTGGAAGGACGGCGGGTGGATCACCCGACCGGGCGGGTCCGGTCGGGAGCTGTGCTGGTTCCCCGATCCGATCGGCGGCCAGGACTGCTACCGGGCGGCGCTGGCCGACGCCCTGGTCCTCGTCCCGGCCTTCCCCGGCGTGCAGCGGGTGACGGCTCGCGTGGCCGCCACCCGGCGCGACCGGCTCACCGCCCGCCTGCCGATGCTGTGGCCCACCCATCCCGAGGGCGGTCCCGGCGGCGTGCGGGTCGAGGTCCGGGGCCAGCGGGGGAGCGGGCGCGACGTCGTCGTCTACGGGGCCATGGACCGACCGGCCGTGGCGACCGGCGCGGTGGGCGCCCTCGCCGCCCTGCAGGTCGCCGCCGGCGAGGTGGCCCCGGGTGCCGCCGGGCTGGCGGCGACGGTCGACCCGGTCCCCTTCCTGGCCGAGCTGCGCCGGCGGGGGGTCCGGGCGGCGGTGTTCGAGGGCGACCTCGCGCCGTAGCCGGCAGCGCGCGCCGCGCTGACGGAGCGCCGATCTCCACAGGCTGTGGACACGCACCGTGGTCGAGCGTGACGCACTTCACCACGGGCGGTGCCGAAACGCCCTGACCTGGGAAATTACATCGATGAAACTTCACCAGAGGGCGTGAGATTCCCCTAAAGTCCCGGCGCTGCGCCGACGAAACTGCGGTGGCGCGCGAGGTCAACCGGGGAGGGCGATGTGACCAAGGCCAGCAGGGGCAAGGGCGATGCCCAGGAGCTGTCGCCGCTGATCGAGCAGCACCTGCCGCTCGTCAAGCACATCGTCTTCCAGGTGGCGGTGCACTTCCCGCGCCACGTCGACCGCGACGAGCTCGCCCGGGCCGGCGCGCTGGGGCTGGTCGAGGCGGCCCGCCGCTACGACGAGTCGCGGGGGGTGCCGTTCGAGCGGTTCGCCGCCCAGCGCATCCGCGGCGCCATCCTCGACGCCGTCCGGGCCGCCGACTGGGCGCCCCGCTCCGTGCGGACCCTCGCCCGCAAGCTCGAGTCGGTCGAGCAGCGGCTGGCCACCGAGCTCGGCCGCGTGCCGTCGGCGGTGGAGATGGCCCAGGCGCTGGGCATGACCCGCCAGGAGCTGTCCCGGCTGCAGGACCGCCTCTTCCGCTCCGTCGTGCTGGCCCTCGAGCACGAGGTCACCGATGACACCGACGAGGACCTCACGCTCGTCGACGTGCTGTGCGATCGCAGCGCCGTCGAGCCGCTCGAGGAGCTCGAGACCCGCGAGCTGCACGCCTACCTGCGCGATGCCGTCGGCCTGCTGCCCGAGCGCCAGCGCCTGGTCATCGTGGGCTACTTCCTCGAGGGGCGCACCAGCCAGGACCTCGCCCGCTTCCTCGGTGTCACCGAGTCCCGCGTGAGCCAGCTGCGGTCCGAGGCGCTGGCCATGCTCAAGGAGGGCATCGAGGCGCAGTACGCCGCCACCGCCCCCGCCGAGGTCGCGCCGCCGGCGGGCCGCGTCGCCCGCCGCAAGGCCAGCTACGCCGCGGCCATCGCCGAGGCGAGCCAGTGGCGCAACCGGCTGACCACGGTCAGCCGCGACTAGGCCCACCTCGACGACCGCGGTCGGGCCCGCCCCACGGTCGGGCCCAGCGCCGCGCCCGGTGATCGTGGCCCGATCCCGGGTGGGGCGCTGCCGGCGCGCCGGCTACGTCGCGTGCCGGTGGCGGCGGTCGCGCGCGGGAGCGGCCTGGCGGCCCCACGTCGCGCGGGCCGTCCCGATTGCCACGTGCGGTGCAAGTGTGTAATCATGTAATCCATGACGAAGACGGTGTGGTCACGGGACGAGGTGCAGGGGTGGTTCGCCGGTCGGCTGCCCGACGGCTGGTTCACCGGTCCGCCGACGGTGTCGGCCGACCGCGACGAGCTGCTGGTCGTGGGCGAGCTCGCCGCGCCCGACCTCGGCGACGACCCCGGTGACGACGCCCGCCGGGTGGCCGAGGCGGCCCGGGTGAAGGGCTTCCGGGAGGACACGCGGGCCCAGCGCATGCGCATCGCCGACGAGGCCGAGCTGCTGTGGGGGCGCAAGGTCTCGTGGGGAGCCCGCTGTGGGGGGACCGAGGTGCTGTTCACCACCCAGAGCGTGCCGGTGATGAGTCGCCTGCGGCTCTCCGAGCGCCTGGTCCTCGACACCCTGATCGACGCCGGCGTCGCCCGCAGCCGCAGCGAGGCCCTCGCCTGGTGCGTGCGCCTCGTCGGTCGCCACCAGGCCGACTGGATCGACCAGCTGCGCACCGCGATGGCCACCGTCGAGCAGGTCCGGGCCCAAGGCCCCGATCCCGACGCCGGCTGATCCGCAGCTGCTGATCCGCAGCGGTTGATCCCCACCGGCCGATCCGCACCGGTGGGGCCCGCGGTCGCGACCGGATCCCGTCGTCGAGCCGACGATGCCGGCCGGTCGTCGCTCAGGTGGCGGCGGCGCGGATGCGGTCGTAGAGGTCGGCCTGACCGAACCGCTCGAGGCGGTCGACCGGCACCCGGCCCCACGTGGCGAGCAGGAGGTCCTCGGCGCGGCCGCGCACGGCAGCATCGCCCTTGGCGTGCTCGTGGGCGATCGTCGGGCCGCCGGCGGCGAAGGTGACCAGCCACTCGCCGTCGGCGTCGGTGGCGTGCAGGTGCACGGTGGCGTCGTCGCCGGGTTGGTCGTCGACCCGCGGGAGGAAGACGCCGAGCAGCTCGTCGAGGCCGTCGACGGCCAGCGGCGCGGCGATGGGGGCGGGGTCGCCGATGGCGGCCTGCGCGTCCCAGGCGTGCACCACGAGCTCGTGGGCCAGGCGCCGTCGCCACCAGCCCGCCGTGCCCGGACCGGCCCAGGTCCACGCGGGCCGGTCGTCGGCGAGCCCGGCGAGCCCGGCCACCGCCTCGGCGGTGCCGTCGACGACCCAGCCGAGCACGGCCGCCCCCTCGGGCGGCTCGGGCACGTCGCGGCGGCGGACCTGCTCGCCGCCACCGGCGGCGTTGGCGGCGCCCCACCGCACGATGCGCCCCACGTGGCCGGCGAGCGCCTCGACGTCCCACCCGGGACACGCGGCCACCGGCCGTCCGACGCCCTCGGCCGGCACCGCCCCGAAGGCGCGGCCGGCGTCGGCCAGCGCCTGCAGGAGGTCGTCGGGGGGGTACGGGTCCATGGGCTCCTCCGGCTCGTCTCGGTCGTCCTCGCCGGTCCCGCGACGACCGCCGACGTGGCGGTCGCGGGATGCGGGATCCGTCAGGGGGTGGTGATCGGCACCTGGAAGCTGGTGCTGTCGGCGGTGAAGTCGGAGATGCGCGTCTTCACCGTGATGGTCCACGTCCCCGCCACGGCCAGGTCGGGTGTGCCGTCGAGGATGAAGTGCCCGGGTCCGGCGGCCTGGGTGGCCTTGGTGATGGGGCCGATGCCGCGCTCGGGCAGGCTCATCTCGAGGTCGGCCTTCTGCACCTGCATCGGGGTGCCGGTGGGCGTGCTGTAGGTCAGGTGGATGTTGTTGGTGCCGACCAGGGCCGGGCTGACCACGATGTTGAGGCGGTTGCCGCCGTCGATCGTCTGGGTCTGGTTGAACGGCCCGGCGGTGGCCTGCCCGGATCGACCCGGGGTGACGTTGACCAGCACGGCGGTGATGGCCAGCACCACCACGAGGCCGATCGCCTCGAGCCGGGCGGTCCGCACGAGGCGATCCCACCTCGGGCGCGGGGCGGCCGGCGCGTTGCCGAGCTCGCCCTGCACGAAGTCCTCCTCCTCGTCGCCGAGCGACGGCAGGAGGCGCACGTTGTTGTAGAGGGCGACCACGCCGACCGCGGCGGCGACCAGCACCTTGGCCAGCAGCAGCCGGCCGTAGGTGGTGGTGAGGAGGTTGTTCAGGCCGCCGAGCTGCGTCCACGCCAGGGCCACGCCGGCGACGGTGAGCAGGGCCACCGAGATGGCGGCCGTGGTGGAGAAGCGGGCGACGATGCGCCCGGTCTCGTAGGGGTCGGGAGCGTCGCCGTCGGCGTCGGCGTCCAGGCTGCCGCCCTCGTCGTCGGGGCCACCAGCGGCGTCCGTCGGCCGCTCGAGCACGGCGGTGGCGGTGGCGCCCGAGCCGGCGGTGGCGGCGGCGGTGGCGGTGTCGTCGGCCTCGGTGGTGGACGGAACCGTGCCGCCAGCCTCGTCGTCGGCCGCCGCGGCCCGCACGCGGGCCCGCAGGGTGATGGCCAGCGCCACCAGCCCGCCGAACCAGATGGCGGCCACGATCACGTGCAGGGCGTCGGCGCTGAGGGCCAGCCAGCGGTTCGGCCCCTCGGCGGCGTGCCCCCAGAAGGCGAACGAGGCGCAGGTCGTGATGGCGCCGTAGAAGACGAGCACCTGGGCGGCGATGCCGCGGACCTCGAGGGCGACCAGCAGGGCGGCGAGTCCCACGAGCAGCACGACGACGTTCCAGCCGAGGCCGTTGACCAGCGCCTGGCGGACGAGGGACAGGTCGCCCAGCGCGCCGAGCCCTTGGCCGGTGGCGAGGGCGGCCTGGGTGACCACCATGCCGGCGGCGCCGAGGGCGGCCACCGGGGTGCTCCAGCGCACGAGGCGGAACAGGGCGCGATCCTCGGGCCCCTCGTCGTCGAGGAAGGCCAGGAAGAACGCGGCGCCGGCGGCGAGCAGCGCCGCGGTGTACGTGATGAAGCGGAAGACGGCGCCGACGGTCTCCCAGAGCGGGTCACCGGTCGCTGGCGCGGTGGCGTCGAAGGAGGCGCCCTCGCCGACGGCGAAGACGATGGCCCCGCTCACCGGGTGGCCGTCGGCGGAGATGACCCGGTAGCTGGCCGTGTAGGTGCCGTCGCGCAGGTCGGCCGGCAGCCCGACGGCGAGGGTCTTGCCGTCGGGCTGGGTGGGGGACCCGTCGTCGACGGCGTTGCCGTCGCGGCCGACGACCTGCAGGCCCTTGCCGACGGTCGTGACGTCCTCGCTGAAGGTGATGCGGACGTCCTTGGGGGGCGTGGTCAGCCGCTCGCGGTCGCCGGGGCTGGAGGCCACGACCACCGCGTGGGCGGCGGCGGGACCGGCGAGGGCGACGAGCGCCGCCAGCACGCCGGCGAGGACCACGGCCGCGCGGGCGAGGCGGGCGGCGGTGGTCGGCGGGGCGGCGGACGAGGACATGGTCACGGGCGTCGGTGGTCGCCGGTGCGATCGGCCGACCGCTCGACCCTACCGGCCGGGCGCGCGCGGGTGGCAGCCGGGCCTCAGCCGGCGAGGGCGGCGAGGAGCTCGTCGTGGAGCAGGCCGTTGGTGGCGACCCCGGTGCCGGTGCCCGGGTCGGTGGCCCCGGCGAAGTCGGTGAAGCGCCCCCCGGCCTCGGCGAGGATCACCGGCATGGGGGCCACGTCCCAGAGGGCGACCTCGGGGTCGACCATGGCGTCGATGCGGCCGGTGGCGACCAGGGCGTAGCCGTAGCCGTCGCCCCAGGTGCGCAGGACCGTGCCGGCGTGCTTCACCCGCAGCAGCAGCTCGTCGTCCCAGTGCTCGAAGCCGCAGCTGGAGAGGTGGGCGCCCCGCAGGGAGGCGCGGGCGCTCACCTGGGCCGGGCGCCCGTCGACGAAGCACCCCAGGCCGCGGCCGGCGTACACCGTCTCGCCGAGCCCGGGCAGGTTGATGACGCCGATGGCGTCGCCCTCGTCGTCGCGCAGGGCCAGCAGGTTGCAGTACAGCGGCACCCCGTGGGTGAAGGCCTTGGTGCCGTCGATGGGGTCGATGATCCAGGTGCGGCCCGAGGTGCCGTCGGTGTCGGCCTCCTCCTCGCCGATGACGGCGTCGGCGGGCCAGCGGCGGGCGATCTCCGCTCGCAGGAAGCGCTCGGCGGCCTTGTCGGCCTCGGTGACGGGGGTGCCGTCGCCCTTGCGGTCGACCACGAGGTCGTCCCGGCGGAACCACTCGAGGGTGAGGGCGCCGGCCTGGCGCACCAGGTCGACGACGTCGTCCAGCAGGGCGGGGTCCACGGGAGCCATGGCCCCAGCATGGCAGCCGGTCGTTAGCCTCGGGGCATGACCGACACGGCCGACGTCCCGGTGCTCTTCAACCCGTTCGAGCCCGGGTTCTTCGACGACCCGTACGCGCAGTACCGACGGGTGCGGGCCGCCGAGCCGGTGCACCGCACGCCGCTCGACGTGTGGATGCTCTTCCGCTACGAGGACTGCTTCTCGTTGCTGCGCGACCCGAGCACGAGCGTCGAGATGGCCAAGGCGTGGGAGATCAACCCGGGTGCCCGCCAGGAGCGCATGGAGCAGATGCGGGCGCTGCTGCCCGAGATGGACGAGGAGCCGCGGCAGAACCGGTCGATCCTCAACGTGGACCCGCCCGACCACACCCGTCTGCGCAAGCTTCTGTCGAAGGTCTTCACGCCGCGCCGGGTCGAGGACCTGCGCCCCAAGGTGCGCCAGCTGGTGGACGAGCACCTCGACGCGGTCGCCGAGCGGGGCGAGATGGACGTGATCGCCGACCTCGCCTTCCCCCTGCCGTTCACCGTCATCTCCGAGATGCTCGGCATGCCCGACGCCGACCGCGACCAGCTGCGGGCGTGGTCGCACACCGGCGTCCGCCTCCTCGACCCGATCTTGGCGCCCGACCAGATCCGCGAGTCGCTGCAGGCGATGCAGCACATGTTCGAGCACTGCGCCGAGGTGATCGCGTGGAAGCGGGCCAACCCGGCCGACGACCTCCTCACCGCCCTCATCGACGCCGAGGAGGACGGCGAGACGCTGTCGCCCGAGGAGCTGCAGGACCAGGTCGTCCTGCTGTTCATCGCCGGCCACGAGACCACGGTGAACCTCATCGGCAACGGGACGCGCGCCCTGCTGGCCCACCCCGACCAGCAGGCCCGGCTGCGCGACGACCCCTCCCTCGACGCCGCGGCCGTCGACGAGCTGCTGCGCTTCGACTCGCCGGTGCAGTTCTCGCGGCGGATCGTGCTGCGCGACGTCGAGATCGGCGGCCAGCAGATCGAGGCCGGCACCTTCGTGATGACCTGCCTGGGTGCCGCCAACCACGACCCCGAGCAGTTCGGTCCCGACGCCGACGCCCTGGACCTCGGCCGGGAGGGCGCCGGTCGCCACCTCTCGTTCGGCAGCGGCATCCACCACTGCCTCGGGGCCGCCCTGGCGCGGCTCGAGGGCCAGGAGGCGATCGGCCGGCTGGTGCGCCGCTTCCCCGACCTGGCGCCGGCCTCGGAGGCCTCGGCGTGGAACGGCCGCATCGTGCTGCGGGGCCTCGACGAGCTGCCCGTGCGGTTCACGCCGACGGGCGGGGCGGCCGACCCCGGCGCGACGAGCTGACGGGACCGCGGTCGGGAGCGGTCGCGGGCGCTAGGTTCGCCCGCGCCCCGTCCGGCGGTCCGGTCGAGCGGGGGCGCCGCCACCGGCGGCGACGAGCCCGGGGGGTGCCAAGGTGCGCGCTGCAGTGCTGGAGGCGGCGGGGACGCCGCTCGTGGTGGTCGACGACGTGGAGCTCGCCGCGCCGCGCGTGGGCGAGGTGAAGGTCCGGGTCCACGCCTGTGGGGTGTGCCACTCCGACCTGAGCATCGTCGACGGGTCGCTGCCGGGGCTCACGCCGGTGGTGCTCGGCCACGAGGCGGCCGGCGTGGTCGAGGAGGTCGGCCCCGGGGTCACCGGCCTGGTGCCCGGCGACCAGGTCGTGCTGACGCCGTCGCCTCCGTGCGGCCGCTGCTACTGGTGCGTGCGCGGCGAGTGGTCGGTGTGCGTCAACAGCCTCGGGCTCATGACCTCGACGCTGCCCGACGGCTCCACCCCGCTGCGCCGGGGCGACGTGCCGGTCTTCCGTGGCCTGGGCGTGGCCGCCTTCGCCGAGCACGTCATCACCCCGTCGAGCGGCGCGGTCAAGGTGCCCGACGACGTCGACCTCGAGGTGGCCTGCGTCCTCGGGTGCGCCGTGCAGACCGGGGTGGGGGCCGTGCTGAACACCGCGAAGGTTCCAGAGGGCTCGACCGTCCTGGTCCTCGGGCTCGGCGGCGTCGGCCTCTCGGTCGTGCAGGGCGCCTCGCTCGCCGGCGCGTCGCGCATCGTCGTGTCCGATCCGGTGCGCGAGCGGCGGGAGGCGGCGGCGGGGTTCGGGGCGACCGACCTCGTCGATCCCACCGAGTCCGATGTCGTCGCCGCGGCCCAGGACCTCACCGCCGGCATCGGCGTCGACTACGCCTTCGACGCCGTCGGGCGGTCGTCGCTGGTCAACGCCGGCATCGACGCCACCCGCATGGGCGGCATGGTGGTGATGGTCGGCATGCCGCCCCTCGACGACCAGCTCACGCTGTCGTCGGCGACGATCTTCGCGGCCACGGAGAAGAAGCTCGTGGGGTGCCTGCTCGGCAGCGTGAACTCGCTGCGGGAGATCCCACGGCTGGTCGACCTGTGGCGGGGCGGCCGCCTCGACCTCGAGGCGCTCATCACCGCCCGGCGTCCGCTGGGCGAGATCAACGAGGCCTTCGACGACCTCCGCGCCGCCCGCGGCATCCGCACCGTCCTGCACGTCGCCGCCTGAACCCGTCGTCGGTCCGCCCCCCGGCCGACCGGCGCGTCGCCCCGGGGCCGTGGCGCGGGTCAGACGCGCGGCGGCTTGGTGCCCTGGGTCCACCGGGCGCCGTCCCAGTACCGCTCGTCGGCCTCGCCGAAGGGGTCGGGGTACCAGCCGGGGTCGGGATCGGGCCGGCGGCTGGCCGGGTCGGGCGGCGGGGCGGCGGGGCCCGGCTCGGGCGGTCGGGGGCCGGGCTGCTGGCTGGGGTGACCCGCCGACGGCCACGCACCCGAGCGCCCGGGGGGCGGCTCGCTCGGCGGCGCCGGTGCCCCGGGGTCGCCGGCGCCGGGCCACCAGCCGCCACCCATCCCGGCCTCGCCGGGGCCCGCTGGCGTCGGTCCGGACGGGTGGTCGTCCTCGTGGGTGGCGCCGGCGGCTCGCCAGAAGGCGTCGACCTGGGCGCGGTAGCCGGCGTCGTCGAGGCGGCCGGCGAGGTGGTCGGTGCGGGCCGACGCCAGGCCGCGGGCGAGGCGCCCCTGGTGGGCGTCCAGGCCGACGGCGTGCTGGCAGACCGGGCAGACGAGGAGGTGCCGCGCGCTCGTGGGGATGACGGGCACGAAGAACAGCGACACCCACGACCGCTGCTGGAGCAGGTGGAACTCGACCTGGTTGCCGCAGGCGGGGCACCGGGCCGGGGCCACCGGACCGAGGTCGCGGGGCCGGCGCGGCCCGTAGCCGAAGATGAGCATGGCGAACCTCCGCGCCGAGGGTACCGGCCGGCTTCAGGTCGTCGACCATCGCCGGGTGGGGCGCCGACACCGTCGGTGGTGCGAGACTGGGTGGTGCGGCATCCGCGACGGGCGGGACCGCCGCGAGTGAGGTGATCGCGATGGACGAGCAGCAGCAACGGCAGGCGGCGATCAACCGGTTGAAGGACAAGCGCGGGTTCTGGTCGAACCTGGCCGCCTACGTCGTGGTCAACGGCTTCCTCGTGCTGGTGTGGGCCTTCTCGGGCGCGGGGTCCTTCTGGCCGATCTGGGTGATCGGCGGCTGGGGGATCGGCCTGGCGCTGCACGCCTGGTCGGTGTTCGGCCAGAAGCCGATCACCGAGGAGGACGTGCAGCGGGAGATGGGCAAGGGCGGTGGTGACGTCGTCGGCTGACCTCTCCGCCGCTGCTGTTGCCCCGACCGACGGGCGCGGGCCCGATCCGTCGGACGCAGTCCCGCCGCGCCTGCGGTCGTTCACGCGCGTCGCCGTCGGCGCGGTGGGCGCGCTCGCCGACCAGGCCACGGCCATCGTCGACGCAGCGGCGGCCGGGGCCGGCCAGGGCGCACCCACGGTGAACGCCGGCGGCGGGCGAGCTCGCGACATCGCGGTGGGCGCCGTCTTCGAGGCCCAGGAGGCGGTGGGCGCCGGGCTGGAGCGGGTGGGTTCGGTGGTGTCGCCGTGGACCCGGTGGGTCTGGGGCTCGCCGTTCGTGCGCCCCGTCCGGCGCGAGGTCGATCGTCGCCTCGACGAGCTGGCCGAGCGCGGGGCGCGCGAGCAGGAGGCGGGCCGCGAGCTCACCGCCGGGGTGGTCGACGACGCCGTCGGCCGCGTCGCCGGCAGCGAGGCCCTCCCGGCGGTGGTCGACCAGGTCGTCGGAGGTGTGCTGCCAGGCATCCTCGACTCGGCGCTGCCGGTGGCCATCGACAAGCTGGGTGAGCAGCCCGAGCTGATCGAGGGCCTGGTGAACAGCATCCTGGGGGGCATCCTCGATGCCGCCCTGCCGGTGGCCATCGACAAGCTGGGCGACCAGCCCGAGCTGATCGAGGGCCTGGTGGGCAAGATCCTCGACGGCATCCTCGACGCCGCCCTGCCCGAGGCCATCGGCAAGCTCTCGAGCGACCCCGACCTCCTGCTTCCGGTGGTGGTGTCGATCCTGCCGGTCGCCATCGACGCCATGGGCGAGCAGCAGGACGCCATCCGCGAGATCGTGCGGTCGTCGTCCGACAGCATCACCACCGAGGTGGCCAACACGGTGCGCTCGCGCACGGTGCGCGGCGACGACGTGGTGGAGCGCATCGCCCGACGCCTGACCCTGCGCAAGACCCGGCCGGTGCTCGGCCCGCACGAGGACCTCGCCGGCGCGCTCAGCACCGCGCCGGCGCCGCCGCCGGTCGCCGAGCTGGCCGCCGGTCCGGTCCCCACCGAGGCGGTGTCGGACCGGGATGGGTCCATCGACGGAGGGGCGTCGTGACGGCCACGCCCACCGCCCCCGTGCCCGCCGCCGACCACGGGCTCCAGGGCACCTACGCCGGCTTCGTCAGCCGGCTCATCGCGTACTGCATCGACGCGGTCATCGTCGTCAGCGCTCTGACGATCGGCTCCTACGTGATCGTGGCGGTGCTGCGCACGCTCGACCTGGCCCAGCAGGGGGCCACCGACTCGACGCGCGACGTGCTGACCGGCGCCATCGCCCTCACCTGCACCTTCGGCGCCTACCTGGTGCTCAGCTGGTGGCTGTTCGGCAAGTCGATCGGCAAGGCCCTGCTGGGCCTGCGGGTGGTGCGGGCCGACGGGAGCACCCCCGGCTTCTGGCACTGCCTCCTGCGCTACCTCGCCTACGGGATCTCGGCCCTGCTCTGCTTCGCCGGGTTCGCCTGGATCGCCATCGACAACCGGCGGCGGGGCTGGCACGACCACATCGCCAGTACCTACGTCATCTACGACTGGGAGGCGCGGTCCGAGGGCCTCGGCGCCCTGGCCCAGCGCCTCCGTCCGCACGGCTGAGCGCGCGGCCGGCCCGGATCGCGTCGGGCCGGTCGATGTGGGCGTGCTCGGCGTGCTCGGCGTGCGTCGTGTCGGACGCGACGGCGCCGCCGGCGGACCGGCGGCACCGTCGTCGACGTCGTGGCGTCGGGCCGGTCGCGGACCCGGGGGCCCGACCGGTGCGATCAGCCCTCGGCGGGGGCGTCCTGGCCGGCGACCTTGTCGCCCTCCTCGAGCTTGGCCTTGAGGTTCTCGACGGTGTCCTCGGGGATGTCCTTGCGGATCACGTCGACGGGCTTGTAGGGCTCGAAGGCGCGGGTCATCTCGTCGATGTCGCCGCTGGCGCCGATGAGGATCAGCGCCGAGGTGCCCTTGTCGAGCGCGGCGCGGATCTCGTTGAGCATGCCCTCGTCGAGCCCGGTCTCCTTGGTGAGCTTCTCGATGAGGGCGCCGGCGCCCATGCCGATGCCCCAGAGGCCGAGGAAGATCGCCGGCGGCCACAGCAGGCCGATGATCATGCCGGCGAGGCCGCCCCACAGGGCGCCGCCGGTGACCGAGCCGTGGGTGGTGTGGGTGGAGACGCGGCCGGACTTGTGGCGCTCGACGACGGCGACGTCGTCGATCCACGCGTAGCGCATCTCGGTCAGCGCCCGCACGGCGTTCATGGCCGCCTGCGCGCCGTAGGTGTCGGCGAACTTCATCACGATCAGGTCACTCACGTGGTCGTCCCTCTCCTGGGGTCGGGTGCCGGGCGTCGGGGTCCGGCCGGGCTGCGGGCGCCGAGTCTAGAGCGCGGCCCTGGGCCACGATCGGGCGCCGTCGGTGGGGCCGCCCACGTCCGGGCCGCGCCCGGTCAGCCGGCGCGGGTGCGCTCGGCCTCGTCGCGCAGCACCTGCTCCAAGGCGTTGCGCAGGTGGTCGTCGGGCAGGGCGGCGAGGTGGGCCTCGGTGACCTCGTCGGCCAGCCGCAGGCGCTCGACCTCGGGGGCCGGCCCGACCTCGGGGACCCAGGCCGAGTGCAGCAGGAGGGGGACGCAGGCCCGGTCGGGGCTGGCGAGCACGGCGATCGGGCCCCGGCCCACGTCGGCGGCGTCGAACAGCTCGACCCGCACGCCGTCATCGGAGAGGACCGGGCAGGCCACGTAGCCGTCGTGGCCGCCGGGATCGGCGCCGGCGTGGCGCGACCGTCCCGGTCCACCCGGGTCGCGGGGCACGAAGGCGGGCGAGCTGGGGAGGTCGCCGAGGTCGGACCACTCGTGGCGGGCGGTGATCGCCAACCCGTCCCGGTCGAAGGTGACCAGGCTCGCGCTCGTCTCCGCGGCGGGGAAGGCGGACCGGTCGACCCGGTCGCCGTAGAGCCGCAGTGCTCGCTGCGACACGTTGTGGGGCCGGAACCCCTGGAAGACCAGGTGGTGGTGGGTGGGTGACCGCAGGCCCTCGGTGCTCCAGTCCATGGCCGACAGCTGGTGGTTCCAGCTCCACGGCTCGTTGACGATGACCTCCCGGGTGGCGGTGCCACGCGCCGGGTCGAACACGACCTCGGACACCGACGACGTGCCCATCGCCATGCAGTAGAGCCCGGCGTGGGCCGGGTCGATCGGCCGCCCGAACGCGTCGAGGTCGTCGGGCCGCAGGTGGATGCCCAGGTCGGTGCGGTCCATGTGCTCGAACAGGACGTGCACCCGGCCGTCGGCGTCGTCGTAGGCGGCGTAGTAGTGGCCGGTGGTGGGGGCCAGGGGGAAGGCGACCGACGGCACGGGCTCGCCCACCGGGGTGGCCTCGACGGCGTCCTTGCGGACGAGGTGCACGGTGACCTCGTCGTCGATGGTCACCGTGCGGACGCCGGTGGCCATCTCGGCCGGGTCGACCTTGAAGTTGCCCGAGTCGGCCAGCACCAGCCACTCGGGCGTCTGGGTGATGGTGTGCATCGACCCGTCGACGGCGGCGCCCTCCACCGGCCAGGCCCGCACCTCGGTGCCGCCGTCGTGGCGCACGATCCACGGGCACAGGCGGAAGGCCTCGTCGGGCAGCAGCTTCACCGTCCAGAGGCAGCCGCGGTCGGGGTCGATCACCGGGTGGGCGCTCGAGAAGTAGAAGGGGAGCACGTGGTCCTGGCCGAGGAAGGTGCGCCCCCACCCGTCGCGGTGGCCGAGCTCGCCGAGCACGTCGAGCGTGAGCGGGTCGACCTCGATGGGCCGGCCGACGTCCCAGGTGGCGAAGAGCCGGTCGCCCCAGGGCAGCGGGGCGGTGTTGGCCATGTTGGGCGACCCGAAGGCCGACGTGTACCCGAGGGGGCCGGCGGCGAAGGCGTCGGGCGCCGCGTCGTGGAGCCGGTGGGTCCAGGTGTCGAGCACGCGCACGCGCCACGCGAAGCGGTCGGCGGCGGCACCGTGGCGACCGGGTCGCAGGGAGAGCCGGATGAGGGCCCCGAACCCGAACAGGGCGTAGGCGAGGTCGTCGGCCGGCGTGGGCGCGCTGATCACCACCTCGCCGGTGCAGTCGTCGGGCCACCGTCCCGCCACCAGGTCGAGGTCGAGGTCGGCGTGGGTGGCGGTCGTGAGCGAGCGCGGCAGCGGCACGGGTCCCTCCCGCCGGGCGGACGGCCCCCTGCCGACCCCCGGTGAACAGTGTTTACCACGTCGGACCATCACAGGCGGCCCGGTCCTGCCGACGGAAGAGGCGGGCCCGGCGCTTCCCGCGCGGCCAGGAGGAGACCACGGTGGCACCAGCACGCCGAACGTCGAGCAGCGATCCGGCCGGGGCCGGCGGGCCGGCGCGCGCCGGCCGGACCTCGAGCCCCGGGCGGTCGTCCGCCACGGCGGCGGCCACCGGCCGGTCGGGCGGTCGCGGCACGTCCGGTGGCGCGGTGGAGAAGGCGTCGCCTGCGACCCGGGCGAAGAAGGCGCCCACCGCCAAGCGGTCGGCCGCGGGGGTGTCCACCCCGCCGGCTTCGGCACGGCGGGGCGCGCCGGCGACCGGCGGCGCGAAGGCCCCGGCGTCGTCGGGGGCCGGGCGCACCGCGACGAACCGGTCCACCGGCCGCTCCGCGACGCGGTCGCCCGCCCGCCCGGCGACGACCGCGGCCACGCCCGGTCGGACGCGGACCCGGCGACCCCCGGCCTCTCGCATCGAGCCCATCCGCAACGTGTCGCGCGACGAGCTGCGGGCCATCGGGCGGGCGGCGCGCTCGGTGGCGCCGCGCAAGCAGCAGGGGCTCCACCGACCCGGCGCCGACCGCCCCGACCCCATCGCCCTGATCGACGCGACCAACGCCACCCGGGTGCCGAGCCTGGTGCCCATCCGGTGGGGGCGGATGCTCGTGTCGCCGTTCACCTTCCTGCGGGGCGCGCCGGCGGTGCTGGCCGCCGACCTCGCCGACGCGCCGCGCAGCGGCATCCACCCCCAGATCTGCGGTGATGCGCACTGCCTGAACTTCGGGGTCTTCGCCACACCCGAGCGCCACCTGGTGTTCGACGTCAACGACTTCGACGAGACCCTGCCCGGGCCCTGGGAGTGGGACGTCAAGCGCCTGGTCGCCAGCGTGGCCGTGGCGGCGCGCGTCAAGGGGATGACCGACGAGCAGGCGCGCGAGGCCGCCGTCGCCACCGCCAACGAGTACCGCAACGCCATCACGACCCTCGCCACCGAGTCGGTGATGGACGCGTGGTACCAGCGCGTCGACGTCGAGAGCATCGTGGCGCTCGCCGAGAACGCCCAGATCAAGGCCAAGCTGCAGAAGGGGGTGGTCAAGGCCACCCACCACACCAGCCTGCAGGCCTTCGAGAAGCTGACGACCGAGGTCGACGGCGAGCGCCGGATCGTCGACCAGCCCCCGCTGCTGATGCACCTCATCGACCGCGAGACGGGCCTGCGCCGGGTCCACCCCGCCTACCAGCGCTACCACGACAGCCTGAACCGCGACCGCCAGCACCTGCTCGAGCAGTTCGCCATCGTCGACGTCGCGTTCAAGGTGGTGGGCGTGGGCAGCGTCGGCACCCGCTGCCACATCATCCTGCTGGAGGGCCGCACCACCCAGGAGCCGCTGTTCCTGCAGGTGAAGGAGGCCGACGACTCGGTCCTCTCCCCGTACCTGGGACCGAGCGCCTTCCGCCACCGTGGCGAGCGGGTCGTCCAGGGCCAGCGCCTCATGCAGGCCGCCAGCGACCTCTTCCTCGGGTGGACCAGCCTGGGCCGCGTGCACTTCTACGTCCGCCAGCTGCGAGACATGAAGTACTCGGTGAACGTCGACACCGGGCCGCCCGAGATGCTGGCGCCGTACGGGCGCGTGTGCGGTGGGACCCTCGCCCGGGCCCACGCCCGCTCGTGCGACCCGGCGCTGATCGCCGGCTACCTCGGCACCAACGGCCTGTTCGACGAGGCCATGGGCCGCTTCGCGCTGGCCTACGCCGACCAGACCGAGCGCGACCACGCCGCCCTGGTCAAGGCGGTGAAGAAGGGCCGCATCCACGCCGAGGTGGAAGCCACGCCGTGAAGCGCCGCCGGCCCTCGACCCGCAGCCAGCGCGTGCTGCTGTGGACGCTCGTCGGCGTCGTCGCGCTCGCGGGGCTCACGGTGCTGCGCGTGCCCCGTGGCGAGCCGGTCCCGCGCCAGGTCGAGCAGTCGCCGAGCGACGACGCCGCCGTCATCGTGGGCATCACCGTCGACAGCGTCGACGCGCCCCGGTCGACGATGAAGGTGCGGCTGCACGCCGTCCCCGGCCCGAAGGCGCCGCCCGAGGGCGTCACCGTCTTCACCAACATCCCTGGCGCGCCCCAGGTCAAGGTGGTGACCGACCGGCTCTCGGGCGAGACGACGTCGGAGGTGGAGTTCACCAGCGGTGACGTGGCGGACTACCCGTTCGACCGCTACCACGCCGACGTGCTCCTGGTCGCCGTCCGCGGCGCCGACACCAAGCTCGAGGACGCCGAGAAGACCGGCATCGTGCCGGTGGCGGTGCAGGGCTACGTGACCGCCACCGGCTTCGACGTGCGAGCCGACGGCGACGGCACCGAGGCGGTCGCCATCACCTTCGACCTCAACCGCACCGGGGGCTCGCGCGGCTGGGTCGTGGCCATGATGGTCATCTACTGGTCGCTGGCGGCGGCCGCCTTCGCCGTGGTGGTGGTGACCCTGCTCGGCGAGCGCTCCTGGGAGACCCGGCACCTGGCGTGGCTCGGGTCGATGATCTTCGCCGTGGTGGCCTTCCGGAACGCGGCCCCGGGCACGCCACCCATCGGCACGTTCTTCGACTGGATGTCCTTCTTCCCGGCCCTGGCGGTGGTGGCGCTGTCGCTGCTGCTGCTCGTCGGGTACTACCTCGTGAGCCCTCGGGACCGCCTCGGGTTGTGAGCCGGCGCGCCGGGACCCGCGACCTCGGCCCCGGCGTCGACAGGGGTCGTCGGCGTCCCAGCCGGTACCGTGGTCGCCGCGACGCTGCCCGGACGGGATCGGGTGGCGGGGGACGCGCTCGATCGCCAGGAGGCAGCCATGACCGACACCGCGAGCCGGCCGGCCGACGCCGACGACCACGCCGGCGGGTCGAACGCCGGGCCCACCACCGGATCCACCACCGATCCGGGGGCGTCCTACGGCCAGCTGGTCGACGAGCTGCGGGCCACGTTCCGCTCCGGCC
Organism: Acidimicrobiales bacterium; assembly: GCA_046331175.1. Taxonomy (GTDB): domain Bacteria; phylum Actinomycetota; class Acidimicrobiia; order Acidimicrobiales; family Acidimicrobilacustridaceae; genus JAWKIW01. The sequence goes on from JAXLRI010000016.1 coordinate 109,780, forward strand.
ACACCCGGTCGCTGGCCTGGCGCCAGGCCCAGCTCGAGGGCATCCTGCGCATGCTCACGGACCACGAGGCCGACTTCGTCCGGGCCCTGCGCGAAGACCTCGGACGCAGCGACGTCGAGGGCTACTCGATGGACGTCGGTTTCACCAAGACCGAGGTGAAGCACCTCCTCAAGCACCTGCCGTCGTGGATGAAGCCGGCCAAGGCGCCCGTCGGCCTCACCTCGCTGCCGGGCAAGGCCCGCATCGTGTCCGAGCCGCTCGGCGTGGCCCTGGTCATCGCTCCGTGGAACTACCCCGTCCAGCTCCTGGTGTCGCCGCTGGCGGCGGCCATCGCCGCCGGCAACTGCGTCGTGGCCAAGCCGTCCGAGCTGGCCCCGGCCTGCTCGGCGGTGCTCGCCCGGCTGATCCCCAAGTACCTCGACGACAAGGCGGTCGTGGTGGTCGAGGGCGGCGTGCCCGAGACGACGGCCCTGCTGGCCCAGAGGTACGACCACGTGTTCTTCACCGGGTCCACCCGGGTCGGCCAGGTCGTCATGGAGGCTGCCGCCAAGCACCTCACGCCGGTCACCCTCGAGCTCGGGGGCAAGAGCCCCACCATCGTGGCCGCCGACGCCGACCTCGACGTGGCCGCCCACCGGATCATCTGGGGCAAGTCGGTCAACGCCGGCCAGACCTGCATCGCTCCCGACTACGTGCTCGCCGACGCCGCGATCCGCGACGCCCTCGTCGACAAGATGGTCGCCGCGCTGCGCGAGTTCTACGGCGCCGATCCCAAGGCCAGCCCCGACTTCGGGCGCATCGTCAACGGCAACCACCTCGCTCGGTTGCAGGGCCTGCTGGCCGACCACGGCGGCACCGTGGTGGTGGGCGGCGAGGCCGACCCCGACCAGCGGTTCCTGGCGCCGACCATCGTGGTCGACCCCGACCTCGACTCGTCGCTGATGCAGGAGGAGATCTTCGGTCCGGTCCTCCCGGTGCTGTCGGTCGAGAGCACGGACGAGGCCGTCGACTTCGTCCTCGACCGGCCCAAGCCGCTCGCCCTCTACGTCTTCTCGTCGTCGGACGGCACCGTCGCCGACGTCGTCGAGCGCACGTCGTCGGGCGGCGTGTGCGTCAACCACTGCGTGTTGCACATCGCGCCGAACGAGCTGCCGTTCGGCGGCGTCGGGCCCAGCGGCATGGGCAGCTACCACGGCAAGGCCGGCTTCGACACCTTCAGCCACGCCAAGTCGGTGCTCTACAAGCCCCAGAAGCCCGATCCGAAGCTGCTGTACCCGCCGTACACGCCGCTCAAGACGAAGATCATCAAGACGGCCATGTAGGCCGGCCGGCGCCCTCTCGGCGCCCCTCGCCCCATCGCTCGACGACCGCCGCCCGGCAGCCCCGGGCGGCGGTCCGCGTCCGGGGTCGGCGGTGCTGCGTGGGTCGGGGATCGGGGACCGGGGAACCGGTGATCAGGGATGGGAAGCGACGGTCCGGGGCCGGGGATCGGGGGGCGATGCCCCCTTCGGAGCGTCCTCGGGAACCATGGCCCCGTGCCGTTCGTCGGACACGGCACACCGACGGGAGGAGCGGACCATGGGGAGCACGATGTCGCGTCGTCGCGGGGCACGGATGCGGGTGGGGGCGGTGATCGCCGCCACCGCGGCGGTGGCGTTGGGGGGCCTGCTGGTCGGGTGCTCCAGCAGCAGCCGGTCGTCGACCTCGGCGTCCAAGGCGGACTCGGCCCCGGCCGAGGCGTCGAGCGGCGCGTCGAGCGGCGCCCAGGCGTCGCCGACGACGGTGCCGTCAGGGGCGGCCGGGGGCTCGTCCGCCCTCGACGCGGCCCCGGCGGAGACCGGTCGCAAGGTGGTGTCGACGGCCACGCTGAAGGTGGGCACCGACGACGTCGCCGACGCCAAGGCCCGGGCCGCCGGCGTCGTGAAGGACGCCGGCGGGTTCGTGTACGCCGAGCAGTCCCAGTACGACAGCACCGCCCAGGTGACCGTCACCTACAAGGTGCCGCCCGACCGCTTCGACGGCGTGCTGGCCGCGCTGGCGAGCATCGGCACGCTGCAGAGCCAGGACATCGCCACCGACGACGTCACGGCCAAGGTCGTCGACCTCGACGCCCGCATCCAGGCGGCCGAGGCGAGCACGGCGCGCCTGCGCGGCCTGTACGACAAGGCGGGGTCGGTGACCGAGCTGACCTCGCTCGAGCGGGAGGTCGCCACGCGTGAGGGCGAGCTGGAGAGCCTGCGCGGTCAGGCGCGGACGCTCGACAAGCAGGTCGAGCTGGCCACCGTGAAGCTGACGCTGACGGCGCGGGTGGCCACGCCGGGGGCACAGCGCCAGGCCGACACCTCGCCGCCGGGATTCGCCTCGGGGCTGGCCGCCGGGTGGGCCGCGTTCGTCGGTGTCGTCGGATGGGCCGCCACCATCGCCGGGGCGACGGCGCCGTTCCTCGTGGCCGCCGCCGTCGTGGTCCTGCCGCTGACGTGGCTGCTGGCCCGCCGTCGCCGGCGCGCGGCAACGACGAGCGCCGGGCCGGCGACCTGACGAGTGGCTCAGGCGGAGGCCGGCGCCGGGGTGGCGTCGGCCTCGGCGTGATCGTCCCAGTGGCCGAGGACGAAGTCGATCACCTCGGGCCCCAGGACGAAGCCGGCGAAGTGGCCGCCGCCGGGGCACACCACCAGCTCGGCGCCAGGGACCATGGCGGCCTGGAACTCGCCGTGGCTGAGCGGGACGATCCCGTCGGCGTCGCCGTGCCAGAACTTCACCGGCACCCGGATGTCGCGGAGCGAGAACCCCCACTCCCGGCCGAACACCACGAGGTCGCCGACGGGGGCGCGCAGGCCGCCCTCGCACGCCTCGACGATGTCCTGCATGAACATCGCCTTCATCTCGGGCCGGCGCATGACCGGCCGGTCCGACGGTGGGGCCACGTTCGTGTAGAGGTCGAACGCCCGGTCGGCCACGCCGCGGATGGGTCGGATGAGGTGGGTCAGCGCCTCGCCGAGCGGGACCCGCCAGAAGGTGATGGCCGGCTCGATGAGCGGCAGCCACCGGGTGAGGCCCGGGGCGGCCTCGCGGCCTCGGGTGGGGCCGATGCCGCCCAGGACGGCACCGGCGGTGACCCGGTCGGGGCGGGCGGCGCAGGCGGCCAGCACGAACGGTCCGCCTCCGGACAGCCCGACGATGCCGAAGCGGTCGACGCCGAGGTGGTCGAGGCACGCGGTCAGGTCGTCGACCCAGTCGAGGACCTTGCCGTAGCGGTAGGGCGTGGACACGCCGGTGCCGGGCCGCTCGATGCCGATGAGACGGACCCCCTGCTCGGCGGCGTAGGCGGGGGCGTCCGGTGGGATCTGCTTGCGGGCACCCGGGGTGCCGTGGCACCACACGATCGGCCGGCCGTCGGGGTCGCCCCACTCGCAGTACCCGAACGAGCGGCCGCCGGGCAGCACGATGGCCGACTCGACCCGTGGCCTCGGCAGGTGGTCGGCGTCGTCGTCGGTCATGTCCCCACCCCGTCGCTTCGCGCCCGCTCCCCGCGGGCGGCCCCGGCCCGGGTGGCCGGGAGCCGAACGAGCCTAGAACACGTTCCAGTTGCCGACCCAGGTCGCTCCGGGTGGTCTGGCCCTCGCCCGGGGTGATCGCCGTCGTCGGCTCGGTACGGTGGCCGGGTGCGATCGCCCGAGGACGCCCGGCGCCACATGGTCGCCCGCCACCTGGCGGCCCGCGGGATCGCCGACCCGGCGGTGCTGGCCGCCATGGCGGCCGTCCCCCGGGAGGCGTTCGTGCCCCCCGGCGAGCGCGAGCAGGCCTACGAGGACCGCGCCCTGCCGATCGCCGAGGGCCAGACCATCTCCCAGCCCTACGTGGTGGCCCTCATGGCCGAGGCCCTCGAGCTGGCGCCGACCGACCGGGTGCTCGAGGTCGGCACCGGCTCGGGCTACGCCGCCGCGGTCCTGGCCCGGTGCGCGGGGTCCGTGGTGTCGGTCGAGCGGGTGCCGGCGCTGGCGTCGGCGGCGGTCGACGTGCTGGCCGAGCTGGGGGTGACCGGGGTCGAGGTCCGCGTGGCCGACGGGACCCTCGGCTGGCCGCCGGCCGCGCCGTACGACGCCATCGTGGTCACCGCCGGTGGCCCCGACGTGCCGGCCGCCCTGGTCGACCAGCTGGCACCGGGTGGGCGGCTGGTCATGCCGGCCGGCCCGCCCGGGGGGCAGCGCCTGGTGCGGGTCCGGCGGGCGTCGGACGGTCGGGTCGCGCCACCCGAGGACCTCGGCGGGGTGGCGTTCGTCCCGCTCATCGGCGAGCAGGGCTGGTCGTCGTGACGCCCCGACCCCGGGTGCGGGGTCGCGCCGTGGCGAGGTGGGGCAGCCGGCGGCGGGATCAGCCGTGGGCGCAGGCGCAGCTGCCGCCACACGGTCCCGGGCTCGGGCCCGGGCCGGCCGAGGGTCCGTCGCCGGTGGCCGAGACCGAGGCGAACACCGACAGCAGCCGCACCGCGTCGGCGTGGCCGGCGGCGCAGGTGGTGGGCTCGTCGGCGTCGGCCATCGACCGACGCCGCTCGAAGACCTCGTCGCAGGTGCGGCAGCGGTACTCGTAGGTGGGCATCGGCGTCAGCCTAGGCCGTCAGCCGAGGCCCGCGGCCTGGCGGCCGGGCAGGGGATCGGCGCCGGCGGCCGAGGCATCGGGCGGCGAGCCGGGCGCCGGGGCCACCGGATCGACCGGCGGCAGGGTGGCCCCGGTGGGATCGGCCAGCTCCTCGAGCAGCGGCGTGGACGAGGCCGTCATGGCGTGGCCCGCCAAGACCTGGCCCTCGGTGACGTCGCGGTTCTGGGTGAAGTAGACGGACACGACCCGGTCGATCATCTCCGGGGTGAGCTCGGGTGGGACGTCGAAGTACTGGGCGATGGCGATGAGGATGGTGCAGACCGAGCCCGGCAGGTACGGCCGCAGGTCGCCGTCGCCCTTCTCCCGACTTGCCGTGCGCAGGTACTCGCTGGCGCCCGGGGCGATGGTGACGCCCTTGGCCTGGGCCACGCGGCGGAGCACCTCGTCGAACTCGTCGTCGGTGATCCCCGGAACCAGGATCTTGTTCTGGATGCGGCGGAAGAAGGCCTCGTCGCCGAGCGTGGCCGGCTCGAGGTTGGTGGAGAACACGACCTTGCAGTCGAAGGGGATCTCGAACTTCACGCCGTAGCTGAGCGACAGGTAGTCGAGCTGGCGGTCGAGCGGCACGATCCAGCGGTTGAGCAGCTGCTCGGGCGTCATCACCTGGCGCCCGAAGTCGTCGATGACGAGGACGCCGCCGGCGGCCTGCATCTGCAGCGGAGCGAGGTAGATGCCGTTGGTGGGCTCGAAGGTGAGGTCGAGCATGCCCTGGGTGAGCTCGCCACCAGCGACGATCGAGGGACGCTGGCAGGCCACCCAGCGCGGGTCGAGGTCCTCGGGCTGGTCGGGCAGGACCCGGTGGATGACGGGGTCGAAGACCGTGATGATCTGGCTGTCGACCTCGACGGCGCGGGGGACCAGGATCGGGTCGTCGTGGATCCGGATCAGCCGCTCGGCGATCGAGGTCTTGCCGGTGCCGGGCGGCCCGTAGAGGAACATGGCGCCCTCGGCCAGCAGCGCCGGCCCGAGCTCGTCGAGCAGGACGTGGTTGACGACCAGGTCGGAGAAGGCCTCCTGCATCGACGCCCGGGTGATCACCGGCGACGCGGTCTGGCGGCGCACCTGGGCGACGTAGTCGGCGAGCGACACGGGGGCGGCCGCCGCGTAGCGGCACATGGTCATGCGCTCGAGCGCCGCCTGTCGGCCGGTCTCGGACAGCTCGAGGATGTAGTTCATCCCGTCGAGGCCGATGACCTCGAGGTAGCGCAGGTCGCGCATCTCCTCGACGACCTTGTTCATCAGCTGCGGGCTGAGGCAGAGGTTCTCGGCGAGCTGGTAGGTGGAGGTGCGACCCTCGAACAAGGCCCGGCGCAGGGCCAGGTCCTGGATCAGGGCGTCGGGGATGCCGAGCTCCTCCACCGAGCGCGGGGCGCGGTGCTCGTCGATGGCGCTGGTGTCGCTCACGGTGCTCCCTCCGAACGGCGTGGCCCTTCGCCGCCCTAGGCCAATCGGCCCAAGGGCGGTGGTTCTTGAGCGCCCGGGGGCATCGGCGGCGTCGAGGCCGGCCGTGGCCCCGCTGGGTCAGGGCCGCGATGCCGGGGTCATCTGGGCGGTGCGGTCGGGGTCGCGCTCGACGACCTCGCCGAGGGCCGCGTCGATGCGGGCCAGCAGCTCCGGCTCGAGGCGCACGCCGGAGGCGCCGACGTTGTCGACCACCTGCTCGGGACGGGTGGCGCCGACGATGGCCGAGGCGACGTTCGGGTTCTGCAGGACCCAGGCGACGGCGAGCTGGGCCATGGTCAGGCCGGCATCGTCGGCGATCGGGCGCAGCTGCTGGACGCGCTCGAGCACCTCGTCGCGCAGGAAGCGCTTCACCATGACCTGCCCCTGCTCGTCGGTGGCCCGGGACGCCTCGGGCGGCGGCTGGCCGGGCAGGTACTTCCCGGTGAGCACGCCCTGGGCGATGGGCGACCACACGATCTGGGAGACGCCCAGCTCCTCGCTGGTGGGGACCACCTCGGCCTCGATCACCCGCCACAGGGCGGAGTACTGGGGCTGGTTGGAGATGAGCTGGATGCCCAGCTCGGCGGCGAGGCCGTGGCCGGCCCGCAGCTGGTCGGCGGTCCACTCGGACACGCCGATGTAGAGCGCCTTGCCCTGGCGGACCACGTCGGCGAAGGCCTGCATGGTCTCCTCGAGCGGCGTCTCGTGGTCGTAGCGGTGGGCCTGGTACAGGTCGACGTAGTCGGTGCCGAGGCGCCGCAGCGAGCCGGCGATCGACTCCATGATGTGCTTGCGGGACAGGCCGCGGTCGTTGGGCCCGGGACCGGTGGGCCAGTACACCTTGGTGAAGATCTCGAGGCCCTCGCGGCGCTGGCCCTTCAGGGCGGACCCGAGCACGGCTTCGGCCTTGGTGCCGGCGTAGACGTCGGCGGTGTCGAAGGTGGTGATGCCGGCGTCGAGGGCGGCGGCGACGCAGGCGTGGGCCGCCTCGTCCTCGACCTGGCCGCCGTGGGTGATCCAGTTGCCGTAGGAGATCTCGCTGACCTTCAGGCCGCTGTTGCCGAGGTACCGGTGTTCCATGCCGGTCACCCTACGGGCGAGGCGCGTCGACTGCGCCGCCGTGCCTGACGGTCGGCCCACCGGCGGTGACGGGGACCACCGCGGCTGGGCCGGGTGCGGTGGGGGGCGGCGCGCCTACGTTGCGGGGGTGGACCCCGTGGAGCGCATCAGCCGCCGCAAGCTCGACCACCTCGAGCTGGCGGCGTCGGACCGCTCGCAGAGCCGCACGCCGGCCGGCTGGGACGACGTGCACCTGGTGCCGCGGGCGCTGACCGAGGTGTCGCCCGCCGACGTCGACCTCTCGTGCTCCCTGGTGGGCCACGCGCTGGCCGCGCCGCTCGTGCTCGTGCCGATGACCGGCGGCCACCCCGACGCCGCCGCCCTCAACGCCACCCTCGGCGAGGCCGCCCAGCGGCTCGGCCTGCCCGTCGGCGTGGGCAGCCAGCGGGCCGCCCTGGTCGCACCCGAGCTGGCGCCCACCTTCGCAGCGGTGCGCGAGCGGGCGCCCGACGCGGTGGTGATCGGCAACGTCGGCGCCGTGCAGCTGGTGCCCCAGGGCGACACCGCCCCGCTCGGGCCCGACGACCTCGTACGGGCCGTCGACATGGTGGACGCCGACCTGCTGTCGATCCACCTCAACGCCGTGCAGGAGCTGTTGCAGCCCGAGGGCGACCGGTTCGTGGGCCCGCTGCTGCCGGCGATCGAAGCGGCCGTCGAGGCCTGCCCCGTCCCGGTGATCGTGAAGGAGACCGGGGCCGGCGTCGATCGCGAGAGCGCCGACGCCATCGGCCGCCTGCGTCACCGGGGCCGGGGCGTCGCCGCCCTCGACGTCGGGGGCGCCGGCGGCACGTCGTTCGCCCGCATCGAGGCGGCCCGGGCCGCCGACGAGGGCGCGGCGGAGGCTCGCCTGGGCGCGGTGTTCGCCGACTGGGGCATTCCCACGGCGGCGTCGGTGCTGGAGGTGCGGGGCGCCGGGCTGCCGGTGATCGCCACCGGCGGCGTGCGCCACGGCCTCGACGCCGCCAAGGCGCTGGCCCTCGGTGCGTCGTTCTTCGGCGTCGGCCGCTACGCCATCACCGCGGCGATGCAGGGGCCTGCAGCGCTGGTCGACGCGCTCCGCGAGCTGGTCGACGAGCTGCGGCTGGCGCTTGTGCTGTGCGGCGCCCGCACCGTCGCCGACCTGCAGGCCACCCCACCGGTGCTGACCGGCACCACCCTCGCCTGGGCCGAGCAGCGCGGCCTCGTCTGACGCTCGGCGTCCAGCCCCCGGCCCCAGGCAGCGGTCCGCTGGTCCGCCGGTTCGCCACCCGCCGACCTCACGGTCCCCCGAACTTTGGAGGATTCGCGTCAAGGGGTGGCGCGGATCCTCCAAAGTTCGGGAATGGGAGGGGCGGCGGTGGGGTGGGCGGGGCGGTGGGGTGGGCGGGGTTGGCTAGTGGGTGGCCATGGCGCGGGCGACGACGGCGGCCTTGCGCCACGCCGGGACGCGGGCCCGCTGGGAGAACACGTCGTAGTGGTTGGCCTCGATGACGTCGAGGATCTCGCCGTAGAGCACGCGGGCGGCGCGGATGCAGCGAGCAGAGCTGGTCGGCAGGTGGGCGAGGCCGGTCTCGGCCACGGCGTACAGCTCGCGGCAGCGCCCCACCTCGTAGCGGGCCAGGTCGACCCAGGCGCCGTCGACGGTGCGCCGCCACGGGTCGGCGCCGAACTTCCGCAGGTCCTCCTGGGGCAGGTACACGCGGCCGCGGTCGAGGTCCTCGTTCACGTCGCGCAGGAAGTTGGTCAGCTGGAAGGCGTCGCCCAGGGCCCGGGCCGGCTCGAAGGCGGCGTCGGACAGCGGCTCGAGGACGGGCAGCATCATCTCGCCGATCACCGCCGCCGAGCCGTCCATGTAGTCCTGCAGGTCGGCGTAGGTCTCGTACTCGGTGACCGTCAGGTCCATCGCCATGGACCGCAGGAACCGCCGGAACATGTCGGGGTCCATGTCGAAGGCGTGGACGGTGTGGACCACCGCCTTGAGCACGAGGTCGTCGGATCGACCCCGCTCGAGGTCGGCGAAGAAGCGGTCGCCGAAGGAGGTCAGGGCGGCCTCGCGCTCGGCCACCGACGACCAGTCGGGGGCGTCGACGATCTCGTCGGCGTAGCGAGCGAAGCCGTACAGGGCCCACACGTGGGGCCGCTTGATGGCCGGCAGGGCGTAGGCGGCCCAGTAGTAGGTGGTGCCGTGCTGGCGGTTGAGGGCGCGGCAGGCGGCGTAGCTCTCGTCGAGCGTGGGGACGGGGCCGTCGGTGCGGCGCTGGCGGTGGGGGACGATCTTGGCCGCCACCTCGGCCTCGGTCAGGCCGGTGGTCGGTCGGTCGGCCGTCACCGCCGGCCTCCGGCCTCGCCTCGTGGGTGTCGACGGCATCCCGTCATCACCGGCCTCCCGCCGCGTAGCGGTCGACCCGTTCGGCGGCCAGGCGGCCCGACACCAGCACCATGGGCACGCCCACGCCGGGCAGCGTGCCCGAGCCGGCGAACACCAGGCCCGGCGCCTGCTTGTTCACGTTGTTGGGCCGGAACGGCCCGGTCTGGCGGAACAGGTGGGACAGGGCGAACGGCGTGCCCCGCTCCATGCCCTGGCGCTCCCAGTCGAGGGGGTCGACGAAGGCCTCGACCTCGATGTCGTCGGGGTAGCCGAGGGCGGCCACCTTGGCGGCGATGCTGTCGCGGAAGCGGCCGCGCTCGGCGGTCCAGTCGATGCGCCCGTCGAGGTTGGGCGTGGGCTCGAGCACGTAGAGCACGGTGCTGTCGTCGGGGGCCAGGCCCGGGTCGTCGACCGTCGGCACGGTGACCAGGATCGACGGGTCGGGCATGCGGGTGCCGTCCTCGAGCAGCGAGCGGAAGGCGGCGTCCCACTGGCGGCCGAAGTGGATGTTGTGGTGGGCGACGTCGTCGGCCGGCTTGCCCTTGGCCCCGACGTGCCACACCACGCACGACGGCGAGTACTTCCCGGTGCGGGCCACGCGGGGCACCTTGAGGCCGGGGAGCAGCGTGCGGTAGGCGGCGGGCAGGTCGGGGTTGCACACCACGGCGTCGGCCCGCAGGACCTCGCCCGAGTCGAGGCGCACGCCCTGCACCTTCCCGGTGGAGCCGTGCTCGAGGAGGATGCGATCGACCGAGGTGTCGTAGCGGAAGCCGACGCCGGCCTTCTCGATGGCGTCGGCCAGGGCGGCGGGCACGGCGTGCATGCCGCCCTCGGGGAACCACACGCCCTTCACCGAGTCCATGTAGGTGATGACGCAGTAGATGGCCAGCGCCTGGTACGGCGCCAGGCCGGCGTACATCGACTGGAAGGAGAAGATGCGCTGCAGGCGCTCGTCGCTGAAGTACTTGGCGACGCGAGCCGAGAGCTTGCCGAAGCCGCCGTGGCGCAGCAGCTTCAGGGCTGGTGTCAGCGGCCAGGCGAGGTCGAGGGGCGAGTCGAAGTTGCGGTCGATGAAGTCGCCCATCTCGAGGCGGTAGAGCTGCTCGAGCCAGTCGCAGAACTGGTGGAAGCCGGCGGCCTCGGCCGGACCGGCGAGGTCGCGGATCTCGCCGGCCATGCGCTCGCGGTCGTGCCAGATGCGCAGCTGCGAGCCGTCCTCGTAGACGGCCCGGTACATGGGGTCGACCGGGTGCAGCGTGAGGAAGTCCTCGGTGCGGGCGTCGACGGCGCGGAAGGCGTCGTCGATCAGGTCGACCATGGTGAGCACGGTGGGCCCGGTGTCGAAGCGGTAGCCGCCGAGCTCGAGGCGTCCGGCGCGACCGCCGGGGACCGACTCGCGCTCGACGACCAGCACCTCGTGGCCGGCCTTGCGCAGGTGGGCGGCGGTGGCGAGCCCGCCGAGTCCGGCGCCGACGACGATGACGTCCACGTCCCGCTCCTCTCAGTAGGCCCGGTCGGTGAGGAACCAGGCGAGGTCGACCAGGGCGTCTCGCACGTCGCCGGGCAGCGGGCCGTGGTGGACGGCGGCCTCGGCCTGGCGGCGCAGGTCGGCGATCTCGTCCTCGATGGCGGCCAGCGCCCCGGTGTCGACGACGACCTGCTGGATGGCGGCCACGCCGTCGTCGGTCAGCCCGGGCGTGCCGACCATGGCCAGCACGTCGGCCTGGCGCTGGTCGGCGCGCTCGCGGGCGATGGCCAGCATGGGGGTGGGCTTGCCTTCGCGGAGGTCGTCGCCCACCGGCTTGCCGACGGTGGCGGCATCGCCGAACGCGCCCAGCACGTCGTCGCGCAGCTGGAAGGCGATGCCGATGGGCTCGCCGTAGCGGGCCAGGGCGTCGAACACGGCCGGCCCGGCGAGGGGGTCGGCCAGCGCCGCGCCCAGCTGCAGCGGCCGCTCGACCGTGTAGCGGCCGGACTTCATGCGGGCGATGAGGCGGGCCTGCTCACCGGTGGCGTGGCCGCGAGCGGTGCCGACGACGTCGAGGTACTGGCCGAGCATGAGCTCGACCCGCAGGTCGCGCCACACGCCGAGGGCGGGTTCGGGGGCCCCGGTGAGCAGGGCGTCGGCGTGGACGTGGGCGAGGTCGCCCACGAGGATGGCGACGCCCTCGCCGAAGCGCCGGCTCTCGCCCCGCCAGCCCTCGTCGGCGTGGCGGTCGGCCCAGGCGATGTGGGGGGTGGTGCGGCCGCGGCGGGTGTCGGCGCCGTCCATGACGTCGTCGTGGAGCAGCGCGAAGGCGTGCAGCAGCTCGAAGGCCAGGCCGGCGTCGTCGACCAGGGCAGCACCGGGCTCGCCGTCGGGGTCGGCTCCGGTGGCGGCGTAGCCCCAGTAGCAGAAGGTCGGTCGCAGTCGCTTGCCGCCGTCGAGCACCGCCCCCTCGAGCACGTCGAGGGGGTCGGCCAGCGTGGCGTCGACCCCGTGCCAGCGCAGCCGCTCGGCCCCGAGCAGGGACCGGAAGCGGGCCTCGACGCGGTCGGCGACGAGCGGGATGCGGCCGGGCAGCGATGACGTCGCGCTGGCCGTGGCGCGAGCCCCGCGGTCGGTGGCTGGCTCGCTCGAGGTGGTCGCGATGGTCTGGGCGAGACCCATGGCCTGTCCTCCGGGGCTGGGGGCTGGAATTAGCGCTAAAGTACCGGGCGATCCCGGTCGCACCTCGGGCCCAGCCGGCCGAAACATGGAATTCACCGGCCGCCGGATGCGCCACCTTCCCGAAGAACGGTGTTCACTGCCCCCATGGACCGCTACCAGTACCTCCTGCTGATGGGCGGCTGCTTCCTCATCACGCTGCCCCTCGAGGTGGTCTTCGGGGCTCGGGTGTGGCGCCGGCCGGTCCGGCTGCTCACGGTGCTGGCCCCCGTGGTGGCGATCTTCTACGTGTGGGACATCGTCGCCATCGCCCGGGGCCACTGGACCTTCAGCGACCGCTTCACCACCGGCGTGGTGCTCCCGGGCGGCGTGCCCCTGGAGGAGCTGGTCTTCTTCGTCATCATCCCGGTCTGTGCGCTGCTCTCGTACGAGGCCGTGCGCAACCTGCTCGGCCACGACCTGCCGAGCTGGGTGGGCGACCGGCTGCCGTACCGCCTCGGCGGCAACCGGCGGCCGGCCTCGGCCGAGGGCGATGCCGCGCCGGATCGTGCGGCGGCCGAGCGGGCAGGGGTGGCGTGATGCCCGAGTACACCGTCGCCGCCGTGGTGGCCACCATCGTCGTGGTCGTGCTCGAGCTCACCTGGTTCCGCACCGGGATCTTCCGCAGCCGCACCTACTGGATCACCCTCGGCATCTGCCTGTTCTTCATGGTCCTCGTCAACGGCTGGCTCACGAAGCTGTCGGCGCCGATCGTGCTCTACGACCCCGCGATGAAGACGCCGTGGCGGGTGCCGCTCGACATCCCGGTCGAGGACTACTTCTTCGGCTTCCCGCTGCTGACCCTGGCGATCATCCTGTGGATCCGCCAGGGGCGTGACGACCCGCACGAGCAGGCCGTGGCGGCGCGAGCCGACGGACGGGAGACCGCCGGCGCGCCGGCCGACGACGCGCTGGCCACCGGCTGATCCACCACCCTCGGGCACGCCGCTGGCGGCCGCGCGAGGCTGCGGGCCGTCCCGGCTCGCACACTGCCCGACCGCTGGAGGTCCCGATGCCGTTCCCCCCCGACGAGGTCGCCGCCGCCGTCGCCGCCTACGTCGACCTGCGCGAGCGCATCGAGCGGGGCGAGGCGCACTGGACCGACCTCGCCGGGATCTTCACCGACGATGTCGTCTACATCGACCCGGCGTGGGGCCGGGTCGAGGGCATCGACGAGCTGCGCACCTTCCTCGACGAGTCGATGCGGGGCCTCGAGGACTGGCGCTTCCCCGTGGAGTACACGGCGATCACCGGCGACACCGTCGTCGTGAAGTGGAGCCAGATCCTGCCGGGGGCACGGGAGGACGGGACGCCCTACGTGCAGTCCGGGTACTCGACGTTGGTCTACGCCGGCGACGGGCGGTTCTCCTACGAGGAGGACCTGCTCAACATGACCCACGTGCTCGAGGACCTCGCCGCTAGCGGCTGGCGCCCGGGCGAGGGCTTCGTGATGCCGCCGACGGACCCAGTGCGCGACTTCTCCCGCCGTTCGGGCTGATCGGCGGACGGCCGTGTCGGCTGGTCAGGGCGCCGGATCGTCGAGGGTGATGCCGAGGTGCACCCGGTTCGGCGCCGACTGCCGGCGCAGGGTGCCCAGCAGACCGGTCGCGAGCCCGAAGGCGCGCCAGGTGAGGCCGTACTTGCGGGCGAGCACGGCGTCGGCCCGCTCGGCCTCGGCCCCGTCGAGGATCGCGGCCGTGCCGGCAAGCTCGTCGGCGCCGGCGGCCGAACGACCGCGCGCGTCGCAGCGCACCAGCCGGACGTGGGCGTCGTTGCGGATGCGCTTGACCTTGCCGGCGTCGCGATCGGTGACCACCACGATCGTGTCGCCGTCGACGGCGAACCACACCGGCGTGCGCACGTCGGTGCCGTCGCGCTTGGTGGTGGTGAGGGCGATGTACTGCGCTCGATCGAGCTCGGCGAGGGTGGCGGGGGCGACCATCGGCCCAGTGTGGCCCCGCCGATCCGAGATCCACGAGCCCAGCGGCGCCGGATCGGGTCTGGCAGGATCGCCGCCATGACCTGGCGCGTGATCCAGTGGGGGACGGGCAACGTCGGGCGCAACGCCATCGAGGGGGTCCTGGCCCACCCCGACCTCGAGCTGGTGGGCGTCCTCGTCTACGACCCGAACAAGGCCGGCCTCGACGCCGGCGAGCTGTGCGGCATCGACCCGATCGGCGTGGTGGCCACCGACGACGTCGACGCGGTGCTGGCGCTCGACGCCGACGCCGTGGTCTACGCCCCGATGCTGCCGAACCCCGACGAGGTGCTGCGCATCGTCGCCGCCGGCAAGAACGTGGTGACCCCCACGGGCTGGTTCTACCCGGGCTCCCGCGACGTGGCCGCGCTGGAGGCGGCCTGTCGCCAGGCCGGCGTGACCCTGCACGGCACGGGCATCAACCCCGGGGGGATCACCGAGCAGCTGCCGGTGGTGCTGTCGGGCCTGTGCCGCGACATCCGCCACGTGCGGGCCGAGGAGTTCTCCGACATCCGCACCTACCAGGCCGAGTTCGTGGTGCGCGAGATCATGTTGTTCGGCAAGCCGCCCGCCGAGGCGGCGAACAGCCCGATGCTCGGCATCCTCGGCGACGGCTTCGGCCAGTCGATCGACCTGGTGGCCGACGCGCTGGGGTGGACGCTCGACGACGAGAAGCCGGCCACCATCGAGACGGCCGTCGCCACCGCCGACATCGACACGCCGGTGGGCGTCATCGAGGCGGGCACCGTCGCCGCCCAGCGCATGACGTGGCAGGGGACGGTCGGCGGCGTGCCGGTGATGACCGTGCGGGTCAACTGGCTGATGGGCACCGACCACCTCGACCCGGCCTGGGACTTCGGGCCCGAGGGCGAACGGTTCGAGATCGCCTTCGACGCCGACCCGCCGCTCGTCACCACCTTCCACGGCATGCACCCGCCGTCGCTCGACCACGACCTCGACCGCAACCCCGGCATCATCGCCACCGCCATGCACTGCGTGAACGCCATCCCCTACGTGGTGGCCGCCGAGCCCGGCATCCGCACCTACCTCGACCTGCCGATGATGCCCGGCCGCGGCGTCACCCCCGCCTGACGCCCGCGCACGCCCGAGCCCCCGCCTCCCCGAACTTCCCGCGATGCTGTGGCTTGGTGCCTCACAATCGCGGGAAGCTCGGGGTGGGGTGGGGGAGCTCGGGGCGGGCGGGGGGACGGGGTCGTAGGCTCGGGCGATGGCGAGCGACGACGGGACCCCGGTGGCCTTCGACGACCCGGAGCCCATCCGGCAGGGGCTGGTGCGCCTGCGCGACGGCTGGGGCGAGGAGGTCCTCCAACTGCGGCCGGCCACCCCCGTGCTCGTGGAGAAGAAGGGCCTGTTCGGCAAGGTCAAGCAGGTCGAGGCCGAGATCACCGTGCAGGTGGTCTGGTACGGCACGCCCGAGGGCGAGGGCGGCTTCGTCATCGGCTTCCACCACCCGCCCGGGCCGCCGCTGAGCCAGCGCGTCGTGCCGTTCCCCGAGAACGCCAAGCTGCTCGGGGAGGGTGACGAGTACGCCAGCGTCGAGCTGCCCGACGAGCTGTCGCCGGCCGCCGCGGCCCAGGTGGTCGCCTACCTGGCCGGCGTGTTCCTGGCCGCCTACGGCCAGACCGGCATGCTCATGGACTCCCTCGACGCCCCCGGCAGCGTCGGCGACTGAGCGTCAGCCGCGGGAGCGGCGGCGGCGGACGGGGGTGCCGGTGGCGACGACCGTGGCCTCGGTGGCGCCGTCGAGGTCGAAGACCCAGCGCACGCCCTCGCGGCGGATGCGCACGAGGCGGGCGCCGGGCACGGCCCGGTCGGTGATGGTGACCGGCGTGAGGCCCTGGGCCTTGGCCTTCTCGGCGATGCGGGCGATGAACCCCACGTGGCCGTCGCAGGCCCCGGCGGGCGCGAACACGATGCGGCGGTGGCGGATGTCTTCGTCGAGGCGCTCGCGCTCGGGCTCGGACAGGGCCCACTTCAGCGACGGGTCGCCGACCACGGCGATGGGCGTGTCGGGGGCCTGCCGGCGCAGGTCGGCCACGGCGGCGTGCAGCTGGGCGAGCGACGCCTTGGGCTGGCGCCAGCCGGCCAAGGTGTCGGCGTCCACGATGACGAGCAGCCGGTCACCCACGGCCGCCGACCCTACTGCCTCGCCGGCGGACGTCGGCCCGTCGGTCGTCGCTGCGCCCCGCCGGCCCCGACCGCTGCACCACCACGCCCCACCTTCGGTCCGGGTCCGGTGACCGGCCGAACGCCGTGAACGTCAGGCGGCTCAGCCGGTGAAGGCCGGGGTGACGGTGCCGGACCCGCCGGCGGTCGTCGTCGGAGCGGTGGTGCTCGTGGTGGTGGACGGCGCGGCCTGGGCCGGCCAGATGAACGCGGTGTCGGTGGCGGCCGTGGCCTCGGGGGCGGTCACCGTCGACACGACGCGGTAGGTGGCCGTCAGCTGGCCTCGGGTGAGCTCGACGACCGTGTAGCCGTTGTCGTGGGCGTTGACGTGGTGGGTGCCG
This sequence comes from Acidimicrobiales bacterium, assembly GCA_046331175.1. Lineage (GTDB taxonomy): Bacteria > Actinomycetota > Acidimicrobiia > Acidimicrobiales > Acidimicrobilacustridaceae > JAWKIW01. Next base: position 126,537 of record JAXLRI010000016.1, read on the forward strand.
GGCGTCGCCGTCAGCAGTTGCTCGTAGATGGGCGCCAGGTTGTCGCCGAAGTCCGACGAGATCGAGGTGCCCACCAGCTCGAGGCCGATGGTGGGGCTGGTGCGGTCGGCGGCGGTGCGGGGCAGCTCGGTGATCCAGGCGGCGTGGATGTCGCCGGTGATGACCACGGGGTTGCGGATGGCGGCGAGCAGGTCGAGCAGCCGCTGCTGGGCGACGGGGTAGCCGTCCCACTGATCCCGGTTCACGCCGCCGCCGAGGACCATCGGGGCGACGATCGTCTGGTTGGCGACCACGTTCCACACCGCGGTCGACGCCCGCAGCTCGCCGTCGAGCCAGGCCTCCTGGTCGGAGCCGAGCATGGTGCGGTCGGCGGCGTACATCTCCGGGCACGGCGGGCCGACGTCGTCGCCGCACGCCTGGTCGCTTCGGTGCTGCCGGCCGTCGACCACGGCGAAGCGGACGAGGTCGCCCCAGTCGAACCGGCGGTGGATCTGGAGGTCGGGCCCGGTGGGCGACGGGAGGCGGACGGGCTGGTGCTCCCACCAGGCCTGGTAGGCGACAGCCCGGCGGGCGGCGAAGGTGGGAGCGTCGGCGGGGTCCTGCGGGACGAGGCCGGCGTAGTTGTTCTCGACCTCGTGGTCGTCCCAGGTGACGATCCACGGGAAGGCGGCGTGGCTGGCCTGCAGGTCGGCGTCGCCCTTGTAGAGGGCGTAGCGGTTCCGGTAGGCCGCCAGGGTCTTGATCTCGGGCGAGTTGTGGGGGCGGACCGGACCCTGGCTGCCGTTCTCGTAGATGTAGTCGCCGAGGAAGTGCACGACGTCGACGTCCTCGGCGGCCAGGGCGCGGTGCGCGGTGTAGTAGCCGGCCGGCCAGTTCTGGCACGAGGCGAAGGCGAAGCGCATCGAGGCCGGGCTGGCACCTTCGGCGGGGGCGGTGCGGGTGCGGCCGACGGGGCTGGTGAAGCCCGAGGCGCTGAACCGGTAGTGGAACCAGGTGTCGGGGGCGAGGCCGGTGGCGTCGACGTGGACCGTGTGCGCGTGGTCGGGGGTGGCGATGGTTGTGCCCGAGGCGACGACCTGGGTGAAGGCGTCGTCGGTGGCCACCTCCCAGCCGACGGGCACGTCGACCGCGGGCATGCCGCCGCCGTTCAGGGGGTCGGGGGCCAGGCGGGTCCAGAGGATCACCGCGCTGGGCGTGGGGTCGCCGCTCGCCACACCCAGGGTGAACGGCGGGCCGGGGAGGACCGGATCGGCGGCGAAGGCGCCCGTGGGGGACAGGATCGTGGGTGCCGCCCAGGCGGCGGTGGCGACGGCGGCGCCGCCGGCGAGGAAGCGGCGCCGATCGAGCGCGCGCGGATGGTGGCCCATGGCCGCCGATCCTACGGAACCACCGCGGTGCGGACCCGGCGCGCGCCCGGAGCGGCCTCCGACCCCAGACCGCTCCTGACGGTGCGTCGGTGATTTCGCCGCCTCGCGAGCGCCGTCCTAGGGTCGTCGGTGCTCGCCGGCGTGGGCGGGCCGGTGGTGACCGGCCGTCCCCGGCGCCCGATGCCCGCCCGACGTTGGAGGCTGCCGTGCGCAACCCGAAGGACTTCTTCCGCCCGCTCGCCGTGGGGGCGCCCGAACCGGTCCGGGAGATCCCGTTCCGACCGTCGCGGATGATCCACTTCTTCGACCCCTCCAACGAGAAGATGGTCGCCAAGCTGCCCGACATGGTGGGCAAGGCCGACGTGCTGCTCGGCAACCTCGAGGACGCCATCCAGGTCGACCGCAAGGAGGCGGCCCGGGCCGGCCTCGTGCAGGTCGGCAAGGAGATCGACTTCGGCGACACGCAGCTGTGGACCCGGATCAACAGCCTCGACTCGCCGTGGGTGCTCGACGACCTCATCACGCTCGTGACCGAGATCGGCGACAAGCTCGACGTGATCATGATCCCCAAGGTCGAGGGCGCCGAGGACATCCAGTACGCCGACCGCCTGATCGCCCAGCTCGAGGCCCGCGCCGGCCTGCAGCGGCCGATCCTGCTGCACGCCATCCTCGAGACGGCCCGCGGCGTCGCCAACGTCGAGGAGATCTGCGGCGCCAGCCCGCGCATGCAGGGCCTGTCGCTCGGCCCGGCCGACCTGGCCGCCGACCGCCGCATGAAGACCACCCGCGTCGGTGGCGGCCACCCCGGCTACCTGGTGCGCCAGGACCCCGATCCCGACGACGTCGACGGCCCCCGCGCCACCTACCAGCAGGACCTGTGGCACTACACGGTGGCCCGCATGGTCGACGCCTGCGTCGCCAACGGCGTGCTGCCGTACTACGGGCCCTTCGGTGACATCAAGGACACCGTCGCCTGCGAGGACCAGTTCCGCAACGCCTACCTGCTCGGTTGCGTGGGCGCCTGGAGCCTGCACCCGGTGCAGATCGACATCGCCAAGAAGGTGTTCTCGCCCGAGGCCAAGGACGTGGCCTGGGCCAAGCGGGTCATCGACGAGATGGGCGACGGCACCGGCGCGGTGATGATCGACGGGAAGATGCAGGACGACGCCACGGTCAAGCAGTGCAAGGTCGTGGTCGACCTGGCGACGATGCTGGCCGCCCGCGACCCCGAGCTGGCCGACCTGTACGGGCTGTGAGCCGGCGGGTCGGTCCCGCCCCGGCCGCCGACGACGACACGAACGAGGACACGAGGAGCTTTCGATGAGCGACACCATCCGCCCCCGCCGGTCGGTGCTGTACATGCCGGGCGCCAACGAGCGGGCGCTCGAGAAGGCCAAGGCCCTGCCGGCCGACGCCATCATCTTCGACCTCGAGGACGCGGTGGCCCCCGACGCCAAGGCCGAGGCCCGCGAGCGCGTGTGCGCGGCAGTGGCCAGCGGTGAGTACGGCGGGCGCGAGCTCACCATCCGGGCCAACGGCCTCGACACCGAGTGGCACGCCGACGACCTCGCCGCCATCGCCGCCGCCGGCCCGGCCGCCGTCGTCGTCCCCAAGATCAACTCCGTCGCCGACGTGCAGGCCATCGAGGCAGCGCTCGAGAAGCACGGCGCCCCCGACCACACCGCCATCTGGGCCATGGTCGAGACGCCCGTCGCCATGCTGCACGCCGAGGAGATCGCCTCGGCCTCCGAGCGGCTGGCCGTGCTGGTGATGGGCACCAACGACCTGGCCAAGGAGCTGCACGCCGAGCACGTCCCCGGCCGCCAGCCGCTGCTCACCGGCCTCGGCCTGTGCCTGCTCGCCGCCCGGGCCACCGGCAAGGTGATCCTCGACGGCGTGTACAACGACATCAAGGACGAGGACGGCTTCCGCGCCGAGTGCGTCCAGGGCCGCCAGATGGGCTTCGACGGCAAGACGCTGATCCACCCCAGCCAGCTCGAGCCGTGCAACGAGGTCTTCGCGCCGAGCGAGGACGAGGTGGCCCAGTCGCGCAAGATCATCGCCGCCTTCGAGGAGGCCACCGCCGAGGGCCGGGGCGTCGTCACCGTCGACGGCCGGATGATCGAGAACCTCCACGTCGACAACGCCCGCCGCGTGCTCGCCGTCCACGAGGCCATCGCCGCCCTGCAGCCCTGAGTCGCCGATCGCGCCCTTGCCGGGTGACGGCGGGGCGTCGGCCAGCCGCTACGGTCCTCGCCCGATGGCTTCCGCTGGGGCGTGGCCACTGATCGGACGCGACGACGAACGGGCCGTCGTCACCACTGCGCTCGTCGAGGGCGCCGGTGTGGTCGTGCGCGGTCCGGCCGGGGTTGGCAAGTCGCGCCTGGTCGACGAGGTGCTGGCCACCCTGGCGGACGATGCCGTGCCGGTGCACCGGGTGGTCGGGGTGCCCGGTCTGGCCGCCGTGCCGCTGGGCGCGCTCGTCCCGCTGGTGGGCACGGCCTACGGTGCCGAGGCGTCGGCCCGCCTGGCCGAGGCCCTGGCCCCCCGGTCGGGGGCCGGGGCGGTGCTGGCCGTCGACGACGCCCACCTGCTCGACCCGGTCTCGGCCGGGCTGGTCCACCAGGTCGCCGTCACCGGCCGGGCCGCGCTCGCCCTGACGGTGCGCAGCGGCGAGCCGTCGCCCGCCGAGCTGGAGCGCCTGTGGTCGGCCGGCACCTTGACCGCGGTCGACCTGGGGCCGCTGGCCGACCACCGCCTGGCCGAGCTGGTGGCGACGGCGCTCGACGGGCCGGTCGAGGACGGCACGCGCACCGCCCTGGTGCGGGCCGCCCACGGCAACGTGCTGTACCTCCGCGAGCTGCTGGCGGGGTCGGTGGCCGCCGGCGTCCTCACCGCCGACGAGGGCGTGTGGCGACTGCGGGGCGAGCTGGTCGGCAGCCCGGCGCTCGACGACATCGTCGCCGCCCGGCTGGCCGAGCTCGACCTCGACCAGCGCGAGGCCGTGGAGGTCCTGGCCGTGTCGGGGGCGGTGCCGCTGGACCTGGTGGCCGACCTGGTGGACCTCGCCGTGCTGGAGGACCTCGAGCGCGTCGGGGTGGTGCGCCTGCTCGGCGACCCCGGTGCGCCGGCGGTCGACCTGGCCCACCCGGTGCACGGCGAGGTCGTGCGCCGCGGGCTGCCGGCGCTGGCCCGCCTGCGCATCAGCCGGCGCCTGGTCCACGCCGCCACCGACGGACGTGACGTCCCCGACGGCTACGAGCTGCGGGTGGCGACCTGGGTCGCCGTCGCCGGGCCGAGCGCCGTCGGCGTGGCGCCCGAGCTGCTCGCCGACCTGGCCCGGCGGGCGGTCGAGGTGGGCGACACCGCGCTGGCCGCCCGCTTGGCCGAGGCCGCGTTCGAGACCGGCGACGACGTGGCGCCGGCGCTGCTCGCCGGGTGGTGCCGGGCCGAGCAGGGCGACCACGACGGGGCCCTCCTCCTGCTCGAGCGGGCCTCGGCTCGGGCAGCAGCTGATGGGTTGCCCTCGCTGGAGCGGGCCGCGGTGGCGATGGAGTGGGCGAGCGCCCGCTGGTGGGCCACCCAGGACACCGCCGGGTCGGCCGCCCTGCTCGATGGCTCGCTGGCCGCCGGCGACGACGGCGCCGCGCTGGCGTCGGCTCAGCTGGCGATCTTCGACGCGCTCGACGGTCGGCTCACCTCGGCCGTCGAGCGGGCGACGCCGCTGCTGCACCACCCCGTGGACGTGGTGGCGGCCGTGGCCGCCGCCGGCCTGGCCCCGGCGCTGGCCGTCGCCGATCGACCGGCCGACGCGAAGGAGGTGGCCACCCTCGGCTTCGAACGGGCCATGGCCGTCGGCGGCATCCTGCCCGGCAACCCGGGGGTGCACCTGGTGAGCCAGATCTTCGCCGCCCTGGTCGATGGCGCCGTGGCCGACGCCGACGCCTTCGCCGAGCTGGTGCGGGCCGGCGCCGCCAGCCAGCCCAGTCGGCAGGCGCGGGCGTGGGCGTCGATGATGGGCGGCCTCGTGGCCCTGCTCGCCGGTCGCCTCGGCGAGGCCGTCGAGCGCTCCGTCCAGTCCGACGTCTTGTGGCGTGACGCCGGCCTGCCGGCCATGGCGCGGTGGTCGGGCACCCACGCCGCCCTCGCGGCCGCCGAGCGGGGCGACCGGGCCGGTGCCGAGGCGCTGCTGGCCCGCCACGCCGGCACGGCGTCGGACGGCTTCGGGCTCGACGAGCCCCGGTGGCACCAGGCCCAGGCGTGGGTGGCGTGGCTGGCCGGTCGTCGGCCGGCGGCGCTGGAGGCCGTGCACGCCGGCGCCGACGTCGCGGCCGCCGGCGGTGCCATCACGCCCGAGCTGGAGTGCCTGCACCTGCTGGCGCGCTGGGGTGCCCCGAACGAGGCCGCCGCCGTCCTGGCGCGCGTCGACGCCCTCCCCCTCGGCGCAGAGCTGTCGCGCGCCCGCCGAGAGCACCTCCGGGCGGTGGTCGCCGCGGATGCCGGGACCCTCGAGGCGGTGGCCGAGCGCTTCGGCTCGGCCGGGGTCCGGGTGCTGGCTGCCGAGACCTGGGCCCAGGCGGCCAAGGCGCACCGCGGGGCGGGACGGGCCAAGGCGGCCGAGCGGGCCGCCGGTCGGTCGGCGGCGGTGCTGGCCGACCTCGATCCGGCCGATCGTCCGTCGACGCCGGCGCTGCAGGGTCGCCGCCACCACCAGGGGCTGTCGGCGCGGGAGGCCGAGGTGGCCCGCCTGGCCGCCGCTGGACGGACCAACAAGGAGATTGCCGCCGAGCTGGTGGTGTCCGAGCGGACGGTCGAGAACCACCTCTACCGGGCCTTCACGAAGCTGGGGGTCACCTCCCGCCGGGAGCTCGCCGGCGCGCTGGAGCCCTGATCGGGCTCCCGGTCGGTCGGCAGCGTCGGGGTTGTCGCTCGCCGGACCTGCCGCCGGTGCGCGCGCCCGGGCAGCGGCTGGGTGGGTGCTGGGTGGTCGGTTTGAGTACCGGCCACTCAATCGGGCAGCCGGCGGTCGCGGTTTCCTGGCGCCGTGGCCGACGTCGGCGAGATCTGGCACCGGGCCCGGCACGACCGGGCCTACCGCGAGCAGCTGGAGCGGGACCCCGCGTCGGCGCTCGCCGGCGCCGGGCTCACCGACGACGAGCTCGCCCTGCTCGACGCCGCCCTGCGAGCGACCCGCCCCTCGGGGGTCCGGGCCCTGTTCGTGGAGCGGCCCGACCGGGCAGGGGCGTCCACGACGCCCACACCCCACCCATCGTCCGGCGGGGAGCCCCCGACCGGCAGAAAGGATCCCTCGTGAAGACCAAGCTCCTCGTCTGCGCCGCCCTGGCGGCCGGCGCTGTCGGCCTGGCGGCCTGCTCCTCGTCGGGCTCGTCGAGCGCCTCCGGCTCGAGCACGACGACGGCGGCCTCGTCGTCCGGTGGCTCGTCCTCGGGTGGCTCGTCGGGCGGCTCGTCCTCGGCGGCCTCGACCCGCAAGCTCTGCGAGGAGGTCACCGCCGCCGACGTGTCGGCGCTGACCGGCCAGACCATCACCAGCGCCAACGAGCTCGGCGCCGGCGACCGATTCCGCAGCGGCTTCACCGGGCCGTCGTGCCTCTACAAGACCAGCAGTGGCCTCGGCGGCGTGAGCGCCGAGTTCGTCGCCGCCGACACGTTCCGGGAGCTCATCGCCGACCCGGGCCTCAAGCCCACCCCGCTCGCCGGCGTCGGCGACGAGGCCTACCAGGTCGTCGACAAGGTGGACGGCACGAAGGTGATCCGCACCATCGCTCGCAAGGGCGACCAGCAGGTGCTCGTCCTCATCTACTCGGGGACCTCGGCTGACGACGCCAAGACGCTGACCTCCAAGCTGCTGGGCTGAGGTCGCGGCGGCTCCCGGCCCGGCGTCGCTCCGACCGGCGCCTCGCTCGACCCGCTCCCGGCTCGACCCGGTCCGCCACCCGTCGACCAAGATGGGTGGCGTGACCGCGTCGAGACCGACCGACGTCGAGCGGCTGATCGGCATCTACGACGCCGACGGCACGCTGTGGGGCGAGGTGTCCTACGTCGTCGGCCACCTGCTGGGCCGCGCCCACTGCGCGCTGTGCGACGTCACCCACGGGTCCCTCCGACCCAAGGCCGCGTGGCAGCGCTGCCAGGCCGAGCTCGGCGTCCCGTTCGTGGCCATCCACCGCAACGATCGCGACCCGGCGCTGCGCGAGCTGACCGACGGGGCGCTGCCGTGCGTCGTGGCGGTGGGCGCCGA
>JAXLRI010000017.1:0-101259 GCA_046331175.1 Acidimicrobiales bacterium
CCGGCGCCGACGACCCCGACGGCGAGGACCTGCAGTGGTCGAGCTCGCTCGGGAACAACCCGAGCTACATGACCGAGACCTCGGCGACCCTCCTCGTGCGACCCGACACCGGCATCCCGCCCATGATCGGCGTCTACCGCGGCTCGGCGCAGCGCCAGGCCATCGAGCAGCAGTTCATCGCCACGGTGTCCGCCGCCGGGGTTCCGACCACGACGATCGACGCCCGATCGATCTCCCACGGCGAGGTGGCCAGCCTGATCGGCACCCCGCGGGACGCGGTCATGACGCCCCCGCTGACCACCTTCCTGCAGGGCTGCTTCGCCGAGGCCGGCTGACGGCTGGTCGTCACCCCGTCGCCACCGTCCTCGCGGCCGCCGCGCCCACCCCGGGCGCGGCGGCGCCGCGCTGGGCCAAGATGCGGTCCGGAACGGCCGGCGACGGGCCGGTCCGGACCACGACCGTCGCAGGGGGTGCACATGGCGACGCAGACGCCGCGGCCGACCACGCCGCGGCTGGCGCCGACCGGCGAGGACGACTGGGACGACGACACCCGGGTGCTGCTCGACCGGCTCGACCGGGCGAACATCTTCACCACGCTGGCCCACCACCCCGACCTGCTGCGCCGGTGGCTGCGGTTCGGCTCGCACGTCCTCATCCAGTCGACCGTGCCGCCCCGCGAGCGCGAGCTGGTGATCCTGCGGGTCGGCTGGCGGTGCACCGCCGAGTACGAGTTCGGCCAGCACCGCGTGCTCGGTGGGGTGGTCGGCCTGACCGACGACGAGATCGTGGCGGTCACCGCCGACGCGCCGTCGGCCGCCGACGGCTGGTCCGAGTCCGACCTCGAGCTGCTGCAGGCGGCCGACGAGCTGGTCGACGACTTCTGCCTGACCGATGCCACGTGGGCGGCGCTGACGGCTCGCTGGTCCACCCAGCAGGTGCTCGACCTGATCTTCACCGTGGGCCAGTACACGTTGGTCTCGATGGCGCTCAACAGCCTCGGCGTGCAGCTCGACGACGGCCTGACCGGCTTCCCGACCGCGGAGGAGGCATCGTGAGCGGCCGGCTCGAGGGCAAGGTGGCCGTCGTCGTCGGCGCCGGCCAGACGCCGGGCGAGACCATCGGCAACGGCCGGGCCACGTCGGTGCTCTTCGCCCGCGAGGGTGCCCAGGTGCTCGCCGTCGACCGCAACCTCGCCGCCGCCGAGGAGACCTGCGCCCAGATCGCTGAGGAAGGCGGCACCGCGGTCGCGCTCGCCGCCGACATCACGGTGGAACACGACTGTGCGGCCATCGCCCGGGCCGCCCTCGACGCCTTCGGGCGCATCGACGTGCTCCACAACAACGTGGGCATCGGCACCGGCGACAGCAGCGCGCTGCACCTCGACCCCGATGCGTGGGACCTCATCCACGACGTCAACCTCAAGGGCATGTGGCGCACCTGCGTCCACGTCATCCCGATCATGCGCGAGCAGCGGGGCGGGTCGATCGTGAACGTGTCGTCGCTGGCGGCCATCGGCGCCACGCCGCTGCTCGCCTACAAGCTCTCCAAGGCGGGGGTCAACGCCCTCACGCAGTCGCTGGCTCTCGGCAACGCCAAGCACGGCATCCGAGTGAACGCGCTGATGCCGGGCTTCATCGACACGCCGATGGCCATCGAGGGGATCAGCCAGGCCTCGGGCATCGACCCCGACGAGCTGCGCCGCGGCCGTGCCGCGCTGGTGCCGCTGCGCAACCAGCAGGGGACCGCGTGGGACGTCGCCCACGCCGCGCTGTTCCTCGCCTCCGACGAGGCCGCCTTCATCACCGGCGTGGTCCTGCCGGTCGACGGCGGCCAGCACGCCCGCACCGGCTGACGTCCGCCTGGTCCGGGGAGTGGCGACCCGACGAGCCGGTCGGCCGTCGGCCCTGGTCGGCGCGCCCCGCGACCGGTGCGGGCCTCCACCGATTGCGCTGGACATCTGTTGAACACTTCTCATAGTCTGTTCAACAGACGCCGGAGCGTCCGGGACGCCCGTCCCGCGAGGGTGCACCCGGCGAACGGGGGAGCGATGACCGTCACCGACACCACGGATGCGCTCGGCGAGCTGCGCTACGACCCGTTCGATCCGGCCACGGTCCGGTCGCCGTGGGCCACCTACGCCCGGCTGCGCGACGACGCGCCGGTGTACCGGCTGCCCACCGGCCGGGGGTTCACCCACGTGCTGTCGCGCTTCGCCGACGTCTTCGACGCCGCCCGCGACCCGGCCACCTTCTCGTCGGCCAGCGGGCTCAGCCTCGACGGCGGCGACAAGGCCGCGTTGGGTCTGCTGCCCACCATCGTGATGATGGACCCGCCCGAGCACACCGCCTACCGCCGCCTGGTGTCGCGCGGGTTCACGCCCCGCCAGGTCGCCACGCTCGAGCCCGAGGTCCGGGCCTTCGTCCAGGGCCGGGTGGCCGCCATGGCCGACCAGCTGGCCGCCGGCGACGAGGTCGATCTGATCGCCGCCCTCGCCGGCCCGCTGCCCAGCTACGTCGTGGCCACCTACCTCGGCGTGCCCGAGGCCGACCGCGCCCGCTTCGACGACTGGTCCACCGCCATCGTCGCCGCCAACGCTGCCGGCGACGTGGTGAACGACGCCCGCGACGCGGTCGGCGAGCTGTACGCCTACTTCGCCGACCTCATCGAGCGCCGCCGTGACGAGCCGGGCGACGACATGATCTCCACGCTCGCCCACGCCCAGCTCGACGGCGACGACGTCCGGCCCGAGGCCATCCTCGGCTACGCGTTCGTGATGATCGCCGGCGGCAACGACACCGCCACCGGTCTGCTCGGCGGGTCGGCCGAGCTGCTGGCCGCCCACCCCGACCAGCGCCGCCTCCTCGTCGACGACCCCAGCCGCATCGGCGACGCCCTCGACGAGCTGCTCCGGCTCACCTCGCCGGTGCAGGGCCTGTCCCGCTGCGTGCTGCGCGACGTCACCATCCACGGCGTCGACATCCCCGCCGGTGGCCGCGTCCACCTGCTCTACGGCGCCGCCAACCGCGACCCGCGCGAGTTCGGACCCGATGCCGACCAGCTCGACGTCACCCGGCGACTGCCGCGGATCATGACGTTCTCCAGCGGGCCGCACTACTGCCTCGGCGCGTCGGCGGCCCGGCTCCAGGGCCGCATCGCCCTCGAGGAGCTGCTGGCCACCTTCCCCGACTTCGTCGTCGACGCCGAAGCCGGCACCTACGCGCCCGGTGCCTTCGTCCGCCGCTTCGCCACCCTGCCCTTCCGGGCCACGGCATGAGCGACGCGGCCACCGCCGAGCCGGCCACCGCCGAGTCGACCAACGACGATGGCTCGGCCGACGGCGTTGATTCGACCGCCAGCGATGGCTCGGCCGCCGGCGATGGCACGGCCGCCGGGCCTGCCCGCTGGGGACGGGAGGACTCGGCCGACGCGGCACGCGAGCGGCTGCTCGACGCCGCCGGTGAGGTGTTCGCCGCCAAGGGCGTCCTGGCGGTGACGATCGCCGACGTGGCGGCGGCGGCCGGCTGCGCCCGCGGGACCGTCTACCGCTCGTTCCCCGACCGGAGGGCGCTGCGCCAGGCCTTCGTCGAGCGCGAGGCCCGGCGGGTGTGGCGCCGGGTGGGGGAGCAGCTCGACCCCACGGCGCCGCCGGCCGACCGGCTCGTCGCCGGCGTGCTCGTCGCCGTGGCCGAGGTGCGGGCCGATCCCGTGCTGGCCGCCTGGTTCACCGGCGACGCCGCCGTCGCCTCGGGTCAGCTGTCGCTGCAGGCCGGCGCCGTCCGCCGCCTCACCGGTCGCTGGGTCCGCTCCCTGCTCGCCGAGGCCGCAGCCAGCGGCGACGCCGGTCCTGCCTCTGGCGCCGCTCGGTCCGGTCTCGATCCGGCGGTGGCCACCGACGCCGTGGTGCGGGTCATCCTCTCGCTGCTCACCGTCCCCGCCGCCGCCCGCTCGGCCCGCGCCGCGGCCGCCGCCGAGCGCTCGCTCGTCGAGGCCCTCCTCGTCCCCGCCCTCTTCCTGCCCTTCCTGCCCCGCTGACCGCCGCAACCCCTGCGAACTTTGGAGGATTCGCGTCACCCCTTGACGCGGATCCTCCAAAGTTCGGAACTGGGGGGCGTCGGGATCGGCTGGTGGGGCGGCCGGTGGGGCGAGCGTCCGCCGGTCAGGCGGGGGTGATGCGGACGGGGAGCTCGGTGATCATCGAGAAGAACAGGTTGCCGGCCCGGGGCAGGTCGGCGGGGGCGACCTCCAGCTCGATCGACGACGTGCGCTCGAGCAGCCGGGCAAAGGCGGCGTCCATCATCGTGTGGGCCAGCGTGGTGCCGCCGCAGTGGTGCTCGCCGAAGCTGTGGGCGAGGTTGTAGCCCTGGGCGTGGTCGCGGACGTGGGCGTGGCGGTCGAGCACGAACGTGTCGGGGTCGGGGAAGGCCTTGGGGTCGCGGTTGCCGGCGGCGAGGAACGCCAGCAGCAGGTCGCCGGCCGGGATCTGCTGCCCGCCGAGCGTGAAGTCCTCGCTGGCGTAGCGCAGCGTGAACCGATGGGCGCCGTCGAGGCGCTGGGCCTCCCACACCGCCAGGTCGAGCTGGTCCGGGTTCGCCCGCAGCTCGTCGGCCAGCCCATCCACGCCGACGATCTGCACGAGCACTGAGGTGGTCGTGGCGGTGACCGAGTCCTGGCCGCCCACGCACAGCCCGGTGATGATCGACACCAGCTGGTCGTGGGTGATGGCGTCGCCGGCCCGCTCGACCACCAGCGACAGCAGGTCGTCGCCCGGGTCGGCGCGGCGACGCTCGATGAGGTCCTCGACGAACGGCACCAGGCCCTCGGCCGCCTCCAGCGCCTGCTGGCGCCAGCCCGGCGGCTGCATCGAGGCCGGGAGCGGCAGCCCGCCGATGGCCGACGCCCACTGGCGGAGCTGGTCGAGGTCGGCCTCGTCGAGCCCGGCGGCCTGGGACATCACCCGCACCGGCAGGGGACGGAACACGGTGGCGGCCAGGTCGAGGCGCCCGTCGTCGGCCGCGTCGAGGGCGTCGTCGACCACCTCGGCCGCCCACGTGCGCACGACCGGCGGGGGATCGATGATCCAGCCGACGCCGAGGGTGTGGCTGATGCGGGCGTGGGCGTCACCGTCGACCTCGTTGACGAACGTGCGGGCCAGCGCGCCCAGCGCGTCATCGTGGCCTGCTGCGGCGTCGCCGGCCCACGGCGTGCCGATCACGCGCGTCTGCACGCTCGGCGAGCGCAGCATCGTGCGGATGTCGTGGTAGCCGCTGATGATCCACCGACCGTCGCCGAGCGGCAGCACCGGAGCCTCGGTGGTGAGCCGGCGGTACAGCGGGGACGGTTCGCCAGCGCGCGCCGCCTCGTCGTCGAGGAAGGCGGTGGCCGCCGCGACCAGGGTCGGATCGATCGGCTCGTCCTGATCGAACGGCTCGTGCGTCGGGCTCTGTGCGTCGGTCATCGGCCCTCCTGCCGAACTTCCCGCGATTTCGTGGCTTGGTGCCACACGATCGCGGGAAGTTCGTGCGGAGGTGGGCTGTCGGGCTGTCGGGGTGGCGGGGTGGCGGGAGGAGCGGGCGGCGGCGGCTCAGCGGGCGCGGACGCCGTCGAGGGTCTGGCCGAGCACGGCGTCGATGAGCGCCGTCGGGTCGCCCCAGCCGATGGACGGCTTGGCGATCATCAGCGACACCAGGCCGTGGGCCGAGCACCAGAAGGCGAAGGCCACCAGCAGCGGGTCGTGGTCGGTGGCGAACACCCCGGCCTCGATGCCGTCGGTGACCGCCCGCAGCACGATGTCGAAGCCGACCTCGGCCCGCATCTCGTCGAGGTCCTTCTCGTAGGCCACCCCCGACACGACGTCCATCATCATCGTGCGGTACTGCTGCGGGTTGTCGATGGCGAACCGGCAGTAGGCCTCGCCGATGGCTCGCAACCGCTCGACCGGGTCGTCGATGCCCTCGCAGGCGGCGGCCAGCAGGACCGCCAGCTTGTCGAACTGCCGCTGGCACACCTCGAACAGCAGGCTCGCCCGGTCGGGGAAGTGCAGGTACAGCGACGGCGACGACACGCCCACGCGGGACGCCACCGCCCGGGTGGACACCTTGTCGGCGCTGCCGGTCTCGAGCAGCAGCGCCTCGGCGGCGTCGAGGATCTCGTCGCGCAGCCGGTCGCCCTCGCCCCGCCGAGCGCGGGGCCGCGGGCGCCGAGCGCCCGCGGACCGCATCGTCGAGGGGGCCGAGGCGGCCTTCGGGGTCATGTCGTGCCGGACCCCACCGGCTCGGGCTCGGCGGCATCGCGCCGGGACGCCGGACGATCCGTCGATCCCCCCGAGGCACCGACCGCCCCGGCGGCACCCGTGGCCGGCACGCCGGTGGCCAGGGCTCCGTCGGTCAGGTCGACCAGGGCGGCCTCGGCGGCGGCTTCGCTCATACCGGCCCGATCATAGAGACGGCGCATCCAGGCCGGCGCCCACCAGTTGGCCGCCCCGGCCAGCTTCATGAAGGCCGGCACCAGCGTGGCCCGCACGACGGTGGCGTCCATCAGCACGGCGAGGGTCAGGCCGATGCCGAACAGCTTGATGAAGCTGATCGAGCTGGTGGCGAAGGCGAGGAACACCACCGAGATGGTCGCGGCCGCGGCGGTGATGATCCGGCCCGTCCTGGCCAGCCCGACGGCCACGGCTCGGTCGTCGTCGCCGGTGCGATCGCGCTCCTCCTTGATGCGGGAGAGCAGGAACACCTCGTAGTCCATCGACAAGCCGAAGGCGATGCAGAACATGAGGATCGGCATGGACAGGTCGAGCGTGCCGGTGGGGGTGAAGCCGAGGACACCAAACAGGTGGCCGTCCTGGAAGATCCAGACCATGGCCCCGAACGTGGCGCTGAGCGACAGGGTGTTGAGCACGAGTGCCTTCACCGGGACCAGCACCGACCCGAAGCTGAGGAACAGCAGCACGAACGTGGCCACCGCGATGATCGCCAGGGCCCACGGCAGGCGGGCGGTGATGGCCGACTTCAGGTCGACCAGCTCGGCGCCGGTGCCGCCGACGAGCGCCTCGGCGGGGGCCGGCACCGCCCGCACGTCGTCGACCAGCTGCTCGCCCTGGGGCGACAGCGGCTCGACCGATGGCACCACCGACAGCCACGGCCCGCCGGCGGTGGCGTAGCGGCCCGTGAGCGTCGGGTCGTCGGTGAGGCGGGCGCCCTGCACGTAGATGCCCGTCGGGGCGTCGACCCGGCTGACGCTCGTCGTGCGGGACAGGGTGGCGGCATAGGCGTCGATGGCGACGGCATCGGGACGGGCGCCGGGGAACACCACCGACAGGGCCCCGATGTCCTTGGACGAGTAGTCCTCGCGCAGCACGTCGCCGACCACGCGGGCGTTGGCGCCGACCGGCAGCACCCGGTCGTCGGACGTGCCGGCGGCGAGGTGCAGGAACGGCAGACCGATCACCAGCAGGATGGCGACCACGGCGGCCGCCACCGGCACCGGCCGCCGCTGGACGCCGCGGGCCAGGCGGTACCAGAACGACTGCTCGACCGGCCGCTCGGCGGCGGCGGCCAGGCGGCGGCGGCCGATGGCCAGGCGGTCCACCCGGTCGCCCAGCACGGCCAGCGTCGCCGGCAGCACCACGACCGCACCGATCACGGCCATGGCGACCACGCCGATGCCGGCGTAGGCGAAGCTGCGCAGGAAGGGGACGGGGAAGACCAGCAGGGCGCCGAGGGCGACGGCCACCGTGAAGCCGGAGAACACCACGGCCCGACCGGCGGTTGCGACCGTGCGCACGACCGCGTCGCGTGGGTCGTGACCCGCCGCCCGCTCCTCCCGGAACCTCGACACGAGCAGCAGGCTGTAGTCGATGGCCAACCCCAGCCCGAGGGCGGTGGTCAGGTTGAGGGCGAAGATCGACACCGTCGTCGCGCCGGCCAGCACCTTGAGCACGACGAAGGTGCCGACGATCGACCAGGCGCCGACGAGCAGGGGGAGCGAGGCGGCCACGACGCTGCGGAACACGACCAGCAGGATCAGCAGCGTGATCGGCAGGGCGATCATCTCGGCCATCCGCAGGTCGGACTCGATGGTCTCGCCGACCTCGCGGAAGGCCTCGTTCACGCCACCGACGCGCGTGGCCACGACCGGGCCGTCGCGGGTGAAGCGCTCGGACAGCTCGCGCACCTCGGCCCGCACGGTGTCCTCGTCGCCGCTGGTGCGGGCCAGCACCAGGGCCGAGTCGGCGCCGGTCGCCCGCAGCGGTGGGGCGTTGCCGAGCGACCAGTACGACACGGCCTGGTCGACACCCGGCTGGGCGGCCAGCTCGTCGGTGAGGTCGCGCCCGGCGGCGGCCACCGCCGGATCGTCGACCGTGGCGCCCGCCTTCGGCGTCACGAGCAGCACGACGTTGGGCGTGCCGCTGCCGAGCGTGTCGGTCAGGTAGGCCGACGCCCGGGCGCTGGGGCTGCCGGCGTCGGCGAACCCGCCGTTGCTCAGCCGCCCCGCCACGTCGCCGCCGTAGGCGCCGGCGAGCAGGAACACCACCGCGGTGGCGGCGAGCACCCACCACCTCCTCGCCACGATGGACTGGCCGATCCGTGCGAACCGCATGGCGGCCCCCTCTCTGTTATCACCGATAAGTTATCGCTGATAACAGATCACGGACCCGGGGGATCCGTCCACGGGTCATCGGTCACGTGGGCGGGGGTCGGGGCCCTCGGACCCTGGCGGTGGTGCTGTGGCGTCGTACGGTCGGGGTGGCGGTCGTGGCGGCCGCCGACGGGCGACACCGGTCGTGGCGCGCCCGGGACACGTCGAACAGGGTCGACGCGACGTCGAGCGGACGTCGACAGGACGTCGGCAGCACCAGGCCGACGACGAGGTCGGCGCGGGGAGGAGCGCAACATGTCCGAGGTCGAGGCGCAGTCGTTCACGTTCGGTGGATCGCAGCTGGTGTACGAGGACCACGGGAGCGGCGACCGCGTCCTCGTGTACGTCCACGGCCTGCTGATGGACAGCGGCATGAACCGCCCGCTCGCCCGCTCGCTGGCCGACCGGGGCCACCGCGTCATCCTGCTCGACGTGCTCGGCCACGGTCGCAGCGACAAGCCGCTGCACGCCTCGGCCTATCGGATGGACGCCTTCGGCCGCGAGGTCGTGGCGCTGCTCGACCACCTCGGCATCGATCGAGCGGTGGTGGGGGGCATCTCGCTCGGCGCCAACGTCTCGCTGCAGGTCGCCGTGAACGCCCCCGAGCGGGTGCAGGCGATGCTGCTCGAGATGCCGGTGCTCGAGTGGGCGGTGCCGGCCGCCGCCCTGCTGTTCACGCCGCTGCTGCTCACCATGCACTACGCCGCCGGCCCCGCCGGGTGGGTCATGCGCCAGGTCGGCAAGCTCCCCGCGAGCGGCAACGACCCCCTCGACAGCGCCATGGCCCTGTTCACCTCGTCGCCGGAGGTCATCAAGGCCGTGCTGCACGGCATCCTCACCGGCCCCGTGTGCCCGACGGCCGAGGAGCGACGGGCCATCACCGCGCCGACGCTCGTGATCGCCCACCGCCGCGACCTGATCCACCCGTTCGGCGACGCCGAGAACCTCGTCGCCCAGCTGCCCGACGCGACGCTGCTGCCGGCCACCTCGCTGCTCGAGCTGCGCATCACCCCCGACCGGCTCACCGGCGAGATCGCCGAGTTCCTCGACGCCGCCTGGTCCGACGCCCCTCGGCTGGCCACCTCCTGACGCCCCCGCCACCCGCCACCCGCCACCCGCCACCCGCTACCCCACCCGTCCCCACCTCGCGGACTTCCCGCGATTTCGGGGCTTGGTGCCTCATGATCGCGGGAAGTTCGCGGTGGGGAGGGTGGGACGGGGCCGGGCCCGGCGGCGAAGGGCCCGGCGGCGAAGGGGCCGGCGAGGACCGCCTAGGCTCGCGAGCCGTGGACGGCAGCGCAGTGCACGGCGGACGTGGCGCGGAGATGCGGTACGTGGAGATCCACGGCTACCGGCGGGCCTACCGACTGGCCGGGGTCGACGCCGACGGTCGCCCGATCGGCGACCGGCCGGCGCTGCTGCTCCTGCACGGCATCGGCGACAGCTCCGACAGCTGGCTGCCCGTGCTCGGCGACCTCGCCACCGACTTCACCGTGCTGGCCCCCGACCTCCTCGGCCACGGCCGGTCCGACAAGCCGCGAGCCGACTACTCGGTGGGCGGCTTCGCCAACGGCATGCGCGACCTGCTCGAGGTGCTCGGCATCGAGCGGGTGACCGTCGTCGGCCACTCGCTCGGCGGCGGCGTGGCCGCCCAGTTCGCCTACCAGTACCCCGAACGCTGCGACCGGCTGGTGCTGGTGTCCTCCGGCGGCGTCGGCCGGGCCGTCACGCCGGTGCTGCGGTTGGCCTCCGCCCCGCTGGCCGACCTGGCCCTCCCGCTGCTGCAGCTGCCCGGCGTCGGCCTGGTCAACCGCATCGGCATCCAGGCCATGCGCCTCATCGGCCACGACCTCGGCCGCGACGGCGACGAGCTCGAGCGCATCCTCGACGCCCAGCGCGACGTCCGCGCCCGCATGGCGTTCAGCCGCACGCTGCGGTCGGCGGTCGACCTGCGGGGCCAGTCGATCACCATGCGCGACCGCGCCTACCTCGCCGAGTTCATGCCGTCGATGGTCGTGTGGGGCGAGCACGACGGCGTGATCCCCGCCCGCCACGCGCAGCTGGCCCACCTGGCCATGCCCCAGAGCCGCCTCGAGCTGTACCCCGAGGCCGGTCACTTCCCGCACCACGTCGACCCCGACCGCTTCGTCGCCGACCTGCGCGACTTCGTCGCCACCACCGAGCCGGCCGCCCACGACCCCGAGCTGTGGCGCACGCTGCTGCGGAGCGGCGGTCCGCCCGAGGTCGACCTCGAGCAGCTCCCGGTCGACGCCTCCGACGTCGACGAGCTGCTGGCCAGCGGCTCGTAGCGCGGCCGACCGGAACGCCGACGTCACCGTGGCCACCACCGAGCACGAGATCACCGAGCCGACCGACCTGTGCACGCCCGACGGTCGCCGGCTGAACCCCGACGCCCGTGGCTTCGCCCGCCGCCCGCTGCTGCGGGCCAACCTGGCCGGCCGCTGGGGGCGCACGAAGCGGTGGGACTACTGGGCGATCCTCGCCGGCGATCTGGTGGTGTCGTGCACCTACGCCGACGTCGACTACCTCGGCATCGCCGAGGTGTGGTGGGCCGACATCGCCACCGGACGCAGCGGCGGCCGCGGCGCCAACCCGCCGCTGGCCCGCGGCATCGAGCTGCCCGAGCGGCCCGGCACCGCTCCGCTGCGCTACGCCGCCGGCAAGGTCATGCTCGACCTCGACGACGACCCCGATGGCACCACCCACCTCACCGCGGCGTGGGTCGAGCGCGACGGCACGCCTGCTCGCCTCGACGCCATCGTCGACTGGCCGGCCGGCCACGAGTCGATGGACGTGGTCATCCCGTGGAGCGACGAGACGTTCCAGTACACGTCCAAGCACCAGGCCCGCCCGGCGCGTGGCCGCTTGCTGCTCGGCGACGACGAGCGGTGGTTCGGCGGCACCGACCACGACGGCGACGCCGGCGAGGCCTGGGGCGTGCTCGACGTCGGCCGGGGGCGCTGGCCATATCGCACGAACTGGAACTGGGGCGGAGGCGCGGGGCACTCGGTCGACGGCCAGCACGTGGTGGGCCTGCAGCTCGGCGGCAAGTGGACGGTGGGCACCGGCTTCACCGAGAACGGCGTGATCGTCGACGGCCGCCTCACCAAGATCGGCGACGAGCTCACGTGGGACTACTCGTGGGACGAGCCGATGAAGCCGTGGCACGTGAGCGCGCCCGACGGCTCGCTCGACGTCACCCTGTCGCCCCGCCACGACAAGCACACCCGCATCGAGGCCGGGGTGATGGGGATGGAGGTGCACCAGGTGTTCGGGACGTGGACCGGCACCGTGCGCACCGACGACGGCCTCGAGGTCGCCGTCGAGGGCATCCAGGGCTTCGCCGAGGAGTCCCGCTCCCGCTGGTGAGCCGGTGGGTCGGGGGAGCCGGCGGACGCCTCGCCCGGCCGTCCGGCCGCCCCCTCGACCGGGCTGCGTTCCCGGTCGCGCCATGGCGTGATGGCGAACGCACGCGGGTCGGGAGCGCTGCGCCGGCGGTCAGGCATCGACCGGCCTTCGATCGGCTTCGATCGGGATGCGTTCCCGGTCGCGCCATGCGTGAGGGCGAACGCGGTCAGGGCTCGACGTGGACGAGGCCGCGCTCGTCGTCCCAACGCCAAACACGCCAGAAGGCTGGGAAGACCTTCACGGTGAGCAGGTCGGTCTCGGTGACGCCGTAGGCGCCCACCAGCGTCTCGGTCAGGAGGCGGGCGATGGCGCGCGCCCGTGTGGGATCCGGGAAGTCGGTCGTCCAGTTGTGGCCGTGGTCCTCGGAGGAGCAGGTGTCGCCCTCACACGGCGGGGTCGGCTCGTCCCAGCCGAGCGTGACCAGCGCCCGCTCCTGGTCGGCGTCGATCGTGGCTCCAGAGTCCCGGAGGTACACGTTGGACACCGCCTCGGCGATCGTCCCCGCCGGGGTGGCCAGCAGCTGCACGTAGCAGGAGGGGTCGTCGCACTCGACGATCACGCAGTGGGCCCCCACCTCGACCAGCCGGTCGAGCTTGCGGGCCAGCGCCGTCGTCCACGCCCCGAACCCGCCGCCCGCCGCCGGCACCAGCGAGAACTCCTCGGTGATCCGCTGATCTTCGTGCACGTCACCCGGTAGGACCCGGCCGTGACGACGGGCCGGTTCTCCTCACCGTCAGGGTGTCGAGCGGATGGAGCCGATCCTGGACTTCTCCGGTCCGCTGACGGCGCACTCGGCGGCCCGCCGTCCGGCGCTCCAGCTCTCGAGCGGGATCGGGAAGTGGGAGATGGACTCCCCGGGCACGGTCGGGCGTTGGAGATAGGCGACCGCGAGATCCCGACAGGCTTCGTCCAGCAGCTTCGACCAACCGGCCCGGTCGTCCTCTGCTGGCGGCGTGGCCACCCGCCCGGTCAGGTCCACCGACCCGGTGATCTCGCCGTAGTGGGGTTCGCTGCACGGGACCGCGAAGGTGCCGTCGGCGAGACAGGTGCCGGGTGGCCGGACGAGCGCCTGGGCGATGTCCCGTGCGGCGCCGGTCATCGTCGGGAACCACTTCGGCACGTCGGGGCGGAAGGATCGCGGATCCTCACCAGGGAGCGCCGGGCGGTTCAGCATCACCACGCCGCACCAGATGGTTCGGTCGCCGGCGGCCCAGGCGGGAGGAAACGGGACCAGCCCGCCGATGGAGAGCCGACCGACCGGGTCGCGGGGTCCGCCCAGCACCTGCTCGACGAACGCGGAGCAGTGCTCTGTCTCGATCTGGCGCCACTCCTCGTCCGTGGGGTAGTGGTCCGTGCCGCCGGTCAGGTCGTAGCGGCCACCGATCTCGATCAGGTGGGGCTGGTCGCAGGGGACGACCTCGGTGTCCCGGTGATTGCCACCGCCCTCCTCCTGATCCCATCGCACGCAGTCGCCGGAGCTGTAGCTCCGTCGTCGAAGGCCGAAGGTGGTGGTGGTCCCGTCGATGCCGACGCTCGTGGGCATCGTCGTGGTCCGACTGCCGGACGACACCTCGTCGGCATCGGGGTGGAACAGTCGGCCCGCCGGGCCGGCGCCGGCGATGCCGGCGCCGAGCAGGCCGACCAGCGTGACCAGCAGCACGAGCTGCGGCGCTCGGGCCCGGATCCAGGCCCGCCGCCCGGCGCGGCGTCGGACCCGCTCGGCCTTCGCGACGCGCTTGGCGAACCCGTTGTCGGGGTCGGCTGAGCCCTGGCGCGATGGCTCACGCGCACCGCCAGCGTCCCCGCGCCGGCCAGAATCGTCCCGCTCATCCGCCATCGTTGGATCGTAGGTCGCGCGAGGTGGCCGCCCAGCGCGCCGTCAAGGCGACGTCACGGGTCAGACGATGATGCGCTCCTCGGGGGCGCGGACGCCGATGACGGCGAGGGTGCGGCCCATGCCGAGGAACATGCCGCAGCAGATGGTGAGGTCGGCCAGCTCGTCGTCGGCGAAGGCGGCGTGCATGCGGGCCCAGAAGGCGTCGTCCATGGCGAGGTGGTCGAGGGCGAAGCGCTGGGCGAACTCGGCGCACAGCTTCTCGCGCTCGGTCAGCACCTCGCTGGCCCGCCAGTCGGCGACCTCGGCGTAGAAGCCGTCGTCGATGCCGGCGGCCTCGCCGTCCTTGGCCCGGGTGTCCTGGCAGACCACGCAGTCGTTGATCAGGGCGATGGTCCAGCGGGCGGCCTCGCGCTCGCGCAGCGGCAGCTGGGTGTTGCCGTAGACGGCCTCGCTCAGCGCCCCCATCCCCATCGCCATCTCGGTGCGCAGCAGGGCCCAGTCGATGTGCTCGCCGAGGCCACGGTCGGGGAAGGAGATGCGAGGCGCCATGGCGTTCGAGGCTACCCGGGGCCCCGGTCGCCCGCCCGGGCCAGGACCGCGTCGCGAACCTCGCCGGCCGAAGGCTCGGCGCCGTCGAGGAAGAGGTCGTGCAGCTCGGTGGCCAGCACCGCCAGCTGGGTGGTGGTGGGCGGCACGGGGGTGCCGTCGAGGGCCTCGGGGTGCGCCGCCAGGAAGGCGCCGGCGGCCCGCACGGCGACGGCGGCCGACTCGGCCGGCTCGCCGTCGACCGCGAAGCACCACCGCCGGGCGCGGTCGCGGATGGCGGCCTTGTCGGGGTCGTCCAGCTCGAGGCCCGACGCCGCGAAGACCCGGCAGTCGTACGTGCGGCAGGTCCGGGGCCGGTGGGCGTAGATCGTGCAGCCGGCGTCGCCGAGCATCGGGCAGCGGCCACGCTCGTCGTAGCCGAGCACGACGTGACCGGGCGGCAGGCCGGGGGCCGGGAACCGCAGCTCGGCGGGGACGTGGGCGAGCGCGTCGACCTCCTCCGGCCCGATCAGCACGAACTGCGACGCCGTGCAGCAGGCGGTGCAACCGGTGCAGTCGACGTCGGCGTCGGCCTCGCCTCGCAGGGCGGACCGAGTCGCGCCCAACCAGGCCACGAGGTCGCCGGCGTCGAGGTCGCCGGCGTCGCTCGGCCTGCTCGACGGGGGAGAGGGGGACGTGGCCATCGAGCGCCACCCTGACCGCCGCGGCGTCGTCGAGCAACCCCGACGAACGAATGCTCGTCGCGCGCTCGCGGGCGTGCGACGAGGAGGTCGTGTCGCCATCAGGCGTCCCGCTCCGCCGCCGCTCGGAGACCGGGGCCGAGCGACCGCGTAACCTGCGGCCGTGCCCGGCTTCCGACCGACCGCCAGCCAGTGCCCGAGCTGCGGGGCGCCGCTCGATCCAGGGTCGGCCCAGTGCCGGTTCTGCGAGGCGTGGGTGTCCGGGGCCGAGCCCCCGGCGGGCTGGGTGCCCGGTTCGGCCCCGACACCCGTCGACCCGGCTGGCGCCTTCTCGATGCCGGTCGACGACGTCTTCTCGATCAAGAAGCGCGGCACGGTCGTCACCGGTCGCATCGCCAGCGGCACGGTCCGGGTCGGCGACACCGTCGTCGTCCACGGCGCGAGCGGGACGATCGCGTCGCGCTGCAAGGCCGTCGAGATGTTCCGCAAGCAGCTCGACGAGGCCCACGCCGGCGACAACGTCGGCCTCCTGCTCGACGGCGTCGAGAAGGGCGACGTGGCCGCGGGTGATTGGCTGCGCGCCGACTGACCTCCTCCCGGTGCCGAGCCAGCGGCCATCGATCCACGGGCTCGGGCGGCGGGCTCCGTCTCAGCCGGTCGTCGTGGTCGTCGTGGTCGTCGTCGACGGCGGCACCGTCGGCAGCGACGACGCCGGGCCGGTGCCGAACAGCCGTTGCAGCAGGGCCTGCTTCTCCGGGGCCATCGTCGCCCAGTCGTAGATCGAGCCGCCGATCGATCCGCTGTCCTTCACCGCCTTGGCGAACGACGCCAGGTCGGCGTCGGTCGACTCGTCGGCGATGCCGCCGGCCGCGGCCACGACCACGGGCGGCTCACCGAGGTTCGCCCGCAGCCGCTGGACGCTCTCGGTCACGTACGCGTAGGGGTCGCGGTACTGGCCGGTGCGCAGCGTCCAGTACGCCATCGGCATCCACACCGCGTAGAAGGGACGCAGCGCGGCGTAGGGGAAGTCGGGCCAGAACCTGTCGTTGATCACCTCGAGGTGCACGGCCGACAGCACGACGGCGCCGATGGGCACGCCGCCGGCCTGCTCGTGCAGCTTCTGGGAGTAGGCGACGAGGTTGGCGTTGCGGGCGGCCGGATCGGGCTCGCCCTCGGTGTACTCGATGTCGACGGCGAGGCCGTCGAAGCGGTCGCCGTCGGCGTCGAAGTCCAGGATCTGCTTCGAGCGGGCCAGGTCGACGTCGACGTCGACCAGCCTCGGCAGGTACCAGCCGACCACCCGCATCCCGCGGTCGTGGGCCCGGCGCAGGAGGGCGCTCACCCGCTCCCGGTCGACGATGCCCTCGGGGCTCTTGTCGTCCCACCGGGTGGCCTGGAGGAACAGGGTCTTCACGCCGCGGCGCGCCATGTCGTCGACGTCGTCGGGGCCGAGCGGCGGCTCGCCGCCGCCCTCCTGGTAGGCGGGGGCGAAGTCGAAGGCGTCGACCCAGGCGCCGAGGCCGGCGTAGGGCTGCAGGTCGCGGGGGACGGGGATGCGCGGCGCGGTGGACGCGGGGGAGCGGGCGTCGTCGATCGGCTGGGCCGGGGCACCCGTGCAGGCGGGCAGGGCCGCCAAGCCGACGATCGCCAGGCACGCGGCGGCCACGGCCCCGAGCCGCGCCCGGCGACGGGGGTGCGCGCCCTGATCGTCGGCGCAGCGGTCGGCGTCCGGGCGGGAGGAGGCGGGCACCGCGGTCACGGTAGTGAGCGGCCCTGGAGGCGCGGTGGCAGCCCCCATGGCGCCCGATGCGTGCCCCGGCGATGTCCCCGTCCTCGGAGTGCGTTCGTGGTCGCGCTGGAGGGTGATGGGAACGCATGCGGGGGTGCCGTGCGGGCGCGTCCTCGGTGTGCGTTCGTGGTCGCGCTGGAGGGTGATGGGGAACGCATGCCAGGTGGGGGTGGGATGCGGGCGCTGGGTGGGGCGCGGTCGGTCGGCGGCATCGGGGCGGTGTGACGAGCGTCGGCCTTGTCGGGGCGGCCCATCGCTGAAAGGCTCTCGGGATGGCTTCACGACGTGCGGTGGTGATCGGGACCGGCCTGGTGGCCGTGGGTGCGGTTGGCGTGCTGGCGGCCCGGCGGCGGCAGGCGCAGGCGGGGTGGGTGCTCGACGACGCCGACCTCGCGGCCCACAGCGACGACCTCGACGGCACCGACATCGACCTCGTGTCCCACGACGGGGCCGAGCTGAAGGTGCACGTGGCCGGCCCCGACGACGGCCCGGTCGTCGTGCTGGCCCACTGCTGGGGTGGCTCGCAGCAGACCTGGGCGCCGGTCGCCCGTCGCCTGGTGGCCGCCGGCTGCCGGGTCGTGCGCTGGGACCAGCGGGGCCACGGCCGCTCGCGGGCGGGCCACAAGGGCCACACCATCGAGGGCCTGGCCGACGACCTCGCCACCGTCCTCGGCGAGCTCGACCTCCACGACGTCGTCCTGGTCGGGCACTCGATGGGCGGCATGACGGTGCAGGCCTTCGCCACCCACCACCACGCGCTCTTCCACCTCCGGACCAAGGCCGCGGTCCTGGTCGCCACCGCCGGCTTCGGCCTCGGCGGCGGCCTCAACGACCGGCTCCCCGACCTCCTCGGCAGCAGCTACGTCGAGCGGCTCTTCCAGCGCCCCGGCACCGGCCGGCTCATGGTGCGCTCCACGTTCGGTCGCACCGCCCACCCGCACCACGTCGAGGTGACCCGAGCCGACTTCGCCGGCACCCAGCAGGACGTCCGGGTCGAGCTGGCCGCGTCGATGGGCGCCATGGACCTGCGCGACGGCATCGCCAAGATCGACGTGCCCACCACCATCATCGTCGGCAGCCGCGACACGCTCACCCCCGTCGCCCTGGCCAAGGGCATGGCCGCCACCATCCCCGGCGCCACGCTCGAGGTCCTGCCGGGCCGCGGCCACATGCTCCCGTACGAGGCGCCCGACGTGATCACCGACGCCGTGCTCGCCCACGTGCGCGCCGACGCGCCGGTCCCCGTCGCCGGCTGACCCGAGGTCGACCTTGCCCGAGGTCGACCTTGCCCGACGTCGACCCGTCCGTCGGCGGATCACCGCGCCGCCCACGGGAGGCTCTCGTCGACGACCGCCGCTGCGCCCGGCGACAGCCTGGCGACGGCCCGGCCCGCGGTCAGCGGGCGCGGTCGAGGCTGCGGCCCAGCTCGCTCGACGCGAACTCGTTGGCGACCCGGGCGATCGAGTCGCGGGCGAGCACCCACGGGTCGTCGCCGCGCCGGCCCTGCAACCACGACTCGGTCACCGCGAACATGCCGGCCGAGATGATCGACGCCAGCACGCGCGGGTACGGGTCGAGCGGGTCGGTGCCGGCCCGACGGGCGAAGTCGTCGACGAGGCGCAGCCGCATCTCCTCGGCCACCAGCGTGAAGTGGTGGCGCACCTCGGGGAAGCGGTCGTAGGCCAGCACGTCGCGCACCTGCTCGGGCCCGAACGGGAAGCGACCGGCGTCGGCCTGGCGGAACACGGCCACCACGGCCTCGATCGGCGCGTAGGTGTCGGGGACCGCCTCGATGGCGCCGTACAGCTGCTCCATCCAGTCCTGCAACGCGGCCAGCGCCACCGACTCCTTGGAGTCGAAGTAGCGGAAGAAGGTGCGCTCGGAGACGTCGCAAGCGGCCGCGATGTCGGCCACGCGGGTCGCCGCGAAGCCCCGCTCGGCAAACAGGGCGAAGGCGGCGTCGCGCAGCGCGGTGCGCGTCTCGAGCTTCTTGGTCTCCCGTCGACCCGGAGCCGCCATGGGCGCCAGGGTAGCCGCGACGCGCGACATATGGCAGAACTGACAAGATCGTGTCAGTCGTGACATGATCGATCGGTCGACGAGACCGGTCGAGGGGATCGGTCGACCGAGGGGGGACGACAGGCGTGGCAACCATGGCCATCGGCGACACGACGTCGGGCGACACCCACGAGCCGACCGGAACGGACGGGCCGCTCGCGACCAGCGTCGCGGCCACCGACGCCGATCCCGCCGCCTGGGCCCGCCACCGCGAGGTCCAGGCCCTGGCCTACGCCTGTGCCGAGGCCGTGGCCGCCGACCTGCACGAGGGCATGACCGAGCGCGACGCCGCCGGCGCCATGGCCCGGTGGCTGGGCGAGCGGGGCGTGCGCGAGTGGTTCCACCGCCCGTTCGCCTGGTTCGGTGAGCGCACCGCGTTCGTGGCTCGCCCCACGTGGACGCCGCTGCACTTCTTCCCGACCGGCCGCCGCCTCACCGTCGGCACGCCGGTCATCCTCGACATCGCCCCGGTGGTCGAGGGCTACGCCGCCGACATCGGCTACGCCACCTGGTTCGGCGACGACCCCGACCCGCGCCACACCCTCATGCTGGCCGACCTCGAGCCCTACCGGGACCTGGTGCTCCACGGCGTGCGGTCCGGTCGCACGCTCGCCCGCATCTACGCCGACGTCGACGAGCTGCTGGCCGACCAGGGCTACCGATCGGCCCACCGCCAGTACCCCTTCTCGGTGATCGCCCACCGCGTCGCCGACCGCCAGGCCAAGGTGCCGGCCCCCGTCCGCGGACGCACGCCGGCCGGCTTCGGCCTCGGCGCCCAGCGGTTCCTCGGCGGCCAGCTCGCCGCCGCCGTGCGGGGCGCCGCCCCCACGCCGTTGTGGAACGGCACCCGCCACGCCGATCGCCCGGCGCCCCCGGGTCTGTGGGCCGTCGAGCCCCACCTGGCCTGGGGCGACCTGGGCGTGAAGTGGGAAGAGCTGCTGGTGGTCACCGACGACGACGCCTTCTGGCTCGACGACGACCTCCCCCACGTCCGCCGCTGGAGCGCCCCATGACCCCGACGAGCTCGTCCTCCTCCACCACGACGTCCTCCTCCTCGGAGCGACCCGAGCACCCCGGGCGGCTCGTGCGCGGCGACGGGGTCGACCTGTTCGTGCGCGAGGCCGGTCCGGTCGACGCCCCGGTCGTGGTCCTCGTCCACGGCTACCCCGACACCTCGGCGGTGTGGGACGGCGTCGTGCCCCAGCTGGCCGACCGCTTCCGCGTCGTCACCTACGACGTCCGGGGGATGGGCCGCTCGTCGGTGCCGTCGCCGAAGCGGGGCGGCTGGCACCTCGACCGGCTCACCGCCGACTTCCTGGCCGTGGCCGACGACGTCAGCCCCGACCGCCCTGTCCACCTGGTGGGCCACGACTGGGGCTCGGTGCAGTCGTGGGCCTTCGTCGCCGACGAGCGGGCCGGTCGCCGGATCGCCTCGTTCACCTCCATCTCGGGGCCGTCGCTCGACCTCGTCCGCCCGTGGATCCGGCGAGGCCTGGGCTCGCCCACGAGGGCCCGGCAGGCCGCCCGCCAGGCGCTGTCGTCGGGCTACGTGGCCTTCTTCCAGCTGCCGGTGATCCCCGAGCTGGGGGTGCGGGCGTCGAAGGGGTGGGCGCCGGCGCTGATGCTGCAGACGTCCGGCGTCGCCGACCCGAGCGCCCACGTCGCCCCCACGTGGGCCGTCGACGCCCGCAATGGGCTCGAGCTGTACCGCCAGAACGGCGATCGCATGGCCACGCCGCGGCCCATCGGCCCCGGCACCATCACCGCCGCCGTGCAGCTGGTCGTGCCGAGCCGCGATCCGTACCTCACCACCGCGCTGTACGAGGACCTGCCGGCGCTGCTGCCGGGGATGGTGCGCCGCGACGTGGCGGCGGGCCACTGGGTCCCGCTGACCCACGCCGAGGTCCTGGCCCGCTGGATCGCCGAGCACGTCACCGTCGTCGAGGACGGCGTCGACGCACTGCGCGCCGATCGCCGCCGGGCGTACCGCGCCGCCACCACGAGCCCCGAGGACGCCCGCCGTGGCCGCCGATCCGCAGGCCGAACTCGCTTCGCCGACCGGGTCGTGCTCGTGACCGGCGCCGGGCGGGGGATCGGGCGGGCCACCGCGGTGGCCTTCGCCGAGGAGGGGGCCGAGGTCGTGCTGGTCGACCTCGACGAGGACGCGCTCGGCCGCACCGCCGAGCTGGCCCTGGCCAGCGGTGCTCCCGGAGCGCACGTGCGTCGCCTCGACGTGACCGACCGCGATGGGATGGAGGACCTGGCCGCCGAGCTCGAGCGGACCATCGGTGTGCCCGACGTCGTGGTCAACAACGCCGGCGTGGGCGCCGCCGGCCCGTTCCTCGCCACCTCGGCCAAGGAGTGGGACCGCATCGTGGCGATCAACCTCGGTGGTGTCGCCAACGGCTGCGCCGCCTTCGGCCGGCGCCTCGTCGAGCGGGGCGAGGGTGGCCACATCGTCAACGTCGCCTCGGCCGCGGCCTACCTGCCGTCGCGGGCCACGCCCGTCTACGGCACCACCAAGGCGGCGGTGCTCGCCCTCAGCGAGAACCTGCGGGCCGAGCTCTCCGCCGACGGCATCGGGGTGTCGGCCATCTGCCCCGGCATCGTCGACACCGGCATCGTCACCCGCACCACCTACGCGGGCGTCGACGACGAGGAGGCGATGAAGCGCAAGATGGACGCCGCCTACAAGCGCCGGGCCTTCCCACCCGAGAAGGTCGCCGCCGCCATCGTCGACGCCGTGGTGCGCGACCGGGCGGTCGTGCCGGTCACCGCCGAGGCCAAGGCCGGCCTCCTGCTGTCCCGCCTGGCGCCCGGCCTGCTGCGGCGCTTCGGCCGGGTCGACTCCATCGCCTCGATCGCCAAGGCCGGGAGGTGACCACCGTGCGCGACGAACCCCGCCCCGTGCCGCCCCGCCTCGACGACCGGGACGACACCGCCGGCGCGGTCTCTCGGTCGCTCGGCCGCGCCGCCCACGAGGCGGCCGGGCTCGGCCTGGTCGGCGCCCCCGAGAACGACGCCCACCCCGACCTCGAGGTGCGCCGCGTGCACTTCGACTGGAGCGGCGTCGACGTGAGCTGGCTG
Organism: Acidimicrobiales bacterium; assembly: GCA_046331175.1. GTDB lineage: Bacteria > Actinomycetota > Acidimicrobiia > Acidimicrobiales > Acidimicrobilacustridaceae > JAWKIW01. Next base: position 22,064 of record JAXLRI010000017.1, read on the forward strand.
CCCGACGACCGCGTCGCCGGCCAGGTCATCAACGTGATCCACACCGCGCTGCCCGTCGGCGAGCGCTGGTTCGTGGCCACCTACCGCGACGCCCTGCCGCTGGTCCACGACGAGCCGCTGCGCACGGAGATGAAGGCGTTCATGGGCCAGGAGGCCGTGCACGCCCGCAGCCACGCCGGCTTCGTCGCCCACATGGCCGACCAGGGCTACGAGCCCGAACCGCTCGAGGCCGACGTCGAGGCCAGGGTGGCGTTCTGGGAGGGCCTCGGCAACCGCTTCCTGGGCGAGCGCCGCACGCTGCGGGTGAGGGTGGCGGTCATCGCCGGCATCGAGCACTACACCGCCGTGCTCGGCGAGTGGGCGCTGCGCACCGACGTGTTCGATCGCGGCGACCCGGCCGTGGCCGACATCCTGCGCTGGCACGGCGCCGAGGAGCTCGAGCACAAGTGCGTCGCCTTCGACGTGCACCAGGCCGTCAACGGCGGCAGCTACGCGCTGCGAGCCCTCGGCTACCTCGTGGCCTCGATCGAGCTCGCCCGCTACTGGGACCGCTCCACCGCCCACCTCGTCGCCCACGACCCCCACCTGCGCGGCATCCGGGGCTGGCGGCTGCGGGCCGCCATGGCCCGCTCGGCCCGGCGCAAGAACCTGCCCAGCCGCGACCTCGCCAAGGCGTTCGGCGCCTACCTTCGGCCCGGTTTCCACCCGGCGGAGCGGCCCACCCTGGGCCTCAGCCGCACCTACCTGGCCGAGTCGCCCGCCGTGCGGAGGTTGGCATCGTGACGCACCCACCTGATCGACCGCTGTTCGCCGACGACGGATCCGACGGCGCCGACATCGCCGAGGCGGCCGCCGCCCGACCGGGGCCCACCGGTCCCCAGGAGCACATCGGCCGCATGGCGCCGGCCCGCTCGGCCGGGCCGCTCAAGGGCTACTGGCCGCTCGCCGCGCTGATCGTGGTGTTCGTGCTCGTCGTGGCGATCATCCCGTCGCGCGCCCCCGCCTCGCGGGCGTCAGCCGGGTCGGCCACCACCGGCGAGGAGGGCCGGGCCGCCACCGGCGACGTCCCGCTGTGCACCGACCGCACCGACCAGATCCCGGGCGATCCGTACTCGCCGCCCTGCCTGTCGTTCACCGGCAGCAACGGCGGCGCCACCACCCGGGGGGTCGACGACAAGACCATCCGCGTCGCCTACCGGGTCACGCCCGACACCGACTACGCCAGCGTCATCCAGCAGATGGCGGCCTCCGACATCAAGCCCGACACGCCCGAGTCGGTCCAGCGCACGCTGCGGGTCCTCACCCAGTACATCAACGAGCACTTCCAGCTGTACGGCCGCAAGATCGAGCTGGTGCCCTACGACGGCAAGGGCACGGTCATCGGCGAGATCTTCGGCGGCGGCCAGGACGCGGCCACCGCCGACGCCGTGAAGGTCGACACGGAGCTGAACGTGTTCGCCGACATCTCCGCCATCACCGAGCCCTACGCCAACGCCCTGGCCCGTCGGAAGATCGTCTCGATGAGCGCGCCGTACGTCTCCGACGAGTGGTTCCAGGAGCGCCGGCCCTACGGCTGGAGCCTGCCGCCGAGCTGCACGCTCGTGTCGAAGGCGGCCACCGAGTACGCCAACAAGAAGCTGTTCGGTCGTGATGCCCGCTGGGCCGGTGGCGACCTGGAGGGCAAGCCCCGCAAGGTCGCGGTGATCTCGCCCGACAACCCCGAGTACCAGCGCTGCGCCGACTCGGGCATCGCCGAGGTCAACGCGGCCGGCAACGAGGTGCTGCGGCTCACCTACACGCTCGACATCGGCAGCCTCTCGAACCAGGCCGCGTCCCTCGTGGCCAAGCTGAAGGACGAGGGCATCACCTCGGTCGGCTGCGCCTGCGACCCGCTGCTGCCGATCTTCCTCACCGGCAAGGCCCAGGAGCAGGGCTACTCGCCCGAGTGGCTCGTGATGGGCACCGCCCTCACCGACAGCGACTTCGCCGGCCAGCTCTACGACCCGAACCAGTGGAAGCACGCCTTCGGGGCCAGCGGCCTCGGCGACCAGCTGCCGCTCACCGCCAACGCCGGCTACAAGGCCTACAAGACCATCGCCAGCGACGAGCCGGCCATCTCCACCGAGCTGCTCTACTACCAGCTCTACCTGCTCGGCATCGGCCTGCAGATGGCGGGCCCGAACCTCACGCCCGAGAGCTTCGAGTCGGGGATGCTCGCCTACCCCGAGCGCTCCGGTGAGGCCGGCACGTGGAAGTTCCTGCCCGGCAAGTACACGCCCCAGATCGACGCCCGCGAGATCTACTGGGACCCGGAGAAGGTCTCGACGTTCGACTTCAAGAAGGGTGCCTACGTGCCCGTCGGCAAGCGGGTCCGCCTCGGCGAGATCCCGCCGGGCGACCCGCGGGTCTTCGAGCTGGCCCCGCCGCCCGAGTCCACCACCACGACCACCGCGCCACCGTCCCCGGGAGGTGGCTGATGGCCACGACCGCCCACGCCCCGTCGTCCCCGAGCACGGCCGACGCGCTGCGACCCCTGGCGGTGCCGGTCGGCCTCGTCGCCCTCGTGATCGTCGCCATGGTCGTCGCGCCGTCGCGCGTGCCCGCCGGCGTCGTCGCCCAGGGCGTCATCTTCGGCGGCGGCACCGGGCTGCTGGCCGTCGGGCTCGTGCTCACGTACCGCTCGCACCGCATCGTCAACTTCGCCTTCGGGGCCATGGGTGGCCTGGCGGCGTCGGTGGGCGTGGCGCTGTTCCTCGGCACCTGGGGCCTGCCGTGGCCGGTGTGCGTGCTGCTGTCCCTCCTGCTCGGCGGCGTCATCGGCGTGTGCGTCGAGCGCATCGTCATCCGGCGCTTCGCCAAGGCGTCTCGCCTCACCCTCACCATGGCGACCATCGGCCTGGCCCAGGTGCTCGGCGGCATGGAGCTGCTCGTCCCGATCATCTTCAACAGCCGCCCGCTCGTCGGCAGCTTCGAGACGCCGCTGAACGTCGTGAAGGTCCCCATCGACCCGGTGGTCGTCACCGGCAACGACCTGTTGCTGCTGGCGGTCGTGCCGCTGCTGCTCGGCGCCCTCACGTGGTTCCTCCTCAAGACCGAGCCCGGCATCGCCATCCGTGGCATCGCCGACAACGGCGAGCGGGCCCGCCTGCTCGGCATCCCGGTCGACCGGTTGTCGACGCTGGTGTGGTGCATCTCGGGCGTCACCGCCGCCATCACCGTCGTGCTCAAGTCGCCGACCGAGGGCCTCGTGCTCGACGCCGCCGCCGGTCCCCAGCTGCTGCTGCCGGCCCTGGCCGCCGCCGTGGTCGCCGGCATGACCGACCTGCCCAAGGCCTTCGCCGCCGGCGTGGCGCTCGGCGTGCTCGACCAGGTCGTCCGGTGGAACGTGGACAAGCAGTCGATCACCAGCCTGGTGTTCCTCGCCGTCATCTTGGTGGCGCTGCTGGTCAAGAAGAACGTGGGTGGTCGGGTCTCGGAGTCCGACAGCGTCTGGTCGACCTCGCCCGGTCAGCGGATGCCGGCGGCGCTCGCCCGCCTGCCCCAGGTCCGCATCCCGCGCTGGGTCGGCGCCGTGGCCCTCGGCATCGGCATGGTCGTGCTCCCGCTGCTGGCCACCTCGAGCCAGCTCAACCGGGTCGACACCGCCATGGTGTTCGGCGTGCTCGCCATCTCGGTGGTGGTGCTCACCGGTTGGAGCGGCTCGGTGAGCCTCGGCCAGTTCGCCATCGCCGGCCTCGGCGGCGTGGTGGCCGCCAACCTCATCGGCCGGACCGGCGTCGACCTGTTCATCGGCCTGATCGCCGCGGCCGGGGTCGGTGCGCTCGTCGCGGTGGTGGTGGGCCTGCCCGCCCTGCGCGTCACCGGCCTGTTCCTCGCCGTCACCACCCTGGCCTTCGCGGTGGCGGTCGACTCGTTCCTCCTGAACCCGGTCAACTTCAAGGAGCAGATCCCCGGCTCGTACTCGCGGCCGGTGCTGTTCGGGCACTTCGACGGCCAGTCCGAGTCCGTCCTCTACTACCTGTGCCTCGGCGTCCTCGTGGCCACGGTCGTGGTGGTCGTGGGCCTGCGACGAGGTCGCACGGGTCGCATCTGGGTCGCCACGCGCGACAACCCGCGCGCCGCGGCCGCTGCGGGGGTGTCGACCACGCGCACCCGCCTCGGGGCCTTCGTGGTCTCGGGGATGATGGCGGGCGTCGCCGGCGCCGTGTACGCCATGGTGCTCGGCGGCCTCGGCTACCACACCTTCGAGCCGGCCTCGAGCGTGCTGGTGTTCTCGATGGCGGTCATCGGCGGCATGGCCTCGGTCGGCGGCGCCCTGCTCGGCGTCGTGCTGGTGTCGGTCGTCGCCTACGTCATCCCGCAGTACCAGCTGATCATCACCGGCGCTGGCGCCCTGCTCGTCCTGCTCGGCGTGCCCCAGGGCCTCGTGCAGGTCGTGCGCAACGCCGAGATCCGGATCCAGACGGCCATCGCCCGCCGCCGGGGCGTCGACCTCGCCGCCCTGGTCGACACCGACGACGTGGCGCCGCCGGCAGCGGTGAAGGCCGCCGACCGCCCCACCGTCGACGTGCCCGCCGCCGCGGTCGCCGGCACCGTCGCCCTCGACTGCCGCGACGTCACCGCCTCCTACGGCCCGATGCAGGTGCTGTTCGGTGTCGACCTCGTGGTCGAGCAGGGGGAGATGGTGGCGCTGCTCGGCACCAACGGCGCCGGCAAGTCGACGTTGCTGCGCAGCGTCACCGGCCTGCTGCCGCCTGACGACGGCCGCATCGAGCTGGCGGCCGCGCCCGGCGCCGACGACCCGCGGCCCGTCGACCTCTCCCGGGTCGGTCCCGAGCAGATCGCCCGCAAGGGCGTGTCGCTGATGCCCGGTGGTCGCGGGCTGTTCCCGTCGCTCACGGTCGCGGAGAACCTGCGCCTCGCCGCCTGGCTCCGCCGCAAGGAGCGCGACGCCGTGGCCACCGTGCGCGACGAGTCGCTCGCCCTCATGCCCAAGCTGGCCGACCGCATGTCGGTGCGGGCCGGCGACCTCAGCGGCGGCGAGCAGCAGATGCTCTCGCTGGCCATGGCCCTGGCGCCGCGGCCCCGCGTGCTGTGCATCGACGAGCTGTCCCTCGGCCTGGCCCCCACCGTGGTGGGCGACCTCGTCGAGCACGTGCGCCGCATCCACCAGCAGGGCACCACCGTGGTCATCGTGGAGCAGTCGGTCAACGTCGCCCTGCTGCTCGCCGATCGCGCCGTCTTCCTCGAGAAGGGCCGGGTCACCTACGAGGGCCCCACCCGCGAGCTGCTCGAGCGGCCCGAGGTGCTGCGGTCCGTCTTCGTCGGCAAGGCCGTCGCCGAGCAGCCGCCGGCCGACGCCGCCCGCGAGCGCCGGCCCGATCGCGGGGTCGCCCTCGACTGCAAGGGCCTCACCAAGCGCTACGGCGGTGTGACCGCGGTCGACGACGTCGACCTGCGCCTCGAGCCCGGCTCGATCGTCGGGATCATCGGCCACAACGGTGCCGGCAAGACCACGCTGGTCGACCTCGTGTCGGGCTTCACCCGCTCCGACGGCGGCCGGGTCGTCCTCGGCGACGTCGACGTCACCGGTGAGCCCGCCCACCGGCGAGCCGTCGCTGGCCTCGGCCGCTCCTTCCAGGAGGCGCGCCTCTTCCCGTCGCTGACCGTGCGGGAGACGGTGATGGTCGCCCTCGACCGCCACCTCGCCAACCGCGACCCGATCGCTGCCGCGCTCTGGTTGCCGGCCGGGAAGGTCAGCGAGGACACCGCCCTCGAACGGGTCGACGCCCTCCTCGACCTGCTCGGCCTCACCCGCTACGCCAACCACCTCACCGGCGAGCTGTCGACGGGCACCCGCCGCATCGTCGAGCTGGCGTGCATCCTCGCCCAGGACCCGGCGGTGGTCGTGCTCGACGAGCCGTCCGCCGGCGTGGCGCAGCGCGAGACCGAGGCGCTGGGGCCGCTCCTGCGACGGGTCCAGGAGCGCACCGGCTGCTCGATGCTCGTGATCGAGCACGACATGGCCCTGCTCAGCGGGCTGTGCGACGAGCTGGTGGCCATGGAGCTGGGGCGGGTCATCACCCGTGGCACCCCGGCCGAGGTGCTGGTGCACCCGCAGGTCGTCGCGTCCTACCTCGGCACCGACGACGCCGTCATCCACCGCTCCGGGACCGGTCCGGCGGCGGCGGGGGCGGGGGCGCCGGGCACCGAGCCGGCGGGGGCCACCGCGGTGGCGGTCGAGCCCGGCCCGGCCCCCACCGACGACCGCTGAGCGGCCGTCCCCCGAGCCTCGACCGCTCGGCGGGGCGAGCTCGGGACGGGCGCGCGCCCGTGCCCCGGCGCGCCGCGGATCGCGGCGCCGGCGGGCCTCGGACCGGCCCGTCCCCGGTCTGACCGGCGCGAAGCCTGACGACCCGTTACCTTTTCGCCGCGGGCACCGGGGGGAGCCGGAGGTGCTTGCCGACGCGACCGGCCCGGCGGGGTCGGGAAGGGGGACCAGCAGGGTGGGCGCGCAGCCATCGGTGCGGCGGCGTGATCGGGGGACCTCGCGCGCCCTCGTGGCCGCCGTCGTGGCGCTGGTGCTCGGCCTCGGGGTGACCACGATCGCCGGCATCGTCGCCCGCTCCACCGCCAACCGGGACGCGCAGAGCCGCTTCCAGGAGTCGGCGGTGCAGACCGAGACCGCGGTCGAGCGCAAGGTGGCGGGCTACTTCGACGAGCTGCAGTCCGTGGGCGCCTTCGTGGGCAACGTGCCCGACACGAACCAGGCGCAGTTCGCCGGCTACGTGCGCTCGTCCGGGCTGTTCCAGCGGCTCCCCTCGATCACCGGCGTCTTCTACCTGCAACGCATCGACGGAGCCGACGGCCGGGCGTTCGACGAGTTCGTGGCGCAGCGCAAGGCCCTCGACCCGTCGTTCACCGTCAACCAGATCGGCCAGATCTCGCCCGACGACCCGGCCCGCTACGTGCTGCTCTACTACGTGCCCGGCGAGTCCGAGCAGGACCTGCAGCTGCCGCTCGGCACCGACGTCACGCCGATCTCCTCGGTCGCCGGGGCGATGGACGTGGCCGGCGGCAAGGGAGCCGGCGTCACGTCGTCCTTCCAGAACGACCCGCTGCTGCAGGACATCGCCAAGACCACGAACTTCCCGGCCCTCCAGCGGCTGCTGAGCCTCGACTTCTTCCTGGGCGTGCCCGTCTACAGCCGCACCGGCACCGAGTCGCACCCCGGGGCCCACCCGATCGGCTGGATCGGCGCCCCGGTGGCCAAGTTCGGCGACGTGCTGGCCGCCGCCACCGGGGGCCAGGCCGGCAACGTCGGGGTCACGCTCACCGCCGACCTCACCGACACCGGGGTGGCCGACCGGACCGACCTCTCCCGGGTGGCCCGCCAGGAGAACGGCACGTCGCCCGATCGAGCGCCCTTCCGGGACGCCAAGCCGTTCACGGTCGACGGGGTCACCTTCGACGTGCAGACCTGGAGCTCGGCCGACGCCGACAACGTCCCCCTGACCGTGCCGCTCGTCGTCATCGGTGGGATCGTCGGCAGCGTCCTGGCCGCCCTCGTCGTGTTCCAGCGCATGCGCGCTCGGGTGCGCGAGCGGGAGCGGGCCCAGCTGCAGCGCGACATCGTGGACTCGGTGTCGGCACCGATGGTCGTGGTCGACGGCACCGGGGTGGTGGTGACGGGCAACCCGGCCTGGGACCGCCTGCTCGACGGCCGGGACGAGGGCGGCACCGCGGCCGCCGGCCGCCCGTACCAGGAGGTGCTGGGCGGGCGGGTCGTGGCCGGTTCCGAGCCGCTCGGCAGCGTGCTCACCGACGTCCTCGACGGCCGGCGGGACGGAGGCGACGCCGAGATCGCCGTCGACCAGGACGGTCGCCGCCGCTGGCTCACCGTGCGGGTGAGCCCGCTCACCAGTGGCCTCGGCGGTGCCGTCGTCATCCACGAGGACGTGACCGACCGCAAGCGCTCCCAGGACGAGCTCGCCTTCAAGGCCAGCCGCGACGCCCTCACGGGCCTGCTGAACCGGCCGGCGGTCGAGGAGGAGGTGGCCACCGCCCTCGAGGTGCTGCGCGAGGACCACATCGGCGTGTCGCTGCTCTTCATCGACCTCGACGACTTCAAGGACGTCAACGACACCTACGGCCACGCCACCGGTGACGCCGTGCTGCGCGCCGTGGCCCGCCGCATCCAGGCCGCCGTGCGCACCGAGGACCGCGTGGGGCGGCTCGGCGGCGACGAGTTCCTGGCGGTGCTGCGCGGCGTGGGCGACCCCGCCGTCGCCGGGGCCACGGCCGACCGGATCCTGGCGCTGCTCGACGAACCGGTGCACGTGGGCGACGTGGCCCTGCGCGTGCGGGCGAGCGTCGGGGTGGCCACCGCTGACGACGTCGACGGCCTCGACGCCACCACCCTGGTCGACCAGGCCGACCGCGCCATGTACCACGCCAAGGAGGACGGCGGCTCCCGCTTCCACCGCCTGGGCTGAACCCCGCCCGACGCCCCGCTCACCCGCAACCCGCAACCCGCTCGCTCGATCGTGCGCTCCTCGGTGCGCTTGATGACGATGTGTTCGGGGGCCGGGTGCATCGTCATCAGCCTCGTCGTCCGCGGGCCGTGGAGGTGGCGAGCCGTGGGGCGTGTGGGCGGCCGGAGGGCGTGGGGGCGGCGGTCCCGTCGCGTGCCTTTGGCGTCGCGTACCGTGCGGCGATGAGCGACGCCCCTGCGACCGCCGGTGGTGACCGGCTGGCACCGGGCACGGTCCCGGCGCTGATCGCCATGGGGCTCGCCATCTTCGTGATCGCCAACGACGTGACGGCCATGAGCGTCGCGCTGCCGGCCATCGAGGCCGCCTTCGACACCGACGTGTCGACCGTGCAGTGGGTGGTGAGCGCCTACGCCCTGATCTTCGGCGTCCTCATCGTCACCGGCGGCCGCCTGGCCGACATGTTCGGCCGCCGGCGCATCCTGTTCATCGGCGCCGGCACCTTCGCCCTGTTCTCGCTCGTCGGTGGGGTGGCGCCGAGCATCTGGGTGCTGATCGCCGCCCGTGCGCTCATGGGGATCGGCGGCGCGCTCATGTGGCCGGCCATCCTCGGCCTCGTCTACGCCATCCTGCCGCCGAGCCGGGCCGGGCTCGCCGGTGGCCTGGTGATCGGCATCGCCGGTGTGGGCAACGCGGCCGGCCCGATGCTGGGGGGCGTGCTCACCCAGACCGTCGGGTGGCGCTGGATCCTCTTCCTCAACGTGCCCATCGCCGCCGTCGCCAGCGCGGTCACCTGGCGGACCGTTCCCGCCGATGCCCCCACCGAGCGCGCCGCCATCGACCACGCCGGCATCGCCTCGCTGTCCCTGGGCCTCATCGCCTTGCTCGTGGCCCTCGGCCAGGCTCCGACGATCGGATGGACCAGTCCGTTCGTGCTGGCGATGCTCGGCCTCTGCGTCACCCTGCTGGTGCTGTTCGCCCTTCGGGAGCGCCGGGCGGGTGACGACGGGCTGGTGCCGCCGTCGGTCATCGGCAACGGCCGCTTCCTGAGCGCGTGCATCGTGATCGGACTGATGTCGGCGACGTTCTTCGCCTCGCTGCTCTACCTGCCGCAGTACCTGCAGAAGATCCTCGGGGCCGATCCGCTCGCCGCCGGTGCCGGCCTGCTCCCCCTGATGGGCACGTTCGCGCTCGTGTCGTTCGGGGCGGGGGCGCTGATCCGCAAGGTCGGCATGAAGGCCGTGGTCACGGTCGGCGCCGCGCTGCTGGCGCTCGGTCCGCTGATCATCGTGGCGATGGTCCACCCCGACAGCGGCTTCGCCACCTTCGTGCCCGGCATGGTCGTGCTCGGGGTGGGCGTCGGGCTCTTCTACTCGTCGGTCACGACCGCCGGGGTCACCGCCCTCGACCCGTCGCGCTCGAGCCTGGCCGGCGGCATCCTCTACATGTTCCAGGTGGCCGGCGGCGCCATCGGCCTCGGCCTCACCACGACCATCTTCCTCGTCGGGTCCAACGCCGGCCTCGACGACGAGGTGACCAACATCGGCGTCACCCTCACCGGCGACGAGCAGGTCGCCGTGCGGGGCGTGCTGGTGGGGACCGATTCGGCCAACGTGCTGATCGCCCGCTTCTCCGGGACGACGGCGAGCCAGCTGGTCGAGCTGGTGCGCACCGCCTTCGTGTCCGGGCTGCGCTGGGCGCTGCTCGTCGACGGGGTGCTCGCCGTGGTCGCCTTCGTGATCACGGCGTGGAAGGTCGCTGGCCCGCTGTCGCGCTTCGGGCGGGACGCCGACGACGACGCCGCTGCCGGATCCAGCGCCGCCGGCGCCTGACCGCCCGACCGGCGCCGCTCCTTCCCGAACTTTGGAGGATTCGCGTCAAGGGGTGACGCGGATCCTCCAAAGTTCGGTGGGCGTGGCGGCGGTCAGCCGGCGGAGAGCAGGGTGCGCTGGAGGGCGAGGGCGCGCGAGCGGACCTCCTCGACGATGACCGGATCGACGCCCACCGCTGGCGTCGCCGCCGTGGCGTCTGCCGGCGGCCTCGCATCGGTGCCCTCGCCGTCATCGGGGTCGTGGTCGCCGTCGGGGCCCGCAGTGGGGCTCGCCGGTCCGTCCGCCGGGACGAGGCGGGCCACCTGCTCGGCCAACGCCGCCACCAGGCCGGCCAGCTCGGTGACCGCCGCCGTGGTGGTCGGGTCGCGCTCCTGCACGGTGATGTCGGCCAGCGGGAGTCCGACGACGATGCTCGGGCTGCCGTGGCGGCCGCCGACGATCACCCGGTTGTCGGTGTGGTCGTGGTCCGGGCCGTCGGCCACCAGCTCGCCGGCGGGATCGTCGTCGGCGTCCACGGCGGTGGCCCGCGCCGGCGTGCGGTTGCGACCGGGGATCGGCAGCTGCAGGTCGGACAGGAACGGGATCGGCAGCGACGCCATCGCAAGCCTCCTCGGCCGGGCGCACGCCCCGTGCGCTGCGGCCGACCGTAGCCCGGCGTCCGCCGTCGACGCCGGGCCACGGATCGCTCTCGATGGTGGGGTTCGGGGCCGGGTGCCCGGTCGCCGGGCCCGCGAGGGTCTCCTCGTCTCGGTCGAGCGTGATGACGTGGTGTCCGGGGGCCGGATGCGTCGTCATCACCCTGGGTCGGAGGGGGCGTGCGGTCCGGGGTCTGATGACGTGGTGTCCGGGGGCCGGATGCGTCGTCATCAGGTCGGCGGTGGGCGGGCGGGTCCGACGCGGCCGGGCTCTCGGCCGGGCAGACTGCGGGCCATGGCCGAGGACCAGACGAGCGATCCCGACGCTCCAGCCGAGGTGGGTGACGACACCGCCGGACCGGCGACCGACCCGGCGGTCGACACCCGTCGCTGGCCGGTCGTCGTCGTGGTGATCGACCAGACGGTCGAGGGCGATCGCATCGAGGCCGTCACCGCTGCGCTCGACGACGTCCTGCGCCGGCGGGAGCGGATCGGCGTCGTGTTCGACTACGGCCGTGGCCCGATGGAGGCGCAGCAGCGCATCTCGATGTGGCTCGCCGAGCGGGTCGACGCGCTGCGGGTGCTGGTGCCCGCCGCGGTCACGGTCGTGGCCCCCGAGCGGCTCGACCACATCCGGTCGATGATCGACAGCGGCATGTTCACCATGCCCTTCGAGTCGTGGGCCACCGCCACCGTCGACGACGGCGTCGCCTGGGTCTCCGAGCGCCTCCCGTCCACCGACTGATTCCCCGGGCGGTCCGCCGCGCCGTTGCCGGCGCCGGCGCCCACTGGTCGACGGGCACGTCCCCGTGGACTCGCGGACCTGCTCGCGCCCTGCTGGACCTCCGAAGCGTGTGCGTTCGTGGTCACGGTGGGGGGTGATGGGGAACGCACGCGGTCGGGGATCGGGCGGGCCGGCGGTAGGTGATCCGGAGTGTCGGCGGCGGGGCGACGGCGCGTCGTCAGCGCGGCGGGTCGTCGCGGCGGAGCGTGCGGGTCAGCTCGACGGCGGCCTCGCCGACGGCGTCACCCCAGCGCGAGGCGAACGCCTCGGTCAGGGGCCAGCCGGCCCGCCGCAGCTCGAGGTGGCGGTCGATGTGGGCCTCGGGCCCGTCGGGGTGGACGCCGCACACGATGCCGACGAAGCGCAGGTCGTCGCCGGCGGCCACGTCCACGACGTGGCGGCCCGAGGGGTAGGCGGTGCGCACCGCCACGCCGGTGTCGGCCACGGCGTCGCCGATCCGCCGGCTCCACGGCGTCCCGCTGTCGGCCGGCGGCGGGGGACCGGGCGCCTGGTCGGCCTGGGCGAGGTAGTCGGCAGCCAGCCCCCCGGCGGGTGGCTCGGCTGACACCAGCACGACCAGCTCGTCGCGGGCCCGGGTGGCCAGCACGCAGAACAGGTGCGGGTCCTGGACGAAGCGCCACGCCGACGTGTCGTCCCGGCCGATCCCGAGCGAGGCGATGACCACATCTCGCTCGTTGCCCTGCATGGCGTGCACCGTCCCGATTCGGAGGTCGAGCGCCTCCAGGTCGTCGGTGCGGAAGCTGCCCAGCACCGCTGCCTCGATGGCCTCGGCCTGGGCGCGGAACGGGCTGACGACCCCGACGCTGGTGGCGCCCCGCTGGCGCAGGTGCCGCAGCTCGTCGACCACGGCCCGCACCTCGGCGTGCACGACGCCGTCGCGGTCGCGCTTGGCGTCGAGGCGGCGCACGTCGATGGCGTCGATGCCGTGGGTGCGTGGCGTGCGGGTGGCGACGGCCATGTGGCCGCCGTAGAAGCGCTTGCGCAGGAGCTCGACGAGGTGCGGTCGGCTGCGGAACTGCTCGTCGAGGCGGTGGACGTGGGCGACGCCGGCGGCCACGTCGAAGGCGCTGTTGCGGCGGACGTCGAGGCGGGCGGCGAGCACGCCGTCGGTGATGCCGTGGCGGGCGAGCGCCGCCCGCTGCTCGTCGTCACCGAGGAACGAGACGTGGCGCAGCTGGTTGGGGTCGCCGACCACGACGCAGCGGGCGCCACGGGCGAGCGCGCCGACGGCGAGCGGCTGGTCGATCGACGACGCCTCGTCGAGGATCACGAGGTCGAACAGGCCGGCCCGCGGCGGCAGCAGGTCTTCGATGTCGGCCAACGTGCCGGCCCACAGCGGGAGGGCGGTGGTGAGGGCGGCGCCGTCACCGAGCGCCGCGAGGTGCTCGCGGCGGGCCGCCCGGCCGCTGCGGAGCGCGGTGCCCAGGGCGGCGACGGCCGGCAGGGTGGTGCGGTTGCGGCGGGTCTCGCTGCGGGCGTCGAGCGCGAGCCAGGCGGAGTAGGCCGACCGCACCTCGTCCTCGGCGTGGGCGAGGTCGTCCCACGCCCCGTCGAGGCGCAGCCCGCCCTCGGCCTCCAGGCGGCTGCGGACCTGGGCGGCTCGGGCGTGTCCGAGCGCCGCGGCCAACCCCCGCCGCAGCGCGTCCCGGTCGTCCCCGCCGTGGGCCCCCGACACCGCCAGCAGGTCGTCGAGGGCGTGGCGCCGGCGCCGCCGGTCGAGCCACCCGTCGTCGTCGTCCCCGGTGGCGGCCACGACGAGGCGGGCCACCGCATCGAGGTCGACGCTCGGGTCGAACAGCCCCGGTGCCAGCCGACGCGCCTCGTCGGCCTCCCAGGGCGGCAGGGCGGCGAGGGCCTCGGCCGCCAGCCGCTCGGCGATCCACGAGCGCAGGCCGTTGCGGCGTTCGACCGCGGCGGCGAGCACCGCCCGCGCCTCGTCGCACGATCCGGCCGGCGCCGGCGCGGCCTGGCCGGCGGCGAGGTGCTCGGCCAGCGCCCGGCGTCGCTCGTTCGAGCCGAACACCACCGGGCGCGGGCCCGGCGATCGCTCGAAGAGGTCGACGAGGGCGTCGATGCTGGCGTCGGTGCGCGACGCCAGCAGCACCGAGCCGCCGCGCGCCAGGGTGTCGTGGGCGATGGCCACGACGGTGTGGGACTTCCCGGTGCCGGGCGCGCCGGCGATCACCGTGACCGGTCGGTGGCGGGCGTCGGCCAGCGCTCGTCGCTGCGACGGCGTCAAGGGGAACGACGACACGGGATCGCGGTCGGGCCCGCTCGGCCCGGGCGGATCGGTGTGGCGTCCGGGGCGGGCCCGATGGTGGGCATCGTCGGCCGTCGCCGTCGCCGTCGCCGTCGGGGGATCCGGGCGGTCGAGGTACAGCGCGTGCAGCGCGGTCCATCGGTCGTCGGTGCTGGCGGCCCACCGGCGCAGCCCCTCGGCCCGGTTCCAGCCCCCGCCCTCGGTGTGGGCGTAGACGGCGGCACCGGCGACGACCACGAGGCCGTCGCGGTCGACCAGCTCGTCGGGACCGGGCCCGGCTGGGACCAGCTCGCCCAGGTGGTCCACGTCGAACCCGGCGGCGAGGGCCGCCTCGCGGGCGAACTGCTCCAGGCCGCGGAGGCGCCGGAGCATGGCCGGGCTGACCGCCTCGCCTCGCTCGTCGGCGAGGGCGCCGCCTCCGAAGGCGAGGTTCCCCTCGAGCCGGCGACGGTCGGTGCCGGCCGGGACGAGGCTGGTCAGCTCGGCGTCACCGGCAGGGACGAGCTGGGCGGCGCCCTTGCGCAACCCGCGCTTCACCCGCACGGGCACCGTCACCAGCGGCACGAGCACCTTGCGCCGCCGGCCGTCGACCAGGGCGTGGCCGGCGAGGAAGAGCCAGCCGATCCGCAGGGGGCGCTGCTCGGGGCGCACCAGGTCGACCGCGGCGAGCTGGTCACCGAGCGCGCCGTCGATGGGCACCGAGGGTGCTTCGGCCCGGTCGCCGAGCACGACCTCGCTCACCACCTGGGCCAGCTGGCCGCCGCCGGGTACGTGGTCGCTGTCCGCCGCCGGGCCCGGCACCACCCAGGACGAGAACGTCAGCAGCTTGGTGGCGGCGCCGAGCGGCAGCCACTGGAACCAGTCGATCGGGATGCTGACGTCTGCGGCCCGGTCGGTGCCGTGGGGAGCGAGGTCGGCCAGCGTCTCGAGGACCTCGGCCATCGTGGTCGCGCCGGGGCGCGTCGGTCCCGACGCATCCTCCCGCGCTGCTGGTCGACCGCCGTCGACCTCCCCGACCTCCTCGGCCACGGCCGCACCGTAGCGGCCGCCCGCCGCCGCGCCCGTCGAGCACCCACCCCGGCGAGGCTCGGAGGATGCGCGCCACCCCTTGGCGCGGATCGTCCGATGTTCGGGGGCAGCGAGGCGGGCGGTGGGGTCGGGGCGCGGGCTCCGGGGCCCTCGAGCCGCCGTCGAGCCGCGGTCGAGTCGCCGACGCGGGCCCGGAGCTGCCCGGAGCCTGCTCGGCATATGGCCCACATATGCCCTCTGACCTGGGCATTGTCCCGCGGTGGCCACGCGCCTACCCTCCGTCACGTGCGACGGGGGGAACGGCCATGGCAACGGTGAAGCGCTCGCTGCGCGCCCACCCCATCGCGCTCGCGGTGTGCGGTGTGGTGCTCGTCGTCGGCGCCATCGGGGTGTTCGCCGCGGTGCGCGCCCTGCGCGTCCCCGAGGCCGTCCCGGTCTCGCAAGCCGTGCCCGAAGCGCCGCGCCTGACGCCCTCCGGTCCCGGCCAGATCGTCTACCGGATCGATCCGTCTCGCTCGACCGTCGGCTACGAGGTCCAAGAGGTCCTCGCCGGCGCCAGCCGCACGGCCACCGGCACCACCCACGGCGTCGCCGGCGACGTCCTCGTCGACACCACCGACGTGCCGGCGTCGAAGGCCGGGCCGATCGTCGTCAACGTCTCCCAGCTCACGTCCGACGAGGCGCTGCGCGACGCCCGCTTGCAGCACGACTTCCTCGAGTCGTCCACCTACCCCCTGGCCACCTTCACGCCCACGTCGGTCACCGGCCTGCCGGCCTCGGTCGCCGAGGGCACCGACGTGCCGGTCACCGTGCAGGGCGACCTGCAGGTGAAGGAGAAGACCTCGCCGGTCACCGTCACCGGCACCGTCCGTCGCAACGGCGACGAGCTGCGCCTGAAGGCCAGCGCCGACGTGTCGCTCGCCAAGGTCGGCGTCGGGCCGATCTCGCTCCTCGGCTTCGTGTCGGTCGACGACGCCGCCAAGCTCACCTTCGACCTGGTGGCCGTCGACGCGTCGAAGGCCACCACGCCCAACGCCGTCGCCGCCCCGCCGCAGCAGAACGTCGCCACCGGCACCGCCCCGCCCGGCGGCAGCGTCCCGTCGTTCGCCTCGGCCGTGCAGCCCGTGCTCGAGCAGCGCTGCGCCTCGTGCCACAACGCCGGCGGCGCCGGCAGCCAGGTCTGGAAGCTCGACACCGCCGGCGATGCCGCCAAGGTGGCCTCCGGCCTCGGCCTGGTCACGAAGTCCCGGTTCATGCCGCCGTGGCCGGCGTCGGACCTCAGCGTGCCGTTCCAGCACGAGAACCGCCTCACCGACGCCGAGCTGGCCGCCGTCACCGGCTGGGCCGCTGCCGGCGGACCGCTCGACGTCGCCGCCGACGCGCCCATCAAGGCGCCGCCGGTGCCGGGCACGCCCCGCGCCGACCTCGACCTGCAGATGGCCGAGCCGTACACGGGCTCGCTCGACAAGCGCAACGACTACCGCTGCTTCGTGCTCGACCCGAAGCTCACCCAGCCCACCGCCATCACCGGGTACCAGTTCCTGCCCGACAAGCCCGAGATCGTCCACCACGCCCTCGCCTTCAAGGTCAAGGCCTCGGCCCGCGAGAAGGTCGACCAGCGCGATCGCGACGAGGCCGGTCCGGGCTGGGAGTGCTACGCCGGCATCGGCACCGGCGGCGCCGGGCTGAGCCCCGGTGGGTCCGACGCCTCCGCCGCCCAGTTCATGGCGTGGGCGCCGGGGCAGTCGCCGATCACCTTCCCCGAGGGCTCGGGCATGCAGATGGACCCTGGCGACTTCTTCGTCATCCAGGTCCACTACCACTACGGCCATGCCACGCCGGCCGACCAGTCCCGGATGGTCTTCCAGACCGCGCCGAACCCCGACCAGCTCGACCCGGTTCGCTACGAGACCTACCTGGCCCCCGCCGAGATCCCCTGCGGTCCCACCGAGTCCGGGCCCGACTGCGATCGCCAGAAGGTCATCGACCAGCTCGAGCAGGAGTTCGGACCGCAGGCGCCGGTCATCGCCAACGGCCTGCACCTGGTGTGCCGTACCACGGTGGACGAGGTGGCCAAGTTCGACGGCAGCCTCACCCACGTGTCGTGCGACCACAAGGTCCGCCGGGCCGGCGACGTGCTCGCCGTCTTCGGCCACATGCACGAGATCGGCAAGAGCTTCCGCATGACGCTCAACCCGGGGACGCCCGAGGAGAAGGTGCTGCTCGACATCCCGGCGTGGAGCTTCGACTGGCAGATGAACTACCAGCTGGCCCAGCCGGTGGCGCTGCAGAAGGGCGACACCATCCGCGTGCAGTGCACCTGGGACCGCGGCCTGTTCAAGGGCCAGACCCCTCGCTACGTGACGTGGGCCGAGGGCACCGAGGACGAGATGTGCTACTCGGCCCTCACCACCCGCGAGTCCCGCTGAGGCATCGCCGAGCCCACGCCGCCCGCCGCTGACCCGCGCCGATCGCCTGCCGGCCGGAGCCCGCCCGCGCCCGCCGCCGCTGGTTGATGCCATCGTGTCCGGCCCCCGGACGCATCGTCATCAGGTGCGGAGGGAACGGCTCGTCGGCGGGCAGCTGATGACGTCGTGTCCGGCCCCCGGACGCATCGTCATCAGGCTCGGCGAGGGGGTGGCCAAGGCGGCTCGATGCCATCGTGTCCGGCCCCCGGATGCATCGTCATCAGGTGCGGAGGGAACGGCTCGTCGGCGGGCGGCTGATGCCATCGTGTCCGGCCCCCGGACGCATCGTCATCAGGTGCGGAGGGAACGGCTCGTCGGCGGGCCCGGGCGCGGCGGGGACCGTCCCGGGTCCTCCGGCCCTTCCCTCGGCGCAGGCGGAGCGGTTGGCTGAGGGTGCACCCCCGTGGATCGACCTGAGGAGGCCCGCATGGCTGCTCCTGCGCTCCCCACCGGTGGTGCGGTCCTGCCCGGGGCCGAGGCCGGTCACGCACCGGCTCGGGTCGCCCGCTGGTCCCTGGTCGTGCTCGACGCCGTGGTGGCGGTGGCTGCCGTGTTCGGTGGCGTCGGCCTGTATCGGGACGGCATGGGCATGCCGAACGAGTGGTTGGATCGCACCCCGTTCCCCGACTGGCGCCTCCCCGGCCTCGCGCTGCTGGCGCTGGTGGCCGTGCCGCAGCTGGTCGCCGCCGTCGCCCTCGCCGCCCGGGCCCGCTGGGCGCCGGGGTTCGCCCTCCTGATGGGGGCAGCCCTGGTGGCGTGGATCGTCGTCCAGA
Organism: Acidimicrobiales bacterium; assembly: GCA_046331175.1. Lineage (GTDB taxonomy): Bacteria > Actinomycetota > Acidimicrobiia > Acidimicrobiales > Acidimicrobilacustridaceae > JAWKIW01. The sequence continues at coordinate 40,358 of JAXLRI010000017.1, forward strand.
TCGCTGTCCTCCAGCAGTTCCACGTCATGCAGCCGACGATCGCCGCCATCGGCCTCGTCGAGGCCCTGCTGGCCCGCCACGTGCGCCGGGCCGAGCACGCCCCGCCCACCTGATCGGGACCACTTGCTCGGCGTGGTGGCCGTCGCCCGATGATGGGCGACGGAGCGGTAGGCGCGCCTCGATGACATCGTGTCCGGCCCCCGGATGCGTCGTCATCGGGCTCGATGTGGGCGCGACCGTGGCTGGCGGTTGATGACCATGTGTCCGGCCCCCGGATGCATCGTCATCAGGCTGGCGTTGGTGGCGGCGGGCTCGCGCGGCACCGCGGCGCGGGCGCGCCGGTGCCGGCCGCCCGGACGGTGGCGGCCGGCACCGAGATCGCTCCCGGACGACCCCGAGGGGGAGGGGCGACGGGGGACGGACGGGAGCGGGATCGAGGGCGGGGGAGCGGGATCGGGGGGAGCGGGTGTGGCAGGGGCGACCGGCTCAGCTGGCCCGGCTGCGGGTGTTGGGCTGGGTCATGCCCTGGGGCACCTGGCCCGACGGGCTCTGGCCGAGGCCGTTCGACCCGGTCGAACCGTTCGACGAGCTGCCCTGGCCGCTCTGGGCGCCCGGCCCGCGACGGCCGCTCTGGCCACCGGCGGACGGACCGGCAGAGCCGGAGCCGGAGCCGTAGGGCGATCCCTGCATGTCGTCGCCGAAGGGCGAGCCCTGCGCGTCGTCGCCGAACGGGGAGGTCTGCGACCCGCCGAAGCTGCGGCCCCCGGGCCCGGCCTGGCCGGCGGCGCCGCCCTGGCTCGGTGCGCTGCTCGAGCCGTTGCCGGACTGCGACGGCAGCCGGTTCGCAGCGCCGGGCACCTGGGCCGAGGCATCGGCCGGCGACGTGATGGTGGCCGTGGTGGGGGTGCGGGTGCCCCACGCCACGCCGACCAGGCCGCCGGCCACGAGGGCGGCGGTCACGCCGGCGACGGCCACCGCGCGGCTGGTGGCCTTGCGGGCTGGGCTCGGGCTCGGGGTGGAGGACCCGCTCGACGCCGCCCCGGCCGATGCTGGCGGGGGAGGAGGAGGGAGGTGCGACGCACCGGAGGCGGCGTGGGTCGCACCGGGCGCCGGACCGGGCGGGGCGGCGTGCGGCGGGGCGGGGGGTGGGCTGGTCGGAGGAGTCGGAGGGGGACTGGCGGGGAACGGCGCGTCGGCCATCGGATCTGGACCTCGGGGGCTCAGGAGGGGGTGAGGTCAGGGTGGCGGCGAACCGTAAGGACGCGCCCAGCGCCGGGTGAGAAGTCGGCAAGAAGCTGGCGCGCAGGATCAGGGGAAGGCGTGTGCCTCGGCGTAGCGACTGCGGTTGGTGACCTCGAGGAAGGCCCCACCCTCCGGGTTTCCCGGGGCGAACATGCCGACCTCGTCGATCTCCACCACGAGCCCGTTGTGGGCGTCGAGCACGTCGGAGATGCCGCCGGTCTCGATCGTGTCCCACCAGGCGTCGAGGTTCTCACCGAACCATGCCGGCAAGCCGCAGGTCGAGCGAAGTGCCTCCCACAGCACCGGCCACGAGGTGATCGCCTGTCCTCGGAGATCGACCACGAGCGGAGCTCCGTCGTGCACGCCCACCTCGGTCACCCGAGCAGCCTTGCACGCGAGGCCACGATCACGCGCTTGACCTTGACGTGGGGTCAACCCTGCATGCTCGGCGTGGGCCCGCCGCGCGGTGGCGGCGGGCGACGCGACAGGAGGTAGGTGAGACATGGACGTGGACGAGAGGGACCCGGCGACGGCCACGGCGACCGTCGTCGCCGACGCAGCCAGGCCGGCGATCAGCGTGCGGGGGCAGCGCAAGGCCTATGGCGAGCTGGCGGTGCTGCGGGGCGTCGACTTCGAGGTGGCGCGGGGCAGCGTGTTCGCGCTGCTCGGCTCGAACGGCGCCGGCAAGACGACCGTGGTGAACATCCTCGCCACGCTGCTGCGGGCCGACGACGGCACCGTCGCGGTGAACGGCTGCGACGTGGCCACCGACCCGGCCGGGGTGCGGGCGTCGTTCAGCCTGACCGGCCAGTTCGCCGCCGTCGACGAGATCCTCACCGGCCGCGAGAACCTCGTGCTGATCGCCCGGCTCCGCCACCTGCCCGACCCGGGCGGCGTCGCCGACGACCTCCTGGAGCGCTTCGCCCTCACCGACGCCGGCCGTCGGCGGGTGGCCGAGTACTCGGGCGGGATGCGCCGCCGCCTCGACATCGCCATGAGCCTCATCGGCGATCCGCCGGTGATCTTCCTCGACGAGCCCACGACCGGCCTCGACCCCCAGGCCCGGCTCGAGGTCTGGGCGACCGTCCAGCGCCTGGCGACCAGTGGCACGACGGTGCTGCTCACCACCCAGCAGCTCGAGGAGGCCGAGCACCTCGCCGACCACATCGCCATCCTGCACGGCGGGCGGATCATCGCCGACGGGACGCTCGACGAGCTTCGGCAGCTCCTCCCGCCGGCCAAGGTCGAGTACGTCGAGAAGCAGCCCACCCTCGAAGAGGTCTTCCTCGCCGTCATCGGCCACGGCGCCGACGGCGGAGCGGCTGACGGCGCATCGGACGACGACGCCTCGACCGACGACGACGCCTCGACCGACGACGCCGGAGCGACCGACGGCGGAGCGACCGACGGCGAACCGAACCACGGCGGAGCGAACCACGGAGGCCCGCGATGACCGCCCACCTGCTCGATGACACCGCCGTCCTCACCGGCCGGACCCTTCGCCACGTCACCCGCAGCGTCGACACCATCATCACGACGGCGGTCACGCCGATCGTCATGATGCTGCTGTTCGTCTACGTGTTCGGCAGCGCCATCCACACGGGGGCGACCAGCTACATCGACTACATGCTCCCGGGCATCCTGCTCATCACCATCGCGTCGGGCGTCGCCTACACCGCACTGCGCCTGTTCACCGACATGAGCAACGGCATCTTCGCCCGCTTCCAGTCGATGCCGATCGCCCGGTCCGGCGTGCTGTGGGCCCACGTCCTCACGTCGCTGATCGCCATCGGCATCTCGCTGGTGATCGTGGTGGCGGTGGCGCTGCTCATGGGCTTCCGGTCGAGCGCGGGGCCCGTCGCGTGGCTGGCGGTGGCCGGCATCCTGCTGCTCTTCACGCTCGCCCTCACCTGGCTGGCGGTGATCCCCGGCCTCACCGCCAAGACGGCCGAGGGCGCCGGTGTGTTCGCCTACCCGCTGATCTTCCTGCCCTTCGTGAGCTCGGCGTTCGTGCCCACCGACGGCATGGCGGCCCCGGTGCAGTGGTTCGCCGAGCACCAACCGGTCACCCCCATCATCGACACGGTCCGGGACCTGTTCGCCGGTCAGCCGCTCGGCAACGAGCTGTGGATCGCGCTCGGCTGGTGCGTCGGCCTGCTCGTCGTCGCCTACGCCGCGGCCATGGCGGTCTACCGCCGGAAGATCTCGTAGGGCAGGCTGGGTCGATGCTCACCATCAGCCAGGTCGCCGCCTACGCCGGCGTGACCGTGCGAGCGGTGCGCCACTACCACCAGATCGGGCTGCTCCCAGAGCCCGAGCGCAACGCCTCGGGCTACCGGACCTACGACGCCGACGCCGTGGTGCGCCTCATCCGGATCAACACCCTGGCCGGTGCGGGCGTGCCGCTGGCCCGGGTGCAGGAGCTGCTCGACGCCGACCCCGAGGCCTTCGCCGAGGGCGTGCGCGCCGTCGATGCCGACCTGCGAGCCGAGATCCGCCGGCTGGAGGAGAGCCGGGAGCGCCTGGCCCAGCTGGCTTCGGGCGACGACCTGGTCCTGCCGGCCAGCGTGGTGAGCTACCTCGGCCGGCTGCGCGACCTCGGCGTCGACGCGCGCTACGTCGCCATGGAGCGTGACGCCTGGATCAGGATCGCCGCCCAGGTGCCCGACCAGATCGAGGCGGTGATGGTCGACAAGCACGCCGAGCTCGAGGACCCCGAGGTGGTCCGCCTCTACCAGCTGCTCAGCGACGGGCTGGAGTGGTCGGTCGACGACCCCCGCATCGTCGAGGTCGCCGACACCCTCGAGCGGCTCATGCAGCAGGCGGTCGAGGACGGGCGCACCGACGACCTCGGCCTCGACAACCAGTTCCTCGACCTGCTCGACGACACCGCCGTCAGCTTCTCCCCGGCGGCCCGCCGCCTGCGCACGATCCTCGAGGAGCGGGGCTGGAACGGTTGGATCCGCACCGAGCGCGCCGAGGTCCCCGACCTGCGCGCCTGATCAGCGAGATCTCGGTGGGCGGTGCGATGCCGGCCGGAGCGGTGGTGATCGCCGCCGACGTGCGAGCCTGACCGAGGTGTGACCGCTACGCCGGGGTGAGGCGCTCGCGGGCGACGGTTCTGGCGTCGGCGTGCAGGATCGTCGAGGCCACCGCCACGCCGCCGGCCATGACCGCGGCGATGCCATGGGCCGAGATGGTCGACGCCCCGACGAGGTACAGGCCCTCGATCGACGTGCGGTAGCCGGGCCGGTTGAGGGCGAACTGGCCGGGCGTGGCGGCGATGCCGTACGACGTGCCGCCCGACGAGCGCACGTAGCGCTCGTGGGTGACCGGCGTGGCCTCCTCCTGGAACACGATGGCGTCTCGCAGCCCCGGGATGGCCCGCTCGCCGACCTCGAGCAGTCGCTCGGTGAGCTGCTCCTTGCGGGCCCGGTAGGTCTCGTTGCGTCGGTAGCGCTCGCCGGCGGCGGGGCCCTCGTGCAGGCCCCACCACGCCAGGTCGGCGGGGCAGAGCGTCATGATCTGCAGGTTGGTCTGACCCGGCCGGCACAGCCGCTCGTTGGTCGGGTCCTTCAGGCTGGTGAGGGTGATGTACGCCATGGGCGGGTCGGGCATCTCGCCCGCCTCGAGGGTGGCGTACTGGCCCTCGACGTCGTCGTCGGGGACCACGTAGAGGTTGGCGTTGGCGTAGCCCTCGGCGGCGAGGTCGCGGTCGATGACCAGGTACACGACGAACAGCGGCAGGGCCATGGTGAAGCCGTGCACCCGCTCGACGAACTCGGGATCGAGGTGCTCGGGCCCGACCAGCTCGTCGACGGTGCGCTTGAGGTCGGCGTTGGAGACGACGATCGGCGCCCGCAGCTCGTCGGGCACGCCCCGCTTGCGCTCGGGCGACGGCGGGTGCAGCGCCACGCCGGCCGCTCGGCCATCCTCGACGAGGATCTTCTCGACCGGGGTGCGCAGCACGACGGCGCCGCCGTGGGCTTCGATGAACGTGACGAGGTGGTCGGCGATGACCTGGCCGCCGCCCTCGGGGTAGAAGGCGCCCTTCAGGTAGTGCATGACCAGCGCGGCGTGCAGCACCAGCGAGGCCTGCGACGGGGGAAGCCCGTAGGTGCCGTGCTCGCCGGCCAGCACGCTGCGCAGGCGGGGCGAGTCGATGCCGAGCTCGTCGAGGTAGCCACCGAGCGTGTCGTCGAGGTGGGCGACCATGGCGTCGGGCGGCCCGCCGCCGGTGAGGGCGTCGTCGATGGCGACGATGGTGTCGACGTAGGTGCCGATGGCCTCGGCGTGGTCGGGGAAGGCCTCCTGCAGGCGGGCCCTGTAGACGTCGGGGTCGCGCGGCACGGCGAACCGGTCACCGTCGGGCAGGAGGAACACGTCGAAGCCGTCGGGGTCGAGTTCGCGGAACGCCACGTCGATGCCGAGCGGCTCGAGGATCGACGGGATGCCGCCGCCCGGCTCGCAGTCGCCGAGGTAGTGCACGCCGACGTCGAACTCGTAGCCCTCGTGGCTGAACACGGTGGCGTTGCCGCCGCCGACGCTGTGGCGGTCGACGACGACCACCCGCTTCCCGGCGGCGGCGAGGTAGGCGGCCGACACCAGCCCGCCCAGTCCGGCGCCGACGACGATCACGTCGGGTTCGAGGAGGGTGAACGGTCCGGTGTCGCGCACGGCGGCAGACGAGGTGGCCATGGCCACCACCCAAGCCGCCCCCGTCCACCGCTCACAAGTGCCGAACGGTCCTTCTCGTGCGGCCGTGGGCCGATCGCGCCCGTTGCCGGCCCGTCGCCGAGGGTCGGTCCACGCAACCCCGGTCGGAGGTCGACGGCGACCGCCGTAGGCTCGCCGGTCGTGGATGCCGTCGACCGCAAGGGGCGCCTGGTCACCCCGCGCTTCGCCCTCGTGGTCGTGGTGGGGCTCCTCTACTTCCTCTCGCTCGGCATGCTGCTGCCGACCGTGCCCCAGTTCGTGGAGCGGGGGCTCGGCGCCGGCGACCTCGGCGTCGGCATCGTGGTGGGCGCCTTCTCGGTGGGCGCGGTGCTGCTGCGCCCGTTCGCCGGTCGCGTCGGCGACCGGGCCGGCCGGCGGGTCCTCATCGTCGGCGGCGCGCTCATCGTCGGCATCGCGGTGGCCGCCTACCACCTGGCCACCGGCATCGGTCTGCTCATCGCCGCCCGGGTGCTGGGCGGCATCGGGGAGGCCGCCTTCTTCGTCGGCGCCGGCACCATGATCACCGACCTCGCCCCCGAGGCCCGCCGGGGCGAGGCCATCTCGTACTGGTCGGTGGCCGTCTACGGCGGGCTCGCCTTCGGACCCACCATCGGCGAGATCGTCCTCGGCCAGGACCAGTTCGGCCACGTCTGGACCCTCAGCGCGGTGCTCGCGTTCGCGGCCGCCGGCCTGGCCCTGTTCACGAGCGAGACCGTCGACCACACCGCCAGCATCGGCGCCGACGGGCAGCGGCTCCCACCGGCGCCGCTGCTCAACCGATCGGCGCTGATCCCGGGCACGGTGCTGTTCCTCGGCATGATCGGATTGGCCGGCTTCGCCGCCTTCGTCCCGCTCTACGTGCCCGACCTGGGCATGGCCGACTCGCGCACCGTCTTCTTGCTCTACGGCTGCCTGATCCTCGCCATCCGCATCTTCGGCGCCCGCATCCCCGACCGCATCGGCCCGCTGTGGGCCGGGTCGGGTGCCACCACCGCCGCGGCCGCCGGCATGTTCCTCATCGCCGCCCTCGCCACCCCCGCCGGCCTCTACTCGGGCACCATCGTGTTCTCGGTCGGCATGTCGCTGCTCTACCCGGCGATGCTCATGCTGGCCATCACCGACGTGCCGGCCCGCGAGCGCGGCTCGGCGGTGGGCACGGTGTCGTCGTTCTTCGACCTGTCCCAGGGCCTCGGCGCCGTCATCCTCGGTGGCGTCGCCGCCCTGGCCGGCTACCGCGGCGCCTTCGTGGCCGCCGGGGTGCTGGCCCTGGTCGGCCTGGCCGTCCTGCGCAGCGGGGCCGACCGCCGCATCGAGCGGGCCGAGCCCGACCACGAGGCGGCTCGCATCGCCAACGAGGAGCTCGAGCCGCCGCCGCCGTGACCGGCTCGGCGCGCATGCTGGCGGGTCACCTCGCCCGGCGGCTCACGTGTACCAGCCGGTGACGTCGACGACGACGTTGGTGCTGCCGGCGGCGCGGATGCGGAAGCGGGCGGTGTCGTCGACGGCGACGGTGGTGCCGTTGGCCACCACCGAGCCCTCCTGGAACCAGTTGATGGTCGACGTGCCCGGCCACGGGACGCCGTTGGCGAACAGCGCCAGCCAGCCGGTGGCGTCGGTGTCCACCACGGTGACGTTGACCTCGACGGCCGACGCCAGGCCGGCCGGCACCGCCCCGCCGACGGTGGCGTCGATCACCCGCTCCTGGCCGCTGGTCATCTTCCCCTTGACCACGCCGAGGGGTGGATCGCCGGGGCGGGAGTCGTAGATGCGCACCGGCGAGGCGAGCGGCTGGTAGGTGCGGGACAGCTTCGTCCACTGCGAGGCCGTCCCGACCCCGCCCACCAGGCACAGCCACAGGCCGCTGCTCATCACGAGGTCGCCGGCCGTCCACGTGCCGCTGGTGGGCGGCATGGCCGGACCGGGCCGGAGGCGCAGCGCCGGCCCGGTGGGTGCGTGCACGTCGACCCCCACGCCGCCCGGTCCGCCGGCCTCGGCGACGACGGCTCGCTTGGCGGTGCCGTCGGTGTGGGCGTTGAAGGCGTCGCCGGTGTTGGAGAAGGCGGCCACGCCGTTGAGCTCGCCCTCGCCGTAGACCCCGGTGGAGGGGCTCAGGCCCGACACCCCGGTGGAGCCCGTGCCCGATGCGGTGCCGAACACGGCCGTGCCGTTGGTGCCCGCGGCCTCGGCGACCACGGCGCGCTTGCCGGGCCCGTCGGTGTGGGCGTTGAAGGCGTCGCCGGTGTTGGAGAAGGCGGCCACGCCGTACAGCTCGCCCTCGCCGTAGACGCCGACCGACGGGCTCGTGCCCGACACCCCGGTCGAGCCCGCACCCGTCGCCACGCCGCTGACGCCGACGCCGTTGTTCGCCGGCGACTGGCCCTTCACCCCGGTTGGGCCGAAGCCGTCGACGCCGGTCCCGCCCGGGTAGTTCCCGTCGCCGGCGACGCCCGTGTGCCCCTGGCCCTTCACCCCGATGGCCAGGGCCGTCGGTCCGGCGATGCCGAGGACACCGAAGCCGTCGGTCCCGTTGGAGCTGCCGGTGATCGCCGTGGTGGTGTTGGTGGAGACGTTGACCTGCAGGCGCGAGCCGTCGACGGTCGTCGTGCCGGTGCCGGTCGTGGTCTGGCCGACCTTCACCGGATCGCCGTTGGCGGCCTCGGCCACACCGCCGCCGGCGAGGACCGCACCCGCTGCCGCACTGGCGGCCGCAGCCAGGCCCGTGTGCAGGAACCGCCGGCGGTCGGCGGGCGCGTCCGGCGGGTCGTCGCCGGCGCGCTCGGGGGGAGGCCCGACGGCCTCGGCGGAGGCGGGCACGGGTGGGGTGGACGGGGTGGCCTGGTCGTCGCTCACCCCGAGATCGTGCCTGCCGGCGGGGGGTCGTGCCAGAGCAACCGTTGCTCACGTCGACCCACCAGCGGCGGTCGGGCCCCGACCGAGGCCCGCCACCTTGGGGCGTCCCGTCAGTCGGTGATGTGGTGGGTGTGGACCTGCTCGAAGCGGTGGACCCGGTGGAACCACCCCACCGGCTCGGCGAACATCATCGGGCAGGCCCCGTCGACCACCTCGATGCCGTGCTCGCGGCACAGGGCGACCGCCTCGTCGGACACCGAGGACGGACCGGCGCCCTTGTGCAGCCACACCCGCGGGATGCCTCGGTCGATGCAGGCCTGGACCACCTCAGCGCTGGCGTCGGCGGGCACCATCACGATGGCGCCGTCGATGCCGTCGGGCAGCTCGGCGACCGAGTCGACGCAGGCGTCGCCCTCGATCTCGGCGGCGTGCGGGTTGACCGGGTGCAGCTCGTAGCCCCGGTCCCGCAGCTCGCGGTACACCGACGCCGAGAACTCCTTGGGGTCGTGGCTCACGCCGACGAAGGCGAGGTGGTCCTGGGCGAGGAAGTCGTCGATGGCGGCTCGGCTGGGCATGGGGTCCTCCTCCCGACGCTGGCATCCGTCCCCTTCGAGCCAACCGGTTGGCGGCGCGCCCGCCCAGAGCCGAACGTCCCGCCGGCCGTCGGACGCGGTGCGATCGGCCGGAGCGGGCCGGTCGGAGCGGTGCAGCCGCCGCGGGTCAGCGGCCTGGGTCAGCCGGAGCGGCGCTCGCCGGCGATGTCGGAGCCGAAGGTGGTGGCGTCGAAATCCTCGGGGGCCTCCAGCTCGACGATCGGCTCGTCGCGGTCGTCGAACTCCACCCGCAGGGCCCGGCTCATCACCGCGTGGTGCAGGTAGAGCGTGGTGATGTAGGTCAGCTCGAGGATCTCCTCGTCGGACAGCTGCTCCTGCAGGGCCTCGAACAGGGCGTCGGGCACGCGGCCTCGGTCCAGCACCAGGCAGTCGGTGTAGGCGAGGACCAGCTGCTCGAGCGGTCGAAGCACGTGGCCGCCGCCCACGCCGGCACGGCGGCGATCTTCTCCTCGGACACCCCGAGGCCCCGCAGCGACTTGCAGTGCTGGGAGAAGACGAACTGGCTGCCGGTGGCCCAGCCGGCCCGGGTCTGGCCCAGCTCGCGCAGCACCGGGTCGAGGATGCGCTTGGGGCTGCGGTAGAGGCCGAAGCCGGCCACCGCGTGCTCGAGCACGTCGGGCACCAGGGCGAACACCGTCCACCAGTCGCCGGGCGACCCGGTCGACGTGCCCGGCTCGGCCACCGGGTCGCGGTCGCCGAACATGAAGTCGTACATGACGGTGACGATGGGCGCCTCGGCCTCGTCACGGGACACCTGTCGCAGTCTGGGCACGGAGCTCCCCCTGGGTCGGGCGGCCGTCGTCGCGGTCACGTCCGGGACGGGTGCCCGGCCGGCGACGGTCCGCCGTGTGCGGCGGAGGTTAGGCCGGTGCCGTGGTGGGTGGCGGTGTCGGCCTGTGCGACCGGTCAGATCACGGTGCCATGCTCGGTGGGCGGTGTCGGCGTGTGCGACCGGTCAGATCGCGGTGCCATGCTCGGTGGGCGGTGTCGGCGTGTGCGACCGGTCAGATCGCGGTGCCATGCTCGGCGGCGTGGACGATGAACCGACGAGCGACGACGCCGGGGACGGTGGTGCTGTCGACGGTCCGGCATCGACGGGCCCGCGCCGCTACGACTCGGGCCCCGGCAAGCAGCCGGGGACGAGCGACTGGGACGGCGAGGGCTACCAGGCCCGGTTCGACAAGCTCGCGGCCGAGGGCGCCGAGGTGCACGGCGAGGCCGACCTCGTGTCGTCGTACGCGCCTGGCTCTGTGCTCGACGCCGGGTGCGGGACCGGCCGGGTCGGCATCGAGCTGGCCCGGCGCGGCGTCGAGGTGGTGGGCGCCGACCTCGACCCGTCGATGCTCGCCACCGCTCGCCGCCTCGCTCCCGAGATCTCGTGGATCGAGGCCGACCTCGCCGCCCTCGACCTCGGCCGCACCTTCGACGTCGTCGTCATGGCCGGCAACGTCGTGCTGTTCACCCCGGCCGGCACCCAGGCGGCGGTGGTCGCCGGCTGCGCCCGCCACGTCGCACCTGGTGGCGTGCTGATCTCGGGCTTCTCGCTGGGCCACGGGTGGAGCGCCGACGACCACGACGACGCCGCCGTCGCCGCCGGCCTCGAACCGGTCGACCGCTTCGCCAGCTGGGAGCGCGACCCCTGGCCCGGCGACGGCTCCTACGTGGTAGCCGTCCACCGCCGCCCCACCTGACGGCGGTTCCCGGCGGATCTGGAGCCACCAGCGCTCCGGGTGGGCGATCGATGTTCGATCAGTCCGGGAAGAGGCGCCGCGCCAGGTTCGCTAGCTCGTCGACGTCCGTCGTCAAGACCGACGATCGCGGACCATTGGGTGGCGGTTCGTGGGAACCGAAGAGCAGAGCCGTCACCTGGTCTGCCCGCTGGCCCGAGTTCTCTGCCTTCGCCTCGATGGCATCGCGCAGCGCTCGGCCGGTAGCCGCCATGGTCGCAGCGTCCTCCACTGCCTTCGTTGCGTCCGCAGTCGCGGCGTCGGCACGGTCTGCCTGTTGCTGGGCGGACTCCTTGGCGTCGGCCGCCTGCTCTCGGTGCACCTCGCGACCGAACACCCAGCCGATCGCGGTGAACGCGACCGCTTCAACTGCGCCGAGCCTGCTGGCAGACTGGGACGCCGTTACGACCTGGTTCGTGGGAGTCTCCGAGTGGGTTCCGGGGAGTCAATACCCCTCGATCAGCTACGCCCCGGCGCGGACGTCGCGGCGGCGGGACGCCGACTCCACACGTGGGCGATGAAGGACTGCAATCTGAGAAAGTGCGTCTTGGATAGGTTGGCAGCAATGTGAGGTACTGGCGACCTCAAGCTCCGCGACGGCGCTAGTACGAATCGTACTTAGCGTTCTGGCTGACGTCTTGGCGGTTTCGAGCCGCGGCCGACCACGCCGCCTGGGTTACTCGAGTGCTCGGGGCCAGTAGCTGGGAGGTCGAGCATGTGGTCAAGTCCGGCTGTGGCTAGGCGAGACCTAGGGAAGCGGCGACTGCAATGGGTCGTGGTCCTCGCGGCGGTACTCATTGCGGCTATCGCTTGCACGTCGTCTACTACGGAGTTGCCGGGTTCTGCCGATGTGACGAAGGCTGGCGGCGGGTTTGCCTCCATGGCCCCAGTGCCTGAGACGGCTCCGCTGGTGCGGCGAGATTCGTACTTCCAGGGAGCGATGCGAGCTAGGCGCTACGAGGTCGTATTCGACATGTTCACGCAGCGATGTCGAGACGAAGTGGGTTCTCCCTCAAGGATTGAGGATCACCTCGGTCGGGTAGAGAAGTTGCCTGAGACCCTCGCGTATGACGAGGAGCCTGGAGCCGATGTGGCAAGAGCTCGGGTCTCCTGGAATGGAAGAGAGGTGCGAATGACCTGGCTCAAGGAAGCCGGCGTGTGGCGATTGGACACCTGCGAACTTCAGTAGCAACTTTCGTCTTGCCGAGCCGACGGTCTCGTTGAGCGACTCGGCGAGGGGACCTTGCGTGATCGCGACCGGACGCGCTCGTCAACCGGCGCGGAGCGCATGGCCGAGGCGTCGCTCGGCCGGGGTGCGCCATTTCGCCACTCGGGGAGCGCGATCGCTGGCCCGGCGACGGCTCCTACCTCGTCGCCGTCCGCCGCCGTCCGGTCTGACGGCGCCCTCGGCGCGATGCTGGCGGGGTGCGTGGCGGGGGAGCGTCCAGTCGCAGAGCTGTCGCATCGACGATGCTGACGCGGTCGTTGATGTTCGCGGTGCCGCTCATCGTGATGGTCGGTGCGTGTGCGCATCGGTCCCCTGATTCCGAGACGCTCACGGGCGCGTTGGCAGGGGCCAAGCTGCCAGACGGCACGCAGGTCCTGGACCGGCCGACTCACGGCTTCGTGCTCAAGCGGGCGATGACCGCTGCCGAGCTCGGTCGACCAGCCGATCCGCTCGTGGCGGGCGTCAGTGCAGTTCCCCCGAGCGGCGGCGAGGCGCTCGACGTCGAAGTGCTGGTCTACCGGACGGGTTCAGCGGCCGACGCCCGGCAGCTGTGGACGAACGTGCCATCCGATCGCGCCTACAGGGACATCGCCGCCAACCTGGCCGACCACTCTTCCGATTTCATCACCAAGAACCTGCCGTTGTGGCGGCTCGATGTTCCCAGCCTCGGCCCCGATGCGTCTGCGGTGTGCCTCGCCTCGGAAGAGCCGAGCCGACCTGGTTCGGCGTGCTTGGAGGCCGCCGCGTGGATCCTTCGATGCGACACCGTCGTGGAGATCGTCGTCGGAGGCGACCGGCGTGAGGTCGGTGCCGCCTACGCGGGTGGCGCCGCGGAGGTCTTCGGCTCGGTCTACGCACAGGTCGATCGTGCGATGGGGGGCTGCGAGTCGTCGTCAGCGCGAACACGCTGAAGTCGGACGCTCGGACCGCGCAGCGTCCCGCGACGCTCCTACCTCGTCGCCGTCCACCGTCGCCCGGTCTGACGGCGCTCCCGGCGCAATGGTGGCGGGGAGCATGGGCGGGGGAGCGTCCAGAGCAAGAGCTGTCGTACCAGCGATGTGGAGCGGTCGTTGCTGGTCGCGGCGCTCGGAGCCGCCGGCAAGGAGAACATGCGGCGTCACCACCGGATCTCGCTGTGCGGGCGAACGGGCAGGCCCCAGCGCTCGGAGGTACTCGCCGCCCTCTACACTGGCGGCCGTGTCCGTGACCGTCGAGCTCCCCGCCGAAGCCCTGGCCCGCCTCGAGGCCGAAGCGGCGCGCCGCGGGGTCGGGATCGAGACCGTGATCGCTGAGCTCGCCCAATCCCTCCCCGCCGGAGACACCGGCGAGGCGCCGGTCCGTCGCCGCAAGCTCGCCATCGCCGGCATCGGCGCATCCGGCGGCAACAGCGGACGTGCCGCCGACGCCGACGAGCTGCTCGCTGACGGCTTCGGCCGAAGCTGAGACCTCGGGCGCGTGCTGATCGTCGATACCGGCCCGTTGGTCGCTGTCGCGGACCGCGACGATCCCGACCACGCCTTCTGCGACGAGCTCCTCGACACCGACCCCGGGCCGTTGGTCACCACCGCGCTCGTCATCGCCGAGGCCGGGTTCCTGATCGACCGCCAGGTCGGCCCCGATGCAGAAGCGGCGCTCGTCGCCGATGTCGTCGAAGGCCGCATCATCGTCGAGACCCTTGCCGCGACCGACTGGCAGCGCACCCTCGAGCTGGTTCGCACCTACGCCGATATGCCCCTCGGAGTCACCGACGCCTCGCTCATCGCGCTCGCCGAACGACACCGCGTGGAACGCATCGCGACCCTCGACCACCGCCACTTCCACGTCGTGCGCCCCGTGCACCGCGACGCCTTCGACCTCGTCCCCTGACAGCCGAGCACGTCTCGGCCTTCACGATCCTCTGACGGCTCGCACGACGGATCGACGAGGATGCCGATGGCCAGCCCGTCGATTGGCCGTGGCCGGCCGGGTCGAGCTGAGGACGGATGGTCTGAGCGCCGGCTCGGGCGGCTCCTTCGGCGTCGCTCACCGCGCGCTGTGATCAGGGGGGCTCCGTCGACGACCAGGCCCACCAGCCCGGCGAAGGATCGTCCACCGATCGACAGATGTTCGATGTTCGACGTACAGTGGACATCGAACACGCAGGTGGCCACCTCGGCGTCACCGGATCGCAACCGAACGTTGGTGTTCATGGATCGTCGAACGCTGAACGACCTGGCGAGCGAGCTGCAGGCCGCGCTGGCCGACGCCGGCGTGCCCGCCACCGTCGAGCCGCTCGACCCCACCGACGACGGCGAGGGCGAGGTCCGGGTCGAGGCCGACGGGCGGTCGCTGCCCGTCCTGGTGGCCACCCGCGCCGACTTGCGGCCGGTGCACGCCGACCAGCTCGCCCCGCCCGGCGACGACCGGGCCGCCGTCGTGGTGGCCGATCGCATCGCCGAGCGGTCCCGGCAGGTGCTGCGCGACGCCGGCTGGGGCTGGCTCGACCGTCGCCGCGGCCACCTGCGGCTGTGGGCGCCCGGCCTGCGCATCGACACCAACGTGGCGCCGAGCGTCGTGGCCGAGGTCGCCCCCAAGGTGGCCAACCCGTTCACCCCGGCCGGCCGCGACCTGTCGCTGTGGCTGCTGGCCCACCCCACCGAATCGGCGTCACCCCGCAAGCTGCACCGGGAGCTGGGCATCTCGGCCGGCCAGATCTCCAACCTGCTGCAGGCCCTCGAGGGCGAGAACCTGCTGCGCAAGGACCGCACGCCGCTGCTGCCCGAGCTGTTCTGGGCGCTGGCCGAGCACTGGTCGCCCCGCCGCCACGCGCTGGCGTCGCTGCCCACCGAGGCCGAGCGGGCCGCCGCCACCGAGCTGCGCGCCGACCGCTGGGTGCTCACCGACACCGTGGCCGCCGTCGCCCTCGGCGCCCCGGTGGTGGCCGGGTCGAGCGCGCCGCCCGACCTCTACCTGCCCGACGAGCGCTCGCTGTCGTGGCTGCTCGGCCGCAGCGTCGTGGCCCCCGACTGGTCGCAGCGGGCCGCCACCGTTGCCGTCGCCCCCACGCCGCTGGTGTGCGATCCGCGCCTGCGCCGCGCCGGCGACCACTGGCCGCTCGCCCACCCGGTGGTCGTCGCCCTCGACCTGGCCACCGATCGCGGACGGGGCCGCACCGTCGTCGAGGAGTGGGATCCCGACCCGGCCTCGGGGGTCATCCGTGTCTGGTGACGACGAGGTCGTCGAGCGCGTCGAGCCCGCCGCCCACGAGCCCGCCGCCGACGAGCGCGTCGACGCCATCGTCGACGTCGACGACTCGGCGGAGCAGCCGCCGGTGGTCGGCGAGCTCACCGGCGAGGTGGCGGTGGCCGTGCCGGTGCCCGTTCCCGGGCTCGGGTCCGGTCCACCCGGCGGCAGCTGGCCGCCCCGCAGCACGCACGGCACCCGCGCCGTCGCCATCGCCAACGACGCCGGCCGGGTGGTCGAGCGATCGGTGGCCACCCTGGCCGAGCTGCCCGACGACCTGCCCCGCCACGCCCTCGTCGGCGGTCTGGCCGTGATGGTCCGCCTCTACGAGGCCCACCGGGTCACCACCGACTTCGACGAGGTGAGCCAGCAGCCCGGCACCACCGTCGCCACGCTCGTCGCCCTCGGGGCGCGTCGCACGACCAACGGCGTCGAGCTGCCCGACCGCGGCGTCCGGCTCGATCTGCTCGACGCCGAGACCTCGCTGGCCGACCTCGACGCGCTCGTCGACGACCTCACCACCGACGACGAGCGGCGGGCCTGGCAGCTGGCCGCGGCCTGTCGCTACGCGCTGGAGACGGCGTCGCCCACCGACATCCTCGTGGTCGAGCGCGAGCAGGTCGTGGCCCGGGTGTCGCTGCCGGTGGCCGTGGCCGGAGCGCTCGTCGCCCTGAAGGTGCACGCCGCCGTCGCCCCCGACCGGCCTCCCGACAAGGCGGCCGCCGACGTGTTCGACGCCTGGCGCCTGGCCCGCACGTGGGGCCCGAGCGTGGTCGCCGAGGACCTTTCCCGCGCGCCCGTCGCCATGCTGCGCACCACCGCCGCCCAGCTGCAGCAGCTGTTCGGCGACGACGTCGACCGCACCGCCCACCGCCTGCGCCGGGCCTCGGTCCCGGGCGTGGAGGCCGTCGGCGTCGACGACCTCGAGGCCGCCCTCGTGCTGGTCGACTACCTCGACCCGTTCCTCCACTGGGACGCCCCCGCCGGCCCGTGACGCCAGTGGTCGGCGTCGCCTGGCGCAGGTCAGGACGAGGAGCCGGCGCCGCGCGGTCGGAACGTGTCGCGCAGGACCATGAACCGCAGCGACCACAGCGACGGCCGGGGCTCGGCCAGCGACGCGTGGGTGCGCACGACGCCCTGCACGGTGACGCCGCCCGCCACCAGCCAGCCGGCCACGCCGACGACGAGCACCCACGGCGTACCACTCGACCGCAGCACCACCACGCCGACCAGCACCACGACCAGCGCGGCGAAGCCGCAGCGCAGCGCCCACACCGCCCGCCGCCAGCTCGGATCGTCCTGCAGCGCAGCGGGCTCGTCCATCGGGGGCAGTCTGGCCGACCCGCCATCGGTGGATCGGTGATCGGTCGGATGGGACCGGGCTCGGGACGGGCTGGGTAGGTTGGACGGCATGACGGCCGAGGATCGCCACCGCATCCGCATCACCTACTGCGTGCCCTGAGACTATTCGGACCGTGCCGTGCGCACGGTGGCCGATCTCCTGCACGACTACCAGCACGTCATCGACGACCTCGTGCTGGTGACGGGCTCCAAGGGCGTGTTCGACGTCGAGGTCGACGGCGAGCTGCTGTTCTCCAAGAAGGCCGCCGGCCGCCACGCCGAACCCGGCGAGGTCCTGCGCCTCTTCCGCGAGCGCATCGTCCCCGACGTCGACGTCTACCCCCGCAGCTGACCCCCGGCCCCGGGCCTACGGTGGGGTCGTGGAGGTCGGGTTCTACGCCACGGCGGGTCCGGTGACGGCGCTGTCCGACGAGCAGCGCGAGCTGATCGGTGGGCTGGGCTTCGACGCGCTCGACCTGTGTCGGGTCGCGCAGGGGCTGTTGGTCGGGCCGGGGGACGCGTTCGGGTCGGGGCTGTCCGACGGGCGCATGGCCGAGCGCAACCTGCGGCCGGCGAGCGCCATCCTCCAGCGGGCCCTCGACGTCGACTCGTCCCTCCGCATGGATGGCACCCGACCGGCCGAGCAGCGGGTGGTCGGGACGTGCCGTCACTTCGCCGTGCTCGCGACGGCCTTCCTCCGGGCCGTCGGGACACCCGCCCGTGCCCGTTGTGGCTTCGCCGCCTGCTTCGAGCCACCCAAGAAGGTCGACCACTGGATCGTCGAGATCTGGTCCGGTGAGGAACGCCGCTGGGTCCGCGTCGATCCCGAGCACCTCGACCGACCGACGCCGGTGCCGGCGCGGTGCGACGACCTGCAGCCCGGCGACTTCCTCACCGGTGGCGAGGCGTGGCAGCTCGTCCGGTCGGGCCGTGACGATGCGGAGAGCTACGGCGTGTTCGGCACCGACCACTGGGGGCCCGGCGAGATCCGCGGCAACACCATGCGGGACCTGGCCAGCGTCGCCGCCAAGGTCGAGGTGCTGCCGTGGGACGAGTGGGGCCCGATGACCGCCTCCTACGAGGGCAGCACGGGCGACGACTTCGACGCGCTGATCGACGAGGTGGCCGCGGTGACGGCGGCGGACGAACCGGGGTCGGCCGACCTCGAGCGCGTCTACCGGCAGCTGGCCGCACCACCCGAGCTGCAACGATGAGTCCGGGAGACGACGGCACAGCCGTGTCCGCCGCGACCTATCGGGCGCGGTGGGAGCTGGAGGACGTCGGCGGTGTGGTGGTGGTGATCGACGTGCTGCGGGCGTTCACCACCGCGGCGTACGCGCTGGCGGCGGGGGCGGAGGCCATCTACCTCGTCGGTGACGTGGACGAGGCGCTGGCGCTCGGCCGCGAGCTCGACGCGCTGGTGATGGGGGAGGAGCGAGGCCGGCGCCCACCGGGCTTCGACCTGTCGAACTCGCCCGTGGCCGCAGCCGCCGCCGACGTCGCCGGGCGTGTGCTCGTGCAGCGGACCTCGGCCGGGACCCAGGGCGCCATCGCCGCCCGCCACGCCGATCGACTCTTCGCCGCCAGCCTGGTGTGCGCCTCGGCCACCGCCGCCGCGGTCACCGCGACCGGGCTCGGGGCACCGACCTACGTCATCACCGGGCGCTTCCCCGAGCACCCCGACGGCGGCGAGGACGACCTCTGGACGGCCGAGCTCATCGAGCGGGCCCGGCGGGGCGAGCCGCTCGACGCCGAGGCGACCGCCCACGCGGTGGCCACGTCACCCGAGGCCGAGCGCACCCTGGCCGTCGGCGAGGGCCACGTCCACCCCGACGACATCGCCTACGCCACCGACGTCGACCGCTTCGCCTTCGCCATGGAGGTCGACCGCGTCGACCATCACCTCCGCCTCCGCCGCCACGACGTCGCCCCGCCGCCCTGACGTCCCGCCGGCCCGCCCCATCCCGCCGATCTCCCTCTCCCCCTCAGCGAACTTTGGAGGATTCGCGTCACCCCTTGACGGAAATGCTCCAAGGTTCGCCGAGCGAGCGGCGGCGGGGTCAGCTGGTGGGTGTGGGTGGGCCGAACCAGCGCTCGAGGGCGGCGGGGAGCGTGGGGTCACCGGCATCGGGATCGGACGGGTCGCCGACCCAGGCGACGTGGCCGTCGGGGCGGATCAGCACCACCGCCGGGGCGTCGACCGCGCCGATCACCGGCAGCTCCCACGGGCCGTCGGTCCTCGCGCTGACCGATCGCACGCGATCCGCCCACGGGTCGGCGGCGGACGGGCCCGACCCACGGAGATCGAGCAGGACGGGCCGGGCGTCGTGGAGCAGCTCGCCCACGCGCGCCACGGCGGCCGCGTCGACGCCGCCGGGACCACCGAGCACCTCGACGTCGGTCAGGTCGAGGTCGGGCATGCGCCGGCCGACGAGCGGGTGGTCGCCGTCGAGGTCGTAGTGCACATCGAGGCCGGTGAGCATCCCCGCCATGTGCCGGCGGGGCTCGTCCATGGCGAGGAGCGTGGTCAGCGTCTTCAGCAGCGCGGGATGGCGGTCGTCGGGGGTCTGCAGGGCCACCTGGGCGCTGGTGAGGTCGAGCACGCGCGCCCCGATCGGGTGGCGCTCGTCGTGGTAGGTGTCGAGCAACGTGTCGGGCGCCGTGCCCGCCACCACCGCCGCCAGCTTCCAGCCGAGGTTCACCGCGTCCTGCACGCCGATGTTGAGGCCCTGGCCGCCCTGCGGCGGGTGCACGTGGGCGGCGTCGCCGGCCAACAGCACGCGGCCGTTGCGGTAGGTCGCGGCCTGCCGGGCCTGGTCGGTGAACCGCGAGATCCGCTTCGGGTCGTGGGCGCCGAAGTCGGTGCCGTAGGCGGCGAGCAGGGCGGCGCGCAGGTCGTCGAGCGTGGGTTCGTGGTCGTGGTCGACCTCGGGCTCGCGCAGCACGACGTTGTAGGGGTTGCCGCCGTTGACCCGGTCGACCGGACCGATGCCGCCACCCTCGCGGCGGGTGCCGACCTCGGGCTCCTCGCTCATGTCGACCTCGCCGATGATCCAGCTGGCCGAGGCGTCGAGGCCGGGGAAGTCGATGCCGGCCGCCTTGCGCACCACGCTGCGCCCACCGTCGCAGCCGACGAGGTACTGCGCCCGCAGGGTCGTGCCGTCGGACAGCTCGACGTCGACACCGTCGTCGTCCTGCGCGAGGCCGACGACCTCGCGGCTGCGCAGCACCGGCACGCCCAGCTCGTCGACCCAGGTGGCGAGGATCCGCTCGATGTCGCGCTGCCACAGCGCCAGCACGTACGGGTGCCGGGTCGGGAAGTCGCCGACGGGGAGCGGGACGTACGAGAAGCCGACCGCCGGGTGGGGCTGGCCCTCGGACACGAACCGCTCGCCGACACCGCGCTGGTCGAGCACCTCGATGGTCCGGGCGTGCAGGCCGCCGGCCCGCGTGCTGTCGAGCTCCTGGTCGGTGCGGCGCTCGACGATCACGACCTCGGTGCCGGCCAGGGCCAGCTCGGCCGCCAGCATCAGCCCGGTCGGGCCGCCCCCGGCGATCACCACGGCGTGGTCGGCGTGGTCGGCGTGCTCGGCGTGCTCGGCGGCGCCGGCGTCGACCTCGTCGCGATCTCGCCCGACGGTCGGCTCGACGTCGGTCGGGTTCGAAGGATCAAGCGCCATCTCGTTGCCCCCAGGTGTCGTCGCCGCGCTCGCTCCACGTGGAGCGGACGTGCATGGTGGGCACGACGCAGTCGCTTGCGGCAAGCCCCCCGAGCCGCGGTACGTTGGTCCCGGCGGGGGAGTGCGGGGCGAGCGGATCGATCGGCGGGTACCGGGTGCGGTCGAGCCGACGGTGGCGCGCCCGCACGAGCGGGGCCTCGATCCCGGCAGGGCCGGGCCGCCTGTGCCAGCGTGGTGGGGAGGTCCCGGCCAGCCTGCCGGGCCCGTGAGCGCGAGGACCCGACCATGAGCGATCCCACGTCGCCCGGCGGCGACCCGTCCGGCCCGTCCGTCCCGCCCGGCGGCCAGCCGCCGCAGCCTCCCGTCGACCCCGACGCCACGGTGGCCAACCCGGCAGTGCCACCCGCTGCTGGGCAGCCCGGCGCCTACGGGCAGACCGGCCAACCGGGTGCCTACGGCCAGCCCGATGCCACCGTGGCCCAGCCGGGTGCCTACGGGCAGGCCGGCCAGCCGGGTGCCTACGGCCAGCCCGGCGCCCAGGACCCGACCGCCTACGGGTACGCGCAGGGGTCGCCCTACGGCGACGTCCCGCCCCCCGCCGACGACGGCAAGCGCAAGGGCCTCGTGATCGCGGTCGTCGGCCTGGGCATCGCGGTGGCGATCCTGCTGGCCGGCCTGCTGTGGGCGCTGCTGCGCAAGAGCGACGAGGTCGCCACCACGGCGACCACGGCCAAGGTCACCAGCACCACGTCGTCGACCTCGACCACGTCCACCACCGCTCCGACCACCTCGACGACCACCGGCGGCGACAACGGGGGTGGCGGCAACAGCGGCGGTGGCGGTGGCGGGGGTGGCAACGGAGGTGGCGGCAACGGCGGTGGCGGGGGAGGCGGCGGTGGTCAGCCCTCCACGACCAAGGCGCCCACCACCACGAGCACGGCACCCGCGCCGCAGGTCACCTCGGTCAGCGCGCCCTCGACGTGGACCTGCGGTGGTGGCCCGTACTCGCCGCCGAACAGCCAGCTCACCCTGAGCTGGAACACCTCGAACGCGCAGTCGGTCACCGTCGCCATCGACAGCCCCGGCGGCACCTACCAGAGCGGCCTGTCCGCCAACGGCAGCCTGCAGGTGCCGGCACCGTGCGCCAAGGGCGAGACGCAGACCTACTACGTCACGGCCATCGGGGCCGGCGGGGCGAAGTCCACCAAGTCGACCACCACCACGGGCACCGGCGCCTGATCGTGGACGACGACGGCCCCGGGCCGCTGGCCGCCTGGGGCTTCGTCACCGAGGCCGAGCGCGAGCGCGTCGTCGTGGTGTCGCCGCACCCCGACGACGCCGTCCTGTCGTGTGGCCGGGTGCTCGCCGCCCATCCCGGTGCCACCGTCGTCACCGTGTTCACCGGCGCACCGGCGGCCTACTCGGATCCGCCGACGCGCTGGTCCCGCCTGTCGGGGTTCGGACCCGGCGACGACGTGATGGCGGCTCGGCGGGAGGAGGACCGTCGGGCGCTGGCCGTGCTCGACGCCACGCCGGTCTGGCTCGGCTTCGTGGAGCACCAGCTCGACGAGTCGGTGCCGCCGGCCACCGCCGCCGAGATCGCCGACACGTTGGACACGGCGCTGCGCGACCTCGCGCCCACGCTCGTGCTGGTGCCGTTCGGCCTGGCCAACCCCGAGCACGTCGTCGTGCACGATGCCGCCCTGCTCGTGCGATCGCGCTGGCTCGCCGACGCCGACGCCGACGCCGACGCCGACGCCGACGCCGACGGTGGTCGGTCGCCGGTGTGGTGCTGCTACCAGGACGTCGCCTACCACCACATCCCCGGCCAGCTGGCGTGGCGGGTGGCCTCGCTGTTCAAGGCGGGGTTGTGGCCCACGCCCGTCGCCATGCCGATGGACCGGTCCGACGAGCGCAAGCGGGCTGCGCTGGCCTGCTACCCGTCGCAGGTGCGGGCGCTCGAGGCCGACTGGCGGCTGCAGGCCCGCCTCGACGCCCCCACCCCCGAGCAGGTCTGGCGCCTCGACCCGCCGCCGCCCGGGTGGGAGGCCATGATCGACCTCGTCCCCTGACCCCTCGCCGCCGCCTCTTTGCCGGGCTGATGACGTGGTGTCCGGGGGCCGGACGCATCGTCATCAACCTGCTCGCCCATCACGTCGTCGCCGTCGGGCTGATGACGTGGTGTCCGGGGGCCGGACGCATCGTCATCAACCTGCTCGCCCATCACGTCGTCGCCGTCGGGCTGATGACGTGGTGTCCGGGGGCCGAACGCATCGTCATCAACCTGCAGGCCGAAGGCGAAGGCACACCGATCACCCCCGGGCTCGACCGCACCGCCCGGTCGCCGCCGTCGGTAGGGTGGCGCCGCCGTCGACCTGACGGACCATCAGGGGCGGGTCCCAGGGGGAAGCCATGACCTATCGCGTGATCCAGTGGGCGACCGGCACCGTGGGCGTCCACGCCGTCCCGGCCATCGCCGCCCACCCCGACCTCGAGCTGGTGGGCCTGTGGGTCCACTCCGACAGCAAGGCCGGCCGTGACGCCGGCGAGATCTGCGGCGTCGATCCCATCGGCGTCACCGCCACCCAGGACGCCGAGGCGCTGCTGGCCCTCGACGCCGACGTCGTCTGCTACATGGCCCACTCCGACGTGCGGCCCGGCGAGGTGGTCGACGACCTCGCCCGCATGCTCCGCTCGGGCAAGAACGTGGTGAACACCTCGTTCGTCCCGCTGCTGTACCCGCCGGCTGCCGGCGAGGCCTTCCACCGCCAGCTCGAGGACGCCTGCCTCGAGGGCGGCACCTCCTTCTACACATCCGGTGTCGATCCGGGGTACGGCAACGTCGGCCTCGCCATCCCCGCCCTCGCCATCTGCAAGGAGGTCGAGTCGGTCCGGATGATGGAGATCGTCAACTACGACACGTGGGACAACCCGTTCACGATGTTCGAGATCATGGGCTTCTCCAAGCAGGAGCCCACCGAGTCGCTGCTGCTGTCGCCGGGGTCGACGGCGTTGGCGTGGGGTCCGGTGGTGGCCATGGTCGCCGCCGCCCTCGACGTCGAGCTCGACGACATCACCGAGTGGCACGAGGTCATCCGGGCCGACGAGGACTTCGAGATCGCGTCGGGGACCATCCCCGCCGGCACCATCTCGGGCATGCGGTTCGAGATCCGCGGCATCGTCGACGGGAAGGCTCGCATCGTCGTCGAGCACGTCACCCGCCTGCGCGACGACGACGCCCCCGACTGGCCGCAGGGCCAGGGCTACCGGATCCTCGTCGAGGGCGAGCCGTCCCTCAAGCTCGAGCTCGAGCTGTCGTCGCAGCGCGGCGACCACAACCACGCCGGCTGCCTCGCCACCGCCATGCACGTCCTCAACGCCATCCCCCACGTGGTGGAGGCCGAGCCCGGGGTGCTGTCCTACCTCGACCTGCCCGTCTACTCCGCCCGCCACCTCCTCACCCGCTGACCCGGCCCGCCCGCCCCGCCCGTCCCGCCGCCTCGCCCTTCTTCCGCCCTTCTTCCGAACTTCCCGCGATGCTGAGGCTTGGTGCCACAGAATCGCGGGAAGCTCGGGTCGGTTCGGGAAGGGCGGGCTCAGGTGAGGTCGTGCAGGGCCTGGACGAGGGTGTGGCGGTCGGGCTCGACCCCGTCGACCTCGCACCAGGTGAGCCGCTCGTCGCGCCGGTCCCTCACGATCGGCACCACCTCGCCGGGCTGCAGCTGCGGCACCGCCATGGCCGGCACGTACCAGACGACGCTCACCCGCCTCCGCCCCGCGGTCCCGCCACCGCCACCGCCGGCGCCACCGCCGGCGCCACCGCCACCGCCGGCGCCACCGCCACCGCCGGCGCCACCGCCACCGCCGGCGCTGTCGACCGGGCCCCCTTCGCCGACCACCTCGCCGACGTCGACCGAGTCCCCTTCGTTGCGCGCGTCGACGCTGTCGACGCCGCCGCCCGCAGCGTCGTCGTCCTCGATCGCCTCGCCGGGCGCGTCGTCCTCGACCACGTCGAGCACGAAGCGGTAGCCCTCGCGCCGCACGCCGGGGGAGGTGACCGCGCTGTTGGTGGCGGCGACCTCGACGATGGTCGCTCGACCGGGACGGGCGGCGGCGCGGGCCTCGTCGAGGTGGCGCTGCTCGCGGTCGGCGGCCCGCGAGATCAGCACCCCGGCCAGCACGAGGCCGGCGACCACGACGATCCCGATCAGCACGGCGCTCACGGTCGGCGATCGTAGGCGTCGCCCGCCTCCGCCCCGCCTTCTTCCGAACTTCCCGCGATTCCGAGGCTTGGTGCCCAAGAATCGCGGGAAGTTGGGGCGGGGGCGGGGGCGGGGGTGGGGGAGGGTGGGGGCGAGGGCGGGGGCCGGGCGAGTGACGAAGGGGGCGGGGGCGAGGGGGCGGCGCGTGTTCAGGCGCCGGTGCGGGCGCGGGCTTCGGCGGCGGTGGCGAGGAGGCCGACCGTCTCGTCGATGAACCGCTGCAGCACCCGTCGCACGACGGGGCCGTTGCCGAACCGGCCCCCGAACTCGGAGTGCCAGACGAGGTGGGTGCCGCCGCCCGGACGTTCGGTCAGCGTGACCTCGGCGTGGTACTCGCGGATGGGGATGCCCGACACCAGCTCGTAGGCGAGGCGCTTGCCGGGCTCGAAGGCGACGACCCGCTCGACCGAGGTGGTGCGACCGGCCCGGAAGCGCCGGATGGCACCCACGCCCTCCGGCTCGTCGCCCGGTGCCGGCTCGAGCAGCTCGGCCTCGTCGTGCTTGCCCCACGTCGGCCACCCGGCGGTGTCGGCCAGGAGGGCGAAGACCGTGGCGGGAGGGGCGTCGATGTCGCGCTCGCTGTGTACCACCTGGTTCATGTACCAGATGGTACAGTCGGGGCCGTGCCGAAGCAAGACCTCCTCGAGGCCGTCGTCGACCACCTGCAGGAGCACGGCCTGGGCGACCAGAGCCTGCGGGCCATCGCCGAGGCGGTCGGCTCCAGCCACCGGATGCTCGTGTACCACTTCGGCTCGCGGGCGGGGCTGCTGGCCGCAGTGGTCGAGGAGGTGGAGCGCCGCGAGCGGGCCGCCACCGAGAAGGCGGTGGCCGGGGTCGAGCCGACCGAGGCGGCCCGGCGCATCTGGGCGGCGGTCTCCGAGCCGTCCCGAGCCCCCGAGGAGTGCCTCTTCTTCGAGCTGGTCGGCCAGGCCATCCAGGGCGTGCCCGGCACCGAGGCGCTGCGCGACAACCTGGTCGGTCCCTGGCTCGACCTCGGCGCGGCGCTCGCCGAGGAGCTGGGCGCCGACCCGGCCGAGGCGCGCGTCGTCACCCGCCTCGACGTCGCCATCGTCCGCGGCCTGCTGCTCGACCTGCTCGCCACCGGCGACCGCCGCGGCGTCCAGGCCGCCCACGATCGCTACCTCGCCTGGCGCGCTACCGCCACCGCCACCGCCCCCGCCACCGCCGACTGACCGGGTGAGGTCGCCTCACCCTCGTGGTCGACCTGATGACATCGTGTCCGGCCCCCGGACGCATCGTCATCAGGTCGCGGGCTGGGCGGGGTGGGTCGGCGGAGGTGATGACAGCGTGTTCGGCCCCCGGATGGATCGTCATCAAGCCCGCCGACCGCGAGGGTGATGACAACGTGTTCGGCCCCCGGATGCATCGTCATCAAGCCCGCGGACCGCTGGCGGCGGGTCGGCGGCCGGCGGGCCTCGGCTGACGCCGCGCGTCAGCGGTGGAATGCGGGGGAGGTGGCGTCGGCGGGGATGGCGTCGAGGGGGGTGGCCACCTCGGCGACGCTCGGCCCGCACTCGGCGGCGATCGGGGCCAGGGCGGCCAGGTCGAAGCCGTAGACGCGTGCCGCGTTGTCGGCGAGGACGGCCCGCAGGTCGGCCTCGTCCCAGTCGACGAAGGTCCGGCGCAGCGACTCGTGGGTGTACGGGTACGTGCCCTCGCGGTGCGGGTAGTCGCTGCCCCACATGAAGCGATCGACGCCGATGCGCTTGAACACCTCGGCATCGGCCGGGCCCGGGAAGCTGGCCCCCACGTAGCAGTTGGAGGCGAAGTACTCGCTGGGCCGACGGGGCAGCACCTCGCCGCCCGGCCCCAGCTCGCCGCCGAAGTGGCCGGCCACCATCGACTCGTGCACGCCGTCGAGCCGGTCGAGCGTCTCGGGGATCCAGGTGGACCCCTGCTCGGTCATCACGAAGACCATGTCGGGGAAGCGCTCGAACACGCCCGACATGATCAGGTGCCACAGGGCCCGGTTGGCGTAGAAGCCGACCTCGAGGATGTACATCACGGTGGTCGACGGGTAGCGGCCCATGTCGGGCACGCCGCTGCCGCCGCCGTGGTGGGTGACCGGCAGGTCGAGCTCCTCGCACACCCGCCACAGCGCGTCGTACACCGGCGAGTAGAGCGGCTCGATGCCGGGCGAGTTGGGGGCGACGCCGGGCAGCAGCACGCCCTTCATGCCGTGGGCGGCGCCCCAGCGGACGTCGGCGATGGCCTCGTCGACGTCGTTGAGCAGGATCTGCACCAGCCCGGCCCGGCGGGTGGGGTGGGCGGCCACGAAGTCGGCCAGCCAGCGGTTGTGGGCGCGGATGCCGGCCAGGCGCAGCTCGTAGTCCTCCTTGGTGAACGGCGCGGGGGCGATCACCACGCCGGTGGGGAAGAACGGCGGCACCGTGTTGGGGAAGACGACCTCGGCGACCACGCCGTCCTCGTCCTGCTCGCGGATGCGGCGCTCGTCGTCCCAGTTGCGGGATCGTCCGTCGTCCTGGAGGTCGCGGAAGGGGTTCTTGTACCCGCCCCGCCAGTCGTCGAAGCGGTCGCGGTAGGCGGGGTCGAGGTACTCGCGGTACTGGGCGTGGTTGCCGCCGGCGTGGCAGTCCGACGAGATGATCGTGTAGCGGTCGGTGGTGGCGGTGGTCGACATCGGTGTCCCCCCGGGGGTCGACGGGCCGCACGGGGCTGCGGGCGGCTGGCGGTTGTTCTGGGTGGTGGCGGGTCGGGGCGGTCGGCGGTGCGGTCTGCTGGTCGTGGGATGCGACGGGGCCGGGCGATCCGCCCGGCCCCGATCACGTTGCGGTCGTGCGGCCCCGCCTAGCGGATGAGCGCGTGCTCGGGCAGCACCTCGGGCACGAGGTCGGTGGGCGGGTTGTTGAACATCGGGTACTTCGGCTGGGCCGTCTCGCGGTAGCGGGTGGTGGAGTGGATCGGGTCGCGGTCCCACTCGGGGATGACCTTCGAGCCGAACAGCTCGATGCACTCGAGCACCTGCTCGTGGGCCATGCCGTCGGCCGGCATGCCGAACACCAGCTGGTCGCAGCCGACCTCCTGGTAGCGCTCGGCCTGGGCGGCGACCTCTTCGGGGTTGCCGCACAGCATCATCCCGGCGGCGATGGCCCGGTCGAGGATGTCCTCGTTGGGGATCGCCGGCGGGTGGGCCGGCCACACGTACGCGCCCTCCTTCTTGGGCATCGTGTCGTGGTACATGGCGACCATCGTGTACTGGTAGCCGCGGCCCTGGCCCATGGCGATCTTGCGGGCCTCGTCGCGGTCCTCGAGGCAGATGACGGCGTTGGTCATCATGATGTTGTCGTTCTGGTACTGGCCCACCGGCTCGGTGCAGGCGGCGGCCGCCTCCTTGTAGGAGTCGACCCGGCCCTTCATGTCGAAGATGGGCTCGAAGTTGAAGGCGATGGCGCCCAGGCCCAGCTCGCCGGCCCGCTTGAACGACGCCGGGTTGCCGCACGCCATCCAGATCGGCGGGTGGCCCTTGCCGTAGGGCTTGGGCAGCACGTTGTGGCCGTAGGGGACCTCGAAGTGGTCGCCGTGGAACTCGTAGTCGCGCTGCTCCCACATGCGCGGGATCTCCTGGATGACCTCTTCCCACTCGACCTTGGTGGAGTCCTTGTCGAGGATGTTGAACGAGGCGATCTCGTGGCTGCCGGCACCCCGGCCGGTGCCCCACTCGTAGCGGTTGCCGGTGACGTGGTCGAGGGTGGCGACCCGCTCGGCGTTGCGCACCGGGTGGTTGACGCGGGGCGAGAGGTTCATGATCGCCGAGCCGACGTGGATGCGCTCGGTGCGGGCGGCCACGTACGGCATGGTGACCTCGGGCGCCGACATGTGGCTGTACTCGGTGAGGGCGTGGTGCTCGCCGAACCAGGCGTACTTCCAGTTGTAGCCGTCGGCGTGGATCGCGTAGCCGAGCTCGCGCATGAGCATGAGGTGCTCGAGCTCGCTGTTGTGCGCCGCCGGGCCCGGCATGTAGCCGTTGAAGAACAGACCGAACTCCACCAGATCCTCCTCGAAGTAGAACGCGTTCTACACCCTACGGTCCGACACCGGTCCTGGCAAGGCACGATCGTGGTTGGATTCGACCGGCGCTCGGATCGGCCGTCCGCCGGTCCGCACGCTGACCAGCGTCCCCCATCACCGTCACGGTGATGGGGAGCGCTCGTCGACGGGATGCGCTCCTCCGAGCGGTGACGGGCGTGCGTGGTCACGCCGGAGGTGATGGGGATCGCCCGTCGGGGGGAGGTGGCCGACGGCGGGGCGTCGGTCAGCCGACGGCGGGGACCTCGCCGGTGGCGGTGGTGGTGGATCCGCCCAGCTCGGCCTCGGCCTCGGCGACGGCCGCCTCGGCGTCGGCGGCGCCGACCGGCTCGGGTCGGTCGGCTCGTCGCCGCGCCACCGACATCCCCCAGAGGCCGGCGGCCAGCGCCGCCACCGCGCCCACCGCGACGGCCCAGCGGGCACCGAAGTGCTCGGCGATGAACCCGACGATGGGCCCGCCGATGGGCGTGCTGCCGAGGAAGACCATCGCCTGCAGGGCGAGCACGCGGCCCCGCATCTCGGGCGTGGCGCAGATCTGGACGATGGCGGTGGAGGCGGTGAGGAAGGCGATGCTCGAGGCACCCACCAGCAGGCCGACGGGGTAGGCGAGGGCCAGCGACGGCACGCCGGCCATCAGCCCCAGCGAGATGCCGAACCCGGCCGCGGTCAGGGCCACCACCCGGATGTCGATGCTCGTGCGGCGGGCCGTGGCCAGCGCGCCGATGAGGGCGCCCACGCTGACCACCGAGAACAGGATCGTGAAGGTGGCGTCGGTGCCGCCGAGGTCGCGGATGGTGAACAGCGGGAAGACGACCTGGAAGTTGAACGCCAGCGTGCCGACCACCGCCATCATCGTGAGCGGCACCCACAGCTCGGGGACGCTGCGGGCGTAGCGCAGGCCCTCGCGCACCTGGCCCTTGCCCTTCTTGGCGACCGGGGCCGGGTGCAGCTCGCCGGTCCGCATGGCCAGTAGGGCGGCCAGCACGGCGAGGTAGGAGATGCCGTCGCCGAGGAACGCCCAGCCGAACCCGACGGTGGTGATCAGCAGGCCGGCCAGCGCAGGGCCGATCACCCGCGACGCGGTCATCAGCGTTGAGTTGAGGCTGACCGCGTTGTTGATGGCGTCGGGTGGCACCATCTCGACGACGAAGGCCCGGCGGGCCGGGTTGTCGAAGGCCATGGTGATGCCGCCGACGAAGGCGACGGCGAAGATGCCGGCGAGCGGTGGCGAGTCCATGAACCCGAGCGCGGCGAGGGCGAACGACTGCAGCATGGCGATGCTCTGGACGATCAGCAGCAGCTTGCGCTTGTCGGAGCGGTCGGCCACGAGGCCGCCCCACGGGCCGAGCAGCAGGACCGGGCCGAACTGGGCGGCGGCCAGCAGGCCGAGGGCCAGGCCGCTGTCGGTGAGCTTCAGCACCAGCAGCGTCTGGGCCACCAGGGTCAACCAGTTGCCGATCTGGGAGATCATCTGGCCGCCGAAGAAGAGGCGGAAGTTGCGGACGCGCAGCGACCGGAAGGTCTCGCTGGTGAAGGTGCGCACGCGGTCCACGAGGGTCGAGCCTACCGGGATCGTTAGCAAAGCGAACTAGTCGTTTCCGGGCCCCGTCCTCCCGAACCTCATGCCGAGGCTTGGTGCCTCGGAATCGCGGGAGGTTCGCGGGTGGGGGCGTGTCACGGCTGCGACGTAGGTTCTGCCCGTGGACGACGGGGACGAGGTGGCGGACGACGTGGCCACCCGGGTGTTCGTGTACGGCACCCTCATGCCCGGCCACCTGCGCTGGGACCTGCTGTCGGGCGCCGTCGTCGCCCACGAGGTGGCCTCCACCGGGGGCCGCCTCTACGACACCGGCTGGGGCTACCCCGCGGCGCGCTTCGACGAGGCGGGGCGGATCGACGGCGTGGTGTGCCGCCTCGACCCCGCTCGCCGCGACGAGGTGTGGGAGCTGCTCGACCGGGTGGAGGGCAACCAGTACCGGCGGCGTCAGGTCGTGCTCGCCGACGGCACCGCCGCGCTGGCCTACGAGTTCGTGGCCTCCGTCGACCGCTTCGTCGTCCTCGGCGGCCGGTGGGACGGCGTCTGATCCCGGGTCGTCACCGGCAGCTGATCGGCCGACCGATCGGCCGGTCGACCCATCGACCGACCGGCTCGGCCGAGCGAGCCACCGGCTCGGCCGGGCGGGGCCACCCCGTCCGTGGTAGATCGGCCCGATGGACTTCGACCTCGACCAGACCGACGCCCTCCTCGCCACCACCCGCTCGGTCCGCAAGCGCCTCGACCTGACCCGCGCGGTGCCCACCGAGGTGCTGCTCGACTGCATCCGCCTGGCCGTGCAGGCGCCCACCGGCGGCAACGCCCAGACGTGGCGGTGGCTGATCGTGGACGACGCCGACACGAAGGCGGCCCTGGCCGAGCTCTACGCCCGCAGCGGCCGCGGCTACCTCGGCTCCTACCAGCGCGACGCGCTCGACGGGCAGACCAACCGGGTCCTCGACTCGGCCGACTTCCTGTTGGAGGTCCTCGACCAGGTGCCCGCCATGGTCATCCCTTGCGTGAAGGGCCGCCTGGCCGACCCGGCGCCGATCATGGCGTCGAGCATGTACGGGTCGATCGTGCCGGCGGTGTGGAGCTTCCAGCTGGCCCTGCGCAGCCGCGGCCTCGGCTCCTGCTACACGACGCTGCACCTGATCCACGAGCAGGAGGCCGCCGAGCTGCTGGGCATCCCCTACGAGGAGGTCACCCAGGTGGCGCTGCTGCCGGTGGCCTACACGGTGGGCACCGACTTCAAGCCGGCGTCGCGTGGCCCCGTCGAGCGCATCACCTACCGCAACCGGTGGAAGGGCTCGGTCGAAGGCTGAGCCCAGGGCCTGGCGGTCGGCCGGTTTCGGCTCGACCCCCCGTTCGACCCGATCAGGACGACGGCGGCACGGGCTTGGTGGCGCTGCACGGGATGACCACCTGGTAGTGCCAGGCGTCGCCGAACACGGTGTTCCAGTTCTGGGCGCCGAAGTCGATGCCGTTGCCGCCGCTGGCGGTGCCCAGCTGCCACACGGTCACGGTCCAGTGGTCGCGCTGCCAGTCCCACGTGGGGTTCAGCTTCCAGCTCTGGCCGCCGTTGGTGAGCGGGTTGGAGACGAGCTGCCACGTGCCCTCGATGTAGGGATGGTCGGCCGGGCACGAGATCGACGACGTCGTGCCGGCGTCGGGGCCGAGGCGGACCCAGCCGGTGCTGAAGAGGATGCAGTCCGCCCCGGGGTTGCTCTCGCAGAGGTCGGTGGGCGCCGAGGGGGGCACCGAGGTCCCGGTGGTCTGGGTCATCGCCGCCGGCGTGGCCACCACGGCGCCATCGTTCGTCGCGCTGGGCGTGGAGCCCGGGCCACCGTCGGGTCGCGTGCTCCAATCGCCGAGGTCCGACAGCGGCACGCCGTGCACCTGCCCGGAGGCGGTGAAGGTGGAGGCGGGCGCGCTGGGGTCGGCGTACACGACCTTGGCTGCGTAGCTCGATTCGGGGCGGGGCGGCTTCACGACCAGCTCGGTCCCGTCGGGGGCGGTGAGCCGGCGCTCGGCCCGTGCCGCGGTGGCGGCTCCCGGTGCCGTCGCCCCCGACGAGCCGCTCGAGCCCGGGCCCGCGGTGGTGGTCGGTGACCCCGAAGCGGAGGCCGAGGCCGAGGTCGCCGGTGACGCGGCGGAGCCGGACCCCGACGAGCAGGCGGCCAGGCCCATCGCCGTCACCATCGCCATCCCCACGGCCATCCGACGCATGTGCTGCCCCCTCGTCCTCTCGGCGGGCGTCAACGTAGCCCCCACCTCGTCGTCGCCCCGGTCACCTGGTGCGAAGGTCTGCGCCGGCGGCCGGCCCCTCACCTTCCCGGGGCGGTCGGCTCAGGGCGTCGGTCGCGTGGAGCGGAAGGCGTCGACGACGTCGGCTCGCCACCGGCGCAGCGGCCCCGACGCGGTGGCCGGGGAGCGGCCCAGCCGGACGACGACCAGGTCGAGCCCCGGCACGCAGAGGATCGCCTGGCCCTCGTAGCCGTTGGCCCAGAAGCTGCCGAGGTCGTCGCCGACCACCCACCAGTGGGCACCGTGGATCCAGCCGTCGTCGGGGTCGAGCGAGCGGGGCCGGCGGCCGTGGTCGATCCACGCCGCCGGCACGACCTCGTGACCGTCCCAGGTGCCACCCCGCAGCGCCAGCAGGCCGAACCGGGCCATGTCGCGCGCCGTGGCGTACACGTAGGACGACGCCACCCACGTCCCGGCCTCGTCGAAGCGGGGCCGGGCCGACGTCATGCCGATCGGGTCGAACAGGCGCTCGTGGAGGAAGGCCGCCATGGCCTCGGGTCGATCGTCGCCGGTGAGGCGAGCGACGGCGTCGCCGGCGATGCCGGCCACGATGTTGGACGTGCCCGACGAGTAGGTGAAGCGGGTGCCCGGCTCGTGGGCGAGCGGCCGCGAGGTGGCGTAGCCGGCCACGTCGGCGGCGCCCTCGCCGAACAGCATGTGGATCACGTCCGACGTCTTCCCGTCGACGTAGTCCTCGGCCCACTCGAGCCCGTCGCGCATGGTGAGGAGGTGGTCGAGGGTGATGGCGGCGCGAGGGTCGTCGGGTGCCCGCCACGCCGGCACCGGGGCAGGAGCCGCGGGGTCGAGCCGACCCTCGGCGACGAGGATGCCGGTGGTGACGTGGGCCATCGACTTGGCCATCGACCACGAGAGCAGCGGGGTGTCGGCGGTGACCGGTTCGTCGGGTTCGTCCCAGTGGGGGAGCGCGCCGCCGTAGCGCTCGAGCAGGAGGCGACCGCCCTGCACGACGACCACGGCATAGGTGGTGCCGTAGGCGTCCTCGTCGGCGACGAGCCGCTCGACCAGCTCGTCGAGCGCGACGCCGGCGGGGATCGGCCCGGTCGGCCATTCGCGCGTCGGCCACGGCACGCCGTCGGGCTGCGGCGGCAGCGGCACGAGGGGAGCGTCGGCCCCTGGGACGTCGCTCACTTCGTCACCGTCCTCCGGGCCGGTGGCGCGCCGGCCGCGGTTGCGCGTGGCCTCACAGGACCTCGGGGTCCAGGGCGGCGACGAGGTCGGCGATCAGGTCGTCGGGGTGCTCGAGGCCGATCGACAGGCGCAGCAGGTCGGCCGGGACCGGCGAACCGTCGCCCTCGATGCGGATGCGGTGCTCGACGAGGCTCTCGGTGCTGCCGAGCGACGTGGCGTCGGCGAAGAGGTCGAGGCGGCCGAGCACGCGGCGGGCGGCCTCCTCGCCGCCGGCCACGCGAAACGACACCAGCATCCCGAAGCCGCCGTCCATCTGGCGGGCGGCGAGGTCGTGGCCGGGGTGGTCGGGCAGGCCCGGGTAGTGGGCCTCGGTGACCGCCGGGTGGTCGGCGAGCGCGGCGGCCACGAGCAGCGCGCTGGCCGACGAACGCGGCACCCGCACGAACAGCGTGCGCATGCCCCGCAGCAGCAGCCACGCCTCGAACGGGCCGAGCACGGCGCCGCGGTAGCCGCGCTGGTGGCGGACGGCGGCCCACACCGACGAGTCGGCGTCGGCCGTGACGAGCGCCCCGGCCAGCACGTCGCCGTGGCCGTTCAGCTGCTTGGTGGCCGAGTGCACGACGACGTCGACGCCGTGGGCCAGCGGCCGGGTGTGCACCGGCGTGGCCGTGGTGTTGTCGGCCACGACGAGGGCCCCGCGCTCGTGGGCGAGCTCGGCGACGGTGGTCAGGTCGGTGACGTGGCCCATCGGGTTGGACGGTGTCTCGAGCCAGACCAGGTGTGGCCCGTCGGAGCGCAGGGCCTCGTCCCACGTGGCCGGCTCGACGTCGTGGACGAGCGTGAGCCGCAGCCGCCCGAGGTCGCGCTGGTGCTCGAACCACCGGCGCATGGTCCAGTACATGTGGCGTGGGGCGACGACGTGGGGGAGCGGGGCCTCGGGCCGGGCGCCGGCTTCGCCGGTGGCCGTGGCGACGGCGGCCTCGGTGTCGAGCCACGCGTCGAGCAGGGCGGTCGCGGCGGCCATGCCCGACGCGAACAGCAGGGCCTCGGCGCCGCCCTCGAGCTGGGCCAGCAGCTCCTCGGCCGGTTCGCCGGTGGGGTTCTGGTCGCGGGCGTAGGAGTGGCCGCCCGGGTAGCCGCCCTCGGCGTCACGCTCGTAGGTGGTGGACGGGAAGATCGGGGCGACCAGGCCGCCGAAGGTGGGATCGGCCCGGCCGGGGGCGCGGGCGGCGCGCGTCGACGGGTCCAGGCCATCCATGTCGTTCGTGCCGTCCATGTACGGCGCAGCCTCCCAGATCTTGCGGATCTCGTGTGCTGCGCTTACCCCAGCCTCACCTTGACCCGCCATCCTGGCCGGACCTGCCCCGACCCGAGGACCGCCATGCCCGTTGCGCCGGACCCCGCGCCCACCACCCGAACCAGTGATCCCGACGACCTCTCCGCCGGACCCGACCAGCACGACCCCGATCGGACCGCCGGTCGTGAGGTCGACGGTCGGCGCCCGCTGCCCGGCGTCCTCAAGCGATCGACGGTGAGCCGACGGGCCGCGCTCGGAGGACTCGGCGCGCTGGGGCTGACCGCCGTGGCCACCGCCTGCGGGATCGGCGGCTCGTCGAGCGCATCGTCACCCTCGAGCACGGCGGGCGCGTCGTCGAGCTCGTCCACCGCCGCTCGCCCCGGTTCCACCGGCGGCTCCGGATCGACCGGCGGCGGCGTGGCCGGGGGGTCGCCCGGCACGACCGCCGCCGGCTCGACGGCCGCCTGCACGCTCACCCCCGAGCAGACCGAGGGGCCCTACTACCTCGACATCGACCAGGTGCGCCGCGACATCACCGAGGGCAAGCCCGGCACCCCGCTCGAGCTCACCATCCAGGTGCTCGACCAGGACGGCTGCACCCCCCGACGCGACGCCGCCGTCGACATCTGGCACTGCGACGCCATGGGCGACTACTCGGGCGTGAACGACGACGTCCAGCAGGGGTCGCCCACCTTCCTGCGCGGCACCCAGGTGACCGACGCCGACGGCAAGGTCACCTTCACCACCATCTACCCCGGCTTCTACCAAGGCCGGGCGGTGCACATCCACGTGAAGATCCACCCCACGAAGACGTCGCAGGTGACCACCCAGCTGTACTTCCCGGATGACCTGAGCCGCACCGTCTTCGCCGCTGCGCCGTACTCGTCGCACCGGGGGACGATCACGCCGAACGCCCGCGACGGCATCTACCGCGACGGCGGCCGCCAGCTCACGCTCGCACCGACGAAGCGCGGCGACGGCTACCAGGCATCCTTCGTCGCCGCCGTCGGTGCCAGCTCCGGCGGAGGCTCCAGCCGCCTGTAGTCGGGAAGGCCCAGGGCGCCCGACTACTGGCCGGGGGCGAACGAAGTGGTGGTGGGAAGCGCCTCGTCGCGCAGCACGCTCATCGGGTTGCGGACGTCGTCGACGTAGCCGAGCGCGTAGGCGCCCATCTCGTAGCCCATCAGCCGCTGCACCCGCTCGGGCAGCGTGCGCACCACGTCGATGGGCACGGAGAGGTACTGGTTCTCCTCCTGGCGCAGCCAGCCCAGCACGTAGTCGACGTTGACCCCGGTGCGGACCCCGTCGGTCGTGTTCTCGCCGCCGCCGTGGACGGTGCGGCCGCTGTAGAGCACGACCGAGCCCCGCGGCATCTCGGCGGGGACGGTGTCGTCGACGGTCAGCTCGCGGGGGTCGGCGCCGCGGTGCGAGCCGGGGACGACGCGCGTCGCGCCGTTGGCCTCGGTGAAGTCGGTGAGCGCCCAGATGGAGGACAGCTCGACCTCGACGTCGTCGGGGAAGGGGAAGAAGTCGAAGCACCACTGGTCGCGGTGCAGCAGCTGGGCCTCGGCGCCGGGCCCGAGGGAGATGGCCTGGGTGAGGTGGAGCTGGAAGGTGGTCTTCTTGGGCCAGAGGAACGCCTCGGCCACGTCGAGCACGAGCGGGTGGGCGACGAGGTCGACCGACGACGGCACCCGGCCGAGCAGCGCCCCGGTGCGACGGGTGTTGCTGCCGGTGAAGTCGTCGCCGCCGGTCGGGGTGCGCGCGAGGTGGGGCGCCAGCTCGGCGGTGACGCGATCGCACAGGTCGTCGTCGGCGAGCCGCTCGACGATGGCGACCCCGTGCTCGTGCAGTGCGGCGGTGACCTCGTCGGCGCTGGCGCCGGCGTCGAAGCGGGGCACGGTGCGATCGGCCATGGTGCCGACTGTAGGGCGGGCACCTGCCCCGAGCGGTCGGGGAAGGTCGTGGCTGCCGATCAGGCGGTGGCCGCGCCTCGGCCCAGCCGGTAGCCCCGCCACAGGCCGACCGTGACGCCGAGCAGCGCGAGGTAGGTGAAGGAGGACACGACGGCGCCGCCGAGCCACCGGGCGAGGGTGAACGCGGTCGACAGCTCGCCGACGACGGGCTGCGTCGCGTAGGCCCAGGTGGTGGCGACGACCAGGCCGAGCCACAGGCCGAACAGCCAGTCCTTGTCCAAGGGCCGGTAGAAGGCACCCAGCATGCGGCGGCGGTCCGGATCGGCCGCCGTGACGAGCGGCTCCGATGTGGTGCTGCTCACGTCCGTCATGCCGACCTCCCGTCCTGCTTGCTCGGTCGCGAGCCGGCACGAGCAGCTGGTGCCCGCCCAGGCTAGCGGTCCTTCGGTCGGCGGACGGCGGGCGACCTCCACGATCGTCCAGGCCGTCGGCGGACCGGGCGTGCGCGGCTTCAGGTGGGCTTAACCGTCGGTTGGGTCGGCGCTGAGGGGGTCGGTCGTACAACACCTCCACACCGACCAACCGTTCCGAGGAGGAACCTGTCATGACCACCCAGACCGCCGCCCCGACCACCGAGGCCCCGGCCACCACCGCCCGCCCCAGCCGCCTGCGCCGCAAGCTGCTGGCCTTCACCGTGCTGGCCGGCGCCACCGTCGTGCCCGCCACCGCCCTGGCCGCCACCCCGGCGTTCGCCAAGTCGGCCAAGTGCGGCGTCGTCAGCTACGACCCCGCCACCGGCACCAGCGTCGTCGTCTGCAGCCGCAACCGGCCCTGATCTCTGAGGCGGGACCGGCGGGACCTCGCGCCTCTGGTCGGTCGGGGACATGATGGGGAGGTGACGAGGTCCCGGCGGGTGGCGGCTGCGGCCGCCGTGGCGGTGGTGATCGCGGTCGCGGTGATCGCGGTCGCGGTGCTCGCCCGGCGCGACCCGTACGGGCCGGGGACGAGCCACGAGGTGACCGTCCGCCAGTCGTGCCTGAACGTCGACCCGCTCGTGCTCGACGGGCGGGTCTGGGACCCGCAGGGCCCCACCCCGGAGGGGTGGACCTCCCCGGCGACCCACGCGGGTCGGCTCGACGTGGTCGCCGTCGACGAGGGCGTGTTCACGCCACGCGATCCGGGACCGACGATCAGGTTCCAGCGCACGACGAAGCAGTTCTCGGACATGCCCTGCGTGCTGGGACCCTGACCTCGAGGGTGGGGTGTCAAGCGGGGACGAAGAGGGCGGCGATGTTCTCGAGCAGCCCCCGTGTCCCCTCCTCGCGGCCGGCGGCGGCATCGGGTCCGGGGCCGTGGACGCCGTCGAGGTGCACGCCCTGCTCGGTGAGGGTGAGGCGGGTGCCGTCCTCGGTCGGCTCGAACACGATGGTGGTGATCGACGTCGAGGCGTGGGCCCCGTCGAGCCACATGTCGTACGTGTAGACGATCCGCTCCTGGTCGACG
This sequence comes from Acidimicrobiales bacterium, assembly GCA_046331175.1. GTDB lineage: Bacteria > Actinomycetota > Acidimicrobiia > Acidimicrobiales > Acidimicrobilacustridaceae > JAWKIW01. The sequence continues at coordinate 79,014 of JAXLRI010000017.1, forward strand.
ATGTCGGTGAAGGTCGCTCGGAACTGCGACAGGGGGCCGTCGGGGCCGTGCCGGCCGTCGTCGATGGCCACCCCGCCGACTCGGAAGTCCTGGGAGCGCTCGACGTCGACGAAGTCGTCGCTGCCGAACCACGTCGCCTTGATCTCGGGATCGGCGAAGGCCTCCCACACCCGCTCGACGGGAACGGGGTACTCGCGCTCGAGGACGAAGGTGGCGTGGGTCTGGGTGCGGGTCATGTCGTTGCTCCTGGTGGTGGGCTCTTCGGTCTGCGGGTCTTGGCGAGGTGGTCGCCGAGGCGGTCGAGCCGGCGCTCCTGGGGCCGTCGCTGGGCGACGATCCAGTGGTTGGCCGGCACCAGGGCGTCGGGCACCAGCTGGTAGGTGCGCACCCGGCCGACCTTCTCCGACGACACGATCCCGGCCCGCTCGAGCACCCGGAGGTGCTCGAGGATCGTGGGCAGGGCCGCGTCGAACGGCTCGGCGATCTGGCTCGTCGAGGCGGGCGACGAGACGAGCCGCTCGACGATCGCCCGTCGCGTCGGATCGGCGAGGGCGTGGAACACCCCGTCCAGCTCCGACACATACTTAGGCATATGCCTAAGTATGTGGGAGGACGTCGACGACGTCAAGGGCCGGCGGGAGGGCGGCGCAGTAGCGTCGGCGGGCGTGGGTGGAGGCGAGGCATCGGAGCCGGAACGGGTCGCGCGCGAGCTGATCGCAGCGTTCGGGGCCAACGACCTCGACGCGCTGCGGGCGGTGCTCGCCGACGACTTCGTCGGCCACATCACGACCGCCGATGCGGGGACCCGTCACGTCGGTGCCGACGAGTACGTCGCCGGGGTGGCGGCGATGGACGTGGCGACGGCCGATCTGCGACTCGACGTCCCCGACGTGACGGCGATCGACGGCGACACCGTGCTGGTGATGGTCGAGGTCCACGCCGCCCGCCGCCAGCGCTCGCTCCACAACTTCAGCGGACAGCTGCTCCGCGTGCGCGCCGGCAAGGTCGTGTCGCTCTGGATGGTCGACGCCAAGCCGGCCGAGAGCGACAGCTTCTGGTCGGCCTAGGGCGGGGCGCGCCGTCGACCCGTCGCCGGCGACGCCGTGCTCTCAGAGGTGGGCCATCAGCTCCGTGCGGATCTCGTCGTCGCTCCACATGCCGTCGGTGCGCAGCGCGTAGGCGCAGTGCATCTCGAGCGAGCCGTCGTCACCGAAGGCCAGGCGCATCTGCTCTTTGGGCACGTTCTTCAGGCGGATGACCTTCAGCGTGCCGGCGACGGCCTCGCGGCCCAGGTCGTCGACGCAGATCACCCGCAGCGCCATGTTCAGGCGGTGGCAGGACAGGTTGTCCATGAAGCTCAGGCCCTCGAGGTCGCCGTCGAAGCTGGCCCAGTCGACCTCGTAGGGGATCGCCACGCCGCAGATCTCGGCGATCTCTGCCTCGCGCTCGGGCAGCGTGACCTCCTGCAGCTCCTTGATCTTCCGGTTCTCGGCCAGCCCCATGTCCACTCCCTCGTCGTCGGTGTCGGCGCCCATCATCGGCCGCCGCCGGGCCGCGGGCATGAGTAGCCGCTACTCACCGATGGTCTCAGCCCTGGGGAGGGCGTCCGGAGCGAGCCGCCTGACCCCGACCGGGCCGCCGGCCGTCGATCAGGGGAGGGGGCGGGTACGGGCCAGGGCGACGGTGAGGAGCTTGTCGTCGGCGCCGGCGTCGCGCAGCTCGACGCGGAAGACCTCGTCGGCGGGCGGGCCGATGCACCAGGCCCGCGAGCGGACCGGTCCGCCGCGGCCCTGGCCGAGGAAGCGGATGTCGAGCTCGGTGACCATGCGGGGCGCGCCGGCGTTGTGGGTGGCCAGCTCCTCGGTGGCCACCTCGGCGAGCAGCGCGACGATCGCCCCCTGCAGCGCGCCGGCGGGGTTGGCGAGGTCGGGGCGGAGGCCGATCTCGACCCGGCCCTCGGTGGCGTCGAGCACGCGCACGCCGGCGGCGTCGCGCAGGGGCACGTCGAGCGGCGGGATCTGCTCCCAGATGGCCGACGCCTGGGACAGGTCGATGATCGGCTTGTCGGGATCGCCGGGTCGGCGCTCGAGGCGGGTGAAGCCGATGGTCGACCAGCCCCACGGCGCGCCGGTCTCGTCGACCAGCGCCACGTCGGCGGTGACGGATCGACGGCCACCGCGGAGCACGGTGGTGAAGGCGTCCAGCCGGGCGGGGGCAGGCGCGGCGGGGAGCCGCAGCGACAGGTCGGAGGTGAAGGTCCACGCCTCGGGGTCCGAGTCGACGAGCAACCCGGCGGCGGCGTCGACGAGGAAGGCGACCACGCTGGCGCGCAGCGCGCTCCCGATCGTCGTGGCGGGCAGGGGCTCGAGGTGGCCCACCAGCTCGGCGCCGTCCCAGGTGACGGACGTGCCGAGCCGGCTGGGGATGGAGGCCTCGTCGACGGGCAGGTCGGTCACGGGCGCGCACGCTACCGCCGGCCCCGCACCTCAGTGCCAGTCGCGAGCGTCGCGAGCGGCCCGGTGGGCCTCCCACAGGACCCGGCCCAAGGCCCGGTCGATCTCCACGCAGGCCGCCGCCGCGTCGGGCAGGACCATCATCCCGTAGAAGCCGTGGAGGAAGTCGTCGTAGCAGCGGTAGGTCACGTCGACGCCGGCTTCGCGCAGCGCGTCGGCGTAGGCGCGCCCGTCGTCGCGCAGCGGATCGAAGCCGGCGGTGGCGATGACGGCGGGCGGCAGCCCCGTGAGGTCGCCGCACAGGGGCGACACGCGGGGATCGGTCAGCAGCTCGTCGGTGAGGTGGGGCAGGTACTGGTCGCGGAACCAGTCCATCGTCCGCCGCGTGAGCGAGAAGCCCTCGGCGAAGGTCTCGTAGGAGTCGAACCGCATCCGGATGTCGACCAGGGGATAGATGAGGCCCTGCACGGTGGGCGTCGGCAGGCCGAGGCGGCGGGTCTCGTGGCACACGCCGGCGCTGATGGTGGCGCCGGCCGAGTCGCCGGCCACGCCGATGGCGGCGGGGTCGATGCCGAGCTCGTCGGCGTGGTGGTGCACCCAGCGGAAGGCGGCGACGACGTCGTCGAGCGCGGCCGGGAACGGGTGCTCGGGTGCGAGTCGGTAGTCGACGGCGACCACCACGCAGCCGGCCACGTCGGCGAGCAGCCGACACGTGGCGTCGTGGGTGTCGAGGTCGCCCACCACGAAGCCACCGCCGTGGGCGTAGACGATGCCGGGCACCTGGCCGGGCGCGCCGTGCGGCCGGTAGCAGCGGACGGGGATCTCGACGCCGTCGCCGGGGACCTTGCGGTCGTGGGCGTGGACGGTGTGGCGCCACGGCGTTCCCAGCTTGGTGAGGTTCCGCATGTCACGGCGCATCGCCGGCGGGTCGAACGTGGGGTTGGGCCCCTCCTGGCGAGCGCTGAGGGCGGCGAGCAGCTGCATGGCGGGGTGCAGCTTGCGGCCGTCGGCCCAGCGCGGCTCGCGCTCACCGAGGGCCCGCAGCATGGGTTGCGGGTGCTGGACGGCGGCCCGGGCGATGCGGGCGGTGATCGGCCAGGTGTCGAAGGGGTTGCCCGGCCGCGGCACGGCCATCAACGACCGCCGGCGGTTCGCCCGCCGGCCGGGCGGAGGACGATGGCCCGGGCGCGGCGGCCAGGGCGGCGCGGCGCCCGGTCCCTCCTCGGCCGCTTCGCCCTGGGTGTGGTCCTCGTGCTCGGTGGTGGTCACCGCTCCTCCTCCGTCGCGACCGGTCCGCCGGTGGCGGCGACGCTGACGTCGACGAGGCGGCACACCTCGTCCCCTTCGTTGACCCACGCGTGCTCGACGCCGCGCACGACGACGGTGTCGCCGGCGCCCAGGTCGAGGCGGCCGTCGCGGTGCAGCAGCGAGCAGCAGCCGGAGGCGACGAAGATGAAGTCGACCGAGTCGGTGCGGTGCCACATCGGCTCGGCGTCGCCGGTCGGGCCCAGATCGATCACGCGGAACAGCGAGCCCGTCGGCATGAGGGCGAACGGCGTGGCGGTCGGGTCGTCGGTGGGGCCGAGGTCGAGCGGCACGACGTCGCTGCGCCAGAGGTCGACCAGCGCGGTGCCCGGCACCGCCGGCAGCTCGACGACGGCGGTGGCGTCGTCGTCGTCGACGTGCACGCCGCCGGCGTGGTCGACGCCCGGTGCGCTCACGACGACCCGACGGATGTGGGGGCGGGGATCGCTCACGGCGACCGACGCTACTGCCGGCGAGGAACAGGCGGCGGTGGCGACGGCGGCAGCGGTACGGTCACCGGCGATGGCGGTCGGACGGCGGGCGGACAGGTGGGCGGACGACGCGCGGCAGGTGCTGCTCGCGCTGTCGGCCATGGCGCCCGCCAAGGAGCGCGACCAGGCCCCGCCCGGCTCGATCCCGCTCGACTGGTTCCACTGGTTGCCCCTCGCCGACCTGCGCCTCCTCGACGATCGCCTGTGGCCCGGCCCGCCGAAGCCCTTCAGCCTCTCGGTGCAGCCACCGCGGGAGCCGCCGGCCCAGCTGGACGCCGAGCTGGCCTCGCGCCTCGGCGCGGCCGCCTTCCTCCGGAACCTCCCGGGTTCGCTACGCGTCGGGTGGATGTTCGTGGCGGGGCGCCACCCGGGCCCCGATGGGGAGGTGGTGCGCACCTTCCAGCCGCTGCTGACGCGCGCCGTCCGGGTCGTGCGCCGCATGGGTCAGCCGTGGGGCGTCGTCCCCGATGGTGACGTCTTCGCCACGTCCCTCATCCCCGACGCGGTGCAGCGCCAGCACCTCATCAGCGTGTTCAAGGTCAGCGACGTCGCCCTCGCCCTCGGCGCTCCCGTGGAGGCGCCGGTGCAGCTGCTCGCCCGCCTGCCGCGGTTGGCCTCGTGGGCCCAGCACGGTGCGTCCCTGGCCGGCATCGAAGCCGGTCGCCTCGTCCCGGCGGGGGCGTCGCCGCTCGAGCTGATGGAACACGAGCCACCCGTGCTCGTGGCCGGCATGGCCATCTACCTGACGATCGACGGGTCGGCCGGCACCTCGCTGTCGGGGACGCTGCGCGAGTGGTCGGCCACCACGTCGACCTGGACCAGCTTCCACTCGCTCTACCTCCCGGCCGCCGTCGACGAGCGGGTGGTGAGCATGGTCGTCCCCCGTGACCGGCCGCCCGGCTTCGGCCGGCGCGACGTCGGCGTCTCCGTCGAGCCCGAGGGCCTGCCCATGGGCGTGTCCCCCGTCTCGCCGTTCCCGCTGACCCCGGCCCAGCGGGCCGCGGTGCTGTCGTCACGACGTCAGCCCGTCACCGTGGTGCAGGGAGCGCCTGGGACCGGCAAGTCCCACACCATCGTGGCCGTCGCCCTCGACGCGGTGGCCCGGGGTGAGTCGGTGCTCGTGGCGGCCCGAGCGTCGGCGACGGTCGACGCGCTCGTCGACCTCTTCCAACGGTCGCCAGGGGCTCAGCCCGTCGTGTTCGGCTCGACCGATCGTCGCCTCGACGTGGCCGACCAGCTCGCCACGGTCGGCGCATCGGCGGTCACCCCCGAACGGGTGGCGGTGCTGCGGCAGGTGCTGGCCTCCGACGTCGAGGCTCGGGACGCGGTGCTCGAGGACGTCGTCGCCCGGCTCGCCGCTGAGTCGCTGCTCGACACGCCCTGGGACCCCGACCTCCGGCAGGCGCGGCAGCGGTGGCCCGACCTGTTCGCGCCCACCGCCGACCTCGCCGCGATCGGGGCCGACCTGGCGCTGGCCGAGCACGCCGAGGGTGGGTGGCTGAGCCGGCACCGACGCCACAAGGCCGTCGATCGCCTCGACGACATCAGCGGAGCGACGTCCGACGACGAACGAGCCTCCTTCGCCCGCGCCCACCGGCTGGCCTCGGCGCTGTGGCAGGCCGACGCCATCGAGCGCGACGGCGGCCTGGTCCTCGACGGCCACCTCGCCCGCCTGGCCGCCTCCACGGCGGCGGTGGAGGATGCCACCGCGGCGTGGCTCGACGCCGCCGCCCACAGCCGCGCCCGGCTGGGTCCGTCCGGGCTCGACGCCGTCGGCCGGCTGGAGGTCGCGCTGCGCAGCGGCCGCGCCGCCCGGCGGGCGGCGCTCGTCGACCTCACCGGTGCCCTGCAGGTCGCGCTGCCGCTGTGGCTGGGCACGCTCGAGGACATCGACGACCTGCTGCCGCGCCGCCCCCGGTCGTTCGACCTGGTGATCCTCGACGAGGCCTCGGCCATCGACCAGCCGTCGGCGGCCACCGCGCTGCTGCGCGGACGGCGGGCGGTGATCGTCGGCGATCCCCACCAGCTGCGGCCCTCCACGTTCCTGTCCGACGCCGACCAAGCGGCCGCGGTCGCCGCCATGGGCCTCGACGACCACCCGACCCTGCCGATCACCCTCGACGTCCGGCGCAACAGCGCCTTCGACGTGGCCGCCGGGGTGGCCCCCACGCTCGTGCTCGACGAGCAGTTCCGCAGCGACCCCCACCTGGTCGACTTCGTGGCCCACCGCCTGTACGGCGGCCTGGTGCACGTCGCCGGGCGAACCCCGGCCTCCGAGATCCGCGACGCCGTCGACGTCATCCGGGTCGCCGGTGCGCGCGACGCCGACGGCGTGGTGCGGGCCGAGGTCGACGAGGTGAGCCGACAGCTGCGCCTGCTCCGCGAGCACGGGGCGACGAGCGTCGGCGTCGTCACGCCCTTCCGAGCGCAGGCCGACGCCATCGAGCGACGGATCGTGCACGGCTGGTCGCTCGGCGACATCGAGGGGCTCGACCTGCGCGTCGGCACGGTGCACGGCTCGCAGGGCGTCGAGCGCGATGTGGAGATCCTGTCGGTGGGCGTGGGAGCGGGCGACCAGGCGCGGGCGTGGTCCTTCGTCCAGGACCCGCACCTGTTCACGGTGATGGTCACCCGGGCTCGCCGGCGGTTGGTGGTCGTGATCGCCGGCGAACCACCGGCGGGCGGCCTGCTCGCCGAGCTGCTCGCCCAGGGCGACGCCCCGCCCGGGCCGCCGCCGCTGTCGGGTGCCCGGGACGCGTGGACCGAGGAGGTCGCCGATCACCTGGCGGCGGCCGGGCTCGTCGTCCGGGCCGGCTACCCGACGGGTCGTCACGTCGTCGACCTCTGCGTCGGCGGCGCCCTCGGGTTCGTCGGCGTCACCACGGGCGTCCACCCCGACGGTCCGTACGCCCACGTCGAGCGCGACCTCGCCCTGCGCCGGGCCGGCTGGCCCCTCGCCGACGCCTTCGCCTCCCGCTGGCGCGACGACCCGGCCGGCCTCGTCGCCCACGTCGCTGCCGCGGTGGCGCCGGCCTCGTCGCCCACATGGCCCCGTCGCCGGCCGCCACCCGTCCGGTGGGTCGTCCAGCCGGTGCCCGAGCCGCCCCTGCGGTAGCTCCGGCCCACCAGACCGCCGACTAGAAACGGCCCATGGATCGCCCCGCCGAAGGACACGCCGCCGAACGCCACCGGGTGCCCTCGCCCATGCAGGCGACCGTCGTGCGGGTGGCCGTGGCGGTGGGTGACGAGGTGGCGCCGGGGCGGGTGGTCGCTGTGCTCGAGTCGATGAAGATGGAGCACGAGGTCGTGGCCGAGCACCACGGCACGGTGGCCGAGCTGCTGGTCGCCGAGGGGGACACGGTCAAGGCCGGCGATGCGCTGCTCGTCGTCGAGGCCGGCGCGGTCACGGCGGTGGCCTCGGCCGGCGATGCCGACGACGTCGACCTCGACCTCATCCGCCCCGATCTGGCCGAGGTCCTCGAGCGCCACGCGATCGGCCTCGACGACGCACGGCCCGACGCCGTGGCCAAGCGTCGCAAGACCGGCCACCGGACGGCTCGCGAGAACGTCGAGGACCTGTGCGACCCGGGGTCCTTCGTCGAGTACGGGCCCCTCGTGATCGCCGCCCAGCGACGCCGGCGCAGCGTCGAGGAGCTCATCGAGCGCACGCCGGCCGACGGGCTCGTCGGCGGGGTCGGCGCCGTCGACGGTCACCAGGCCGTCGTGATGACCTACGACTACACGGTCCTGGCCGGCACGCAGGGCCTGCAGAACCACCGCAAGAAGGATCGGCTGTTCGAGCTGGCCGCCCGCCAGCGGCTGCCCGTCGTGCTGTTCGCCGAGGGTGGCGGCGGTCGACCCGGTGACACCGACGGCATCGGTCCGTCGGGCCTCGACTGCATGGCCTTCCGCCTGTTCGCCGAGCTCAGCGGCCTCGTGCCGCTCATCGGCATCGCGTCGGGTCGCTGCTTCGCCGGCAACGCCGCGCTGCTCGGCTGCTGCGACGTGGTCATCGCCACCGCCGACGCCAACATCGGCATGGGCGGTCCGGCGATGATCGAGGGCGGCGGCCTCGGTGTGTACGCCCCCGAGGACGTGGGGCCGATGGACGTGCAGGTGCCCAACGGCGTGGTCGACGTGGCGGTGGCCGACGAGGCCGAGGCGGTGGATGTGGCGCGTCGCTACCTCTCGTACTTCGCCGGGGCGAGCGACGACTGGGCGTGCGCCGACCAGCGGGCGCTGCGCCACGTGGTGCCCGAGAACCGCGTGCGGGCCTACGACATTCGGCAGGTCGTCGACGGCCTGGCCGACACCGGCTCGGTGCTCGAGCTGCGGCCCGCCTTCGGTGCCGGGATGATCACCGCCCTCGCCCGCGTCGAGGGTCGCCCGCTCGGCATCGTCGCCAACAACCCCGCCCACCTCGGCGGGGCGATCGACGCCGACGGCGCCGACAAGGCGGCGCGCTTCCTCCAGCTGTGCGACGCACACGACCTGCCGGTGCTGTTCCTCTGCGACACGCCCGGGATCATGGTGGGCCCCGAGGCCGAGCAGACCGCCCTGGTGCGCCACGTCTCGCGCTTGTTCGTCACCGCCGCCTCGATGACCGTCCCCTTCTTCACCATCGTCGTGCGCAAGGGCTACGGCCTGGGCGCCCAGACGATGGCGGGCGGCTCGTTCAAGTCGCCGCTGTTCACGGTGGCGTGGCCGACCGCCGAGTTCGGTGGCATGGGGCTCGAAGGTGCGGTGCGGCTGGGCTTCCGCCGCGAGCTCGACGCCATCGACGACCCGACCGAGCGCGAGCAGCGCTTCGACGAGCTGGTGGCCCTCGCCTACGAGCGGGGCAAGGGCCTGAGCACGGCCACGTACTTCGAGATCGACGATGTGATCGACCCGGCCGACTCGCGTCGCTGGATCACCTCCGCCCTGCTGTCGTCACCTCCGCCGGCGCCGCGGGAGGGCAAGAAGCGTCCCTGCATCGACACCTGGTAGGCCGCCCTGCCAAGACGCCTCTCCCAAGGCGCGCCTTGTTCCAGGTTTCCGCGATTCCGGGGCACCAAGGCTCGGTATCGCGGGAAGCTCGGGAGGCGGGCGTCGGAATGAACGGGAGGTCGGGCCGGTTGGGGCCGGACATGACCTCCATCGGTGATGTCGCGCCCGACTTCGACCTGCCCTCGGCCGACGGCCCCGTCCGCCTGGCCGACCAGCGGGGGAAGTGGGTCGTCCTGTACTTCTACCCGGCCGACAACACGCCCGGTTGCACGGCCGAGGCCTGCTCGTTCCGCGACGCCTACGAGGACTTCACCGACGCCGGCGCGGTGGTGATCGGGGTGAGCGGCGACTCGGTCGAGTCCCACCAGGGCTTCGCCGCCAAGAACAACCTGCCGTTCCTGCTCGTGTCCGACGGCGACGGCTCGCTGCGCAAGGCCTACGGCGTGAAGAAGAGCCTCGGCATCCTCGAGGGCCGCGTCACCTACGTGATCGACCCCGAGGGCGTCGTGCGCGAGCAGTTCTCGTCGCAGCTGCGGGCCAAGGAGCACCAGGCCCGGGCGCTCAAGGCCATCCAGGCCGGCCAGGCCTCCGCCGCCGGCTGACCGCATCGGCGCCTCCCGCTCCGCCGCCCGCCGCGGTGCCACCCGCCACCCGCCACCCGCCGTTCCGCGAACTTCCCGCGATTCTGAGCCTTGGTGCCTCGGAATCGCAGGAAGTTCGCGAATGGGCGGGGGTGGGGCGGGCGGGGGAGTGCGGGAGCGGTGGGGTGCGGGGCGGGGGGTGCGCGGGGTGCGGGGCGGGGGAGCGCGGGGGTCAGGGGTCCTTGCGGGCGCGGCTGGGCGCCACCCGGGGCGGCTCGCCGGGCATCTTCGGGTAGACGGGCGGCCACGGCGCGTCCATCAGGCCGCCCGCCAGGTCGCGCTCGGACCACGCCAGCAGCGGCGTGAGGTCCTGGGGGTCGGCGGCGAGGTCGCCCCACGGGTCGCCCAGCTCGGCCACCCGGGCCGGCACGGTGGCGATGGTGAGGTCGGTCGGGTCGACGGTGTCGACGTCGGCCCAGGTGATCGGCGTGGACACCTGGGCGCCCACCCGAGGCCGCACCGACCACGCGCCGAACACGGTCTTGTGCGGGGCGTTCTGGTTGAAGTCGACGAACACCCGCTGGCCTCGCTCCTCCTTCCACCAGGCCGCGGTGAGCAGGTCGGGCCGCCGCCGCTCGAGCTCGCGGGCCAGCGCGACCGCGGCAGCACGCACCTGGAACGAATCCCAGCGCGGCTGCAGGCGGGCATAGACGTGGATGCCACGTGAGCCGCTCGTCTTGGGGTGGGCGGCGATGCCCAGCTCGTCGAGGGTTGCGCGCACCTCGCCGGCGGCCTCCTGGACCGCGGCATAGGTGAGGCCGGGCTGCGGGTCGAGGTCGATGCGCAGCTCGTCGGCGTGGTCGGGGTCGTCGGCGAGGTAGGGCCACACGTGGAAGCCGAGGCACCCGAGGTTCACCGCCCACAGCACGTGGGCCAGATCGGCGGCCACCAGCGCGTCGGACGTCGTGCCGTTGGGGGTGGACACCACGGTCGTCTGCAGCCAGTCGGGGTGCGAGTCGGGGACCCGCTTCTGGAAGAACGACTTGCCGCTGGCCCCGTTGGGGAAGCGCTGCAGCAGCACGGGGCGTCCGCCCATCGCCGCCAGCAGCGGCGCCTCGACGGCCTGGTAGTAGCGGACGAGGTCGAGCTTGGTCTCGCCCCGGGCGGTGAAGAACACCTTGTCGGGGTTGGAGATCTCCACCTCGCGGCCGGCGGCCTCGACGACGACCTTCGGGCTGGCGGCCATCTCCCGACCGTACCCGCTGCTCCACCGGCCCAGCCCGGACCCGGAACCGACTGGTGGGGCGGGTTCGCCACCGACGCTCCCGACCGATCCCCACTCGGCCCGACGCGAACGGCTCGCGGCACGCCATGATGCTCGCATGACCAAGCTCGGGTACCAGATCCCCAACTTCACCTACGAGGGCGTCGCCCCCGCCGACCTCTTCGCCAACGTGGCCGCCCAGGCGGCGGCGGCCGACCGGTCGGGCTTCGACACCGTCATGGTGATGGACCACTTCTTCCAGCTGCCGATGCTCGGGCCGCCCGACCACGCCATGCTCGAGGCGTACACGACGCTGGCGGCGCTGGCCCAGCACACCACCAAGGCCCGCCTCAGCGCGCTGGTCACCGGCAACACCTACCGGAACCCGGCGGTGCTGGCCAAGACCGTCACCACGCTCGACATCGTCTCGGGCGGCCGGGCCATGCTCGGCATCGGCTCGGGCTGGTTCGAGCTCGAGCACGACGCCTTCGGCATCCCGTTCGGCACGTTCTCGGACCGCTTCGAGAAGCTCGAGGAGGCGCTGCAGATCATCCTCCCGATGCTCGAGGGCGAGCGCCCCACCTTCAGCGGTCAGCACTACGCCGTGAAGGACGCCATCAACTCGCCGGCGCCCCTCGGCAAGATCCCCGTGATGATCGGTGGCAGCGGCGAGAAGAAGACGCTGCGGATGGTCGCCCAGTACGCCGACGAGTCGAACCTCACCGCCGGCCTCGACGAGGTGCCCCGCAAGCTCGACGCCCTCGCCGCCCACTGCGATCGCCTCGGCCGTGACCGCTCCGAGATCACCGTCTCGCTGCAGCGCCTCTGCTGCATCGCCGACACCCACGAGCAGGCCATGACCGAGCTCATCGCCTTCGGTCGCACCATCGGCCTGGACTTCGACACCCTCGACGAGGGCACCCGGGACATGATCCTCGCCATGTTCACCCTCGGAACCCCCGACGAGGTCGGCGAGCAGCTCGCCGCCGCCCTCGAGTCGGGCGTCGACGGCTTCACCTGCTCGCTGCCGGCGAACGGCCACATCCCCGAGCGGGTGGAGCAGCTCGGTCAGGTGGCGGCCAAGGTGGTCGGCCTGGCCTGATCGGTCGAGACCGATCCGGGCGCCCCGCCCGCAGCGTCGTCGGAGGTCCCGGTCGCGTCGGCGGCCGGGACCTCTCGCGTGCGGTCGGCGGGGAACCGCACCGTGAACACGGCACCACCGCCGTCGCGGTCGGCGGCGTCGACGACGGCGCCGTGGGCCCGGCAGATGGCGGCCACGATGGCCAGGCCCAAGCCGTTGCCCGGGCCCGAGCGGGCGGGGTCGGCCCGGTAGAAGCGCTCGAAGACCTTGTGGTGGGTCCCCGCCGGAAGGCCTGGCCCCCGGTCGGCGACGGACAGCACCGGTCCGCCGGGTGTGGTCGGCGCCGCCACGGACACGTCGATCGGTGTCCCGGCCGGCGTGTGGGTGCAGGCGTTGTCGACCAGGTTCACCACCACCTGGCGCAGGCGGGTCGGGTCGCCCTCGACCAGCACCTGCTCGTCGGGCCACCTGCCGCTGACGTCCCGGTCGGGCTGGGCGGCCCGCAGGTCGTCGACCACGGTGGCCACGAGCGCCACGAGGTCGACCGGCACCCGTTCGAGCGGCCGCCCCTCGTCGAGGCGGGCCAGCAGCAGCAGCTCCTCGACGAGGACGGACATGTGGTGGGCCTCGGCGTCGAGGCGCCGGCGCAGATCCTCCCGGTCGGCGTCGTCCAGGTCGTCGCGGCCGAGCATCTCGCTGTAGCCGAGCACCGACGTCAGGGGCGTGCGCAGCTCGTGGGAGGCGTCGGCGACGAACCGGCGCAGCTGGGCGTTCGCCTCCTGCTGCTCGACCCGCGCCTGGTCGAGCTCGTGGATCATCGTGTTCAGCGAGGTGGCCAGCTTGCCGACCTCGGTGCCGGCGGGCGCCGGCTCGATGCGGCGGTCGCGATCGCCGGCGGCGATGGCGAGCGCGTCGTCGGACATCTGGTTGACGGGCCGCACGCCGAGGCGCACCACCCACCAGCCGACGAGGGCGAGCCCCGCCAGCACGACGAGGGTGGCGGCCACCTCGACGCCGACGATGCGGGCGAAGGTGGCCTCGAGGTCGGCCAGCGACTGGCCGCGGACGAGGTAGCCCCTTCCCTCGGGGAGCGCGATGACGGCGACCCGCCAGTCGGTGCCGTCGGACGCGGCGGCGGTGAAGGCGGCGGGCACCGTGCCCGGGGCCGCGGCCCGGGCGACGACGACGGTGGCGTCGAGCTGGGGGGTCACGGCGCCGACCGCGGCCACGGGGAAGACCTGGTCCTCGCGCTGGCCGTCGGGGCCGCGGAGCTCGACGAACAGCTGCGACCCGCCGGGGATCCGGTCGGCCACCGAGGTGCCCTCGGCCCGGGTGGCGTCGCGGCGCGGGAACGTCGCCGCCGTGCCGGCCCGCTCGGCCTGGCCGACCACCCGTCGGTCGACCTCGTCGAGCTGGGTGCTGCGGATGATCCCGGCCACCGCCAGGTCGGCCACGACGAGGAGCAGGCCGATCAGCCCCAGCCCGAGGAGGACGCGGCGGCGCAGCGACACGGCTACTCCTGCTCGCGCAGCACGTAGCCGATCCCGCGGACGGTCTGGATGAGCGGGGGGTCGCCCAGCTTGCGCCGCAGGTAGCTGATGTAGGTCTCGACGATGTTGGTGCCGCCGAGGTAGTCGTACTGCCACACCCGGTCGACGATCTGGTCACGGCTCAGCACCCGCTCGGCGTTGACCAGCAGGTGCCGGAGCAGCTTGAACTCGGTGGGGGACAGGTCGACCAGCCTCCCGGCCCGGCGGACCTGGTGGGCGTCGTCGTCCAGCTCGACGTCGGCGTAGCGCAGCACGTCGTCGCCGGCGAGCGCCCCGCTGCGACGCAGCACCACCTGGATCCGGGCGACCACCTCCTCCAGGCTGAAGGGCTTGGTGACGTAGTCGTCGCCGCCGATCGTGAGGCCGCGCAGCCGGTCGTCGAGCTCGTCTCGGGCGGTGAGGAAGATGACGGGCGTGGTGGAGCGGTCGGTCCGGAGCCGCCGGCACACCTCGAACCCGTCGAGGTCGGGCAGCATCACGTCGAGCAGCACGAGGTCGGGGTGCCAATCGTCGACGGCGGTCAGCGCCTCGCGCCCCGTGCCGGCGTCGGCCACCTCGAAGCCGGCGTGCTGCACCGCCATGTGCAGCAGGTAGCGGATGTTCTCGTCGTCGTCCACGACGAGGACGCGCGCCTTGGTCGCGGCGGGAGCCATGCCGGTCATCCTGCCAGCCGTTCCTGGGAGGTCCCTGAGAGGTCCCTGGACGTCATGTCGCGGGTCATCAGGCCTGCGGGTCGCACGGCGTCCCGTCACCGGGTCGGCACGACCACCCGCGTGCCCTCGGCGACCCCGTCGCCGCGCACCTCGACCGAGCCGTTGGCCGACACCCCCACCTCCACCGGCGCCGTCCGGGTCGAGCCGTCGGCGGCGACCACGGCCACCTCGTAGCGGCCGTCCACGTGGGACACCAGCGCGGCGGCGGGGGCGACCAGCACGTTGCGGGCGATGACCTGGCTGGCCTTCACCTTGATCGGGGCCTGGTCGACGATGCCGTGGTCGCGCCCGGGATCGGGGACCGACACCGTGCCGGTGAAGGACACCGCGCCGGTCGACGCGTCGGTCACCGTGCCGATGGCGGTGATCGTGCCCTTGGTGGTCGTGTAGTCGGGGAGGGTCACGTCGACGGATTGGCCGACCTGGAGCACCGTGTGCACATCGTTCGGCAGGGTGAAGGTGGCCACGAAGCCGGTGGTGGCGGTGTCGGCCACCGCTGCGCCGCTGGCGACGTTGCTCCCGACCTCGACCTGGTGCGAGCCGATGGTGATCGGTCCCGGCTCGAAGGCGACGGTGCCGAGGGGGAGCAGCCCGGTCGCCGGCTGGCCGGAGGCGGCCTGCCAGCGCTCGACGGCCGCGGCGGTGGAGGGGCCGAAGGTGCCGTCGACGGTGATGGCGTGGTCGGCGTCGTAGCCCAGGTCGATCATCGCCTGTTGGAGCTGGGCGACGTCGTCGCCGGCGGGCGTGGCCGGCGACAGCTCGCGCCACGCCGGGACCTTCCCGTAGAGCAGGAAGGTGGGCGTGCCGGCGACGGCGAAGAGCTGCTCGCCCTGCACCCGGGGCGAGCCCTCGGCCGGCAGCATCGTGACGATGCCGGACGTGCGGGCCACCAGCGGCTGGGCGGTGCTGGGGGCGATGGTGCCGTCGAAGGTCTGGTCCGTCCCGATGTCGTGACGGGCGACGGTGGCGGTGCTCGGCGGTGGCGGCGGCGCCGCCGTCGTCGAGGTCCCGCTGCGCACCTTCGCCACAGTCGCGCCGAGGGCGGCCAGCACGGCGACCGCGGCCACGACGGCGACGACCCGACGCCGGCGACGCGACGGTGGGGCGAGGTCGTCGCCGTGGTCGGCGAGGGCGACGGCGGCACGGCCGACGGCCGCCGTCGGCGGAGGTGGCGGGGCGGGCTCGGCCGGTGCGGTGGTGGTCATGCGGAGCGCAGCGCCTCGGTCGGGGCGAGCCGAGCGGCTCGCATGGCGGGGTAGAGGCCGGCGATGGCGCCGATGAGGATGGCGGCCACGATGCCGCCGACCACGGCGCTGGCGGGCACGACGATCGGCCACTGCTGCACCGATCCGTAGACGGCGGTGGCGATGGCGCCGAACACGACGCCGCCCACGCCACCGAGGGCGGCGAGCAGCAGCGCCTCGGTGAGGAACTGGCGGCGGATGTGGGCCCGGGTGGCCCCCAGCGCCCGCCGCAGCCCGATCTCGTTGCGGCGCTCGATGACGGCGATGACCATCACGTTGGCGATGCCGATGCCGCCGACGAGCAGGGCCACCGCTCCCAGGCCCAGGAACAGCGCGGTGAAGGCGGTCTGGGCGGCGGCCTTGGCCGCGATGGCGTCGGACGGGCGACTGACCGACACGCGGTCGGGGCTGCCGGGGTTCACCGTCGCTGGGAGGACCGTGCGGACGTCGTCGAGCTTCTGCTCGTTGGTCCGCACGTACATCGTCGACGGGCTCGACACGTCGGTGCCCAGGTAGGTGGAGGCCGCCGTGGTGCCGATCACCGCGCTGCGGTCGATGTCCTCGGCCAGCGGGAAGTGGTCCATGATCCCGATCACGGTGAACCACTGGCCGCCGAGCCAGACCCGCTGGGTGCCGTCGACCTGGGTGATCCCGAGCCGCTGCGCGGCGACCGAGCCGAGCACGGTGTTCGGGTAGGCGCCCAGGGCATCGTCGAGGAAGCGGCCCTGGGTCATCGAGCCGTTGAGCACGCTGACGAGGTTCGGCGTGGCGGCCACCAGGGACAGGCCGCCGGTGTCCCCGCTCGAGACGAACGGGTTGCGGTAGACGTTGCCGCTGACCGCCACGGTCGACGCCTGCGCCTCGACCGGTCCGATCCGGCGGACCATGGCCGGGGCGTCGGAGGGGATCGCGGGGCTGGACGAGGCGGCGGTGCCACCCGCGGTGCTGCCGCCGATGCCGGTGCCGGCGGTGACGACCAGGAGGTTGGTGCCCAGGCTGTCGAGCTGGGACAGCAGCTGGGCCTTGCTCGACTCGGACAGGCCGAGGACGCCGACCATGGCGGCGATGCCGATGGTGATGCCGAGCGCCGAGAGGGCGGTGCGCAGCTTGCGGGTGCGCAGGCCGATCGAGCCGACGCGCAGCACGTCGCCGGCCCGGAGCCGGCTGGGGGCCAGCGCGCTGGCGGTGGCGGTCACGACGGGCGACCTCCGTCGTCGTGGTGCCCGTCGTCGTGGTGCCCGTCGTGGTGGTGCCCGTCGTCGTGGTGCTCGTCGCCGTTGCGGCCACCGGACCAGCCGGCGCCCGTCGGGGCCGACGACGGTGCACCGCCGAGGCCGACCTCGTCGGACTCGACCCGGCCGTCGCGGAAGGAGATGCGCCGTGGCAGCGAGGCGGCCAGCTCGCGGTCGTGGGTGATGATCACGATGGTCGACCCCTCGGCGTGCAGCTCGCGCAGCAGGGAGAGGATCGCTTCGCCGGATCGGGAGTCGAGGTTGCCGGTGGGCTCGTCGGCCAGCACGATCGCCGGCCGGTGCACGAGGGCACGGGCGATGGCGACCCGCTGGCGCTCGCCGCCCGACAGCTCGTTGGGTCGGTGCTCCAGTCGGTGGCCGAGGCCGACCCGCTCGAGGGCGGCGACGGCGGCGGCGTGGCGGGCCGACGGCGACGCTCCCGTGTACAGGAGGCCGGTGGCCACGTTCTCCACCGCCGACATGCCGTTCAGCAGGAAGAACTGCTGGAACACGAACCCGATGAGCCGTGACCGCACCGCCGACAGGCCCTTGTCCGACATGCCCGACACGTCGTGGCCGTCGATCACCACCCGCCCGGCGCTGGGTCGGTCGAGGGTGCCGATCACGTGCAGCAGCGTCGACTTGCCCGACCCCGACGGACCGACGATGGCGGCCAGCTCACCCCGCCGCACGGTGAGGTCGATGCTGTCGAGGGCCACGACCGGTGGCGTGCCCGCGTACACCTTGGACACCCCGACGAGCTCGAGCACGGCGGCGCGGTCGTCGCCGCGGCCGTCGGTCGCGACGGGTGCGCCCGGGTCGGGGGCGAGCAGGGTCACGTCGCCGTCACCACCTTGGCGCCGACGGGAACGCCGCTCACCTGCACGTACGAGTCGGCGTAGAGGCCGACATCGACCTTGACCAGCTTCCCCGGCTTCACCGAGCCGTCGGGGTTGGTGTCGGCGAGCTGCACCGCATAGCCGCCCTCCTTGAGCGCCACCAGCGCGGTGGTCGGCACGGCCGCGGCCGCCTTCGCCACCTGGGTGGGCACCTGCACCTGGACGGGCGTCGACACCAGGGCGGGGTCGACCACGCCGGGATCGTCGAGGGCGATCGACACCGGCACCGTCGCCGCCGCGTTGGCCCCGGATCCCTTGGTCGCGACCTGGCCGATGTCGGTGATGTGGCCGCCGTGGTCGACGCCGTCGGGGAAGGTGACGATGACGGCCTCGCCGACCTGGAGCTTGCCCCGGTCGCTGACCTTGACCGTGGTGGACACGACGCGGCGGGAGCGGGTGAGGTCGAGCACCGGCGACGACGCCAGCAGCACGGCGCCGTCGCTCACCTGCGGGTGGTCGGCCACGGTGAGGCCGGGTGGCACCGCCACCGTGTGGGCGTTCGCCGGCACCGCCGATGCGTCCGTGCCGGTCACCACTGACACCGTCGGTACCCCGTCGACCGTGAAGAGGACGGTGCCCGTCCTGGCTTCGGTTCCCTTCGGTGCGATCTGCCCGAGCGTGCCGGCGGTCGCCGGGGTGAAGGCGGTGACCACCGTGTCGGTCGGCGTGAGCTCGAGGATGCCCGAGCCGGTGCGCACGGTGGAGCCGACCGAGGTCTTGAGGTTGCCCACCCGAGACGGACCGGGCACGAAGACCACGGTGCCGAGCGCCACGGTGCCGGTCTGGGTCAGGCCGAACGATGCCTGCCAGCGGTCGACGGCGGCGATGTCGGCGTCGTCGAACACGCCGTCGATGGTGATGGCGTGGTCGGGGTCGAACCCCAGCGCGACCAGGTTCTCCTCGAGCTGGCGGATGTCGTCGCCGGGCGTGGAGGTCGGGCCCATGTCGCGATACGCGGGCTGCTCGCCGGAGAAGAGGACGCGGGGCGCGGTGTCGACCCGGTACAGGACGCCCCCGCGGGGGACCAGGCTCCCGGCGTCGGCGATGGCGGTGACCGTGCCGCCTCCTGTCGAGCCGCCTCCTGATCCGGAGGCTCCGCCCCCAGCCCCAGCCCCGGCCGCCGCGCTGCCGCCCGTCGACCCGGAGGTCGCGGCCGAGGCGGTGGAGGCGGCGCCGCCCTCGCTGACCGTGATGGGGTCGCCGAAGCCGACCGTGCCCGCCTGCGTCGTGTACGCCGCCAGGTCACGGGTCTCCACGGTGGCCACGCCGAGGTTCGTGGCGGTGGTGGTGGGGGCCGGGGTGGACGAGCCGCGGGCGACGACGATGCCGACGACCGCTGCCCCCAGCGCGACCACCACCACGACGGCCGCGATCACGGTCCGGCCCCGACCCCGCCGCCGGGGCGCGGGGGTCCCCGGCGACGGGTCGGCGGCGGGAGGGGCCGCCAGCGCCGTCACTGCTGCGGTCCGGCCTGCCCGATGGCCTGCTGGAAGGCCGGCCGGCACGCCTTGTCGGCCGCCTGCACGGCGGGATCGTTGGGGTCGAGGCCCATGGACTGCAGCAGGCGGTTGCCGCCGCGGCCCCCGCCGTTGCCGCCCTGGCCCTGGCCGCCCTGGCCTTGGCCGCCCTGGCCTTGGCCGCCCTGGCCTTGGCCGCCCTGGCCTTGGCCGCCCGAGCTGCCCTGGCCGCCGGTGCCGCCCTGGCCGCCGGTGCCGCCCTGGCCCTGACCGCCACCGCCACCGCCGAAGCCGCCCTGGGGGAAGGTCGGGTCGGTCACGTTGGCCAGGCCCTGCGTGCGCATGCACTGGGCGTACTGGACGGCGGCGTCGCGCAGCTTGGAGGGGTCGACGTTGCCACGGCCGAAGTTCACGCCCTGCAGGTCGGAGCGGCACGCGGTCATGGCGTCGCGGAAGCTCTGCGATTGCGGGTCGAAGCCGGCGCTCTGGGCGTTGTCGCGGAACCCGCCGGCGTCGATGCGCCCCTGGGCGTCGACCTTGGGATCGGGGAAGCTCGGCACACCGTGCTCCCGCATGCACTTGGCGAACGCCAGCACCTTCTCCTCGGTGCTCTTCTGGTCGGCCGGCGCCGTCGTCGCGGTGGCGTCACCGCTCAGGGAGGCGACGTCGCCGGACGATGCGCTGTCGGCGCTCGACTTCGAGCAGGCGGCGGCACCGAGCACGAGCAGGCCGGCGGTGGCGACGCCGAGGAGCAGGCGTCCCGTGGGAGGTCGGCTCCGGGTCGGCGCGTCGGGCGGGATCGTCATGGGGGCTCCTTTGCCCCCGGGCACCGGGCCCGGGGCAGACGTCGGCCCGCGGACGATCGCACCCCAGGGTCAGGTGGCCCTGGGAGAACCCTGGGAGCTCCGTGAGAACCGCGTCGCCGCGTCGAAGACGGCGGAGACGGTGGTCGGCCCCGGCGAGGTGGTCAGCTCTTCGGCTCGCCCTCGTAGCGCAGGGCGTCGACCTCGGGACCCTCCTCGGCGGGGCTCTCACCGGCCATCAGCTGGTAGATCAGCGCACCGAGGATCCCGCCGATGATCGGTGCCACCCAGAACAGCCAGAGCTGGCCGAGGGCGTCGCCGCCGACGAACAGCGCCGGGCCGGTGGAGCGAGCCGGGTTGACCGAGGTGTTGGTGACCGGGATCGAGACCAGGTGGATGAGGGTGAGCGTGAGGCCGATGGCCATCGGCGCGATGCCCTTGGGGGCCCGGGTGTCGGTGGAGCCCATGATCACGATCAGGAAGATGGCGGTGAGGACGATCTCGACGATGAGGCAGGCGGCCAGGCTGTAGCCGCCGGGGGAGAAGTCGCCGTAGCCGTTGGTGGCGAAGGCGCCGGCGCCCTTGCGCAGGGCGTCGGCCGAGGCACCGGCCTTGCCGAGGGCGATGACCCACAGCACGCCGGCGGCGGCGATGGCGGCGACGACCTGCACGACGATGTACGGCAGCACGTCCTTCCACTCGAACCTGCCGCCGGCGGCGAGGCCGAGGGTCACGGCCGGGTTGAAGTGGCCGCCGGAGATGTGGCCGACGGCGTAGGCGCCGCCGAGCACGGTGAGGCCGAAGGCGAGGGAGACCCCGAGGAACCCGAGGCCGAGCCCGGTGTTGACGTTGCCGTCGAGGATCTTGGCGGCGAGCACCGCGCTCCCGCAGCCCCCGAGCACCAGCACGAACGTGCCGATGAACTCGGCGATGAGCCGTCGTGACAAGGCCATGGGCACCGTTCCTTCCCGGGTGGGACCAGATGATGAGGTGGCCCCAGCCGATCGCCGCGGGTCGACGACAGCGTCGACGCTCCAAAACGTAGTCGGGTGGTGCCCGCCGCGGTCGGAACGACGGGCACCACCCCCTCCGCCCGGCGAACCGGGCAGGGCGCACATCGTAGACACGATCAGGTGGCTTCGAGACATCGGGCCGGGGGGATCTCTCGGCCCCGCCTGCTGGTCAGACGGCGGTCAGGTCGGGCGGGGCCCGGTCAGCACCTGGGCCTGCACGGCCAGCACCCTCCGCAGGTCGACCGACGCCAGGTCGTCGACGTAGAGCTGCACGGCCGACATCCCGAGCGGCCAGGCCTGACCGGCGGCGCCGAACGGCTCGGCGTCGTCGCCGAGCAGGGCGCGGTAGCCGGCGGCGTTGGCGGCGTTGCGTCGACGCAGCAGGCGGCGCACCTGGGGCAGGTGGCGGGACGCCAGGAACGCCTCCAGGCGGAAGTGGCGCCAGCGCTGGCGGCCAGGGGAGAGGCCACCGGCCCCGATCGACGCCAGCGCGTCGATGAGATCCCTGCCCTCGAGGGCGCGCGCCACGGCGTCGGCGTCGGCGGCCACGACCCGGGCGAGCAGCACGTCGACCGCGTCGGCGACCAGATCGCCCTTGGTCGCATACCGCGTGTAGACGGCCCCGTCGGTCATCCCGGCCCGGCGGGCGATGCGCGAGACGGTGGCCCGCTCGACGCCGGATCGGGCGATCACCTCGGCGGTGGCGTCGATCAGCGCGTCGCGCAACGGCTCGCCGGTCTCGGCGACGGGGTCGATCATGCGCGCCGGGCGGACCCGCCCCGTCGACCGGGGCCGGTCACCGTCGGCGGCCAGCGCCGGCGCGAACCGGCGCAGCACCTGGTCCCAGTCGTGGCTGCGTGCGCCGGGAAGGCCGTAGAGCGCGGCCCCCCAGTAGAAGCCCAACGTGGACAGGACCTCGGCCCGGCGAGCACGGTCGCGGCCGCGCCCGGCGCCCCACGCGGTGAGCCAGCTCTGCACGTCGTCGGCGATGACCTCCTCGAGCTCGTCGATCCGCCGGGCGGCGACCAGCAGCTCGATGGTGGCGAGGTCGGCCGCGGTCGGGCGACGGAGTCGCCGGACGGCAGCCAGGTAGGCGGGTTCGTCCTCACAGCGGCCGTCGACGAGGAAGGTGACGAGGGCGTCGAGCTGGGCGTGGTGGCGATCGCGCAGG
>JAXLRI010000018.1:0-68427 GCA_046331175.1 Acidimicrobiales bacterium
CTCGTCGACGGTCGCTGACGACGACGGCTCGTAGAGGATCGCCGCCGGCTCGGCGTCACCCAGCAGGGCGGCCAGCTCGCTGGCCGAGTAGCGGAAGTTCACGTTGATCGGAACGGCGGCCAGCTTGAAGCCGGCCAGCAGCCCGAGGGCGTGGTCGGGGTGGTTGTCGAGGTACAGCGCGACGAGGTCGCCGGCTCCGACGCCGAGTGACGTGAGGTGGTTCGCCAGCCGGTTGGCCCGCTCGTCGACCTCGGCGAAGGTGAAGCGCTGGTCGTCGACCACCAGGGCGACCCGGTCGGGCACCCGGTCGACGACGGCCTCGATGACGTCGGCGAAGGCGAAGGTGGCGGGGGGCGGCAGGTCGGGGCGGGGATCGGTCACGAGCGGTCCTCCTGGTCGGGCACCGGGGAGTCTGGCCCGTCGGCGGCCTCCCCCGCTCGGCCCAGCCGGTCGACCAGCTCGCGTCCGAGCACCTTGCCCACCTCGTTGCGGGGCAGGGCGTCGACCCGCTCGAACCGCACGGGCACCTTGTAGGGCACCAGCCGCTCGCGGCAGTGGGCTTCGAGGGCATCGGTGTCGAGCGGTGCGCCGGCGACGGTGGCGACGAAGGCGACGGGCACCTCGCCCAGGCGCACGTCGGGTGCGCCGACCACCGCCACCTCGCGCACGCCGGGAGCCGAGCGGATGACCTCCTCGACCTCGCCGGGGAACACCTTGTTCCCACCCCGGATGATGAGGTCGGACACCCGCCCCTCGATCCACACGAAGCCGTCGGCATCGATCCGCCCGAGGTCGCCGGTGCGGAACCAGCCGTCGGTGGTGAGCCGCTCCGTGAGCGCCAGCGCCGCGCTGTCGCCGCGGTCCATCGCCGTGGTGCGCACGACGATCTCGCCGACATCGTCCGCGTCGGCCTCGACCCCGTCGGCGGCGATCACCTTCAGCCGGACGCCGTCGTGGGGACGGCCCACCGAGCCGAGCTTCTCGCGGCCGTGGGCGCGCGAGTCGGCGGCGTTCCACCCGACGATCTCGCCCCCGAGCTCGGTCTGGCCGTAGGAGTTCAGGACCGACGTGCCGAAGCGATCCGCGAAGCGGCGGGCCTCGGCGGGCGACAGCGGCGCGGTGATCGACCGGACGTAGCGCAGCGGGGCCAGCGAGGTGATCGTCGCGTCGTCGGCCAGCATGGACATGGCGGCCGGCGGCAGCACCGTGGAGCGGATCTGGTGACGGGCCACGAGCTCGGCGAACGTCGCCGGGTCGAAGCGGTCCATGACCACAGCCGGGGCGCCGACCCGGAAGGCGAACAGCACGTTGTAGAGGCCGGCCCACAGCGACAGCGACACGGGGACGAGGTTCGGCATGGCGCCGTCGGCCGGCTGACCCGGAGCCGGCGGCGTGGCGCCGATCTTGTCCAGCACCTGGTCCATGAGGTCGACCACGTTGCCGTGGTGCAGGGGCACCGCCTTGGGCGGCCCGGTGGTGCCCGACGTGAGCTGGACCAGGGCGACGTCGGCCGGGAACGACGCCGGGTCGTGGCCCGGGTCGGCCGATCTCGCCACCGTCCAGGTGCCGACCCCCCGATCGACGACCACCACCGCCGGCCCGGCCGGGATCCGATCGACGTCGGCGGCCACCGCGACCACCGCCGCCGGCGCCTGCCCCCCGACCAACCGATCGACCTCCACCGCAGTCAGGCGCGGGTTCAGCGGCAGGTAGGCGCCACCCGCCCGCCACGTGCCGAACAGCGCGGCCACCACCTCACCGCCGTTGGGCAACATCACCGCCACCAGGCCACCGGCCACGAGCCCGGCGTCGGCGAGCGCGGCAGCCGCGTCGGTCGTCGCCTCGGCGAGCTCGGTGGCCGACCACGTGCGGTCGGGGGCGAACACCACCGGGCGGTCGGGCTCGACCGACGGGTCGGGGGCGAGCGCGTCGAGGCGGCGGGCCTCGCTCATGACGGGGTCACCCCTCGGCGCCCAGCGGCTGCCACTGCGGCTCGCGCTTCTCGGCGAACGCCGCCGGCCCCTCGGTCTGGTCGGGGTGGCCCCACATGGACACCAGCTCGACGGCACCCGCCTTGCAGGCGTCGGTGAGCCCCAGCTCGAGGGCGCCCCACAGGGCTCGCTTGGTGGCCGCCATGGCCGCCGGCGAGTTGCGGGCGATCTTCTCGGCCAGCTCCTGGGCGGCCTCGTGGAGCCGCTCGGGCGGGTCGACCACCTCGGAGATCATCCCCAGCTCGAAGGCGCGCTGGGCGCTCATGCGCTCGTAGCGGCCGACGAAGGCCATGCGCATGACAGCCTCGGCGGGCATCTTGCGCAGCAGGCCGATGGCCTCGATGGCCACGACCTGACCGATCGACACGTGCGGGTCGAAGAACTGGGCGTCGGATGCCGCGATGACGATGTCGGCATCGGCGACCCAGTGGAACGCGCCGCCGGCGCAGATGCCGTTGACCGCGGTGATGACCGGCTTCCACACCTCGTTGTGCCACGAGGTGAAGTGCAGGTCGAAGGTCTCGAGCGACTCGCGGTAGCGCTCCATGCCGACGCCGTCGGTGGCGATCTCCTGCACGTCGACGCCGGTCTGGAACGCCCGACCGTTGCCCGAGTGGACGATCACGCGCACGTCGGGGTCGGCGTCGAGCTCGCGCCACGCCACCGCCAGCTCGTCGCGCATGGCGTTGTTCATGGCGTTGAGCTGGTCGGGCCGGTCGAACAGCAGCCAGCCGACCGGGCCACGTCGCTCGACGACGAGCGTCTCGTAGGTGGAGTAGGTGAAGGTCATGCCAGCGCCTCCCAGGCGGCGTCTCGCTTCTCGGCGAATGCGGCGGGGCCCTCGGTCTGGTCGGGGTGGCCCCACATGCCAACCAGCTCGGCGGTGCCGGCCTTGCAGGCGTCGGTGAGGCCGGCCTCGAGGGCGCCCCACAGGGCTCGCTTGGTGGCGGCCATGGCGGCCGGCGAGTTGCGGGCGATGGTCTCGGCCAGGGCCTGCACCTCGTCGCGCAGCCGCTCGGGCGGGTCGACGACCTGGCTGCCGATGCCCAGCTGGAGGGCCCGCTCGGCCGTGATGCGCTCGTGGCGGCCGACCAGGGCCATGCGCAGGACCGCCTCCATCGGCGACTTCCGCACAAGAGCGATGGTCTCGTAGGCGCTGACCTGGCCGATCGACACGTGGGGGTCGAGCAGCGTGGCGTCGGACGCCAGCACGACGATGTCGGCGTCGGCCACGAAGTGCAGGCCGCCACCGGCGCACACGCCGTTGACCGCGGCGATGACGGGCTTCCACACCTGGTTGTGCCAGGCCGTGAGGCGCAGCTCGGCCCGCTTCGTGCGGCGGGATTGCTCGCGCAGGGCCTCGGGGTCACGGGCCAGCTGGGCGACGTCGAGGCCGGTCTGGAAGGTGCGCCCGTTGCCGGTGGTGACGATCACCCGGACGGCGGGATCGGCGTCGAGGTCGGCCCACGCCCGTTCGAGCTCGGCCAGCATGGTGGCGTCCATGGCGTTGCCGGCCTCGGGCCGGTCGAACACCAACCAGCCCACCGGCCCGCGTCGCTCGACCACGAGGGTCTCGTACGCCGTCTCGTCGTTCGGGTCGGCCACGTCAGCTCCGGGGGACGTCACGCCACGGGGCGGACTGCCACGGGTCGGGCTCGCGCGGCAGGCCGAGCACCCGCTCGCCGACGATGTTCTTGTTGACCTCGGTGGTGCCGCCCTCGATGGTGTTGGCCCGGCTGCGCAGCATGCCCTTCACCTCGAACGGCAGGGAGGCGGCGTAGCGCTCGCCGGCATCGGCGTCGCCCGCAGCCGCCTCGGCCACGCGGACGGCCTCGACCTCCCACGCCTGGGCGGCGGGACCGAGCAGGTCGACGGCCAGCAGCTGGATGCGCTGGTTGAGGGCACCCTGGTGGACCTTGCCGATCGAGCTCTCCGGACCGGGCGACCGACCCGCCTTGATGCCGGCGCGCACCCGCTCGTTGGTCCAGCCGCGGATGCGCTCCTCGCTGTAGGCCCGCATGAGGTCCTGGCGCAACACGGGGTGGTCCCACGGGCCGGTCTGGCCGGCGGCCCGCCGATCGCGGACCAGGTCGACCAGCCGGCCCACCCCCGAGCCACCGATGCGGTCGACGCCGCCCGAGCCCGAGCCCGACACCATCTGGCGCTCACCCGACAGCGTGGCGTTGGCGACCTTCCAGCCGTCGCCGACCGGGCCGACGCGGTGGGCGTCGGGCACGCGGGTGGCGTCGAGGAACACCTCGTTGAAGTCGATCTCGCCGGTGATGTGGCGCAACGGCCGCACCTCGACGCCCGGCCGGTGGAGGTCGACGAGGAAGTAGGTGATGCCCTTGCGCTTGGGCTGGTCGGGATCGGTGCGGGCGAGGGCCACGCCGAAGTCGGCGAGGTGGGCCCACGTGGTCCACACCTTCTGGCCGGTGAGCACCCACTCGTCGCCGTCGCGCTCGGCCCGGGTGGCCAGCGACGCCAGGTCGGAACCGGCGCCCGGCTCGCTGAACAGCTGGCACCACACCTCTTCGTTGCGCACGATGGGCGGCAGGAACCGCAGCCGCTGCTCCTCAGTGCCGTGAGCGAACAGGGCGGGAGCGGCGAGGTTCAGCCCGAGCGGGTTGAGGCGGCCGAGGTTGTACGGCGCCAGCTCGGCCTCGATGGCCCGGGCCACCGACCGGCCGACGTCGAGGCCGCCGTAGGCCACCGGCCAGGTGGGCACGACGAGGCCCGAGTGGCCGAACACGGGGTACCAGGCCTCGTAGTCGGCCCGGGTGCGGACGGTCCGGATGGCGGCAGGACCGCCCGCCGCCGCGTCGCGCCACGCGGCCGGCACGTGCTCGGCGACCCATGCCCGGGTGCGAGCCGCCGCCTCGTCGGCCGACGCGTCGGGATCGATGGCGATGCGCTCGCCGGTGGGGGTCGTCGGGCTTTCCAGCGATCCGCCCACGTCAGCGGCCCTTGAAGTCGGGCGGCCGCTTCTCCTGGAAGGCGGTGAGCCCCTCGCGGAAGTCCTCGCTGCGCGAGGACAGCTCGAGGGCGAAGGCTTCGTCGGCCAGGTGGTCGGTGAGCGACGCCGTGGTGCCGGCGTGCAGCAGCCACTTGGTCAGCCCCACCGCGACCGTGGGCGCCTCGACGAGCTGGTCGGCGAGCAGCTCGACCTCGGCATCGACGTTCACCGAGCGGACGACGTCGTGCACCAGGCCCCAGTCGGCGGCCTCCTGCCCCGTGAGCTGGCGACCGAGCAACAGCAGCTGGCGGGCCTTGACCATCCCGATCAGCCGGGGCAGCAGCCACGTGGCCCCGCTGTCGGGGGTGAAGCCGCGGGCGAGGAAGGGCTCCCACAGGTGGGCGTCCTTGGCGACGATGGTGAAGTCGGCGGCCAGGGCGAGCTGGAAGCCGATGCCGGCGGCCCACCCCTTCACCCCGCACACCACCGGGACCTGGATGGTGAGCAGGAGCGGGATCAGGCGGTGGGCCATCGACGGGACCCGTCGCTGGATGCTGCCAACCCGGGGACGATCGCCACCCGGAGCGTTGCGGGCGACGATGTCGGCGCCACCGCAGAAGTGATCGCCGGTGCCGCCGAGCACCACGACCCGCACCCGCTCGTCGCGGTTGGCGGCGTCGAGCGCATCGATCATCGCCGCCATCATCTGGTCGTCGATGACGTTGCGCTTGTCGGGCCGGTCGAGGGTGAGGTGCAGCACCCCCTTGTCGTCCAGCACGACGAGGAGCCCGGGGACCCCCTCGTAGGTGAAGCCGACGGCGCCGGGGTTGGGTGCGGTCATGACCAGCAGCCTCTCATCGGTCGAAGCGCTCGGAGATGGCGTCGAGCGCACCCTGCAGGTCGGTGGCCCGGCCGGGCGGGTCGGGCAGGCGCACCGCGCCGTGCTCGCGGCTCGGCAGCAGCACGGTGGCGGTGCCGGGCGTGGTGACCTCGCCCCGCTGGTTGGTGGCGGCCAGCTCGAGGTCGACGGCCGGTCGGTCGCCCTCGGCGAGGTAGCGCTTCACGACCGTGCCCTGCAGCCACTGCGTGTCGCCCACGTAGTTGAACTTCCGGAACTCGCAGTCGAGGCGCCACAGCCAGGCGTCGTCACCCATCCAGTCGGTGCACAGGTGGATGAGCCACGTCTCGCGCATGCGGCCGTAGTCGAAGGTGGTGGGGTTGCCCGAGCGGCGGGCGAACTCGGGGTCCCAGTGCACCCGCTGCATCACGTCGGGCACGTTGAGGTCGTCGCGGTGGAAGAACCGGGGGATGCGAGCCCGGTTGCGGGCGCCGAGCCGCAGCGGCTTGATGCCGTACAGGCCCATGCCCATGCCGACGTGCCAGCAGACCATGTCGGTGACCGTGAGCGGCCCCTTCACCATGGGGCCCACGACGTCGCCCTCGGCCACGTCCTCCCACCACCGCGGCTCCGCGCCCCGGGGCCCCTCGGCCGCGTACTGGGCATCGATCTCGGCGATCTGGTCGTCGGTGTAGGGCTCGATGACGATGTCGTCGTACTTCTTGCGCTCGCGGGCCTTGGTGCGCTCGGTGCGGATCATCAGCCGGTACTGCCCCGACAGGATGGAGCCGTCGTCGTTGGCGAAGACCTGGGCCGTCCACTCGTGGATGGCCCGCTCTGCGAACTCCGACGGCTTGTCGAGCACGCCCACCAGCGCGTTGCGCCGGGTGACGCGGTGGCCCGGCCGCAGCGGCGCCCACCACTCGCGGGCGCTGGCGGCGTAGAAGGCGTGGACGCCACGCAGCGGGTCGCCCTTCATCAGGTCGCGGTGCTCGTCGGCCACGCGGGTGACCTCGTCCTCGCCGATCAATGTGTCGCCGCCGACGAGCACCGGTGAGGCGATGAGCCCCTCCCACCTCGTGCCGGCGGCGTAGGTGGGGTCGGTGTAGAGCGGGTTGTCGTCGCCGTAGGCGGTGGCCACGTGGCGGAAGGCGTCGACGTTGGGCTCGACGTAGTGCGGCGGCTGCGGGTGGGGCTCGGGCACGCCGATGCGGGCCCGCAGGCGGGCCACACCGTCGTCGGTGATGCGGCCGTGGTCGGCGTCGCGCGCCGTGGCCGACCGGCCCCCCTCGTCCCCCGTTCCGCTCATGCGCCCCCATCCTCGCACATCGCTGAACCGTCGTTCAACGCTGCGGAGGCTCCGTTCAGCGACGGCCCCCGGGGGTCCCCACCGCGCCCTTCGGGGCCCGCAGGGCGTCGTCGACCAGGGCGTGGAAGGCGTCGAGGTCCATCGGCGCGCCGGCGGGCGCCTCGTCGTCGCCCACCACCGCCGGGTCCGACGCCTGGTAGCCGGCCACCAGGCTCGACAGCAGCCGGGCCAGCACCTCGGGCGGGCCCGCTCGGACGACGCCGGCGGCCTGGCCCTCGCCGATGACCCCCGCGTGGAGCGCCATCGCCTCACCGAAGCGGCTGCGCATCGCCTCGTCGACCGGTCGCTCGGCCGACAGCGAGGTGGCGCTCGAGGTGCGCAGGAACAGCCGGCCGAAGGCGCTGTGGTCGCGGAAGAAGCCGATCTCGAGGTCGACCAGGGCGTGCACCTTGGCCATCGGGTCGACGTCGTCGCCTCTGTCGCCCAGGGCGATCTCGCGGATGGCCGGCAGCAGCTCGTCGCCCCGGCGCAGGAACACCGAGAAGAACAGGTCGTCCTTGTTCTCGAAGAACGAGTACACCGAGCCGACCGAGAACTCGGCGACCTCGGCGATCTCCTTGAGGGTGGCGTCGTGGTAGCCCTTCGACGAGAAGACCAGCTCGGCGGCGTCGAGCAGCTGGCGGCGGCTCAGGTCCTGCTGCTGGATGCGGCGCTGCTCGCGGCGGCTCTTGGTCGCGGTGCCCGCCTCGCTGGTCTCGGTCACGGCTCCTCCTCGCCGCCGATGCTACGGGTCGAGGCGGGACCGCCCGCGCACCGTCAGGCCGAGCAGTAGGCCGGCTGGCTGGAGGGCGGCGTGATGCGCGGGTCGCAGCTCCGTGAGAGGAACGTCAACCGCAAGATCGAGAACCGCACCGCGGGCGGAAAGGCGACCGGCCAGCGGTACGGGAACGAGCCGGCGGCGACGGCGCCGATCTCGACGGTGGGCTGGCCCTGGATGAACCACGATCCGGTCGTGGTGTCGAGCTCGGCCGGGTCGGCGCCGGGGTTCCCGTCGTAGTTGGCCGGTGACGGGATCCGCAGGCCACCCGAACCCGGCGTCGTGGCGACGACCGTCGGGCCGCGGCCGGTGATCCGCCAGGTGTCGTCGAGCAAGCCGACGCCGGCCCGGTCGGCCTTGCCGTCGCCGTCGTAGTCGGCCGGCACCGGCATGTCGCCCACCGCACCGAACACGACGTCGTCCACCACGCCGTCCGAGCTGCGCAGCACCCGCCAGTGGCGCGTCTGCGGGTTGAACCCGGCGAGGTCGGCCTTCTTGTCGCCGTCGTAGTCGGCGGGCACGGGGATGTCGTAGGAGGTGAACGGCTGGGACCCCGCGCACGGCTGCCACGGGTCGCCGAAGCTGATGGGGCTCGCCTGACCGTCGATCCACCAGGTCCCGTCGGTCTCCCGGTACCACGCCGGATCGGTCTTGCCGTCGCCGTCGTAGTCGGCCGGCACCGGGTCGACGTAGGGGCGCGGACCGCAGCCGCCGCTGACGGCCGGCAGCGCCGGCGGCGCGAACGAGATGGAGCCACGGCTCCCCGTCGTGTCCCACGTCGTCCCGCTCGGCAGCACGACGGTGGCCGGCTCCCAGATGCCGTTGCCGTCGTAGTCGCCCGGCACCGCGATGACGCCGTCGGTCGTCAGGTTCTGGCCACCGGGGTTGGCGACCGGTGCGACCTGGTGGAACGGGCCGGCCTCGCCCGCCCGCCACCACGCCTGGCTCGGGTTGCTCGCCGAGCTCCCGTCCAGGACCCACGCCACGTCGGCCTTCTTGTCACCGTTGAAGTCGAACGGCACCCACGAGCACGCCCCGGCCAACAGCAGCACGGCCACGACGAGCGCGGTGCGACGACGGCGGCCCTGCTTCGTCCCTGGCTCCCGCACGTCCACGCCTCCCCTCGCCCGCCGATCCGCCTCGGCAGGCCTGCACGAGGCTAGCCGCGGCTACAGGTCGTCGAGGGGGCGGCGGTCGCCGACCTCGGGCTGGCGGCCCAGGCGCATGGGGCTGAGCGGCGCCTCGACCAGCAGGGTGCGGTGCACCTTCGCCCCGGCGTCGAGCAGCGCCGCCCGCCAGGGGGCGAGCGCCCCTCCGTCGCCGGCGAGGTCCTCCTGCTCGAGGACCGCCCATGCGTCCCACGAGGGCAGGGCCCACAGCAGGATCACCTCGCGGTCGCCCACCATCGCCACCCGGAAGGCGCCGACGAGGGTCGCGCCGAGCGCCTCCACGGTGGCCCGACCGACCGAGGCCAGCGCGTCGAGCAGGTCGGGCGCACCACCTGGAGGCACCTCGATCAGCTCGTGGGCGTAGACCTCGCCCCGCACGCCGTCGGCCACCAGCTCGTCGATGGTGCGGGTCCACGGCGCCGGCACCACGATGCGGTCGAAGCCGCCGCGGCGCAGCGACGCCGCCACCGACCACCACTCGGCCAGCGACGGGTCCTGCAGCGAGTCGTGGGACAGCTCGTGGCTGAAGTTGCCCACCAGGCCGTCCCAGCCGTCGAGCTCCCAGAGGTTGACGACCTCGGGCCAGCGCCCGGTGGAGCCCACCGTGCCGAACACGCCGAAGCACCGCTGGTCGCGCTCCTCGATGGCCACCGGCACCCAGTTGGCGGTCATGTGGTGCATGTAGCGGGCCCGGTTCTGCCCGATGACGTCGATCAGCTCGTGGATGTAGACCTTGTCGTTCACGGCGTCCCCCGGCGGGCCTCTCGGCACAGCGCCGACCGGCGCCCGCCCGCAGCGTAGCCACCCCGGCCGACCCGGTTGAACCCGGGTTCAGACCAGTGAACGCGCGGTTCGCGAGGGCAGCGCCGGACGACGGGGCTCAGGGGAGCCCGAACGTGACGACCTGGCCGTTGCTCAGCACGTGGACCTGCCCGGCCACCACCGCCGGCGTGGTGACGTTGGTGCCGGCCAGCACGTGCAGCACCGGCTGGCAGACCAGCGGCGCACCGCTGCACCCCTGCGAGAGGTTGGCGTCGAAGGCGAACAGCCCGTCCATCGACCCCACGTAGGCCACCCCGTTGGCGATCGTCACGCCACCGCGGGTCCCCGCCGCCGATCCGAAGCTCATCGTGGCGATCGGCGAGCACACCTTGGGCGTGCCGGTGCACCCCGCCACGCCCTTGGCGTCGAACACCGACACCCCCGACTCCGTCGGCACGTACAACCGACCACCCGCCACCGCCGGCGCCGTCCACACCCGCTCGGCATTGCCGGTGAGCGGCGCCGTCCACAGCGGCTGGCACACCTTCGGCGTTCCCGCGCACCCCTGCACGCCGGCAGCGTCGAAGACCACGACCTTGGCGACCCCCGTCCCGATGAACTGGCCCGGCGGCGGCGCCGCGGTCTGCCACGACGCCACGGCGTAGACGACCCCGTCGACCACGGGAGGGGTCGCGCCCGTCGAGGTGGACTTGTCGAGGGGGACGCCGAGGTCTCCCGTCCAGCGGGCCAGGCACTGCTTCGGCACCCCGGAGCACCCCTCGACCCCGGCGGCGTCGAAGGCGTACAGCCCGGCCACCAGCGTCCCGCCGACGGCGTTCGCCCCCTGCAGGTACAGCGTGCCGTTGGCGACTGCGGCGGCGCCGACCGGCCCGACCCTGACCACCGAGCTCTGCCCGACCGCGGACCAGGTCACCGGGCAGATCGACGGGGACCCAGTGCACCCGGCGCCGGACGAGAGGTCGACGACGACGCCCTGACCGTACCCCGCACCGTAGAGGGTGGTCCCGACCACGACCGGAGCCGTGAACGACTGGACGTTGTCCGACGCCTCCCGGAAGATGTGCTTCCACGAGCGCAGCGGCTGGCACACCTTGGGCGAGCCCGAGCAGCCGTCGACGCCAGCGGCATCGAACTCCGAGAGCGTGGCCGAGGTCGAGTTGCCCTTCGGCACCCGGTATTGCTTGCCACCCGCCACGGTCGTCGGCGCCATCACGAGGTCTGCCGGCAGGGTCCAGAGCGGGGCGCACACCTTGGGCGTGCCCGTGCAGGCGCTGCCGCCGGCGGCGTCGAACACGGCCTGGCCCTCGTAGACCTTGCCGCCGGTGGCGACCGGCGAGTCGAACGCCCCGGCATCAGGCCCGTTGCCCCGCCACCTCTCGGTGAGCGTGGCGACGTTGCCGAGGCCGATGGTCGACTCGGCGGCCACCCCGGCCAGGGTCGGACCGCCGCGGTAGTGCGACCAGTCGCAGCCCGCCGCGACCAGCAGCACGACCGACACCACGAGCACGATCCGACGACGAACTGACGACGTCACGGCAGCCCCAGCGTGACGACCTGGCCGTTGCTCATGATGTGGACCTGACCGGACACGACCGCCGGGGTCGAGACGCTGGTGCCCCCGAGCACGTGCAGCACCGGCTGGCACACCAGCGGCGTCCCGCTGCAGCCCTGCGAGAGGTTGGCGTCGAAGGCGAAGAGCCCGTCCATCGACCCGACGTAGGCCACCCCGTTGGCGATCGTGACACTGCCTCGGGTCCCGGGGCTCGCGCCGAAGGTCAGCGTGGCGACCGGAGTGCACACCTTCGGCGTCCCGCTGCAGCCCGTCACGCCCTTGGCGTCGAAGACCGACACCCCCGACTCGGTCGGCACGAACACATGGCCGCCCGACACGGCGATGCCGACCAGGCCCAGGTGCTCGGCGTTGCCGGGCAGCGGTGCGCTCCACAGCGGCTGGCACACCGCCGGCGTGCCGGTGCACCCCTGCACGCCGTTGGCATCGAACGCCATGAGGGTCCCGGTGCTGGGGTGGACGCCGTCACCCAGGGTGCCCGTGCCGACGAGCTCCCGTCGAGTCGCGTACAGGACGCCGTCGACCACCGGGGTGGTCCACGGCCCCACCTGCTGCTTCTGCCAGTCGTGCACCCCGAGCTCGTAGCGCCACAGCGGATCGCACATGACCGGCACACCGCTGCACGAGGCCGATCCGGCCTGGTCGTAGACGACCACATCGCCGCGCGGCGCCGGCGGAGACGGGACGTTCGCCGCACCGGTGACGGCGCTCTGGACGTAGACCCGCCCGCCCACGACCGCGGGCGGGCCGATCGGCAGGACCTGGACCACGTCCCGGCCGAACCAGGCGGGCTGGCACACCGACGGCGTGCCGGCACAGGTCGCATCGCCGGTGAGGGTCGAGGCGGCGAAGTACTGGTCGAAGTCCCCGGCGAAGATGGTGGACCCCACCACCGTCGGCGGCGACAGGCCATCGATCCGAACACCGAAGAACGTCGCCAGGGCTGCAGGAAGCTGCCACTGGCGGACGGGCTGGCAGATCTTCGGGGATCCATCGCAACCGGTGGTCCCGGCGGCGTCGAACGCGGCGAGCGTCTCCCCTCCGGACAGGGCGGGGCGCGGCAGTCGCACCTGGAGCCCACCACTCACCGTCGTCGGTCCGTTGACGCTGGCGCTGCCCGCCAACGTCCACAGCGGTTGGCACACCTTCGGCGACCCCGAGCACGCCGTGCCGCCGCCGACGTCGAACACCCCCGCCGCCGTGTGCACCTTGCCGCCGGTGACGACCGGCGAGTCGCTCATCGACGGGTCGGTCAGGCTGCCCCGCCACCTCTCCGTCAGCGTGGCGACGTTGCCGAGGCCGAGGGTCGACTCGGCGGCCACCCCGGCCAGGGTCGGCCCGCCGCGGTAGTGCGACCAGTCGCACGCCGCGGCGAGGAGCAGCAGCGCCGACATCACCAGGACGGCCCGCACCGCCCGCCTTCCGCCTTGCACGTTGGCCACGCTAGTCGTCGCGCCCGACGCGGGCCGGCGCGGTCCTCCGCCCGAGGTCCCTCACCCGAAGACCTCGATCGTTTGAACCGGCGTTCAACGGTCTGAACCATCACTCGACAGAGGGCCGCTCCTCCTCTAGGGTGAGCCTGGTCGGCCCGGGTGCACCGCCCCCGCCGGCAGGCAGCCGAGGCACCACAAGGGGGACGCCGTGAAGGCCGAAGACATGATCCTCGTGAGCGTCGACGACCACATCGTCGAGCCGCCCGACATGTTCGACAACCACCTGAGCGGGAAGTACGCCGATCGCAAGCCCTACATCCACCGCACCTCGCGCGGCACCGATGTGTGGATCTACGAGGGCCAGCGCATCGCCAACCTCGCCATCAACGCCGTCGCCGGCCGCCCCAAGGAGGAGTACGGCGTCGACCCCACGTCCTTCGAGCAGATCCGCCCCGGCTGCTACGACGTGCACGAGCGGGTCAAGGACATGAGCGCGGCCGGCATCCTCGGTTCGATGAACTTCCCGTCGTTCCCCGGCTTCTGCGGCCGCCTGTTCGCCGACACCGACGACAAGGACTACGCCCACGCCGTCCTGCAGGCCTACAACGACTGGCACATCGACGAGTGGTGCGGCGCCTACCCCGACCGCTTCATGCCGCTGGCCATCCCCGCCATGTGGAGCGCCGAGCTGACCGCCGCCGAGGTGCGACGGGTCGCCGCCAAGGGCTGCCACGCCATCACCTTCAGCGAGAACCCGTCGGTGCTCGGCTACCCGAGCCTGCACGACACCTACTGGGACCCGGTGTGGGCGGCCTGCAGCGAGACCGGCGTCGTGCCGTGCATGCACATCGGCTCGTCGTCCCAGCTGGTGATCACGTCGCCCGACGCCCCGGCCGACGTGATGATCACCCTGCAGCCGATGAACCTCGTGCAGTGCGCGACCGACCTGGTGTGGTCGGGCATCTTCCTGCGCTTCCCCGATCTCAAGATCGCCTTGAGCGAGGGCGGCATCGGCTGGATCCCCTACTTCCTCGAGCGCATCGACCGCACCTACGACCGCCACCGCGCCTGGACGGGCCAGGACCTCAAGGGCCACGTGCCGTCCGAGCTGTTCAAGGAGCACGTCATCACGTGCTTCATCGACGACCCGGTGGGCGTGCGCAACCGCGAGCAGATCGGCATCGACATGATCACGTGGGAGTGCGACTACCCCCACTCCGACGCCGCCTGGCCCGACGCCCCCGAGTGCCTCGAGGTCGAGCTGGCCGACCTGTCCGACGCCGACGTGAACGCCATCACCTACGAGAACGCGTGCCGGCTGTTCGCCTTCGACCCGTTCTCCATCCGGCCCAAGGAGCAGAGCACCGTCGGCGCCCTGCGCGCCGAGGTCGCCGGCCACGACGTCGAGATCCGCTCCAGCGGCCAGACCATGAGCGGGGCCCGCACCGCCGCCGAGATCCAGGCCACCGCTACGGCCTGATCCACGCCGGCGCGGTGGCCGGATCAGCGGACGCGGTGCGGGGTGGACACCCGCACGGTCGTGCCCGGCGACCAGTGCACGAGCGGCTCGCCCTCGGCGGGCAGCCCGGCCGCTCCTACGAGGGCGTCGTCGAGGTGCAGCAGCCGGGCCCGGTGCAGCGGCCACGGCGGGTGGTCGGCCTGCGCGTAGCGCACGGTGTCACCGGCGTGGCTGTAGAGCCGCCACCGGGCGGTGAGCCAGTGGTCGAGGTCGCCCAGCTCGTCGGCTGCGAACGGATCGCCCACCTCGACGGCCACCGCGCTGGTGACGGGCGCCGGCTCGGGCCACCGGCGCCGGCACCGGTAGGTCACCACCGAGCCGACGTGCTCGACCCGCATGCGCGACCAGAAGTACGGCAGGCGGTAGGCCCCCCGACCGGTGAGGACCGCTCCGAGGCGACCCGCGTCGAGGGACAGGAACCACACCGCGCTGGCCCCGTCGGGACCGGTGACGTAGGTGCGCACGTTCGTCTCGGGGAACCGCCCCACCCATGGGAGGATCGGCATGCCCGGGACCGTGACCTCCATCTCGAACGGGACGAGCCCGACCCAGGCCGATCCGTCGAAGGTCTCGACCGTGAGCCCGGCCGGCAGCAGCCGCTGGACCAGCGCCGGGTCGACCCGCCAGTGCACGAAGGTGAGGGTCCGCCAGCCGTGCAGCATCACTGGTCGCCGCACCGGCGACGGGCACACCGGGCTGATCGTTCCGGTCTGCTCGACCGCGAGCTCCATCGTCGCCGCCATGGCCGCCTCCTCTCGTGGGCGCCACCACGTCGGTGGATCCACCCGTTCGCCTACGTTCGGGGCTATCATACATACGTATGAATGATTCGTCCACCCGACCAGCGGCGCGACCAACGGCCCGACCAGCTGCTCGGCCGGCAGCCCGGCGGGCCCGGCGATCCCCCGCCGACGACCCGGCGACGGCCGACACCCGCGCCCGGCTGCTCGAGGCCGCCCGCACGACGGTGCGCGACCACGGCCTCGCCGGCGCCACCTCGCGCCAGATCACCTCCGCTGCCGGGGCCAACCTGGCCGCCATCACGTACCACTTCGGGTCGAAGGACGATCTCATCGCCGAGGCGCTGTTCGACGACCTCGACCGCCGCGTGCGACCCGCCCTCGAGCTGTTCGACCAGGCCGACGACGCCACCACCGCGCTGGTGCTCGCCGTCCAGCAGCTGACGAGCGAGCTCGACCGCTCCCGCGACGACGCCCTCGCCTACCTCGAGACCCTGCTGCTGGCCACGCGCGACGCCCGCTACCGCCGGCGGGCGCTGGCGCTGTACCGAGACCTGGGCGATCGCCTCGCCGAGCTGCTGGCTCGCCTCATCGACGAGGGCGTCGTGCCCGGCTGGGTCGACCCGGTGCCGATGGCGTCGCTGGTGCTGGCCATCGCCAACGGCATCGCCCTGCAGGGCTGCCTCGACCCGAAGGGCCCGCCCCCGTCCGCGCTGGCCGGCCAGTTCGCCGGCATCCTCCTCGCCGTGGCCAACCCCTGACCGCACCCCATCTCATCTTCCCCTGGGCAGGCCGGGCTCCGGGGTGCAGACTGGGTGGGACGTCGTCGGCACCGGGGGGTGCCAAAGGGGGTCGGGCCATGCGCGTCGACCACATCTTGCACGACAAGGGCTCGTTCGTCGCGACCGTCGACCCGAGCGCCTCCCTCCTCGAGGTGACCTGCGCCCTCGCCGCCCACGACGTGGGCGCGCTGGTGGTGTCGCGGGACGGCGCGTCGATCGACGGCATCGTGTCCGAGCGCGACCTGGCCCGTGCCGTCGCCCAGCGGGGTGCCGCTGCGCTCGTCGAGCCGGTCACCACGGCCATGTCCACCGATGTGCGGACCTGCCGAGCCGACGACACGGTCGACAGCCTGGCGGCGACCATGACCGCGCAGCGCGTGCGCCACCTCCCCGTCGTGGACGGCGCCGGGCTCCTGGCCGGGATCGTGAGCATCGGCGACGTCGTGAAGCACCGGCTCGGCGAGCTCGAGACCGAGAACGGCACCCTGCACGCGTACCTGCACTCGGGCCGCTGACCACGGCCCACCCAGCGCCGAGCGCGCCGGTGGCCCGGGCCGTGGAGGACCCGGGCCACCGGACGCCGTCACCGGTGCATCGCCGGAGGGAGGCGCAGGGAGGAGGCGGTGACGACGATCGGAACGATCAGGCGGGGCCGTTCTCGATGCTCGTCACCGCGAACGAGGCGTCGAGCTTGACCGTCACCTCGGAGCCGTCGGCCTTGGTGACGTGGGCCTCGTAGGCCGCGCCCTCGGCGTCGGTCTCCACGCGGTCCACGGTGCCGTCGGGCACGGCGGCCTTGGCGGCGTCGGTCACCTTGGTGGCGGTGTCACCGGTGAGGAGCTCCTCCTTGGTGCCGTTCTGGCCGACGTGACCGCCCTTGGCCTTGTCGAAGCCCTGGGGCGCGCCCTGGGGCCGCTGGCCCTGCGGAGACGCCTGGCCCTGCGGCGGGGTCTGACCCTGGGCGGGAGCCTGCTGCTGGG
Organism: Acidimicrobiales bacterium; assembly: GCA_046331175.1. Classification (GTDB taxonomy): domain Bacteria; phylum Actinomycetota; class Acidimicrobiia; order Acidimicrobiales; family Acidimicrobilacustridaceae; genus JAWKIW01. The sequence goes on from JAXLRI010000018.1 coordinate 16,888, forward strand.
CCGTCGCCGGCTGCTGGGCCGGGGCGGTGGTGGTCTGGGCGCTGGAGATGGCCGGGGCGGCGACGAGTGCGCCGAACAGGCCGCCGGCGGCCAGGGCACCGCTGATGGCGGCGACCCGGAGGGAGGTGGGGGTGGGCATGGTGGTCCCTTTCGCATCGGGTTGGGTGGTGCGACGACCACCATCTCCCGGGCCGGTCAACCGCTCGTAAGCCCGCCCGAAGGATCTCGTAAGAAGGTGCGGACCGTGCCCGAGCGCGCCGCCGGCGCCCCCACCGCCGTCGGACCAGGACGAAGCGGTGGGGGCGCCGGCGGCTGATCGGTCACCTGGCGGAGGGGCCGGTGCCGACCGAGCGGCGGCCGGTCAGGTCACCCGGCGGGCGGCGGGACGAAGAAGCCCACCACGTCGCCGATCACCTGGACCGAGCCCGAGTTGTTGCGGATCTTGATCTTGCCGTCGACGTCGACCCGGGCGATCACCAGGTTCGGGATCGTCTCGCCGGCCCGCCAGTTGAGGCTGGAGGCGTCGGGCTGGGTCTGGTCGGCGGGCCACACCGTCAGGTGCGACGCCGCCGAGGCCTGGGTGACGGTCACGTTGAGGACCACCGCGGTGGCCCCGACCGGGACGCCGCCCACGTTGGTGACCGTCGCCTCCCGGGTCTCGCCCGCCCCGAAGGCCCCGGTGAGGCCGGTGCCGTCGCGGGTGTCGATGATCCGAGCCGGAGGCGTGCCGACGAAGCCGTCGGTGAGCGTCGGTGTTGGCGACGTGTAGTAGCCGACCACGTCACCGATCACGTCGACCGTGCCCGAGTTGTTCCGCAGCTTGACGTGCCCGGCGCTGTCGAGCTTCACGATCACCAGGTTCGGGATGGTCTGGTGGGCGGCCCAGTTGAGGTTCGACGCGTTCGGCTGGCCCTGGTCGGCCGGCCACACGGTGAGGTGCGACGCCTCGGAGGGCGCGCTGGCCGTCACGTTGATCGCCACCGCGGTGGCCCCGGCCGGCACCCCGCCGTGGCCGCTCACGGCCAGCTCGCGGGTCTCGCCCGGCCCGAACGGATCGGTCAGCCCGACGTCGTCGCGGGTGTCGAGGATGCGGGCCGGCTGCACGCCGGTGTAGCCGTCACCCGTCGGGGCGTAGTAGCCCACGACGTCGGCGATCACCTGGGCGTTGCCCGCCTGGTTGCGGATCGACACCTTGCCACCGGCGCCCACCTTCACCTTGACCAGGTTGGGGATGGTCTGGCCGGCGACCCAGTTCAGGTTCGAGGTGTCGGGCTGGGTGCCGCCGGCGGGCCACAGCCGCAGGTCGGATCCGGCCGTCGTCTGGGTGACCGTCACGTTGAGCACGACCGACGTGGCGTCGGCGGGCACGCCGCCGACGTTCAGCACGGTGAGGTCGCGCGTCTGGCCGGGACCGAAGGCTCCGGTGAGGCCGGTGCCGTCACGGGTGTCGAGGATCCGGGCCGGCTGCACGCCGGTGAAGTAGGTCTGGGGCGCGGCGGCCACGGTGCGGGCCAGACCGCCGGCGACCACCGTCGTCGACCCCGCCGGCGGGTTGCCGGTGAAGGCGGCGTTGGGGATCCAGTGCTTGGTCTCGCCCGACGCGTACTGCTGGTCGACGATGAAGCCCTCGATGCCGACCCCGACGCCGTTGTAGGTGGTCTGGGCCAGCGGCGACGGCGTGGTCACCTGGAAGCTGAAGAACTGAGCGCTGTCGACCGAGGTCTGGGGAAGGGCCACCTGGGGCCCGTGCCAGTGCAGCACCTTGCGGCCGTTGGCCGTCTCGACCGCACAGGTCCAGCCCGAGACGAGCGTGCCGGGCTGGTTGGTGTTGTTCGTGCTGACGTCGTTCTTGTTGGTCCGCTGGTCGCCGCACGCCGGGTTGGTCCAGCCGTTGGGCACCACGACCTGGACGTCGACGGTGGTGTCATCGGCGCCGTTGAACGGCACCGTCTGCTCGAACGGCGCCCGCAACCACAGCGTCTGGGTGGTGCCGGGTGCGTAGGGCGGGGTCGAACCCACCGCCCCCGTACCGCCCGAGGTGTTCGGGGCGTACCCGAAGCCCGCCGCCGCCGGGAAGCTGGCGTGGGCCAGCGCTGGCAGGGCGCTCGCTGCGGTGACCGTGACCACCGCGGCGGCTCCGACCGCCAACCGCCGCGCGCGGGCGCGACGGATCGATCCTCCGTGCATGTCTGTGCTCCCTCGTCTGCGCCGGGATCGCTCCCCGGCAGCCCTCCCGGCCAGCCGATCCCTGGCCGTCGAGGCAGGTAGTCGCCGGCACCGCCCCGCGAGTTCCCGACGGTCCGTGATTCTCCGGGAGCACCGCGCGCGAGACTCGGGCGGTGAGCGGATCGGACCTCGTCGTGCGCCGGATCCGGCTGGACTACCCCGACGGCTTCGATCCGCTGTGGAACCCCCGCTTCCCGGAGTTCGCGGCGGCCGCCAACGGCATCTCGCTGCTGATGCCCTACGCGGAGCCGTACTTCGTGCACACCGCCCACACCGCGCTGGCCGACCTCGAGGACGACGCCTTGCGCGACCGCACCCTCGACTTCATGCGCCAGGAGGGCCAGCACCACCGCCAGCACCGGCGGTTCAACGACCACCTGCTCGCCCGCTACCCCCGACTCGACCGCCTCGAGCGGCGGATCGAGCGCACCTACGGCTGGTTCGACCGCACCCGCAGCCTTCGCTTCAACGTGGCCTTCTCGGCCGGCTCGGAGTGCATCGCCTACGCGCTGGCCCGCTGGACCGAGAAGCACCTGGCGCGGCTGTTCGACGACGCCGACCCCGTCGCCTCGACGCTGTACCTGTGGCACCTCGCCGAGGAGGTGGAGCACAAGGAGGCGGCCTTCGACGTGTTCGAGGCCGTCGACGGCTCGCGCCTGCGCTACGCCTGGGCGACCACCATCTCGGTGGTGCTCCTGGCGTGGTTCGTGTGGCGGGCGGCGCTGGTGCAGCTGGCCGGCGAGGGACGGGCCTGGTACCCGGTCACGTGGTTCCGCCTCACCCGTTGGTCGGTGAGCCTGGCCTTCACGATGCTGCCGACGCTGGCCGTCTCGGCCCTCCCCGGTCACCACCCGAGCCGGTTCGCCGACCCCGTGTACCTGCCGGCGTGGCTGCGCCAGTACGACCCCGACACCGGGACCATCCCCGTGTGGCGGGCCGACGCCGCCTGAGCGCCAGCGGCTACTTCAGCGCCGAGCCCGACCTGGGCGACGCACCGCCGCCCGACGGGGCCGGCGCCGGGGCGGCACCGCGCCGGGCGATGACCAGTGCGGCCAGGGCGAGACCGAAGGCGACCACCGCGACGCCGAGCCCCACGGAGGCCAGCGCCGTGCTCGTGCTGTCCGACGACGCCGCGACCGCGGGCGTCGCGGCCGCGACCACCGACGGCGCCGTGCTCGCCTTGGCCGAGGTGGCGGTCGCCCCCTCGGGTGCCACCGCTGCGCCATGCGCATCGCGGGCCGCGATGACCGCCGCCGGGTCGGCGGTCACCTGCAGGCTCGGCGCCGGCAGCGACGGCTCCTGACCGTTGGTCGGCTTCTCGATCCAGGCGACCTCCTCGCCGCCGTCGTAGATCTGGATGGTCGGGAAGTAGAGGCGGTCCACCCCGGTGGGGATGGGGCCCATCGACACCTCGAAGTCCTGGAACTCGTCGGGGCCGATGCGACCGCCCTCCCACGTGATGGTCGACACGGCTTCGATCGGTTGGTTGCCGGTGCCCGCCGACGCGGTGGGCCGGAACTTCTCCACGGTCGCCGTCCACCCTGGCGTCTGCCGGAGGCTCACCGAGGCGATCGGGGTGTCCTCGGGGAGCTTCACCCGCACCTTGACGGTCCCGTGGTCGGGTCGCTCGTTCGGGACGCGGAACGCCACGGTGGCGAAGGACCCCGGAGCGACCGCCGGCGGTTCGACGGTGACGTGGGCCAGCGCTGGGGCCGCCAGCACGGTGACCAGGACGAGCCCGGCGGCGAGGGCGGCCGACAGGCGCGCGGCGATGGTGGGACGGTGGACCACGGATGCCTCCCTCCGAGCGGCACGGGCGTCGGGTCGCCTGGCCTTGCGGGTTGGTACTGATCGCACAACCCGCCGCCCCTGTAAAGGCCCGATCTGCACCGGTGCGCCGCCAGCGAGAATCTGGTCGGCGGCCGGGAACTCCAGAACGTCGCCGAGCGACAAGTGGTCCGTCGAGGAGTCTCCTGGGAGGGATCTGATGCGTGGACGAGCGTTGCTGGCAGCCGGTGCAGTGGTCGGGGCCGGGGTGCTGATGGTGCCCGGGGTGGCGTGGGCGCACCACGTGTTCCTGGACGTGAACGCCACGGGGGCCCAGGTGCCCGGCGGCGATCCCGACGGCAACGTCACGGGCGTGATCGACTTCGACGACGACGTCAGCAACGACATCTGCATCAACGCCACGTCGTCGAACCTCGGCACCATCACGAGCGTCCTCATCGTCAACAAGACGGACAGCTCGACGCTGTTCAGCTTCGGGACCTCGCTGAAGACCTGCCTGCCGGCCAGCGACGCGGTGATCACCGCGCTGCACGACACCGCCAGCGAGTACCGCTTCGTCGTCAGCACCCAGGACTTCCCCGAGGGGGCCGTCGCCAGCGAGCTCGTCGAGGAGCCGCCGAGCACGACCACGTCGTCCACGACGACGTCGACGAGCTCGCCGACCACCTCGTCGACCTCCACGACGACCACGGCACCGCTGGTCGCCTCCAACACCGCGACCACGCCGGCGTTCACCGGCTGATGCGAACGAGGGCGGCGACCCCCGGGCGGCGCCCCCGCGTCCGACGGCTCCGCGCCGCCGGCGCCGGGGCGCTCGCCGCAGCGGTGGCCGCCGTGGTGCTGGTCGTGTCGGCCGGCCCGGCGCTGGCCCACGGTCCGACCGGCATCTTCCAGCCCCAACCGGGCGACACCCGGGTGGTCGGGCCGCTCCAGCTGAGCTTCCGCACCCGGCTGATCTACGCCAACGACACCGAGCCGATCACCAAGGACGCCACCGTCACGATCCAGGGCACCGGTCCGGGAGGCAGCGTCGGACCGGTCCGGATGTCGTACGCGGGGAGCGACGGCTACTACGTGGGCACGGTGACCTTCCCGGCGGCGGGGACCTGGCACCTGCAGTACCAGGCGAACTGGCCGTGGCTGAACGTCCCGCCCGGGCCGCAGGCCCAGTACGCCTTCGACCAACCGGTCTCGGCGCCGCCCACGACGCCGCCTCCCACCGCACCCCCGCCCACCGCCGGGCCGCAGCCGACCGCGCCGCCCGTGACGGCCACCCCCGGGGGCGCCGCGCCGGTGACGCCGGCGCCCACCACGACGTCGACCGCAGCGGCGGTGGGAGGCGACCTCACGACCACCACCACGGCTTCGGCCGACTCGACCACCACCGAGGCCACCGGCACCTCCACCACCGCGCCACCGGCTCCGTCGAACACCGCCACGCCGACCACCGGCGAGCTGGCCACCAGCGCCATCACCGACCAGCCCTCGGGCGGGAGCGGTCCGCTGTGGGCGCTGGTCGCCGGCGGTGTCGTGGTGGCCGGAGGCATCGCCGCCGCCGTCGTCGTGCTCAGCGGTCGCCGCACGCCACCCGCCGGCTGACCGGCTGACCCGTCGACCACCCGGGCGCGGCGCGGCTCAGCCGTGCTGCCAGAAGCGCTGCTGGAGGGTGCGGGTGCCCTCGAGGGCGGCGGCGTCGAGGCGGGCCACCTCGTCGGGGGTGAGCGCCCAGCCCAGCGCGCCGGCGTTGTCGGTGGCCTGCTTGCGGTTCTTGGCGCCCGGGATGGGCACCGCGCCCTTGGCGATGATCCACGCCAGGGCGACCTGCGACGGCGTGCGGTCGCCGTGGGCCTCGCCCAGCTCGCGCAGCACGGCGACGACGGCGTCGACCTGCTCCATCGGGTGGGCCGAGAAGTCGCGCCGCCCCGGCGGCGGGTTGGCGGCGGAGTACTTGCCGGTGAGCCGACCCTGCCCGATGGGCGAGTAGGCCAGCGGGACGACGCCGAGCTCGGCGCACGCCGCCAGCAGGCCGCTGGTCGCGGGTCGGGTGCGCAGCAGCGAGAGCTCGATCTGGTTGGTGGCCACCCGCAGCCCGTGCCTGCGCAGCTCGGCATCGATGGCCCGCAGCTCCCGCTCGCTGTAGTTCGACACGCCGATGGTGCGGATCAGGCCCTCCTGGTGCACGGCGGCCAGCGCGTCGGCGAAGGCACCGTGGCCACGGATGCTGATGGGACCGTGGATCTGGTAGAGGTCGACGGCCTCGGTGCCCAGCCGGTCGAGCGACGCCTGCACCGAACGGCGGAGGTCGTGGCGGAGGCGGACCTTCCAGGGGAACGGCATGAACTTGGTGGCGATCACGACCTTCGATCGCCGTGCCGCGTCGGTGCCGCGCAGCAGCTCGCCCACGATGCGCTCGGACTCGCCGTTGCCGTACACCTCGGCGGTGTCGAAGAAGGTGACGCCTGCCTCGAGGCAGGCGTCCCAGGCCTCCTGGATCGAGGCGCGGGTCAGGTCGGTGTCGTACCCGCCCATCCCCCACGTCGACTTGTCGCCCCACGCCCAGGTCCCGACCCCGAGGGGCGGCAGGGCCACCTCGCCGCCGGCCAGCGGGATGCGGTCGTCGGCGGTGGGCACGGCTTCGGCATCGTCGGCCATCGGGTCCTCCAGGCTCAGGCGGTCCCCCACCCTGCCCCACCCGAGGTCCGGGCTGTCGGATCCGGGCGGCGGGTCGGCGGATCGGCCCGGGGGGGGGGTGCACCGGTGGGCCCGGTGCCGGCCGGTAGGTTGGGCCGCCATGGAGGCGACGCCGTCCCCGGGCGCGTCCCCGTTCGCTCGGGCGTGGATGTGGATCACGTCGCACCGCGTGCTGTCGGCTGCCGGTGCGGCGGTGCTCGTCGTCGCGCTCGTGGCCGGTGGGCTCACCTGGTGGACCAAGCGCCAGGTCGACGAGATCCCCACCTTCGCCGAGGCGGCGCCCGGCCTGGTCACCAGCGACGTCGCCTCGACGCTGCCGGTCACCACCAGCACCGACCCCGGGGTGCCGGTGTCGGATGCCCCGCCGGTGGAGGCGCTGCCACCACCGGGTGAGCGGGCCTACACCTACCTGGTGTTCTCCACCGGCTCCGACGCGCTCAGCTCGGCCGACGCCCAGCGCCTGCAGATCCCGCCCGACCGGGCCGCCATGAGCGACCGGCTCACCGACTCGATCATGCTCGTCGTCGTGCACCCCAAGACCCACGAGGTCGGGGTGCTGTCGATCCCCCGCGACCTGTACCTGCCGTCGATCGGCGACCGGATCAACACCGTCTTCATCCGCTCCGGGCCCCGGGCCCTCGCCGAGACGGTCGGGCGCCTCACGGGCCTGCCCGTCGACCACATGGTGGCGGTCAACTTCACCGCCTTCGGCGATCTGGCCGACGCCCTGGGCGGCGTCGACCTCTGGGTCGACGGCCCGGCGCGCGACCTCAACACCGGCTTCGAGACCGACCGGTCGGGGTGCATGCACATGGACGCCGCCACCTCGCTCGCCTACGCGCGCTCGCGCCACTGGGAGGTGCGCACCACCAGCGGCTGGCAGCTGTACACCGCCGACGACTTCGGCCGCATCGAGCGCCAGCAGCGGTTCCTCCGGGCGGCGGCTCGCAAGCTGGCCAGCCCGTCGGGCGTGCTCGCCCTCGGCAACCTGCTCGGCGTCGCCCAGCGCACCCTGACCATCGACCGCGACCTCGACGTGCTGGCCACCGCCGGCATGGCGCGCGACCTCCTGGGCGATCCGTCCACGGTCATCACCACCCACTCGTACCAGGGCACCCCCGGGTGGGCCGGTGCGGCATCGGTCGTCTACGGCGACGCCGGGGCCAACGCCGGGACCCTCACCGAGATGAAGCGGCTGCTCCTCGGCCAGCCGGCGCCTCCTGCCCCCGAGGGGCTCCCGGCACCGCCGGCCGCACCGCCGGCGGGCAACGGCAGCTGTTGACGGCCTAGCCGGCGCGGACGGCCTCGCCCACCGGCGGCCAGTCCGGCGTCCAGCCGGCGAGGCGGCGACGCAGCCACCGAGCCCGGTCGGGTAGACGACGCCGCGCCAGTCCCGGTACTCCCACCCCGAGCAGCCGACCCGGGCCGTTGCCATGTGCTCGTCCTACCCCGTGAGGGCCCACCGGAACCACCGGATCGCCCACCGCCTACGATCGGCGACCATGCGCATCGCGGTCATCGGAGCGGGCTCCTGGGGGACGACGGTGGCGGCCCTGGCCGCCGAGCGGTCCGACACCGTGCTGTGGGCCCTCGAGGACGAGGTCGTCGAGGCGGTCGAGCGCGACCACCAGAACCCGGTCTACCTGCCCGACGTGGCCCTGCCGCCCGGGCTGCGCGCCACCACCGACGTGGAGGCCGCCGTCGCCGACCGAGACGTCGTCATCCTCGCCGTCCCGGCCCAGCACCTGCGATCGGTCGCGGCGAGGCTGGCGCCGGCGGTGCCGGCCGGCGCCGTGGTGGTCAGCCTGGCCAAGGGCATCGAGCGGGAGACCCTGCGGCGGCCGACCGAGGTCGTCACCGAAGAGCTGGGCCACCTCCCCGCCGGCCGGATCGGCGTGCTGTCCGGCCCGAACCTGGCCCGGGAGGTGAGCGACGGGCAGCCGTCGGCCACGGTGGTGGCCATGGCCGACGCGACGGCCGCGGCCCGGGTGCAGGAGGCGCTGCTGAGCGCTCGCTTCCGCGTGTACACCAGCGAGGACGTCGTGGGCTGCGAGATCGGCGGGGCGGTCAAGAACGTCATCGCCATCGCCGCGGGCGCCGCCGACGGCCTCGGCTTCGGCTGGAACGCCCGGGCCGCCCTCATCAGCCGGGGCCTGGCCGAGCTGACCCGCCTGGGCGTCGCCCTCGGCGGCGATCCCCTGACGTTCCTGGGCCTGGCCGGCAACGGCGATCTGATCGCCACGTGCTCGAGCCCCCAGAGCCGCAACCGTCGCTTCGGCGTCGAGCTCGGCCGCGGGCGGCGCACCGAGGAGATCATCGGGGACACCAAGATGGTCGCCGAGGGGGTCGCCTCGGCGCCGGCCGTGCTCGCGCTGGCGGCGTCGGTCGACGTCGACATGCCCATCGCCACCCAGGTCGCCGCCCTCCTCCGGGGTGAGATCGGCCCGGCCGACGTGGTGACGACCCTCATGCACCGCGAGCCCACCACCGAGCTCCACGACCTGGGTCGGCCCGGCGGGGCCGGCTGACCCGTTCGATCAGCGCACGCGCACCGATCAGCGCACGCTCCCGATCAGCGCACGCTCCACGCCTCGTGGGCGAAGGCGCACCACATGTCGGGCTCGGCCTCGACCAGGACGGGGGCCCGGCCCAGCTCGGCGACCAGCGCCCCGTGGCACGCGGCGAGGTCGCCGACGGCCAGCTGCTCGAGCCGGCACCACGAGCCGTCGTCCTCGTCCCAGCCGACCCCTCGCTCGACGGCCCACGAATCGTCGGCCAGGAAGTGGATCAGCTGCCAGGCCGACGTGGGTCGCGCGCCCACGGTGTCCCCGGTGCCGCTCGTTGCCTCGATCGTGCTCATGCGTAGCTCCCTCGCAGGACGCTCTCGTCGGAGTGGACCATGCGCCCGTCGTCGGGCTGGACGGAGATGTCGACCGCCTTGTAGCGCCCGACCAGCTCGTCGGGCAGCGTGAACGAGGCGCTCTGGCGGTCGTGGGGCAGCACCCCGACGGGGAGCATCTGCCCGCTGTCGGGCTCGAAGAGCCACACCTCGTAGAACGACCCGTCGGGCGGCGGCGGCAGCTGCCGGGTGGTGACCGTCATGACCGACGACGAGCCGGCGTCGACCATCGACACCGAACCGCTGCCGGCCGATCCGCCCTCGGGCTGCAGCGCCACCTGCACCTCGCCACCCGACGCCGGTCCCCGCAGCCGGGCGACCCCGACGGCCCCACCGACGAGCACGACCAGGGCGACGACGGCCGCCACCGCCGGCCACCGACGCCGGGCGCGCCGTCGGTCGTCGAGCGCCACGACGGGCGCCACCGCATCGGCGCCTGCGGTGGACCCGCCCTCGTCGTCGGGCACGACGGTGAGCGGGGGCACCACCTCGGCCTCGTCCAGCCCGGTGCGCTCCACCCGCCGGAGCGTCCCCGTGGCCACCGCCACCTCGACGAGCTCGTCCCGACACGCCGGGCAGCGGCGCAGGTGAGCGCCCACGGCTCGGGTGCGGGCCAGGTCGAGCTCGCCGGCGAGCAGGGCGGCGAGGTCGTCGGTGGGGTGCTGCGGCGGCTCGCCGGGCACGGGGGCGAGCGACGGAGGCGTCACGTCGGGTCCTCCTCGGGGACGAGGGCGCTGGCCAGGGCCCGCAGGCCCCGGTGCGAGCGGGCCTTCACCGTCCCGAGCGGGACGCCGAGGCGCTCGGCGATCTGGGTCTGGGTGAGCCCGCCGAAGTAGGCGAGGACGAGCACCTCGCGCTGGTCGCCGGTGAGGCCGGCCAGGGCCGCCCGCACGGTCACCGCGTCGGCGAACTGGTCGACGAAGGCGTCGGGCGACGGCACCTCGTCGTGGGGCTCGACGCCAGCGACCGGGGCCGAGCGACCGAGGCGGCGGAGGTGGTCGATGGCGCGCTTGCGGGCCACGCCGAGCAGCCACGGCTCGAGGGGGCGGGACGGGTCGTACCGGTCGCGGCTGCGCCACACGTCGAGGAACGCCTGCTGCAGCACGTCGTCGACGTCGGGGCCGGGCACGAGCCGGCGCAGGTAGGCCTGCACCATCGGGCCGTAGACGGCGTAGCACTCCCGCCACGCGCCCGGATCGTCGGCCAGGCGGGCGCCGAGGGTGGCGGCGTCGGCGAGGGCCGTGGCCCGACCGGACCGACCGCCGCCCCGGCCGTCGGACGCCATCGGCAGCACCAGGGTGGCGCGCACCGACGACCAGCCCAGGGGCCCGTCCCCGGCCGGCACGAGCGCCGGCAGCACCCACGCCGGTGGCCACGCCGGCCGCCGTCGCCACCTCATCGCGGCACCGCCAGGATCACGACCTCGCTCCTCTCCGCACCCGACCGACCCGGGCTCCTCGTCTGCACCTTCGTCCCCGGGTGGAGAACGGTTGCACCGGGAGCCGAGATTCCCGCCACTACGGTGGCCGCCATCGCGACCCCCGACGACGACCAGCCCGTCCCGCCAGCCGCCGCCGGGGCCGTTCCCCCCGGCGCCGCCGGGCCCTCCAGCCGCCTCGCCCGGCGCGCCCGCGGCTTCGGATCGACGATCTTCGCCGAGATGTCGGCCCTGGCCCTGGCCACCGGATCGATCAACCTGGGCCAGGGGTTCCCCGACACCGACGGCCCGCCCGAGGTGCTCGAGGCCGCGGTCGAGGCGATTCGCACCGGCCACAACCAGTACCCGCCCGGCATCGGGATCCCCGAGCTGCGGCGGGCCGTGGCCGACCACCGGGCGCGCCGCTACGGCACCGCCTACGACGCCGACACCGAGGTCCTCGTCACCGCCGGGGCCACCGAGGCCATCGCCGCGACCCTCCTCGCCCTGTGCGAGCCCGGCGACGAGGTGGTCGCCTTCGAGCCGTTCTACGACTCGTACTCCGCAGCCATCGCCCTGGCCGGCGGCGTGCGGGTCGGCGTCACCTTGCGCCCTCCCGGGTTCCGACCCGACCTCGACGCCTTCGCTGCGGCCATCACGCCCCGCACCCGCCTCGTGCTGGTGAACACGCCGCACAACCCGACCGGTTCGGTGTTCACCCGCGACGAGCTGGCCGAGATCGCCCGGCTGTGCGTCGAGCACGACCTGGTGGCCGTCACCGACGAGGTCTACGAGCACCTGGTCTTCGCCGGCGAGCACGTGCCGCTCGCCTCGTTCCCCGGCATGGGCGACCGCACCGTGACCATCTCGTCGGCCGGCAAGACCTTCTCGGTCACCGGGTGGAAGATCGGCTGGGTGTGCGCGGCCGAGCCGCTCACCACCGCCGTGCGGACGGTCAAGCAGTTCCTCACCTACGTCAACGGCGCACCGTTCCAGCCGGCGGTGGCCCTCGCCCTCGACCGGGCCGACGACCTCGTCCCGCCCCTCGTGGCGGCCCTGCGCGACGGGCGCGACCGGCTGATGGCGGGCCTGTCGGCGGTCGGGTTCGAGGTCTTCTGCCCCGACGGCACGTACTTCGTCACCACCGACGTGGCCGCGCTCGGCGTCGGCGACGGCATCGACCTGTGCCGCCGGCTCCCCCACGAGGCCGGGGTGGTCGCCATCCCGGCCTCGGTGTTCTACGCCGATCCGGCCACCGCCCCCACGCTGGTGCGCTTCGCGTTCTGCAAGCGCCCCGAGGTGCTCGACGAGGCGGTGGCGCGCCTGGCCGGCTGGGCCGAGGGTCGCCGGTGACCGACGCGCCGCGGACGCCGCTCGGGCACCGACCGGCGCTGCTGGCCGGCGTCGCCGTCGCCGCCGTCGTGTACGGGGCGGCCTGGCTGGTGCTCGAGCGCAGCCCCGGGCGCCTGTCCTCCCTCGAGCAGCGCGCCTTCGAGGCCGTCAACGGCGCCCCCGACCTGCTGGGCACCCTCCTGTGGCCGGTCATGCAGCTCGGGGTGTTCTGGGCCGTCCCGGTGGTGGCCATGGTCGCCTGGCTGGTGTGGAACCGTCCGGCCCCGGCGGCCACGGCCGCCTTCGCCGGGTTCGCCGCCTGGGCGCTGGCCAAGGCCGGCAAGGTCCTGGTCGACCGGGGCCGGCCCAGCGCGTTCCTCGAGGCGAACGTGCGCGAGGCCGGCCTGTCGGACTTCGGCTTCCCGTCGGGGCACAGCGCCGTCGCCTTCGCCCTGGCCACGGCCCTGGCCCCGTGGCTCGGGCCGCGCTGGCGCATCGCCGGGTACGGCGCCGCGGTGCTCGTCGCCCTGGCCCGCCTCGTCGTGGGGGCCCACCTGCCCCTCGACGTCGTCGGCGGGGCGGCCATCGGCGTCGCGTGCGGCCTCGTCGCTCGACTGGTGGTGGGCGAGCCGACCGGGCCGACGACGTCGGCGGACCCGGCCCGGGCGTCGGCCGGGTAGGAAGCCCCGATGCCCAGCGGACCGATCCCTCCCCCGTCGTCGCCGGCCGATGCCGATGCCGTCGTCGTCGGCGCCGGCCCCAACGGCCTCGTGGCCGCCAACCTCCTCGCCGACGCCGGGTGGACCGTCGTCGTGCTCGAGCGCGCCGCCGAGCCGGGTGGGGCGGTCCGCACCGCCGAGCTGACCGCCCCCGGCTTCGCCAACGACCGGTTCTCGGCGTTCTACCCCTTCGCCGCCGCCTCCCCCGTCCTGGCCCGGCTCCGGCTCGGCGACCACGGCCTGCGCTGGGCCCACGCCGAGCACGTGCTCGCCCACCCGACCCCCGACGGGCCCACCGCCGTGCTGTCGCGCGACCTCGACGTGACGGCGGCCTCCCTCGACGACTTCGCCCCGGGCGACGGCGACGGCTGGCGCGACCTCATCGCCCTGTGGGACCGGATCAGCGGTCCGGCCGTCGACGCCCTGCTCAGCCCCTTCCCACCGGTGCGCGCCGGCACCCGCCTCGCCGTGGCCGCCCGCCGGGACGGCATCGGCCGCCTCGGTCGCCTGGCCGTCCAACCGGTGCGGAGCCTCGCCCACGACCAGTTCCGCGGCGAGGGTGGTGCGCTGCTCCTCGCCGGCAACGCCCTCCACACCGACCTCACCCCCGAGACGGCCGGCAGCGGGCTCTTCGGCTGGCTGCTCGCCGCCCTCGGCCAGCGCGTCGGCTTCCCGGCCCCGGTCGGCGGCGCCCAGCGGCTCACCGACGCCCTGGTCGCCCGCCTGGCGTCGCTCGGCGGCTCGGTGCACACCGGCGTCGAGGTCACCCGGATCGCGATCGAGAGCGGCCGGGCCGTCGGCGTGACGTGTGCCGACGGCACCCGGGTCGGGGCTCGGCGGGCGGTGCTGGCCGACGTCGGCGCGCCCCAGCTGCTGCTGCAGATGGTCGACCGCGACCTCGTGCCCGACCGGGTCGTCGATGCCCTGCACCGCTTCGAGTACGACGCCGCCACCTGCAAGGTCGACTGGGCGGTCTCGTCGCCGATCCCGTGGGCCAGCGAGGAGTCCCGCCGCGCCGGCACCGTCCACGTCGCCTCCTCGCTCGACGAGCTGAGCGAGCACGCCTTCCACCTGGCCACCGGCCAGGTGCCGGCCCACCCCTTCCTCCTCGTCGGCCAGATGACCACCACCGACCCGACGCGATCGCCGCCGGGCACCGAGTCGGCCTGGGCCTACACCCACCTGCCGCACCAGGTGCGCGGCGACGGCGGCGACGACGGGATCGGCGCCTCGGGGACGCTCACCGCCGCCGACGTCGAGCGCTTCGCCGACCGGATCGAGGACCGCATCGAGGCCCTGGCGCCCGGCTTCCGCGACCTCGTGATCGCCCGCCACGTCGCCGGTCCCGCCGACCTCGAGGACGCCGATCCGAACCTGGTCGGTGGTGCCGTCAACGGGGGGACGGCCCAGCTGCACCAGCAGCTCGTGTTCCGGCCCTACCCCGGCCTCGGTCGTGCCGAGACGCCCATCCGCGGGCTGTACCTGGCCTCGGCGTCGGCGCACCCGGGCGGTGGCGTCCACGGCGGACCGGGGGCCAACGCGGCGCGTGCCGCGCTGGCCCACGACCGCCTCCGCCGTTGGGTCGCGCCGGTGCTCCGGCTCGGGCGCTGAGCGGACCCGCCACGGACGCCGGCCGCCACGCCCGGCTCAGGCGATCCCGAGGCGCCGGCCCAGGGCGTCGAGGTCGACGGGCGCCAGCACCGAGGCGGCCAGCCCCCACACCTGGGTGAACACCTCGGCCGGCGCCCCGGCCTGCATGCCGCCGAGCAGCTCGGCGCGGTCGTCGATGTCCATGGCCGGGAGCATGAAGGCCAGCGATCGGGCCATGTCCTCCGGCGAGATGCTGGCGATGATGGCGTGCTCGATCTCGGCGCAGGCCTCGGGACCGACCACGGCCTGCAGCGCCGGCATCACCACGCGCTCCTCGACGTCCTGGTGCTCCAGGTACTCCGCCGTGAACGTCGCCAGCTCCAGGTACAGCCGGTGCACGGCCAGGGCCCGGTCGGCCCCGCCGGCCACCACCACGTCGTCTGCCAGCACGGTCAGCTGGTCCATGCGCGCCTCGATCACCGCGTGCTCGCCGGCGATCCGCTCGGCCAGCGCCGGCACCTCCGCCTCGAGCGCCGGGCCGATGTGGGTGTCCTCGTGGTCGGCGTGCTGCACGAGGACCTCGATGACGTCGCGGACCTGGGACGCCAGGGCGGCGCGGCCGGTGCCGTCGGCCGGGTCGAGGCGACCGGCCTCCGACGTGGCGGCGAACAGCTCGGCCCGCAGGCCCTTGTGGATGTCGCGATACAGGTCCACGACGATCGGCTCGAAGGGCCGGAGGTCGAGGGCGGCGGTCGTGGTCGGGCTGGTCGGCGTGATGGTCATCGGGGTTCCTTCCGATCGGGGCGCACCGGGTCGCTGCGCCGCTGCTGGTTGCTGGTCCGATCGTGCGGGATCGCCCCGATCGGCGTTGCTGAAAGCCCCGTAGCCGGATGCTAAGAAACCGCTACCCGACCCCCGAGGAGGACCTCCCGCCGTGCTCGAGCCGTCGACGGTCGACCTGCTGCACTCCGGCTGCGCCCTGCTGGTGGGCGTCGCCACCGCCGACGGCGAGCCCTACGCCGCCCGGGCCTGGGGGCTCGACCTGCTCGACGACGGCAGCCGGGGGCGGCTGCTCATCGACGCCGACGAGGTCCGGCTGCAGGCGTTGCTCACCCCCGGCGCCCCCATCGCCGTCACCGGCGCCGACGTCCCCACCCTGACCTCGACCCAGCTCAAGGGCACCGTCGTCCGCGTCGAGCCAGCGGCCCCCACCGATCCCGAGCGGATGCAGCGCTACACCGACGAGTTCATCGACGCCGTCGTGCGCACCGAGGGCACGCCCCGCCACCTCCTCGAACGCCTGGTGCCCGTCGAGGTGGTCGTGTGCCTCTTCGACATCGCCGAGCACTTCGACCAGACGCCCGGACCGGCTGCCGGCGCACCACTCGGAACCCGACCGTGAGCGACGACCTCACCCTCGCAGACCTCCACCTCTGCTTCGAGGGGGCGGTGCCCGCCGTGATCGGCACCGTCGCCG
Source organism: Acidimicrobiales bacterium (assembly GCA_046331175.1). Lineage (GTDB taxonomy): Bacteria > Actinomycetota > Acidimicrobiia > Acidimicrobiales > Acidimicrobilacustridaceae > JAWKIW01. Next base: position 33,027 of record JAXLRI010000018.1, read on the forward strand.
CCGACGGCACCCCCAACGTCACCTACCTCTCGAAGGTGCGCCTCGTCGACCGCGAGCGGGTGGCCCTGTCGAACCAGTTCTTCTCCAAGACCGCCCGCAACCTGGCCGAGAACCCCCGCGCCTGCGCCATGGTCATCGACCCCGCCAGCTACGACGAGTTCCGCCTCGACCTGGTCTACGAGCGCACCGAGCGACGAGGGCCGCTGTTCGAGCAGCTGCGTGACGACGTCGAGGTGGTCGCCGCCCTCTCCGGGATGCAGCAGGTGTTCCGCCTGCGCACCGCCGACATCTACCGGGTCCGCCGCATCGAGCGCGTGCCACCGCCGGCGGAGCGGCGCGGTCGGGCACCCGTCGGGCCGCCGACCACCGACATCACCGGCCAGGGCCGCGATCCGATGCCGGTGCTGGCCGAGCTGACCACCCGCATCGGTCGCTGCCCCGACCTCGACACCCTCGTCACCATCACCATCCAGGGGCTCGCCGCGGTCGCCGGCTACGAGCACTGCCTCCTGCTGCTCGCCGACGAGCAGGGCCGCAGCCTCTACACCATCGCCAGCCACGGCTACGCGGCCGAAGGCGTCGGCTCGGAGGTGCCCTTGGGCGAGGGCATCGTCGGGCTGGCCGCCACCCGCTGCGTGCCGATCCGGGTCGGTGGGGTGCGCCAGCTGAGCAAGTACTCGCGCCGCGTGCGCGACTCCTACGAGGACGAGGGCGAGATCGGCCCTGGTCGCGAGATCCCGGTGCCCGGGCTGGCCGAGGCGAACAGCCTGCTGGCGGTGCCGGCCATGGCCTTCGGCGGGCTCGTCGGCGTGCTGGTGGTCGAGAGCACGCGGATGGTGGCCTTCACCGAGGCCGACGAGGCCCTCCTGTCGGCGGTGGCCAGCCTCGTCGCCACCGCCATCGAGGCCGACCGGGCCCGCGAGGCGCTGGCCGGCGCCGACGGTCGGACCGACGCGGCGCCATCGGCTGGCCCGTCGGCCCGCACGTCCGACGTCGCCCCCGAGCCGGTCGCGGCGGGGACACCGACCCTCGTGCGCTTCTTCGCCGTGGATGGCTCGACCTTCCTCGACGGCGACTACCTCATCAAGGGCGTCGCCGGCCGCATCCTGTGGTCCCTCCTCGGCCAGCACCAGCGCGACGGCCGGGTCGAGTTCACCAACAAGGAGGTGCGCCTCGACCCGAGCCTCGAGCTGCCCGAGTACCGCGACAACCTCGAGAGCCGGCTGATCCTCCTCAAGCGCCGTCTGGACGAGCGCGAAGCACCGGTGCGCATCGTCAAGACCGGGCGGGGCCGGTTCCGGCTCGACGTGTCGGCGACGCTCGAGCTCGAGGCGGTCGCGCCGACGGACTGAACGGCCCGGCGCCTCGAACCTCGGACCGACCTCAGGCGGGGTCGGCGAGGACGTTGGCGAGGGTGCGCTCGCCGACGCCGTGCATCACCGGGTTGTCGGCCGACGTGGCCAGGCAGGCGAGGGCGTGGTTCAGCGCCCAGCCCCGGGCCCGGTCCCACGTGGCGTCGTCGGGGTCGCCGGCTGCACCCCGGAACGCCCCGCGCGTGCGCTCGTCGAAGAGCATCCACCCCGCCGCCAGGTCGGTGGCGGGGTCGCCGGCCGTGAGGTCACCGAAGTCGATCACCGCGCTGAGGCGGCCCTCGGCCACCAGCAGGTTGGCCGGGTGCAGATCGCCGTGGAGGAACACGGGGGGCCCGACGTGGACCGGGGCGCCCAGCGCCTGCTCCCACCGGGCGACCACCGCCGGGGCGTCGACGTCGTCAGCCAGCCGCGCCAGGCGATCGCGGACGGCCTCGTCCCGGTCGGCCAGCAGGCCGCCGCGGTACGGGTTGGCCGGGAGGCCGTCGGCCGGGCACCGGTGCAGGGCGGTCACGAACCGCCCGAGCGCCACGGCGGCGGCGCCCGGGTCCGGCGGCGGGGCGATGGCCGCCGGGTGCCCCGGCAGGTACGGCACCACGCTCCACGCCCACGGGTAGCCCGAGCCGGGCCGGCCGGCGACCACCGGGGCGGGGACGGGCAGCGGAACCCGGTCGGCGACGGTGGGAAGCCAGCGCTGCTCGTGCTCGACCAGCCGCGCCGCCAGCGCCCGCCGGGGCAGCCGGACGACGAGCTCGTCGCCGAGCCGGTACGAGACGTTGTCCCACCCGAACGCCAGCGGCTCGAGGCCGAGCACGGCGAGGTCCGGGCACTGCTCGGTGAGCAGCGCCCGGACCAGGGCCGGTGTGATCTCGACCTCGGCGGCGGGCATCTCGGCGGCGGGCACGGTCGGCGAACCTAGTCACCGCCGTGCGGAGCTCGCCGCGACCGGCCCGGCCGCCCCGGGCCGCCGGTCGCTAGAGGGGCAGGCCGTAGCCCGTGCAGACGGCCTTGAAGCCGGCGGTGTTCGGGCCCAGCTGGTTGAGCACGTTCTGGATGACCGTGCTGTCGCCGAACATCCCCACGTGGCCGACCGGGTTGTTCGGGCACTGGTCCTGGATCTTGATGTTGGTGACGTTCGGGCCGCTGAGGAAGGCGTTGGTGTAGGGCGTCACCACCAGGTCGTGGGTTGTCTGGATCACGACGTAGCGGGGACCGGCCACCGTGTCGCCCCCGGCGAAGAGGTTCTTCTGGAAGGTCGAGCCGGCCTCCTGCTGGGCCAGGCCCGGCACCCCGAAGCCCCACAGGAGGGTGTTGGTGAACCCGATCAGGTTGAGGTTGGCGCCGAGGGTGACGATGCCGCTCAGGCTGGTGCCGTGGTTGCTCGGCGAGAGGCCGACGAAGGTGTGGACCTTGCTCGCGCCGCCCAGGAACTTGATGTAGTAGTTCGGCATCATGCCGCCCTGGGAGTGCCCGACCAGGTCGACCTTGGACACGCCGGTGGCGGTGCGCACCTGGTCGACGAAGGCCTGCAGCGTCTTGGCCGAGGCCGAGATCTCACCGAGGCCACCGACCCGACCGGCCGACAGCCAGGTCATGCCGTAGTTGAAGGCGAAGACGCAGTAGCCGGCGTTGGCCAGCGTCGGCGAGAGCGTCGCCCAGTTGGCGCCGAGGTTCACGCCCGTGGCGTGGACCAGCACGACCGGGTACGGGTGGGCGGCGTTGGGCTTGCAGCCCCAGTTGTTGGCGCCGGCGACCGCGTTCGGGCTGAAGAGGAAGTTCGACACCGCTGTCCCGATGCCGCCCACCGGGTACGTGGCCGCCTCCGAGGGGGCCGAGGTGCCGGCGACGAGGGCGATCGTGCAGGCGAGGGCGGCGATCGTCGACAGCAGCGAGCGCCGCACGGCGCGGCTCCGGGGCCGGTCGGCGACCGGGAAGGCGAACAGCGCCTTGCGCTCCCGCCGCGTGGCCGTCGTCGTCGCCGGGCGCTTCGCGTCCGAGCCGTGTGGTGCCGACATCGTGGTCCTCCCCCGAGGTGTCCCCTGGGCTGTGACGAACAGCACAGCCTCCGAGCGCAGTATGTGGTCGGTGTCGCGCCGGAGGTAGATGGAGGGGGTCACCTTCGGCCCATGACGATGGTCATGGTCGCGGCGTGCGGGAACGCGAAGTCCCTGGTCACGGCGCTGGTGAGGCCCCGGCGCGAGGGTGACCGGCGACGCGCCTGGCTCCGCGGTCAGCCGACCACGGAGTGTGAGATGACTGGCGGGGGGACCGCCATGGGCAGCGCCACCACCACCGCCGTGCGATCGCCGCGACGCTCGTGGCGGACCTCGCCCCCGAGGTCGCCGACCAGTGCGTCGACGATGGCCAGGCCCATGCCGGTGCCGTCGGCCTTGGTGGTGAAGAAGGGCTCGAAGGCCCGGGTGGCCGCCTCGCCCGGGAAGCCGGCACCGTCGTCGAGCACGGTCAGCACCACGGTGGCGTCGTGCCGTTCGGCCACCACCTCGACGTCACCGGCGGCGGCGTCGATGGCGTTGTCGACGAGGTTGAACACCGCGTCGGCCAGCGCCGGCGCCACCGGCTCGTCGGCGACGTCGTCGGCGACCGTGCGATGCAGGGCCACCCCCTCGCGCTCGGCCTCGGCGGCCAGCTGGTCGGCGACCTCGTCGATCACGGCGGCGAGGCGGAGGCGGCGGGAGGTGGCCGCCGGCGACGAGGGGCCCTCGGCCCGATCGGGGTCGGCCTCGTGCAGCAGCTCGGACGCCAGCATGACGCTGAGGCGGTCCTTGGCGGCGGTGAGCTCGGCCAGCTCGCGCTCGATGGCGGCGCGGTCGAGGGGTTGGCCGGGTCCGGGGTCGGTGAGGGCCCGGAGCCGGTGGATGGACCAGCCCATCAGCCCGACCTGGTGGCGCGACTGGTGCACGAGCCGCGCCGACACCTCGCCGATGGCGGCGAGCCGCTGGGCGGCCATGGCGTCGCGCCGCAGCTCCTGGCCCATCCGTCGGCGGTGCACGTCGAGGGCGGTGGCCGCGTAGGTGGGCAGGCACCACCAGAGGATGAACAGCGAGGGCACCGGCGCCCCCATCTGGAAGATGGCCACCGAGGCGACGACGAGGGGGAAGCCGACCAGCACCGGGAGCACGTACGGGACCGACATGCTCTCGAACGGGTCGCTGGCGCTGGCCATGATCGGGCCGTTGACCCGGCGCACCGCCAGCACGACCACCACCATCGTCCCGACCCAGCCCCCGATGGCGGCGAGGTAGGCGGCGAAGTAGTCGCCGGTGCTCCCGAACGTGACGGGGAACTGGTGGCCGAGCGCGACGTACACGCCGCCGCCCACCACGAAGCCGACGGTGCAGGCCAGGGTGGAGATGCCGAGCCACACGAGCGACCGCTTGGCGCCCGGCCAGCCCTCGGCTGCACCGCGGCGGGGCACGAGGCTCCAGGCCACCCGGACCGGGACGGCGACCAGGGCGGCGGCCCAGAGGACGACCAGGCAGCCGGCGCCGGTGACCGCCGCCGCGACCATCACCGCGATGGCCATCATCGGGAAGTCGTCGCGGCGCTCGGTGCGGATGGGCAGCATGGCGCCGGCCGCCGCCAGGACGAACAGGCCCCAGACGTACCAGGTCTGCTCGGGCCAGGCCGTCATCGGGTCACCCGGGCCACCGTCGCCTCACCGTCGCATCTCGTGGCGCACGAGCAGGACGGCCAGCTTGGTGCGGTCGGCCACGCCCATGACCTCGAGGATGCGCGTCACGTAGTTCTTGACCGTGCCCTCGCTGATGCACAGCTCGTCGGCGATCTCGCGGTTGGAGCGGCCGTCGGCGATGAGGGCCACGACCTCGCGCTGGCGGGGCGACAGCGAGGCGAGGGCCTCGTCGAAGGCCCGCTCGTCGGGGTCGCGGCGCAGGGAGTCGGCCAGGCGAAGCGCCATGTCGCCGCTGAGCGCGGTCTTGCCCTCGGCGGCCCGGCGCACCAGGCGCAGCAGCTCGGTGGGCTCGGCGTCCTTGCGGATGTAGCCGACGGCGCCGTCCTGCATGGCCCGGCGGACGAGGTTGGGCTGGTCGTGGGCGCTGAGCATGACGACGTGGGCCTGGCCGGCGACCTCGGCCACCACGGTGTCACCCGAGCCGTCGGGCAGGTCGACGTCGAGCAGCACGAGGTCGGGCGAGCCGGCGGCGAGGCCCTCGCGCAGCTCGGCGATGGAGCCGACCTCGCCGACCACCTCGAGGTCGTCCTCGGCCTCCAGGGCCGCGGCGAGGCCGCCGCGGAAGACGGGGTGGTCGTCGCAGACGAGGATCCGGGTGGCCATCGCTGCCTCCCCCTGTCGGCCGACGGTCCGGTTCGACAGGATGCCACAGCGGCGAGGGGACCTCCGGCCCTGCCGGTCGCGCCTCCACGGGTGGTGGGGTGGGGCCATGGGTGCACCGGTGACGACCGACTCGATCTGGCAGGAGCTGGGGAGGCACCTGTTTGCGGTGGTGGCCTTCACCAACGCCCACGGCGAGCCCCGCTCGGCCGGGATCGTCTACGTGGTCGACGATGGCGCGCTCTGGGTCGGCACCGAGACCGACTCGTGGAAGGCGCGACACCTGCGCCACCGACCGGCGGTGGCGGTGACCGTGCCCATCGCCAAGCGGGTTCGGTTCCTGCCCATGATCAAGATCCCCGACGCCACCATCACGTTCCACGGCACCGCGCGCGTGCTCGAGCTCGACGACGTGCCGCCGACCGTGGTGCACGCCCTGTTCCGCGGCCGGGAGGACGACGACGACCTGCGGTCCCGGACCTGCATCGTGCGGATCGATCCGTCCGGCGAGTTCGTCACCTACGGCATCGGCGTCTCGCTCATGACCATGCGCGACCAGGTCGCCGCCCGGGGCCGCGCGCCCGTCGCGTGATCGCCGTCGAGCGATCCCGGCCACCTACGCTCCGCGGGTGCGCATCGCCTTCGTGACCAGTGACGACCCGAGGTCGGTCGCCGAGGACGTCGACCGACCGCTGCACGACGACGCCTTCGCCGCCCGTGCGGTGGCGCTCGACCACGTCAGCTGGCACGACCCGGGCGTCGACTGGGCGGCCTACGACCTGGTCGTGCTGCGCTCGCCGTGGGACTACCCCGAGCACCTCGACGAGCTCGACGGCTTCCTCACCCGGGTCGGGGTGCTGCCCACGTTGCACAACCCGGCCGCCCTCGTGCGGTGGAACCTCGACAAGCGGTACCTCGGCGAGCTGGCCGTCGCCGGGGTGGCCGTGGTGCCGACGGCCGTGGCCGAGGACGAGGCCGCGCTGCACGTCGCCCTGCAGGCCCTCGCCGCCGATCCCGAGGTGGACGAGGTGGTCGTCAAGCCGGTGGTGGGCGCCGGGAGCCGGCTGACGGGACGGTTCGCCGCCGGCGACCCCGCCGCCGCCGCCCTCGGCCGGCAGGTGCTGGCCGGCGGTCAGGCCGCGCTCGTCCAGCCGTGCATCCCCTCGGTGGCCGAGCGGGGGGAGGTGGCGGTGCTGGTCTTCGACGGCGAGGTGTCCCACGCGCTGACCAAGGGGCCGATCCTCGCCCGCGGCGGCGGGTTCCTCGGCGGCGAGTACCAGGAGGTGGTGGCGTCGACCGTGCCCGATCCGGCCGTGTCGGCGCTGGTGGGCGACGCCCACGAGGCCGTTCGAGCCGTGGCCGAGGAGCGTGGCTGGCTGCCCGCCGGCGAGCCGCTGCTGTACGCCCGCTTCGACGTGGTGGAGGCCGCCGACGGCTCGCCGCTGCTGCTCGAGGCCGAGCTGTTCGAGCCGTGCTTCTTCCTGCCCACCGCGCCGGCGGCCGCCGACCGCTTCGCCGCGGCGGTGCTTCGGCGAGCGACCGGCGACTGACCCGGCTCGGCCGGACCGGGCGCTCGGTCCGGCGCGGTCACGCCGGGGCGTCGGTGCGGGCGTGGCGCTGGAGGAACGAGATGACCAGCGGCGGGACCTCGGGCGGGATGTCGTGGCCGCCGGGGTGGACGTAGGTCGCCAGCTCGAGGTTGCCGGGCCCGCGGGCGGTGGTGAGGTAGCCGTCGACGACGGTGGTGGTCGGATCGATCGAGAGCTTGGCCTGGGCCAGCGGGATCGACTTCTTCTGGCCCTCGGCCGACACGATCGGGTCGGCCTCGCCGATCATCATGAACATCGAGCGGACGGGGTCGGTCAGCAGCAGGCCCCCGGGCTGGGCCGACAGGTTGGCGGTGGCGGCCACCTCGTCGCCGCGCTGGTTGAACAGCAGCGAGGTGAAGGCCGAGCCGTTGGAGAAGCCGACCAGGTGCACGCGGTCGGGGTCGATCGGCAGGCCGGCCCGGAGGTCGGCGGCCATGGCGTCGTACAGGTGCAGGTCGCGGTCGCCCGTCTCGCCCAGGGTGGTCTGCCACCCGGGCTTCACGCCCTCCGGATCGGTCTTGCCGGCGTGGCCGACCAGGCCGGAGGGGTACACGACCACCGCGTCGGGCCAGAGCTGCTCGAAGTGGTTGCTCCGCTCGAAGCTCGGCCCGCTGCCGCCGTGGCCGTGGAAGGCGAAGACCACCGGGACCGGGGCGGCCCCGGGCGCCAGCGCCGCCGGCGGCACGTGGACGACCGCCGCGCGGGTGAACCCGTCGACCGGCCAGGTGAGGACCTGGCGGCCCGGCCGGAGGGTGTGGGTCCCCGCGGCCGGCGTGGTCGTCGGCGGCGGGACGGTCGCCGTCGAGGGCGCCGGCGTCGTGGGGCCGGGGCCGGGGCCGGGCACGACCGTGCAGGCCGCCGCCGCGGTCGAGGCGAGGCCGACGCCGGCCAGGACGAGGAACGCCCTGCGGGTCGGCGCCGTGCTGGGGGTCGGGGTGGTGGTCATGGCGATCAGGTTCCGTGCCGGCGATGAGCGGGCCGTCACCCACCGATGAGGGAACGATGAGGGCGGCGCGGCCAAGATGGGCGGGTGAGCGCTCCCCTGGCCCTCGACTTCGTGCTCTCGGCCACCCGCCACGAGGACCTGCCCGACAGCCGGGCCGAGGTTGCGCTGGTGGGGCGGTCGAACGTGGGGAAGTCGTCGTTGCTCAACGCCCTGGCCAACCGGCACCAGCTGGCGCACACGTCCAAGACGCCCGGCCGGACCCGCCAGCTCAACTGCTACCGGCTCGACGAGGACACCACGGTCGTCGACTGCCCCGGCTACGGCTACGCCAAGGCGTCCAAGGCCGACCGGGCGGCGTGGGGCTCGATGATCGAGCGGTACCTGCTCGAGCGCGAGCAGCTGCGCATGGTGATGGTCCTCGTCGACGGCGAGATCGGCCCGACGCCGCTCGACCAGTCGATGCTCGAGTGGCTGCGCCACGAGGGCGTGCCGTGCACCGTGATCGCCACCAAGCACGACAAGGTCCGCTCGGCCAAGCGGGAGAAGCGCAAGAAGGACCTGGCCGCCGGGTGCAGCCTCGAGCGCCGCGACGTCGTGTGGGTGAGCGCCACCACCGGCGTCAACATCGACCAGCTCCGCACCCTCGTGCGCGACTGGCTCTCGGACTGAGCGAACCGGCCGCCGGGCCGCTCCGTCCCGAACGCCGGTCGCCGGTCGTCGTGCCGGTCGTTCGCCGACCGCGTTGCTCAGCCGGCGAGGAGGTCGAGCTGGGCGGGTGAGGGTCGGTCGGCTTCGGTCGCTCGAGCCGTCGACTCGCCGGGGTGCCGATCCCCGATGCGGCGGTCGCCGTGGGCCTCGTCGCCGGTGATCTCGTCGCCGGCGATCTCGTCGCCGGCGACCTCGTCGTCGAGGTCGAGGCAGCCGCCGGGGATGGCGCCGGAGGCCAGCGGGTGGTCGGGTGGGACGAGGCGGCGGGATCGGCCGTGGCGCACGAGCACCCAGCGGTCGTGGGTCTTGCGGTGGTCGTGGTCGTCGCAGAGGGGTCCGAGGTTGGCCAGCGTGCGCGGCCCGTCGTCGGCGAAGCGGTGGTGGTGGTCGATCACGCGGGGTGGGTCGGGGCAGCCGTCGATGCAACAGGTGGCGTGGTCGGCTTCCAGCGCGGTGCGCTGGGCGGCCGTGGGTGCTCGCCCGAAGTGGGCCACCTTCTGGATGTCAGTTCCCTCCCGCACGACGGCGGCGAGGAACGTGTCGTCGCGGGCCAACAGGTCGTCGACCGTGGCGACCGGCACGGGTCCGATGCCGGTGATCTCGCAGCGCTCGCCGGCGATGGTGAACCCGCGCCGCAAGGCGGCCAGGTCGACGTTCACGATCACCTTCGTGGCCCACCGCGGCGACCCGGGCCCGGCGGTCACACCCGGCTCCTCGTCGTCATCGCCGCTGTCGGCGCCGGGTGCGGGCACGGCGCGTTCGGAGTCACCGACACGCGGGACGGGCTGGGCGGCCACCGCGACCAGGCCATCGAACGATGCCTGGTCGTCGGTCAGCACCTCACCCCGGCCGCGCGCAGCACGACGGGTCTGCTCGGCCCACGGCGCCAATCCGGCCAGGATCCTCGCGATGTCATCGGGTGGCCCCGACGCTCGCAGCCACGCCGAGCCGTCCTCGCTGCGGCCGTGGGTCACGCACCGCCGGCGACGCACCCGCTCCACTGCGTCGCGGCCGTCGCCGCGGGCGGCGGCCTTGGCGGCGCGGGCCTTGCGGGCCAGGCCCTCCACCGACCCGCGGGCCGCCTCCTCGAGCAGCCCGCCCTCCGCGCCCGGTGCCGCCTTGGCGGCCGGGGCGATCTCGCGGACCTGCTCCTTGGTCAACCGGCCCTGGCGCAGCGCGTCCTGGGTGCCATCGAGCTCGTCGAGCACACGCGCCGCCGCCAGGTCCTTGCGCGCATCCGACCGCGACTGCCCGGTCGTCCTCGCCATCCACTCCGTCACATCGCCGTCACCCGAACCGGCCCACACCGACGTCCGGGCCATCCGCCCCGCCGCCAAGAGCCGACCACCAGCCGCCAGCCGTTCGAGCTCGGCGAACCGCTCGACCAGCACCGCCGCATCGCCCGCCGAGACCACCGCCGGATCGAACCCCGCCACCAGCTCCCGGACCTCGACCAGGATCGCCCCCAACGCCGCCCCGACCGTCACCGGGCCACCGAGGGCCACGCCCTCCTCGCCGCCATCCTCGTTGGCATCCGGCTCCGGGTTCCCCCTGGTGGGCATGCTTGGATCGTACACCTGTACGCACCTCATGACAACCGAGATGAGCGGAAAGACCGGGAGGTGCACCGAGAGCGCTCGGCTGAACGCCGGCTGCGAAACCCGTGTCCTCGCCGCGCCCAGGCTTCCGGACAGGATGGCGGCGACACCAGGGACGCCGTGCCCGTCGGGTCTGCGGTCAACGTCGGGTGCTCACGCCTCGAGGAGCGCGACCACTCGCTGATGGGCCTCGGCCTCCCGGTGATCGACGGCGACGCGGAACAGCACGGCTCGCAGGAGCAGCTGCTCGCCCTGGCGAAGCAACAGCCGCTCGACGAGATCGTCGCCTGCCCCCTCCCACGCAACGGCGTCGGCCACGACGATGGCGTCGGCGTAGCCGGCCGGGCGCCAGTACGGGCTCACGTCGATGACCGCCGGGGCCAGCACGTCGTCGAAGAGCACGTTGCCGCCCAGGTCGGCGTGAATGAGCTGGGGCGCGAGGTCGACCGGCATCCGCCGAGCGAGCAACCCTTGAACCGACTCCGGGAGCACGGCGTCCGCCTCGCCCCACGCCACTCGATCGGCAACGGCCCACCGGTGTGAGGCCACCAGCACCGGGGACCACGCGACGTCCGCCACCGCCTGGTGGAATCGCCCGGACACCTCCAGGACCTCGTCCCACATCCGGCGGCGGTGCTCGCCGTCCAGCCAGCGCCAGGCCGACCAGCCGTCGACGACCCACGAACCCGTCGATGCTCGAACGGGTCGAACGACGCGCAGTCCCGGCCCGACGTCGAGGCGGTCCAGCAGCTCCGCCAACCAGGTGGCTTGGGCCGGGTCGGCCACGGGCTTCAGCACCAGGGGACCGGCGCGAAGCGCTTCGCCCTGGCCACCCACCAGCTGCTCCAGCTCGGTCACCGACCACGCATCCATCACCGACTGCGGGGGCTTCGATGCCGCTCTTCCCTCCATGGCACATGGTGGCCCGCGCGGCGGTGCTGGCGCGGCGACCGTCGATCCACGCCGACCCGCCGACGCGCCGGCCTCGCCCGACCCTCAGCCCTTGAGGTGACCGCCCTTCCACACCACCCGAAGCCCCAGTCGCTTGCACCAGGCGCGGTGGTCCTTGCGCAGGCGCACCATGGCCTTGTCGACCCGCTTCGACGACGCCAGCTCCTCCAGCACGGTCAGCTCGAAGGCGGTGGACTCGATCCAGTCGACGTCCTGCGTGTAGCCGATGAGCGCCCGCGCTCCCACCGCCGACCGGAACGCCTCCAGCCGCTTCCACGGCTGGTCGAGCGTGGCGCACGACCCGAAGAACAGCGTCTTGCCCTGCAGCGTGGGCCCGACCTCGGACGCCAGCCGGTCGAGCGTCACGAACTTCTTGCCGACCCACAGGCCGCCGGCGTCGCCGTGGAAGGCGAGGTAGCCGATCCGGTAGCGGCCGTACTGCTTCTGGCTCCACCGTTCGAGGTAGGCGACCAGCTCCTTGGTGCTCGACGCGGTGCGGTGGATGTACGGCACGCCGTCGGCTCGCCGCAGCAGCTCGAGCATGGGGCTCACCGACGAGGAGTCGGTCAGCTTGGGCGACCACTCCCCCTCGATGCAGAAGATGCCGGACCGTCCGTCGCCCACGCCCAACGGCCTACACCTCGACGGCGGCCCCGGCGAACTGCGCGTTGTAGAGCGTCGCGTAGGCGCCGTCGGCGGCGAGCAGCTCGTCGTGGCTCCCCTGCTCGACGATGCTCCCGTCCTCCATCACCAAGATGGTGTCGGCGTCGCGGATCGTCGACAGGCGGTGGGCGATCACGAAGCTGGTGCGGTTCGAGCGCAGCGCGGCCATGGCCTCCTGGATCAGCACCTCGGTGCGGGTGTCGACCGACGAGGTGGCCTCGTCGAGGATGAGGATGGTCGGGTCGGCCAGGAAGGCCCGGGCGATGGTCAGCAGCTGCTTCTCGCCCGCCGACACGTTGCCGCCCTCGTCGTCGATCAGCGAGTCGTAGCCGTCGGGCAGCGAGTGCACGAAGCGGTCGACGTAGCAGGCCTTGGCGGCGGCGAGGATCTGGTCGTCGGTGGCCTCGAGGTTGCCGTAGGCGATGTTGTCGCGGATGGTCCCGCCGAACAGCCACGTGTCCTGCAGCACCATGCCGATGTTCGAGCGCAGCTCGCGCCGGGTCATGGTGGAGGTGTCGATGCCGTCGAGCAGGATGCGGCCGCCGTCGAGCTCGTAGAAGCGCATGATGAGGTTCACCAGCGTCGTCTTGCCGGCCCCCGTGGGACCCACGATGGCGATGGTCTGGCCGGGCTCGGCCACCAGCGACAGGTCCTCGATGAGCGGCTTGGCCGGGTCGTAGGAGAAGGCCACGTCCTCGAAGACGACCCGGCCCTTCGGCGACAGGTCGTGGGCCGGCTCGGTCGGGTCGGCCTGCTCCTCGGGGGCGTCGAGCAGGGCGAAGACCCGCTCGGCCGAGGCGATGCCCGACTGCATCACGTTGAACATCGACGCCAGCTGGGTGAGGGGCTGTGTGAACTGTCGCGAGTACTGGATGAACGCCTGCACGTCGCCGAGGGACATGGCGCCCGAAGCCACCCGCAACCCGCCGATCACCGCGATGGCCACGAAGTTGAGGTTGCCGAAGAACATCATCGCCGGCTGGATCGTGCCGGCGATGAACTGGGCGCCGAACGAGGCCTTGTAGAGCTCCTCGTTCTTCTCCTGGAACCGCGCCTCGACGTCGCCCTGGCGGCCGAACACCTTCACCAGGGCGTGGCCGGTGAAGGCCTCCTCGACCTGCGCGTTGAGCGAACCGGTGTGGGTCCACTGGGCGATGAAGCGGGTCTTGGACCGCTTGGCGATCATCTTCATCGTCCAGATCGACAGCGGGATGGTGACGGTGGCGATCAGGGCCAGCTGCCAGCTGATCACGTACATCATGATCAGGGTGCCGGCGATGGTGAGCAGCGACGTGAGCATCTGGCTGAGCGTCTGCTGGAGGCTCTGGGCCATGTTGTCGATGTCGTTGGTCACTCGGCTGAGCAGGTCGCCGCGCGGCTGCCGGTCGACGTAGGACAGCGGGAGCCGGTTGAGCTTGTCCTCGACGTCGGCGCGGAGCCGGTACATCGTGCGCTGCACGACGACGGCCAGCAGCCGGGCCTGCAGGTAGGCCAGCGACGCCGACACGAGGTAGAGCCCGAGCACGAAGGCGAGGGTGCGGTGCAGTGCCGCGAAGTCGATGCCGGTGGGCGACCGCATGCCGGCGACGATCGTGTTGGTGGCGTTGCCGAGGATCTTCGGGCCGACCACCGAGCACACGACGCTGATGACCGCCAGCACGAGCACGGCGATGGTCTTGCCCCGCTCGGGCTGGAGCCGCCGGGCGAGGCGCCGGGTGGAGCCGACGAGGTCCTCGGTCTTCTCCGCCGGCATGCCGGCGGCCTGGAACCGGGCCCCGAAGCTGGTGCGCGACTCGCCCTCGGGCAGCTTGGCCTCGGGCTTGCCGTCCGGCTCGGCGCCGGCCGCCGAGGCGTCGCCCGAGCCGTTGGTGCCGTTGCCGTCGGCGCTCATGCCGCCTCCTCGGCGCTCATCTGGGACGCCACGATCTCGGCGTAGGTGGGGCAGGTGTCGAGCAGCTCGCGGTGGGTGCCGAGGCCGACCTCCTGGCCGTCCTCGAGGACCAGGATCTGGTCGGCGTGCATGATCGTCGAGACCCGCTGGGCCACGATCAGCACCGTGGCGTCGGCGGTGGTGGGCGCCAGCGCCGATCGCAGGCGAGCGTCGGTGGCGAGGTCGAGCGCCGAGAAGGAGTCGTCGAAGAGGAAGATCCCGGGCTTGCGCACGATGGCCCGGGCGATGGCGAGCCGTTGTCGCTGACCGCCCGACACGTTGGTGCCGCCCTGGTTGATGCGCGAGTCGAGGCCGTCGGGCATGGCCCGCACGAAGTCCTCGGCCTGGGCGATGCGCAGCGCCTCCCACAGCTCGTCGTCGGTGGCCTCGGGATCGGCGTAGCGCAGGTTGGACGCCACCGTCCCCGTGAAGAGGAACGGCTTCTGGGGCACGAGGCCGATGCGGGCCCAGAGCACCTCGGGCTCGAGGTCGCGCACGTCGACGCCGTCGACCAGCACCGCGCCGGACGTGGCGTCGAACAGGCGGGGCACGAGGTTGAGCAACGTGGTCTTGCCCGAGCCGGTGCTGCCGATGATGGCGGTGGTCTCACCGGGCCGGGCCACCAGGGACACGTCCGTGAGCACCGGCACCTCGGCGCCCGGGTACCGGAAGCCGACCGAGTCGAAGGTGAGGATGTTGTGCCGCGGCAGCTCGAACACCGCGTCGTCGCGCACCTTCACCACCGGCTCGGTGTCGAGCACCTCCTTGATGCGCACGGCGCAGACCGAGGCACGGGGCCACAAGATGGCGACGAACGTGGCCATCATCACCGACATCAGGATCTGCACGAGGTAGCTGAGGAAGGCGATGAGGGCGCCGATCTGCATCTCGCCCGAGGAGATGCGGTTGCCGCCGAGCCACAGCGCCGCCACCGAGGAGGCGTTGAGGATCAGCATCACCGACGGGAACATGAAGGCCATCAGGTAGCCGGTGCGGATCGACACGGCGGTGAGGTCCTCGTTGGCAGCGCCGAACCGGGCCACCTCGTCGGGCTCGCGCACGAAGGCCCGCACGACGCGCATGCCGGTGATCTGCTCGCGCAGCACCTGGTTCACGCGGTCGATGCGCTCCTGCATCTTCTCGAACATCGGGATCATGCGGATGATCACCGAGCCGACCGACAGCACGAGGGCCGGGACGCTCACCAGGAGCAGCAGCGAGAGGGAGCCGTCCTCGCGGACCGCCATGATGATGCCGCCGATCGCCATGATCGGCGCCGCCACGAGCATCGTGCACGACATCAGCACGAGCACCTGCACCTGGGTGACGTCGTTGGTGATGCGGGTGATGAGCGACGGCGCCCCGAAGTGGCCGGTCTCCTGGGCCGAGAAGCTGGTGACCTTGTGGAACAGGCCACCGCGCACGTCGCGGCCGAAGCCCATGGCGGTCTTGGCCCCGAAGTAGGTGGCGGCGATGGCGAACACGACCTGGACGAGGGTGACGCCGAGCATGATGGCGCCCATCTGCCAGATGTAGGTGGTGTTCCCGGTGGCGATGCCCTTGTCGATGATGTCGGCGTTGAGCGTCGGCAGCGTCAGGGTGGCCATGGTCTGCACGGCCTGGAGCACGACGACGAGCAGGAGCAGCTTGCGGTAGTCGTGCAGGTAGGTCTTGAGCAGGCGGGTGAGCATCAGCGGTCCTGGGGTCGGGCGGGAGGTCGGGCTCGGGGCTCGGGGTTCGGGGTTCGGGGTTCGGAGTTTGGTCAGGCGCGACGGCGGATGCCGTCGAGGAGGAGGGCGACGATCGCGTCGGCGGGCAGGGGGTCGCCGACGACCAGCGCCGGGTGGCTGCAGGCGAAGGTCAGGCTGCGCAGGAGGATGGCGGCGTCGAGCGGGTCGCGGTCGAGGCGGTCGGCGTCGGGGGCGATGACGTCGGCGACAGCCTGCAGCTCGGGGGCGGTGCGGCTGCGGGCCGCGGCCCGGCGGTGCTCGGGCGGCACGGTCATCCCCACCGCCGTCATCACCTGCCAGATGCGGTCGACCCGGTCCTGCACGATGCCGACCACGGCGGCCAGGCGGTCCTCGAGGGGCAGGGACGGGTCGACGGCGCGCACGGCGGCCTCGGCCGGGGCCGGGTCGACGACCGACTCGACCACGGCGGCGAGCAGCGCCTCCTTGTCGGCGAAGGCCCGGAAGACGGTGCCCTCGGCGATGCCGGCGGCCTCGGCGATCTGGCGGGTGGTGACCGCCGAGCCGTGCTCGAGCAGCAGCGGCACGGCGGCGTCGATGATCGCCGCCCGCCGCTCCTCGGGCGGGAGGGCGGCGGCGCGGGTGCGCGGGGAGGTCGCCGTGGAAGCCACGTCGGCACGCTACTGAGTGAGCGCTCACTCATTCAACGTGGTTCGGCCACCGAACGAGTGAACTCCGTCACCCTGAGTACGATCCTGCGATGCGTGCACCAGCGGGACCGAGCCGCCCGACGAGCCGACCGACGCGTCGATCGATGATCCGACGCCGAGTGGTGGGCGTGGCGATGGCCGCCGCCACCGTGGTCACGGTGGCGTCCACCGGGGTGGCGACCGCTCCCCCGGCCGGGGCCGCCGTGCCCGACGTGACGACCTGGACCACCCGCACCGGCACCGACGGTCGGGCCTACGTGGCCGACGACCAGGGCCGGGCCCGCCAGCTGCGCGGCTTCAACATGAAGACCACCACCCCGGCCGCCACCGCCACCGACGAGCTGCTGGCGCTCGGCCAGGCCCGGGGCTTCGACCTGATGCGCCTGTCGGTCTACTGGTCGTCGTTCGAGCCGACCCAGGGCGCCTACGACGAGGCCTACCTCGACGAGGTCCAGACCGTCCTCGACCGGGCCGCCGCCCACGGGATCCTCGTCGTCATCGACTTCCACCAGGACGTCTACGGCCCCGCCTTCGGCGACCACGGCATCCCGCTGTGGGCGACCCGCACCGACGGCAAGCCGTTCACCCCCCAGCCCACCTGGTTCCTCAACTACCTGCAGCCCGCCGTGCAGGCGGCGTGGGAGCACCTCTACGAGGACGCCGACCTGCGCCAGGCCCAGATCGACGCCTGGAAGCACGTCGCCAGCCGGTTCCACACCCACCCGGCGCTGTTCGGCTACGACCTGCTCAACGAGCCGTTCGGCCTGATCCGCGACGGCGAGCAGATCTTCGACGCCTTCGCCCGCGTGCAGCGCGAGCAGATGACGCCGATGTTCCAGCGGCTGACCGACGGGCTGCGCACGGTCGACCCGAACCACTTCGTGCTGTTCGAGGCCCCCAACGTGGCGTCGCTCGGGCTGCCCATCAGCCTCGGCCACGTCAACGGCGACAAGATCATCTTCTTCCCGCACTTCTACGACCCGTCGGTCGAGTCGGCCACGTACGTGCCCGGCGCCGATCCGCCGAAGCTCAACCCCGAGTTCTTCTCGGTGTACGAGCAGGCCACCATGCCCTACGTGCTGGCCAACGGGTACCCGACGTGGTTCGGCGAGTGGGGCGTCGCCCACCCCGACTGGCCCGGCATGGACGCCTTCGTCGCCAGCAGCCTCGCCCTGATGGACCGGGTGGGCTCGGGCTGGACGGTGTTCAACTGGTGCAAGGGCTCGGGCTACTGCCCGCTCGACGGCAGCGGGAGCGACCGGCCCAACATCGGCCAGATCGTGCGGCCGTGGGCCCGGGCCATCGCCGGGGCGCCCACGTCGTTCACCTTCGACCCCGCCTCCAAGCGGCTGATCGTCGTGTTCCGCGACGGCGGGGCCAAGGGCACCACCGACCTGTTCGTCCCCACCGGCTTCTACGCCGGCGGCCACCAGGTGACCACCACCGACGTCGACGGCTCGTGGTCGTCCAGCTTCGACGCCGGCACCGGCGTGCTCTCGGTGCAGACCCCGGTCACCGGCGGCGACCACGCCATCTGCCTCGATCCGGTGGGCACCACGGCCCCGTGCGTCGTGCCCGTGGCCGTGCCGGTGACCACCACCACGGCGGCCCCCACCACCACGACGACGGCCGCCCCCGCCGTGGCCACCACCGCGGTGACGCCGGCGTTCACGGGCTGATCACCCGCACCCGCGGTCAGCTCGACATCGGCCGCCCCGGGTTCACCGGGGTCCGCTCGAGGCCGGCGGGGCGACGCGGTCGGTAGGCCTGCACCACCGGCGCCAGCTCCGCGGGCGAGGCGCCGTGGAGGATGACGCCGTTGCATCCGAGGTCGAGCTGGCCCAGCACGGCGTCGACGCACTGGTCGGGCGTGCCGGTGGCCGCTGCCGCCAGCCACTCGGGCGGGATGACCTCGGCCAGGTGCTCGAGCTGTTCGGTCGTGCCGACCTGGTCGAGCGCCCCTGTGGCGCTGCTGAACACCGGATCGGCCCGGATGGCCGCCAGTGCCGCGGGATCCCAGCGGTTGGTCTCGACCAGCAGGTCGCCGTAGCCCTGCAGGTACGTGGCGAGCCGCCCGACGGTCTTCTTCAGGCGCAGCGCCTCGGGCAGGTGGTCGCCCACGGTGGCGAAGCACGACCAGATGCGGATGGCGTCGGGATCGCGGCCGGCCTCCTCGGCCGCCCGGCGCACGATCTCGACGCAGCGGGCGGTGGTCTCGTCGGAGAAGTACGTGTGCAGGATCACGCCGTCGAAGACCCGCCCGGCCAGAGCCAGCGAGTTGGGGCCGAAGGCGCTCAGGAGGAGCGGGATGGGCTCGGTGCGCCCCCAGTCCATGTGCAGGATCGGGTACCGACCGGCCGGCCCGTCGTGGCCGAGCACCAGCTCCCCCGACCAGACCCGCCTGAGCAAGGTGGCGACGTCCTCGAGCTGGGCGGTGGTGATGTGGGGGATGCCGAAGGCGTCGAACAGCACGCCGACGCCCCGCCCCAGCCCGAGGGCGAACCGACCGCCGGTCAGGCGGTCCATCGTCGTGGCGAACGACGCCGTCACCATGAGGTGGCGGGTGTTGTGGTTCGTCACCCCGGTGGCGATGCCGAGGTCCGTCGAGCTGGCGGCGACCGCCCCCGACAGGGTGGCAGCCTCCTTCACGTTGAACCGCTCGGAGATGAAGCCCGTGCCCAGGCCGATCCGCTCGGCCTCGGCCACGTCGTCGAACAGCACCTGCGGGTCGTCGGGGGCACCCGCCAGCAGGTAGCAGGCCAGCTCGCCCAGCACGTCGTGGTCGCTCATGGCGACGAACGCTAGATCTCCCCCGCACGGGGGAGGTTCCGCCTCGCCCTCGACGTCGACGATGCGGCGGTCCCGTCCGCCCGGCCCCGCCGCCGGCGAACCATCGAGGAGCGATGCCATGCCCACCCACCCCAACGCCGATGAGGCCCGACGGGTCTTCGAGGCGTTCTGGATCCACGGCGACGTGCAGCCCATGCTCGACGCCGCCACCGACGACTTCGTCTGGATCAACGACATCGGCGCCGGACCGTGGCGCGAGCTGCACGGCAAGGACGAGGCGACGGCGATGCAGCTGTGGTGGTTCGACTGGTTCGAGGGCACGTTCCGCCACGAGCTGATCGACGTGTGCGCCAGCGACGACCGCGTCATCGAGGTGCTGCGCGAGGTGGGCGAGAAGGACGGTCACGTCTTCGACAACGTCGCCCTGTACGTCTACGAGGTCGGTCCCGACAGGCGGTTCACCTCGCTCCGCACCTTCGACCGGGATCGCGGCGCGATCGAGGCCTTCTGGTCCCACTTCCCCGAGGTGCTGGCCATCGACACCGCCGCCGTGCTCGCCGGCTCGACCGAGCCGGTGGCGCCCGGGTGACGCTTCGGCCGTCGGTGCACCACCGGTACCCTGCGGCGGTGGACGGGGTCGAGGCGGGCCGGGGGACTCCGGGTGGGACGTCGGGACGGCCGACGGGACCGCCCCTGGCCCTCACCCGCTTCGTCGGTCGCGCCGACGAGCTGGCGCGGCTGGCCGCCGTCGTCACCGACCACCGCCTCGTGACCCTGGTGGGGCCCGGCGGCTGCGGCAAGACCCGGCTGGTCCTGGAGCACCTCCTGCGATCGGGGGACCACGACGCGCTCGTCGTCGACCTCGGTCCCCTGGCCGACCCGGCCGGCCTGGTCCCACTGCTGCTCGAGGCCGCCGGCGCCCCGGCCCAGGCCCCCGGTGATCCGTCGGACCAGCTCGTCGCTCGACTCGACCGGCGCCGGACCCTCGTGCTCGACACCTGCGAGCACGTGCTCGACGCCGCCACCGAGGTCACCGCCCACCTCCTCGGGCGGCTGCCGGGGCTGCACGTGCTGGCCACCAGCCGCGAGCCGCTCGGGCTCGCCGGCGAGGCCGTCTTCCGGGTGCCGTCCCTGGCGGTGCCCGCCGGCGACGACCTCGACGGGGCCGCCGACGCCGACGCGGTGGCCCTGTTCGTCGACCGCGCCCGCCTGGTGCGACCCGACTTCAGCGCCACGACCGATCTGCCGGCCGTCGTGGAGGTCTGCCGACGGCTCGACGGCCTGCCGTTGGCCCTCGAGCTGGCCGCCGCCCGGCTCGACCTCCTCGGCCCCCGCCAGCTCGTCGACAGCCTCGACGACCGGTTCCGCGTCCTGACCGGGGGCAGCCAGGTCGTGCTCCCCCGCAGTCGCACGCTCGCAGCATCGATGGCCTGGTCCTACGACCTGCTCGACGACGACGAGCGACGGGCGCTCGTGGCGCTGTCGACCTTCCGGGGCACGTTCCCGCTGACCGCCGCCGTCGCCGTCGCCGGGGCCGCCGTCGACGAGCCGTCCGCGGCCGTCGTCGTGGCGCGCCTGGTGCGCAAGTCGCTGGTCCAGGCCGAGCCGACCGACCCGGAGACGATGCTGCACCTGCTCGACACCGTCGCCGCCTTCGCCGCCGAGGTCGGCGCCGATCGAGGGCCCGACGTCGTGGCCCGCGCCCGCGATCGCCACCTGCGCTGGTACGCCTCGGAGGCGGTCCGCCTGGCCGACGACGCCGACCGTGGCCGCCCCGATGCGCCGCTCGATCGCCTGCGGCGGCTGCACCCCGACCTCCTGGGAGCGCTCGAGCACGCCCTTGGCGAGGCCGGCGACGACCCGACGGCCGCCACCGCCATGTGGCAGATCGCCGGCGCCCTCACCTTCCTGTGGACCTCGACAGGTCGCTTCGCCGAGGCCCGGTCCTGGTTCGAGCGGGTGGCCGCCCACCCCATCGACGACGAGTCCGAGATGGTGCCCGCGTGGTGGGGAGCCGCCCACGTGGCCCTGTACGGCAGCGACCTCGAGCTGGCGGCGCGCGCCGGCGCCGAGGCCGAGGCCCTGGCCCGGCGGGTCGGCGACGACCGCCACCTGGGCCGGGCCCTCGACACCCTTGCCACCCTGGAGCTGTTCGCCGACGCCGACCGCGCCGCCGTCCTCCACCAGGAGGCCATCGACCTCGCCACCTCCGCGGGCGACCGCTGGTGCCTGGCTGACGCGCTGCAGGCATCCGCCTACGGCGACCTGTTCACGCTGCGCCTCGACCGGGCGGCCGCCAAGCTCGATCGTGCCCGGCCGGCCGCCGTCGAGCTCGACCATCCGTTGCTGGTGGCGTGGGACCAGGCCGGCCGGGCGCTGCTCGCCGGCCTCCGCGGCGACGTCGCCGACACCGGTCCGCACCTGGCGGGGGCCCGGGCGGCGCTCGCTCGCCTCGGCGACCCCAACATCGCCCTCTACACCGAGCTGGCCGCCGCCGTCGGCGGAGCCCTGGCCGACGGCCCGGCACCGTGGGTGCCCCCGTTGACCGCCGCCGTGGCCGAGGCCGAACAGGTCGGGGCCGGGGTGGGCCTCCCCCTGGCCGTCCCCCAGCTGGCCCAGCTGCTGCTGTCGGCCGGCGACGTGGCCGAGGCCGACGCGCTGCTGGCCCGCTGGCGAGACCTGCTCGCCGCCATCCTGCCCCGCTCGGCGTGGCGGCTCGACCTGCTCGACGCCCACGCCGCCACCGTCCGCCAGGACCGTGGCGCGGCCGAAGCCGCCCTGCACCGCGCCTCCACGGCGGCCGGCGAGCACACCACCCCGGCCCAGCAGGCGATGGTGCAGCTCACCACGGGCGTGGTCCGGGTGGCCGTCGGTGACCCGGCGACGGCCGAGCCGCACCTGGTCGACGCCGTCGGTGCGCTGCACGACGCCGGTCTCGTCCCGGCCCTGGTCGATGCCCTCGACGCCCTGGCGACCATCCGCGAGCAGCAGGCGGCCACGGTGGACGCGGCTCGGCTCGCAGGAGCGGCCCACGAGCTGCGCCGCTCGCGCGGCATCGTCCACACCGAGCTCGGTGCGCTCCTCGCCCCTCGGCTGCCCTCTGCCGGCGACGGTCGGTCACCGGCCGAGGTCGACGCCTTCGCCGCCGGGGTGGCGGCACCCGACGACGTCGTGGCCAGCATCGGACGCGGCCGGGGGACCCGACGCCGACCGGCGATCGGTTGGGGCTCCCTCACGCCCACGGAGGCTCGTGTGGTCGACCTCGCCGCCGAGGGCTGCACGAACGCCCAGATCGCCGAACGGCTCTTCGTCGGCACCGAGACGGTCAAGACGCACCTCTCGAGCGCCTACGACAAGCTCGGGGTCCGCAACCGGGCCGCGCTCGCCGCGGCGCGGCACCGCCTCGCCGATCCACCCTCCCACCCGGCACCTGGCTAGGTTGCCAGCGCACCGTTCGGGGCACCGAGCCAGGAGGAGCGCCATGAAGAAGTCCGTGTGGGCCATGCTCAACGAGCAGGAGAAGGAGCTCCTCCGCAAGGTCGAGCCCGACGCGCTGCGCGAGCTCGACGAGGACGAGCTGTCGGCGGTGCACGACCGCATCCGGCGGGCGCGCAACAAGTACTCGAAGAACTACAGGCGCCAGGCCGCCGCCCAGGTCGGCAAGGACGCCTCCCGCGCCAAGGCCCACGCCAAGAACGCTCGCACCGCGGTGAAGGCCGAGGCCTTCGAGGACGCCCTGGCCCGCACCTCGCGGCGCCTGGCCAAGCTCGCCCGCGAGAGCGCCGACGAGCTGAAGGCCGAGCGGCTGGCCGCCGCCCGGGCCGCCAAGGGCGGCAAGGGGGGCAAGGGGGGCAAGGCCCGCCAGCCGGCCGCCCGGGGCTCGAAGGTGAAGGCGGCGTCGGGCAAGAAGCAGCGGCGCACGCCGTCGAGCAAGCGCGACCAGGCCGCGGCCCGGGCCGCCACCCGCCGCACCGAGGCCAAGCGGGGCCGTCGCTGAACCACCCGCACCGCCGCGGCTAGGTTGCCCGACCATGTCTGGTCCGATCCTGCTGTGCGTCGACGGCTCCGAGCTCTCCATCCAGGCGGTGGCCGCCGGCCTCGCCGTGGTCGACCACGACGGCCCGTTCGCACTGGTCACCGTCATGGACGCGCCCGACCCCACCCTGGTCACCGGGACCGGGTTCGCCGGCGGCGTGATGAGCACCGAGGAGTACGCCGACGAGCAGGCGGCCGCCCAGGCCCGGGCCGACGCCGTGCTGACCGAGCTCGAGGGCCAGCTGGGCCTGCCCCAGGTCACCCACCACGTGCTCGAGGGCGAGCCGGGCCCCGCCCTGGTCCAGCTGGCCGACCAGGTCGGCGCCCGGGCCATCGTGCTCGGCTCGCGGGGCCGCGGCGGCCTGCGCCGGGCCGTGCTCGGCTCGGTGTCGGACCACGTCGTGCGCAACGCCACCTGCCCGGTCGTCGTGACCGGCGCCGGCGCCACCGAGGCCTGAGCGCACCGGCAGCCGGGGCGCCGGCGGGCGGGGCGCCGGCGGGCGACCGGCCCGCTTGACGAGAACTTCACCGAACCCGGGGGGTCCCTTCACCTCCCCTTCGTACCGTCGGCGCCGAGATGCTCTCGTTCTCCGACCCCGCCCCGACGCTCGCCCCCGATCCGGTCGTCCCGAGCGTCGACCTCGACGTCGTGTTCGCCGCCATGCCCGCGGCCGCGGTCATCGTCCGCGAGGTCGACGACGTCGAGCGGATCGTTCGGGCCAACGAGGCGTTCTGCGAGCTCTTCGGCATCAGCCGCACCCCCGACCAGCTCGCGGGCGACCGCTGGCGGGGTCGGCCCGTGCGCCTCGACGACGAGCGGTCGACCGTCAACGGGGCCCTGCTCGTGCGCGACGCCAACGGGATCGAGGGCCGCCACCTCGTGACGCTGTCCGACGGCCGCGTCATCGAGACCGACATCCGCAGGCTGCCGGGTGAGGGCTCGCCCCGGGTCATCGCGTTCCGCGACGTCACGGTGCGCGAGCAGGCCGAGGAGCGCCTCCGCAGGTCCAACCGCATGCTGGAGGCGGTGGCCCGCATCGAGGCCGACTACCTCGTGAGCGAGGACCGCGAGTCGGTCTTCACCCTGCTGCTCGAGGCGGTCCTCGACCTCACCGACAGCGACTTCGGCTTCATCGGCGACGTGCTGCACCGTCCCACCGGCGAGCCGTTCATCAAGGTCCACCACCTCACCAACATCGCCTGGGACGACGCCACCCAGGCCCTCTACGACTCGCACCTCAGCGGGGGCCTGGAGTTCGGCAACCTCGACACGCTGTTCGGCGCCAGCCTCGTCACCGGCGAGGTCGTCATCGCCACGGACCCCGAGCACGACCACCGCGCCGGCGGCCTGCCGCCGGGTCATCCGCCGCTCGACAGCTACCTCGGCGTGCCCCTGAAGGTCGGTGACGACCTGATCGGGATGATCGGCGTGGCCAACCGACCGGGCGGCTACGACGAGGCCCTCCTCGAGTGGCTGGCCCCGCTGCTGGCGGCCGCCACCGCCGTGTTCCAGGCCTACCGCATCGACACCGAGCGCCAGCGGGCCGAGGCCGCGCTCACCGAGGCTCGTGACGCCGCCGTGGCCGCCAGCCGGTCCAAGTCCGAGTTCGTGGCCACCGTCAGCCACGAGATGCGCACCCCGCTGCACGCGCTGCTCGGCCTGTCCGAGCTGCTGCTGCGGGGCCACGGCCTCGCCGAGGGCGACCGCCGGGCGGTGCGCGCCATCCACGACTCGGCCTCCTCGCTGTCGGCGCTGATCGGCGACGTGCTCGACTTCTCCCAGATCGAGGCCGGTCGCCTCGAGATCGCCGACGAGCCCTACGACGTGCGCGACGTGCTCGACCACGTCGAGGCGCTGCTGCGCCCACAGGCGCGGGCGCGGTCCCTCACGCTGCACGTGTCGGCGGCCGCCGACCTGCCCGCCCTGGTGCTGGGTGACCGGCGACGGCTCCAGGAGGTGCTGATCAACCTGGTCGGCAACGCGGTGAAGTTCACCGAGCACGGCGGCGTGCACGTGTCCGTGGTGGTCGAGGCCGAGGCCCCGGCGCTGCGGTTCTCGGTCACCGACACCGGCCCCGGCATCCCGCCCGACGCCCAGGCCCGCATCTTCGAGCCCTTCGACCGGGGCGCCTCCGACGAGGCGGCACCCGGCACCGGGCTCGGCCTGTCGATCTCCGCCCGGCTCGTCGAGCTGCTCGGCGGCCGCCTGCACCTGTGCTCGGAGGCCGGCCGGGGCAGCACGTTCTCGTTCGCGCTGCCCCTCCGCGCCGCCGAGCCCACCCCCGAGCTCGACGACGGGCGTCCCAGCCCGGCCGACAGCAGCGCCCGCCCGAGCGCCGGCCGGGTCCTGGTGGTGGAGGACAACGAGGTGAACCGCCTGCTGGCCGACACCCAGCTGCGGGCCCTCGGCTACGAGTGCCTGCTCGCCGAGGGCGGTGCGGCGGCGCTCGACGTGCTGGCCCGCACCCGGGTCGACGTCGTCCTGATGGACCTGCGGATGCCCGACCTCGACGGCGTCGAGACCACCCGCCGGATCCGCGCCGCCCAGCACGCCACCTCCAGCCGGGTGCCGATCGTGGCCGTGTCCGCCAGCGCCACGGCCCAGGAGCAGATCCGCTGCCTCAGCGCCGGCATGGACGACTTCCTCCCGAAGCCGGTCACCCTGGATGCCCTGCGGGCCATGCTCGAGCGGTGGGCGCCGGGGCGCCCCCACCGCGACGGCTCCGCCAGCCCGGCCGAGGCCGAGCCGGGCACCGGGTCCGACCGCGCGCTGGCCGACTTCCGGGAGCACCTGCACCAGCTGGGCGCCGACGACGAGGTCGGGGCCCGCCTCATCGACTCCTTCCTCGTCGAGCTCCCCGGCCGCTGCGCGGCCCTCGACCAGGCCGTGGCCGAGGGCGACCTGCCGGCCATCGCCTTCGCCGCCCATGCCCTGACCTCGTCGGCCAGCGCGGTCGCGGCCTGGGACCTGCGGGCCCGGTCGGCCCGGCTGGAGGACACGGCTCGCCGGTCCGCGCCGTCCGAGCTGGCGCTGGTGCAGGAGCTGGCCGGCCAGGTCGCCACCACCTGCCGCACCGCTGCCGAGGACCTCGCCGCCCTCCGCCACCTCCTCGACCAGGACGTCCCCACATGACCGCGACCACTGCTGCTCCTCCGGCGCCGACCGTGGGCGACTGCCGGCGCTGCCTCGTCGGCCGCCTCGGCGAGGTCGTCGACAACATGGCCGACGGCCTCTCGGTCTTCGACCCGGTTCGGGACGACCAGGGCCGCATCGTCGACTTCGTCGTGCGCTTCTCCAACCCCCACGCCCAGGCCCTGCTCGGCCTGGACGAGGCGCAGCTGGTGGGCCGGCGCTGCCGTGACCTCTTCCCCGGGGCGGCCGAGCACCTCATCGGGCTCTGGACGGCCACGCTCGAGCGTGGCGAGCCCGCGTTCGAAGAGGTGAAGCTGCACGCCGTCGACGGGACGGCCTCGTGGCTGCACCAGCAGGTCGTCCCCATCGACGACGGCATCGCCGTGCTCACCGAGCACATCGCCGACCCGGCGCTGGCCGAGCCCGACCCGACCGGTCCCGCCACGGGCGACTGGACGGTCCTCGAGCACCGCCTCGTCAACCCGCTCCACGCCGTGATCGGCTTCGCCGAGCTGCTCGCCGACTCCGCCCTCGACCCCCGGCAGCAGGAGGCCGTCGACCACCTCCGCGCCGCTGCGGCCGAGCTGGCCACCGTGGTCGACGAGCTGCGCGGCACCCAGGGGGGCGCCGGTGCTCCCACCGGGGGGCCGATCCGCACCACGATGGGGGCATGACCGCCGAACGCCCGCTCGTGCTCGTCGTCGACGACGACGCCACCCAGCGGCTGCTGCTCGAGGCGCAGGTGGCCCGCCTCGGCTGGCCCGTGCTCGCCGTGGGCGGCGGCGACGAGGCCCTCGCCGCCGTCGACGACACCTTCGTCGGCCTGGTGCTGCTCGACCGCTGGATGCCCGACGTCGACGGCGTCGAGGTGACCCGCCGCCTGCGGGCGCGCGAGGTCGGCGGCGACGCCCACCTGCCGATCGTCGGCCTGACCGCCGCCGCCGACGCCGCCGGCATCGACGCCTGCCTCGAGGCGGGGATGGACGAGGTGCTGACCAAGCCGCTGCTGCTCGCCGACCTCACCGCCCTCCTCGACCGGTGGGCATCGGGCCCGGCACCCACGACGGCGCCGGAGGCCCGTCGCCCGTCCGGACCGGCAGCGGCCACCGTGGCGACCGGCGCCCGGCCGCCCGACGCCGACCTCCCGTTGGTCGACCCGGCCCGACGGGCCACCACCGAGGCCGAGCTCGGGGCCGAGGTCGTGGCCACCATCGTCGAGACCTTCCTCGGCGCCCTGCCCGAGCGCCAGGCCGCCGTCGCCGATGCGGCGTCCTACCACCGGCTCCACGACCTCCAGCAGGCCGCCCACCTGCTGGCCGGCGCCGCCGACCTGGTTGCCGCCAGCCGCCTCGCCGCCCGGTGCCGCTCGCTGGCCGCGGCCGCCACCGTCCCCGAGCTGGCCGACGTCATCCGCTTCGGCGCCCTGTGCGAGGAGACCGCGGCGGCGCTGCGCGCCGCCGTCGTCGACCCCGGTCCGCCGTGGGAGCGCCGCTGACCGGCGGCACACCGGCTCTTGCCCGGCTCTTGCCGGGACTTGCCCGACTCCTACCGCTCCCTTGATCGGGCCTTCATGCGAGCCCGCCATGCTGCACGGCGACGACCCGGTACCGACCCCCCCAGGAGGCTCGCCACCGTGCCAACCATGCAAGACGTCCCCCTGCGTGCCCTCGTCGTCGACGACACGGCCGAGCAGCGGATGGCCCTCGAATCGCTCCTGCAGCGGCAGGGCTTCGACGTCCACACCGCGGCCGACGGCGAGACCGCCGTCGCCGTGGCCGAGGAGCTGGCACCGGCGCTCGTGCTGCTCGACGTCGGCCTGCCCGGCATGGACGGGACCGAGGTCTGCCGGCGGCTCCGCCTCTTCAGCGACGCCTACGTCGTGATGGTGACCTCGCGCGACGAGGAGATCGACAAGGTGGTCGGGCTGGCCGTCGGCGCCGACGACTACCTCACCAAGCCGTACTCGGGCCGGGAGCTCGTGGCACGGGTGGGAGCCATGCTCCGCCGGCCACGCCACACCGGGGACGCCCCGAGCGGGGCCGACGACCCGACGCCCGACGAGCGCCTCGCCCGCGGGCACCTGGTGATCGACCCGGCCGCGCGCGAGGTGCGCTGCGACGGCGAGGAGGTGCACCTGACCCGCCTCGAGTTCGACCTGCTGCTCACCCTGGCCAACCGGCCGTCGATGGTCTTCACCCGGCCCCAGCTCATCGAGCAGGTGTGGGGCGCGGGGTGGTACGGCGACGAGCACGTCGTCGACGTGCACATCAAGAACCTGCGCCGCAAGGTCGACCGGGCCGGGATGCCCGGCGTGGTGAAGACCGTGCGCGGCGTCGGCTACCGGTTCGACGCCGGCACGATCGGCTGAGCGGCGCCCAGCCGCGGCGGCTCGCCGGTGGCGGGCTCGCGGGCGGCATCGGCCTTCAGCGCCCGGCGCAGATCCCAGTCGTGTCGTGACGCCGCGCCCCGGGTCGACGTCCACGGCGCCCACCGGGCCGGCTCCCCCTCGGGCCGATCACCCATCACGGTGACGCGCTGGATGACCCGCTCGCCGGAGAAGTCGTTCAGCACGTAGTGCTGGGTGGCCGTGGCGGTCGACGGACAGGTCCTGGTCGGGCAGGAACACGACCAGGTGCTCGAGCAGCAACGCGCCGAGCAGGTCGAGGTCGTCGCCGTCGGCGGCGGCGAGGTCGAGGCCACGGATCTCGGCGCCGAGCGCCGGCGTCAGCCGCTGCACCTGCCAACCACGGTCGGCGGCCTCCTGCGTGGCCGGGCCGGGTCCCCCCGGATCGTCCCGATCATCGACGGCGGCGCCGCCCCACGGCTGCGTGCGGGCTTCCGGTGCGGTCATGGCAGTCCTTCCGACAACTCCGATGGAGTTGGTCGGCTTTCTACCACACCACCCGGGTCGGGCCTCAGCCGGTGAAGGCCGCCGTGACCGTGTACTGGCTCGGCAGGTCCTGGCACGCAATGCCGTTGTTGTCCCCGTCGAGGTGGTTGGGATCGGTCGGATCCTGGTTCAGCACTGCCTGCGCCTGCTCCTGGTACGTGAAGTCGGAGCAGTTGTAGATGTCCGCACCTGACGTCGTCGTCGTCGACCCGCTTGTGGTTGTCGTGGTCGCTGGTGGGCAGGCGTCGGTGGTGAGGTCGTAGCTGATGGTGACCGAGCCGTCGGGGGCGTCGATGGCCGGCGCCGACGACGTGCCCGTCGCCGTCGCGATCACGAACGACGAGCCACCGCCACCGCCGCTGCCCGAGTTGCCACCGGCGCCTCCGCCGTAGCCGGCGCCGCCACCACCGCCACCGGCGCTGCCGCCGACCGCACCCGCGCCGCCGCCACCGAAGCCGACGCCGCCGCCACCGCCACCACCGATGCCGCTGCCGCCGTTGCCGCCGTTGCCCCCGGTGCCGCTGCCCGCACCGCCGGCGCCCGACTGGGCCGAGGACGTGCCGCCCAGACCCGTACCGGTGCCGCCGGTGCCGCCCACCAGGGAGCCGCCACCACCACCGCCGACGCCGGCCGCGCCGGCGCCGCCGTCACCGCTGTTGCCCGACGAGCCGGCCGCGCCCACGCCGCCGCCGCCCGAGCCGTCGATCCCGTTACCGGTGCCGCCGGTGCCGCCGTCGCCGTTCACGGCGCCGCCGGTGGAGGCGGTGCCGCCGCCGACGCCACCGCTGCCGCCCGCGCTGCCGAGCAGGCCGGCCGAGCCGCCGCCCGCGGAGGCGTTCGACGACGCCGCGCCGCCACCACCACCGGCCACGACGAGCGCCGACGTGCCCGAGGCGACCACCGACGCACCGCCACCGCCGCCGCCACCGCCGAGGGGCTGCTGCTGCTGGGCGCCACCACCACCGCCGCCGCCGAAGCCGCCGGGGCCGGACGCGGCGTCGGTGCCGTTGGCGCCCTGGCTGGCCACCTGCACGGAGAGCACCTGGGCCGGCGTCACCGCCACGCGGCCCGTGACCGTCGCGGCGACGCCGCCGGCACCGCCGGACCGGCCCGATCCCCCGCGCCCACCTGTCGCGCTGATGGTCACGAAGCACACCCCCGTCGGCACGGTGTAGGCGGCCGTGCCCGGCGACGAGAACGTCTGGCTGACCGGCGCCGCGCCGACGGGGTCGGCGACGGCCAGCAGCGGGGCTGCGGCCAGAGCGACGACCCCGGCGGCAGCGGCAGCATGCCGGCGTGAGCGGGTGGAGCGAGCAGAGCGGGTCATGGTGACCTCCGGGATCCGACCGAGGAGTGGAGGAACGCTAGCCCGACCCGGTCAGCAGAAGTCGGAACCGCCGTCGACGTTCACGTTGGCGCCGGTCATGTAGGTGTTGATCCGCGAGCCGACGAAGGCGATGACGGGGCCGATCTCGGCCGGGTCGGCGGCCCGCCCGAGGTGGGCCGGGTGGCCGAAGTCCTCGGCCATGATCCGCATCACGTCGTACAGGTCGTCGGGGTCGGCGTGGCGCTCGGGCGGCAACGCCTCGATGTAGCCGCGCATCCCGGCCGACGCGAACGACCCGGGCGAGACCGTGTTGACCAGGATCCCCTCGGGGGCCAGCGAGAGCGAGAGGTTCTTCGACAGGCTGGTGAGGGCGGCCTTGGCCGCCGTGTAGGCGACGATGTCCGCGCTCTGGCGCTTGGTCGAGTGGGCCGAGACGTTCACGATGCGGGCCCACGCGGCCGCCCGCAGCAGGGGCAGCGCCGCCCGCACGGTGCGCACCGCCGACAACGTGCCGATGTCGAAGGTGGCGACCCACTCGTCGTCGTCGACGTCGTCGAACCGGCCGATGCCCACCTCGACGGGGCCGGCCGCGTTGACGAGGACGTTGAGCTCGCCCCACCGCTCGCCCAGCTCGCCCAGCGCCGCCGTCACGGACTCGGCCACGGTGAGGTCGGCGGTCAGGCCGACGGCCTCGGCGGCGCCGAGCGTGGGGAGGGCGGCCACCGTCTCGTCGACCGCCGCCCGGCCGCGGCCCAGCACGGCCACGCGGGCACCCTCGCGAGCGAACGCCTCGGCGGCCGCCCGGCCCATGCCCTTGGTGCCGCCACCGACCAGCACCGCTGCCCCGTCCAACCCCAGGTCCACGCTCGTTCCCCCGTCGTCGCCGCGGCGCACCCTACCGGGCCGATCCGGCCCGGCCCGGTCCCCTAGGATCCCCGCATGGACCGGGCGCCCGTCGTCGGCATCCTGCTCACGATCCCGCTGTTCGCCGCCATGTTCGGGGGCGAGTACCTGCTCGGTCGCATGCGGGGCACCAACTGGTACCGCGGGACGATCGACCTCTGCGCCAACGTCTCGTCGGGCCTGTGGAACCTGCTGGTGGCCGGCACCGGCCTCGTGTTCGTCGTGGTCAGCTACGACTGGATGGTCGACCACCTCGCCGTGGTGCACCTCGGCTCGTCGGTCGCCGCCGCCGTGGTGGCCCTCGTGCTGCTCGACTTCGGCTTCTACTGGCTGCACCGGGCCATGCACCGGTCCAACGTCCTGTGGCAGCTGCACCTCGTGCACCACAGCGGCGAGACGCTCAACCTCAGCGCGGCCTTCCGCCAGGGCGGCACGCCGCTGAGCATCCGCTTCGTCATCCTCGCCCCGACGGCGCTCCTCGGCGTCGACCCGGTCCTCATGGCGCTGGTGGGCGGCGTCCACCTCGCCGGTGGCTACTGGCCCCACACCCACGCCATCGACGGCCTCGGCCCCCTCGGCCGCATCTTCATCACGCCGTCCGACCACCGGGTGCACCACGCCGTCAACGACGCCTACCTCGATCGCAACTACGGGGCGTGGTTCTCGTGGTGGGACCGCTGGTTCGGCACCTACGTGCCGGAGCGGGCCGACGACCCGCCGGTGTTCGGCCTCACCCATCCGGTCCGCACCTTCAACCCGCTGCGCATGGACCTCCACCACTGGAAGCACATGGCGCACGACACCGTCCACGCCTCGTCGATGGCCGACCGTCTGCGCATCTGGTTCGGGCCCACCGGCTGGCGGCCGGCCGACGTCGCCGCCGACCACCCCGTCGCCGGCCTGCCCGACGACGAGGCCCGCCGGGCCTACGTCCCCTACGCCCCGGGCGGCAACCGCCTGGCGCGGGCGTGGTCCTTCGTCGAGACGTCCGTCGAGGCCCTCCTCGCCATCTCGCTGTTCTGGGCCATCTCCCAGGGCCTGCCCCGGGCCGACGCGGTGGCCGCCGCCGGCCTGCTGCTGTTCAGCATCGTGACCTACACCACCGCCATGGACGGCCGGCCCCACGTCGGCCTCGAGGTGGGGCGCGTGGCGATCGCCGCCGTGCTCGCCGTCACCGCGTTCCACGGGGCACCGCTCGCCCTCGCGGTCGTGGGGTTCTACGCCCTGGCCGTGGTCGTCGAGCGCATCACGGTCCGCACCCCGGCGCCGGCCGTGGGCTGGGAGCCGGCGATGGCCACCGCCTCCGTCGGGTGAGCGGGCCCGTCGACGGCGGCGGCCGGGACGCCGTCGTCGCCCACCTGTTCGACCTGCTCCCCGAGATGATCGTGGTGATGGCGCCCGACGGGTCGATCAGCCTGGTGAACCAGCGGCTGCTCGACACGATGGGCTATCAGGCCGACGACATCATCGGCACGAACATCTTCGACTACGTGCACCCCGACGACCTCGCCTACATGGCGTGGTCCTGGGAGCAGCGCCAGACCCACCCGGGCGAGACCGGCATCCTCGTCCAGGCGCGTGGCCGCGACGCCGACGGCTCGTGGCGACCGGTCGAGATCGTCGGCCTCTCGCTCCTCGACGACCCGGTGGTCGGCGGCATGGTGATGACGATGCGCGACCTGCGCGCCGAGGGGGGCGTCGACGAGAGCCCCGCCCGCCTCCGGTCCCTCATCGACCGCACCACCGACGTCGTGCTCCTGGTCGACGCCGGCGGCACCATCCAGTTCGCCAACCGGCGGCTCACCTCGCAGTACGGCCACGACAACGACCGGGTGGCCGGCACCGCCCTCGGCTCGCTGCTGCACCCCGACGACGTCACCACCGTCGATCGTTGGCTCGCCGACCTCGTGGCCGGCGGCGACCGGGCCACCGCCCGCCTCCGCCTCCGCGTCGTCGACCCGGGCGGGGTCGAGCACCCCGTCGAGTGGCTCGGCACCAACCAGCTCGGCGACCCGCTGATCGCCGGGGTCATCATCAGCGGGCGGGACATCACCGACCTGGTGGCCATGGAGGCACAGGTCCGGGCCCAGACCGACCAGCTGCGCCACGCCGCCGACCACGACCCCCTCACCGGGCTGGCCAACCGCGGCGCCTTCCTCGCCGCCTGCGAGCACCAGGTGCGCAGCCGCCGCGACGCCGGCGACACCGGTGACGTGGTGGTGCTGTTCTGCGACCTCGACCGCTTCAAGCAGGTGAACGACACCCACGGCCACGAGATCGGCGATCGGGTGCTGGTGGCCGTCGCCGAGCGCCTCCGCACCGCGGTGCGCGACGTCGACCTGGTCGCCCGGTACGGCGGCGACGAGTTCACCGTGCTGCTCGGCGGCGACATCTCCCCCGCCACCCTCACCGGCCTGGTCGCCCGCATCCAGGGCCGGCTGACCGAGCCGATCGCCGTGGGCGACGTCACCACCGACGTCGGCGTCTCGGTCGGCGTCGGCCGCGCCCCGGTCGTCGACGCGGAGGTCGACGACCTGCTCCGCCGCGCCGATCGCGCCATGTACGACCGCAAGCCGACGCCCTGACGGGGTGTCGGTAGCCTGCCCGCCATGACCCCCGACGACCTCGTCAGCGCCGTCAGCCCCACCATCCGCGACATCGGGTGGGCCTACTTCTTCGCCCCCGAGACCGTGGCCCACGCCCAGTCCCTGGGCCTCGACGTGATCACCTTCTACTTCGTGGGTCGGGGCGGCGCGCTGGGCGACGTCGAGGCGTCGGTGGTGCACAGCGCCTGGGGCTACTTCAACCCGGACCTGCTCGGCGGCATGTGGGAGGCCGGGCGGGCGGTGATCGCCCCGCGCGACGCCGGGCGCGAGTTCTTCGCCGCCGCCGCCGGCTTCGGGCGGGCCCGCCTCGCCGACGCCGGCGACCTCACCGCGTTCTGCGCGGCCGCCGACGCCGTCCTCGCCGCCGCCGACCCGGTCGGGCTGCCGCTGTTCGCCGCGTGGGTGGCCGAGCCGAGGGCCGACGACCCGCCGGCGCGGGCCACCCAGCAGCTGCACGTCCTGCGCGAGCTGCGGGGCTCGGCCCACCTGCTCGCGGTGCGAGCCGTGGGCCTCGACGACCTCACCGCCCACGTCCTCACCCGCCCCGGCGACATGGCGATGTTCGGCTGGAGCGACGACGACAAGCCGCCCACGACCGAGGCCGACCAGCAGGCCCACGTCGAGGCCGAGGCCCTCACCGACCGGCTCGTCCTGCCCGCCTGGTCGGTGCTCGACGACGCCGGCCGCGACGCCTTCGTCGACGGCCTGGCCCGCATCGAGGCCGCCTTCACCGCCGCCTGAGCGATCGAAGCGGTCAGGACGCCCAGAGGGCCTGGCAGTCGGCCGCGCTGAACGTCTCGTTCAGGTACCACGTGGCCGGCTTGTAGGGCGTGGCGATGCCGAAGCACGGGGCGTTCCGGTTGACCGCCAGCGAGCCGCTGGCCGGCAGCGTGAGCCGGGCGACCACCTTGCGGTTGGGCTTGGCGGCGTCGGTGATGAACACGGCGTAGGCGCCGTTGAACAGCGCCGGTGCGCTCCACGAGCCCACCGCGCCGGGCGCGCCGTTGCTGCCCGAGGCGAACGAGCGCAGGGGCACGCCCCCCGAGCTGCGGGCACCCCCCGCGTCGTCGACCCCGAACACGTCGAAGCCGACCTGGCGGGCGGCGGTCACCCCAGCCACCGACACCGACAGCACCGTGGTCCCCGGGTTGCCGGCGCGCGGGAGGTCGATGTCGCCCACCACCGGCGTGTAGGCGCCCCCGTTGCCGACGTTCGGGCAGCACGGCACCGTGAAGCGCACCCCCGACGCGGC
>JAXLRI010000019.1:0-60889 GCA_046331175.1 Acidimicrobiales bacterium
TGCGGATATCGATGTAGGACGCGGCAAGTGCCGCAGTCGCGACGGTCGAGGTCAGACGGTGGCGGGCGGGCTCCCGACTCGGCTCCGCCTGCCCCGCTCCTACCCGGTGAACGCCGGCGTGACGGACGTGCCGGCGGTCGTCGTCGGGGCGCTGGTGTTCCCGACCACCGTGGTCGACGTGGTGGATGCGGCCGTGGTCGTGGTGGTCGTGGTCGGCTCCTCGCCGATGGCGGCCCGGTAGGTGAACTTGTCGGCCGGGCCGATCGGGCTGGTGCCGCCGTTGGCCGTCACCCGCACGTCGACCGTGCCGGTCCCCGGAGGGCTGACGGCGGTGCACGTGGTCGTGCTCGAGCAGCCGACCGCGGTGGCCGGCGTCGACCCGAACGTGATCGACGTCCCCCCGGCGGCGGTGTCGAAGCCGGACCCGGTGATGGTCACGACCGTGGCTCCGGCCTCGGGGCCGCCCGGCGGGCTGACGACCGTGACCGACGGGAGGATCAGGAACGCCAGCGACGCGGTCTCGCCGCCGTAGGTGCGCACGACGACCCCCACGTCGCCGACCACGTCACCCGGCACGATCGCGGTGCACTGGGTGCTCGAGGTGCAGGTGGCCTGGGCCGAGCTGTTGCCGAACATGATCGACGTGAACCCGGCGGAGGTCACGAACCCCTGACCGATGATCGTGACGGTCGAACCGGGCGGACCGGAGGTGGGGCTGATCGAGGTGGCGCTCGGCGCCGGCAGGTAGGTGAAGTCGTCGGCGGGCGTGTCGAGGCTCTGCTCGCCGAAGGCCGTGACCCGCACGGCGACGGTCCCCGAGCCGGGCGGCACGGTGACGGTGCAGCTGGTGGCCGTGCACGACTGCACGGTGGCGCCCACCCCACCGAAGGTCACGGTCGTGCCGCCGGGCGACGGGTCGAACCCGTGGCCGACCACCTGGACCTGGGTGCCGGTGGTGCCCGACGAGGGCAACAGGTCCGTGACGGCCGGGGCGTCGCCGTAGGTGATGGTGACCAGGCCGTCTCCGGCCCGCACGCCGTTGGCGAAGACGGTCCCCGCCGGCCCGTAGCCGCTGCCGCCACCGCCGCCGTAGGAGACGCCGCCCCCGCTGCCGCCGAAGTAGCCGCCGCCACCGCCGGCACCGGGACCGGAGAAGCCATCGGAGTCGGCGCCGTCGCTGCCCTGGCCCTGCGCGCCGCTGCCCGAGGTGCCGTCCTGGTTGCCGCCGTTGCCGCCGGCCTGGCACAGCCCGGCGTTGGCGCTGCCGCCGTTCAGGCCGCCGCCGGACCCCGACAGCGGGCACAGCAGGTTGGCGGCGCCGCCGCCACCACCGCCGGCCACGATGTTCGGCGTGGGCTGGCCGGTGTCGGTGATCGTCACGTCCGAGGCGCCGCCGCCGCCGGCGCTGGTGCAGCCGCCGCCACCACCGTTGCCGCCGCCGTTGTAGCCACCCTGCCCCTGGTCACCGGACTGGGTGAGGAGGATGCAGTTCGAGCTGCTGTAGGTCTGGCCCATGCCCCCGACGCGGATGGCGACGACCTGGCCGGGCGTGAGGGCGAGCGGGGCCGAGGCGAAGCCACCCAGCGCGCCGTCGAAGGCGGCCTTGGCGCCCTGGGCGCCGTACACCGCGAACGTCGCCTGCGTCACGCCGGCGGGCACGGTCCAGTACTGGATGGCACCCGTGGCGTTGAAGGTCACCGTGGTCGACGTGGCCAGGGGCGCGCCCCCGGCCGATGCCGGCTCGCCACCACGGGGGCCGGCCCCGACCAGCGCGACAGCGGCGACCACCACCGCGAGCGCGGCGGCGATCCGAGACGTCGTCGCCTTCGCGCCGACGCCTCCTCGGCCCGATCCCCGGTGCGCGCCGCGCGCGCTCCTCGTGCCCTCCCACAGGTCTGCCACGGTGGTTCGCCCTCTCCCCCGCGCTCCGCTGCCCGTGCCGGCCGCTCGTCGGCACGCCGGCGGCAGCGTATCCCGACGACCGCGGCCGACTGCGGTCGGGGATCGGGGGTTCCGGGGTTCGAACGCCGCCTGACGACGGTCTGAACCGTCGAGCAGGGAGGCTCAGCCGAGCTCGGTGCCGAGGACCGACACGAAGCTCACCATCTCGCCCGGGTAGCCGCCGAGGTTGTGCACCAGGCCGTAGGGCCGCGACGGGTCGAGGGCGATCTGGCGATCCTCGGGGGCCTCGCCCCGCAGCTGCAGCCAGTTCTCGAAGTGCATGCGCAGGCCGCTGGCGCCGACCGGGTGGCCGAACGACTTCAGCCCGCCGTCGGGGTTGACCGGCAGCTCGCCGTGGAGGTCGAACACACCGGCCTCTTCGTCCTTCCACGCCTCGCCGCGGCCGGAGAAGCCGAGGTCCTCCATCAGGACCAGCTCGGTGGGCGTGAAGCAGTCGTGCACCTCGGCCATGGCGATCTGGTGGCGGGGGTCGGTGACGCCGGCCTGGGCGTAGGCGTCGGCCGCGCAGCGGGCCACCTCGGGGAAGGTCGTGTAGTCGTAGTCGGGGTCGATGAGCCCCGAGCCGGTGCCGGCCACGAACGACAGCGCCTTGATGTACAGCGGGTCGTCCGTGTAGCGGTGGGCGTCCTTGGCCCGCACCACGATGGCCGCTGCCCCGCCGTCGGCCACGCCGGCGCAGTCGAACACGCCGAGCCGGCCCGCCACCGCCGCGCTGTTGCAGATGACGTCGATGTCCATCTCCTTGCGGAACTGGGCACGGGGGTTGCGGGCGCCGTTGTAGTGGTTCTTCCAGGCGATGCGGGCCAGCACCTTCTTCAGGTGGTCCTCGTCGACGCCGTAGCGCTGCGAGTAGGCGGGGGCGACCAGGCTGAACATGGCGGCCGCGGTCAGCGTGCGGTTGGTGCCGTCGTTGGGGATCGGGAAGGCGTTGAGCCCCTGGTAGCCGCCGTCCTTGACCTTCTCGGCGCCGATGGCCATCGCCACGTCGTACGCACCGCTGGCCACCGCGTAGGCGGCTTGGCGCAGGGCCTCGCTGCCCGACGCGCAGAAGTTCTCGACGCGGGTGACCGGCTTGTTCTCGAGCTTGAGCGGCGCGGCGACCGTGATGCCGCTCATGCCGGACTGGGCGGTGCCGAACCAATAGGCGTCGACGTCGGCCTTGTCGATGCCGGCCGAGGCGTAGGCCTCGGTGGCGGCCTCGATGATCAGGTCGTCGAGGCCCTTGTCCCAGTGCTCGCGGAACGGCGTGCAGCCCATCCCGACGATGGCGACCTTGTCCTTGATCCCGTGCGATCCCATGGGGTCAGCTCCGAACCTTCTTGGCCTTCCAGAAGTAGTTCTGGATGCCGTCGCTGGCGTTGAGGCGGCGGAAGGTCATCTCGACCCGGTCGCCGATGGCGACGTCGTCGGCGACGACGTCGGTGAGCTCGACCGGCAGCCGGCCGACCTTGGTGCCGTCGGGCGCCTCGAAGTCGACGACGGCGAACACGATGGGCGGGCTCGGCGAGTAGGCCAGCCGGTCGACGGTGAAGGTGACCACCGTGCCGACGGCGTCGGCCATGGGGTGGGCAACCATGTCGTCGACCGCCCCGCCCTGGTACGACACCCGGGCCGGGGGCAGGTGCAGGGCGCCGGTGCCGCTGTCCTCGCTGGCCACGAAGCCGTACTTCCAGTCGGCGTTGCGCACCGCCGCCGACGAGCTGGCCCGGGCCGGCTCGGGGCGGTTGGGCGGCTGCACCGTGACCATGCCCTTCCACGCCAGGAACTTCAGGTACTTGAGGGCGTCGTTGCCGGCCGCCACCTGCTGGGCCACCGTGCGGCGCGACGCGTAGCCGGCGACGGCGTCGGTGGCGCGCAGCACGAGGACGTCGGCGCCGTCGGCGACCGACACGACGACGATCACCTGGCCGGGCTCGGCCCGGTCGAGCACGTCGGTGAGCACCAGGCCGGCGTGGGCGGCGCCGGTGTTGCCGACCGCGGCGGTGAGGTCGTCGGCCACGCCACCGGTGCCGGCACCCACCTTGCCGCCGACCTGCTTGACGGCTCGGGCGTGCGGCCCGGCCACGATCACGGTGGTGACCCCGTCGGCGGCCACGCCGGCGTCGTCGAGGGCCAGCTTGGCGGCCTCGGTGGCCAGCGGCACGTAGCGGGTCTCACCGAAGCGCTCCTCCCACGTGCGGGAGCGGGGCTCGCCCGGGACCCGCCAGCGGTCGACGAACTCCTCGCTGGTGGACGCCGAGCCGATCAGCTCGGCGATCACCGGCAGGTCGTCGGTGCCGTCGCCCACCACGAAGGCGGCGGCGCCGTCACCCCCCTGGGTCTCGTCGGGGCTGTTGGGCAGGCCGGTTCGGGCGTCGCTGGCGACCACCAGCGTGGTGCCGGTGCCGGCCAGCGCCGCGGCCAGGGCGCCGGGCCCGCTGCGCACGGCGCCGTTGAGGTCGAGCGCCGGGGTGCGGCGGTCGAGGCGCAGGGCGGCGTGCAGCGTGGTCGCGTTGGTCTTGTCGGCGTAGCTGGGCGACGTGGTGGAGAACCACAGTGCCTGCACCGCGTCGCGCCCGGCGTCGCCGAGCCGATCGGTGAGCGGCCGCAGCGCCAGCCGGGCCGCCTCCACCCCCATCGACGTGGTGTCCTCGTCGTAGGACGCCACCGCACGCGTCCCCTTGCCGGCGGCACCGCCGTGGGCCTCGCCGATGGCGGCCCGCTGCAGTCGCCACCACGGCACGTAGCCGCCGTAGCTCACGATCCCTCGCATCGGGCCACCATACCTGACGGGTCGTCAGGACTCCCACGTCGCCCGGATGGCACCGGCCGCGCCTCGATTCGCCGTCACCGCACCGGCGGCGGCCCGATTCGCCGCGACCCCGCCGGCGGCGGCACCATCTGCCCCATGCGCCTCGGGGACACCGCCAACGACGACGCCGCCCGCTACGGCAAGCCCCTCGACGGGATCCGCATCCTCGCCGCCGAGCAGATGCAGGCCCTCCCCTACGCCACCCAGCTGCTGGCCCGCCTCGGCGCCGAGGTGGTCAAGGTCGAGCACCCGGTCCACGGCGAGTCGGGCCGCGGGTCGAGCCCGCACATCACCGACCCCGACGGCCGGGTCGTCGGCGCCACCTACCTGCGCAACAACCTCGACAAGCGCAGCATCGGCCTCGACCTCAAGTCGCCCGAGGGCCGCGAGGTGTTCCTGCGCCTCGTCCCCCGCTTCGACGTCATCGCCGAGAACTTCAAGCCGGGGACGATGGACCGCATGGGCCTCGGCTACGAGACCATCCGCGGCCTGCACCCCCAGGCCATCTACCTGTCGATCTCGGGCTTCGGCAACGGGTTCGGGCCCGGCGTCGGCGACCTGCCCGAGTCGCCCTACAAGGCGTGGCCCGCCTATGCCTCGGTGGTCGAGGCCATGTCGGGCATCTACGAGTACAAGGCCGGCCCCGACCAGCCGCCGGTCACCATCCCCGTCGGCGCCCTCGGCGACATCTCGTCGGGCCTGTTCGCCGTCATCGGCGTGCTGGCCGCCCTGCGCCACCGCGACCGCACCGGCGAGGGCCAGTACGTCGACATCGCCATGCTCGACGCCGTCATCTCCATGACCGACATCGTCACCAACTTCTGGTCGCTCGGCCTGCGCCCCGACCCCGACAAGCCGCTGGCCGTGCTGTGCGAGGGCTTCAAGGCGGCCGACGGCTACGTGGTCGTGCAGATCGTGCGCGAGCCGCAGTTCGCCAAGCTGGCCGACCTCATCGGCAAGCCCGAGTGGCACGACGACCCCCGCTTCGCCACCCGCGAGGGCTGGGTGCCGAACCTCGAGAACGAGATCCGCCCCGCCTTCGAGGCGTGGCTGGCCGACAAGCCCAAGCTCGAGGCCACCCGGCTGCTGACCGAGGCCGGCATCGTGGCCGGGCCGTCCAACACCGCCGCCGACGTCATCGCCGACCCCCACGTCGAGGCCCGCCGCATGCTCGTCGAGATGCCACGCGACGACGGCGTCGACGAGCCGGTCCTCATCCCGGGCAACCCCGTGAAGATGTCGAAGGTGGTCGAGGGCCCCGAGACCCGCGTGCCATGGGTGGGCGAGCACACCGCCGACGTGCTGGTCGACGAGCTGGGCCTCACCGCCGACGAGCTGGCCGCCCTCCGCGCCGCCGGCGCCATCGCCTGATCGAGCGATCTCCCCGACCCGCCGCCCGCCGCGGCCGATCGGTCGGCGAGCGGCGCGGTCTCGCTCCGGTCAGACCTCAGCCGGCAAGGGTGTAGCGGATCTGCTGGTCGAAGCCGAGGTGGCCCTCGGCCGCCACGAACCGATCGATGGCCGCCGCCAGCTCGGCCTCCACGCCGGGCAGCTCATCGGCGGGGATGCGGTCCCACAGCACGCGCTGGCCGACCGAGCGCGACCAGCGCCGCCAGTGCGCCACGTCGTCGAAGCGCGGCCGCACGGTGGTGGTCACCGTGCGCACGTGGTCGAACCCGGCGTCGCGCACCAGCTGCTCCATGGCCTCGTCGGAGGCGAACGCGCCGGTGGCGCCGGTGGTGCGGGCGTCACGGACCTCGGGCGGGGCGTAGTGAAGCAGCACGGCGTCGACCTCGTCGCGCCAGCGCTCGGTGTACGGGCCGAAGGTCGAGATCCCGAGTCGACCGGAGGGGCGGAGCAGCTCGCGCCACGCCCGCACCGCGCCCTGCGGATCCGGCATGAAGAACAGGACCAGCGACGACGCCAGCACGTCGAACGACGCCGGCGGCAGCCCCGTCACCATGCCGTCGACGGCGTGCAGCTCGACCGACACGCCCGCCCGCTCGGCCTCGGACCGGGCGATCTCGACCATCGCCGCCGACACGTCGATGCCGACGGCGCGGCCGCTCGCCCCGACGGCGGCTGCCATCGGCAGCAGCACCTCACCCCGACCGCAGCCCACGTCGAGCACGTGCTCGCCCGGCCGCGGGGCCAGCTGCTCGACGAGGCCGCTGGCGATGGGCCCGAAGAAGTCGACGCCGACGTTGTCGTAGTCGTCGGCCACCAGGTCGAAGAGGTCGGCGGCGCGCTGCTCGTCCACGGCACCATCCTTACCCCGTCGACCGGGCAGCGGGCCGACCTGGCAGCCCGCGGCAACACCGACCGGCGGGTTCAGCGCGTCAGCGGACGGCCTTCTCGACGAGCGGGAAGATGATCTCCTCGTCGGCGGTGGCGGCCACCGCCGCGGCGCGCTCGTCGTCGGCGAGCGGCTCGTAGTCGTTCGCGGCCGCCAGCACCCGGGGCAGCAGGTCGAGGTCGCCGGGGGTGCAGAAGGCGTGCACCCCGGGAGTGGAGAGGGCGAAGCGGATGCCCCGCTCGATGCCGGCGTCGTCGGCGTAGGGCTCGTACCACGACCCGGCCCACCGCTCGCCGTCCCACGGCTTGCGGGCCACGGCCTTGATCACCTGCACGCCCACGTCGCGCGCCGCGCACTCGGCCAGCAGCGCCTCGGCGTCGGCCCGGAACTGCGGGTCGTTCCACACGCGCGGGAAGACCGGGAACATGACGGTGTCGAGGTCGAAGCGGCGCAGGGCCTCGAGGTGGGCGGCTGGCGCGCCGAGGTCGTGGCCGGTGACGCCGACGAAGCGGGTGAGCCCCTCGTCGCGCGCCGCCAGGATCGCCTGGATCGCGTCGGCCCGGGCGTCGAGGACCTCCAGCGACGTGACGGCGTGCAGCTGGTAGAGGTCGACGTGGTCGGTGCCGAGCCGGCGCAGCGTCTCCTCCATCTGGGCCCGGACGCCGTCGGCGTTGCGGCGCTGCGTCTTGGCCCCGATGAAGAGCCGATCGCGCACCTCGGGTACGTGCGGACCCACCACCATCTCGGCCACGCCGTAGCTGGGGGCGATGTCGA
Source organism: Acidimicrobiales bacterium (assembly GCA_046331175.1). Taxonomy (GTDB): domain Bacteria; phylum Actinomycetota; class Acidimicrobiia; order Acidimicrobiales; family Acidimicrobilacustridaceae; genus JAWKIW01. The sequence continues at coordinate 7,824 of JAXLRI010000019.1, forward strand.
GGTGGTTCACCCCGGCATCGAGGGCGGCGCGGAAGGCGGCCCCGGCGACGTCGACGTCGCAGTCCCAGAAGGCCGCCCCGCCGAGGATCGCGACCGAGCTGTGGTGCTCGGTGCGCCCGAGCCGTCGCGTCTGCATCGGGCCATCCTCGCCCATCGACCCCCGACGTGCTGGCCGATGAACCGCTCCACCGCCCTGCCCGCGTGGAAGCCTGTCGCCGTGAGCACCGGCGACCCCTCGCTCCCGCCTGGACCCCCGCCCGGCGGGCCAACCCCCGGAGGACCCGCCCAACCCGGCGGGTGGGACCCCGGCATCCCAGCGGCGATGGTGCACGGGATGGCGCCGCCGGCGCCTGCGCCGGGCCGCCGGCCCCCGCTGTCCTCGGGGGCCGTCATCGCCCTCACCGTGCTGGCCACCTTCGGTGCGCTGGCCACCGTGGGCTTCGCCTTCATGGGGCTGTTCCTGGCGTTCGGCGCCGACAGCTGCTCGGGCAAGCTCGACCAGGGCTGCGGCGACACCATCGGCGTGGCCATCCTCGGCAACATCGTCGCCCAGGGCGTGCTCTTCCTCGTGGCCGTGGTGACGCCGTGGATCCGCCCCATCCGACCCGGCTGGCGCATCGCCATCGTCGCCGCCGTCATCCCGCTGTCGCTCGCCGCGCTGATCCTGGCCTTCGTCGTCGCCGCCTCGTCGGTCCCCTCGACCACCTGACCCGGCGCCCACGACGGCCGCTCCTCACCAGCTTCCCGCGATTCCGAGGCACCAAGCCTCGAAATCGCGGGAAGTTCGGGAGTGGGGCGGGGGCGGCCCGGGCGCCGCCGACCGTCAGCGGCGGTGGATCGTGGCCACGAAGCGGCCGGTGGGGTCGGTCGGCAGCACGATCTCGCTGACCCGCATGATCCAGTCGAGGACGACGGCGGGATCGGTGTCGTCGGGGATCTGCAGCACGACGCCGCGGCGGGCGTGGTCCTGGAGGGTCTTCCACCCGTCGGGGACGCCCTGGCCGGCCTCCCGCAGGGCGAGCAGCAACCGCTGGCCCATGCCGTGCTGCAGGCCGATGGTGGTGGGCTCGAACCCGCTGCGCGTCGGCGCACCGGGGATCCAGGTGCCCACCGGGATCATCGGCCCCCGGGTGCCGAACAGCTTGGCCAGCGCCCCGGGCGGGGGCTCCTCGTAGTCGACCCTGGGCGACACGTTGAGCCAGCCGTCGCGCCGGCGGGCCAGCTCGTCCATCCGCATGACCGCCACCTCGGGGTCGGCCCAGCCGAACTCGACCACGGCGCCGTCAGGGAGGTCACCGCTGCGATCGGCGGGATCGACGGGATCGGGGATCGGGGGATCGGCCACGGGCGCCAGTCTGCCCGGTGGCCGGTCGCCGGCCGCCACCGCGGGGCGGCGAGGCGGCGGGAGCGCACCGGCCCGAACGGGCGATCGACCCCACGACCGTCGGTGGCACCGACCAGCCGGGCCGCCTAGGATTCCTGACGATCCGTCAGATACCCGCCGACGGTGCGACCGCACGGAGCGAACGCATGGACTTCGACTTCACGCCCGAGCAGCAGGCCTTCGTCAAGGAGGTCGTGGCCTTCCTCGACGCCAACGACGATCCCGACGTCTTCGACGTCACCCGGGAGAACATGGCCCAGATCGTCGACACGCCCAAGCGGCGCGAGTTCATGGCCAAGCTCGGCGAGAAGGGCTGGCTCGGCATCACCTGGCCCACCGAGTACGGCGGCACCGACGGCGAGGGCGTGTACGAGTACCTGCTCAACGAGCAGCTCGCCGGCCGGGGCGGCCCCCAGATCGGCAAGGGCGTCGGCATCATCGGCAAGACGCTCATCGCCCACGGCAACGACTTCCTCAAGCAGACGTTCCTGCCGATGATCCTGCGCAACGAGGTCGAGTTCGCGGTCGGCTACAGCGAGCCCAACGCCGGCTCCGACGCCGCCTCGATGAAGCTGAAGGCCGAGCGGGGCGAGCGCGACGGCAAGCAGGGCTGGATCCTCAACGGCCAGAAGACGTGGACCACCTCGGCGCACTTCGCCGAGTGGTACTGGCTCGGCACCCGCACCGACCCCAACGACAAGCACCGCGGCATCACCTTGATGCTCGTGCCCCTCGACCAGCCCGGCGTCGAGATCCGCGGCATCTGGACGATGGGCGACGAGCGCACCAACGAGGTGTTCATCGACGACGTCTTCGTCCCCGACGAGTACGTCGTCGGCGAGGTCGGCAAGGGCTTCCAGTACATCTCCGAGGCCCTCGACCTCGAGCGCTTCACCATGTTCACGTACTCCCCCATCAAGCAGCGCCTCGACCTGCTGACCGAGTACGTGCGCACCAGCACCATCGACGGCGAGCCGCTCAGGGACGACGCCACCGTGCGCAGCCGCATCGCCCACCTGCACACCGAGGCCGAGGTGGCCCGGGTCATGGGCCTGAAGTTCGTTGCCGCGTCGGTGAAGGCCGAACGGGCGAACAAGGCAGCCGCCGACGGCGAGCGCGTCCCGCCGCCCACGATCGACGCGTCCGAGTACAAGCTGTTCGCCACCGAGTACTCCAAGCGCCTCGCCGACGCCTCCATGGACATCGCCGGGCCGGGCAGCCAGCTGCGGGTCCGCACCGAGGAGGCCCCGCTCGAGGGCCGGGCCGAGTCGACCTACCGCTACACCGTGATCGACACGATCGGCGGCGGCGCCTCGGAGATCCAGAAGAACATCATCGCCCGGCGCGGCCTGGGCCTGCCCAAGACGTTCTGAACGGACCGACCGACCGATCGCCTCCGGACGCAGCAGCTCGACGATGGGCTCCCCCGCCATGCTCGACGGCATCACCGTGCTCGACTTCGCGTCGGTCGGGCCGGCGGCGCGTGCCTCGCGCATGCTGGCCGACTACGGCGCCCGGGTCATCAAGCTGGGCGCCGTGCCCCGGGCGGGCGGCGTGCAGATCACCCCGCCCTTCTACGCCTACGGCGGGCACCGGGGCATGGAGCGGGTGCTGCTCGACCTCAAGGCCGACGCCGGCCGCGAGACGTTCCTGCGGCTGGCCCGCTCGGCCGACGTCGTCATCGAGAGCTTCCGCCCCGGCGTCGTCGACCGGCTGGGCATCGGCTACGCGGACGTGTCGGCCGCCAACCCGTCGATCGTCTACTGCTCCACGTCGGGCTACGGCCAGACCGGTCCGTCGTCGCAGTGGGCCGGCCACGACGTCAACTACCTCGGCGTCGGCGGCTACCTCGACGTGAGCGAGCGGGGCCCCGGCGGCAAGCCGCCCCTGCCCGGCGCCACCGTGGCCGACATGGCGGCGGGCGGCATGCAGGCGGTCATGGCCGTGCTGGCCGCGCTGGTCCGCCGGCAGCGCACCGGCGAGGGCGCCTTCCTCGACGTGTCGATCGCCGACGGCGTGCTGGCGCTGATGGCGCTGTACGTCGACGAGTACCTCGCCACCGGCACGGTGCCCGGTCCCGGCCACTACATCCTCACCGGCCGCTACGCCTGCTACGACACCTACGCGTGCGCCGACGGCGGGTGGCTGGCGGTGGGCGCCATCGAGCCCCACTTCTGGGCCAACCTCTGCAAGGCCCTCGGGTGCGAGCGCTGGATCGACCACCAGCTCGACGACGACGTGCAGGACGAGGTCCGCGCCGACCTCCGGGCCGCCTTCGCCACCAAGCCCCGCGACGAGTGGGCCGCCCTCCTCGCCCCCGCCGACACCTGCGTGGCGCCGATCCTGTCGGTGCCCGAGCTGGTCGACGACCCGCAGTACGTGGCGCGTGGCGTCATCGTCGAGGCCGACCACCCCACCGCCGGCACCTTCCGCCAGCTCGGTCCGCTGCTGGCCGGCACGGTCGCCCCCGACGGGGCGGTGGCGCTGCCCGACTGGGCCACCACCGACACCGACGACGTGCTGGCCGGTGCCGGCTTCGACGCCGACGAGATCGCCCGCCTGCGAGACGAAGGAGCCGTGGCGTGACCACCCCCGCCCCCATCCCGGCCGAGGTCGCCGACCGCGACGACCTGCCCGACGACGTGAAGCAGCTCATCGGCCTGGGCCAGTACCAGCAGTCCGGCGAGTTCCCCGTCGAGCGCGGCTACATCTGGACCAGCTGCTCGTCGGTCGAGAACGGCAACCCGCTGTTCTGGGACGACGACGTGGCCGCCGAGCTCACCGACGGCCCCATCGCCCCGCCCACCACGCTGAGCCTCTGGTTCCGGCCCCACCACTGGGCCCCCGGGCGCACCGAGCAGGCGCTGCCGCTCCAGGTCCACTTCGACCTCAAGGAGCGCTTCGGCCTGCCCGAGGCGGTCATGAGCGACAACTCGATCACCTTCTACGAGCCGGTCCGGCCCGGCGACGTGCTGCAGACCCGCCAGATCCTGCGCTCGGTCAGCCCGCCCAAGACCACCAAGCTCGGCACCGGGCGCTTCTGGGTGATCGAGGTCGAGTACACCAACGGCGCCGGCGAGCTGGTCGGCGTCGAGAGCTACACCGGCTTCGGCTACAAGCGGGAGGAGGCGTGATGTCCGACGCGACCACCACCGATGCCCCGGCGTCCCGGCTCATCGGCGACGTCTCCGTGGGTGACGAGCTCCCCGCCCTCGGCTACGACGTCACCGCCACCACCGTGGTCCTGGGCGCCCTCGCCGCCCGCGACTGGCGGCCGATGCACCACGACCACGACTTCGCCGTCAACCGCAACGGCACCCAGGACATCTTCATGAACACCCCGAACCAGGCAGCCTGGTTCGAGCGCTTCGTCACCGACTGGACCGGCCCCAAGGGCCGCCTCGGCAAGATGACCTTCCGCATGAAGGGCTCGGTGTACCCCGGCGACCACATGGTGCTGGCCGGGACCGTCACCGACGTGGCCACCGACGACGCCGGCTGCGGTTGGGCCTCGCTCGACGTCGCCCTCACCGTCGACGGCGACGTCAAGACCACCTGCGCGGTGCGCGTCGCCCTGCCGACCACCGCCGACGACAACCCCTGGGCCCGCCGCGGCGACCGCTGGCACCCCGAGCCCGGCCGCTGACCCGACCTCCCGATCGACACCCGAACCCACCAGGAGCCATCCGATGGACCTCGACTTCACCGAAGAGCAGGACATGCTGCGCAACCTCGTGCGCAGCATGTGCAACGACGTCGTCCCGCTGAACGTCGTGCGCGAGCTCGAGGACGACGAGGTCGGCTACTCGGTCGACCTCTGGTCCCAGCTGGCCGACCTCGACCTGATCGGCCTCATGGTCCCCGCCGAGTACGGCGGTTCGGGGATGTCCATGATCGAGGGTGCCATCGTCTACGAGGAGCTGGGCCGGGGTCTGGTCCCGTCGCCCCACCTCGTGTCGGCCGTGCTGTCGGCCGGGGCGCTGGTCGCCGCCGGCAGCGACGACCAGAAGACCTCCTGGCTGCCCAAGCTCGTGTCGGGCGAGTCGATCTTCTCGGTGGCCTGGCTCGAGCCGGCCCACGGGTTCGGCCCCAAGGGCGTCGACCTCACGGCGACGCGCGAGGGCGACGGCTGGCGCCTCGACGGCGTGAAGTGGCACGTCCCGTTCGCCTCGTCGGCCGAGCGCCTGCTGGTGCTGGCCCGCACCGGCAGCGCCCCCACCGACATCACGCTGTTCCTGGTCGACCCGGCCGTCGACGAGGTGACCCTCGAGCAGCAGAAGACCATCGGCTCGGACAACCAGTACGCCGTGACCTTCGCCGGTGCGAAGGTGACCGCCGCCGACGTGGTCGGCGAGGTGGATGGCGGCTGGCCGGTGTGGGACCGCCTCATGTACGACGCCGTGATCCTGCTGGCCGCCTCGGCCGTCGGTGGCGCCCACTACGCGCTCGAGATCACCACCCAGTACGCCAAGGACCGCCAGCAGTTCGACAAGCCGCTCGGCGCCTTCATGGCCATCAGCCACTACCTGGCCGACGCCAAGACCAACGTCGACGGCGCCGAGGTGCTGGTGTGGGAGGCCGCCTGGGCCCGCAGCGAGGGCCGCGACATCTCGACCCTGGCCCCCATGGCCAAGCTCTTCGCGTGCAAGACCTACCGCGACGTCACCGCCATGGCCCAGCAGGTCTTCGGCGGCGTGGGCTTCACCGTCGAGTACGACATCCAGCTGTACTTCCGCCGGGCCAAGCAGCTGCAGATCACGTGGTGGAACGAGCGCGAGCTCGAGGAGCGGATCGCCACCCAGGTGCTCGACGCCGAGCCCGCCACCGCCGGCTGACGCTCGACCTCGAGCGGGCTCGGACCCCGGGCGACGGTCGCGCCGCCGACCGCCGTCAGCGAGGCCGGTGGTCGTACCAGTAGGCGCGGATCATGCGCAGCTGGTCGTCGAACTCGGCGTTGGCGAAGGTGAAGGGGCCGTCGAGCGGGGCGAAGGCCCGCACCGTGTAGGCGAAGCCGGACACGACGGGGTTGCGCGCCCCGAGGATCATCTGGGTCTCGATCTCGTTCACGTCGGCCCAGGCGGTGAAGGTCTGGCGGAAGCGGGTGCCCACCAGCACCCCGTCGGGGCCCAACCCGAGCTGGTCGCCGCCCCGCAGCGTGAACAGCAGCAGGCCGACGAGCGCCGAGGCGGCCGCCGCGTTCAGCGCCGTCATCACCCCCTGGATCACGGCCGCCAGCACGATGAGCGGCGACATCAGGACCAGGAACAACAGCAGGTACGACGCCTTCTGGCGCGACGTGAGGCGCAGCACGATCTGCGGTCGGGCGACGCCGTCGCCCCCCTCCCACGCGGCGCGCGACACGGAGCGGGGCCCGCCGAACGCCCCCGGCCCGTCGGTGGGCGAGCCCGCCGGCTCGCCGGTCATCGTCGGCCTCCCGGCGCCTCGGACCCGTGGCTCCGGTGGTGGTCGGTCATCGCTCGAGCTCCTGGACGCGGTTGCGGTAGCCGAGGGCGGCGTTCCGCAGCGCCATCTCGGGGTCGACCCCGTTGCGTCGGGCCAGGTTGACCACGGCGAACAGCAGGTCGCCGATGGACTCGGCGTCGGGCTCGCGCCGGGCCCGGACCACGGCGGGGTCCCACTTGGCCGGTGACGGCAGCTCGTCGCCCAGGTCGCCGAGGGACGCCGCCTTCTTCTGCACCTTGAGGGCGAACAGCAGGGCCGGCAGGGCGTCGGGGATGCCCTCGAAGACGCTGTCGCGCCCCTTCTCCGCCTTCTTGATCTGCTCCCACCTGGCGGCCACCTCGTCGGCGGTGTCGGCCTGCACGTCGCCGAACACGTGCGGGTGCCGGTCGCGCAGCTTGTCGTGGATGCCGCGCGCCACGTCGGCCAACGTGAAGCGGCCCTCCTGCTCGGCGATGGTGGCGTGGAAGACCACCTGGAACAGCAGGTCGCCCAGCTCCTCCTCGAGGTGCTCGAACCCGTCGCCGGCCTCGGGGTCGAGGTGGTCGATGGCGTCGAGGACCTCGTAGGCCTCCTCGAGCAGGTGGCGGCGCAACGACTCGTGGGTCTGCTCGCGGTCCCAGGGGCACTCGCGACGGAGCACGGCGACCAGCTCGGCGAGGCGGGCCACCTCGCCGGCCGCGGGAGCAGCGAGGGCGGGCAGGTAGAGGGTGGTGAGGTGGTCGGGCTCGACGTCGCGGTCGAGGTCGTCGACGGCGACCACCCGCACCTCCTCGTCGGGCAGGCCGAGGCGCTGCAGCACGGTGACCGCCGGGACCGAGGCCGGGTCGAGGCCGGCCACGTCGACGGCGTCGCCGAGGGCCAGCTTCACCTCCGACAGCACCTCGACCGAGTCGCACTGGGCCACGAGCAGCGGGCCCCGCTCCCCCGCCGCCTCGACGCCGAAGCGCTGGCCGTCGACCACCCGGACCCCCTCGGCCACGGGATCGATGCCGAGGCGCACCCAGGCCAGGTCGAGGAACGACAGCGCCGGCACGAGCGCCACGTCGACCCGCGGGTCGTCGCGCAGCAGCTCGACGGTGCGCTCGGCGACCACCGGCGACCCGGGCACGGCGTAGAGCACCTCGTCCTCGGCCAGCGCCGCCTCGGCCACGGCGTCGGCGATGCGGCCGTACACCTCGTCGAGCGTGGCGGCGGCCTCGTACACGTCGTCGAAGGCGGTGGCGTCGGGACCGACCACCGGCGCGGCCGGGTGGCGACGGGTCCGCACGAAGCGGGTGGCGATCCGGCCGATGGCGTCGAGGGCCGACGCGGTGACGAGGTCCTCGCCTGCGGGACCGAGCCCGACCACCACGACCGTCGCCATCCCCGCATCGTTGCAGACCGTGAGGCCCTCCGGTGCCGCCGAGGCTCGGTCGGATCCGGGGCATCCGGCCATCCGGGCCCCACCCCGGTCGCCGCTCAGCGGGTGCTGGTGGTGCTGCTCGGCGCCGTCCCGGCCGAGCCACCGGGGACCGAGCCGTCGGGGGCGGGCGACAGCTCGAACTTCGGCTGGCCGCCACCGCCGGCCGAGGGCGGCACGATCGTCGCCTGCGAGGCGTCCCACAACCCGAAGCGCGGGTCGATGCGGACCTCGGCGCTGCGCAGCCCCTCCTCGAGGCCCTTCACCAGGGCGTCGCTGCCCCCCTGGTCGTAGGCCTTGGCCAGGCGCTCGCGGACCTCGTCGAAGGTGGGATCGCGGCGGGAGCGCACGATGATCACGTGCTCGCCGAACGGCGTGGTGACCGGACCGATGACCTGGCCGATGGGCGCGGTGCGCACCGCGTCGGCGAAGGCCTGCTGGTACTGGCCGATGGACGTGCAGCCCAGGTCGCCGCCCTTGTCCTTGGTGCCGGGATCGTCGGAGTACTCGGCGGCGATGGCGGCGAAGTCAGCGCCGGCATCGAGGCGCGCCTTGGCCTCGGCGGCGCGAGCCTTGGCGGCGTCAGCCGAGCGGGCCGCCAGCGTCGTGCCCGTGGCACCGGCCGCGCCGGCCCCGCCGTCGGCGGCGCTCGACGCCACCAGCACGTGGGACACGCACGCCTCGGTGAGGCCGGCCTTGTTGTCCTCGTACATCTTCTCGAGGGCGGCGTCGCGGTCGGCCCCGCCCAGGCTGTTGCGCAGGGCGATGATGGTGGCGACGCCGTCGCGCAGCACCGGGCCGTAGGTGCCGAACCCGCCGAGCAGCTGCTCGCCGAGGCGCTGGGCCTCCTCGGGCGTGGGGGCGTCCGACGACCCCGACGCGGCGCCGGCCCCGGCAGCCACCTGCTCGCCGATGCGCCGCACGGCGTCGGCCCGATCGGCGTCGGTGACGGAGCCGCCCCGCGCCGCCAGCTGCTGGGTGGCCACCTGGAAGCTCAGCTGCTCGTTGAGGAACGAGGCGATGAAGTCGGCGGTGAGCTCGTCGGACCCCGCCTTGAGCGGCGAGGCCCCGTTCGCCGCCTGCCACGACCCCAGGTACAGCTTGTTGGCCTTCACCTGCTGCACGTAGTCGGTGAAGGTCGCCTCGGGCAGCGACCAGCTGTTGACCTGCAGCACGGCGCCCGCGGCCGGAGGCGGCGTGGTGCCGGCGGTGGGCATCGGCGTCGACTTCACGCTCGACCCGCTGCTGCTCGTCGACGAGCAGCCGCCGGCGATCACCGCCGCGGTCAGGCCGACGGCGGCGACCGCGGCGAGGGCGCGCCGACGACGGGTCGGCGTCGGCCGGCTCACGGGCGGGCGGCCGTGCCCGCGGTGGTGGCTGCGCTCGTGGACGGCGTGCTCGACGCGGGTGTGCTCGACGCAGGCGAGGCACCCGAGGACGACGCCCCCGACGAGGACGACGCCCCCGTCGACGCGGCCCCGGACGAACGGCCGGACGCGGAGGCGGCGCCCGAGGACGACGCGCCCGGCGAGGACGACCCGCCGCCGAGGGCGCTGACGTCGACCGGCTGGCCGTCGGGGCCGACCACCTGCGGCTGGCCGTCGGGGCCGGTGCGCAGCGAGAACCCGCCGCTGCCGAGCCCGCCGGCGGGGGCGGTGGTGGGCGGGGCCTGGGCACCGGCGGGGGGCGCGACCTGCAGCGAGGCGGCGTCCCAGGTGCCGTACAGCGGGTTGACGGTGACGGCGACGCCGGTGGCGGCCTTCTGGAAGGCGCCCGCCCGGACGGTCTGGCCCAGCTGCTGCTTCACCTGTGCCTCGACCCGGTCCTTGTACTGGTCGTAGGTGGGGATCTGCCGGTCGGTGACCTTGACGATCAGCCAGCCGGCCTCCGTGCGCAGCGGACCGGTGATGGTCCCGACCGGGGCGGTGAACAGCGCGTCGGCCTGGTCCTGGGGCAGGTTCTGCACGTCGCTCTGGCCGAGGCAGCCCACCTCGCCGCCCTGGGCCTTGGACTGGGGCTCGTCGCTGTCGCTCTTGGCCACGGTCGCGAAGTCGGCGCCACCGTCGAGGCGGGCCCGCACCTGGTCGGCCCGCGCCTTCTGGGCGTCGATCTCGGCCGCCGGCGGCGCCTGCTGGCTGGTCAGGGCGCTGGGCGGGACGATGTAGATGACGCTGGCGCACGACTTGGTGAGCTGGTCCTTGTTGGCGTCGAACAGCTGGCGGGCCTGGGTGGCCACCTCGTTGGGGTCGAGCAGGCGGTCGGCGATGGCGTTCTCGGCGATGAGGCCGTCGATCACCACCGGCAGCAGCGGTCCGAGGTCCTCGGCGGTGGCCGACGAGGGCGTGGCGGCGGCCGCACCCGACGACGAGGCGCCCGAGAGCTGGCTGGTGATCGAGGCCTTCATGGCCTCGCGCTGCTGGTCGGTGATGGTGATGCCCTGCCGGGCGGCCTCATCGGTCCAGATGCGGTACTGGACGAAGGCGCTCAGCATGGCGGCGGTCAGCGACGTCGGGTACGCCACCGGCGTGGTGCCCGAGCTGGAGGCGCCGGTGCCGGCGCCGGTGAAGGTCTGGTCGAAGTTCTTGGCCACCGCCGGCTTGGCCGAGACCTTCTCCAGGGTGGCCAGGAAGTCGGACTGGGACAGCGTCCACGAGCCGACCGTGAGCGCCGTCGGGTTGGTCACCGAGCAGGCCCCGGTGGCGGCCACGACGAGCGCGGCCACCAGGGCGAGGATAAGGGAGCGGGCGAGTCGAGTCACAAGGACCGCCAGCCTACGGATCGGGCCGGGGCCGGACCAGTCAAGGGGCGGCCCCGGACCACCCGGCGACCACACGCCGACCGGACGGCCGCCGGGCGCCCGGGTGGCGCCGCCGAGCGCTCCGGTCGGCCCGGTTCACGAGGCCGCCGGGGCCTCCTCGTCGGGCGGCGGCACCAGCTCGTGGAGGGCCGACCGGACGGTGGCCACGGCCTCGTCGGCGCGGCGGATCGGCAGCTGGAGCTGGCCGACCTCGTCCTTGTAGACGGCCCCCTTGAACAGCCGCTGGAGCCGCAGCTGCTTGGAGGTCTTGAGCCGGATCGGGGCGATGCGGGCCACCAGCTTCGGCCCGCCGAAGCCCCCCGCCCCACCCGAGCCGGTGGTGACCGCGACCTCGCGGACGCCGGTGCGCACGCACTCGGCCCGCAGGCGAGCCACCTCGAGCAGGGCCTCCGCCGCGGTGGGGACGGGCCCGTAGCGGTCCTCCCACTCGGCCCGGATGTCGTCGACCTCGGCTTGGTCGGTGACCGCGGCGAGCCGGCGGTAGGCCTCGAGGCGCAGCTCCTCCTTGCCCACGTAGGTCTTGGGGAGGTTGGCGTCGAGCGGGAGCTCGAGCTTGATCTCGGCCGGCTCGCGGACCTCCTCGCCCTTCAGCTCGGCCACCGCCTCGGTGACCATCTGGCAGTACAGGTCGTACCCGACGGCCGCGATGTGACCCGACTGGCCGGTGCCGAGCAGGTTGCCGGCACCGCGGATCTCGAGGTCGCGCATGGCGATCTTGAAGCCCGAGCCCAGCTCGGTGGTCTCGCCGATGGTCTTGAGCCGCTCGTAGGCCTCCTCGGTGAGGGCCCGGTCGCGCGGCGAGAAGAGGTAGGCGTAGGCCCGCTGGCCGGCGCGGCCGACGCGGCCGCGCAGCTGGTGGAGCTGGCCCAGGCCGAGGAGGTCGGCCCGGTCGACCACCAGGGTGTTCACGGTGGGCATGTCGATGCCCGACTCGATGATGGTGGTGCACACCAGCACGTCGTAGGCGCCCTCCCAGAAGTCGTAGACGACCTGCTCGAGCGTGCCCTCGTCCATCTGGCCGTGGGCCACCGCCACCCGCGCCTCGGGCACGAGGTCGCGGATCTCCGACGCCACCTTGTCGATGTCGCGCACGCGGTTGTGGACGAAGAACACCTGGCCCTCGCGCAGCAGCTCGCGGCGGATGGCCTCGGCGACCGCCCGCTCGTCGTACTCGTCGACGTAGGTGAGGATCGGCTGCCGCTCGGCGGGAGGCGTGGTGAGGATGGTGAGGTCGCGGATGCCGGTGAGGCTCATCTCGAGCGTGCGCGGGATGGGCGTGGCCGTCAGCGTCAACACGTCGACGCCCACCTGCAGCTGCTTGATCTTCTCCTTGTGCGACACCCCGAAGCGCTGCTCCTCGTCGACCACCAGCAGCCCGAGGTCCTTGTAGGTGACGTCCTCGCTGAGCAGGCGGTGGGTGCCGATCACCACGTCGACCTCGCCGTCGCGCACCCCCTCGACCACGGCGTTGGCCTGGGCCGTGGTGAGGAACCGGCTGAGGACCTCCACGCGGACGGGGTAGCCGGCGAAGCGGTCGGAGAAGGTCTGGAAGTGCTGCTGCGCGAGCAGCGTGGTGGGCACCAGCACGGCCACCTGCCGGCCGTCCTGCACCGCCTTGAAGGCGGCCCGGATGGCCACCTCGGTCTTGCCGAAGCCGACGTCGCCGCACACCAGCCGGTCCATGGGGACGTCGGCCTCCATGTCGGCCTTGACGTCGTCGATGGCCTTGAGCTGGTCGGGCGTCTCCTCGTACGGGAAGGCCGACTCGAGCTCGTGCTGCCAGGGGGTGTCGGCGGCGTAGGCGTGGCCGGGCGTGTTGACCCGGGTCTGGTAGAGCACCACCAGCTCCTGGGCGATCTCGGCCACCGCCGACCGGACCTTGGCCTTGGTCTTGGACCAGTCGCTGCCGCCCAGCTTGGACAGGCTCGGCGAGTCGCCACCGGTGTAGTGGCGCACGGCGTCGATCTGGTCGGACGGGACGTAGAGCTTGTCGTCGCCGCGGTACTCGAGCAGCAGGTAGTCGCGCTCGACGCCGTTGATGGCCCGCTTGACCATGCCGCCGTAGCGGGCCACGCCGTGCTGGTGGTGCACGACGTGGTCGCCCACCTTGAGGTCGTCGAAGACGCCGGCCTCACCCGCCGAGCGGCGGGGCCGAGCCCGGCGGTGGGCCCGGCGGCGACCGGTGACGTCGGCCTCGGCCAGGACCGCGAGCTGCACCGACGGCAGCACGAACCCCCGCTCGAGCGGCGCCACGGTGACCACCAGGCCGGGGGCGGTGAGGTCGGCGGTGCCCTCGAGGTCGACGCCGGCCACCAGGCCGTGGTCGCCGAGCAGGCTCGCCAGCCGGCCCGCCGACCCGGCACCGTCGGCCCCCACCACCACGCGGTACCCGTCGGCCAGCAGGTCGCGCAGCTGGCGGACGAGGTGCTCGCCGTCGCCGTGCACCGGCGCCCAGCCGGCGGCGGCGACGGTGGCCACGTCGGGTGACTCGGGCGCGGTCGACACGGTCCACGCCGGCGCCTCGGTGCTCGCCAGCAACCGGTCGAACGGCAGGTGCAGCGAGGGGAACTCGCGATCGTCGGCCCCCCACGTGCGCGACAGCGTCGCTTCGAGGTCGGCCTCCTCGGCGAGGATGTCGGCCGCCCGGTCGCGCAGGCGCCGGGGCTCGACGAGCAGGATCTGGGCCGACGGGCCGAGCAGGTCGAACAGGACCCGCTCGTCGTCGGCCAGCCACGGCAGCCACGACTCCATGCCGTCGAAGGTGAGGCCCTCGGCGAGGCGCTCCCACTGCTCGCGCCCCCAGGGCTCGGTCGCCACGAGGGCCTCGGCGCGGGCCCGGACCTCGGGCGTGGGCAGCAGCTCGCGGCACGGGAAGATCTCGACGGAGGCCACCGGATCGGTGGCCCGCTGGTCGCTGACCGAGAACTCGGTGAGCCGGTCGACCTCGTCGCCCCACAGGTCGATGCGCACCGGCACGTCGTCGGTGGAGGGGAAGACGTCGACGATGGAACCCCGGACCGCCACCTCGCCCCGGTGCTCGACCTGGTACTCGCGCCGGTACCCGAGCCCGACCAGCCGCTCGACGAGCTCGACCGGGTCGAGCTGGTCGCCGGGGCGGACCACGACCGGCTCGACCTCCTCGACGTGGGGGCCGAGGCGCTGCAGCAGGGCCCGCACCGGCGCCACGACCACCGCCGGCAGGCGATCGGGGTCCGCGCCCTCCGTCGCACCAGCGCCGGCCCGGAGCCGCCAGAGGGTGCGGAGGCGACGGCCCATGGTGGCCACGGTGGGGCTCATCCGCTCGAACGGCAGCGTCTCCCAGGCCCCGAACGCCTCGACCTGGTCGTCGCCCAGGTAGGCGGCCAGGTCGTGGGCCAGCTTCTCGGCGTCGCCGGTGGTGGGCACGGCCACGACGATCGGGCGGCGGCCGGACAGGTGCGCGAGCCCGGCGATGGCGATGGCCCGGGCCGGCTCGGGCACCGCCAGCAGGGCGGAGGTGCGCCCGAGCGCGCTGAGGAGCCCGGGTTCGTCCCGGAGCAGGGGGGCGAGCGCGGCGAGGTTCGAGGCCATGGCGAGCCCGGTCAGGCTACCGGCGCGCCGGCCGGGTCGACGGTGGCGTCGTCGGTCAGGTCGACGAGGCGGTAGCCCACGCCCGGTTCGGAGACGAGGCGCCGCCGCTCCTTGGTGTCGCCCAGCTTGCGGCGCAGGTTCGTGGCGTAGGTGCGCAGGTACTGCGTCTCGCCGCCGTAGGCCGGGCCCCACACCTCCTGCAGGATCATCCGGTGGGTGAGGACCCGACCCGGCCAGCGGGCCAGCAGCGCGAGGAAGGCGAACTCCTTGGGCGTGAGGTCGACGTCTCGGTCGCCCACCCGGCAGGTGTGGTGGGCCACGTCGATGCAGATGTCGCCCACGACGAGGACGGCGTCGTCGGGGACGGCCTTGGTCCGGGCCCGGTGGCGCAGCGCCACCCGCACCCGGGCCAGCAGCTCGGGCATCGAGAAGGGCTTGGTGACGTAGTCGTCGGCGCCGGCGTCGAGGGCGAGCACCTTGCGCCCGTCGTGGGCGTCGCCCGACAGCACGATCACCGGCAGGTCGGTCCACTCGCGGACCCGGCGCACCACGTCGAGGCCGTCGCCGTCGGGCAGGCCGAGGTCGAGCAGCACCACGTCGGGGGGTCGGGTGGCGATGCGGTCGAGGGCCTCGGCGGCCGAGGCGGCCACCTCGACCGCGTAGCCCCGCACGTCGAGGCCGGCCCGCACCGCCCGGGTGATGGCCGGCTCCTCGTCGACCACGAGGATGCGCGGGGGCGGTCCGGCCGGTGGCTCGGGGCGGGGCGCCGGCGGACGGCCGACGCGGGCAGGCGGCTGCCCGGTCGCGCTCACGACGGCCCTCCGGCCCGCTCGGCGGCAGCCTCGTCGACCGGGGGCAGGGCCGGGAGGGCGAACCAGGCGGTGGCCCCGCCGCCGGGCGTGTCGTCGAGGCCCATCCGGCCCCCGTGGCGCTCGACCACCTCGGCGCAGATCGCCAGCCCCAGGCCGGTGGAGCGACTGCCGGCGCCCCGCACGAAGGCGGTGAACACGTCGGCGCGCACGGCCGGGTCGACGCCGGGACCGTGGTCGACCACCTCGATGCGCACGTGGGGACGACCGTCCACCTCGACGTCGTGGCCGTGGACCTCGAGCGCGCTGCCGGCGGGCGCGTGGCGGGCGGCGTTGGCCACCAGGTTCACCACCAGCTGCTCGATCTGGCCGTGATCGGCGTCGACGAGGGCCAGGTCGTCGGGGACGTCGACGACCAGGTCGTGGTCGCGCAGCAGCGGCGCCAGTGCCCGCAGGCGGTCGTGCACCAGCTCGTCGAGGTCGACGGCCTGGCGTCGGGGCGTGAAGGCGTCGGCGTCGATGCGGCTCATGGCCAGCAGGTTCTGCACCAGCAGATCGAGGCGATCGACCTCGTCGCAGACGACCTGCACCAGCTCGGTGCGGGTGGCGGAGTCGAACGGGACGCCGTCGCGCAGGTCGACGGCGATGGCGCGGATGGCGGCCAGCGGGGTGCGCAGGTCGTGGGTGACCGACCGCAGCAGGGCGCTGCGCTGCAGGTCGTGGCGGTGCAGGTCGACGACGGTCTCGTCGCGGCGGCGCAGCGCGGCCCGCAGCCGCTCGGCCTCGGCGGTGGCGGTGGCCACCCGGGCCCGGGTCCGGCCGGTGACGGCGACGACGGTCCCGGCGACGGCGACCGCCGCCACCACCGGCAGGCGACGCCGCCACGCCCGCGACGCCCCGACCGCCTCCCTCACGACCCGGTCGCGCCCAGGTCGGTGCCGTTGAAGGCGTTCATGGCCGCCTCGGGCCCCTCGGCGGCGATCCGCTCGACGGCGTCGGCGGCGATGGCCACCACCTCGGCCAACATCGAGCGCTCGGCCTTGCCGACCTTGCGCAGGACGTGGTCGGCGCCGGCGTCCTTGGCGGGCGGCTTGCCCACCCCGATGCGGATGCGCACGAAGCCGTCGTCGTGGAGGTGGGCCTTGATGGACCGCAGGCCGTTGTGGCCGGCCAGGCCACCGCCGACCTTCACCCGCAGGCGACCGGTGGGCAGGTCGAGCTCGTCGTGGACCACGACGAGGGCGCGGACGTCGTCGATGCCGAAGCGGCGAACCAGCGGGGCGACCGACTCCCCGGACAGGTTCATGTAGGTCTGGGGCTCGGCCAGCGCCACCCGCCGCCCGTCGATGCGCACCTCGTCGACCAGGGCCCGCTCCTTGCCCTTGCGCAACGAGCCGCCGTGGCGCTCGGCCAACAGGTCGACGACGTCGAAGCCGACGTTGTGGCGCGTGTGGGCGTACTCGGCGCCGGGGTTGCCGAGGCCGACCACCAGCAGGTCGGCCGGCGTGCCTCGCCGCTCGGGGCGGCCGGTGCGTGCCATGGCGGGGTCCCGGCCCGACCGGCGGGACCGGGGCTACTCGCCCGCGTCGTCCGACCCGCCATCGCCGCCGCCCTCGACGTCGGCGGTGCCGCCCTCCTCCTCGGTGGCCAGCTCGGGGTTCTGCAGCAGCAGGGTCGAGCGGGTGGCGCTGCCCTGGGCGACGACGTCGTCGAGGTCGGTGGGCGTGGTCACGCCGTCGGGCAGGACGATGTCGCGGACCTGGACCGTGGTGCCGAGCTCGAGCTCGGAGACGTCGGCCTCGAGCTGGTTCGGGATGGTGCCCGGGCGGGCCTCGACGGTGAGCGTGTGCTTGAGCTGGTCGACCATGCCGCGCAGCGCCTCGAGCTTGGGCGACTCGCCGACGAGCACGATGGGCACCTCGACGGTGAGGGGGGCGTCGGGGTCGATGAGCTGGAAGTCGACGTGGGTGACGGTGCGGCGCACGGGGTGGCGCTGGAGCTCCTTGACGATCGACAGCCGCGTGGTGCCCTCGACGGTGAGGTCGATCAGGGCGTTCAGGCCGGCGTCGGTGGACAGCGCCCGGCGCAGCTCGGGCCAGTCGACCGCGACCGGCACGGCCTCGGTGCCGAGCCCGTACACCACCGCGGGGATCTTCCCGGTGGCCCGCAGCCGCTTGGCGGCTCGGGTGCCGGTCTCGCGGCCGGTCTCGACGGTGAGCGATGCAGTCATGGTGGTCGGTTCCTGTCCCTGGGCCCGGCCCGGAGCGGGGGTGGTCCCCGGCCCGTGCGCGAGCGAACAACGGCCCGACATGCTACCGGCCCCGGCCGCCGAACGGGAATCGACGCCCGGCGGCGGGCGCCGGGTGAGATCCCCCAGCCGGGTGCCGCCAGCCTGTGACCTAGGACCCTTCCGGGGGGCGGTGCGGATCGCAGAGGCTGGCCCGGAGTCCCGTGCGAGCGGCCCGAGGAGCACGGCCATGTCCAGCCCGACCACCACCGCCACCGACGCCCACGCCGACACGGGCCCGATCGACGAGACCGAGGACTGGGGCTTCGCCAAGGCGATGATCCGCGGCTCGGTCATCGGCATCGTGGTGTTCATCGCCCTGATCTACGGCATCGTCTACGCCATCAACCAGTCGATGGGGGGACCGTGGAACTCGGCGAGCATCGGGGTGATCGCGCTGTGGACCGGCGTCTGGGCCGGCCTGTTCCTCGGCGGCACCGTGTCGGTGGGCCTCTGGGCCCACAAGCGCCACGCCTGACACCGCTTGCCACCGGTCGCGACCCGGTCGAGGCCCGGGCCGACCCGGGTCGCGGCGGCCCGTCAGCTCGAGAGCTGGTCGACCATCCCGGCCAGCGCGTCGCGGCCCGACACGCCCAGCTTCTCGTAGGCCCGCTGCAGGTGGTTGTCGACGGTGCGCACCGAGAGGAACAGCTTCTCGGCGATGGCCTTGCTCGGCATGCCCTGGGCGGCCAGCAGCGCCACCTCGCGCTCGCGCCGGGTGAGCGGTGAGGCCGTCTCGACCAGCGCCAGCGCCGGGGTGACCACCCCGGGGCAGGCCGCCGCCAGCTGTCGCGACCGCTGGGCGGCGGCGGAGGACTCACGGCTGCGATCGACCCGCCGCAGCGCCCGGGCGGCGTCGGCGGCCGCCTCGGCGGCGTAGAGCATCGCCCCCATCTCCTCGAAGGCGTCCGCCGCCGCCAGGAGGGCGTCGCCGTCGTCGGCCACCAGGGCCCGCACGTGGGCGGCACGGGCCGGGATGAGGCGACCCTCGGCCTCGCCGGCGATCGCCTCGAGGCGGGGGCAGGCATCGGCGGGGGCGCCGAGCCGGGCCAGGCTGTGGAGCACGACCGAGGCGCAGGTGCGCTCGCCGGTGGCCGTGGCCTGGTCGGCCGCGGCGTCGAGCAGCCGACGGGCCTCACCCAGCTCGCCCTGGGCGGCGAGCGCCCACGCCCGGGCGTCGGACACCAGCCCCTCGAGGAAGCCGGGCCGCGAGGGGCCGGTGTCGAGGGCGGCGACCTCCTCGGCGGCCACCTCGGGCCGACCCAGGGACGCCGCCGCCAGCACCGCCCCGGCGCGGGCCCAGCGCACCCGCGAGTGGACGTCGTTGGCGGAGAAGTGCTCGGCCGCGGAGCGGTACCAGCCGAGCGCGGCCTGCATGTCGCCGGTGACCACGGTGAGGTTGCCGTACTGCAGCGAGAACCAGCCGAGGGCCCCGATGGTGCGCGACTCGGTGGCCGCCTGCCACGCCAGGTCGAGCAGGGCCTGGGCCTCCTCGAGGCGGCCGCTGTTGATGAGCCCCTGGATGATGCCGATGGCGTGGATGCCCGGCTCGGACTGCAGGAGCTGGTGCTCCCAGATCTCGAGGTGGGCGGCGTAGGCCCGCTCGTGGGCGGCGACGGCGGTGTCGGGGCGCAGGTCGAACGTGAGCGAGGTGCCGCCGGCGATGGCGGCCTGGATCATCGGGCGGACGTCGTCGCCGTCCAGGTGGGGCTGCACGATGGCCAGCGCATCGCCGGCACGGCCCGAGAGCATCACGAGCGTGGCGCGGTGGCCGGCCAGCTCGGCTCGCCACACGGGATCGCCCACCAGGACCTCCTCGGCCTCGTTGACGGTGATCGCCTCGTCGATGCGGCCCATGCGGAAGAGGTTCTCGGTGCGCGTCATGGTGACCAGCACCCGGTCCTCGTCGTCGACGACCAGGCCGGTCGTCGTGTCGAGGACGATGTCGGCCTCGGCGAAGCGCCCCAGGTCGCACAGCACGTGGCCGAGCAGGTGGCCGGCCTCGACGCTCGGCTCGACGTCCCAGGCGGCGGCCGCCAGGCGCCGGGACAGCTCGTGGTCCATCACCAGGAAGGCCTGGCGGGCGGCCATCAGCAGCATGTCGACGCCGGCCTTGCTGCCCGACTCGAGCCGCCACGTGGCCACGCGCAGGAGGTCGCCACGGCGGCGCATGCCGGTGGCCTCCACCGCGTCGGCGAGCGAGCGCAGCACCGTGCGGGTGCGCACCGCGCCGAGGCCGGCCCGGACGATCTCGCCGTGCAGCGGGTGGCCCAGCCACACCTCGAGGCGGCGCTCGTCCTCGCGCACCTCGATGAGGCCCTTGCGCTCGAGCGACTCGACCGCCCCGGTGCTGGCCAGCCCCTCGAGCAGGCCGAGGCCGAGCGGCTCGCCCAGGGCCACGTACTCGAGGACCTCGTACTCGGGGGCCGACAGCGTGCCGAGGCGCTCCTCGACGAGGTCGACGAGGCGGGGCGACAGCAGGACCGGCCCGGTGAGGCGCCACATGCCGCTCTCGTTGGCGAGCACGCCGGCCTGGTCGGTGGCCAGCAGCAGCTCGCGCAGGGCCAGCGGGTTGCCGGCGGCGATGCGGCTGAGCTCGCCGACGGCCAGCGGGTCGACCGGGCCGTCGAGCACCTCGCGGACCAGGTCGTCGGTCTGGCGCTCGGTGAGCGGGGCGACGTCGACCCGCTCGGCGTGCCCGTCCTTCCAGAGCGCGGTGATGGCGTCGCTCACCTCCTCGCCCGAGCGGACCGTCACCAGCACGAACACCTGCCGCTCGGCGGCGATCTGCAGCAGCAGCGACGCCGAGACCTCGTCGAGCAGGTGGCCGTCGTCGACGAACAGCAGCAGCGGTCGATCGCCGGCCCGGGCGGCCAGCGCCTCCCGCGCCGCGCCGAGCAGGTTGAAGGTGCGGTCGCCGAAGTCGGGCAGGAGGGGCGCCAGGGCACCCAGGGTGATCGAGCGGGAGGCGCGGGTGGCCACCGCCCGGGCGGTGGCGAAGCCGGCCTGGTCGCCCAGGGCCAGGCACTCCGACGCCAGCCGCGTCTTGCCCACCCCGCCGGGCCCGTAGAGGACCACCCCGGACAGGTCGTCGCGGGCCAGGGCCCGCGACACCTGCTCGAGCTCGCCGCCGCGACCGACCAGCGGCCACTCGAGCTGCACGCCCGCCGGTTCGCTCCTGGGTGCCATCGGTCGTTCGGTCGGCTCGGCGGGGAGGCTCGGTGGGGGCTCGGTGGCGCAGGTGGGGGCTCGGGCGGCGTCTCGGGAAGACCCGATCAGCTCTGGTTGGCCCCGCCGAAGATCTCCGAGACGGAGGTGTCCTCGAAGACGGCGTCGATGGCGTCGGCGATGATGCCCGCCACCGACAGCACCTCGATCTTGTCGATCTGCTTCTCCGGCGGCAGCGGCAGGGTGTTGGTGGTGACCACCTTGGAGATGGCCGAGTTCTTCAGGCGATCGATGGCCGGCCCGGAGAACACGCCGTGGGTGCAGGCGGCGTAGACGGCCGAGGCGCCGTGGTCGATGAGCTGGTCGGCGGCGGCGACGATGGTGCCGCCGGTGTCGATCATGTCGTCGATCAGCACGCAGGTGCGGCCGTCGACCTCGCCCACCACGTCGCGGGCCTCGACCTCGTTCTTCTGCCCCTTGACCCGCCGCTTGTGCACGATGGCGAGGTCGGCGTGGAGCTGGTTGGCGTAGCGCTCGGCCACCTTCACCCGGCCGGCGTCGGGCGACACGATGACGAGGTCCTCGCCGAGGCCCCGCATGTAGTCGCACAGCACGGGCATGGCGGTGAGGTGGTCGACCGGGCCGTCGAAGAAGCCCTGGATCTGGCCGGAGTGCAGGTCGACGCTGATGATCCGGGTGGCGCCGGCGGTCTTGAACATGTTGGCGATGAGCTTGGCGGTGATCGGCTCACGACCCTCGGCCTTGCGGTCCTGGCGGGAGTAGCCGTAGTAGGGGCAGACGACCGTGATGCGCTTGGCCGAGGCGCGCTGGGCGGCGTCGACCATGATCAGCTGCTCCATCAGGGCGTCGTTCAGGGTGAGCCCGTCGGTGGAGGTGTGGGTCTGCACGATGAACACGTCGGTGCCGCGCACCGACTCGCCGAACCGGCAGTGCAGCTCGCCGTTGGCGAACTCGGCCAGGTTGGCGTCGCCGAGCGGCACGCCCAGCTCGGCGGCGATCTCGGCCGCCAGGGCGGCGTTGGCCCGGCCCGACACCAGGTGCAGGCGCTTCTTGCTGACCAGCTCCATGAACGGCCCCTCGGTCCCCGTCGACGGTGTGCTCGGTGTGCTCGCCCCCGGCCCGGCCTAGGAGGCGTCGTCGGCGGCGACCGCAGTGTAGAACGACCCGGTGCGGGCGCCGTCCGGCACCGCCGAACCGGGCTCGAGCACGGCGTAGGGACCCACGTGGGCACCGGCGCCGACCTCGGCGTCGCGGCCCGACGAGGCCTCGACCACCGAGCCCTCCCCCACCACGCAGTCGACCAGGCGGGTGTTGGGACCCAGCTCGCAGCCGGCGCCGACGACGCACTGGCCCTGCAGGATGGTGCCCGGGAACAGGGTGACGTCGGGGGCGAGGGTGACGGTGGCGTCGATGTAGGTGCGCTCGGGATCGACCATGGTGACGCCGAGGCGCAGCCAGCCCTCGTTGGTGCGACGGCGCAGCTCGGCCTCGGCGGCCGCCAGCTGCACCCGGTCGTTGACGCCCTGGGTCTCGCGGAAGTCGTCGACCACCATGGACGTGACCTGGTAGCCGGCGTCGTGGAGCACCTCGACGACGTCGGTCAGGTAGTACTCGCCCTGGGCGTTCTCGGGGCTCAGCCGGCGCAGGGCCGGGGCCAGGACGCTCTGGCGGAAGCAGTAGATCGAGGTGTTGATCTCGTCGATCTCGCGCTCGTCGGCGTCGGCGTCGCTCTGCTCGACGATCCGGCTGACGCGGCCGTCCTTGCCCCGCACCACCCGGCCGTAGCCGGTGGGGTCGGGCACCCGGGCGGTGAGCACCGTGCAGGCGGCGTCGGCGTCGCGGTGGGCCGCGACCAGGGCGGCGATGGTGGCCGGCCGCAGCAGCGGGGTGTCGCCCGGCAGGACCAGCACGTCGCCCTCGGCCTCGTCGAGCTCGTCGTCGGGGAAGGCGGTGAGCCCGACGCTGGCGGCGTCGCCGGTGCCGCGCTGGACGTGCTGCTCGACGAAGTCGAGGAGGACCTCGTCGGGGCCGTGCTCCTGGAGCTTCTTGGTGACCCGCTCGGCACCGTGGCCGACGACCACCACCACCCGCTTGGTGGCGCAGCTGCCCAGCGCGTCGAGGACGTAGAGCAGCATCGCCCGCCCGCAGAGCAGGTGCAGGGGCTTGGGGCGGGTGGACCGCATGCGGGTGCCCTCGCCGGCGGCGAGCACGATGGCCGACAGGGGTCGATCGCTCATGGCGTCCTTTCTAGTAGGTCCCCGACCCGGGACACCGCCGGGACACCGCCGGGACGACGGCCGGGGTGACGGTCGGGGCACCGGGGCCCGGCCGCCGGCAACCGCTCGCCGCCGTCGGCCCGCCGGCACTAGGTTCGGCCGGGCAGTCGGGGGTGATGTAACCGGCAACATGCGAGGTTTTGGTCCTCGACTTCGGGGTTCGAATCCCTGCCCCCGAGCCCAGCGACCGCCCACCGCAGCGCTCGTTTCGCATCCTGCGCACCCCCGCGGGTAGGTTGCCCGACGCCATGGGATCGCTGATCAAGAAGCGCCGCAAGCGCATGCGCAAGAAGAAGCACAAGAAGATGCTCAAGCGCACGCGCTTCCAGCGCCGAGCCGCCGGCAAGTAGCCGGCCGCCGCCTCCTCTCCGCTCCGCCTCCCCGATCCCGGCCCCGCCGGGACGACGCGTGCTACCCGGCCGCGGGCAGCCCGGCGGGCACGGTCCGCGCCACGACCCGCCCCTCGCCGGGGAAGGCACCCTCGACGAACCACGTCGACCCGCTGCCCGCCAGCACCGGGGTGGTGCCGCTCAGTTCGGCGAGGCGGTCGCGGTACCCCCCCAGCCGGGGCTCGACGGCCAGGGCCGCTGGTTCGAGGTCGTTGGGACCGTCGGCGGCCGGGCCGCCCAGCTCGTCCCACGCCCGGTAGACGGCGGGGGTCGAGCAGCCGAACGGCGGGGTCCACAGCGTCAGCGTCCGGGCGACGAACGGCAGCGGGTCGACCAGCTCGCCGATCCCGCGCACCCTCGCCCGGCCGCCCACGACGCAGAACGGCACGTCCGCCCCCAGGCCGGCGGCCGCCCCGAGGTCGTCCACGCCCGCCCAGCGCAGCACGGCGGCGGCGTCGGCCGACCCCCCACCGAGCCCCGCCCCGGGCGGGATCCGCTTCTCCAGCCGCACCCGGGCCCGGCGGCCGGCCAGCCGGAGGGCTCGGACCACGAGGTTGTCCTCGGGGTCCTCGACCGCCAGGGCCGCCCCACCCGCGCCCACGACCTCGAAGCCCTCGGCCCCCTCCTCGAGGTGGACCGTGTCGTGCAGGTCGAGCGTGACCATCTCGGCGTCGATCAGGTGGTAGCCGTCGTCGCGCACACCGGTGACCCGCAGCGACAGGGTGAGCTTGGCGGGGGCGACCAGCGTCGGCACGGGCCGGGACCCTACCGGAGGGGGCCGCCGGCGGCCGGGGACCGGTGCCGGGGCGTCAGGACGACCCGCGAGCGGTGACGACGTCGGCGAGGCGGCCCCAGTCGGCGACGCCGAGGCGCTCGGGGCGGTCGGCGGGGTCGATGCCGGCGGCCTCGAACTCGTCGACGGTGACCGTGCCCGCCAAGGACCGCCGCAGCATCTTGCGGCGCTGGCCGAAGGCGGTGCGCACCAGCCCGAACAGCACGTCGGGGTCGGCGGAGACCGCCGGAGCCGGGCGGCGACGCAGGCGCACCAGGACCGAGGCCACCCGGGGCCGGGGCACGAAGACGGTGGCCGGCACGTCGCCCACCAGCTCGGCGGTGGCGTGGTACGCCACCTTCACCGACGGGATCCCGTAGGCGGGATCGCCCGCGCCCGCCGCCAGGCGCTCGCCGGCCTCGCGCTGGACCATGACCAGCAGACGGTCGATGGCGGGCACGTCGTCGAGCAGGTCGAGCACCAGCGGGGTGGCCACGTTGTAGGGCAGGTTGGCGACCAGGGACCAGCGGGGGTGGCCGGCGAGCAGGTCGTCCCAGTCGAGGGTGCGGGCATCGCCGGGGACCAGCCGCACGTCGGTGCCGGCCAGCACCTCGTCGAGGACGGGGAGCAGGTGGCGGTCGGCCTCGATGGCGGTGACCTCGGCGCCGGTGTCGGCCAGGGCCAGGGTGAGGGACCCCAGGCCGGCACCGATCTCCACGACCGGATCGCCCGGACCGACGCCGGCCAGCCGGGCGATGCGCCGGACGGTGTTGGGATCGGCCACGAAGTTCTGGCCCAGGGCCCGGCTGGGCGTGAGGCCGTGGCGGTCGAGCAGGTCGCGCACCTGCGACGGCGTGAGGGTCACCAGGGCACCGGGACGGGCCGCTCAGCCGCAGCCGTCGGGCCACTCGCCCGGGCCCTGCCACTCGAGCAGGCCGGCGGCCACGAGGTCCTGGTCGCTCGGTGTGGCGTACTGCGGGGCGGTGCCGACCAGGTCGGTCCGCCCGATGTGCTGGGCCGTGTTGTTCCAGGTGCTGGGCATGATCTGGTAGGCCCCGCCGGCCCCCGACGGGTTCACGGCCGTGTAGTCGTCGCCGGACTCGGTCTGGCGCACGCAGGCGAGGAACTGGGTCTGCCACGGCACCAGCGGGGTCATGTTGGTGACGCCCGTCCCGATGGCGGTGGTGGAGGGAGCAGCTCCCGCGGCCCCGCCACCGGCCGACGAGGCGGCGGCGACGGCCGCGTCGTCGGCCCGGTCGACCAGCACGGCGTAGCCACCCAGGACGAGGAACGGGGCCAGCAGCACCGCCGCCAGGGCGATGCGGGCGGCATGGCGATGGCCGTCCTCGCCAGCCGCCTCGTCACCGGCGTCGATCGGGGCGGCGTCACCGACGGCCTGATCGCTCGGATCGACCAGATCGCTCAGGTCGCGCCCACCGAGCGGCTCGCTCGGACCCGGCCGATCGGACGGGCTGACGGCCATCGGCTCGGACGTGGTGGCGAGCAGGTCGGGGTCGGCCGGCTCGGTCACGGACGGCGGATCAGCAGCCGTAGCCGGCCCAAGGGCTGCGGCCGACCCACTGCAGGAGGTGCAGGGCCATCGCGTCCTGGTCGCCGGGCGAGGCCTGGCTCGGCTTGCGGCCGACGAGGTCGCCGCGGCCGGCGTGGCGGGCCGTGTTGTCCCAGGTGCTCTGGGCGAACTGGTAGGCGCCGTAGTAGCCGTTGCCGGTGTCGATGCCGTAGTTGCCGCCCGACTCGCGCTGGCGCACGCAGGCCAGGAAGGCCATGTCGCTGCTGGACCCGCCGACGGGCTTGGGGGCGGCGGTGGTGGGCGGCGTGGTGGCCACCGGCTTCGGGGCGGCGGTGGTGGGGGGCGCCGCCGGGGCGGCCGGCACGGCCTGGGCCTTGGTGGCGGTCGGGGCGGTGGTGGTGGGCGCCGCCGCCGTGGTGGCGGTGGTGGCGGGGGCCGCCGTGGTGCTGGGCGCCGACGACGACTCGGTGGTGGAGGACGCGGGCGCCGAGGTGGTGGAGGTGGACGACGACGACCAGGCCAGCTCCTCGATGGCCTTGCCCTTCGGCGCGCCGGCGGCCTCGAAGCTCACCCGGACCGGCTCGGCGCTGGTGGGCGAAGCGACCCCGACCGTGCCGGCGTCGTCGGTGCTGCGACCGGCGATGGCGATCACGCCGGCGACGAGCAGCGGGACCACCAGCACCACGAGCATCGTGATGCGGAGGGCCAGCGGCCGCGATGGGCGTTCGTCGCCCGGCAGCTCGATGACGGTGGGGGTGGCACGCTCGCCGGAGCGGTCGCGTCGTGACAAGGGGGTCTCCTACTCCTAGGCCCGTGAGCGGTCACCCTAGGGAAGCCCGTAACGGGTTCGCAACTTTCGCAACCCGTTGCGAACAATCCCCGAGCTTCCGCAAGGCGACCGTCACGTTCGTGACGGAAGGAACACCCCAGGTCAGGCCAGGCGCCCCTGGAAGGCGCGCGGTGCTTGTCGCTGCTTCATGCGCCCAGGTGCGAAAAGGTTCACACGCCGGCGCCGCCCGACACGGCCGTTCACCACCCGTAGGTGGCCGACGTCGCCGCCCACGTGGCGGCGGCCAGCTCGTCGACTGCGACGCCCTTGACCTCGGCCACGGCCGCCCCGACGAGCGGCACGAAGGCCGGTCGGTTGGGCCGGCCGCGATGGGGCACCGGGGCGAGGTAGGGGCTGTCGGTCTCGACCAGGAGCCGGTCGAGAGGGCACAGGGCTGCTGCCTCGCGCACCTCGGGGGCCGACGGGAAGGTGACGATGCCGCTGAACGACAGCAGCGCGCCCAGGTCGAGGCAGCGGCGGGCCTCGTCGGGGCCGCCGGTGAAGCAGTGCAGCACCGTGCGCCGGGGCACGCCCTCGGCGGCGAGGATCGCGAAGGTGTCGTCCCACGCCTCGCGGGTGTGGATCACCAAGGGCAGGTCGGTGCGGTGGGCCAGGTCGATCTGGGCCGCGAACACCTCGCGCTGCTGGTCGCGGGGCGAGTGGTCGTAGTGGTAGTCGAGGCCGCACTCCCCCACCGCGACGACCTCGGGCTCGGCCACGAGGGCCTCGAGCTCGGCCAGGCGGTCGGCGTCGACGCGGCCGTCGACCCCGAACAGGGTGGACGCGTCGTGGGGGTGGACCCCGGCGGTGGCCCGGACCCGGCCGGGGTGGGCCCGGGCCGTGGTCCGGGCCTCGGCCGACGACGGCAGGTCGGTGCCGACGGTGACCACCCGCTCGACCCCGGCGGCGGCCGCCGCCGCCAGCCACGCCTGGGCCTCGTCGGCGCCCGCGGGCAGGTGGCAGTGGTGATCCGTCCAGCGGACCGGCCGCTCCGCCGCCGGCGACGCGGGGTCCGGCTCAGGCATCGGTGCTGATCCGGGGGATGAGGGGCTTTCCCTTCTCGACCGCCAGGCCGCCGGGGTAGCCACCCCAGGTGGCGGCGTCGGGCAGGCGCTGCTCGGACGGCGTACCGGCCAGGCCGATGCGCCGCCAGACCTCGGCGGCGGTGGACGGGATGGCCGGGGTGGCCAGCACCGCCACGATCCGCAAGACCTCGAGGGCGTCGCCGAGCACCGCGTCGACCTCGGGGCCGGGGTCGAGCTTCCAGGGCTCGTGGGCCTCGAGGTGGGCGTTGGCCTCCCGCAGCAGCCGCCAGGTGGCGTCGAGCGCCCGCGACGGGGCGACGTCGGCCCAGGCCGCCGCCGTGTCGGCGTAGACCTCGGCGGCGACCGCGGCCAACGGGCTGTCGGCCGACGGGGCCGGGCCGATGCCGTCGCACTTCTTGGCCACCACCGTGGCGACCCGGGACAGCAGGTTGCCCAGGTTGTTGGCCAGGTCGGTGTTGTACCGGGCGACCATGGCCTCGTAGGAGAAGTCGCCGTCGGGGCCGAAGGTGGCGTCGCGCAGGAAGTGGTAGCGGAAGCCGTCGACGCCGAAGTCGGCCACCAGGTCGGCGGGGAAGATCTGGTTGAGCCGGGTCTTGCTCATCTTCTCGCCGCCCACCAGCAGGTAGCCGTGGACGTGGATGCGGTGCGGCGGCGCCTCGCCGGCGGCCAGCAGCATCGCCGGCCAGTAGACGCAGTGGAACCGCAGGATGTCCTTGCCGATCAGGTGGTGGACGGCCGGCCACCACTCGTCGAAGCGCTGGCGATCGCTGCCGTAGCCGACCGCGGTGGCGTAGTTGATGAGGGCGTCGTACCAGACGTAGAAGACGTGCTCGGGGTCCCACGGCACGGGCACGCCCCACGAGATCGACGTGCGGGTGATGGAGATGTCCTCGAGGCCTTGGCGGATGATGCCGAGCGCCTCGTTGCGCTTGCCCGCCGGCTGCACGGCGTCGGGGTTGGCCTCGTACCAGTCGAGCAGCGGCTGGGTGAATGCCGAGAGGCGGAAGAACCAGTTCTCCTCCTCGAGGTGCTCGACGGGGCGCTGGTGGATGGGGCACAGCTCGCCGTCGAGCAGGTCGGCGGGCGTGTAGTACGCCTCGCAGGCCACGCAGTAGAGGCCGGCGTAGGTGTCCTTGTAGATGAAGCCGTTGTCGTAGGCCTTCTGGAGGAACGCCTGGACCGAGGTGGTGTGGCGGTCCTCGGTGGTGCGGATGTAGTCGTCGTAGGAGATGTCGAGCAGGTCCCACGCCTCGCGGAACCGGGCGCTGGTGAGGTCGGCGTGCTCCTGGGGGGTGCGGCCCTGCTCCTCGGCGGCCCGCTGGACCTTGAGGCCGTGCTCGTCGGTGCCGGTCAGGAAGAAGGTGTCGTCACCGAGCAGGCGGTGCCAGCGGGCCAGGGCGTCGGCGGTGACCGTCGTGTAGGCGTGGCCGATGTGGGGGACGTCGTTGACGTAGTAGATCGGCGTGGTCACGTAGAAGCGGGACACGGGCGGAACACTAGTGGTGGGCATCGGAGGGTCCTCTCGTCACGAAGCCGCGGCCGGGTCGGCGCGGCGGTGGTGGGCGGCGAGGGGCCCGGGCGCGCGCCGGGCCCCTGGTGCGGGGCCCGGTGCGTGTGCGCTCGTCAGGTGCGATCGCGTGCCGGCCCCGTCAGGGGCGGCACATCCGTCGGCACGAGCGGGGGCGATCGGTCACGAGACCGACGCTACCGGGGAGACCGCACGAGCCGGCCGAGGTTTCCGTCTGGACGTCGGTCGGGGCGGCGCCGAGCGGTTGGACCGGCGCGATCGCCGCTGCGCTCAGCGCCCCCGCGCTCAGCGCCCCCGGACCGGGCGCAGCCGGGTGACGCGGCGGCCCGGCGCACCTGATCCACCGGGCCCGGCCGGGTGCGACGGGGCCGGGGTGGACCCGTTCACCGCCATCGGCTCGGCGTACGGCTCGAGGTCGGCGACCGGTTCGAGGGCGACCCGCGGATCGCCGTCGGTCGAGGGCGGCGCGTCGTCGCCGACGGACAGGTCGGCCGCTCCCGCGTCGGACGCGCCGGACGCGACCTCGACCGGGTCGACCAGGCCGTGGCGGGTGCGCAGCCGATCGATCTCGTCGAGGTGGCGGGTCAGCTGGCGCTTGCGGACGCCGCTCAGGTCGTCGTAGCTGCGCTGCACCGTGCCCAGCTGCTTGCCGAGGGTGTCGAGCTTGTCGGCGAAGGCGTCCCACTGCTTGGTGAAGTCGCCCAGGCAGCGCAGGATGTCGTCGCTGGTGCGGGCCAGCTGGAACGTCTCGACCGACTGGCGCACCACGCCGAGCACCGCGAACAGCGTGAACGGCGAGCACATGACGACCTGGTGGCCCAGCGCCACGTCGAGCAGCTCGGGGTCGTGCTCGTGCACGAAGGCGTAGACGCTCTCGTTGGGGATGAAGAGCAGCACGTAGCCGACCGTGGTCTCGGGGTCGGCGTAGCCCCGCCCGGTGAGCTCCTTGATCCGGTTGCGCACGTCGCGCAGGAACGCCTTGGTGGCCTCGTCGCGCTCGGCGGCCGAGGTGGCCTCGAGGTGGCGGAGGTAGTTGTCGATCGGGAACTTCACGTCCATGTGCAGGACCCGGCCCTCGGGCAGGAGGAAGGTGACGTCGGGACGGCTGCCGCCCGGCAGCGTGACCTGCTTGCGGTAGCTGATCCCCTCGACCAGCCCCGAGAGGCGCAGCACGTCGTCGGCCATCCGCTCGCCCCACTGGCCCCGGGCCCGGGACGAGGACAGGGCCTCGCGCAGGGCCTGGGTGGTGGAGGCCAGCTCGGTGCTGGTGCGCACGGCCTGGGCCAGGCCGGCGGTGAGCTCGCCGTGCTGGGCCGCCTTGTCCTGCTGGAGCTGGGCGACCAGGCCGCGGAGCTGGCGCAGCTCGCCGTTCATGTCGTGGACGCGCTGCTCGAAGGTCTGCTGGCGCAGGTCGAGCTCGCCGCTGGCAGCCCGAGCCTGGGTGGCCAGCTCGGCGCCGGCGATGGTGGTGACGGTCTCGACCGCCACCTGGGTGTGGGCGGCCAGCCGCTCGGCGGCCACGACGGTGACCCGGTCGACGGCGCTGGCCACCGCGGCGTCGACGGCGGCGTCGCGCTCGTCGGCGAGGCGGGCGACCGCCTCGGCCACCGCCTGCTGGCGGGCGGCTTCGTCGGCGGCTCGGGCGGCGACGGCGTCGCGGCGCACGGCGCGGACCACCACCGCGGCGACCACGACGCCGACGGCGGCACCGGCGAGGAGCCCCAGGAGCACAGCCACGATGACCATGTCCGAAACCCTAAGGAGGGGGTGTGACAGGAACGGGGATGGCCCCCTCGGATCCGGCGCGGCCGACGCCGGCGACCGCCCAGATCGGCCCCGTCACGTCGGGCTGGGTCCAGAGACCAGCCAGGTGCGACCGGGTCGGCGCGGATCCGATCGCCGAGGGCCCGGGCTCAGCGGCGCGACAGCCAGGGGCGGACCAGCACCACGCTGGCCCGGGGGTCGCCCCAGACGGGCACGAACTGCACCGGGCGGTCGGCGAATGCCTCCCAGCCCGGATCGACCTCGGCCTCCACGACGTGCCCCTCGTCGGGCTCGAGCGCCTCGCCCACCCCGCGCAGGGCGGCGGTCAGGGCCAGGGCCATCGCCGAGGCGGTGGCCCGGCCGGCCCGCGCCGGGCTGCCAGCCGGTCGGGTCGGCTCGGCGCCGGTCGCCGGGGCGACGCCCAGGCGGCGCAGGGTGGCGTCGTCGTAGACGGCCTCGATCGGCGGGGCCTCGGCGGCGTCGTGGTCGTCGGGCTCCTCCACCACGACCGCCACCCTACCGGCGCCGTCGACCCGGGCGTCCGACCGGCCGCGGCCGACCGCCGCCGTCGATCGACCCGGCAGGCCAGCCGGCGATCCCCGGTCAGCCGACGCCGGTGGCGAGGTCGTAGACCCGCCGGCGGGGCACGGCCAACGCCGAGGCCACCGTGGCGACGGCGTCGCGGGTGCTCGCCCCGCCGTCGCGCTCGACGGCCAGCGCGGCGAGGATCTCCTCGTCGCCCGCGGCCGCCGGCGCCGAAGCCCCGGCCAGCACGAGCACGTGCTCGCCCCGCGGCTCGAGGTGGGCGACCCGCTCGACGGCCTCGCCGAGGGTCCCGCGCCAGATCTCCTCGTGCAACTTGGTGAGCTCGCGGGCGATGACGACCCGCCGCTCGGGCCCGCACGCACCCGCCAGGTCGGCGAGCGTGCGCGCCACGCGGTGGGGGGCTTCGTAGAGGACCACCGTGCGCCGCTCGGCGGCCACCTCGGCCAGCCGCTCGGTGCGGCCGCTGCCCTTGCGGGGCAGGAAGCCCTCCATGACGAACCGGCCGGCCGGCAGCCCGCTGGCCACCAGGGCGGCCATCGCCGCCGAGGGCCCGGGCACGACCTCCACCCGGTGGCCGGCCTCGGCCGCGGCCCGCACCAGGCGCTCGCCGGGATCGGAGATGCCGGGCAGGCCGGCGTCGGACACGACCGCCACCCGCTCGCCCCGGGCCAGGCGGTCGAGCACCTCGTCCACCCGCCGCGCCTCGTTGTGGTCGTTGGCCACGAGCAGGCCCCGGGCCCGCACCCCCGCCAGCTCGAGCAGCTTGCCGGTGCGGCGCGAGTCCTCGCACACGACGACGTCGGCGCCGGCCAGCTCCTCGATCGCCCGGGGCGAGAGGTCGCCGAGGTTGCCGATGGGCGTGGCCACCAGCACCAGGGCTGCCGGCGGCCGGCTCACCCGTCGCCCTCGCGCTCGGCGGATCCCGGGGCACCCCCGTCGACCGCGCCGTCGCGCACCCGCAGGCGGTCGCCTGCGGCCAGCCCCCACGAGCGCATGACGCCGGCCTCGGCCTCGAGCACCCCGACCGCCCTCCGCACCGGCAGCCCGAGGCGGTTGCGCTCCATCGTGCGCACCTTCAGCACGCGCAGGGTCTCGGGGTCGGCGTCGTCGCGGGCGACGTAGGCCACGTCGATCGGGAAGCGCATGCGGAAGGTGTGCACCGACCGCGCCGGGGACAGCAGGAGCACGCCGTCGATGCCGTCACGCCCGAGCAGGCCGCGCATCCGGGCGCGGCGGTCGGCGGCGACCTCCAGGGAGGCCAGCACCTCCCCGTCGCGCACCAGCCACGCCATGGACCGTCCCCGACCTTCCTCGTCCCGTCTCGTCCGTCAGACGTTGAAGCGGATCTCGAGCACGTCGCCGTCGGCGACCTCGTAGTCCTTGCCCTCGACGCGCAGCTTGCCCACCTCGCGGGCCTTGGACCACGAGCCGATCTCGAGCAGCTCGTCCCAGTGGATGACCTCGGCGCGGATGAAGCCGCGCTCGAAGTCGGTGTGGATGACGCCGGCGCACTGCGGCGCCCGCCAGCCGGCCTTGAAGGTCCAGGCCCGGGACTCCTTCTCGCCGGTGGTGAAGAAGGTCCGCAGCCCGAGCAGGTGGTAGGCGGTGCGGATGAAGCGGGGCAGGGCCCCCTCGCCGAGGCCCAGGCCCTCGAGCATCTCGGCCCGCTCCTCGGCGTCGAGCTGGGCCGCCTCGGCCTCGAGCTGCACGCACATGCCGATGACCTCGCCGTGGCCGCCGAGCTCGTCGACCACGGGGGCGCACACCTCGTCGATGCGCTCGAGGTCGTCCTCGGCCACGTTGACCACCGCGAGCACGGGCTTGTTGGTCAGGAGGAACCACGGGCGCAGCAGCTCGCGCTCGTCGTCGGTGAGGTCGCTGCGGTACACCGGCGTGCCCTCGGCCAGGGCGGCGTGGGCCCGCTCGAGGGCGGCCACCTCGTCGGCCAGGGTGCGGTCGGCCTTGGCCGCCTTGCGGCGCTTGTCGATCTGGTTCTCGACCGACTCGAGGTCGGCCAGGGCGATCTCGGTCTCGACGATGCGGAGGTGCTCGAGCGGGTCGGACGGCCCCGGCACGTCGTCGTCGGCGAAGGCCCGCAGCACGAAGACGATGGCGTCGGCCTCGCGGATGTTGGCGAGGAAGCGGTTGCCGAGGCCCTCGCCCTGGCTGGCCCCCTCGACCAGGCCGCCGATGTCGACGAACTGGACGCTGGCGGGCACGACGCTGCGGGAGCTGGACATCTCGGCCAAGCGGTCGAGGCGGTCGTCGATCACCTTGGCCACGCCCACGTTGGGGTCCTTCGTGGCGAAGGCGTACGGCGCGGCCAGGGCGCTGCCACCGGACAGGGCGTTGTAGAGGGAGGACTTGCCGGCGTTGGGCAGGCCGACGAACCCGAAGCGTTCCATCGCCGCAGGCTACCCGTGCCCCGATCACGCCCTGCCCGGCGCCCCGGGCCCATCGGCCGCCGCGCCCGACCCCCGGCGCCCCGACCGGCGGAGCGACCCGCCGGTAGCGTGCAGGGATGGCCCTCGAGCCGCCGGCCTGGTGCCGGCCCACCGCGGCCCCCGTGGCCCCCTCCGACGCCCTGCGCCGGGCCGGCTACCTGCTCGACCGCGACCTCGCCCCCACCTACAAGGTGCGCGCCTTCCGGCGAGCGGCCGACGCGGTCGACGAGCTGGGCGACGAGCAGGTGGCGGCCCTCACCCGCCGGGGCGACCTCCAGGATGTGCCGGGCATCGGCTCGACCACCGCCAAGGTCATCGCCCAGGCCGTCGAGGGCGCCGTCCCGGCCTACCTCGAGCGACTCGAGGCCGACACCGCCATCGAGGTCAGCGACGCCGCCCGCCCCTACCGCGAGGCGCTGCGCGGCGACTGCCACCTGCACTCCGACTGGTCCGACGGCGGCGCCCCGATCGAGGACATGGCGCTCACCGCCCAGGCCCTCGGCCACGACTACGTGGTGCTCACCGACCACTCGCCCCGCCTCACGGTCGCCCACGGGCTGAACCGCGAGCGCCTGGTCGACCAGCTGGGCGTGATCGCCGAGCTCAACGAGCGACTGGCGCCGTTCCGGATCCTGACGGGGATGGAGGTCGACATCCTCCCCGACGGCGCCCTCGACCTCCCCGACGACCTGCTGGCCCGCCTCGACGTCGTGGTCGCCAGCGTCCACTCGAAGCTGCGCATGGATGCGCCCACCATGACCCGCCGGCTGGTGCTGGCCGCCGCCAGCCCCCACGTCGACATCCTCGGCCACTGCACCGGCCGCAAGCTGTCGAGCGACGGCGAGCAGCCGGCGTCGGACGCCGAGGCCAAGCGACCGCCCAGCCAGTTCGACGCCGAGCTGGTCTTCGCCGCCTGCGCGCGGTTCGACACCGCCGTCGAGATCAACTGCCGGCCCGAGCGCCAGGATCCACCCGACGACCTGCTCGCCCTCGCCCTCGAGTGGGGCTGCAAGGTCGCCATCGACACCGACGCCCACGCACCGGGCCAGCTCGAGTGGCAGCCGAGCGGCTGCGGCAAGGCCGCCCGCCACGGCATCGACACCGACCGCATCGTCAACACGTGGGACGCCGACCGCCTGGTCGCCTGGGCCGCGTCGCACCCGGTCGAGTAGCGTCCCGGTCCCTATGTCGAAGCGCACCAAGAAGAAGAAGGCGAACGCCCGCCGCAAGAAGGCCAACCACGGATCCAAGCCCAACGCCGGGCGCAAGGGATCCTGACCCCGGGCCCGGCCCGGTGACCGGCGGCACCCCGGTCCCACCACCGCCACCCACGCGGGCGGACGACCTCGTCGAGGTCCTCCACGGCACGCCGGTGGCCGACCCGTTCCGCTGGCTCGAGGACGGGCAGGACCCCGAGGTCCGCGCCTGGGTGGGCGCCCAGAACGAGCGCACCGACTCGGTGCTGCTCTCGCTGCCTGGGCGCGCCGACCGCCACCGCCGGCTGCAGGCGCTGCTGCGCGCCGGCTCGTCGGTGACCTGCCAGGTGGCCGGCGGGCGGGTGTTCTCACTCGACCGCTGGGGCCACCACGACCAGGCGGTGCTGGTGTGCCGTTCGGCCACGATGCCCACCACGCCGCGCCCGCTGGTCGACCCCCACGCCATGACCGGCGACCCCACGGCGGCGGTCGACTGGTACCACCCCTCCCCCGACGGCCGGCGGGTGGCCTACGGCATCTCCCGGGGCGGCGACGAGCGCTCGACCCTGCACGTGCTCGACGTCGAGACCGGCCGCAACCTGCGCGACCGCATCCCCAACACCCGGGCCTGCTCGGTGGCGTGGCTGCCCGACGGCTCCGCCTTCGCCTACACCCGGTACCCCGATCCGTACGACGTGCCCGTCGAGGACCGGGGCTACTGGCGCAAGGTGTTCTGGCACCGCCTCGGCGATCAGCCCAGCCGGGACGAGCTGGTGTGGGGCGACCTGCCCGACAAGACGGCGTGGCCCAACGTGTCCATCTCGACCGACGGCCGGTGGATGCTGGTCCACCTCTCGCTGGGGTGGAGCCGGGTCGACGTCCACCTGATCGATCGGCGCACCGGGGCCCGCACGGTGGTCGTCGAGGGCATCGAGGCGGTGTCGACGTTCACGGTGGTCGGCGACCGCCTCGTCGGGGTCACCACCCTCGACGCCGATCGGGGCCGGGTCGTGTCGGCCCCGCTCACCACGCCCTGGCACGACCACTGGGAGACCATCGTCCCCGAGTCCGACGCCGTGCTCGAGACCCTCACGGCCACCGCCCGGTCGCTGCTCGTGCTGGGGTCGCGATCGGCGGTGTCGTTCCTCGACCGCTACGACCACGACGGCACGCGGCACGAGTCGATCCGGCTGCCCGAGCTCGGCTCGCTGGCCGGCCTCACCGGCAGCCGCGAGCGCGACGAGGCCTTCTTCTCCTTCACGTCGTTCGCCCGGCCGCCCGCCCTGCACCGCTGGACCCCCGACGCCGTGACCGACTGGAGCCGGCTCGACCTGCTCGACCACCCCGACGCCGCCACCCTGGCCGACGGCCGCTTCGTGGTGGAGCAGGTGCGGTACCCGTCGGCGGACGGCACCGAGATCCCGATGTTCCTCATCCGGGCCGCCGACGTCGAGCCCTCCCCGGACACCCCCTGCATCCTGACCGGCTACGGCGGCTTCTCCATCACGATGGGGCCCGCCTACAGCGCCGCCATCGTGTCGGTGTGCGAGCAGGGGGGCCTCTACGCGGTGGCCGGCATCCGCGGCGGCGCCGAGGAGGGCGAGGCGTGGCACCGCGCCGGCATGCTCGAGCACAAGCAGCGGTCCTTCGACGACTTCATCGCGGCGGCCGACTGGCTGGTCGACACCGGCCGCACGTCCCGGGACCGGTTGGCCCTGCGCGGGGGCAGCAACGGCGGGCTCCTCATGGGCGCCGTCATCACCCAGCGCCCCGACCTGTGCCGCGCCGTGCAGATCGCCGTGCCCCTGCTCGACATGCTGCGCTACCACCGCTTCCTCATCGCCCGGCTGTGGGTGCCCGAGTACGGCGACCCCGACCAACCCGACGACTTCACCTGGCTGCACGCCTACTCGCCCTACCACCGGGTCGACGACGGCACCTGCTACCCCGCCGTGCTGCTCACCACGGCCGAGGGCGATTCGCGCGTCGACCCGCTGCACGCCCGCAAGATGGCCGCCCGCCTGCAGGCGGCCACCTCGTGCGGGGAGGAGCGGCCGATCCTGCTGCGCATCGAGCCGAAGGCGGGCCACGGCCAGGGCAAGCCGGTCAGCAAGCAGGCCGACGAGCTGGCCGACGTCCTCGGCTTCTTCGACTGGCAGCTGGCGTCGGGGACCGTGGGCGAGCCCCGGTAGGGTGCGCCCCGTGCCCAGCCAGCCCTCCAAGGACCTCGTCGCCCTCCCCAACCCGCACCCGGGGCGCGACTACGAGGTGCGGTGCGAGACGCCCGAGCTCACCTGCTTGTGCCCCGAGACCGGCCAGCCCGACTTCGCCCTCGTCACCATCACCTACGTGCCCGGCGACCACATCGTCGAGCTGAAGTCGCTGAAGCTGTACCTGTGGAGCTTCCGGGACGAGGGCCACTACCACGAGGACGTCACCAACCGGATCCTCGACGACCTCGTCGCCGCCCTGGGCCCCCGCCGC
Organism: Acidimicrobiales bacterium; assembly: GCA_046331175.1. Classification (GTDB taxonomy): domain Bacteria; phylum Actinomycetota; class Acidimicrobiia; order Acidimicrobiales; family Acidimicrobilacustridaceae; genus JAWKIW01. Next base: position 45,548 of record JAXLRI010000019.1, read on the forward strand.
ATGACCGTCACCACGCTGTGGAACGTGCGGGGCGGGATCACCACCACCGTCACCGCCTCCCACCCCGCCTGACCCGCCTGACCCACGGCGACGACCGGCGCCCGACGGTCTGGTCGGTCGCGGCGCGCGTTGGGGTCGATGGGCCCTTCGCCGCCCCGACCGGCGCGCCGACACTCCAGGTGGAGCGACCGCAACGCCGCGGTCGCGGATCTGAGGAGGCACGTCGTGGGCCAGACGATGAGCTTCTGCGCCAGCTGCGGGAACCACCTGGAACCGGGTGCCCGGTTCTGCGGGGTGTGCGGGCACGCCGTGGGCGCGCCGACACCCGGTGCGCCCGGCGCGCCGACCACCGGCGCGCCCACGACGCCGACGCCACCGACACCGGGGCCACCCACCGGTGCCGTGCCGCCGTACGTCGCCCCGACCCCTCCACCCCGGAGCCGGACCGGGCTCGTCGTGGCGCTGGTGGTCGTGGCGGCGCTGGCGGTCATCGCATCGGTCACCGCCGTGGTGCTCGTCGCACGGCGCACCGAGCCCGCGGCCCAGGCCGACGAGCTCGTGCTCGAGCCAGTCGGCGCCACCACCCCCGACCCGTTCACCGCGTCGGTGACGACCGGCCGGGAGATCACCCCCAACCCGGGGGCGGTCAAGGTCCCGGCCAGCGCCACCAGCACCGGCGGACAGCAGGTGCCGGGGTCCCAGCCGGCGCTGTACGGCGGCACCAAGAACAACGCGACCTGCAACCCCGACCAGCTGGTGGCGTTCCTCCAGGCCAACCCGGACAAGGGGGCCGCCTGGGCCGGCGTCCTCGGCATCAACCAGGCCGACATCGCCACCTACGTGAAGGGCCTCACGCCGATCCTGCTCACCCGCGACACCCGGGTCACCAACCACGGCTTCGCCAACGGCAAGGCCACCGCCATCCCTGCCGTGCTGCAGGCCGGGACCGCCGTCATGGTCGACCGCTACGGCATCCCTCGGGTCAAGTGCGGCTGCGGCAACCCGCTGACCGAACCGGCGCCGGTCACCTCGGCCACCAAGGTCCGGGGCAACCCGTGGTCGGGCTTCTCCGTGTCGACGACGGTCGTGGTGATCGTCAACGTGACCGTCGACGTGTTCGTCCTCGTCGACCCCACCACGGGTGCCGTGTTCGACCGACCGGCCGGCACGACCGGCAGCGTCGACGTCGACACCCCGCACGACCAGCTCTGCCGCGACTTCCCGAGCGACCCCGCGTGCGCCACCACGACCACCTCGTCCACGACGACCACCACGGCCCCACCGACGACGACCACCACCGCTCCCACCACCACCCACACGACCGTCGCCCCGACGATCCCGCCGACCAGCATCGTCCTCGGGAGCCCCGAGGAGGCCATCGCCGTGGTCCAGGCGAACCTCTGCGGCCAGGGCGGCTACCTGTCGGACTGGGCGAGCTGGGTGATCGACAGCGGGATGTACCGGGTGACGGTGCAGTTCGTGCCCGAGGGCTTCTCCGAACGGGCCACGGCGTCGTTCGAGGTGAACTTCAACACCAACCACCCGACGGTCGTGCCCGAGGACCAGCTCGCCGCCGAGCTGCTCTGCATCGGCTGATCCACCCGGTCGTCCCGGCCGGGCTCAGACGAGGCGGCTGATCATCGAGCCGACCACCTGGTCGCGCAGCCGGTCGGGCAGGCGAGCGGCCAGCGCGGTCAACCGGGCGTCGACCCCCACGAGGTAGCGGGTGCGGGCCCGGGTGGCGGTGAGGGCGTGCTCGACGGCCTTGGCCACGTGGATGGGGTCGACGCCGGCGGCGTCCTGGGCCTCGATGCCGCCGCGGATCACCTCGATCCACCGGGCGTAGCGGTCGAGGGCGATGGCCGGCAGGCGCCCCTCGAGCTCGTCGGCGAGCGAGCGGCCCTTGTCCCAGATGGCGGTCCGCACGGCACCGGGCTCGATCAGCGACACCTGCAGGCCCCAGTCGGCCAGCTCGATCCGCAGGGAGTCGGCCAGGGCCTCCACAGCGAACTTCGAGGCGCCGTAGGGGGCCATCATCGGCGTGGACAGCAGGCCGCTGACCGACCCCACGAAGACCACCCGGCCCCAGCTCTCGCGCAACAGGGGCAGGAACGCCTGGGTGACGGCCACCTGCCCCACCACGTTCACCTCGAGCTGCTCGCGCCAGTAGTCGAGCGGCAGGTACTCGACCGGCCCGCCGATGGCGATGCCGGCGTTGTTCACGATGCCGGCGAGGCGCTGGCGGCCCAGCGTCGCCTCGACCTCGGCCGCCGCCGCGTGCACGCCCTCGGCGTCGGTGACGTCGACGATGAGGGGCCGCAGCCGCTCGGAGGCCTCGGCCGCCAATCCCTCCCCGTCGGCCTCCTTCCTCACCCCCGCGTAGACGTGGAAGCCGAGGCGGTCGAGGTGCAGGGCGGTGGCGCGTCCGATGCCGGTGGAGGCGCCGGTGACGAGGGCGGCAGGCATGGCGGGGAGTCTCGCGCGCCGGGTGCGCGCCCACCGCCGGGTCGCCGGTCAGGAGGTGGCCGGGACCTCGGCGCGCTCGTGCACGTCGGGCGGCGCCAGCTGCTCGACCGGCGGGATCGCCTGGGACCCCGTCAGGTCGATCTCCTTCGCAAGCCGCCCGATGACGGCCCACGCCAGGCGATCGGCGCCGGCCCCGCTGAGGTGGATGTTGTCCGACGCCCGCAGCAGCTTGGTCTGACCGTCGGCCATGGGCAGGCTGGGCCGGTACTGGCCGTCGGGGCCGACGAAGTACGCGTAGGAGTCGAAGTACTTCACCCACGGGCGCTTCTGGGCCTCGCTCCAGTAGATGTAGTTGAGCTTCTCCATGCCGTCGGCGATGCCGGTGGACGGGCCCATGGCGAGGGCACCGGTCCAGATGACGAGCCGATCGTCGTCGGGGCTCTTGAGCAGGTCCATGGTGTCGGCCACCCGCTGTCGGTAGGCCTCCAGCCATTCGTCGCTGAAGCGCACGGACGCCTTGGTGCCCTTCCACGCCGGCATGTTCTGGGCGTCGTTGGCGCCGAACATGATCACGACGACGTCGGGGTCGACCGACGGCACCACGTCCTTCACCAGGTGCTCGGGCCAGTTGAAGTAGTCGGGTCGGGTGAGCCCGCTCGAGACCTTGTAGTCGTGGGTGGGGACGAACAGGCCGGTGGCCGACGAGACCCGGGCCAGCGACCGCCCGAAGTCGCCCGTGATGGAGTCGCCGCCGACCCACAGCTTGAGCGGCTGCTCGGGCGTCGGGGTGCGGAGCTTGGGCGCCGCCGACACCTCGACCGGCGCACCCCCCGGTGCCGTCCCGCCGGGCGTCGCACCCTGCTGGGCCAGCTGCGCCTTCAGCTCGTCGGTGGACTCGCCGCTGTCCTGGCTGCGCCCGATCGCCTGGTCGATCGACTGGCGGGGGCCGGTGAAGCGGAAGAAGTCGGAGAAGTCGGCGATGGCCGACGAGATGGTCTGCCGCCAGCAGCCGTCGCAGGCGAGGTTGGCCTTGGACTTCCGGGCGGTGGCGTCGGCGTTGACGAACATGGCCACCAGCAGGCCGGCGACGATGATCACCAGCACGAAGCCGGCCGGCATGGTGCCGGGCCGAGGCGACCGCACCCCCCGGAACATGCTGAACACGCTCCGACCGTCGAACAGATCGGTCGGGGGACGACCGTCACGTCCCTCGCGGCGCGAGGGCTGCCCGTCCGCGCCCCGGCCGGGAGGCCGGCCCTGCTCGTCGGTGGCCGTCACGACGGGCCACCGTAGCGGCGCACCGTCTCGCGACGAGCGCGGCCTGCGGGTCCCCCACCGCCCGGTCCCACGCGCTGCACCATCAGAACTGGAAGTAGATGAAGGGGGCGACGCCCTCGGGTCCGAGGGCGTCGATGACCACGATGCCGGCGGCGAGGGCCAGGACCTGCAGGACGGGGGCCAGCCGGCCGAAGCCGACCGCCACCTTGTCGGGGATCCGGGACGGCACGAACTGCGAGGCGATGGCCGCCACGATGATCCCGGCGCAGATGAGCAGCGTGCCCTGCTCGATGGGCTGCAGCGCCTCGCCGCCGCCGGTGAACAGCGCGCTCAGCACCGCGGTGGCGTCGCCGAACGACGGCGCCCGGAAGAACACCCACGCCAGGGTGACGATCCCGAAGGTGAGGGTCCACTGCAGGACCTTGACGACGGGCGACGGCACGCCCAGCGCGCCGCGCTGCGCCCAGCGGCCCTTCACGATCCGCTCCACCACCAGCGCGGTGCCGTGGATGGTCCCCCAGATGACGAAGGTCCAGTTGGCACCGTGCCAGAGGCCACCGAGCACCATGGTCGCCATGAGGTTGCGGTAGGTGGCGGCGATCGTGCCCCGGTTGCCGCCGAGCGGGATGTACAGGTAGTCGCGCAGCCAGCGTGACAGCGTCATGTGCCACCGGCGCCAGAAGTCCTGCATCGAGAACGACCGGTAGGGCGCGTCGAAGTTCTGCGGGAAGCGGATGCCGAGCAGCAGGGCCACGCCGATGGCGATGTCGGTGTACCCCGAGAAGTCGGCGTAGATCTGGATCGAGTAGCCGAGCACGCCGACGAGCACGTCGAGCTGGCTGTGGGCCGAGGGCAGGGCGAACACCGGATCGACCACGTTGGCGGCCAGGTACGACGAGATCACGACCTTCTTGAACAGGCCACGGCCGATGAGCAGGAACGCCTCCGACGACTGCACGAAGCGGGGGTCGGCCCGGGCGTCGAGCTGGGGGGCGAACTCGGACACCCGCACGATCGGCCCGGCCACCAGGTGGGCGAAGAAGGTGAGGTAGACGGCGAAGTCGAGCAGCGGGATGGGCCGCAGCTCGCCCCGGCCGACGTCGACCACGTAGCTGATCGCCTGGAAGGTGAAGAACGAGATGGCGATGGGCAGCACCACGTTGAGGGCGAACGTGGGCACCTCGATGCCGAGGCTCTGCAGGCGCGTGGTGAAGAAGTCGAGGAAGAAGTTCGTGTACTTGAAGTAGGCCAGCACGAACAGGTCGACCACGACGGCGGCGCGCACCAGCCAGCGACTGGCGTTGGTGCGCGCCCGGCCCGGCCCGAGGTTCGCCCAGACCGCGCGCGCGAACGAGGCGTTGACGAAGACGATGCCGAGGAGCAGGAAGAGGAACCGCCAGTTCTGCTCGGACGGCTCGGGGAACTGGTCGGCGATGCGCAGGTTGAGCACCACCAGCGCGGCCACCAGCACGAACGGGATGGCGGTGGCGATGGCGTGGCGCGACTCGCCCGCCTCGCCGTCGCCGAAGCCCACCCGCAGCAGGAACGACGTGAGGAAGGCCATCACGGCCGCCGCCCCGACCACCACCAGGTTCACGAAGGTGTGCTTCGGGTTGAACGGGTCGAGGTAGAACGCGCAGCTGGCGAGCAGGATGAACCAACGCCACGGCGCCGCGTAGGGCCGCAGCAACCAGCTCCCCGCGAAGACGACCACGAAGAAGACGGCGAAGTCGATGGTGGGGAACAGCATCTGCGCGGCGACGATACCCGGCCCGCCGAGCGGCCCCGGGATTGGGGTCGGTCGACCCTGCCCGGGCGCCGGTCCTGAGCGGTTCCATGGTCGCCAAGAGGTCGTCATCCACCAGCGGGGGACGGATCGACGGGCCACCCGTGTGTCGCCGCTCCCGGCGGGGAGGCGACCGGTCGGCGGAGGTCGCCATGACATCGCTGCTCACCCGGAACCTGACCGACGAAGAGGTCGAGGCCTTCGGCCGCGACGGCATGGTGGTGGCCACGGGCCTCGTCCCACCGCCGGCCGCGAGGACCGAGGTGCCCGGCGCCTTGGGCGACGTGGCCGCCCGCCTGCTCGCCACCGACGACGTCTGGACCGGCGCCAGCGCCGAGCCGGCGCCCGGTTGGCTGGAGGTCGCCTGCGGCACCGGGCCGGACACGGTCGCCGAGGCCGCCCCCGACCGCCAGCACCTGCTGCTGTTCGCGGTGCTCGACGCCATCGCCGCCGGTCGTCCGCTGCGCCTCCTCGCCGGCTCCTACCGTTGGCGCGAGCGCACGCCCGAAGCCGGCCGGCCTGCCATGGTGCGCTGGTTCCCCGAGGTGGGCGACGTCCTCGCCGTGCGGGCCGGGACCATCCGTCAGGGCCCGCTCGGACCCGACGCCGACAACCGGGGCGCCAGGTCGGCCCAGACGGCGGCCAGTCGGGTGTCGGCCGCGGTGCGCACGGCGATCAAGTCGTCGGTGGGCCCCACCGGCAGCACCAGCTCGAGGTAGCACTTCAGCTTCGCCTCGGTGCCCGACGGCCGGACGACGATGCGCGTGCCGTCGGCCAGCACCAGCTCGGCGGCCCGACCCGACGGGGTGCCGGGGGGCGCGGGATCGCCGGCCCGCCCGACGGCGACGCCCCCCAGCCGGGCCGGTGGGTCGTCCCGGAGGGCGGCGGTGACCGCGTCGCGATCACCGACCGCGGCGACGGGCAGCACGTGGCCGGCGGTGCGGTGGACGCCGTGCCGTCGGGCCAGGTCGTCGAGGGCGTCGTCGACGGTGCGGCCCCGCGCGGCCAGGTCGGCCGCCAGCGAGGCGAGGGCGACCGCGGCGGCGATGCCGTCCTTGTCGTGCACGTGCTCGCCCACCGCGAACCCCAGGGCCTCCTCGTAGCCGAAGACGAAGGCCTCGTCGGCGTGGTCGAGCACAGCTCGCATCACCCACTTGAACCCGGGCGGGGTCAGGACGTGGTGGGCCCCGTGGGCCGCCGCCACCGACGCCAGCAGGGTCGAACCGGCATAGGTGGACACCACCAGGCGGCGCCGACCGTCGCCCGGCGCCGCCGGCTGGCCCGGATCGGAGAGCGAGAGGAGGTGGTCGCCGAGGAGGGCGCCCACCTCGTCACCCGAGAGCACCCGGAACCCACCGACGCCGGGCACCGCCGCCGCCAGCCGGTCGGCGTCGGGGTCGTGGGCCAGCACCAGGTCGGCGCCCACCCGGACCGCCAGCGTGAGCACCGCGTCCAGCGCGGCGCCGTCTTCGGGGTTGGGGGTCGCCACCGTCGGGAAGTCCGGGTCGGGCCGGGCCTGCTCGGCGACCACCGCCACGTCGGCGAAGCCGGCCCGGGCGAGGGCCGCCAGGCAGACCTCGCCACCGACCCCGTGCAGCGGCGTGTACGCGATGCGCAGCGCCCGGTCGCGCCCGCCGCCGGCCTCGCCGGGGCGGGCCGTGGCCAGCACGGCGTCGAGGTAGGCGTCGACCAGCACGTCGGGCGACACGGCCTCGACGGGGACGGGCACGACCGAGGCCGGATCGCCCACGAGCCCGGCGGCGACGCGGGCGTCGAGCGGGGCGAGCAGCTGGGCACCGTCGGAGCCGTAGACCTTGATCCCGTTATCGCCGGCGGGGTTGTGGCTGGCGGTGATCATCACCCCGGCGGCGGCGCGGTGGTGCAGCACGCCGAAGGCCAGCAGCGGGGTCGGGACCGGCCCGGCCAGCAGCACCGCCGCCACCCCCCGCTCGGCGAGCACACCGGCGGCGTCGGCGGCGAGGGCCGCCGAGCGGTGCCGGGCGTCGTGGCCGAGGACCACCACGGCGCCGGGCCCGACCTCGTCGGCCAGCGCCGCCGCGGCGAGCCGTGCCACCAGCCGGTTCATGCGCTGGGGCCCGGCACCCATGGCGGCCCGGAGGCCAGCGGTGCCGAAGGCGAGGTGGCCGGTGAACCGCTCGACCAGCTCCGGACCGCCGGCGGCGAGCAACCGGGCGGTCTCGTCGCGCGTGTCGGGGTCGGGATCGGCGGCCAGCCAGCGCTCGGCGCGGGCCGCCGCCGCAGCGGTCGAGGTCATCAGCGGGTCATCGAGCGGTCGGGCGGCGGGGTGCGGTCGGCACGGTCCACCATTGTGGCCGTGCCCCCGACCGCGACCGGAATCCTCGACCACGTGCGCCAGAGCTGCACCCGGGTGCTCGCCGCCGGCGGTCCGGTCCGGCTGGTGCCGAGCGCCGTCGACCCCGAGGCTCGCCTCCTGCTCGAGGAGCCGCCCGACCGCTCGACGGGAGGGACCGGACCCGAGACGGCGACGGCGGGCTCGGCGGCCGACGCCGAGGACCCCTGGGCGGTCGCCGGCGGGGACGACGAGGCGCGGGCCGCCACGGTGCTCGCCCTGTCGGCGGTGAACTTCGGGTCGGGGTGGCACCCCGTCGTCCGCAAGCTGCCCGGCTGCTCGGGGGCCGTCACCATGGCCACCCACCTCCGCCGCCACCTGGCGACCGGGGGGCCGCCCACCGCCGACCGCCTCGCCGCGTGGACGCCGGCCACGGCGCACCGGGTGTTCGACCAGCCCGAGGGCGGACCGGCCGACGACCTCATGGCCGCCTTCGCCGACGCCCTCGGGCAGCTCGGCCGGCTGGTGGCCGACGAGCACGGCGGCTCGTTCACGGCGCTCGTCGCGGCCGCCGACGGCTCGGCCGACCGGCTGGTGGGCGCGCTCGGCACGCTGCCGACCTTCCACGACGTGGCGGTGCTCGACGGGCAGGAGGTCGCCTTCTACAAGCGGGCCCAGCTGGCCGTCGCCGACCTGGCCCGCGCCTTCGGCGGACGGGGGCTCGGCGCGTTCGCCGACCTCGACCGGCTCACCGCCTTCGCCGACAACCTCGTCCCCCACGTCCTGCGCCTCGACGGCGTCCTCACGTTCGACCCGACGCTGCTGGCCACCATCGAGGCGGGTGCGCTCCTGCCCGCGGGCGGTCCCGACGAGGTGGCCATCCGCGCCGGCGCCGTGGTCGGGGTCGAGGCGCTGGCGGCGGCGACCACCAGGCTGGGACGGCCGGTGCCTCCCCACGAGCTCGACCGGCGGCTGTGGCTCCGCGGTGGCCGCCCGGCCGCCAAGGCCCACCCCCGCCCCCGGGCGCGCTCCCCGTTCTACTGACGGCTGCTTCTACTGACGGCTGCCGACGGCCCCGTCGGCGGGCCGCCGGATCGGGCGCCGTCGGGCGGCAACCTGCGGACCAGCTGGTGCCGATACCCCCGGGGGTGATCCGGACGACCCACGCAGATGGTGCGAACGACCCGTTTCGTCGGGGGCGACCCCCGCCGATCACTCAGGGGGCACCAGACTTGGAACCAGACTCAAGACTTGCTCAAGATGTCGGCGGGGCCGTTCAGGGCACCGCGTCGACACGCCGATCCACCGTTGGCGACGGGGACCCAGGTGGGCCCCGACCGGTGCGGGACACGAGGAGCCGAACGACGATGACGAACCGAACGAGGGCGCGCAGCACCTGGCCGGTGGCCGCCACGCTGGCGGTGGCGCTGCTGGCGGTGGCCGCCTGCGGGTCGAGCGGCTCGAACCAGGACTCGAGCAGCCAGGCCACCGCCGCCCCGACCTCGGGCGTGGCCGGGGCCCAGACCTCGGGCCCGCCCGACGGCACCACCCCCCAGATCGGCGGCAAGGTCGTCTACGGCATGGAGGCCGAGGCCGACGGCGTCGATCCGAGCCGGCTCCCCCTGGCGGTGTCGGGCAACCTGCTCGCCTCGGCGGTGTTCGACTCGCTCGTCACCCTCGACGCCGACGGCAACAACGTCCCGTACCTCGCCAAGTCGATCGAGCCCAGCGCCGACTACAAGACCTGGACCATCACGCTGCCCGCCGGCCTCACCTTCACCAGCGGCACGCCGCTCGACGCCGAGGCCGTCAAGGCCAACCTCGAGGCCTACCGGAAGTCGGCGGTCTCGGGCGCGGCGCTGAAGGTGATCAGCGACGTGAAGGTGACCGACCCCACCACCGTCGTGGTCTCCCTGTCCATCCCGTGGGTGCGCTTCAACGACGCCTTCGGCACCCAGATCGCCTACGTGATGGACCCGGCGATGCTCGCCGACCCGACGCTCGGCCTGAAGCCGATCGGGTCGGGCCCGTTCATCTTCGACAGCCACACCACCAACGAGTCGTGGAGCTTCAAGCGCAACCCGAACTTCCGCCTGCCGAACCTCCCCCGCCTCGACGCCATCGAGTTCCGACCCATCCCCGACGACGCCGCCCGCCTGGCCGCCCTCGAGAGCGGCGACGTCGACATCATGCAGACCAACCGCCCCGACCAGATCCTCCAGCTGCGCGACAACACCACGTACAAGAAGGTCGAGTTCTCCAACGGCGAGAAGGACTTCCTCGTGATGAACACGACGAAGCCGCCCTTCGACAACCTCAAGGCCCGCCAGGCCGTCGCCTACGGCGCCAACGTCCCGGCGTGGCTGTCCGACGTGAACAAGGGCGTGAAGCCGCCGGCCTACGGCCCGATGGTGCCCGGCCAGCCCGGCTACCAGCCCGGCAACACCACCGGCCTCCCCCAGTACGACCCGGCCAAGGCCAAGCAGCTGGCCCAGGAGTACCAGGCCGAGACGGGCAAGCCGCTCGAGTTCGAGTACGTCGCCCGTGACGACACCTCCAGCCTCCGCGACGCCCAGTTCTTCGTGCAGAACTGGACCGATGCCGGGATGAAGGTCACCCTCAAGGGCTACCCGCAGACCCAGCTGATCGCCCAGACCGCCACCGGCAACTACCAGCTGTCCGAGTGGCGCCTGTTCGGCATGCCCGACCCCGACGCCGACTCGTACTTCTGGCGCTCCTCGAGCATCGTGCCGGCACCGGGCGTGTCGCTGAACTTCCCCCGCTACTCGAGCCCCGAGGTCGACGCCGCCCTCGACACGGCGGTCGGCACCACCGACGAGGCCACCCGGGCGCAGGCCTACACCACCCTCCAGGACAACTTCGGCAAGAACGTGCCCTACCTCTGGCTCGGCCGCACCGACTGGATGATGGCCGCCAGCCCGAGCGTGAACGGCATCTACGTGTCGGTGAACGGCTCGATCCAGACCCTCGGCCCGAAGACCTGGCTCGCCGAGCTCTGGAAGTCGCGCTAGACCGGCGCGGTGACCGCCGCCGGACCCGTCCTCACCGCCGTCACCGTCGGTGACCCGCCCGAGGCGTGGCGGGCCGCCGGGTTCACGGTCGACGACGACGGCCGCTGCCGCATCGGCACCGTCGCCGTCCACCTGGTCGGCCGGGACGCCGGCAAGCGCATCCTCGGCTGGTCGTTCGACGGCCTGACCGGCTTCGACGGCGAGACCGGTGTCGACGGAGACCTCGACGGGCTGGTCACCAGCGCGTCCCCCGCTCCCGCCGGACCGGCGCCCACCCACCCCAACGGCGTCGAGCGGATCGACCACGTCGTGGTGCTGACGCCCGACCGCGACCGCACCATCGCCGCCTTCACCGCCGCCGGGCTCGAGCCCCGGCGCAGCCGCGAGACCGACACCTACGGCGCCCCCATGGTCCAGACCTTCTTCCGCGCCGGTGAGGTGATCGTCGAGCTGATCGGCACGCCCGAGCCGATGGGCGACGGGCCCGCCGGCTTCTTCGGGCTGGCCCACACCTGCGCCGACCTCGACGCCACCGCAACCCTGCTCGACGGCCACGTCGGTGTGGTCAAGGACGCCGTCCAGCCCGGACGTCGCATCACGACGCTGCGCCACAAGGACCTCGGCATGTCGGTCGCCACGGCGTTCATGAGCCGCTGAGCGGCGAACTAGCCTCACCCCGCCATGCTCGACCACGTGTTCACCGACGCCATCGGCGCCCTGCGCGACGCCTTCGAGAACGCGCTGCTCGAGCGCCAGGCGTTCGAGGAGCGCTTCCAGGTCGACGTCTTGCTCGGCGACATGACGTGGGAGACGAGCTACGGCCTGCCGGGTGAGGGGCTGCCGCCGCGGGTGCAGGCCGACATCACGCTCGACTGGCCCACCTGGGCCCAGACCGCGTACCGGTCGTGGTACATCGGCGAGCCGATGGACGAGCCGCCCCGCATCGAGATCGAGATCGTGCTGCGGGTGCAGCGGCTGGCGTCGAGCCCCGAGCCCTCCGAGCTGCTCGCCGCGCTGCCCAAGCAGAGCCCGGCCATCGGCAACGAGCGGCTCGAGCGGTCGGGCCCGACCATCGAGACCGTCTTCGGCTCCGAGCTCACCGATCCCGAGTTCGCCATCGAGGTCTCCTACGAGGGCTCGTACGAGCTCGACGAGGCCACGTTGGCCGACGGCTCGATCCTCGACGACCACTTCTCGGCCATGGGCGGGTGGATCTCGTCCACCCTCGTACGGGTCGGCGACCTCACCTTCGACTTCCTGCCCCCGCTCGACGAGAACCCCTTCGACCCCCTCGACGGCTGACCACGGTCGGCCGCCCCGATCCTGACCGGAGCCCCGCCGTGACCGATCCGCCCGCCGTGACCGATCCGCCCGTCGTGACCGATCTGCCCACCGAGGGCGTCCTGCTCGCCGAGGTCACCGACCGGGTGGCCACCATCACCTTGAACCGGCCCGAGGCCCGCAACGCGCTGAACCGCGAGGTCCAGCGCCGCCTGCCCCAGCTCGTCGAGGCCCTCGACGACGACCCCGGCGTCGACGTGCTGATCCTGACGGGTGCCGACCCCGCCTTCTCCGCCGGCGTCGACCTCAAGGAGCTGGGCCAGGGCTCGACCGAGCTGGTGCTGCCCAAGGAGCAGCGGGGGCCCCTGCCGCCGCACACCAAGCCGATCATCGGCGCCGTCAACGGCGTGGCGATCACCGGCGGCTTCGAGCTGGCACTGGCGTGCGACCTGCTCGTGGCCTCCGAGCGCGCCCGCTTCGCCGACACCCACGCCCGGGTCGGGGTCATGCCGGGCTGGGGCCTGACCGTGCTGCTCCCCCAGGCCGTCGGCGTGCGCCGGGCGCGCGAGCTGTCGGCCACCGGCAACCAGCTCGATGCCGACACCGCGCTGGCGTGGGGTCTGGTGAACCACGTGGTGCCCCACGACGACCTGCTGCCGTTCTGCCGCTCGCTGGCCGCCGACATCGTGTCGAACAACCAGGCGGGCGTGCGCCGGATGCTCGCCACCTACGAGGAGGGCTCGCGGGGCACCGCCGACGAGGCGTGGGCGCTCGAGGCCCGCGTGGCGCGCGAGTGGGCCGCCGCCTCCCTCGACCCGGCCGAGGTCGAGCGGCGCCGCCAGGGCATCCTCGCCCGCGGCCGCGACCAGCTGGGCGACGGCTGATCGGCTCGTCCCGACGCTCGGCGGCCACCGATCCGTCGTCTCGCCCCTCGAGCCGCGACCGATCCCGTCGAGCGTCAGGCGCGCCGTCGACGACCGGGGTCAGGCGACCCGACCGGCGGCGGGCCAGGACAGGCGGTGGGGGTCCAGCCGCCGGGCCACGGCCCGCAGGACCACTCCGAGGGCGACGAGCGCCAGCGCGGCGACGAGCGTGGGGCCGAACCAGGGGCCGACGCCCGTGCGGGGCAGCGTCCCCGCCCGAGCGGCCGGCGTGCTGGGAGCGGCGACCGGCTCGGTGGCCCCCACCGAGATCGTCACGGGCGGCACCGCCCGCTCGGGGACCTGCACGGTCAGCTGCTGGTCGACGCCCTTGGCCGGTGCCGGGTCGGGGGCCGACTGGGCCGACGCCGGCGCAGCCGTCCCGAGGACCCCGAGCACGCCCAGCGCCGCGAGGACCACGAGGAGCGCCAGGAGCGCCGTGGACACCGCCGCCGGGTACGCCATCCGCCTCATGCCCCGAGTCTGGCAGACGCCTCGCCAGAGGGCGTGGTGGGCCGTGGGGTCGACCGCCGGGCTCAGAACGTGTCGGGCCGGGGCAGGAGGTCGTCGAAGTCGGGGTCGCGCTTGTCGCCCTTGGCCCCGAAGCTCTCGAGCATGTCGGCGGGCTGGAACATGCCCGTCTGCCAGGTGGCGATGTGGTTGAGGGCGTCGTCGACGGAGTGGTCGCGGGCGTAGGTGAGCATCTGCTTCGACCCGTACATGGCCAGCGGGCTCTTGGACGAGATCTCCTGGGCGATCTCGAGGACCCCGGCCACGAGGGACTCGTGGTCGGCGAAGACCTCGTTGACCAGGCCCACCTGGTAGGCGCGGTCGGCGGGGAGCCGGTGGCCGCGGTAGGCCATCTCGCGCGCGATGCCGTCGGGGATGATCTTGGGGAGGCGCTGCAGCGTGCCGACGTCGGCGGTCATGCCGATGTTGATCTCCTGCACGCAGAAGAAGGCGTCGGCGGTGGCGTAGCGCAGGTCGCAGGCCGACACCATGTCGACGGCGCCGCCGATGCACCCGCCCTGGATGGCGGCGAGCACCGGCATGCGGGCCTTCTCGAGGCAGGTGAAGGACTCCTGCAGCAGGAGCACCGTCTCGCGCAGATAGGCGCGCTGGCGGCCGGCCTCGGTCGAGAGGCCGTCCTGCTTGGGGGGCGCGCCGGCGCCGCTGGCGAACACGGCGAGGTCCATGCCGGCCGAGAAGTGCTTGCCCGTCGACGAGATCACGATGGCCCGGGCCGAGCCCTCGGCGTCGATCCCCCGGACGATCTCGGGCAGCTCCATCCAGAACTCGCGGGTCATGGAGTTCAGCGCCTCGGGGCGCTTGAGCTGCAGGTGGGCGACCTTGCCCTCCTGGGTGACGTCGAAGCAGGTGTGGCCCATGGTCCCCCCTGGACGCTGGCCGGCCCGCCGGGCGCGGGCCGCTGCCGAGCAGGGTAGGCCCCCCGCCCGACCCATCCGAAAACGCGGTGTGGCGCCCGGAGGCGCCACCCGGGTGGTCGAGGTGTGGCGCCCAGCCCACACCACCCGAAAACGCGGTGTGGCGCCCGGAGGCGCCACACCTGCCTGAGATACCCGGGGGAGCGGGTCCAGGCGACCTGGGCGTTTGTGCCGACCCTCGCCGCGAGGGCCGGACGGAGACCTTGCCGGAACCGCTGGGCCTCCTCGGGGCGGTGGAGGCGGCCTGGGCGGGCCATGGCCCGGCGGTTCGGCTGGTACCCGCAGGCTACCGGCCGATCCGCCGGACGACGACCCGACGGTCCCCCCGTGCGAACGTGACCTCGGTCTCGGACCGGGTCCAGGCGTCGATCGGCCAGCGATCAGCCGGCGGTGGCGGCGGCCCGGTCCTGGCTGACGGCGTCGAACTCGAGGTACTCCTCGCCGGTGTCGGCCCAGTCCTCGAACTGGATGACCCCGATCTCGGTGAACCGCTGGCGCAGCCAGCCCTCGTTGCGGTCGAGCAGGCCGAGCTTCTTGCAGTTCGGGACGATCTTGGAGAACAGCATCTGCTGGAAGATGTTCTCCTCGGCCGGGATCTGCAGCATCATCTGCACGATCTGGCGGGTGTCGACGCCGAGGCGGTCCCACACCTCCTGCTGCACGAACCGGTCGCGCATGCGCACGGCGGCCTCGAAGGCGAACTCCTGGCGCTCGCGCATCTCGGCGTCGGACAGCTCGGCGTAGTACTCCTTCAGCGACAGCACGCCGAAGGCGACGTGGCGGGCCTCGTCGCTCATCACGTAGCGCAGCAGCTGCTTGAGCA
>JAXLRI010000020.1:0-60503 GCA_046331175.1 Acidimicrobiales bacterium
CTCACCCGCCACATCGAGCAGGTCGTCCAGCAGCACCTCCGTGGGCGCTACGCCACGCTCGAGGACGCCAACCGCGAGACCGACGATCCGGTCCCGTACCGCTTCGTGGTCGTGTTCGACCACCCCAACGGGTTCTCCGACCAGGCGCTCAAGCTGCTGCGGGTCGTCTGCGAGACCGGGCCCCGCTGCGGGGTCCACCCGATCGTGGTCACGGCACCGGGGAAGGGCGCCTGGGGTGCACAGCTCAGCGACCTCGTCGCGGTGCGGGCCGATCGGGACGGGTACTTCCTCGACGTCGAGCGCGCCGGCCGGTGGCGGCTCCACCTCGATGCGCCGCCGCCGCTCGAGCTGCACACGGGCGACGGCATCGACGGGGTCTTCACCCGCATCCTCACGGC
The DNA here is from genome assembly GCA_046331175.1 of Acidimicrobiales bacterium. Lineage (GTDB taxonomy): Bacteria > Actinomycetota > Acidimicrobiia > Acidimicrobiales > Acidimicrobilacustridaceae > JAWKIW01. The sequence goes on from JAXLRI010000020.1 coordinate 399, forward strand.
CGTCGGTGAGGGCGCCCGCCGCGCCCGGGCGCCCCAGGTGGCACCGGGGGCCATCTGCGCCGGCTGGAGCGAGGAGGCGCTGCTCCGACTGCGGCCCGACCGCCCCGACCTCGCCAAGGGCCTGGCCCTCGACGACCCGTCGACCTGGTGGACCGCGCCCGCCGACCGGGGCGTCGGCGGCCCGATGGGCGCCGACGGCCTCGGGGAGCCGGTCGGCGTGTGGCTCGACGGCGACGATGCCCCGGGCCTGGCCATCGTCGGCGACGACCGGGCGGCGGTGTCCGACGCCGTCGCCGCCGCCGTGCACGGCCTGGTGCTCGCCCACGGCCCCGACGAGCTGGCCCTGTGGCTGGTGGGCCTGCGCGGCCGGCGCACCCTCCGGGCCTACGCCGACGCCGCCCTGCCCCACGCCCGGCTCGTGGCGGTCGACGTCGAGGATCGGGTCGCCCTCGCCGCCCTGGAGGCCGCCGAGACCGAGCTCGACCGCCGGGCGCTGCTGTGCGCCGCCCTCGGGCCCGCCGCCGCCGGGCCGGCCGGCCATCGCGCCGCCACCGGCGAGGCGCTCGAGCGCGCCGTCGTGGTCATCGACGGGATCGAGCGGCTCGTCGGCGGTCGGGGCGACACCGCCCGCCGTGCCATCGAGCTGGTCGAGCGGCTGACCTCGGAGGGTCCCGGCCTCGGCATCCACCTCGTCGTGGGGGTGGGAGCCGGCCACCTCGATGCCCGGCGGTCGCGGTGGCTGTCGACGATGGTGCCGGTCACCGTCGAGGTCGCCGACGTGGCCTCCGGGCCAGGCGGCATCGAGGCCGACCCCGAGCTGGTGCGGCCGATGCGGGTGGCGGGCGCAGCCCGCCTGCGCCGGCTGCGCACCATGCGCCGTCGGGCCGACGCCGCCGGGCACGAGCGCTGCCCGCAGGTCGTGCTGGGCGACGAGCCGGCGCGACTCGGCCGGTCGATGGTGCGGGCCCTGTCGGCGGGCGGCGACCAGCGCCGTGAGCGACGCATGCCCCGGCTGGTGCTCGGCGAGGCCGCCTCGCTGGTGGGCCCGTGCGAGATCACGCTCCAGCGCGCCCAAGGCCAGCACGTCCTCGTGGCCGGCGGCGACGAGGTGGCCCGGGCGGGCGTGGCCGTCGCCGCCCTGCTGTCCACCCTCGCCTGCCACGGCGACGGGGCCGAGGTCCGCGTGGTCGACGGCGGGTCGCCCGACCTGGGGCTCGCCGAGGCGGTCGAGGGCCTGGCCGGCACGGCTCCGGCCGTCGGGGCCCGAGGCACGGCCGTGGCCGAGCTGGTGCGGGCCACCCGACGCGATGCCGAGCGCCGCCTGGCCACCCGCGCCTACAGCGAGCAGCCGCTGCTCGTCGCCGTGCACGACGCGGATCGCCTGGACGACGCGGTGCGGGCCGACCTGGCGGTGGTGGCCCGCATCGGCGCCGAGGTCGGCGTCCACCTCGTCCTCGGGGTGGCCACGCTGGAGGGTGATCCGCTCAGCGGCGCCGTCGAGGCGTGCACCCACCGGGTCGTCCTCGGGGCACCCAAGGCCACGCTCGCCCCCCTGGCGGCCGCGCTGGAGCTGGGACCGGCGATCGAGGGCTGCACGCCGCCATGGGGGCTGGTGGTCGACGACGCGCGCGGCCGGGTGCGGTCGTTCCGGCCCTTCGGCCTGCCGTCGGTCGAGGCCATCACCGAGCTGGCCGAGCTGACCCAACGGACCGCCGGCGGCATGGCCCGCCCGGTGGACGACGCGGTCTCGCTGGCCGGCTGATCACCGGCCGACGCACCGCGTGCGGCCCCAGATCGCACCCACCGCCCGACTGCGGCGCCGGCGGAGGCCCCGGTTACCGTGACGCCGTGATCGTGGCCGAGCTCGAGGTGTGGCACTCGCGGCCCATCGCGCCCACCCGCCGCGTCGCCCTCGGCCGGGCCTCGCTGCCCGTCGACCCCCCGCCGGGCTTCGGCGGGATCCTCCTCGGCGGCATCGTCGCCACCAACATCGGCCACCTCGACCCCGACCTGGTCCCCGACCTCCTGCGGCTCATGACCCAGCTGGAGGAGGGGGCGCGGGTGCCCCAGCCCCGCCTGCGCCACCGGCTCCAGGTCGACCGGGTGGGCCTGCAGCGCAGCCGCCTGCGCCTGCAGGCCGACGGTGACGAGCTGGCGTTCGACTTCGACCGGGCCCACGCCGCCCCGGCCCAGCTGGTGCTCGGCGCCACCTACGCCGCCGGCCGGCTGCTCCCCGGACCCCGCCGGGCGGTCATGGCCACGCTGCGGCGGGCCGTCACCTGGGTCGGCGGCCCGGGGCCCGACCTCATCGCTGCGCTGGCCGGCGCCCCGCGCGGCCAGGACTTCTCGACCTTCGCCTTCGAGAACCCCGTGGGCTGGGCGATGCAGGTGCTCGGCTTCGGCGACCCGGTGGCCGACGCCGCGACGGCGCCCGGGCGCGCCGCCGTCACCGGCAACGGCGGCCGCCGACCCGACCGCTCGGCCGTCACCCGCCGCTTCCGGGAGAAGCTGCGCGAGGCCCACCCCGACCACGGTGGCCAGACCGACGACGCCGCCCAGCGCATCGCCGACCTCACCGAGGCCCGGCGCATCCTGCTGGCCCGCGCCGAGTAGCCCGACGCGGCGGCGCCGGCGCGACCCGCCCCGCGACCAGCCAGACTGCGGGTCATGACCGACCCGACCGATCGGAAGCGGACCCGACCCGGTGCCGTGCTGCTCGCGCCCGGGGCGGGTGCCGACCGCGACCACCACACGCTCGTGGCCCTCGCCGCCGGCCTCGCGCCGCTGCCCGTCAGCCGGATGGACTTCCCGTACCGCAAGGCCGGCAAGCGAGCCCCCGACAAGGCACCGGTGGCCGTCGCCGCCGTGCGCGAGGAGGCCGCGGCCGCCGTGGCGGCGGCCCACGTCCGGGCGAACCGGCTCGTGCTCGGCGGCCGCTCGTTCGGCGGGAGGATGTGCTCGATGGCGGTCGCCGAGGGCCTGCCCGCCGCCGGCCTCGTCCTGCTGAGCTACCCGCTGCACCCGCCGGGCAAGCCCGACCGCCTGCGCACCGAGCACCTGCCGGCGCTCGACCTCCCCGTCCTGTTCGTGTCGGGCGACAAGGACCCGTTCGGCGCACCTGACGAGCTCACCGCCGCCGCCGAGGCCATCCCCGGCCCGGTGACCTTCGTGTGGCTGCGCGGTGGCCACGACCCCCGCAACGCCGACGACGCCATCGTCGCCGCCGTGCGCGACTGGATGCGGACGCTCTAGGCCAGCGGGCGCCGCGCCGCGGGCGTTCAGCCGGCGGGCTCGGACCCGGGGTCGGCGCCCGCCGGGTGTTGGTCGGCGTCGGGCACGCCCACGCCGTGGTGCTCGGCCTCGGGGTCGACGCCGGCCACGGCCAGGTCGTGCTCCAGCTCGGCGATCCCGGCCAGCGAGGTGGGCGGGCGGGCGTCTTCGGGGTTGAGGTCCTCGAGCTCGGTGTGGGCGGTCTCGGGGTACAGCAGGGCCACGATCAGCACCACCAGCGCCGGTCCGACGGCGAGGACGAGCATGGTGGGCGAGAAGCTGCCCCACCGGTCGGCCAACGTCCCGGCGACGAGCAGGCCGAGGACGCTGCCGCCCACTCCGAGCAGGTTGATGCCGCCGTTGGCCAACCCGCGCGACGAGGTGGGGAACAGCTCGGGTCCGTACACGCCGAGGGCGGGCACCGACATGGCGCCGATCAGGGTGGCCAGGGCGGAGAACACCCAGATCGACCACCCGGAGCCGAGGTACATGGCCACGGTGAACCCGACGCCGCCGGCGACGCCGATGGCGCCGATCAGGCGCCGCCCGTAGGCGTCGGCCAGCCGGCCGCCCACGACGATGGCGACCCCGCCCGGGAGGTTGGTGAGGACCTGCAGCAACGAGATCCGCAGCCCGTTGAAGCCCTCCTCGGTGCGGAGGAACTCGTTGAGGAAGCCCGATGCCGGCGTGAAGAAGACGGCGAAGAGGAACGAGGTGGAGCCGATGAGCGCGAAACGGCGTCGGTGCGACATGCCGGTGATGCCCGTCCCGGGCTGCTCCGGCGCCTGCTGCAGGCCGGCGTCCTCGGCCTCATGGACCTCGAAGCGCCGGGTCTCGGGCAGGATCCGGGCCAGGCGCACCACCGGCACGATCATCAGCAGTGGCACCAGGTAGAAGATGCGCCACGCCCACGGCGCCAGCTCCGCCAGCTGGAGGAACACCACCACGCCGCCGGCGCCCAGCGCGCCGGTCATCGTGAGCACCGACACGGCGAAGGCGCGCGAGCCCGAGGGCATCTCCTCGACGGCCATGATCCCGACGAGCAGGGCGATGGCCGCCGAGCAGGCCCGGGCGAGGGTCTGGCTGACGCCGAGCGCCCCCAACGAGGGGGCGAGCGCGCCGGTGGCGGCGAGCACCAGGCCGGCGTAGGTGGCGAACAGCAGCACCGCCCGCCGGCCTCGCCGATCGGCCCACAGCACGATGAGCAGCGCCAGCAGACCACCGACCCGCACACCGGTCAGGATCCACGAGATGTCGCTGTTCGAGGCGCCGAACTCGGCCTTGAAGTAGGTGTTGGTCTGGCTGAGCAGGACGCCGAGGTAGCCGGCGACCAACGAGAAGACGCACAGCAGCCCGAGCACCCGAGCCGCTCGGGTGTCGAGCGCTTCGGGTGGGGACCACCACGGGACCTTCCCGGGGGGCGGGGGCTTGCGGATGGCCTGCTTGACCAGCGGGTTGAACAGCGGTCGCCAGATCCCGACCAGCGCCAGGTGGAACTCCACCCGCTCGGTGACGACGATCTCGTCGGCGGCGGTGGGGTGGCCGTCGTCGGTGGCCCCGCACGGTTCGCCGCCCGGTTCGCCGACCTGGGGGGAGGGCTCGACGACGGTGACCTGGCGCTCGTAGTGGTCGAAGGGGCCGTGGTCGAGGCCGAAGCGGCCATCGCCCAGCGGCCGCTCGACGACCGGGGCCTCGCGGGGCAGGAGGAGGTCGGCGAGGCCGGCGGCGTCGACGCGGCGTTCGATCTCGACGGTCGGCATGCGCCCCCTGCTCGGCACGAATCGGTCGGCTTCGCTCGGCTCGGATCGGCCGTTGGCGGCCTTCGTCGGCTTCGGTCGGCCACGACCCGATGCCGGGCCGGTCCCCGGGGCGGGAGCATACTGGTGCGATGGATCGCATCATCGTGCGGCGCAGTGGGCCGCTCGAGGGCGCCGTCACCATCGGTGGGGCCAAGAACTCGGTGCTGAAGCTGATGGCTGCGTCGCTGCTGGCGCCGGGCACCCACGTCCTGCACCGCGTCCCGCGCATCACCGACGTGGCCTGCATGCGCGAGCTGCTCGGCTCGATGGGGGTGCAGACGTCGTGGATCGGTCCGTCATCGCTCGAGATCGTGGTGGCCGACGAGGTCGAGCCCGAGGCGCCCTACGAGCTGGTCGAGAAGTTCCGCGCCTCGATCGTCGTCATGGGCCCCCTGCTGGCCCGCTGCGGTCGGGCCCGCGTGGCGCTGCCCGGCGGCGACGACTTCGGGCCCCGGCCCATCGACATGCACCTGCGGGCCCTCGAGGACCTCGGGGCGACGTTCACCACGGCCCACGGCTACATCGACGCCCGGGCCGACCACCTCCTCGGCACCCGGCTGCTCCTCGAGTTCCCGTCGGTGGGCGCCACCGAGAACGCGCTCATGGCGTCGGTGCGGGCCAAGGGCACCACCACCATCGACAACGCGGCGCGCGAGCCCGAGATCGCCGACCTCGCCGCCTACCTCAACCGCATGGGGGCGGTGATCCTCGGGGCCGGCTCGTCGACCATCACCGTCGAGGGCGTCGACGAGCTGCACCCCGTCGAGCACACCGTCGTGCCCGACCGCATCGAAGCGGCCACCTTCCTGGCCGCCCTCGGTATCGCCGGCGGCGAGCTCACCCTGGTCGACGCCCGCCACGAGCACATGGACATGCTCATCGCCAAGCTCGGTGAGATGGGCATGCGCATCTCACCGGACCCCGACGGCATCTGGGCCATGGCCCCCCGGCGGCTGCGGGCCGTCGACGTGTCCACCCTGCCGTACCCGGGCGTGGCCACCGACTACAAGCCCCTGCTGGTCGGCATGCTGGCGTCGGCCGACGGGGTCGGCATCGTCACCGAGAACCTCTTCTCGGGCCGCTTCCGGTACGTCGACGAGCTGGTCCGCATGGGGGCCGACATCCGCACCGAGGGCCACCACGCCGTGGTGCGGGGCAAGGCCGTGCTGTCGGGGGCGCCGGTGCGGGCGCCCGACATCCGCGCCGGCGCCGCGCTGGTGGTGGCCGCGCTCAAGGCGGAGGGCGAGACGGTGGTGGCCGATGCCCACCACATCGACCGCGGCTACGAGGACCTCGTCGGCAAGCTGGCCGCGGTCGGCGCCGACGTCCGCCGCGGCTGACCTCGTCCTCGGACCGGGTGCGCCCCGGGGCCGTGGTGCGGGCCCGACGGACCTGGGCTCGGCGATCAGGGCTCGTCGGTCGAGGCGGGCTCGGCCGCCTCGTGAGCGGCCCCGGCGGCCCGGGTGGCCTCCTCGCCGGCGGCCAGGGCGTCGGCCTCGGCCCGCTGGCGCTTGGCCCGGTCGTTGGCGACCTTGAGCACCCACACGATCAGGGCGATCGGCACCAGCACCATGAGGGCCTCGTCCCAGCCGCCCTGGTGGGCGACCACGGTGGCGAGCACGCTGCTCGGCGGGGGGACGGCCATCCCGCCAGTGTCGGACGGCACCGCGCCGGCCGTCCAGTCATCGCCGGGCTCCACTCGTCGGATCGCTCGTCGGATCGCTCGTCGGATCGCTCGTCGGATCGCTCGTCGGATCGCACCGGGCCCCGGCGCCACCGCCTCGGAGCGCCTCGGCACCGATCGGATCGGCGCCCGGCGTGGCGGGCCGGGGCGACGGCGTGCGAAAATCTCCTATGGCGGTGGTGGAAATCCCCGCCGGCCCGGTAGACCGGGCTCCAGCGAGCACCGGAACCCCCAGGAGCCCCGCATGCGCGAGCAGGTGGAACAGGTCATCACCAAGATCCGCCCGGCCATCCAGGCCGACAACGGCGACATCTACCTGCGCGACGTCGACGAGGAGACCGGCCTGGTCACCGTCGAGCTGGTGGGGGCCTGCGTGTCCTGCCCGGCCTCCACGGTCACCCTCAAGGCCGGCATCGAGCGCATCCTGAAGGACCGGGTCCCCGGCGTCACCGAGGTGGTCGACGCCGGCGCCGCCGCCAACGAGATCGGCGAGACCGCCGTCAGCCTCTAGGTCGCGTTCGGGTCGGCCCCGGCCGATCCGGCGGCGCGACGCCGACCGGCAGCCCCGCCTCGACCTTCCCCGACGCGCCGAACGGCCCGGGCCGAGGCCCGGGCCGTTCGTGGTTCCCGCTGTGGTTCCCGGTTGGGATCCGCCGTGGGGATCTGGGGGGTTGGTCGTCATCGCTGGGGTGATCAGGCGCCGGCCGGCCCGTTGAGGGGCGGGAGCTCGACGGCGCGGTAGACGCCCTTGCCGGTCGGGAAGGAGAAGTCGACGTCCTTCAGGTCGTAGCGGGTGCCCTCGGCGAAGATCGAGAAGTCACCTGAGACCTTGGCCATGACCGGCGTGTAGCGGAACACCACGCCGTGGCCGGGCTCGACGGAGGCCTTCATCTCCTGGGAGTCGTGGTACTCGATGCCGTAGGTGAACTCGTAGGACACCTTGACGCCCAGGCTGACGACCTTGCCGACCTCGAACTCGGCCTTGCCCTCGATGCCGACCTTGTGCTCCCAGGTGGTGGTGACGCCCTTGGTGTAGGTGTACTCGGCGTCCTTGTGGGTGTTGTTGTAGAAGGGCGGGGCCACGTCGACGGTGGTGCCCTCCACGTCGGGGGTGAACGTCTTGGGCACGTAGCGGCAGGACCCGTTGCCGTCCTTGCACAGCTTGTTCAGCAGGTTGGCCTGCTCGACCCGGTCGGTGACCGTCTGGCCCTTCTTGTTCTCGATGGCCCAGGTCGGCTCGGGGTTGTAGCTCGACGTCGAGCCCCACGAGGCGGTCACGGTGAACGGCGAGTCGGGGTCGGCCTGCGAGGCGCCGTAGCGGCGGATCTCGCCCTGGATCTTGTTGGGGCCGCTGACGGGCACGTTGGTGTGGGCCCACAGCTCCCAGGTGCCGTCACCGATGGCGTACACGAAGGTCATGTCGGCCTCGGTGGCCCAGTCCGAGGAGTACTCGAAGTGGGCGTTGGCACCGGCGGCGATCCGCTGGGGCAGGTCGCCACCCGACTCGGCGTGGGTGTGGTCACCCAGGCTGGGTTGGCCGGCGAGGCGCAGGGGCGCCCCGTCGGGGGTGCGGATGTGGCCGTGCAGGTGCGAGCCGTGGTCGTCCTGGGTGAGCTGCTGGCGGACCGGATCGGCCAGGGCGTCGGCCCGGGCCACCCCGGTCATGGGCCCGGCCAGCACCGGGGCGGTGGTGGCCAGCGCCAGGCCGAGGCCCACGGCGGCCAGGCCCTTGCGGCCCCGGCGAGCCGGCTTGGCGGCGATGTCGTTGGTGGTGGTGGAAGCGGTGGTGGCGTTCATGGCTCCTCCTCGGAAGCGGTGCGGGTTGACACGCACAGGAGACCGCGGACCGCCCCCGCGCCGAATCCCGCCACGGTCGGGTTCGCGCCTACGACCAGCGGGGTACGCGGTCCCACCCGGCCACCACCTGGGGAGGACCGCCCCGGCATCCGCACCCCCGCTGACCAGCCACTTCGCGTCGCCGCCGGCGTCGAGCGGCGACGGCTGGTTCGGGGCGGACCGACCGGCCTCGGTAGTGTCCGGTGGTGCCCCGCGTCCGCTCCAACGACCCCGCCGAGCTGCTCGACCTGGCCCGCGCCGGGGGTCGCCCGGCCCTGGCCCGGCTGCTCAGCCTCGTGGAGTCCGGGGGCGAGGCCGCCCACGCCGTCGGCCGCCTGGCCCACCCGCTCGGCGGGCAGGCCGCCACCATCGGCATCACCGGGGCGCCCGGCGCCGGCAAGTCGACGCTGACCAACGCCCTGCTGCGCGAGGTCCGGGCCGACGGCACCAAGGTGGCCGTCCTCGCCATCGACCCGTCGTCGCCGTTCACCGGCGGCGCCATCCTCGGCGACCGCGTGCGCATGGGCGACCACGCCCTCGACGAGGGCGTGTTCATCCGGTCGATGGCCACCCGGGGCCACCTCGGCGGCCTGTCGCTGGCGGCGCCGGAGGCCATCCGCCTGCTCGACGCCGTGGGGTTCCCCTGGGTCCTGATCGAGACGGTCGGGGTGGGCCAGGTCGAGGTGGAGGTGGCCGGCGCCACCGACACGCGGGTGGTGGTGGTGAACCCCGGATGGGGCGACGCCGTGCAGGCGAACAAGGCCGGGCTCATGGAGATCGCCGACGTGTTCGTGATCAACAAGGCCGACCGCCCGGGCGTGGCCGACACCCGTCGCGACCTCGAGCAGATGCTCGAGCTGTCGAGCCCGTCGTCGTGGCGACCGCCGATCATCGCCACCACCGCCGCCACCGGCGAGGGCGTCAACGAGCTGTGGCGGGCCGTCGGCGACCACCGGGCCCACCTCGAGGCCACCGGCGAGCTGGCCGAGCGCCGGCGGGACCGGTTGGCCGACGAGCTCGAGCGGATCCTCGTCGAGCGGCTGGTGGTGCGGGCCCGCGAGATCGCTGGTGCCCCGGCCTTCGCCGCCGCCGAGGCCGAGGTCGCCGACCGGCGCCTCGACCCCTACTCGGCCGTCGACCGCCTGCTGGCCGACGGCTGACCCCGCCGGCGTCAGCCCGAGGTCAGGACGGGCCCGGCGTCAGCCCGAGGTCGGACCGGCCCCGACGAGGCCGAGCTCACGACGAGGCCGAGCTCAGGACGAGGCCGAGCCGCCGCCCGCGCTGCTCGGGCCGCGGCCGGCGACCAGGGCGTCGCGGATCTCGGTGAGCAGCTCGAGCTCGGTCTTCTCCTCCTCGGCCTCCTCGTCCTCCGCCTGCTTGCGCAGCTTCTCGCCCAGCTCGTTCATCTTGTTGATGGCCTTGACCACCAGGAACATGGCGAAGGCGACGATCAGGAAGTTGACCAGCGCGGTGAGGAACGCCCCGATGCGGATGTTCGCGTTGTTGACCTGGAAGGCGAGGGCGTCGTCGAAGGTCGGCTTGCCGAAGACGATGGCGATGATCGGCATCAAGATGTTGTCCGTCAGCGCCTTGATCACGCCGGTGAAGGCGGCGCCGACGATCACGGCCACGGCCAGATCGACGACGTTGCCCCGGGCGATGAACTCCTTGAACTCCTTGAGCATCGGTGCCTCCGTGGTCCGGTGAGCGGGCCGACCGGTCGTCGGCGGCTCCGCTCGGCATCCCACCACACGCCCTCGATCGGGTGACGGATCCTGCGGCGGCCGATCACGGGGAGATCGTCGGGGCGGTCGACGGCGCGGTCGCCCGGGTGGTCACGGCTCGGGTCCGGGGTGCCGCGGCGGTCGACCCCGGCCGCCCGGACCCGGTGCGGGCGGTAGGGTCCGCGGCCATGGCCGACGAGCTGGTGCACCTGGAGCGACGCGACGACGGGGTGGCGGTGCTCACCCTCGACAACCCGAAGGTCAACGCGCTGTCGCGGGCGGTGCTCGAGCAGCTCCACGCCCACGTGGCCGATCTGGCCGGCGACCTGCCGGGGGCGGTGGTGGTCACCGGTGGCGAGCGGATCTTCGCCGCCGGCGCCGACATCGCCGAGTTCGGCGGCCCCGACGAGGCCCGCGACTACGGCGGGCTGTTCCTCGAGGCGTTCAACGCCCTGGCCGCGCTGCCCCGCGTCGTGATCGCCGCCGTGGCCGGCTTCGCCCTCGGCGGTGGCTGCGAGCTGGCCCTGGCGTGCGACCTCCGCATCGCCGCCGAGACCACCAAGCTGGGCCAGCCCGAGATCCTCCTCGGCATCATCCCCGGCGGCGGCGGCACCCAGCGCCTGCCCCGCCTGGTGGGTCCGTCGGTGGCCAAGGACCTCATCCTCACCGGCCGGCAGGTGCGGGCCGAGGAGGCCCTGCGCATCGGCCTCGTCGACCACGTCGTGCCACCCGACGAGCTGCACCGGGTCGCCCTGGAGCGGGCCGCCGAGCTGGCCGCCGGGCCGGTGGTCGCCCAGGGCCTGGCCAAGCAGGCCATCGACCAGGGCCTCGACGGCTCGCTCGCCGACGGCCTCGTCCTCGAGCAGCAGCTGTTCGTCGACGTGTTCCGCACCGACGACGCCCGCATCGGCACCCAGTCCTTCCTCGAGCACGGTCCGGGCAAGGCCACCTTCACCGGTCGTTGAGCCCGACGAGCCGGTCGACGGGCCGCAGATCGGGTCGCCGGGTGGCCGACGTGTCCGTCGTCGCCCGTTCGCGGCGGTCTCGTCCCGTCCCCCTACCCTGACGCCCGTGGCCGTCCCCAACCCGAGCTCCGGCGCCTTCTGCTACCGGCACCCCGATCGTCGGGCCGGGGTCACCTGCCAGCGCTGCGGACGGCCGATCTGCCCCAGCTGCATGGTGCAGGCGTCGGTCGGCTTCCACTGCCCCGACTGCGCCAAGGCCGGCGCCCAGAAGGTCGTGCGCGGCCCGGCCGCCTTCGGGGGGCGCAACCTGCCGGTCGTCACGATCACCCTGATCGCCATCAACGTGCTGGTGTTCGTGGCCGACCTCGCGACCCAGCGCTCCCTCACCCAGCAGGGCGCGCTCCTGGGCGGCTATGGCTCCCGCTTCGGTGGTGGGGTGGGCGTGGCCTTCGGCGAGCCGTGGCGCCTCGTCACCGGTGGCTTCCTCCACGGCGACCTCATCCACATCGGGTTCAACATGCTGGCCCTGTGGTTCATGGGCTCCCAGCTCGAGCCCGCCCTCGGCCGCGTCCGCTTCCTGGCCCTCTACCTGGCCGGCCTGCTCGCCGGGGCGCTGGGCGTGATGCTCGCCGCGCCGACGTCACCCACCGTCGGCGCGTCCGGCGCCATCTTCGGCCTGTTCGCCGCCATGTTCGTCCTGCAGCGGTCCCGGGGGATCAACCCGTGGCAGTCGGGCATCGCCGGGCTGATCCTCATCAACCTGCTCATCACCTTCGCCGTGCCCGGCATCTCCATCGCCGGCCACATCGGTGGCCTGGTGGGTGGCGCCCTCGGCGCGCTCGCCATCGCCGAGCTGGAGAAGCGCACCAGCTCTCCGTGGCCCGCCACCGCCGCCTGTGCCGGCCTGGCGATCGCCTGCTACGGCGCCGCCATCTGGGCGGCGAACAGCTGGGCCCACCCGATCCTGTCGTTCGGCCGCTGACGGGCTCTGCCGCCACGCCGTCGGTGGGTCGCGGCGGCGGCGACGTCCCCGCGGCCGTGGTGCTGGACGAACCGTGCGTCGGCCCGCTCAGCGGCCCTCGACGACGCGGCGCAGGTTGCGCAGGTTGCGCTTCCACACCAGGCGCAGCACCTCGCCGCCCACCGCGGCGCCGACCGGGCCACCGAGCCACCACGGGAAGACCAGGCGCTCCTTCCAGGTGAACCGGGTCCGCCCGCCGCGAGCCGACCTCAGCGTGAACCGCCCGCTGCCGGTCACCACCCCGACGTGGCGCACGCCCATCGATCGGCGGGGGCGCCACTCGGTGATCTCCATGACGTCGGTCAGCGAGAAGGGGCCGACGGCGGTGTCGCACTCGAACCGGGTGCCCGTGCCCTTGCGCTGGGGTGACAGGAAGCGGATGGCGACGGCGTCCTCCATCCAGGCCACGTGGCTGCCGACGTCCTCGATGGCCTTCCACACCGTCGACGGTGCGGCGTCGATGACGGTCGAGACGCGGATGGAGGCCATGGGGGCATCGTAGGGAGCGTCCGTCGCCGGCGACCCAACCGAGCCCCGGAGCAGCCGACCCGGGCCGGGTCGACCGAGCCCCCGATCCGCCGGACCGAGGTCCCGTCGCCGGTCCGGGGTGGTCGCACGGGCAGGCCGCGGGGGCGATCGCTACGATGCCGCGACCGGTCCGGTGGGGCCGGTGGAGGGGAAGCGGGCCCGGGGGCCCCGGCCGTCGTGGAGGCGCGCGTGAACACGCTGGAGCACCTGCAGTCCCTCGCCGAGCCGATGCTGGCGGCGGGGGAGGAGCCGCTCGCCGCGGTGCGGGTCAACTACAACGGGACCGTCCAGTCCAACGCCCTCGGCACCAACCCCACCATCGGTGGCGTCGCCGACCCCGACGAGGCCGGCCCCGACCCCGACGCGCTGGTCAGCTTCCCGGTCGCCAAGCAGATGGCGCTGCTGTTGACCGGTGGCCGCGTGCTGGCGTGGTCGCTCGGCTTCTCGGGCAAGCCCAAGCAGTACGTGGGCCAGGCCCCGCTCACCGCCATGCGCCAGGTCCACGCCGGCGAGATCCGCTTCGGGCCGCTGGTGCGGATCGTGATGAAGTCCCACGCCGCCGTCGACCTCGAGATCATGCGGGGCGAGGACGCCGACGGGTTCATCGCCGAGCTCGAGCACCTGGTCAACGGTGACGTCGCCGCGGCCCCCGCCGAGCCGGCGGCGAGCGCCGCCGAGGAAGCGCCGGCCCCCGCCGTCGGGACCGACGGCGACGGCGCCGACCAGGCCGGCGGCGACGCCGAGCCGTCCGGCGAGCAGCCGACCGGCGCCTGATCGCCGCCCGCCGCCCGATCGCCCGTGGCGGCGGCCGCCGGCACGCCCGCCGGCCGATCGCCGGCCGATCGCCGATCAGGTCCGGCGGTACACCGAGACGTGGGCCCGGGCGTCGTCGGCGAACGGGGTGCGGGCCCAGTCGGCCCAGCGGTCCTCGAGCACCAGCCCGTGGCGGGCCACCAGCTCGTCGAGCTGGTCGGGTCCGAGGTAGCGCAGGTGCCACGGCCGCAGCCGGATGCCCGCCTCGGTGATGTCGACGAACTGGCCGGTCATGGTCTGAGCCGAGGGGTCGTGGCGGGCGACGCTGAGGACGACCCGCGTCGTGGTGAGGTCGCGCACCGCCACCGAGCCCTGGTCGGCGTGGTCGCCGCTCGGCGGCACGAACGCCTCGACCACGAACCGGCCGCCGGGGGCGAGCGCCTCGGCCACCGTCGCCACGCAGCGGTCCTGCCCGGCGGGGTCGGTCACGTTGAACAGCGTGTTGTAGGCGACGAACACGAGGCCGAACCGGACGCCCCCGGCCGGGTCGCCGGCGCGGCCCGGCGGGGTGAACGACGCCAGGTCGGCGATCGCCACCGGCACCTCGGCGCCACCGGGCTTGGCCCGGAGCCGGTCGACCATCGCCGCGGAGGCGTCGACGCCGCGCACGTCGAAGCCCAGCCGGGCCAGGGGCAGGGCCAGGCGCCCCGTGCCGATGCCGAGCTCGAGGATCGGCCCCCGCCCCGAGGCGAGGGCGGCGAGGCGGGCCACCGTGGCCTCGACGTCGGTGACGTCGGCGTACCAGTCGTCGTACACGTCGGCGAAGCGGTCGCCGTAGGTCGCGGCGTCGTAGCCCTCCATCACCCCAGTGTGGTCGGTCGGCGGGCGGCGGCCGGCACCCGGTGGTGCCGTCGACCGGTCACGGCGCGCTCCGCCCCATGGCGCCGGCGGGCTTGCCAGAATGGGGGATCGCCCGGGTCGACGACGCCCCCGGCGGGAGCGCGGCGCACCCGGTTCGTCGCCGACCAGCGAGCGACCTGCGTGGACCCCTCCGACCAGCCCGTCCCCCCGACCGCCGCCTGGTCCTGGGCCGCGCCCGACAGCCCGAGCGGCACCGGTGCGACCGGGGGCTCGGCCGGTGGTGGCCCGGTCGGCTCGTCGGGCGGTCTCGCCGACGTCGTCCTCGATCCCGACGCCATCGACGGCGTGCCCGTCGACGACGGCGACGACGACGTCGGGCCCCGACCGTCGGGACCGCCTCGCCTGCCGGTCCCGCTGCGCCCGCTCACGGTCTCGGACATCCTCGACGGCGCCTTCGCCATCATCAAGGCCCGCCCCCGCACGGTGGTGCTCATCGCGGCGTGCATCGTCGTCCCGGCCCACATGCTCAGCGCCTACCTGGCGCGCGGGAGCACCTCGGTGTCCGACATCCTCTCGGCCGTCGTGGAGCCCGGCGCGGTGAGCGCCCGCAGCCAGGCGGGGCTGCTCGGGGTGTACCTCGGCGCCGCCGTGCAGGCCCTCAGCTACTTCTTCCTCGGTGGCGCCCTCGGTCGGCTGGTGTCGGCCTGGTACGCCGGGGGCGACCTCACCGCCGGTGCCGCCCTCAAGGCCTCGCTGCGCCGGACGCCGGCCTTCCTCGCCGCCTTCGCCATGCTGCTCCCGCTGAAGGTGGCCGCCTACGCCGCCTGCATCCTGCCGGTCCTCGCCGTCATCGCCCTGTTCAGCCTCACCGCCCCCGTCATCGTCATCGAGGGCCTCGGGCCGTTCGCGGCGGCGAAGCGGTCGGCCACCCTGGTCGGGCGTCGGTTCTTCCCGAGCGTGTGGGTCATCACCCTCGCGACGCTCGTGGCCCAGATCATCACGCCGATGCTGGCGATCATCCCCGAGGTGTTCGCCGCCCTCGCCCCCGAGGGCGTCCGCTGGGTCATCCTCGGCGCCGGCCAGGCCGCGGTGTCGCTGCTTATGGCGCCGTTCGCGGTGGGGGTCTGCATCCTGTTGTACCTCGACCTCCGGGTCCGCACGGAGGGCCTCGACATCGAGCTCGACGCCGCCGCCGCCTTCGTGGAGCCGAGGTGAGCGCCAGCCGGCGAGCGGCCGGCCGGCTGGCCGCGGTCGCGGTGGTGGCCGTGGTGGTGGTGGTCGGGGTCGAGGCCGTGGGGCTGGTCGGCCCGTCGGGGGGAGCGGCCCGACCCACGGGTCCAGGCGCCACCTCGGCGTCGCCCGCCCGTGCCGGCTCGCTCCTCTGGTCGGCGGCGCCGGCGGCCGCCGACGAGCTGCCGTCACCCGAGCGGTCGCCCGAGGAGGTCCGGCGCACCGCCGACGACGTCTTGAGCGCCCAGGAGTTCCAGCGCCCGCCCAAGCCGTGGTTCCAGCGGGTCCAAGAAGCGGTGTTCGACGCGCTGGGCCGGGTCCTCAACGCCCTGTTCTCCGGTGGGGCCGGCAACGTCGTCGCCTGGGTGCTGGTCGCGCTCATCGTCGCGGGGCTGGTGTTCTTCGGCCTCCGCATCGGGCGGACCGTGCGCCGCGACCCCGGCACGGCCCTCGAGGTGACGGTCACGCCCCGGGCCACGGCTGCCGAGTGGCGGGGCCGGGCCGAGGACTTCGAGGCGGCCGGCGACTGGAAGCAGGCGCTGCGCTGCCGCTACCGCGCCCTCGTCGCCGACCTCGCCGAGCGTGACGTGCTGCGCGACGTCCCGGGCCGCACGGCCGGCGAGTACCGCCGCGACGTCGAGGTGGCGGTGCCGTCCGCCGAGGACGACTTCGCCGGCGCCTCCGCGCTGTTCGAGGCCGCCTGGTACGGCGACGAGCCGACCGGGCCCGAGGAGAACGAGCGGTTCCGCTCGCTGTCGGACCGCGTGCTGTCCCAGGCGGGTCGGTCGTGACCGCGACCGGGGGCCCCGGGGGCGGTGGCGAGCGCTCGGGGCGCGGTCGCGTGCTGCCGTTCGTCCTGATCGTGGTGGCCCTGATCGGCGTCGCGCTGCTCGCGGGGCAGCCCCACAGCGACGACGCCCAGGCCTACGACCCGACCAGCAACAGCCCGAGCGGCACGAAGGGCATGGTGCTGTTCCTGGAGCGGCTCGGGGCCCGGGTCGACATCACCGACGAGATCCCGCCCGCCGACGCCCAGATCGCCCTGGCCCTGCCCGGCGAGCTGCCCGACGACCGCGAGGCCGCCGTGCGCCGTTGGGTCGAGCGCGGCGGCGTCCTCGTCATCGCCGACTCCACGAGCCCCCTCAGCGCCCCCCGACGCGAGTCGGCCACGTTCGGCGGGTTGGTCGACGAGGTGATGGAGCAGCGCACCTGCGACATCCCCGCCCTGTCGGGGGCCACCACCCTCAAGCCCGCCGGCGGCTACCGCATGGCCGCGCCGCCTGGTGCCGGCACCTGCTACACCCGCGACGATGCCGCCTACGTCGTCGACGAGCCCATCGGCCGCGGCCACGTCGTGTCGATCGGCGGCGGTCGGCTGTTCACCAACGAGCTGCTCGGCGACGACGACAACGCGGTGCTGGTCGGCGCGCTGCTGGCGCCCTCGCCCGGCGGTCGGGTCGCCGTGCTCCAGGCGCCCCGCAGCCAGGCCGACGGCGGGGACGGCCCCGACCTGACCTCGCTCATCAGCACCGGCGTCCGCCTGGCGATGCTCCAGCTCGTCATCGCCTTCGTCGTCTACGCGTTCTGGCGGGGCCGTCGCCTCGGCCGGCCCATCGTCGAGCCCCAACCGGTCGAGCTCGCCGGCTCCGAGCTGGTCGACGCGGTCGGGAACCTGCTGTCCCAGACCCGGTCGCCCGACCGAGCGGCGGCCATCCTGCGCGCCGACCTGCGCCGGGCCCTCTGCGAGCGGTTGGGGCTGCCCCCCGACGCCGCTCCGGAGGTGGTCGCCGACACCGCCTTCACCCGCACCGGCGCCGACCGCGACCGCGTGCTGCTCGCCGTCGTCGACGCCCCCGTGGGCGACGAGGCCGGGCTGCTCGCGGCCGCCCAGGCCATCGACGCCGTTCGTCAGGAGGTCCTCCATGGCAGTCCCGTCTGATCCCGGCGCCGTGCCGCCCGGCCCGCCCCCCGGTCCGCCGGGCGAGCCCGGCTACGGGCCGCCCACCGGAGCGCCGCCCGGTCCGCCGGCGCCGCCCCCGGGCTACGGCCCGCCGCCCACGCCGTACGCCGGGGGACCCGTCGTGGCCACCCCGGCCGTGGCCGGTGGCGCGGCTCCGGGCATGGGGCCCGCCGCCGCGCCCGCGCCACCGCCGCTGGCCGCCGACGACCCCCGCCGGCCGATCCTCGCCCTGCGCGACGAGGTGGCCAAGGTCGTGGTCGGGCAGGAGGGCACGCTGTCGGGCCTGGTCGCCGCCCTGCTCGTGCGCGGCCACGTGCTGCTCGAGGGCGTGCCGGGGACGGCCAAGACGCTGCTGGTCAAGGCGCTCAGCGCCGCCCTCGACCTCGACTTCAAGCGCCTGCAGTTCACCCCCGACCTGATGCCGTCCGACGTCATCGGCCAGGTGATCTTCGAGCCGCGCGAGTCGACGTTCCGCTTCCGCGAGGGCCCGGTGTTCACCAACATCCTGCTGGCCGACGAGATCAACCGGACCCCGCCGAAGACCCAGGCATCGCTGCTCGAGTCGATGGAGGAGCGCCAGGTGTCGGTCGAGGGCACCACCCACGCGCTGCCCGAGCCGTTCATCGTCGTGGCCACCCAGAACCCCGTCGAGTACGAGGGCACCTACCCGCTGCCCGAGGCGCAGCTCGACCGCTTCCTCTTCAAGCTGCAGGTGGGGTACCCCACCTTCGAACAGGAGCAGGAGGTGCTCGCCCGCCACGACCGCGGCCTCGACCCCCACGACATCGCGACCTCCGGCATCCGCCCGGTGGCCACCGCGGCCGACCTCGACGCCGCCCGCGCCCGCATCGGGCTCATCCGCGTCGAGCCGCCGGTGCAGGCGTACATGGTCGCCCTGGTCCGGGCCACCCGCGAGAGCCCGTCGGTCACCCTCGGCGTGTCGCCCCGCGGTGCCGCCGCCCTGCTGCACGCCTCGAAGGCGTGGGCGTGGCTGGCCGGCCGCGACTACGTCACGCCCGACGAGGTGAAGGCGGTGGTCAAGCCCACGCTGCGCCACCGGCTCCAGATCCGGCCCGAGCTCGAGCTGGAGGGCGCCACGCCCGACGGCGTGCTCGACGGCATCCTCGCCTCGGTCCCGGTGCCGCGGTAGCGACCCGAGCCACCGAGCCGCCACCGTGACCGACACCCTCGCCGACCCGGGACCCACCGGCGGGCCGCACGCCGGCCCGCCGGCCCCTGGCCTGCCCGCGGCCGGTACGGCACCGGCTCGGCGCCAGGGCCTGCAGCCCGGGGTCACGGTGCTGCCGGCCCGCATCGCCGGTCGGCTGCCGTACCCCACGCGCCGGTTCGCCGCGGTGCTGGCGGTGGCGTCGGTGGTGCTGCTCGCCCTCAACGCCCGATGGGGGCTGTGGGTCGTCGACGGCGGCCTCCTCCTCGTCGGGCTGGCCGACTGGGTCCTCGCCACCTCGCCGAACCAGGTCCGCATCGAGCGGCGGATGCCGCGCGTCCTGGCGCTGCACGCCCGCAGCGAGATCCGCTGGACGGTGCACAACCCCACGCGCCGGCGGCTGCGGGTCGCCTTCGCCGACGACCTGGCCCCGTCGCTGCAGGCCGGCGAACGGCGGGCGCGGGTGGCGGTGCCGGGCCGGGGCGAGGTCGAGGTCCGCACCGGCTTCCGCCCGTCACGGCGGGGCCGGTTCGAGATCCGCACCCTGGTGGTGCGGGTCGAGGGGCCGCTCGGGCTCGTCGCCCGCCAGCGGTCGCGCCGCCAGCGCCAGGTGCTGCGGGTCCTCCCGCCGTTCCGCAGCCGCGACGAGGCCGAGCTGCGCATCAACAAGGCCCGCATCCTCGAGGTCGGGCTGCGGTCGGCCCAGGGGCGCGGCGGCGGCACCGAGTTCGACCAGCTGCGCGAGTACTCCGTCGACGACGAGTTCCGCCGCATCGACTGGGCGGCCACCGCCCGGGCCAACAAGGCCATCGTGCGCACGTTCCGGGCCGAGCGGAACCAGACGGTGATCTGCCTGCTCGACAACGGCCGGGTCATGGCGGGCCGGGTCGACGACGTGCCGCGCGTCGAGCACGCCATGGACGCGGTGATGATGTTGACCGCGGTCGCCACCCGCCTCGGTGACCGGGCCGGCCTCGTCGCCTTCGACGCCCAGATCCGCGCCGTCGTGCCGCCCGGCCACTCGCGCGACCAGCTGGGCCGGGTCACCGAGGCCATGTACGACCTCGAGCCGGCGCTGGCCGAGAGCGACTACACCGGCGCCTTCTCCCAGACCCTCGCCCGCTTCCGTCGCCGGGCCATGCTCGTCATCCTCACCGACCTCGTCGAGCAGGCCGTGGCCGAGACGCTCCTGCCGGCCATGCCGCTCATCGCCCGCAACCACCTCGTCGTGGTGGCCGCCGTGCGCGACCCCGACGTGGTGCGGTGGGCCACCGAGACGCCCACCGAGGCGTCGGGTGCCTACCGCAAGGCCGCCGCCGTGGCCGCCCTCGAGGAGCGCCGCCGCACCGTGGCCCGCCTGCGCGGGGTGGGGGCGACCGTGGTCGACGCCCCACCCGGCCGCCTGGCCCCGCTGCTGGCCGACGCCTACCTCAAGGTCAAGGCCACCGGTCGCCTGTAGCGGGTCCGGCCCGGCTCGCCCACCGCCGGCGGGGTGCAGGGATAGGGTGCGCGACGACCGCCCCGGGGGGAGGAGCGCCATGAGCCGAGACACCGGTGTCCACCACGTCGCCTACACGTGCCACGACCTCGACGCCACCGTGCACTTCTACGAGGACCTGGTGGGCCTCCCGCTCGTGCACACCGAGGTGAAGCACCTCGGCGACGGCTTCTTCCGCCACGTGTTCTTCGCCCTGGGCGACGGGTCTGCGCTGGCCTTCTTCGACCTCCACGGGGTGGGGGAGAAGCCCGGCTGGTCCTCCGACCTCAACGCCAGCACGGGCGCCCCGGGCTGGGCCAACCACCTCGCGCTCGGCGTCGACGCCGCCCGCATGGAGGAGGTGCGGGGTCGCATGAAGGCCGAGGGCGTGCCGGTGGTCATGGAGGTCGACCACGGCTGGTGCCACTCGCTGTACTACGCCGACCCCGACAACCTGCTCGTCGAGCTGTGCTGCGACACGCCCGGCTTCGACCCCGACGCCGACGAGGCCCACCGCCGCCTCGACAGCGACGCCGACACCGACGTCTCGCGCTTCATCGGCGACACGCCCGACGAGATCAAGGCGCTCGCCGAGCTCATGGGCTGACGCCCGACGGCCAGGAGGTGTGGCCCGACATGCGCGGCTCGCCCGAGGCCGTCGGGTCGGTCAGCCGGGGGCGACGTCGGCCGACGGCGCCGGCTCGTCGTCGGGGGAGAAGTCCTCCCAGCGACGGCGCTGCTCGTGCTCGCGCCACGCACCGGTGATGCCGCGAGCGGCGGCGGCCCGGCCCTGCACCACGAAGTAGCCGATGAAGACCAGCCAGCCGCCGGCTCCGATGGCGATGCGCAGGGCCACCGGCAGGCCTCGACCGGTGATGAAGCCCTCGATGAAGCCGGCCGAGACGAGCATGAGCATCAGCCCGAGGAAGATCACGACCAGGCGCCGGCCCTCCTCGCGCAGCGCGTCGGACCGCCGCCGGTCGCCCGGCGCGATGATGCTCCACCCCAGCGCCAGGCCGCCGCCGCCGGCGATGCAGATGGCGCTCAGCTCGAGCATGCCGTGGGGGAGGATGAACCCGAGGAACCGCCAGCCGCTGTCTTCGGTGGCCATCCACGAGCCGATCACCCCGAGCGGGGCGCCGTTGCTCACGAGGATGTAGGTGGGGCCGACGATGGGCGCCACGATGCCGGCGGCGAACACCACGAAGGTCACGCGGATGTTGTTGGTGGTGACCTCGGTGAAGAACTGCGGGCTCGGCGACTCGGAGTAGTACTGCTCGAACAGGTTCTCGACGTAGTTGGTGCGCTCGTAGCGCGAGCCGGACGCGTCGAGGGCGGTGGGGTCGTTCACCAGCCACACGTAGAGCAGGAGGGCGGGGACGAAGAACAGCAGGGCGGCCACGCCGATGAACCGGCGGTAGTGGTACACGGCGCCGGGGAAGGTGGCGGTGAAGAAGGTGCCGACGGCCCTCCAGGTGCGGGCCCGCTTGCCGTACACGACCCCGTTGGCGGCGGCGACGCTGCGGGTGAGCCGCGACACGAGGGCGGCGTCGCGGTAGTAGGTGCGGACGTACGACAGCTGGGTCGACACCCGCTGGTACAGCGACACCAGCTCGTCGAGCTCGGCGGGGTCGAGGTCGGCGACCTTGTGCCGGGCGCGCGAGGTCAGGTCGTCGAGGCGGTCCCAGGTGGGCTCGTTGCGGGCGATGTAGCGATCGATGTCCACGGTGGCAGCGGCGGGGCCGGCGGCCGGGAGGTCCCCGGAGCGAGCGCCGCCGCGACCTCACGCCGCCCGTTACCGTAGTGCCGTGGTCGACGACGAGCCCGAGGTCTCGCCGCTCGGGATCGTCACGCCCGAGGCGGTCGTGCTCGAGTTCGACACGGGCGGGGCCGGGTCCCGGGTTCTGGCCGAGCTGATCGACCTCACCCTCCAGGTCACCGCGCTGATCGTGCTCGCCATCGCGATGTCCGCCGTCGTCAGCAGCGTGGCGCCGTCCCTCTCCTGGGTGGCGGTCGTGGTGTTCCTCGTGGCCGGGTTCCTCGTGCTCATCGGCTACCCGGTGGGGATGGAGACGCTGTGGAACGGCCGCACGCTCGGCAAGGCGGCCCTCGGCCTGCGGGTGGTCACCGTCGAGGGCGGCCCCATCCGGTTCCGCCACGCGGCCATCCGGGGGATCATCGGGCTCGGCGAGCTGTGGGCCCTCTCGGGCATCCCGGCCCTCGTCTGCATCATCTTGTCCAAGCGCAACCAGCGCCTCGGCGACATGGTGGCGGGCACGCTCGTGCTGCGCGAGCGGCTGGCCTCGAAGCGGCCGGCCGCCGTGCACTTCCCGGCCCCGCCCGGCATGGAGGCCTACGTCGGCTCCCTCGACGTCGGTGGCTTGACCACCGCCCAGTACGGCGCGGTGCGGTCGTTCCTGGTCCGGGTCGGCGACCTGGCGCCGGCCGCCCGCGCCGCCATGGCGGTCCGCCTCGCCAACCCGGTGGCCGACCGCCTGCACCACCGTCCGCCGCCGATGGTCGGCCCCGAGCTGTTCCTGGTGTGCGTCGCCGCCGCCTACCAGCAGCGCCACGCCGCCGCCGACGACCCGTGGCTGCGGCCGGCCGGGCCCGTCCCTGGTGCCTTCGACCCCGACGCCGGTGCGGCGGGGGCCTACGGCCCCGGCGGGCTGGTCGGGCCGAGCGCCGGTGGCGCGGGCCTCGGGTCCGGCGGCTTCGGCGAGGCCGGCGGGGCGGCGCCGTGGGCGACGCCCGAGCCGGTCGCCGTGGGCAGCCCTGGTCCGCCGGCGTCGTGGGGTGGCCCGGCCTCGCCGATCCCCGGGCCGGCGTCGCCGCCCCCCTGGGGTGCGCCCGGGTCGGGCGACGGGGGGCACCGGTAGCCTCGGGGCCGTGCCGGCCTACCTCGACCACGCCGCCTCGACGCCCATGCGCCCGGCCGCCGTCGAGGCCATGACGCCGTACCTCGTCGCCGAGCCGGGCAACCCGTCGGGCTCGCACGCCGCCGCCCGCCGGGCCCGCCGGGCCCTCGACGACGCGCGGGACGTGGTGGCCCACGTGGTGGGCGGTGCGCCGGGCGACGTGGTGTTCACGGCCGGGGGCACCGAGGCCGACAACCTGGCCGTGCTCGGCGTGCACGACCGGCGGGGCGGCACGCTCGTCGCCTCGGCCGTCGAGCACCACGCCGTGCTCGACCCCGTCCTCGCCCGGGGCGGGGCGGTGGTGCCGGTGCGGCCCACCGGCCAGATCGACCTCGACGCCCTCGCCGCCGTGCTCGACGCCCACGACGACGTGGGCCTGGTGTCGGTGATGCTCGTCAACAACGAGGTCGGCGTGGTCAACCCGATGGGCGACGTCGCCGCGGTGGTGCGGGCGCACGCGCCCGGCGCCCTGCTGCACACCGACGCCGTGCAGGCGCCCATGTGGCTCGACCTGCGCACCCACACCGAGGGCGCCGACCTGGTGTCGATCAGCGCCCACAAGCTCGGTGGCCCCAAGGGCGTCGGCGCGCTCGTCGTCCGGCCGGCGGCGGTGGGCGAGCTGGCGGCCCGCACGCTCGGCGGCGGCCAGGAGCGGGGGCGGCGGGGCGGCACCCAGAACGTCGCCGGGGTGGTCGCCATGGCGTGCGCCCTGCGGATCACCGACGACGAGCGCGACGCCGAGGTGGCCCGCCTCGGCGCCGAGCGCGCCCGGCTGGTCGCCGGCGTGCGGGCCATCGTGCCCGATGCCGTCGACACCGTCGCCGCCGGCGCGGGCCTCGCCGGCGCGAACCTCGCCTCCGGCGAGACCGACCGCCCCGGCGCGGGTGTCGCCGATCCGACCTTGGCCGGTGCGAGCCTCGTCGACCCGTCCGCCGCGGCCGGACCGGCCACCGTGGCCGGCATCGCCCACCTGTGCCTGCCCGGCACCAGCAGCGAGTCGCTGCTGTTCCTGCTCGACGACGCCGGTGTGTGCGCGTCGGCGGCGGCGTCGTGCTCGTCTGGGGCCCTCGAGGTCAGCCACGTGCTCGCCGCCATGGGCGTGGCCCCCGAGCTGGCCGAGGGATCGCTGCGGCTGTCGCTCGGCTGGTCGTCCACCGCCGCCGACGTCGATGCCGCGCTCGCCGCCCTCCCGCCGGCCGTCGAGCGGCTGCGCGTGCTCGAGGGGACCGGCTGATGCGCGTCCTGGCCGCCATGTCGGGCGGCGTCGACTCGTCGGTGGCCGCGGCGCGCCTGCTCGACGAGGGCCACGAGGTCGTCGGGGTGACGCTCAAGCTGTGGGGCGGCGAGAGCGACTCGGGCTGCTGCTCGGTGTCCGACGTCGACGACGCCCGCCGCGTCGCCGACCACCTCGGCATCGAGCACCACGTGTTCGCCTTCGCCGACGACTTCACCCGCCACGTCGTCGATCCGTACGTGGCCGACCACGCCGCCGGCCGCACCCCCAACCCGTGCATCGAGTGCAACCGCCACGTGAAGTTCGACCGGCTGCTGCGCCGGGCGGTGGCGCTCGGGTTCGATGCGGTGGCCACCGGGCACCACGCCCGCATCGCCACCCGGCCCGACGGCACGCGCCGCGTGGGCCGGGGCATCGACCCCGCCAAGGACCAGTCCTACGTCCTGCACATGCTCGACCAGGACGCCATGGCCCGCACGCTGTTGCCCATCGGCCACCTCACCAAGGCCGAGGTGCGCGCTGAGGCGGCCCGCCGGGGCCTGCGCACCGCGGCCAAGCCCGACAGCCAGGACGTCTGCTTCATCACGCGCGGCGGCCGCGAGGCGTTCCTCGGCCGGCGGATCCCGCTGCGCCCGGCGCGGGTGGTCGACGGCGAGGGCCGCCCCGTGGGCACGGTCGACGCCATCGAGCTGGTGACCGTCGGCCAGCGCCGGGGCCTGCACCTCGCCGGCGCCGGGGCGCCGCGGTACGCGGTCGAGGTCGACGTCGAGGCCGGGGTCGTGGTGGTGGGCGACGAGGACGACCTGCGGGTCGACGAGGTCGACCTCGACGGGGTCACCTGGGCGGCCGGGCCGGTGGCCGGGGCCCTGCTGGCCCAGGGCAGCGCCCACGGCGAGGCCGTGCCGGTGGTCGCCCAGCCCGGTGCCGCCCCCACCACGTCGCACCCGTGGCCGGCGTCCGGTGCGCTCGTCGGCACCGGCACGGCCCGCCTCCGGTTCGCCGAGCCCCGCCGCCGCATCGCCCCGGGCCAGAGCGTGGTGCTCTACGACGGTGACGACGTCGTCGGTGGCGGCACCGCCCGATGAGCGACCGCTCCGGCCGTCCCGATCCTCCCGACGGGCCTGATCGCGCCGACGGGCCCGATCGTGCGGACGGGCCCGATCGTGCGGACGGGCCCGATCGTCCGCTCGACCCCGCCCGGGCCCGCCGGGTGGCCCGTGCCGTGCTGCCCGGTCCCGACGACCTCGGCGGCACCGGCTGGACCGTCGATGCCGACGACGCCGACGGCGACCCGGCCCACGGCGGGTCCCCCGCCTCGCCGTTCGCCGGCGACGTGCCCGACGGCTTCCCCGAGGACGCCGTGCTCGCCGACGCCGCCGTGTCGTTGGTGCACGACGGCCCGGTGCTCGTCCACGTGGTGGCGGCGGTGTTCGGCCACCGCCCCGACGCCGCCACGGCCTGGGGGCTGCTCGCCGACCCGGCCTTCGTCGAGCGGTTCCTCGCCGGGCTGGCCGACGACGAGGGCGACGAGGGTGATCGGGAGGTGCTCGGCCCGGTGACCGCCGTGCCGTCGTTCGCCGTCGACCGGGCCGGCTGGCGATCGGCGCAGCACCACGCCGCCTGGTCGGTGGCCGACGGCGACGCCCTGCTGCCGATCGGCGTGGAGATGGCGGTGCTGCTGGCGGGGACCGTGGTGGTGGTGGCCTGGCTGGCCGGGCCGTCCGGCAGCGGCGCCGATGCGGCCTGGGGCCGGCTGCTGGAGCGGCTCGAGCGGCGATGCGAGGCCGCCCTGGGTGCTGCCTGATCCCGACCCGGGGACCGGTCGACCGGCGCTGGGCTGCCCGATCCGCCGTCCCCGGCCCTAGGCTTGGCCCCTGGTGACGTGACGGGTGCCACCCGACGAGACGCCCGCCATAGGCGTCACCAGCGAAGATGACGCAGCGTGGCCTCATGGCCACACAAGGGCCGTTGCGCCGATCGGCTGCCCGGAGGGGCGACCGGTCGGCACCGACCACTTCCTCGAGGGGGACTCGTGACCCGGGTCAAGAAGGGCGTCCGCCGCCATCCGCTGGCGACGGCGATCGTGATCGTGCTCGTGGTGGGAGCCGGCCTGGCGGCCTGGGCCGCGGTGTCGGCCCTGCGCCCGGCGCCGTCGACCGACGTCGCCTTCGTGGTGCCCCAGGCACCGAAGCTGACCGCCAACGGCCCCGACGAGACGGTGTACCGGATCGACGCCTCCCGGTCGTCGGTGTCGTACAAGGTCCAAGAGATCCTCGCCGGCACCGAGCACGAGGCCGTCGGCTCCACCAAGGGCGTCGCCGGCGACGTGGTCGTCAACACCGCCGATCCGTCCCGGTCGCGGCTCGGCCAGCTCGTCGTCGACGTCCAGCAGCTCCAGTCCGACCAGCAGCTGCGCGACGACCGCATCCGCCACGACTTCCTGCAGTCGGCCGACTACCCGCTCGCCACCCTCGACACGACCTCGATCACCGGGCTGCCCGCCACCATCGCCGACGGCACCAGCTACCCGTTCGAGCTGACCGGCGACCTGCACGTGAAGCAGGCCACCAAGCCGGTCACCTTCAAGGCCACCGCCACCCGCAGCAACGGCGAGCTCAAGATCAACGCCACCACCACCGTGCGCCTGGCCGACCTGGGGGTCGGGCCCATCAGCCTCGGCCCGCTGGTCAAGACCGGCGAGACCGCCGACCTCACCATCGACCTCACCGCCGTCGACGCGTCGAAGCCGGTGCCGAGCCAGCTGGCCGCCCCGGCCGCCGCCCAGAAGGTGTCGACGGGCGGCCCGTCGTTCAAGAACCAGATCCAGCCGATCCTCGAGACCAGCTGCGCGTCGTGCCACAACGACGGTCAGGCCGGTTCGCAGGCCTGGAAGCTCGACAACGCCGGTGACGCCGCCAAGGTGGCCGCCGGCCTCGGCATCGTCACCAAGTCCGGCTACATGCCGCCGTGGCCGGCGTCCGACGTCAACATCCCGCTGAAGCACGACGCCCGCCTCTCGGCCGACCAGGTCAACGCCATCAGCCAGTGGGCGTCCACGGGCGGCGCCCTCGACGTCGACCCGTCCACGCCGATCAAGCCCACGCCCAAGCCCGACGACGTGCGCCCGCTGCGCCGCGACGAGGTCCTGCCCATCCCCGAGCCGTACCAGGGCAGCCCCGACAACGTGAACGACTACCGGTGCTTCCTGCTCGACCCGAAGATCACCGACACCAGCTACATCACCGGCTTCCAGTTCGAGCCCGACCAGAAGGCCGTCGTGCACCACGCCCTGGCGTTCCGCACCAAGGCCAGCCAGCGCGAGAAGCTCGACAAGCTCGACGCCGACAGCCCGGGCTCCGGATGGCCCTGCTACGTCGGGAGCCCCGGTCCCGGTGGCGAGGCGTCGCCCACCGGCCAGGGCCGGACCAGCAGCCAGATCATGGGCTGGGCCCCCGGCCAGGGTGCCAGCGTGATGCCCGACGGCGCCGGCCTGCGGATGGATCCGGGCGACTTCATCGTCGTGCAGATCCACTACCACTTCCTGCACCAGGCGCCGCTCGACCAGTCGAAGTTCGTGCTCGAGCTGGCCCGCAACCAGACCCTCGACGACGTCGACATCAAGACCTACCTCGCCCCGGCCGAGATCCCGTGCCGCACCGGCGAGACCGGTCCGCTGTGCGACCGCGACAACGCCATGCAGCGCCTCAAGGACCAGTTCGGCCCGGCCGCGGCCACCATCGGCGACGGCCTGAACCTGCTGTGCGGCACCAAGCCGTCCGACTACGCCGGCATGACCAGCGGCATCGCCACCGCCCAGTGCAACCACCGCGTCTCCAGCGACGGCGAGCTGCTCAGCGTGGTCGGCCACATGCACGAGATCGGCACCACGTTCCGCATGACGCTCAACCCCGGCACACCGGAGGAGAAGGTCCTGCTCGACATCCCGAGCTGGGACTTCAACTGGCAGCTCATCTACTCGCCGGTGGAGCGGATCGACCTGAAGAAGGGCGACACCATCAAGGTCGAGTGCAGCTGGGACCGGTCCAAGATGCGCACGCCCGAGCCCCGCTACATCATCTGGTCCGAGGGCACCGAGGACGAGATGTGCTACTCGGTCGTGTCCACCATCAAGCACAAGGACAAGTAGGACCGGCGCCCTCGCCCGGCGATCCGCCGGGCGGATCGCCGGAGCGTCCGAGCGATCGCTCGACCTGCCGGTCCCCGCCTCGCGCGCGCCCGGGGGCGGGTCGTGGCGGTCGGTCCCGCCGTGGCCGGCGGGGTCTGATCAGCCGACGGGCAGCTGGCGCTCGGCGGCCTCGGCGAGCACCGCGTCGATCCGCGTGGGGGCCACCAGCAGCGCGGTGACCGGCACCGTCTCGGCCACCGCGCCCGACCCCGGGCGCCCCGGCGGGCGGGGCGTGATCGGGACGTGGACCGAGAAGGCCAGCTCGACGGCACCCCCCAGTGCGCCGGCGGTGAGGTCGTGGGCCTCCGTGCCCACCAGCGCCCGCGAGATCGAAGCGACCTCGCGCCGCTGCACCATGGCCGACTCGACCAGCGTCGACTGGTCGTGGACGACCAGGCCGGCGGGGACGAACACCAGCCAGCGGCGGGACAGGCCGTGCAGCGCCCGCGCCAGCAGCGCCGCCAGCACCCAACCCACGACGAGGACGAAGCCGCCGGCGACCCACAGCCCGGCGGCGAGGAGCATCGGCCCGGCGGCCACGCCGACGACCGTGCCGATCCACGCCAGGGGCATCGGGGCGATGGCCACGGCACCGGGCGGGGCCAGCAGGAAGCGGCGCTCGTCGCCGTAGGACGAGCCGTTGGCGAAGGCGTGCCCCACCTCGCGGCGCAGGGCGACGAGCGTGACGACCAGCGCCCCGGCGACCCCGACCACCGCGGTGGCGCCGTCGGCGCCGCCCGCCACCGCCGCCACCGCGGCGACCAGGGTGGCGGGGGCGACGATCCGCACGGCGGTCAGGCTGACCGTCGACAGCACGAGGGTGGCCACCAGGCCGGCGCCCCACACGAGCCACGCCGCGAGGCTGTCGACCCGCTGCACGGCCTCGCTGCGGTCGGCCAGGGCGGCGGCCAGCGCCGGGCCGGTGGTGAACGGCAGGGCGAGCCAGGCGGCGACCAGCAGCCACCGCAGCACGGTCACCGCGTCGAGGCGTCGCCGGTCCACGCCGTCGAGGATGGTCGCCCGCCACCCCCACCCGCCATTCGGGGCGGCCGCCGGCTCGGGTGCGACACGTGGACGGCCGGAGTACCGGCCGCGAACGGTGGCGCGCCGATCGGCCTTGTCGACACCGCGTCGAACGATTTCTGCCACCCCCACGGTGGTGCGTACCCTGACCCTCGTGCACGGGGGTGCGTCGGCGGACGATCGCTGGGTCCCGCTGCCGGTCGGGCTGGCCACGTCGATCGGCAGCCTCCCCCACGTCGACCCCACGGACGCCGTCGAGTTCGTCCTGCGGCACCAGCACCGGCTGCCGGCGGCGCCGTCGCTGCCGGCCCGCTCCCGCCGTGAGGGGATGATCTCCCAGGCCGCCCAGGGCGTGCCCGGGGTGGTCGTGCTCGACGACGGCTCGCTGCTGGTCGACGACGCCGGCCTCGACCCCGAGGCGCCCCTCACCGACGACGGCTTCTCCTCTGACGCCTTCGTCGGCCTGCGCGCCTTCCTCACCGCCGTGGCCGACCGCCGCGGCCCCCTCAAGGTCAGCGTCACCGGGCCGGTCACCTTCGGCATCGCCCTGCACGCCGCCGGCGTCGAGCGCGACCTCGCCTTCGGCGTGGCCACCACGGCGGTCCGCCAGCGGGTCACCGCCCTGCTGTCCCACCTCGCCGACCGCGTGCCCCAGGCCCAGGTCGTGGTGTTCGTCGACGAGCCGGCCATGGGCTCGGCGCTGTTCCCCGAGTTCCCGATCGAGGCCCTCGACGCCGTCGACCTGGTGTCGTCGGTGCTGGCCGGCGTCGAGCGGGGCGGCGCCATCGCCGGGCTGCACTGCTGCGGGAGGCCCGACGTCAAGCTGCTCCTGCAGGCCGGGGCCCAGATCCTGTCGGTGCCCACCGACGCCGAGGTCACCGCCGCCGCCGGCTCGCTGGCCGGCTTCCTCGAGCGGGGTGGCTGGGTCGCCTGGGGCGCCGTGCCCACCGATCGGCCGATCGGCTCCACCGTCGACCGGCTGTGGCGCCAGCTGTCCACCCTGTGGTGCGACCTCGTGACCGAGGGCGGCTGCGACCCGGTGCGGCTGCGCACCCAGGCCATGATCACGCCGGCCTGCGGGCTCTACCACCACGGCGTCACCCAGGCCGAGCAGGTGCTGGGCTTCACCAACCGCCTGGCCGAGCGGCTGCACGACCAGGCCATCGGCGTCCGCCTCTCCGTCGGCGCCTGACGATCGCCGGCACGTCGTCGCCCCCCACCCCCACCGCCACCCCCACCCTCTCCGAACTTTGGAGGATCCGCGTCACCCCTTGACGCGGATCCTCCAACGTTCGTGGCGGCGTCGTCGGGCCGGGGGCGTCACACCCCCTCGGTAGGATCGTCGACGATGGTGATGGAGGGGAAGCCGCGCCGGCTGCTGGCGCGTGGCGGTGCGAAGGCGTGCACGTGCACGTGCACGCGTCGGCGGCGCCGCGAGGGCGGGCGGTGAGCGCGCCGCTGAGCGAGCAGGCCCGCGGCGAGATCGACCCCGCCGGCCGCATCGACGAGCTGCGCGAGCAGATCCGCCACCACAACCGGCGGTACTACGAGCTCGACGAGCCCGAGATCCCCGACGCCGACTACGACGCCCTCGTGCGCGAGCTGCAGAAGCTCGAGCAGCTCCACCCCGACCTCATCACGCCCGACTCGCCCACCCAGGTCGTGTCGGGCGCGCCCACCGCCACGTTCGCCGAGGTCGAGCACCGGGTGCCGATGATGAGCCTCGACAACGCCATGGACGAGGCCGAGCTGCGGGCGTGGGGCGACCGCCTGCACCGCCAGCTGGGCGACGAGGCGGCCGAGGTCGGCTACGTCAGCGAGCTGAAGATCGACGGCCTGGCCGTGTCGCTGCGCTACGAGGGCGGCCGCTTCGTGCAGGGCGCCACCCGCGGCAACGGCCGAGTGGGCGAGGACGTCACCGCCAACCTGCGCACCATCGAGGTCATCCCGGATCGCCTGCCGAAGGGCGCGCCGCGCGTGCTCGAGGTGCGGGGCGAGGTCTACATGCCGGTGTCGGCCTTCGATGCGCTCAACGCGGCGGCCGAGGCCGAGGGCGGTCGCACCTACGTGAACCCCCGCAACACCGCAGCCGGCTCGCTGCGCCAGAAGGACGCCGCCATCACCGGCAGCCGGCGCCTGGCCTTCTGGAGCTACCAGCTGGGCGACATCGAGGGCGGTCCCGCCTTCGCCACCCACCACGAGACCCTCGAGCTGCTCGGCTCGCTCGGCTTCCCGGTCAACCCCAACATCGAGGTGCTCACCACCCTCGACGAGGTCTACGCGTACTGCCGTCGCTGGCAGGAGCACCGCCACGACCTCGACTACGAGATCGACGGCGTCGTGGTGAAGGTCGACGACCTGGCCCGCCGGGCCGAGCTGGGCAGCACCTCCAAGGCGCCCCGCTGGGCCATCGCCTACAAGTTCCCGCCCGAGGAGCGCACCACCCGCCTGGTCGACATCCAGGTGTCGATCGGTCGCACCGGTCGGGCGACGCCCTTCGCCGTGCTCGAGCCGGTGTTCGTCGGCGGCTCCACCGTCGGCGTGGCCACGCTGCACAACGAGGACCAGGTGAAGGCCAAGGACGTGCGGCCCGGCGACACGGTCATCGTGCGCAAGGCCGGCGACGTCATCCCCGAGGTGGTGGGGCCGGTCCTCGCCGACCGCCCGAAGGGCCTCGCCGAGTGGCGGTTCCCCGCCGACTGCCCGGTCTGCGGCACCCCGTTCGTGCGGCCCGAGGGCGAGGCCGACACCCGCTGCCCCAACGAGGCGTGCCCGGCTCGCGTCGCCGGCGCCATCGAGCACTTCGCGTCGCGTGGCGCCATGGACATCGAGGGCTTCGGCGAGCAGCGGGTCCAGCTGTTCCAGTCGCTCGGGATGCTCCACGACATCGCCGACGTCTACTTCCTCGACGTCGACCGGCTGCGCGACCTCGACGGCTTCGGCGAGGTGTCCATCGCCAACCTGGTCGAGGCGCTCGAGGCGTCCAAGTCCCGGCCGCTGGCCAACCTGCTCGTCGGGCTGAACATCCGCCACCTCGGCCCCGCCGGCGCCGAGGCCCTGGCCGCCCACTTCGGCCACCTCGACCAGATCGAGGCGGCGTCGGTCGACGAGCTGTCGGCGGTCGAGGGCGTGGGCGGGGTGATCGCCGAATCCGTGCACCAGTGGTTCACCGACGAGGGCAACAAGGCGGTCGTCGACAAGCTGCGCACCGCCGGCGTCAACCTGCGCGGCCCCGACCGTCCCGACGTCGAGCCGGTGCTGGCCGGCATGAGCGTCGTCGTCACCGGCACGCTGGCCGGCTACAGCCGCGACGAGGCCGAGGCCGCCATCAAGGCCCGGGGCGGGAAGTCGCCCGGCAGCGTGTCGAAGAAGACCACCGCGGTGGTGGTGGGCGACGGGGCCGGCGCCTCCAAGCTCACCAAGGCCACCGACCTGGGCGTGCCTGTCCTCGACGAGGCCGGCTTCGAGCACCTGCTCGCCACCGGCGAGGTCGTCGCCGCGACCACCGGGACCACCGACGAGGAGCCCGCGTGAGCGACGCCACCACGGGCCAGGCCGGCGACGCCGGCGAATCGACAAGCGGCACCGACGGCACCGCCGAGGCGTTCGAGGTCGTCGAGGTCGTCGAGGCGTTCGGGGCCGTCGAGACCGGGGCCGACGGCTACGACGCCGTCGTGTTCGACCTGGGCGGGGTGTTCACCGACTCGCCGTTCGAGGCGCTGCGCCAGGTCGGCGTGGGCAAGGGCGTCTCGTTCGAGGAGGCGATGGACGTCGTGTTCGGCCCGTACCACGCCGACACCGACCACCCTTGGCACCGGGCCGAGCGGGGCCAGCTCGACCTCGAGACCTGCCGGACCGAGATCCGGGCGATCGGCACCGAGCGCGGCGTCGACATCGACCTGCTCGACGTGCTGGCCCACATGGCCGGCGGTGGCGTGCGCGAGCCGATGGTCGAGGTGGTCCGCCGCATCCGCGCCACCGGCCGGCGCACCGCGCTGCTCACCAACAACGTGGCCGAGTTCCGCCCGTTCTGGCACGACATGCTGCCCTTCGACGAGCTGTTCGACCTGGTGGTCGACTCGTCCGACGTGGGCCTGCGCAAGCCCGACCCCGCCGTGTACCGCCACGTGCTCGACGGCCTCGGCGGCGTGGCCTTCGAGCGCTCGGTCTTCCTCGACGACTACGAGGGCAACGTGGTGGCGGCCCGGGCCCTCGGCATGACCGGCATCGTCGTCGACGTCGACCCCACCCCAGCCATCGCCGAGCTCGTCGCCGTCCTCGGGCTCGACGCCTGACGCCTCGCCGCCGGTGCCGGCGTGGGCCCACCCTCGCCGGTCAGGTGGGTGCCGTCGTCAGACGACGGTGAAGCACCACTGGCGGGAGAGGTTCTGCTCGGGGGTGGCCTGGGGCCAGAAGCGGGCCACCACGCAGTTCTGGCCGGCGGGCAGGTACTCGAGCGCCTTGCCCGGGCCGGGGGTGAAGGTGATCAGCCCCTGCGAGAGGATCTTGTTGAGCTGGTCGAGCGGGATCGGCGTGCCGTCGATCTGCAGGCTGCCGTCCCAGCCGCTCTGCAGGTCGATGCCCACCTGCGACTGCTGCAGGACCTTGTCGTTGTTGCCGGGGATCAGGGCCTCGACCACCCGGTCGTCGGCCTTGGGGCTGTCGTTGCCGCCGATGAAGAAGGCGCCCACGATCGCCACCGCGGCGATGAGCAGGGGGATGGCCAGGGCGATCTTCTGCTTGGTGGTCATGCGGTGGTCAGTCTGCCGGGGGCCCGCCTCGGTGACCAGTCGGCGGCCGCGCTCGGCGCCGCCGTGGCGTGGACCCTCGCTGGGGGTACGACCCCGGCCGACGGGCACCGACCACCAGCCCGACGGCCGCCCCAGGGGACGCGGAGGCCCGAGCGGCTCCACGAATCACACCGGTGTAACCAGTACCCTCGGCTGCCATGGCTGTCGTCCGCTCCGGGGTCCCGCGCGGCGCGCCGTCCGGCGGGCGGGGCGCGCCGCCCGCCGCGGCACCGGCCCGGCCGCGGGTCGACCACCGGATCGGCCAGGTGCTCGGCGGTCGCTACCGCCTCCTGACGCCCATCGGCACCGGGGCGTCGGCGTCGGTGTTCCTCGCCGACGACGTCACCCTGCGCCGGCGGGTCGCCATCAAGCTGCTGCACCCGGCCCTGGCCGACGACGACGCCTTCCTGCGCCGGTTCCGGGCCGAGGCCCAGGCCGCCGCCGCCCTCAACCACCCGCACGTCATGTCGGTCTACGACTGGAACGGCGACGACGAGACGCCGTTCCTCGTCATGGAGTACCTCGAGGGCGGCAGCCTGCGGGCCCTGCTCGACGCCGGCGACCGGCTGAGCCCGTCGCAGGCCCTGCTGGTGGGCCTCGAGACGGCGCGCGGCCTCGACTACGCCCACCGCCGCGGGTTCGTGCACCGCGACATCAAGCCGGCCAACCTCCTGTTCGACGAGGAGGCCCGGGTCCGCATCGCCGACTTCGGCCTGGCCCGGGCCCTGGCCGAGGCCGCCTGGACCGAGCCGATGGGTGCCGTGCTCGGCACCGCCCGCTACGCCTCGCCCGAGCAGGCCCGGGGCGAGTCCCTCGACGGCCGCAGCGACGTCTACTCGCTCGCCATCGTCCTGATCGAGGCGGTCACCGGCCTGGTGCCCTTCGCCGTCGACACCACCATCGGCACGCTGATGGCGCGCGTCGACCGCGACCTGCCGGTGCCCGATGGGCTGGGCCCGCTCACACCCGTGCTCGAGGCTGCCGGGCGCTGCCACCCCCGCGACCGCCTCGACGCCGCCGAGTTCGGCGCCGCCCTGCTGCTGGCCGCCGAGGGCCTCGACCGGCCCGAGCCCCTGCCGCTGGCCGGCGCCCTGGCCGACGGCGCCCAGCTGGTCGTCGACCGCGACCCCACCGAGGTGCAGGCCGAGCCGGCCGCTCCCGCCTCGGTGGTCGGTGGGTCGGTGGCCGGTGCCTCGGTGGCCGTCGAGGGCCGGTCGTCGCGCAAGGAGCGGCGGCGGGCTCGCAAGGCCGGCGCCGCCGTGGCGGCCGGTGGCGCGGTCGCCGGGGGAGCGGTGGTGGCGGGGACGGTTGCCGCGAGCGCCGCCGGTGCCCTGCCCGGTGCCGCCGGCAGCGCCATCCCGCTCGACGACGGCGAGCCCGAGCCGGTGTGGGCCGCCGACGAGCTGGCCCCCTCCGGGCCGGTGGCCGTGGTCGCCCCGGGCGAGGCGTCGCCCGACGGTGGCCCCGTCCTCTACGACGTCGACCTCGACTCCGACCTGGGCTTCGGCACCGGACCCAACCCGGTCCTCGACCTGCGCGACGCCGGCGAGGTCGTGGCCGGTGGCGCCGTCGAGACCGCCGCCAGCGGTCGGATCAGCACCGGGGACGAGACCGAGCTCGGCCTCGAGCCCGAGGCCGCCGTGGTCGCCCCCGAGCTGCCGCCCGACGCCAGTCGCAAGGAGCGCAAGGCGGCCCGCAGGGACGCCGAGGCTCGGGCCAAGGCCGATGCTGCCGCGGCCAAGGCGCAGGCCAAGGTCGACGACGCCGCCGCCAAGGCGCAGCGCAAGGCCGACAAGGCGGCGGCCAGGGCCGGCCGGAAGCGCTGGCCCCGGGTCGTCGGCGTGCTGGTGGTGCTGGGGCTGATCGCCGGGGCCGTCGGCTACTGGTACGTCGAGCTGCGCATCCCGCGCTACGCCGTGCCCGACCTCGTCAGCCGCGACCTGCCCACCGCCGAGGCGCTGGCCACCACCAACGGCTGGCGCATCGCCCGCACCGACGACCGCCGCGACGGCACGCGGCCGGGCGAGATCCTCGCCCAGTCGCCCGCCCCCGGCACCGACCTCCTGCGCGACGGCACCCTGGCCCTCACCGTCTCGCTCGGCAACACCCTCGTCGCCGTGCCCACCGACCTCGTCGGCGTCACCCAGGAGGCCGCCGGCCAGCGGCTGGCCGCCTCCGAGCTGGTCGTCGGCGAGATCACCCAGGTCAACGATGAGGACATCCCGGCCGGCACCGTGATCTCCCTCGGTCCCGGCACCCCGGCCCAGCTGCCCAAGGGCTCGGGCGTGCCGCTGGTCGTGTCCAAGGGCCCGGTGCCCCGCACCATCCCCGACGGCCTGGCCGGCGTCCCCGCCGACAACGCCGTGGCCCGGCTCAAGGAGCTGGGCCTGGTGCCCACCCAGGTGCAGGTGTTCTCCGACACCGCCCCGGTCGGCCAGTCGACCGGCACCCAGCCCAACGCCGGGACCCAGGTCGAGAAGGGGTCCAGCGTCACCGTCTACGTGTCGAAGGGCCCGCAGCTGATCGCCGTGCCGTCGGTGGCCGGGCGCTCGGTCATCGACGCCGCCTCGGTCGTCGAGGGGTCGCGGCTCAAGGTCGCCGGCACCCAGGGCTCGCCCACCCAGCCGGTCACGGGCACCGTCCCGGCGGCGGGCACCATGGTCCGCCCCGGCACCGCCGTCACCCTCGTCACCGGCTGATCCGGCCCCGCCCGGCACTCACGTCACCGGCTGATCCGGCCCCGCCCGGCACCGGCGGCGCGCGTCGCCTCGTCCGGGGGCGACCGGTGTCGCCGCCTCTCGCGGGCCTCGGCACCCGGTGGTCGGGCCAGGTGGTCGAGGCCGGCCGAGATCGACCGGGGTCGCCGGCCGGGGCCCACCCCCTGGCCGGCGAGGAGCACGTGACCTCCGACCGCGGTCGGACGGCCGAGCCGGGTGGGGACTTGACCAGATGGTCAAGTAGCCTGCCGGGGTGACCGTGTCCGAGCCCACCGACGAGGCGGCCGGGCCGGACGGCAGGCGAGCGGGCGGGGACGGCGGCAACGCCGAACGACGCGCCGGCGACGCCGGACGACCCCGCCGGTCCGGCATCGAGGTGCCGTCGACGCTGCCGATGTCGCCCGAGTCGTCCCCCGAGGCGGCCGGCCCCGACCCCAGCGCCGTGCTGCTCGAGGCCCCCGGCGAGGAGGAGGTGGCCGTCGTCGCCTGGCCGCTGCTGTGGAAGCAGCGGGGGAGCCGTCGTGCCGGTGCTGCCGGGGGATCGAATGGCGCCGGGGGCGCCGGTGCGGTGCCCGACGCCCATGACGAGGACGGCGACGCCGACGAGCGGTCGCGCCGTGCCGCCCGGGCCGAGCGATCGCCGTGGCTGGTGCTGGCCGCCGCCCTGTTCGGCCTGTTCTCGGTGGGCTTCTCCATCACCGTGCTGTCGATCGCCGTCACCGACATCGCCCGCGAGTTCGACACCACCGACAACGTCGTCATCTGGGTGATCACCGGCCCGCTGCTGCTCGGCGCCATCGTCACGCCCGCCGCCGGCAAGCTGGCCGACCTGTTCGGGGCGCGGCGCGTCTACCTCACCGCCATGTGCCTCGTCGCCCTCTTCGCCGCGCTCGCCGCGGCGTCGTGGAGCGCCACCTCCCTGATCACGTTCAGGGTGATCGGCGCCGCCATCGGGGCCGCCACCGGCCCGGCCGCCATCGCCCTCATCAACCGGCTGTTCCCGCGCGAGAAGCGGGCCCAGGCCCTCGGCTACTGGTCGCTGGTGGCCGCCGGTGGACCGGTGCTCGGCGTGGTGGTGGGCGGCCCGGTCGTGCAGGCCGTGTCGTGGCGGTGGATCTTCATCGCCCAGGTCCCGCTCAGCCTCATGACGGTGGCGGTCTGCGCCGCCATCTTCCCCGACACGCCCCGCACCAAGGTCCGCTTCGACTACGTCGGCGCCATCCTGCTGGGCCTCGGGGCCGGGTCGTTCGTGATCGCCCTCAACCGCGCCCCCGAGGCCGGCTGGGGCTGGACCAACCCGCTCATCGTCGTGCTGTTCCTCGCCACGCCGGTGCTGCTGACCGCCTTCGTCCTGTACGAGCGGCGGATCTCCTACCAGCTCATCCCCATCCGCTACTTCTCCCGCCGCAACTTCGCCTTCCCGATGGTGAACCAGTTCTTCACCAACTTCGCCTACATGGGTGGCTTCTTCCTCACGCCGTTCCTGCTGCAGCGGGTGCTCGGCTACGACCAGGCCAAGACCGGCTTCGTGTCGATCGTGCGGCCGCTGGTGTTCGCCATCGCCGGTCCGCTCGCCGGCTGGGCCGCCACCAAGGTGGGCGAGCGCACCAACGCCGTGGTCGGCGGCTTCTGCCTGCTGTCGTCGATGCTGCTGTTCACCACCGTCAGCCAGTCGAGCACCGAGGCCATCGTGTTCTGCGCCCTGGCCCTGTCGGGGGCGGGCATGGGCATCACGGCGCCGGCCATGGCCGCCGCCATCGCCAACACGGTCGACGAGGCCGACCTCGGCGTGTCCGGCGGCGCCCAGCAGATGATCAGCCAGATCGGCGTGGTGGTGGGCACCCAGGTGATGTTCACCGCCCAGCACGCCTTCCTTGGCGAGTACGGCTCGCTCAAGGTCGACCAGATCCCCTCCGAGGTCCTGGCGGCGTCGTACTCCCACGGCTACCTGATCGGCGCCATGGGCGCGCTGCTCGGCCTGATCGCCGCCACCTTCGTGCGGGCCACCACCCGCTCGGGCCGGCTCACCGCCACCGGTGAGGAGGCCGAGGAGGCCGACCACAGCCCGCAAGGCCTCGCCCCCGCCACCTGACGACCCTGCGCCGCCCCGACGTTCAGGCTGTCAGCCACCGTGGTGGTGGCTGGCGACATTGATGTCGTGGTGCACCGTGGTGGCTGGCGACATTGATGTCGTGGCCGCCGCCGACGTTCAGGCTGTCAGCCACCCGAGCGGTGGCTGGCGACATTGATGTCGTGGCCGCCGCCGACGTTCAGGCCGTCAGCCACCCGAGCAGTGGCTGGTGACATTGATGTCGTGGTGCCCCGTGCGGTCGCGGGACGCGGGACGCGGGACGCGGGACGCGGGTCGGGGCGCGGACGGGGCGCGGACGGGGCGCCCCGTGGGGCGCCCCGGTCACGAACCTCGGACGAGCCTGGATCAGGCGGTGATGTCCTTGATCTTGGCGGCCACGGCGGCGGCGGCCGGATCGGGGGTGCCCTGCTGCATGGCCATGAGCTTGGTCATGTCGCCCTGGACCTTGACCTTGCCGGCCATGAAGGCCTGCATGCCGGCCTGCGGGTTCTGGTCGATGAAGATCGCCTTGGCGGTGGCGTAGTCGACGGTGACCGTCAGGTCGGGGGTCTCGAGGTGGCCGAGGTCCATCTTGACCTCGCCGTCGCTGGTGTCCATGTGGGCGAGGATGTCCTCGTCGGTGAACGGCGCCTCGGTGATCTGCAGGTTCATCTTGACGATGTGGGCGGGAGCGGACTCCGGCTTGGGCTCCTCCTCCTGGATCTGCTTCGCCGCCGCGATCCACTCGGGCGTGAGGAACTCGTGCTTGTCGGCCACGATGACTCCGTTTCCGACCGTCCCCCCATGGGTCGGTCGCCTTGTCGTTGGTGCTGTGTGGGACGGCCGTTCGGCCGGGCGCCGTGAGGCGTGCCGGGGCAGCATAGGCGTCCCGCGCCCCCCCTGCTTGACTGCCCGGTCAAGAAGCGACGGCCGTCACACGGTCGCCGGCGGGGAGCCTCGGAGGCCCTCGGTGGCAACCCCGGGCGGCAGGTGGCGGGGGGCCGCGTACGATGCGGCCCCATGTCCGCCCTCTCCCGCGACGACGTGGCCAAGGTCGCCGGCCTGGCCCGCCTCACGCTCACCGACGACGAGCTCGACACGTTCACCGGCCAGCTGGCCGCCGTGCTCGACCACGCCGCCGACATCGAGGCCCTCGCCATCGACGATGTCCCGCCCACCGCCCACCCGATCCCGCTGGTGAACGTGCTGCGCGACGACGTCGTCGGTCCCACGCTCGACCGCGACGAGGTGCTGGCCCAGGCCCCCGCCGTCGAGGACCAGCGGTTCAAGGTCCCGGCGATCCTGGGGGAGGAGCCGTGAGCGAGGCCGTCTGGGACGGGCCCATCGTCGAGCCGTCGCACGGCCCGTCGCACACCGCGGTGCGCATCGCCGCCGCCGTGCGCAACGGCGAGCGGTCGGCCCGCGACACCGTCGACGAGTACCTGGCCGTCATCGAGCAGGCCGACGGCGACGTCCACGCCTTCAACCTGGTCACCGCCGAGGCTGCCCGGGCCCGGGCCGACGAGCTCGACCGGCGCATCGCCGCCGGGGAGGACCCCGGCCCGCTGGCCGGCGTGCCCGTCGCCCTCAAGGACAACCTCTGCACCCGGGGCGTGGCCACCACCTGCTCGTCGAAGATCCTCGCGGGGTGGGCCCCGCCCTACGACGCCACGGTGGTGCAGCGGGTGCTGGCCGCCGGCGGCATCCCGGTGGGCAAGACCAACCTCGACGAGTTCGCCATGGGCAGCTCCACCGAGAACTCCGCGTTCGGGCCCACCCGCAACCCCCGCGACCTCGATCGGGTGCCGGGTGGGTCGAGCGGCGGCTCGGCGGCGGCGGTGGCCGCCGGGTTCGCCCCGATCGCGCTCGGCTCCGACACCGGCGGCTCGATCCGCCAGCCCGCCGCACTGTGCGGCGTCGTCGGGGTGAAGCCCACCTACGGCCTGGTGTCGCGCTACGGCCTGGTGGCCTTCGCCTCGAGCCTCGACCAGATCGGCCCGTTCGCCAACACCGTGGCCGACGCCGCCACGCTGCTCGAGGTCGTCGCCGGTCCCGACCCGCTCGACTCCACCTCCATCCCCGATCCCGCCCCGGCCCTCACCTCGGTCCTCGACGACGGCGTGGACGGCCTGCGGGTCGGCATCATCACCGAGCTGCTCGGCGACGGCATCGCCCCCGACGTGGCCGCCCGCGTGCGGGCGGCCGCCGACGCCCTGGCCGCCGCCGGCGCCGAGATCGGCGAGGCGTCGGTCCCGGCCGCCTCGTACGGGCTGTCGGCCTACTACCTCATCGCCCCGGCCGAGGCGTCGAGCAACCTCGCCCGCTACGACGGCGTTCGCTACGGCCTGCGGGTCGACGGGCCCACCACCGGCGAGATGATGGACGCCAGCCGCACCGCCGGCTTCGGTGACGAGGTGAAGCGCCGCATCATGCTCGGCACCTACGCCCTGTCCGCCGGCTACTACGACGCCTACTACGGCAAGGCCCTGAAGGTCCGCACGCTGATCCTGCGCGACTTCGCCGCCGCCTACGAGCAGTACGACCTGCTGCTGTCGCCGACGTCGCCCACCACCGCCTTCCGCTTCGGCGACAAGGTCGACGACCCGCTGGCGATGTACCTCAACGACGTCTGCACCATCCCCACCAACCTGGCCGGCCACCCGGCCATGTCGATCCCGTTCGGCCAGGGCGACGACGGCCTGCCCGTCGGCGTCCAGCTGCTGGCCCCGGCCCTCGGCGAGCCGGTGATGCTGCGAGCCGCCACCGTCCTCGAGGAGGCCACCCGATGAGCGACACCATCGACACCGCCGCGGCCTTCACCATCACGAGCGACACCACCGGCGACGTGTGGGAGCTGGTCGTCGGCCTCGAGGTCCACTGCGAGCTGGCCACCGCCACCAAGCTGTTCTGCTCGTGCCCGAACGTCTTCGGCGACGAGCCCAACACCAACGTGTGCCCGGTGTGCCTCGGCCTGCCCGGCTCGCTGCCGGTGCTCAACCGCCAGGCCGTCGAGCTGGCCATGCGCATCGGCCGGGCCCTGCACTGCGACGTGCACCCCTCGGTGTTCGCCCGGAAGAACTACTTCTACCCGGACATGCCGAAGGACTACCAGGTCTCCCAGTACGACCAGCCGATCAACGCCGACGGCCACCTCGACCTGGCCGACGGCTCCACCGTCGGCATCGAGCGGGCCCACATCGAGGAGGACACCGGCAAGAACACCCACGCCGGTGGCGGCGGCCGCATCCACGGCGCCGACTACTCCCTCGTCGACTACAACCGGGCCGGCGTGCCGCTGGTCGAGATCGTCGGCCGCCCCGACATCCGCTCGCCCGAGCAGGCCAAGGCCTACGTCGACGAGCTGCGCGCCATCCTCCTGGCCACCGGTGCCTCCGACGCCAAGATGGAGGAGGGGTCGATGCGGGTCGATGCCAACGTGTCGGTCCGCCACGTCGGCGACCCCGTGCTCGGCACCCGCTGCGAGATCAAGAACCTCAACTCGCTGCGGTCGCTGGGTCGGGCCATCGAGTACGAGGCCAAGCGCCAGGTGCAGCTGCTCGAGGCCGGCGACTCGGTGAAGCAGGAGACGCGGCACTGGGACGAGGACGCCGGGCGCACGCGCTCGGGCCGCTCCAAGGAGGAGGCCGAGGACTACCGCTACTTCCAGGAGCCCGACCTCGTGCCGCTCGACCCGGGCGCCGACTGGGTGGCCGCCGTCGACGAGGCACTGCCCACCCTGCCCGCCGCCCGGCGCGCCGCGCTGGCCGAGGCCGCCGGCGTGGCTCCCACCGATCGGGGTGTGGTCATCGCCGTCGACCGCGGCCTCGACGGCCTCGCCGTGGCCGCCATCGCCGCCGGTGGCGACGCCGCCCGGGTGCTCAACCACGTCGAGCACAACCTCGCCGCCGACGGTGCCTCGTCGCTCGACCCGGCCGCGCTGGCCGAGCTGGTCCGCATGGAGACCGGCGGGCAGCTGACCGCCACGCAGGCCAAGCAGGTGCTGGCCGACATGGTCGACAGCGGTCGGGCCCCCGCCGACATCGCCGCCGAGCGCGGCTTCGAGGCCATGGACACGTCCGAGCTGGCCGGTGTGCTCGACGGCATCATCGCCGGCAACGCCGACGCCTGGGCCGACTACGTGGCCGCCGACGACGGCGACAAGCGGCTCAAGAAGCTCAAGGGCTTCTTCACCGGCGAGGTCATGAAGGCCACCAGGGGCC
Organism: Acidimicrobiales bacterium; assembly: GCA_046331175.1. Classification (GTDB taxonomy): domain Bacteria; phylum Actinomycetota; class Acidimicrobiia; order Acidimicrobiales; family Acidimicrobilacustridaceae; genus JAWKIW01. The sequence continues at coordinate 43,834 of JAXLRI010000020.1, forward strand.
AGGCCGACGGCAAGGAGGTCAACCGCCTCCTCGACGAGCGGCGGGCCTCGGGCGCCGGCGGGTGAGCTCGGCCCGGCCACGACCCCGCTGACCTGCGGTTTCACGCCACCCGCCCGGTGTCGAGGCGCGCCCCGGGGCCCCGCAGGGCGGCTCCGGGAGCGCGCGCGGCGGCCGGCGAAATGAGCAACCCCTACTCAGGCTCGCCGGCGTGGGATGGTGTTCCCTCCTCCTCGCCGACGCAGATGCTCGGCCATCACCCCCTCGCAAGGAGACCACATGCTCACCAAGCGCCTGGCGGCCCTGGGCCTGGCCGCCGCCCTCGCCCTCCCGATGGCTGCGGCCTGCTCCAAGTCGAGCGAGTCGAGCACCTCGAACACCAGCGCCTCGTCGACCACCACCGCCAAGAGCGGCGGCTCCTCCAGCGGGGGCACCACGGCCGGTGGCGGCTCGTCCAGCGGGGGCAGCAGCTCGGGCACGCCCAGCTCCGCTGACTGCCTGAAGGCGGCCGGCCAGTTCACCTCCCTGATCGGCAAGTCGACCGCCGCCCTCGCTCCGGGGCAGTCGGTCGACGCCGCCGAGCTCCAGGCCGAGGTCGACCAGCTCAAGGGCTCGGTGCCAGCCGACCTGCAGAAGGACATGCAGACCTGGTCCGATGCCTTCACCCAGTACATCAACAACATCAAGGACCTGAACCTCTCGGATCCGTCCTCGTTCACGAACCCGGCCACGATGCAGAAGATCCAGGACGCCAGCAAGCCGATCGAGAGCTCCGACTTCAAGACGGCCGAGAACAACATCCAGGCCTACTTCAACAAGTGCCAGGCCACGCCCTGATCGCCACCTCGTGACGCCCCCGTCCCGACCGGCCGCCGCACTGCGGTGGGTGGCGGGACGGGACTAGCGTCCCGTCGATGTCCGAGTCGATGGCGGCCCACCGTTGCGGTCCTTCGAGGATCCGCCGCCGGGGGGCCGCCATCGTCGCGCTCGGGCTGGTGGCCGGCCTCGCCGCCGCCGGTCTGGCGGGCTGCTCGCGCGACCAGGCAGCCGCCCCCGCCGCCACCACCGCCTCGACGGTCGACCTCGCCAAGCAGGCCAAGGACCTCAACGAGGCCTCGCACCAGATCGAGGGGCTCGAGGGGTCGCTCGGTGTCGGGCTCACCGGCTGCCTGCAGACGTCGCTCGCGTACGCCACGTTGATGTCCGAGCCGCTCGCCCTGCTCGGCGGCACGGCCGACCGCGGTCAGATCGACCAGTTCAAGAAGGACACGGCCGAGGTGGCCGCCGCCATCCCGGTCGAGGTCAAGCCGCAGTTCGACACCATCGCCAAGGCGTTCACCGACTACGCCGAGACGTACTCGTCGGTCGACTTCGCCAACGTCGATGCACTGTCCGACCCGGCGACGGTCGCCCGGCTGCAGGCCGCCTCCGACGAGCTGGCCAGCCCGGCGGTCAAGCAGGCCCAGGCCGAGATCGACGCCTACTTCGCCCGGATCTGCCCCTCGCTGGGCTCGCTCCCGCCGGCCGCCGGCTCCCGCTGACCCGTCCGCGTCGAGCGGTGCTCGCCGGCTCCGGGCCCGCGATCGTCGTCGTCTGGAGGGTCGGGGGCCGACGGCGGCCTCGACCCATCCGGCGGCGCGCCGGTGGATTCCACGGGCGGCGGCGTGGTCGGCTCCGGTAGAACGGCGGCCATGCAGATCGACATCGGCGGCGTGGGGGCCGACGACCACGACGAGTACACCTGGGTGGCGGCCACCGCCTTCGCCTCGCCGCTGACCGAGGAGCGGGCCGAGGCCAACCGCGCCGTGGTCGAGCTCGATCGCCTCCTGGCCGCCCGCCACGACGGCCGGATCGTCGGCACCGCTGGGGCCTACTCGTTCGACCTGACGCTGCCCGGCGGCGCCACCGTGCCCACCGCCGGCGTGTCCGACGTGACGGTGTCGGCCACCCACCGCCGCCGCGGGATCCTGCGTCGGCTCATGGAGCGCCAGCTCGACGACGTGGTGGCCCGGGGCGAGCCGCTGGCCGTCCTCAACGCGTCGGAGTCGGGCATCTACGGCCGGTTCGGCTACGGGCTGGCCAGCCTCTTCCAGACGGTCGAGGTCGCCACCGCCGCCGCTGCCTTCCGGCGGCCGGTCCCCGAGCCGTCCCGTCCGCTCCGGATCGTGCCCCAGGCCGAGGCCGCGACGTGGCTGGCGCCCATCTACGAGGCGGCGAGCCACGCCCGGCCCGGCACCCTGTCGCGCTCCGACGACTGGTGGGGCTGCGTGCTCGGTCCGGTGCACACCTGGAAGGGCGGCGGCGACCTGTACGTCGTCGTGCTCGACCCCGACGAGCGGCCCGGCGGGCTCGGCGGTGGCTATGCCATCTACACCCTGACCCCGCGCGACTTCCCGGTCCACGGGCTGCTGTCGGTGCGCGAGCTGATCGCCGTCGATGCCGGCTCCGAGGCGGTGCTGTGGCGGTTCCTGCTCGACATCGACCTCGTCGGCGAGGTGCAGGCGCCCGACAGCCCGATGGACCTCGGCCTGCGCTGGTGGCTGGACGATCCCCGCCAGGCCCGGGTCACCCGGGTCCAGGACTACCTGTGGGTCCGGCTGCTCGACGTGGCCCGGGTGCTGTCGGCCCGCGCCTACGCAACCGACGTCAGCGTGGTGCTCGACGTGGCCGACGACGTGCGGCCGGAGGTGGCCGGTCGCTACCGGCTCGTCGCCGACGGTGAGGGCGCGACGTGCGAGCGGTTGGCCGACGACGACGTCACCCCGGCCGACCTGTCGCTCGGCATCGAGGAGCTCGGCGCCGTGTCGCTCGGCGGAACCCGCCTGCGCGACCTCGAGGCGGCGGGCCGGGTGGTGGCGTACTCGTCCGCCGCCCTCGCCGCCGCCGACGCCGCCTTCGGCTGGCCCGTCGCTCCCCACTGCACCACGCGGTTCTGACGGCGTCGTCCGCGCCGTCGGCCTAGGCTCGCCTGGTGGCCGCGCCGGGCTTCTACGCCGACCCGCTGGGACGCCACCAGATGCGGTGGTGGGACGGGAGCCAGTGGACCTGCCACGTCGGCGGACCGGGTGGCGTCGGCATCGACGACGCCGACGGGCTCCCGCCGGTGCCGATCCTGCGCGAGCCGGTCCTCGTCTTCGACGAGCTCCAGCCCCACCAGGTCGGCGGCGCCATCGACATCACGACCCTCGCGGGTGTGCGGGTCGGGACGGTGCGCACCCGGCCGACGCGCCCGCGGTGGAACGGCGCCGGTGACGTGGTCAGCGAGCTGCGCGACATCACCGGCCTCACCCTGGCCGTGCACACCTCGCCGTACGAGACGAGCAAGAGCCGCTGCCTCGTGCACGACCCCAACGGCCAGCTGCTGGGCGAGTTCCACCGCGGTCACTTCGGCGAGCTCACCGACGTGCTGCTCGGCCCGCTGCTGGTGGCCCGGTTCCCGGCCGCGGGCTCGGCCGTGGTGGTCGACGTCGACGGTCGTCCGATGGCCGCGCTGCACCGCGAGGGCAAGGTCAGCTGGCAGAGCCCCTTCCACTCGAGCCGGCCCGACGAGCGGTGGATCTTCGAGATGAAGGCCTCGGTGTCGTGGCCGATGTACCTCCTGCTGCTCACCGTGCCGATCGACTCGAGCGTGCGCGAGGACCGTCGGGCGGCGTCGGCCTACTACGGAGCGACCAGCACTGGCATCGGGATCTGACCGTCGCCCGTCGATCCGGCCGGTGACCGGTGGTGTCAACGGGGGTGGTCGGCGCCGGGGACCAGCCAGGCCGTCCCGGCGAAGCGCAGGCCCAGGGTGATGGCCCGGGCGGCCATGAACACCGCCAGCGCTGCCCACAACCACGTGACGCCCAGGTCGAGGGCGGCCACGCCGATGGCCAGGGGGACGAACACCACGATCGAGATGACCATGGCGACGGCGAGGAAGCGCAGGTCGCCGGCCCCGATGAGGATGCCGTCCAGCGCGAACACCCCACCGTTGAGCGGCTGCATGGCGGCCGCGATCAGCAGGAGCGTGGCGGTGAGCGCCTGGACGGCCGGGTCGGCGCTGAACACCGCCGGCAGCACGCCGTGCAGCAGCGCCAGGCCGGCGCCGAGCACCACGCCGGCGACCACGCCCCACTCGATCATGCGACGGCCGGCGGCGCGGGCGCCGTCGAGGTCGGCGGCGCCGAGGAAGCGGCCGGTCATGGCCTGGCCGGCGATGGCGACGGCATCGAGCACCAGGGCGAGGAACGTCCAGATCTCGACGGTGATCTGGTGCGAGGCCAGCGCGACGGGTCCGAAGCGGGCGGCCACGGCGATCGACGCGACGAAGGCGGCCCGCAGGGCGATGGTGCGCACCAGCAGGTCGCGGCCCACCACCAGCTGGCCCCGGACGGCGGGCCCGTCGGGGCGCAGGCCGACGTCGTGTCGGCGCACCGCCCGCGCCACCCACCACAGGTACACGGCGGCCGCACCCCACTGGGCCACCACCGTGGACAGCGCCGAGGCGCCGATGGCGAACCCCAGCCCGAAGATGAGGATGCACTCGAACACGAGGTTGAACGTGGCCGACACGACGGCGACCACCAGCGGCGTGCGGGTGTCCTGCAGGCCGCGCAAGTAGCCGGTGCCGGCGTAGACGACGAGCATCGCCGGCACGCCGAACAGCGAGATGCGCAGGTAGACGAGGGCCTCGTCGAGGACCGCGCCGGTGGCGCCGAGCAGGCCGAGCAGCCACGGCGCGGCGACGAAGCCCACCACGCCCACGGCCACGCCGAGACCGATCGCCAGCCAGATGGCCTGCACCGCGTGGTGCGCGGCCCGTCGCTCCTCGCCGGCGCCGAGCAGTCGGGCCACCGAGGCGGTGGTGCCGTAGGCGAGGAAGATGAACACGGCGAACAGGGTGACGAGCACGCCGTTGGCGGCGGCCAGACCCGCCAGCGGGATGGTGCCGAGCCGGCCGACCACGGCGGTGTCGGCCAGCACGTAGAGCGGCTCGGCGGCGAGGGCCCCCAGGGCCGGTAGGGCCAGGGCGAAGATCTCCCGGTCGAAGCGTCGCCGGTGCACGAGCGGTCCCGGCCCGCCGGCACCGGGCTCGTCCGAGCCGTCGGACCTGCCGCCACCCGGCGAGCTGTCGGCGGCGTCGACGTCGGCGGGCCCGTCCGGTCCGTCGACGGCGTCGTCGGTCACGGCACGTCGCGGCGACGCAGCCAGCGGGTGGTGAGGGCGGCGCCGGCCAGGCCGACCAGCAGCGGCGTCAGCCACGTCCACGGCAGCGAGATGGCGCCCAGGCGCAGCTCGACGCCGGTGGCGGCCGCCAGCTGCGAGCGCAGGTAGGCGCGGATGGCGAGGCGGGCGGCGGTGTCCGAGGCGCCGGCCACGAACCCCTCCCAGATGAACACGTACAGCAGGCCCCACAGCAGGGCGTTGCGGACGCGCAGGCCGAGGGCGGTGAACACGCCGACGTAGGCGAACACGCCGACCGTGGTGGCGAGCGCAGTGGCGACGACGAGGTCGCCGTCGCCGCCGGCGAGCTTGGCCCCGATGACCATCGGGACGATCACGAGCGGCCACACGATGACCAGCGACGCCGCCATCGACGCCAGCGTGAGGCGCCACCGGGCCATGGGTCGCAACCACAGGTAGACCAGGGTCTGGTCCTCCACCGTGTCGCCGAGCGACGACGACGCGAACACCAGCGACGCCACCGGGACGAGCACGACGAAGCCCACGTTGGACACGAAGTTGGTGGCGTTGCGCAGGGCGCTGCCGCGGCGGCCGGCGGCGATGGCGACGGCCACCACGACGAACAACCCGCCGAGCACGACCATGGTGGCCAGGCGCGGGAAGGTGAGCTGCAGGCGCAGCAGCAGCTTGAACACGGCGAAGGTGGGTGAGGGCGCCTTCCCCGTGCGCGACGCCGGCCGGGGCGAGCGCGGGACCTCGGCGACCGGCGCGGTGGGATCGCCCTGACCCGCACCGCCGTCGGGCGGGGGAGGGGGGCCGACGGGGGTTGGCGCGTCGCTCATCGGCCCACCAGGTAGCGGAACACCGACTCGAGGTCATCGTCGAGCGGGGCGATCTCGTCGAGGCGCGAACCGGTCGCCGCCGCCCGCTCGGGGACGAGGCGGCGGAATCGGGCGACGTCGGTGACGTCGGCCTCGAGCGAGTCGGGCCCGGTGAGGCGCACGCCCACGACCGCACCCTCGTCGACCAGGGCGGCGGCCAGTGCCCGGGCGTCCTGGCAGCGCACGCGGATGCGGTGGGGGCGGTCGTCCATGAGGTCGCGGATGGCGCGGAAGTCGCCCTCGGCGGCCAGCCGGCCCTGGGCGATCACCAGCACCCGCGAGCCGAACCGCTCGACCTCGTCGAGCACGTGGCTCGACACCAGCACGCAGCGGCCCTCGGCGCCGAGCCGGGCGAAGAGGTCGACCAGGTGGAGGCGCTGGCGGGGGTCGAGGCCGGTGAGCGGTTCGTCGAGGAACACCACCTCGGGGTCGTGCACCAGCGCCTGGGCCACCTTCACCCGCTGGCGCATGCCCTTGGAGTAGCCGGCCACCGGTCGGGTGTCGGTGGGGTCGAGCTGGACGAGGCGCAGGGCGTGGTCGGCGGCGCCGTCGGGGTCGTCGAGTCCCTGCAGCACGGCGGCCAGCCGCACGAAGGCGTGGGCCGGAAGCGGGTCGAACAGGCCCTCCTGCTGGGGGACCAGGCCGATGCGGCGGGCCAGCTCGGGCTCGCGTGCGGGGTCGCCGCCGAGCACGCGCACGCTGCCCTGCGAGGGTCGGGTGAGGCCGCACAGCATCCGCAGCACGGTGGACTTGCCGGCGCCGTTGGGGCCGAGCAGGGCGGTCACGCCGCGACCAACGGTGAACGACACCTCCGAGACCGCCACCACCGAGCCGAACCACTTCGACACCCCGTCGAGCCGCAGCACGACGTCGTCGGGGGCTTCCGGCGACGCGGGAGGCGTGGGCGGCATCGGCTCGGTCACTTCGTCACCTGCAGGCGCCGGTAGCGCAGCCACACGATCAGCCCGAACAGCGCGCACCAGGCGATGTAGGCGGCGGCCAGGGTGCCGGTGCCCAGCTGGCCGGCGGCGGGGGAGTCGACGTGGAAGCGCTCGCCGTAGATGCGGAAGACCAGCTCGAGGGGGAGCTGCAGGAGGTCGAGGAGGAAGAGGTACGACGACCCGCCGCCGTTGCGGATGAGGGCGTCGGACACCCCGGCCGAGCCGACCAGCACGAAGATCACCCCGGCGGCGGCCACCGCCTTGCGGGTGGTCAGCGAGGAGATGGCCAGCGACAGGAGCGCGGTGGCCAGCGCCACCGCCAGCCCGGCCACGACCATGCGGCCGAACACGGTGATCCACTCGACCAGGCCGTCGGGGCCCCGCCCGTTGACCGTGTAGGCGACCAGCATGAACAGCGGCGGCCCGAGCGTCACCAGTGCCAGCACACCGAGCACCGCCAGCAGCTTCCCGAGCAGGTAGGTCGACCGGGTGAGCGGCGAGGCGAAGTAGAGGCCGAGCATGCCGGTCTTGCGGTCGGTGCACAGCACCTCGGGGGCGACGAAGGCGGCGAACACGAAGATCGCCGCCGAGACGAAGCCGTAGTACTGGCCGTAGCTGGGCAGCCGGATGCCGCCGGCCCGGGCGATGGCGTCGCCGAAGAACACGCTGGCGCCGACGAACACGATGGCCGGCAGGTAGGCGATGGCCACCGTGCCGAACGGGATGATCTTGGACCAGGCGCTGCGGCGCAGGCCGAGGGCCCGCTGGGTGGTCTGCACCGCCAGGCTGCGCACGGTGGCGCCGACGCCGAGGCGGGGCCCGTCGTAGCGGCGGTAGCCGCGGTCGAGGATGCGGGCGTCGCTCACCGGTCGGCCCCGTTCGTCGAGGCCGCGAGGGTCGTCGGGGTCGCCAGGGTCGTCGGACGGGCGCGGTCCGTCGTGTCCGTCCAGGTCGCGGTCACGAGCCGACCTCCAGGAACACGTCCTCGAGGCGGGTGGTGCGGGTGGACAGCCGGCGGATGCCCACGCCTTCGGCCACCACCGCGTCGCGCACGAGGTCGCGAGGATCGATGGTGGCGTTGCCCGCCCGGACGACCACGCGGCGGCCGTCGACCTCGACGGTGGCACCGGCGTCGGTGAGCCGCCCGCAGACGGCGGCGACCTCGGCGTCGTCGCCGTCGACCTCGACGAGCAGGCCGTCGCTGCCGGCGGTGAGGTCGCCGAGCGTGCCGGAGGTGGCCACCGTGCCGCCGCCGAGGATCACCGCCGCGTCGCAGATCTGCTCGACCTCGTGCAGGAGGTGCGACGACAGGATCACGTCGATCCCGTACTCGGTGCCCACCCGGCGGATGAGGGCGAGCATGTCGTCGCGCTGGACCGGGTCGAGGCCGTCGGTCGGCTCGTCGAGCACGACCAGCCTCGGGTCGTGGGCGATGGCCTGGGCCAGCTTCACCCGCTGCTTCTGGCCGGTCGACATCGTGCCGAAAGCGCGGAAGCGCTCCTCGCCGAGACCCACCTGCCAGAGGGCGTCGCTGGCGCGGGCGGTGGCCTCGCGGCGGGGGAGGCCGTGCAGCTCGGCGATGTGGCGCACGAGGTCGTGGGCGCGGATGTCGGCCGGCAGGTTCTGGTGCTCGGGGGAGTAGCCGACCCGGGCCCGCACCTCGGGGCCGGCGGCGACCGGGTCGAGCCCGAGCACCCGCAGGCGGCCGTCGTCGGCGTGGTGCAGGCCGAGCAGCATGCCGATGATCGTCGTCTTGCCGGTGCCGTTGGCACCGAGCAACCCGGTGACCCCGTGGCCGATCGTGAACGACGTGCCGGTGAGCACCGTCGTGGACCCCCACCGCTTCACCAACCCGTCGGCCTCGACCACGGCCGCGGCGTCGGCCGGTCCCGTGGGCCCGGCCGGACCGGCGGCGTTGGCGTCGGACCCGACCATGACCGCCGACCCTACCGGCCGCCGTCCACGGGTGGCCGTGGGATCCCGCCGAGGGTGGTGGTGACCGCACCCGGCTGACGGCGATCGCGAGGCCGTGCCGGTCGGAGCGGTTCGGTAGCCTGCGGGCCATGACCGAGATGGCCGAGACCCCCGTCAGCAACCCCATGAAGCCGCGCTCCGGCGAGGTGACCGACGGCTTCGAGCGGGCGCCGGCCCGGGCCATGCTGCGGGCCATCGGCATGACCGACGACGACTGGGACAAGCCGCAGGTGGGCGTGGCGTCGTCGTGGAACGAGGTCACGCCGTGCAACCTGCCGCTCGACCGGCTGGCCAAGCGGGCCAAGGTCGGCGTGCGCGACCGCGGCGGCTTCCCCATCGAGTTCACCACCATCGCGGTCAGCGACGGCATCTCGATGGGCCACGAGGGCATGCGGGCATCGCTCGTGTCGCGCGAGGTCATCGCCGACTCGGTCGAGACGGTCATGCACGCCGAGCGCATGGACGGGCTGGTCACCTTCGCCGGCTGCGACAAGTCGCTGCCCGGGATGATGATGGCGATGGCCCGCCTGAACCTGCCGTCGGTGTTCCTCTACGGCGGGTCCATCCTGCCGGGCAACTGCAACGGCGAGGTGCTCGACATCGTGTCGGTGTTCGAGGCAGTGGGCGCCCGGGCCACCGGCGCCATCTCCCAGGAGGAGCTCGACGCCATCGAGCGCAACGCCTGCCCCACCGAGGGCAGCTGCGCCGGCATGTTCACCGCCAACACCATGGCGTCGGTGAGCGAGGCGCTCGGCCTGTCGCTGCCGGGGTCGGCGTCGCCGGCCGCCGTCGACCGCCGCCGCGACGACTTCGCCTACGAGTCGGGTCGGGCCGTGATCACCCTGCTCGAGAAGAACATCCGCCCCCGCCAGATCCTCACCAAGGAGGCGTTCGAGAACGCCATCGCCGTGGTGATGGCCCTGGGTGGCTCCACCAACGCCGTGCTGCACCTGTTGGCCATCGCCAACGAGGCCCGGGTCGACCTCGCCCTCGACGACTTCAACAAGGTCGCCAAGCGGGTGCCCCACATCGCCGACACCAAGCCCCACGGCAAGTACCACATGACCGACCTCGACCGCATCGGTGGCGTCCCGGTGGTCATGAAGGAGCTGCTCGACGCCGGCCTGATCCACGGCGACGTGCTGACCGTGACCGGCAGGACCATGGGTGAGAACCTCGAGGCCATCGATCCGCCCGCCCCCGACGGCGACGTGCTGCACCCGCTGCGCGACCCGATCCACGGCGTGGGCGGCATCGCCGTGCTCACCGGGTCGATGGCCCCCAAGGGCTCGGTCGTGAAGGTGGCCGGCATCGACTTCGACCGCTTCGAGGGCAACGCCCGCGTGTTCGACGGCGAGCAGGCGGCCATGGACGAGATCCTCGCGGGAGGCATCAACGCCGGCGACGTCGTCGTCATCCGCTACGAGGGCCCCAAGGGCGGGCCGGGCATGCGCGAGATGCTGGCCGTCACCGGCGCCATGAAGGGCGCCGGGCGTGGTGCCGACGCCGCGCTGATCACCGACGGCCGCTTCTCCGGCGGCACCCACGGCTTCTGCATCGGCCACGTGGCCCCCGAGGCCGTCGACGGCGGGCCCATCGCCTTCGTGCGCGACGGCGACCGCATCCTCATCGATGTCGTGGAGCACTCGATCGACCTGCTCGTCGACGAGGCCGAGCTCGAGAAGCGCAAGGCCGAGTGGAAGCTTCCCGAGCCGCGGTACACGTCGGGCGTGCTCGCCAAGTACGCCCGCCTCGCCCAGGGCGCCGAGCGGGGGGCCATCACCGAGGCGTGACGGCCGATCGTGTGATCGACTGACCCGGCGGATCGGGCAGATCGGCGCAGCGCCGGACCGGGGGGTCGTCGTGGCGGACGGGGCGGAACGAGGAGACGAGCTGGTCGAGGGCTGGCGGCAGCTGGCCGCGCTGCGCGCCAGCGGAGACGACACCGGCGCGCTCCAGGCCGTGCGGCGGATGGCCGGGGCGTTCCCCGACGCCGTCGACGTGCAGACCGCCCGGGCCGAGCTCGAGCTGGCGGTGGGGGACCCGGCTGCGGCCAAGCAGGCCGCCACCGTCGCCGCCGGCCTGGCGCCCGAGCGGCCCGGCCCCCACCGACTGCGGGCGGAGTCGCTGCTGGCCCTCGGCCGGGCCGACGAGGCTGCTGACGCCGCCGAGCTGGCCGACGCGTGCGCGCCCTACGACGTCGCCAACGCCACGCTGGTGGCCCGGGCGGCCGGGGCCGCCGGCCGGTGTGGCCAGGCGCGTGCCGCGGCGATGCGGGCGCTCGAGCTCGACCCGAACGGGGCCGCGGCGTGGGAGGCGGCGGGTGCCGTGGCGTTGTACGACGACGACGCCGTCGAGGCCGAGCGGCGGTACCGCGGCGCGCTGCTGCGGGGGCCGGGCCGGCCGACCGCCATGCGGGGGCTGGCCGAGGCCGCCGCGGCGCAGGGCCGCGACGACGAGGCCACCGAGCTGCGGGCCGAGGCCGACCGCATCGACCCACCCACCGAGCGCTCGCCGGCGGCCGACGTCGAGCCCGAGCCCGAGGATCCTCGCGTGGTCCTGCATCGCTTCGTCAAGGAGCGCGACGCCCGCTGGAAGGCCGAGACGCGGATGGCCATCGTCGTGGCGCTGGCCCTGTTCGTCTTCGTGGTGCTGCTGTTCCGGGGCTGGCACTCGTCGGCCCCCGACAGCGACCACGCGCCCACCACCTGCCTGACCACCGCCATCGACCTCAGCGGCAAGCGCGTCGCCTACCCCTGCTGACCGGCGGTGGCGGCGGTCTCGTCGTCGACGTCGGCGGGGGGAGCGTCGTCGAGATCGTCGTCGTCGGCACCCCGGCGGCGGACGCCCGGGGGGTTCCATCGGCCGAGCAGGGCCAGGGCGACCACGCCCATGAGCGACACGATGCTGATGACCAGGCCGAGGCCCAGGCCGGGTGGCCGGTAGGTCAGCTCGACGGTGTGGCGGCCGGGGCCCACGAGCACGCCCTGGCTCATGGCATCGGTGGACACGATGTCGACGGGTTGGCCGTCGAGCGTGGCCGACCAGCCGGTGAGGTGCTGCTCGGGGATCACCACCATGGCGTCACGGTCGCCGTCGACGGTCGCCCGGACGAGACCCGGGCGCGGGCGCTCGGTGGTGACCGGTCGGGAGGCGCAGTCGCGGTCGCAGCGCAGCTCGGGGCCTCCCGGTGGCACCAGCGCGGCATCGGGGTCGAGCCCCGGCGCGGCGAGGGCGGCCGACCAGGTGGCCTGCCAGCGATCGAGGGGGGCGCCGGCGCCGTCGGCACCCCTCTGGGCGGGGTCGGGGGCACCGGGCACGACCTGGGTGCGCCGCACCACGTGGGCGTCGCCGTTCCAGTCGGGGTTCTCCCACAGCTCGAGCGGGCCCTCGGCGAGGATCGGGCCCTTCCACCCGGGCACGACGATGTCGGCTGCCTTGGCTCGTGCGGTGGGGGAGGTGGGGTCGGGGATGCCGTAGACCGTGGCGACGGCGACGGGGTCCCACACGAGGTAGCGGACCGCGAAGCGGGCCAGGACCTTCGTGTTGGTCGGCTGCACCACCTGGTAGTTCAGCGGGAGGTCGCGGTTGAACTGGTTGCCGGCGAACACCGTCATGGTCGCCACCCAGGGCTTGGAGACCTGGACCCCGCCGTCGTAGCCGTCGAGGTTGCGCACCGAGAAGGTCTGGTTGGTGTTCGGGCGCAGCGACCGGCTCAGGTAGACGTAGTCGGGCGGGGTCGTCGCCGCGGACAGGATGCGGTCGGGCTGGTCGGTCAGGAAGCGCTGGATCGAGCCGCCCATGGCGGTGAACGGCACGTCGCTCAGCAGCGAGCGCGGCAGGCTGTGGAGCGAGGCGGTGCCCAGCTCGAGGGCCAGCAGCACGGCCACGGCCACCACCCCGCCGGTCACCAGCTGCCGTCGCCCGGCCGGCGCGGCGGCCGCCACGGCCACCGCGGCGACGGCCAGCAGGCCGGCCACGATCCAGCCCACCAGGGCCCGGGTGCCGTCGTCGGCCTGGTCGGGAGCGAGGGCGGCGCCGGTGGCCACCGCGACCACCACGAGCAGGGCCCCGACGCCGGTGGCGATCAGGACGCCGTTGCGGTGCAGCCGGCGGCGCACCAGTGCGTCGGTGCCGAGCGCCGCCAGCAGCGCCACCGCCAGCACCGTGACGAGCAACCAGCGGGCGGGCACCCGGGCCTGGTCGAAGCCGGGCACCAGCTTGAAGGCCTGGCGGTAGACGATGCCACCGCGATCGCACCCCAGCTGCTCCTGGCCCTTGTAGGTGCACTGCGGCCCGATGGCGAGGACGACGCCGGCGACCGCGACGATGCCGAGGAAGGCGGCGGTGACCCGTCCCCGGTTCCGGGTGAGGCCGGCGCCCAGGCCGACCAGGGCCAGCACCAGCGCCACCACGCCGACCACGGTGGCCGCCTCGGCGGGGCCGGCGCTGCCGCCCTGGCCCTCGCGCAGCGGGCTGCCGAGCAGGGCGGCGAAGACGAGGCGGGGGGCGAGCGCGAAGTCGGGCGACGACGACGTGATGAGGGTGCGGGCGCCGTTGTTGGCCGACAGCGACAGCTGCATGACGATCGGCACCAGGGCCGCCATCGCCAGGCCGACGCCGAGGCCACCGCCGAGCACCGGTGCCCACAGCCGCCGGAACATGCCGGTCCAGCGCTCGTCGTCCTCCCACGCCCGCTCGAGGGCGCGCACCGCGCACCAGCCGCCGACGATCGGCAGGGCCATGTACACCTGCTGGAGGTGCCCGGCGACGAGGAGGACGCCGACGGTCGCCGCGGTGAGCGCCACCGCCCGGCCGTGCAGGCGCCGTCGGCTGACCGCCCAGTCGGTGGCGACCAGCACCCAGGGGACCCAGGCGATCACGGCGATCTGCTCGAACTGGATCGACCGCACCATGACCAACCCCGACCCGAGGATGGCCGCGGTCCCGACGAAGGCCGCCGGCGCCCGCAGGCGCAGGCGCCAGGCCAGCAGCACGAACACCCCGGCGGCCAGCACGTACAGGTGGGTGGCGATGATGAGCGGCATGGCCCGGGCCGGGTCGAGCAGCAGGAAGGGCAGCTTCACCGGGTACAGGACGTTCGCCGCCGGGTTGCCGAGGTGGGTGGTGCCCCCGAACAGGTCGGGCGTCCACGACGGGAGCCGCCCGGCCCGCAGCTCGGCGAAGGTGAAGGCGGTGTTGGGCCCGCTGTAGGTGACCGTGTCGTAGGCGGTCACGTACTGCGTGAGGCTGAGGAACGGCCAGGCCACCAGCGTGGTGAAGGCGGCGGCAGCCAGCGCCTCCCACGTGCGGGGCCGCATCCACCACCGCCCGACGGAGGGGCGGGCCATGGCGAGGAATCTACGATCCTCCGTCGTCCCGTTCGAACCACGGCCGGTCCGATGGCGCGCCAGAGGCGAGGCACGGCCCGCTCCTCGGGAGATGGTGGCGCCGGCTTCCTCTCCTCGGTTCGAGGTGGTCGACGCCGGCCGTGGACGCTGCGGGGCGGGGTACCCTGCGGTGCTCCACCAAGGAGCAGGGTGCCGGTCAGGTCGGCGACGCCGCCCTCGCCGAGTGCGGGAGGTACAGGTCGGTGGCACGCTCGATCAGCAGATCGTTCCGAGGCTCGAGGACGAGGGGGCTGCGCCCCGGCGCGTCGGGTGCGGCGGTCGCGCTGGCGCTGCTGGCCTCGGTGTTCGTCTGCTGGAGCGCCACGCCGGCCGAAGCCACCGTGGCCCCCGGCGCGGTCGAGATCGTGGCGGGTGGGATCACGACGCCGCCGTCGATCGTCGCCGGCCCGGACGGAGCGCTCTGGTTCACCAACCTCAACGATTCGATCGGGCGGATCACCACCGCTGGGGTGGTCTCCACCTTCACCGGCGTGGGCATCTCCGAGCCGGCCGGGATCGCGGCCGGCTCCGACGGGGCCCTGTGGTTCGCCAACCACGGCAACGGCTCGATCGGGCGGATCACGACGGCGGGGGTGGTGTCGTCGTTCGCCGATGCGTCGATCTCGGAGCCGTTCGGGATCGCACCAGGTCCGGACGGGGCGCTGTGGTTCACGAGCACGGGAAACAGCCGGATCGGGCGGATCACGACGGCCGGCGTGGTGTCGACCTTCACCGATGCATCCATCTCCCAGCCCGGCGGGATCGCCGCGGGCCCCGATGGAGCACTGTGGTTCACGAACGGGGCGAACGGCTCGATCGGGCGGATCACGACGGCCGGCGTGGTCTCCGGCTTCGCCGATGCCGCCATCTCGCTGCCCTTCGCGATCGCGGCCGGTCCGGACGGGGCGCTGTGGTTCACGAGCTCGGGCAACGGACGGATCGGGCGGATCACGACGGCCGGCGTGGTCTCGACCTTCACCGATGCATCGATCACCCAGCCCGGCGGGATCGCCGCGGGCCCCGATGGAGCACTGTGGTTCACGAACCGGGGGAACGGCTCGATCGGGCGGATCACGACGGCCGGCGTGGTCTCGTCCTTCACCGATCCTGCGATGGCCGGGCCGTTCGCGATCGCCGCGGGCCCCGACGGTGCCCTCTGGTTCACCAACACCACGATCGCCTCGATCGGGCGGATCACGACGGCCGGGGTGGCCTCGGCCTCCAGCGGTTCGGGGATCGACGGCCCGTCCGGGATCGCGCTGGGCCCGGATGGCGCGGTGTGGTTCACGAACACCAGGAACCACTCGATCGGACGGGTCACGACGGCGGGGGTGGTGTCGTCGTTTGCCGATGCGTCGATCTCGGAGCCGTTCGGGATCGCGTCAGGTCCGGACGGGGCGTTGTGGTTCACGAACCGCGGGAACGGCTCGATCGGGCGGATCACGACGGCGGGGGTGGTGTCGTCGTTCGCTGATGCGTCGATCTCCCAGCCCGGCGGGATCGCGTCAGGTCCGGACGGTGCGCTCTGGTTCACCAGCACGGGCAATCATCGGGTCGGGCGGATCACGACGGCGGGGGCGGTGTCGTCGTTCGCCGATGCGTCGATCTCCCAGCCCGGCGGGATCGCGTCAGGTCCGGACGGTGCGCTTTGGTTCACCAGCACGGGCAACCATCGGGTCGGGCGGATCACCACGGCGGGGGCGGTGTCGTCGTTCTCCGATGCGTCGATCTCCCAACCGTACGGGATCGCGTCGGGACCCGACGGGGCGTTGTGGTTCACGAACCGCGGGAATGGTTCGATCGGGCGGATCAGCACGGCGGGGGTGGTGTCGTCGTACAGCGACGCCTCGATCCAGTACCCGACCGGCATCACCGCGGCCACGGACGGGAACCTCTGGTTCACCAGCTCCACAGCCGGGCGGCTCGGCCAGATCACCACCTCTGGGCAGGTCTCGAGCGTGACGGGTCCAGGCGTCCGGTACCCGATGGGAATCGTCCAGGGGTCCGACGGCGATCTGTGGTTCACGGCGACCGGCGCCATCGGGAAGGTCACGCCGACGGGCGCGCTGTTCCATCCGTTGGGTGCGCCGACGCGGATCTTGGATTCTCGTCCGCCGCCCGAGCAGGTGGGTCCGTACTCGTCGCCGTGGGCGGCCGGGACGGTGCGTGACGTCCAGGTGGCCGGGGTCGGTGGCGTGCCGGCCGACGCGACGGCGGTGACGTTGAACGTGACGGTGACGGGGACGACGGCGGCGAGCTTCTTGACGCTGTGGCCCAAGGGCGACTCCCAGCCGACGGCGTCGAACCTGAACTGGTCGGCG
>JAXLRI010000021.1:0-58992 GCA_046331175.1 Acidimicrobiales bacterium
CCAGCCTTCTCGTCGGGCGAACCGGCGGCCAGCACCAGCCCGGTGCCCACGGGCTTGGACAGCACCAGTGCATCGCCCGGCCGGGCCCCGCCCTTGGTCAGCACCCGGTCGGGGTGGACCAGGCCCTGCACGGCCAGCCCGAAGATCGGCTCGTCGGAGCGGATGGTGTGCCCGCCCGCCACCGACCCGCCGGCCTCGGCCACCACCTCGGCGGCAGCGCCCAGCACGGCGGCGATGGCCTCGCGCGGCAGTCGCTCGGGGAAGGCCGAGATGTTCACGGCGATGGCCACCCGCCCGCCCATGGCGAACACGTCGCTGACGGCGTTGGCGGCGGCGATGGCGCCGAAGTCGGCCGGGTCGTCGACCAGCGGCGGGAAGAAGTCGGTGGTCGACACCAGGGCCACGTCGTCGCTGATGCGGTACACGGCGGCGTCGTCGAAGGGCGCCAGGCCGACCAGGAGGGCCGGGTCGATCGACGAGCCGAGCGTCGACACGAGGTCGCCGAGCAGCGAGGCCCCCCACTTGGCGGCGCACCCCCCGCACGAGGTCCACTCGGTGAGGCGCAGGGGCTCGAGGTTCGGCTCGAGGCTCGGTGGGGCATCGGCGGTCGAAGTCATCGGGTCCGCAGGGTACCGGTCCGCGAGACTCGCCCCCATGGGCACCCCCGCACCGCACCACGACGGCAGCACCACCGGCACCGCGGTCCACCGCTACCGCGCCCAGGTCACGTGGTCGGGGTCCACCGGCGCCGGCTACGAGGCCTACGACCGCACGCACGCCGTCACCTGCCCGCCGGCCACCGCCGACCTCACCGTGAGCAGCGATCCCGCGTTCCGGGGCGACCCCACGCTGCTCGACCCCGAGCAGCTGCTCCTGGCGGCGGCGTCGTCGTGCCAGCTGCTGGCCTTCCTCGCCGTGGCCGCCCGGGCCCGCGTCGACGTCGTCACCTACACCGACCAGGCCGAGGCCGTGATGCCCGAGGACGACCCGCCCGTGCGCATCACCGCCATCGCCCTGCGCCCCCGCATCATCGTCCGCGGTCCCGGTGGTGCCACCGCCGTGGACAAGCTGGCCCGCCTCGTCGAGGTCGCCCACCACGAGTGCTTCATCGCCAACAGCCTGCGGTCCGACGTCGTGGTGGAACCGGTGATCGTGTTCGCGGGAGACTGACGCCGAGGTGACCCCGACCCCGCAGGTGGGGGTCGCGGCGAGGCGGACCGGCGGGACGGGAGGCCAGCGACAGGTCGGCGACGGGAGCCGGTGCGAGCCGGCGTGTCAGGGGTGTGAACGGTGGACGAAGCGACGAGGAACGAGCCACCGCAGCCCTTGGCCGACGACGCGCCGAGTGGTTCACTCGGGGAGGCGGCGACGGAGGGACTCCAGACGGCCGACGGTGCTCGAGAGGAGGCCGGGATGAGCATCACCGACACGAGGCGAGACCAGGTCGGCGGCGACGCCGGCGACGGCCCCACCTTGGAGGTGGGCACCCACGTCGAGGTCCGCTCCACCCTCGATCGACGGTGGAGCCGCGGCTTCGAGGTGCGCGAAGTCGCCGAGGGCGGCTACCGGGTCCGGCGCCTCTCCGACATGGTCGACCTGCCCGGCGTCATCGCCGCCGCCGACGTCCGCAAGGAGAAGCGGCGCGGCACCTGGTGGTACTGACCTGGCGGTGACCGCCGCGCCGGTGGCGATCAGCCCTCGCGGCCGGCCTTGAGCGTGGCGATGAGGTCGTCGACCTCGATGGCGACCAGCGTGCGGGTCTTGAGCGTGCCCCGGCTGGTCAGCTCGGTGGCGATGCGGGCCATCGCCAGCTCGTCGTCGGTCTCGATGATGGTGACGAAGTCCCACTGGCCCAGCAGCGCGTACTGGTGCAGCACGTGGCCACCCATCGACTCGACCTCGGCGTTGACCTGCTTGATGCGCTCGGGGTTCTCCCGCAGCGTGTGCGACCCGTCGGGGCCCAGCGTCGACAGCATCAGGAACTTGGCCATGGCCAGACCCTAGTGGCGACGGGCAGCGCGGTGACGAGGGGGGACGACGCCGATCAGGCACCGGGCTCGTCGAGCCGGGCGATGGTCGCGACCTCGTCGGCATCGACGGGCGTCGTCAGGAAGGCCGTGAGGATCTCGCTGGCGACCGTGGCCGAGGTGAGCCGCTGGCCGAGGGCCACCACGTTGGCGTCGTTCCACCGGCGGGCGCCGCTGGCGGTCTCGGCGTCGGTGCAGAGCGCGGCCCGCACGCCGGGCACCTTGTTGGCGGCGATGGACACGCCGGTGCCGGTCCAGCAGCACACCACGCCGACGTCGGCCCGGCCGCCGGCCACCGCCTCGCCCACGGCCCGGCCGGCGTCGGGCCACGGCACGTCGCGCGCCACCACCTCGACCTGGTGCCCCTGGTCGGCCAACCAGTCCGGCAGGTGGTCGCTGAGCGCGTCGGGCTCGTCGACCCCGAAGGCGATGCGCATGACCGCAGCGTACGCTCGGGGCGTCGCTCGCCCGGGACGAGGCGGTCACCGGTACGGCGGTCGCGGGCGACCCATCGATCGAGGAGCAGCCATGGCCCGCGACGTCACCATCGTCCCGCACACCCACTGGGACCGGGAGTGGTACGAGCCGTTCCAGACCTTCCGGATGCGCCTCGTCGAGCTGGTCGACGACCTGCTGCCCCTGCTCGACGCCGACCCCGGCTACGCCCACTTCCAGCTCGACGGCCAGATGGCCGTGGTCGACGACTACCTCGCCATCCGCCCCGAGCGGGCCGGCGACCTGCGCCGGCTGGCCGCCGACGGTCGCCTGTCGATGGGCCCCTGGTACATCCTCATGGACGAGTTCCTGGTGTCGGGCGAGACGATGGTGCGCGACCTGCAGCTCGGCCTCGAGGCGGCCGCCGGCTTCGGCGGCGCCATGCCGGTGGGCTACCTGCCCGACATGTTCGGCCACGTCGCCCAGATGCCCCAGCTGCTCGCCCAGGCGGGCTTCGCCGACGCCGTGGTGTGGCGAGGTGTGCCCGCCGCGGTCGACCGGGACGCCTTCACCTGGGTGGCGCCCGACGGGTCGGCCGTGCGGGCCACCTACCTGCTCGACGGCTACGGCAACGGCGCCACCCTGCCCGACGACGCCAAGGACCTCGTGGCCATGGTCGACCGCTTCGTCGAGCGCTTCGACGCCTTCCTGCCCACCGACGCTCCGCTGCTCTGGATGAACGGCACCGACCACCTCCTCCCCCAGCCGTGGTTGGGCCGGGTGGTGGCCGAGGCCAACGAGCTGCAGGATCGCTACCGGCTGCGGGTGGGATCCCTGGCCGACCACATCGCCCTGGCCCGGTCCGACGACGAGGCTCGGGGCGGGCCGGCGCGGCCCCGGTGGCAGGGCGAGCTGCGGTCGGGGGCACGGGCCAACCTCCTGATGGGCGTGGCGTCGAACCGGGTCGACGTGAAGCAGGCCGCAGCCGCCGCCGAGCGCGGCCTCGAGCGCATCGCCGAGCCGGCCAGCGCCCTGTGGCTCGAGCCGTCGACGTGGCCGGCCGCCTTCCTGCGCGAGGCCTGGCTGCAGGTCGTGCGCAACGCCGCCCACGACTCGGTGTGCGCCTGCTCGGTCGACGAGGTCGACGCCGCCGTCGTGCACCGCTACGGCGAGGCCGTGCAGATCGCCGACGGCCTCACCCGCCGCGCCGTCGACGCGCTGGCTGCCTCGCTGCGCAACGCCGGGACGTTCGTGGCCAACCCGTCGCCGCGCGCCCGGAGCGGGCTCGTCGAGGTCCGCCGCCCGGGCCACGACCCGGTGCCCGGCACCCAGGTGCTGCGCCTCGGCGGCGGCGACCACGTCACCGAGGGCATCAGCCGGGCCGACGCCGCCACGCTGGTCCAGGCGTCCCTCGACGGCATGCCCGACCTGCACGACGCCGAGGTCGTGCTACGCGACGACGGCGTGCTCGACGTGCGCCTCATCCACGACCCGGTGGCGAGCACGGGTCGCTACACGGGCTCGGCGCGCGACGAGGTGAACCTGGCCGCCGCCGAGGACCCGACCGCCCCGGCCCGGTTCACGGTCCGCACGCCGCTCGCCCAGAAGGTGCTGGGCCTCGCCGTCGACGTGCCGGGCTTCGGCTGGTCGCGCTGGGAGCCGACCGATCTGGCCGACCTCGGCGTCGCCCCCGTGATCGTCGACGAGACCGGCGGCGCCACCGGCGGCCCCCGGTTGGCCAACGGCCTGGTCACCGTCGACATCGACCCGGTCGACGGCACCTTCGCCCTCGACGGCGTGGCCGGCCTCGGCCGCCTCGTCGACGACGGCGATGCCGGCGACACCTACAACTACAACCCGCCGCCGGCCGGCGACGTCGTGGTCGACCGACCCGACGCCGTCGAGGTGCGGGTCACCGAGCAGGGACCCCTGCGCGCCCGCGCCGAGATCGTCCGCACCTACCGCTGGCCGTCCCACGTGGCCGGCGGCGCCCGGGTCGGCGAGCGCGAGGTGCCGGTCACGACGGTCGTCGAGGTCCAGGCCGGCACGAAGCTGGTCCGGGTCACCACCGAGCTCGACAACCCATGCCGCGACCACCGGCTTCGCGCCTGGCTGCCCCTGCCCGATCGCACGCGCTCGTCACGGTCCGAGTGCGCCTTCGCCGTCGTCGACCGGTCGATCGTGGCCGAGGGCGGACCCACCGAGCGGCCGCTGGCCACCTACCCGTCGCGCCGCTTCGTCATCGCCGGTGGCCTCACCGTGGTCCACGACGGCCTGCTGGAGCACGAGCTGGTCGACCTCGACGGCCGACGGACCGACGACACCACCACCGCCGGCGCCCTGGCCGTCACCCTGCTGCGCTGCACCGGCCTCATCTCGCAGGGGCCCATGACGTACCGGCCGCTGCCGGCCGGCCCGATGGCCCGCACCCCCGCGGCCCAGCTGCCCGGCCACCACGTCCTGCGCTACGCCGTGCAGGCCGGTGACCACGTCGCCGCCGCCTATGCGGCCGCGGACGAGGCCTTCGCACCGATGCCCGTGGTGCGGTCCCGTGGTGGCGGGCATCGCGAAGATCGCGGCACCGCGCTCGCCATCACCGGCGCCGTGGTCTCATCGGTGGTGCGCGAGGGCGGAGCGCTCACCGTCCGCCTGTTCAACCCGTCCGACGAGCCCACCACCGCCACCATCGAGGGCCGGCGCGGCTGGCTGGTCGACCTGCGCGGCGGCCTGGTCGACACCTTCGAGGAGTCGTACGCGCTGGGCCCCTGGCGCATCGCCACCGCCCGCCTCGCCGAGGCCGGCTGATCGAGGCCGCCCGTCTCAGCGCACGAAGGGCAGGGCGGTGCGCACACGAGCGGCGATGGGGTGCGGACGGGCCTCCACGAGCTCGTCCATGGTCGCCTGCATGCGTCCCAGCGTCTCCTCGTAGCAGTGCAGCACGACCTCGTCGTCGTCGGCGGCCTCCGGGCCGAGGCCGCTCCAGTCGAAGGGCTCGCACACCCGCACGGTCACCTTGGCCGGCATGGGGATCGTCGGCAGCTGCACCGGTGCGATCCCCCACGGCGGCCCGGCCACGAACGGGAAGATGTTGATCCGCAGCCGGTCGAACCCGACCGCCCGGGCGAGGTTGTCGCCCCGGGTCAGCACGAAGATGGCGTCGTGGCTGCCGTGGGCGACCATCGGGTACACCGGGACGCCGAAGCGCAGCGCCAGCCGCACGAACCCCTTGTGGCCGTGCAGCTCGATGCGGTGGCGGTCGGTCCACGGGCGGTAGTCCTCGGTGTCGCCGCCCGGATAGACGAGCACCGGCGCTCCGGCCTCGAGGGCCCGGGCGGCGTTGGCCTGGCTGGCCGGGATCGTGCCCATGCGGCGAGCCATCGACCGGACGCCCGGCAGCGAGAACAAGAAGTCGAAGCCGAGCGAGTAGAGCGGATCGTCGGTGCCCCGGGTTCGGTACCAGGCCAGCAGGAAGGCGTACACGTCGGGCATCCAGATGCCGCCGGAGTGGTTCCCGACGACGAGGAAGGGCCCCGAGGTCGGGAGCCGGTCGATGCCGTCGACCTCGGCGTCGAAGTAGCGACGGGTCGCCTCCAGCAGCGGGACGATCCGCTCGATGAAGGCCGGATCGCGCTGGAAGAGCGGCTCGTGCAGGCCGTGCTCGACCCGCTGCTCGAGGGCGTCGATCAGCGACCAGCCGTGCCGCTCGGCCGACCCCGGGGGGTCGGACGGCCCGGCGTCGTCGAGCGGTGCGCCGACCGGCTCGATCGACGCCGCCGGGTCGGCAGGCGACATCGCTGCCGCGTCGGTCGAGCTGGCTCTGCGGTCCCCCATGGCGTCCTCCCCCCGTCGGCTCGCCGCCGACCTCCATGGGACGGCACGACGGGCGCGCCCGTCCAGGGTCCGAGGACCCTGGACGACGGATCCGGCCTCGCGTGGCCGGCGAGCAGCGCTACGTGTCGAGCCAGACCGAGGTGAGGCCGACGACGCCGTTGGTGACACCCGGTGACCGAGCGCCGTTGGGCAGCTCGGTGCCGTTGAAGTTGCGCACCTGGTTGCTGGCGGCCGCCGCCCACCGCTGCTGGGACAGCCACAGGTAGGGCAGGTCGGCGGTCTGGCGCTCCTGGACCTTGTCGTAGGCGGCCTTGCGGGCCGGGAAGTCGGTGGTGGCCCGGCCGTCGTTCAGCGCCTTGTCGAGCTCGGGGTCCTTGTTGCGGGCCATGTTCAGCGCCAGGTTGCCCTCGGCGTTGGACGACACCCACCAGATGTAGTTGTTGTCGGGGTCGCCGGCACCGAACTGCCGCCAGATCTGGGCCTGGAACTTCCCGCTGACGGCGTTGAGGATGAAGGTGTTCTGGTCGAAGTTCTGGATCTCGACCTCCATGCCCACGGCCTGCCACTGGCTCTGCAGCAGCTGCACGGACTGCATGGTGACCGGGTCGGGCGGCGACCCGAACACGAACTTCACCGGACCCTTCTCGGCGACGTAGCTGTCGACGAGCGACTTGGCCTTGGCCGGGTCGTAGCCGGGGTAGCCGGTGTCCTTGTACCACTTGGAGCTCGTCTCGAAGACGCTGTTGGCGGTGAGGGCGGGATCGGTCTGGCTGACCTGCCGCAGCGTCTCGCGGTCGATGGCGTAGGCCATCGCCTGGCGGATGCGCAGGTCGTCCATCGGTGCGGCGGTGGTGTTGAGCAGGACCAGGTTCACGTCCTTCTGCCCCCGCGACAGCACCAGCTGGATGCCGCCCTTCTTGGCCTCCTCCTGCATGCGGATGATCGTCTGCTCGGCCGACGTCACGGTGATGTTGACCTCGCCGGACTTGACCGCGGAGAAGCGGCTCTCGGTCTCGGTGATGGGCTTGAAGGTGATGCCGTCGAGGTACGGCAGCTGCCGGCCGGCGCTGTCCTTGCGCCAGTACGACGCGTTCTTCTTGACCACCAGGTCCTTGTCGGGGGTCCAGCTCTGGAAGGTGAACGGGCCGGTGCCGATGGGCTTCTGGGTGGAGTCGGGCGAGTCGAGCTGGGCCGGGGCGGCCACCACGCCGGCCTGGCCGGTGAGGCCGGTCGGGAACGTGGCCCAGGGCATGGCCATCGTGTAGCGGACGGTCAGGTCGTCGACCGCTTCGACCTTCTCGATGGGCCGGGCGGCGGCGCCGGTGAGGGGCGAGGCCTTGAAGGCCTGGACCGTCTTGACGACGGCGGCGGCGTTCAGCGGCGAGCCGTCGTGGAACTTCACGTTGGGCCGCAGCTTGAAGTCCCACACCGTGTAGTTGTTCGACGGGGTGAACGACTCGGCCAGGTAGGGCGTCGGGTTGAACTGGTCGTCGAAGGCCACCAATGGGTCGAAGACGGCGAGCGCGACCTGCGTGCCCGAGGCCGCCCAGCGGTTGGTGGTGGGGTTCCAGCCGTCGGTCTCGGCTTCGAGGCCGAACACCAGCGTGCCGCCAGGCTTGGGATCACCGGTGACGGGCTTGATGCGATCGGGCGACGTGTCGGTCGACCCGCCTCCGCTCGCCGACGACGACGTGGTCGCCTGGTCGCTCGACGACGAGCAGGCTACCACCGTCCCCAGGATCGCGACCGCCGCCAGCGCGGCGACTGTGGCGCGAAGCGTGGTGGCCACGCGCGCCCCCAGCGTGGGCGAAGCACCCATGGATTTCCCCCTCTTGTCGGCGAGCCCCCCGCCCGTCAGGGGCAACCTACCCGTTGGCCGACCCGGTGCCGGTGTCAGGCACCCGAGGATCTTCACCAGAGCCCGACACGACGCCGAGGGAAGGTTCGGGCCCGGCGCCTCACGCGGTCTGGTCGGGCTCCGGGGCCGTGGCGTCCCGCTCGCCACCGGCATCACGGTCGTCTCGCTGGCGCTCGGGCTGCTCGTCTCGCTGGCGCTCGGGCTGCTCGTCTCGCTGGCGCTCGGGCTGCTCGTCTCGCTGGCGCTCGGGCTGCTCGTCTCGCTGGCGCTCGGTGCGCTGGCGCTTGGCGGTGCGGCGCTTGGCCTCGCGCCGGGCCTCGCGCTCGGCCCGGTCGGCCTTGCGCTCGGCCTCCTCGGCGACCCGGCGCACCTTGCGGCTGGCCTCCTCGTTGACCTTGCGGGACTTCTCCTCGGCCTCCTGGAGCACCTCGTCGATCCGGCGGCGCGACTCGGCCTCGATCTGGTCGACCTTGCGCCGCGCCTCCTCCTCGATCTCCTCCAGCTTGCGCTCGGCCTCGTGGTCGGCCTCGGCCGCCTTCTTCTGGGCCTCCTCCTCGAGGCCGTGCAGCCGCCGCGCCGCGGCGAGGTCGGCCAGCAGCTCGAGCTGGGCCTCGGGGTCGAGGTCGGCGCCGAGGACGGCATCGGTGAGCGCCTCGAACTCACCGGTGGCCGCCACCGCCAGCTCGTCCTCGTCGTCGAGCAGCAGCGCCGACAGGCCGTCCACCTCGCCGACCGCCACCCGGCCCCGACCATCGGCTGCGGGTGCGGCGTCGGTGTCGGCATCGGCGTGCGGGCGTCCCCGCGTCCTCGGGTTCGCCGGGGCCGCCCACCGGCAGCTCGGCGAGGGCGTCCTCGATGGCGTCGGCACCCTCGCGGCGACGGCGGATCCGGCGCTGCAGCAGGAACTCGCGGCGGGCGGCGCGGCGGGCACGGGCCCGGGCGTAGGGGCCCTCGGTCTCGTCGTCGGCCCACCGCAGCGTGTACAGCGGGACCCGGCCGATGTCCTTCAGGTAGTGCGAGCGGATCGAGCGGCACGAGAACCGCTCGTCGTCGGCCAGCGCGTCGACCACGTCGCGGGCCACCACCACCGAGCCGGGGTAGGCGACGGTGACGATGCGGTGCGCCTTGTTCACGGTGGCGCCGTAGACGTCGCCGTCGCGCTCGAGGATCGACCCGGCGGCCAGGGCCACCCGAACGTCGGACAGCGACTCGTCCTCCCGGTAGCGCGCCGACAGCTCGAGTGCGATCTCGGCGGCGACGGTGATCGAGTCGGCGAGGAACAGCACCTCGTCGCCGATGGTCTTGACCACCCGGCCACCGTTGGCGATGACGGTGTCGTAGGCGATCGTCTCGAAGCGGTCGACGACCCGGGCCAGCTCCTCCTCGGGCAGCTGCTGGGTCTGGGCGGTGAACCCGACGAGGTCGGCGAACCCGACGCACACGTCCTCGGTGGGGGTCGACGCCGACGCCCGGATGATGCGCCGCCGGGCCGCCGCACCGAGGTGGCGGCGCCAGACGAACTCCATCAGCTGGGGCATCATCGGCAGCAGCTCGGCCGCCCGGCGGGCGGCGTCGGCCAGGTCGTCGTCGGCCAGGCCGCCGTCGAGGACCGACACCGGCTCGTCGTCGAGATCGTCGTCGTCCAGGTCGTCGTCGTCCAGGTCGTCGTCGTCGATGTCGTCGTCGTCCAGGTCGACATCGACGAGGAGGCCGTCCGGCTCGCCGCCGATCCCGGTCTGCTCGCGGCGAGCGTCGTCGGCCTCCACCCGGGTGGCGATCTGGTGCTCGATCGCCTCGATCTGGGCGGTGGCGACCCGGGAGAGCGACGAGCCGATCACCCGCGCCATCTGCACGCCGAGGCCGGGGTCGAGCGAGCCCTCGGCGATGAACGGCAAGACGCTGGCCAGCATGTCGAGATCGGTCTCGGAGAACAGCCGCTCGCCCACCCGGGGCTCGGGGAAGCCCAGCGCCCGCCAGTACGAGCGGATCTGGTCCGAGGGCAGGCCCGACATCTCGGCGACCTCGTCGAGGGTGTACTCGGGGTGCTCGAGCGCGACCAGCCGCTCGAGGGCGAGCAGGTGGATCGTGCCGCCCTCGATGGCCTCGTCGACCTCGGCCTCGGCGAGGCCCATGTCGATGAGCAGCGCCCGCAGGACCGCCTCGGCGTCGTGGGCGGCGTCGGGTGGCCCCGCGGCCGGCGTCACGAGAACGACCCCCCGGGATCGGGTGGCGTCGGTTGCCCGTCGCTCGCCGCCCGGCCGCTGGCGGGCGCCGCCAGCAGCGCCTCGCCGCGGGCTCGGTCGGTCGACCAGGTCGGGTCGAGGCCGGGGGCGCGGAGGCGGATGGCCAGCTCGGCGTCGTGGGGGTCGAGCTCCCACAGCAGGGCGGGCCGCTCGCCGTGCCAGCGCACGGCGTAGGACACGGTGCCGAGCGCGGTGGGGGCGCCGTGCACCTCGAGGCCCTGTCCGTACCAGTCGGCGGGAACCCACGACAGCAGGTCGAGGGCGGCGACGGCCGGCTCGGCGGGGGCGACCTCGCGCACCAGCAGGTCGCGGCCGAGCGAGCACACCGCCGCCACCGTGGCCACGTCGAAGCCGGCGCCGCCCGCACCGTGCCGGGTGGCCGACGACCAGACCTCGGGCCAGGTGACCACCGGCGACGCCTCGTCGACCAGCCACCGCAACCGGGACGCGGCGATCTCGGGCCGACCGAGCGCCAGCTCGACCCGGGCCAGCCAGGCGGTCAGCGCCGGGCGCACGTGACCGGCGGTCCCCGCCGGGTCGGCCACCGGTCCGCCTGCGGCGGCTGCCGCACCGGCGGCGACGAGCCCGTCGACGGTGCCGACCAGCGCCGGGTGGTCGGGACCGAGGGCACCGGCGGCCAGGGCGTCGAGGCCGCCGACGGCGTCGCGCCCGAGCGGGCGGCCCGGGCCGAGCGCGACGCCCGGCTGGCCGTGGCGGTCGGCGTCGGCGGCCAGGGCGGCGTCGAGGGCGGCGGCGAACGACGCCGCCCCCTCGGCCACCGTCGCCGCGACCTCGGGCTGGTCGATGGCCAGCAGCGCGGCCACCACCTCGCGCAGGCCCAGCACACCCCACAGGTCGTCGCGGTAGCGGGTGTCGAGCTCGTCGGGGCCGACGGCGAAGGCGGGCGCCGAGCCGTCGGGCAGCAGGCCGACGGTGGCCGGGTCGCGGCGGTGGCGGCGCGAGGCGCGGCGCTTGCCGAGCCACTGGGCCGCCTTGGCGAGCGGCCCGACGAGCAGCTCGGGCAGGGCGGCGTCGCGGTGCAGGGACCAGTGGCGGCCGACGGCCCAGAGGACGGCCCCGTTGGCGTCGAGCCGGCGCCCGTCGCCGGCGAACGAGCCGTCGAGCGCCTGGCGCTCGTCGAGCGACGCCAGCACCTGGGTGGCCTCGTCGGCGAAGCCCTGTTCGGCCAGGGCCACCACGACCGGGGCCAGGTCGGCCACGCCGAGGGCGGCGGCCGGTCGGCGACCGGCCCCGTCGACGATGTCGGCGCCGGCGTGGGTGACGAGCAGCCAGCGGCGGGCGGCGTCGAGGGTGGCGGTGAGGCGGGCGTCGGGCAGCTGGGCCTGGAGGCCACGGCGGGACTGCGCCTCCCACCCCTTGGCCACCTGCTCGGCGCTGGGGAGCGCGTCGGGGATGCGGGCGACGAGCGACGGGTCGCGGCGGGCGCCCCGCCCGCGGCGCACCGACGGCAGGTGCAGGGGAAGCAGCACCCGGAGCACCGCGGTGTGGGGCAGCGGGAAGACCACCGCCACGCCGGCGCCACCCTCGGGGTCGACCAGCTCGGGGGGCGGCCCGGCCGGGGCGTCGCCGGCCACGACCACGTCGAGGCACCCGCCCTCGGCGGCGACGCGGGACACGGAGCGGGCCGGCTCGCGCGGCAGCACGACGGCGAGGCGTCCGTCGACCTCGATGCCGCGCCGACCGCCGCCGGCGGGACCGCCGCCGGGGTCGATCCCCCCGGCCACCTCGACGGCTCGGATCTGCTCGACCCGGGCCGGGCCGAGCGGGTTGGCGGGCACCACGGCCAGGGCGACCGCCACGGGGACCGGCGACCGGTTCTCGATCTCGACGACGAGGAAGTCGCCGCCGCCGTCGTCGGCGGCGGCCCGCACGGCGCAGACCCGGTGCAGCACGTCGCCGCTCGGCACCCGCATGGCGGTCTCGACGACGGGGGCGTCACCGACGAGTCGCTGGCGGACGCCCGCCTCCCGACCGGCCAGGTGCCACCGGTCGTCGGCACCGATCCACCAGTCGAGCGACCAGCCGCCCGGGCGCGGGGTCACGAGGCCGCGGGGGTCGACCAGGGCCCGCTCGGCGGCGTCCCGGGTCCCGACGAGCGCCCAGTCGTGGTGCCCGGACCGCCCGGGGACGCCGTCGGCCGAGCCGGTCGCCATCACGCCCTCATGTCGTGCATCTCGGCCTGGGTCCGCCGGCCGAGCAGCCCGCGGTACGCCTCGGCCGCCGACCGCCCCTCGTTGATCACCGCGTACACCTGCTCGGCGATCGGCATCTCGACGTCGCGCTCGCGCGCCAGCTCCATGACCACCGACGACGTCTTCACGCCCTCGGCCACCATGTTCATCTGCTCGATGATCTCGTCGATGGTCCGGCCCTTGCCCAGCTCGACGCCCACGAAGCGGTTGCGGCTCTGGGGGCTGATGCAGGTGGCCAGCAGGTCGCCCATGCCGGCGAGGCCGCCGAACGTGATGAGCTCGCCGCCCATCGCGAGGCCGAGCCGGCTGAGCTCGGCGAGCCCCCGGGTGATCACGGCGGCCCGCGTGTTGTCGCCGGTGCCCAGGCCGTCGGCCATGCCCGAGGCGATGGCCATCACGTTCTTGAGGGCGCCACCCAGCTCGCACCCGACGATGTCGCGGTTGGTGTAGACGCGGAACAGGTCGGTGGCGAACACGTCCTGGAGGCGGGCGGCGACGTTGTCGTCGGAGGCGGCGATCACCGTGGCGGCGGCGTCGCCGGCGAGGATCTCCTTGGCGAGGTTGGGGCCGGTCAGCACCCCGTAGGGGTGGCCCGGCAGCACCTCGCGGATGACCTGGGTCATGCGGAGCTTGGTGCCCTGCTCGAGCCCCTTGGTGAGGCTGATGACCGGCACCCAGGCGCGGACGTGGTCGCTGACGGCCTCGAGCGTCGACCGGAAGCTGTGCGACGGCACGCCCATCACCAGCACGTCGGCCTGCCGCACGGCCTCGGCGAGGTCGGCGGTGGCGCGCAGGTCGGGGTGGAGGTCGAACCCGGCGAGGTACTTGGGGTTCCCCTTCCCCGTGTCGACGGCACCGGCCACGACCTCGTCGCGGGCCCACAGGACGGTGGGGGCGTTGTGGGCGGTCAGGTGCGCGACGGTGGTCCCCCACGAACCAGCGCCGATGACCGCCACCCGGATCTGCATGGCCCGCAGGTTAGGTCGCCGCCCGCCGAGCCGCGACCGGCGCGCCCGGCCCGACGTCGCCCTGCTGCGGTCGCGCGTACGCTCGCCCCATGAGCATCGTGCACCGCATCACCGTGCCCCACCCCGTCACCGACCTGGACGACTACGTGCGGCGCCGGGGCGGCGGCGGCTGGGAGGCGGCCCGGTCGATGGCGCCCGACGACATCATCGCCACCCTCGAGGCGGCGGGCCTCCGCGGTCGCGGCGGCGGTGGGTTCCCCACCGCCGTCAAGTGGCGCACCGTGCGCCAGATGCAGTCCCCCGACCTGCCGACGACGATGGTCGTCAACATCGCCGAGGGCGAGCCGGGCACGTTCAAGGACCGCACCGTCGTGCGGACCAACCCCTACCAGGTGCTCGAGGGAGCGCTGATCGCGGCCCGCGCCGTGGGCGCCGCCGAGATCGTGTTCGGCATGAAGGCCGGCGACACCGAGGGCCTGGCCCGGGTCCGCACCGCCATCGGCGAGATCATCGCCGCCGACTGGGTCGGCGACGTCACCCTCGAGGTGTTCGAGGGCCCCGACGAGTACCTCTACGGCGAGGAGACGGCGATGCTCGAGGCGATGGAGGGCCGGGCGCCGTTCCCGCGCATCGCCCCGCCGTGGCGCCGCGGCCTCATCGAGGTGGTCGAGGGCGACGCCGACGTCGACACGGGCAGCGGGCTGGCCGCCCACGTGGAGATGGCCGACCCCGACCACGAGACGGGAGCCCCGCCGACCCTCGTGGACAACGCCGAGACGCTGGCGAACGTCGCCCACATCCTCGCCCGGGGCGCCGAGTGGTTCCGCACGGAGGGCACCGACGGCTCCCCCGGCACGCTGGTGTGCACCTTCTCGGGTGCCGTCGAGCGGCCAGGCGTCGGCGAGGTGCTGATGGGCACCACGCTGCGCGAGGCGATGGAGGCGGTCGCCGACGGACCCGAGTCGGGCACCACGGTGAAGGCCGTGCTGTCGGGCGTGTCCAACCGGGTCACCACCGCCGACCAGCTCGACACCCCGCTCACCTATGAGGACATGCAGCCCCTCGGCATCGGGCCGGGATCGGGTGGCTTCATCGTCTACGACGACACCACCGACATGGTGGCCGTGGCGGCCGGCGTGTCCCGCTTCCTCGCGGTCGAGTCGTGTGGCCAGTGCACGCCGTGCAAGAAGGACGGCATCGACATCTCCGAGCGCCTCGACAAGCTGTGCGCCAACACCGCCGACCAGCGAGACCTCGACGTCGTCCGCGAGCGCCTCGACACCATCACCGACGGCGCCCGCTGCTTCCTCGCCACCCAGCACCAGACCGTGGTGGGCTCCATCCTCGACACGTTCGCAGGCGAGGTCGAGGCCCACCTGCACGGCCGGGCGGCCCCCGTCGAGCGCGAGCTCGTGGCCGAGGCGAAGGCCCTGACCGACGCCGGCCTCGAGGTCGACACCGGGTTCTCCACCAAGCAGCCCGACTGGACCCACGGACCCCGGTGGGGCGGCGAGACGCCGTGGGAGCGCGACGTCGACCACCGCCGCCACCAGCGGGTCGACGAGTGAGCCACGCCCGGCGGCCCGGACCCGTCCGCGGTGGCGGTGCCGCCCCCGG
Organism: Acidimicrobiales bacterium; assembly: GCA_046331175.1. GTDB lineage: Bacteria > Actinomycetota > Acidimicrobiia > Acidimicrobiales > Acidimicrobilacustridaceae > JAWKIW01. The sequence goes on from JAXLRI010000021.1 coordinate 15,193, forward strand.
TCCGATCACCGACCTCGCCTCCTAGACTCCCGCAGGTGCCGGCCCCCCAACCGCCGTCGGATCCGACGGCCGCCGTCGTCGTGCCGGTGAAGGCGTTCGCCCGGGCCAAGGTGCGGCTGGCGCCGGCGCTCTCGCCGGCCGAGCGCTCCGCGCTGGCGCGGACCATGGCCGATCACGTCCTGCGGGCCGCGGCCCCCCTGCCGGTCCACGTCGTGTGCGACGACGACGAGGTCGCCGAGTGGGCGACCGCGGCCGGGGCCACCGTGGTGTGGACGCCGGGGCGCGGCCTCGACGGCGCCGTCGCCGAGGGCGTGTCGGGCCTGGCCGCGGCCGGCGTCGACCGGGTGGTCGTGGCCCACGCCGACCTCCCCCACGCCGAGGCCCTCGCCTGGGTCGCCGACTTCGACGGCATCACCCTCGTGCCCGACCGCCGCGACGACGGCACCAACGTCATCGGCCTGCCGGCCGGCAGCGGCTTCCGGTTCGCCTACGGCCCCGGCTCGTTCGCCCGGCACCGCGCCGAAGCCGCCCGGCTGGGCCTCCCCGTCCGCATCCGCCGCGAGCCGCGCCTCGGTTGGGACGTCGACCAGCCGGCCGACCTCGAGCAGCCCGAGTGGGCGCGATCGTGACCACCGCGCTCGGCACCCCGCGTGGACCGGTGTCGGTCGACCTGCCGGTGCCCTCCCGTGCCCTGGCCATCGCCGCCCACCCCGACGACGTCGAGTTCGGCTGCGGGGCCACCCTCGCCAAGTGGGCGGCGGCGGGCTGCGAGGTCAGCCACCTCATCCTGACCGACGGCTCGAAGGGCACCTGGGACGAGCACGCCGACACCGTGGCCCTGGCCGCCGAGCGCCAGGTCGAGCAGCGAGCCGCCGCCGCCGCCCTCGGCGCCACCGGCGAGGTGGTCATGCTCGGCGTCGTCGACGGCGACCTGCAGGCCACGCTCGACCGCCGCGAGGAGGTCGCGCGGTGGATCCGTCGCCTGCGCCCCGACGTGGTGCTCGGCCACGACCCGTGGAAGCGCTACCGCCTCCACCCCGACCACCGCCACGCCGGGTGGCTCACCGTCGACGGCGTGGTGGCTGCACGCGACCCGCACTTCCACCCCGACCACGAGGTGCCCCACCACCGACCCAGCGCGCTGCTGCTGTTCGAGGCCGACGAGCCGAACCACGTGGAGGACGTGGGCGGCCACGTCGACACCAAGATCGCCGCCCTTCTCGAGCACCGCAGCCAGCTGCGCTCGACCATGTTCATCGACGAGGACGACGACGGCACCCAGCTGGCCGCCTTCCGCCAGCGGGTGCTCGACCGGTTGGCCGCCATGGGGGCGATGGCGGGGGTCGCCCAGGGCGAGGCCTTCCACGCCCTCACCGACCTCTGATCCGTTGGGCGCGGCACCACCCCGCCGGGGCCCTTCCGACGCCGAACGGCTCGGCACCCCGAGCCCGCCGAGCGGACCCACCACCGAGACCGCCGCCCGCCTGGTGGACGACGTGCGCGCCGGGCTGGCCGCCGCCGCCGATCCCAGGCGAGCCCCCGCGATGGCGGCGTACATGCGCGACCAGTTCCCGTTCTTCGGCGTGACCGCCCCCGAGCGAAGGCGGCTCCTGCGGGCGGCGAGCGCCGAGGTCGGACCCCTCGGACCCGACGACGTGCTCGCCGCGGCGCGCGACCTGTGGCTCGGCGACGAGCGCGAGCTGCAGTACGCCGGCATGGACCTGCTGCGGGCCCACGCCCGCTCGCTGCCCACCGAGGCGCTCCCCGCCCTGGCGTGGTGCGCCACCACCAAGCCGTGGTGGGACACCGTCGACGACCTCGCCCAGCACACGATCGGCGCCCTGGTGCTGGCCGACCGGGGCCGCCTGCGGCCCGTGCTCGACGCCTGGGCAGCCGGGCCCGACCTCTGGCTGGCCCGCACCGCCATCCTCCACCAGAACCGCTACCGCGACGACGTCGACGACGAGCAGCTGTTCGCCTACTGCACCCTTCGGGCGGGCGACACCGACTTCTTCATCCGCAAGGCCATCGGGTGGGCGCTGCGCGAGCGCAGCCGCCGGAACCCCGACGGCGTCGAGCGCTTCGTGCACGAGCACCGCGACGAGCTGTCGGGACTGTCCCGGCGCGAGGCGCTGAAGCACCTCGCGCCCACCGAGCGCTAGCGGCCACCGCACGACGCCCTGGCCCGGACCGGGCCTCGCGGTCCCCCACCGGTCGACCGGTACGCTCCCGACATGCTCGCCGACGGCACCTACGACGCCTTCGTGGTCGACGCTCGCATCGAGGGTGAGGGCCCCGATCGGGTCACCCACCTCGAGCTCACCATCACGGCGGGCGAGCACAAGGGCGAGGTGATCGACGTGGCCGGCACCGGCATCCGGGGTGAGGAGGTCGACCTCATCGGCATGCCGGCCACCCTCTCGGTCGCCGATGCCGTGCCCCACGTGCGCATCGGGTGAGCCGCCCGACCGGCCGCGCCCGGCCTCGTCCGACCGCGGGCGATCGACCAACGCGCTCGCTCCCGCCGGGGCCGGCCAGCAGACTGCGGTGATGGACGACGAGGACCACCGGCGGACCGTCTGGCCCCTCTTCGGGCTCCGGGTGCGAACGCCGCGCGTCGAGCTGCGCCCGGTCGACCCCGACCTGGCCTACGACCTGGGCCGCCTGGCGACGGCGGGGATCCACGACCCCGACACCATGCCGTTCTTCGTCCCCTGGACCCGGGCCGAGCCCCTCGAGCTCGAGCGGTCGAGCCTGCAGTTCTACCTGCGCGTGTGGGCCGACTTCGCCGCCGACCGGTGGAGCCTGCCGTTGGCCTGCTTCGTCGACGGCGAGCTGGTCGGCATGCAGGACCTGCTCGGCGACCAGTTCCCGATCCGGCGGACCGTCACCACCGGCTCGTGGGTCGGCCGCGCCCACCAGGGGCGGGGCATCGGCACCGAGATGCGGTCGGCCGCCCTGCACCTGGCCTTCGCCGGCCTCGGCGCCGAACGGGCCGAGACCGAGGCCTTCGAGGAGAACCAGGCGTCCATCGTCGTATCTCGGCGCAACGGCTACGAGCCCAACGGCGACCGCATCGCGGTGCGCGACGACGAGCCAGCACGGCTCGTCCGGCTCGTCCTGCGCCGCGAGGCGTGGGTGGCCCGGCGCCGCACCGACGTCGAGATCTCGGGCCTCGACGACGAGGCCCTGGCGATGTTCGGCCTCGGCCCCCGTGCCGGGGCACCGGCGGGGACCGACGGTGCGCCGGCGGGTGGCTGACGCCGACGCGCGACCCGTCGGCGGCGTCGACGGCTGCCGCGGCGGGTGGGTGCTGTGCACCCTCGACGCCGCCGGCCGGATCACCGTCGAGCTGGTCCCCGAGGTGGCGCTCGCCGTCGACCTGGTGCGCACCGGGGCTCTGGCCCTGCTCGGCATCGACATGCCGATCGCCCTGCCCGCCACCTGGGGTCGGCAGGCCGACGACGAGGCCCGCCGGCGCCTGGGGCCCCGACGTTCGTCGCTGTTCCCCACCCCGCCCCGCTTCCTGCTCGACCACTGCGATGACTTCGCCGACGCCAACGCCGCCTCGCGGGCGGCCACCGGGCGGGGCCTCTCGATCCAGACCTTCCACCTGCTCGCCAAGGTGGCCGAGCTGCAGGCCGCCCTCGGGCCGGTCGACGAGCCCGTCGCCCCCGACCTGGCCGAGCGGGTCGTCGAGTGCCACCCCGAGTCCTGCTTCGCCACGCTGGCCGGGGCCCCGCTGACCACCACGAAGCGCACCGCGGACGGGCGGCGTGAGCGGTCGGCGCTGCTGCAGCTGCGGGTCGCCGACGACCTGGCCGCGTTGCTCGCCGACCGCCCGCCCGGCGTGGCCGCCGACGACCTGCTCGACGCGGTGGCCGCCGCCGAGGCGATGGGTCGCCACCGCCGGGGCGAGGCGATGGTGCTCGGTGGAGACGCCGTGGACGACCGCGGCTTGCCCCTGCGCCTGGTCGCGTAGCCGACAGCTCCACTGGGCGAGGCTCCCCCGACCTGGAGCGCGCCACCGCCGGGTCGATGTCCCCGACCCCGGAGGGCGGGCCAGGCAGCGGCCGGGCGACCGGCTCGGCCCATCCAGCGCCGGGACCCCCCACCACTAGAGTGCGGCGTCGAGCCGAGCCGCAGGAGGTGCTCGTGATGCGAAGGACCACGGCGGTCCTGGTCGGGCTGGCCGCAGCGTGCGCAGGCTGCTCCTCGGGCTCGTCCACCGCCTCATCGCCCGCCGGATCCGCCGAGGCGGACCGGTCACCGGCGACGACCGCCATCGAGACCACCGCATCGACGCAGCGCCGGTTCCGTGACGAGCCGGCCTGCCAAGCCCTCGTGCGCTACAAGCTGGCGGAGCTGGCCATGGGCGACGGTCCACCGGAGCGGCGGGCGACGGCGCGGGCCGCCGCCGGCGCCGCCGCCCAGGACCTGCGGACGCTGCTCCCCCAGTTCGCCGCCCAGGTCGACCAGCTCGTGTCGACGCTGCAGAGGGCCGACGCGGGCCGGGTCACCGACGCCGACCGGGCGGCAGACCGGCAGGCCATCGAGGACCTCGGCGCGTGGTACGTCGTGACCTGCTTCGACACCACCGGGGGATCGCTCCCGTGAGGCGCGGTCGGGCCGCCGCTGCGGACCCGGCACCCCACCACGCCATACACTGCGTCGTTCCGGTCGACAGGGCAGGGAGCTCTCGATGACAGCAAGCGATGGGGCGGGCGATGGCGCTCCGACCGCAGGTCCAGGACGAACCGACGAGGGTGCGCTGTTCGAACGCTCCTGGGACGCCTCCGCTTCGACCGCCGGCCGCCGAGCCCAGACCGCAGCCAGCAGCACGGCCACCGTCGAGGGCTTCGACCACCTGCCCCCGCCACCCGGGAGCTCCGACGAGCCCGAAGCCGGCGAGCGCGCCGACGAGACCGTGGAGCCCGACGAGCCGGCGATGACGGGCGCCGGCCGTGCTCCGTCGCCGACCTCGAAGGTCCAGGCCGCGACCGGCCGGGTCCGCGCCGCGATCCCGAAGGACGGCGACGAGTGGCGGGCCTGGGCCTCCCGGGCCTTCCTGACCGAGAAGTGGGCGCTGGCCATCCCGCTGTGGATCATCTTCGGCTACATCGTCTTCCAGGCGACCCGCTTGTCCTGGAACCTGCCGCCGTACCCGCCTGACTCGTGGACGTACTACGAGCTGTCCCGCGGCTTCCCGTTCGACCCCATGCGGTCGCACATCTTCCGCTCCTTCATCTCCACCGAGCCCTACTCGGCGGCCTTCCCACCGCTGTGGCCGTTCGCCATCGGCATCACCGACCTCCTGACCGGCACGGGGATCAACGCCGGCCAGCTCGCCGGCGCGGTGTGCATGGTCCTCGCCGCGGTGTTCCTCGATCGGGCCGGGTACCGGTTCTTCGGCGTGCGCGGGTGCGGCCCCGGGGCACTGCTCGCCCTGTTCCTGCTCACCTCACCGCTCCAGGAGATGGTCTCGTCGGCCCCGGTGGCGATGAACATGATGTGGATCGCCGCGCTGCTCATGGTCCTGGCGCGGCCGTGGCCGCTGTCCACCCGCCAGGCGGTCGGCGTCGGCGTGATCTGCGGGCTCATGGCCCTCACCCGCTTCGACACCCTCCTGCTCGGGGTCACCATCCCGTTGCTGCTGCTCGGGCTGCGGGCGATCGAGCGCCGCCGCGTCAAGATCACCTACCTGGCGTATGCCATCACGATCAGCCCCTGGGTGCTGTTCTCGCTGATCCACTTCCGGACCCCGTTCGCGAGCGACAACTCGCAGGTCGCCATGTCGGTCAAGCAGCGCTTCGTCCTCGACTACCTGCCCGATCCGGTGCCGACCGTGCGCAACGACCCATCGGGTTGGTTCTCCCGCGTCTGGGAGGTCTTCCGCACCGCCACCGTCCCGCGGGGCATCGACGTCGTCTCCGACGCTCGAGCGCCCCTCATCCTCGCCGGGATCGCCCTCGTGGGGGTGGGGGTCTCGATCCTGTTGGCCTTCGCCCACCGGACGAGCGACGACGGCCGAGCGCCGTCTCGGGTCGTCGCCGACGAGCTGAAGGGCATCGTGGGCAACCGAGCGGTCAAGCTGCTCGCCCTGCTCTGGGTGCTGCAGGCGATCACGTTGACGATCGCCCTCTCGACCTCCGGCTACACGCCACCGCGCTACTTCACCCCGAACGTGATGCTGCTCGAGCTCGCGCTCGGCGCAGTGATCCTGGCGCTGCCCCACAAGCCGAAGGTCGGACCGGTGCTGCTGTGCTGCCTGTTGCTGTTCTTCGGTGGGCTGCGCATCCAGAGCTTCAGCTCGGCGGTTCCGCTGATCACCGGCTACCCGTTCTCCCCGGCGTCCCTGTCGCCCTTGGCCGTGTCGCGGAGCCTGGCCAGCTGCGTCACCGAGGGCGACCGCATCCTCTTCGTGCGCCAGGCCGGCGAGGGCTACGTGTTCGGTGCGCTCACCGATGGGGAGGGGGCGATGGAGCCGTCGAACTGGTCGGCCTTGACCCCCGCACAGCGCAACAAGTTCCTCCAGGACTACAAGATCGACCGCCTGTACGTCTCGTACACCTACCCCGCCGAGACCCGGCAGAGCATCGCCGACGGTCTGCTCACCAGCGCCGGCTACCCCGACGGGTCCGCCGAGGAGGTCTGCCAGGCGGGGCTGTACCGCATCAAGGGCTGACGCTAGGTGCCGGGGGCGCCGGTCACGTACGATCCCCCCGCCCCCGCCTACCAGGAGACGAGAGATGAACCCCAGACGGCTCGCAACCACCACGGTGACCTCGGTGGTGCTCCTCGCGGTGCTCCTGAGCGGATGTGGGCGGCAGGAGCCCACCCCAGTGGCCGAGTCGGGGGGTGCAGCCGCCTCCGGACCGCCGCCGACGCCCTCGTCCACCAAGCCCACCGCCCCGCCCGGGCCGAAGCTGAAGTCCACCCCGGCCTGCGTGGCGTTCTCCCGCTTCAAGCTCACCCAGCTCGGGGTGTCGACCGCCCGACCCGAAGACCGCGATCGCCTCATCGAGGTGATGAACCAGCAGGCGAACGACACCCGTGCCCAGCTCCCCCAGTTCGCCGAGGCGATCAACCAGCAGGTGCTGACGCTGCGCAAGACGATCGCCGGGACGGTCACCGACGAGGACAAGGCCAAGAACCAGCAGGCCCAGGACCAGCTCGGCGCGTGGTACCAGCAGACCTGCCTCGAGGACCCGACCGGCGCCACCACGACGGCACCGACCTCGACGGCGGCCCCGGCGAAGAGCACCACGACGGTGGCCCCACCCAAGACCACCACGACGACCAAGCGCTGAATCCCCGCCGCGGCGACGCCGCCCGCACCGCGGGTCGCCACCGCCCTCGGAGCCCGACGACGGCCGAGGTGGCATCATCTGGCGAGGTGCGACGAGAGGGGCTGCCATGCAGCGACTGACCGGGTTGGACGCGGGGTTCCTGTACATGGAGACCCCCAGCTCGCCCATGCACGTGGCGAGCCTGATGGTGCTCGATCCCTCCACGTCGCCTGACGGCTTCTCGTTCGATCGGCTGCGCGATCTGTACGCGCAGCGGCTGCACCTCGCCCCACCGTTCCGGCGCCGCCTGGTCGAGGTGCCCTTCGGGTTGAACCACCCGCTGTGGATCGAAGACCCCGACTTCGACCTCGACTGGCACATGCGCCACATCGCCGTGCCCCAGCCCGGCTCCATGAAGGAGCTGCAGGAGCTGGTCGGCCACCTGGTCGCCATGCCGCTCGACCGCACCCGGCCGCTGTGGGAGGTCTGGCTCATCGACGGCCTCGAGGGCGGATACGTGGCCGTGCTGTCGAAGGTGCACCACGCCGCCATCGACGGCGCCTCGGGCGAGGAGCTGATGGTCGCGATCTTGGATCTCAGCCCCGAGATCGACGAGAAGCCACCACCCGAGACCGAGTGGGTCCCCGACGAGGTGCCGAGCGACACCGAGCTGGTCGGCCACGCCATGGTCTCGCTGGCCCAGACCCCCGTGCGCGCGGTCAAGACCTTCCGGCGCACCACCGAGGCCGCCCTGCGCATCCGCGAGTCGAACCGCCAGCCCGACGTCACGCCTCCGCCGTCGCCGTTCTCGGCCCCGCCCACGTCCATCAACGCCGCCCTCACCCCGCACCGCACGCTCGGCACGGCCACCCTCCCGCTGGCCGAGGTCAAGGCGGTCAAGCACGCGCTCGACGTCAAGGTCAACGACGTCGTGCTGGCCCTGTGCGCCGGGGCCCTGCGCCACTACTTCGACAGCATCGGCGAACGCCCCGACGGGCCGCTCGTCGCCATGGTCCCCATCTCGGTGCGCTCCGCCGACGAGCAGGGGGCCATGGGCAACAAGGTGTCCTCGGCGCTCACCACGCTGGCCACCGACGTCGACGACCCCATCGAGCGGGTGCAGATCATCCACGCCGGCATGAACCAGGCCAAGGCCCAGCAGGACGCCATCGGCGCCGACACGCTGCAGAACTGGGTCGACTTCGCGGCCCCAGCCGTGGCCGGGCTCGCCGCCCGCCTCTACAGCCGCACCAAGATGGCCGACCGCCACCGCCCGCTGTTCAACGTCACCATCTCCAACGTGCCGGGCCCGCCGTTCCCGCTGTATGTGGCCGGCGCCCGCATGGTCGCCACGTACCCCATCGGACCCATCTTCGACGGTGGCGGCCTCAACATGACCGTGATGTCGTACCTCGACTCGATGGACTTCGGCCTCAACGCCTGCCCCGAGGTCGTGGCCGACGTCGACCTCATCGCCCAGGGCCTGCACCAGGCCCTCGAGGAGCTCCAGAAGGCCATCTCCACGGTGGCCGACGCTCCCGACGTCGGCCCCTGAGCGCGGACCGGCGTCGGTCCGCCCTGGGCTACTTGTCCAACACCTGGATCGGGAGGTTGCGCAGGGTGGTCGCGCCCGGCTCTCCGGTGACCAGGAACAGGTCCAGGGAGTTCGTCCCCGGCGCGAACCGGGTGTCGGGCAGCACCCAGAAGAACTCGTTCGCCAGGTTGGTCCTCACCAGCCCCACGATCACCCCGTTGAGCGATATGGCCACCCACTGCTCGGGCGGCGAGCCGTTGAGGAACCCGTGGACCTCGATGGGCAGGCGACCCGACGACGGATCGACCTCGAAGCTGGTGCGGGGTGACTGGATGGCGAAGAAGGTGTTGGACGTCTCCTGGGCCTTGTTCGGCGCTGGCTGACCGATGTAGTTCGCAAACGGGCCTTGGCGGAAGAGCGCCAGGTCGTCGGTTCCGACACCCACCTTGGGCCAGGCCAGGACCCGCCCGAACTGGGGTGCTCCCGCCACGTGGACGAACCCGTCGTCGGAGGGCGCGGCGGTGTTCGCCGGGTTGGGCGCCACCTTGCGCACGTCGCCCTCGACGGACCCGCCCGCCAGCGCCGAGACGCCGTCGGTGGTCCACGGGACGGCGGCCCCGAGCAGGTCGGCCACCGTCGGCAGGACATCGACCGTGCTCACCGGCGTGTCGTTCACGGTGCCCGCTGGCAGCTCGGGGGCCCGGACGAACAGCGGAACCCACAGCAGCTCGGGGACGTTGGCCGCGCCCACGCCGCGGAGGGACTCGCCGACCTGGAACCCGAACCCGTGGTCGGCGGTCACGACCACGACCGCGTCGTCCCAGTCGCCGACCTCCTTGAGTCGGCTGATGATCCGACCGAGCTGCCGGTCGGTGTACTCGGCCTGGAGGATGTGGCGGCTCCGGCCGAAGTCGGCCGATTGGCGGTCGCTCCAGGTGCCGCCGACCGAACCGGTCGGATCGGTGTACGTGTACTCGAACCCGTTCGGGGTGAACTCCCACGGGAAGTGGGGCACGACGGCGTGGATGAAGTTCAGCGACGGACTGCCCGACTCGGGCTGGATCTGGTCGATGAACTGGTCGAAGCGACCGGGGCGGTGGTCCACCACGAACTCGTCGAACTGGATGGCGCCGTTCGGCTGCCCGGCGTTCTTCTGCTGCTTCTCGCCGAAGCGCTCGACCCAGTTCGCTCCGGCGCCCGACAGCAGGCCGCCGAGGTCGGTCGTCTCTCCGCTGAAGCGGGTGCACTGCGACGACGGGCAGAGCGCGGTGACGTTCTCCATGACGTTCATGCGGTACTGGCCGGCGAGCATGGTGAACAGGTTGTCGGGGTACGTCGCGTAGACCGGGGCCAGCGGATCACGAGCGATCTTGCCGGTGAGGATCGACGGCACCGCCTGCGTGGTGAAGGTGGCAGGGGTCGTCGCGTTCCGGAACCAGCTGGAACCCTGGGCCAGCTCCGCGAAGGCGGGGAACCGCTGCGCGTCGATCTTGCCGGTGCCGTCGAGGAGGGTGACGAGCGGCAGCTCGTCGAACAGCACGAACACGACGGGGCGGGGCTTGGCGATGGTGACGCCGCTTGCCGACGCACCCTGCCCGCCGAAGATCAGCGGCGAGGCGCCGCTGGCGAAGAGGAACAGGGCGAGGAAGGCGATCGGTGCGGGTGAGAGGTACCGCAGCCACGACTGCACGGACCGCCACCGCGCCAGGGCGACGAACATTCCCACCACGGCGGCGATGCCCACGATCCAGGCCACCACCACCAGGCCGCTGTTGTTCACCAGCTCGGCCACGAACAGACCCACCAGCACCGCCAGCACCACCCGGTGGGCGATGGACTCCACGTGGGCGCTGATCAGCACGAGGGGCCAGGTGACCAGCCACAGCACGACGGGCGGCACGAAGACGAGCAGCGCGCCGAACAGGAACGTCGTCAGCGACGACAGGCGGGCGTTCACCAGCACGTCGGGGGCCTTGCCGTAGATCTCGAGCAGCGGCTGGGCCACGACCAGGCCGGTGATGCCGAACAGCTCGAGGAAGCGGCGAACCTCCCGCCGCACCGCTCGGACCGGCGGGGCCCCCTGCTCTGGTCCGTCGACGACCTCCGCCGAGTCGACCTTCGACGAGTCGACCTCCGCCGAGTCGGCCTTCGACGAGTCGGCCTTCGACGCAGCGGCCTCGGACCCGACGACCTTCGACGAGTCGACCTCGGACCCCTCGGCCTTCGACCCTGCGCCCTTGGACGTCCCGGCCAGGGGCGCCAGGGCAGGGTCTTCCCGCGGCGCAGTGGCCTCGTCGCCGACCGGTGCGGTCGCCGGCTCCTCGGACGGGGCGGCCGGCTCCGCCCCGCGGGCGCCGGCATCGGCCACGGGACCGTCGGCGGGGGCGTCCGAGGCCGGTGGTGGGGGCGCGTCGGAGCGCTCGCCGTCGCGCCGCCACCCCTCGGGGATCAGGTCGTCGAGGCCCGGCACCGGTCAGGGGCGAAGAGATCGTCGGTGGCCCGGGCGCGACCGAGCCCCTCGGCGACGCAGCGCTCGGGGGGACAACGGTGGGTCACGGGCGCTCCAGCGGAACAGGACGGGGCGACGTCGGGCGACGGCTCGCCGAGGTTAGTTCAGGGCTCCCGGGACGCGGCCGCGCCCCCCGGCGAGACCTCGCCGCCCTCGTCGGACCGGTGCGGGCCCGCGACCAGGAGCTCGTCGAGCGACGGCAAGCGCTTCGCAGGACCCGCCGTGGACCCCTCGGGAACGGCGGCGCCCGGACGATCCGGCTCGACGATCGATCTCGAGGTCGACGCCGTGGCGACCGTCGCCGGGACCTCGCCCACACCGCCGTCGGGAGGTGGTGCGGGATCGTCACCCCGCAGGGACCGCACACCCCACTGCACGACGGCCACCAGCCCGGCGGCGCCGGCGACGATCAGCGCGGTGTCGGCGGTGAGCCGGTACCGGAAGATCGCGAAGGTGCCGGCCACGGTGGCCATGGTGGCGAGCAGCGGCGCGACCAGCGGCGTGATGGGGACGCGCCGCCGACGCAGCACGACGAGCCCGACCGCCCCCAGCACGAGGAAGCCGTAGTAGTAGACGACCTGGGCCCGCACCCAGTCGGGGCGACGGCCCTCGGCCGCCCAGTTGCGGTCGAACGTGTCGCCCACGGCGTACACGCCGAAGAGACGGCCGATGCGGATGGCGACGACCGCCGGGTAGCGGCCGAGGTTGGCCCGCTGGTACTCGGTCGCCTTGCGGCGCAGGCCGGCGTCGGTGACCTCGCCGTCCTCGGCCTGCACCTCGGTGGTGGTGCGGGCCAGGCAGCCGAACGAGTAGAAGCCCGTGCCGTCGCCGTACCAGACCTCGTCGCAGGAGTTGAGGGCGAAGGCGGTCCCCGTGGAGGCGATGTAGATGGGCTCGGGGAACCGGTACAGGTTGTAGGCGACCCACGGGACCATCATCCCGATGCACACGGCGCAGGCCACGACGCCGAGCTTGACCCGCTTCCAGAACGCCTCACGCCGGGAGAAGGCGAGGAAGCCGAGCATCGTGAAGCCGAGGACGAGGGCCGCCTCGCCACGGGTGAGCCAGGCCAGGCCGCCGGTGAACCCGGCCAGCAGGGCGTTGGTCCACGACGGGCTTCGCCAGAAGCGGTACGCCGCCAGCAGGGCGAAGGCGACGAACAGCACGAACAGCGACTCGGACATGTAGTACGCCTCGGACATCCAGTAGCCGGCGTACGTGGCGGCGATGACGCCGGCGACCACTCCGGTGGCGCGCCCCATCACCCGCCAGCCGACCAGCCCGACCATGGCGGCGGCCAGCGCTCCCACGAAGGACATGACCAGCCGGTGCTGGTTCATCTCGGTCAACCCGAGCGTGTCGAGGGCGGCGAGGAAGAGCGGGTAGGCGGGTGGGTGGTCGGCCACGTCGACGTCGGTGAACGTGGCGTAGGACAAGACGGTGAAGCCCTTGCCGTCGGCGATGTGCTGGGCGAGGTCCTGGTAGTGGTAGGCGTCGCCGCCCACCGCATAGCACTCGGTCAGCACGGTGCGGTTGGCCGCCTGGGCAGGGGTGCACTCGGGCATCCCGGCGTACACCGACCACAGCCGCACACCGAGGGCCAGCAGGAACACCAGGGCGAGCGGCCAGTAGGTGCGCCCGACGTGGGCCGCCCGCTGGGTGGGGGTCGGGCGGGGGTGGCCGTCGTCGTTCGCCCCGTCGACCGGGTCGGGGGCCGGGCGCGCCTCGTCGGTGCGCCGGTCGTCGGCCGGCACCTCGTCGACGGTGGTCGTGCCCGGCGCGTCGGCCTGGTCCACTGCGCTCCTCCCCTGGGACGGCGGCCATGGTAGTGCCGGTCACCCCGACCACCGGGCTCCCCGGGGAGGCGGCCATGACGGGCCCCGGGCCGGGTCCCTTTGTTAGGTTGACCGGGCCCATGATCCCCGTCGAGCTGCCCCGGAGCCTGCGCTCGCACCGCCTGCCCTCGGGTCGGCGACGAGCGGTGCCTGCCATGGGCTGGGTGCTGGTCGCCTTCGCCGCCGTGGCGGTCCTGCTGGGCGACGGCGCCGGCACCGCCGCCGGGGGCGCGCCCCTCGCCTACGACATCGGGTTCACCGTGGCCGCCTTCGGCCTCGTGCGCTGGGCCCGGTCGACCTCCGCGCCACCCCGGCGCGCCGCCCTCAGCGAGGTCCGGTCCCGCCTCCCGGTGATCCTGGCCGCCACCGCCGCCGTCGCGGTGATCTGGCCGTTCCTGGACGACCTCATCACCCACAACCGCCTGCTGGGCGACGGGCTGACGTCGATGCTGCAGGTCGCCAACTGGCGCTACGCGCTCGGCGACCAGCTCGGCGTCGCCCAGACCCCGTTCCGCCCGCTGTGGGCGACCTCGGTCGGCGCCCAGCTCGCCGCGCTGGTGATCGTGGGACTGGTGCTGGCCGGCCGGCGGAGCCTCACCCGGCGTGCCGTGTTGCGCTGGTGCGCCGCCGGGGCGGTGCTCAGCGCCGCCTGGACCGTCGTCCTCGCCACGTTCCACGCCATGACGATCGCCGACTCCCGGGTCGGCGGCATCGACCCGGCCTCGCTGCCCACCTGGCTACGCCGCTTCTTCGACCTCGGCGCCGACCCCGAGCAGCTGCGGATCCTGTTCGGCACCGACACCCGGGCGTCGGCCATGTTCGTCGGCGTGGCCGCCGCCCTGTTGGCCGACGGCGACCTCGCCCGCCGGATCGGCCGGGAGCGGCTGCGGGCGATCGGCCTCGCCGCGGCGGCGCTCACGGTGGTCCTCACCATCCTCACGACCCCCCGCAGCCCCTGGCTGCCCTACGGCGCCTTCCTCGTCACCGACGTGCTCGTGGGGCTCGTGCTGGTGGCGGCGGTCGCCGACGCCGGTGACGGACCCCTCGGCGGCCTCGAGCCGGTGCGCTGGATCAGCTACGCCGGGGCCGTCGCCTTCGCCGCCTTCGTCTGGCACGGACCGCTCTACGCGCTGATCCCCGACGGTCGCGTCGACGTCGCCGACACCGCCCTCGCCGGCCTGCGCGTGCTCGTGGCGATCGGGCTCGGCCTCGCCTGGGCCTTGGGCGCCGAGCGCCTGCTGCACCGCTTCGTCCACCAGCACCCGGAGCGCCGGGCGGTGCTGGTCACCGTGGGCGTGGTGGTCGTGGTCGGGTTCGTCGCCTCCTGCCTGCTGACCCCCTCCCCGGCCGACTCGGCCTCGCCCCGCCTCGACGACGGCCGCCCCAACGTCGTGTTCGCCGGCGACTCCATGCCCTACGGCCTCGGCTTCGTGACCAACCGGGACGGCGTCGACCGCAGCGAGGGGACCAACAACGTGCTGGCCGCCCTGCCCGGCTGCGGCATCACCGGCGGCGCGCTCAAGAACCAGGGCCGAGAGCAGGTCCAAGACCCGACCTGCCTCACCTGGCCCGACCTCTGGAACGATCAGGTGATCCTCCGCCAGCCGAAGGCGGCGGTGCTGCTCGCCTGGGCCTGGGAGCTGTACGACCGCCACGTCACCGACGGCGGCGTCGACGTCACCTACGAGGTGGGGACCCCCGAGTGGGAGCAGCGCCTCGGCGGCGCCATGCAGACCGGCATCGACATCCTGTCCTCCAAGGGCGCCAAGGTCGCCCTGCTCACCATGCCCTGCGTCGATGCCGACGTCGACGCACCCAACCGCCCCACCTCCGAGGCCACCCAGACCTGGCGGGTCGACGCCGTCAACCGCCTGGTGCGCAAGGTGGCGGCCGCCAACCAGTCCAACGCCTTCGTCCTCGACCTCAACGGGTACCTGTGCCCCGACGGCCGCCACTACCGCTCCCGGATCGACGGCGTGCTCATGACCGACGACTCCGTCCACTTCTCCGAGGCGGGGGCCGACAAGATCTGGCGGGACTGGCTGGCCCCGCAGCTGCGAGACGTGCTCGGGATCCCCAAGCCGTCGTGAGGTCGTGTCCCAGCACCGCCCTGACCCCTCGTGGGGGCTCCGCTAGGATCGGCGCTCGCCACCCCAGGGGAGGGAGGCACCGCCGCCCCGTGCCCACGCGGCCGGGTGGGACCCCACGATGATCCCGATCGACACGCTCGCCGGCGCCAAGGCAGACGAACCCGAGCAGCCGATGCCCGACCTCCGGGCCGCGGAGCAGGCCGAGCACCAGGCCGACAAGCGCAAGTTCCCGTACCTGCCCGGCTTCGACGGCATCCGCGGCGTCGGTGTCGTCCTCATGCTGCTGTGGCACGCCGAGGTGTCCTGGATCGGCGACGGCACGCTGTTCGTGCTCGAGCTCTTCTTCGTGCTGTCCGGCTTCCTCATCACGTCGCTGTTCATCGTCGAGCACCACAACACCGACCGCATCGACCTCAAGCGGTTCTGGAACCGCCGCTTCCGCCGGCTGTTCCCGGCGCTGATCGGCATCTTCCCGCTGGTCGCCGTCTACGCCGCCTGGTTCGCCAGCCAGGTCGAGCTGAGCCGCATCCGCGGCGACGGCCTCAGCTCCATCACCTACTGGTCGAACTGGTACTTCATCTTCAGCGGCACCTCGTACTTCGAGGCCTTCGCCGCCCCCTCGCCGTTCCGGCACACGTGGTCCCTGTCGATCGAGGAGCAGTTCTACCTGTTCGTCGCCATCGTGGTGGCCTTCGGCTTCGCCAAGTGGGGCAACCACCGGAAGCGCTGGATGTACGGCGCCCTGGCGCTGTCGGTCCTGTCCGCGGTCTGGATGGCCGTGCTCACCCGCATCGGCCAGCTCACCGCCGAGGGCCTGTGGCCGTTCGGCATCGATCCCGAGTCGCTGCCCCAGTGGGCTCGCATCTTCTTCAACTTCCAGGGCACCGGCGACCCGTCACGGGTCTACTTCGGCACCGACACCCGCCTGCAGGGGTCGATGATGGGCGTGTTCATGGCGTTCCTGCTGGTGCGCCTCGACCTGTCGAAGCTCAAGAACTGGATGGTCGAGGCGATGTCGGTCGTCGGCATCGGCGGCCTGATGTGCATGTTCCTCTTCATCCCGAAGGGCGCCAGCTGGATCTACTACGGCGGGTTCTTCCTCGCCGACATCCTGACCGCCATGGCCATCGTCTCGCTGATGGCGCCCTACAAGCCGGCCATCGTGCGCGGCCTGGGGTGGAAGCCCTTCGTGTTCGTCGGCGCGCTCTCGTACAGCATCTACGTCTGGCACTGGCCGATCTTCGTGTTCCTCGACGAGAGCCGCATCCCCATCCGCGGCTGGCAGTTCGACGCCGTGCGGATCGGCGCCAGCTTCATCGTCGGCTTCCTGTCCTACAAGTTCTACGAGAACCCCATCCGCATCCGAGGCCTGCGCGACAACCGCAAGCGCCTGGGCGCCGCGCTCGCCATCGTGGTGATCCTCGCCGGCTTCCTGCTGGCCACCCGACCGTCGGGCAGCACCGAGCGCAGCATCACCCGCACCGCCAGCGGGTTGGCCCCCGTGATGTTCGCCGGTGACTCGATGGCCCACACGCTGGCCCTCGACGTGAACCTCAAGCAGCTCGACCGCAGCGCCGGCGTCCAGATCGAGCTGGCCACGGTGCTCGGGTGCGGCATCGGCGACGCCGACTCCATCGTGGGCGGCCAGCCGGTGAAGCGGAACCCCGAGTGCAAGACCTGGGAGACCCTCTGGCCCCAGCAGGTCCAGAAGGTGAACCCGCCCCTCTCGATCGTCATCGCCTGGGGCTGGGACCTCTACGACCGCCGCATCCCCGACGGCAACGGCGACTACAAGGAGGTCGCCGTCGGCAGCCCCGAGTGGAAGCAGTGGTACGAGGCCACCATCCAGAGCGGGATCGACAAGCTCACGGCCAGGGGCGGCAAGGTGGCCCTCACCACCCTGCCCTGCATCGACCTCGAGTCCGACGTGCCCGAGCACCCCAACCCCGAGGCGGCCCAGCCCCACCGCGTGAAGGCCATGAACGAGGCCATCAAGGAGGTCGCGGCCAAGAACGCCGACACCACCTTCGTGATGGACCTCAACAAGCTGATGTGCCCCGACGGCCAGCACTACCTCGCCAAGATCAACGGCCAGCAGATGAGCAACGACGGGCTGCACTTCACGCCCGAGGGCGCCGAGTACGTCTGGCAGTGGATGGTGCCCCAGATCGAGCAGAACATCGGCATCCCGCTGACGCCCACGGCGCCAGTGGCCCCCGCAGGTCAGGCCGGCGGCAGCTGACCTCCACGACCCGATCGGCGGGTCGACCCACGATCGCGACGCGACGTCCGAGCGCCGTCCGCCGACGGCTCGGCTCGGGCGCCGTACGGGCGACGGCGGGTCCGGGCGCCCGGGCGGAGGACCTCGTCAGGGTCGGATCGTGGGCCTCGACCGCCGGGCGCGACCCCGTCGGCGGCTGTCGACCAGGTCAGGCGCAGGTCTCGTTGAACCACTTCCCGATGGCCTCGCCGGCCTTCTGCGAGGCCTCGGTGTCACCGGGCTGCGACTTGCCCTCGGCAGCGCGCTTGGAGATGGCCACCGTCGTATCGATGTCAGCGGAGAACTGCGGCACGGCGGCCTTGAGCGCGGTCGCGGTCTGGTCGAGCGCCGCTGAGGCCTCCGCCCGCTTGTCGGGCGGGGCGTACGCGACGCCGAGCTGGGCGATGGACCAACGGGACATCTCCGCGCACCCCGGCTTGTTGGCGAGGGTCTTCGGCGGCGTGGTCGAGGAGGGCACCGTCGGCGACAACGTGGGCGTGGCTGCACCGGACCCGGCCGCGCTGTCCTTGGGCTTGGTGCCACAGCCACCCAGCACGAAGGCCCCGACAACGATGCACACTGCGATTCGACGCACAACCCCTCCCGATTCCGATCGGCTCGTGAACCTACCATGACCGCTCCGGCCGACGATGGCGCCCACCTCCGGGGTCGGGCCGGCCGGCGCTCGGGGCGGTCCGGGCCAGCCGGCCCGATGTGGTGGTCGGAGCCACCGATCGGCGGCGATCACGGGTCGTAGCGGTGGATGGCCTGGCGGGCCAGCACGCCCAACAGGTCGGCCGAACCCCGGACCTTGCCGATCTTGGTCGGCACCGGCTCCCCGGCCGGGTACACGCGGGAGACGGGGATCTCCTCGACCCGGTAGCCCAGCCGTGGCGCTCGCACCGAGAGGTAGACGAGGAGCTCGTAGCGGTCGAACACGGTGCGGAACACGGCCATCCGCGGATCGGTGAGCAGGCGCCGGGAGTGGCCCCGAAACCCGTTGGTCGTGTCGGTGTACCAGTGGCGGGCGAGCAGCGAGCTCACCGGGGCGTGCACGAGGCGGATCGCCAGCAGTCGGCTGGTGGGGGTGTGCTCGTGATGGCCCCCGCGCACGAAGCGCGAGCCCTGGACGAAGTCGTCGCCGCGATCGAGCGCCGCGACCACCTGGGGGATCGCCTCCACCCCGTCCTTGCCGTTGCCGTCGATGGTCACGATGCCCTCGTAGCCCTCTTCGAGCGCCCAACCGAACGCCATGCGCAGCTGGGCGCCCAGCCGTCCGGCGTCCCGCTTCACCAGCAGGGCGCGCACGCCCAGCTTCGCCAGGAGCTCCGGTTCGAGGGCGCCGTCGGTGCTCCCCCCGTCGGCGATGACGATGTCGACGACGTCGGTGAGGTCGCGCATGCGCTCGAGCTGGTTCCGGATGCGCTCGCCCTCGTTCAGCACCGGCACCACCACGCAGTGGTCGTGCCGGCGCGGCGCCAGCACGATCCGCTCGTGCCGCGGCACCTCGTACGGTTGGTCGCGGAGGTCGGGTGGCGGCGCCGGTCGGTCGACGAGCTCGTCAGCCACCATAGGTCTCCACCACGAAGCCGACCGCCCGCTCGATGACCGGCAGCGGGTCGTCACCCGGCACGAGCATCTCGATCGAGACCCAACCGTCGTAGCCCGAACGACGAAGGGCCTCGGCGGCGCCCCCGTGGTCGACCTGCCCGGTGGACCCGGCCGGAGCGAGGCCGGGCTCGCTGGCGTGGAAGTGGCGCAGGACGTCGGCACCGGCCAGGACCGACGGACCGAGGTCGTCGCCGGCCAAGGTCATGGAGCCGGTGTCGAGGTGCAGCCCGAAGCCCGGATGGTCGACGCGGCGGACCAGCGCTGCCCCCTCCTCGGCCCGGGTCACGAAGTCGCAGCCGTAGTCGGGCGGGTTGGGCTCGATGCACAGGCAGGTGCCGCTGGCCGCCGCCGACTCGGCGGCGGCGGCGAACACCGACGAGGCCTCCTCCATGGCCTGCTCCAGGGGGCGGTCGCCGCGGAGGCGGTTCTTCGGCGAACCGAACACGAGCGGCCCGGCCCCGAGCCACCCACCGAGCCGAGCGATCCGGCCGAGGTGGTCGACCAGGCCGCTGACGCTGACGCCATCACCGAAGACGGTCAGGTCGGGACGCCCGAAGAGCAGGGACTGGAGGGCCACGACGGGCAGGCCCCGCTGCTCCCAGGCCGCCCGCTCGGCGGCGGCCGCCTCGGACCCGACCGCGGTGGGGTCCGACCAGCGCTTGGTCGGAGCGAGCTCGACGCCCTGGACACCGAGGCCGACCAGCAGGGCCCCCACCTCGTCGTCGAGATCGGGGTCCCACGCGAGGTTCGACACCGCGATCCGCACGTCAGGCCTCCAGCTCCGGCTCGTCGACCCAGGCGCTGATGGCATCGATCACCTGGGACGCGGACCGGACGTAGTGCCCCGAGCCTCCGAGCACCGCGGCGTGCTGCGTGCGCATGTCGTAGCGGACGACCGGCGCATCGGTCGGCGGGTAGTCCACGCCGAAGCAGCGGCGGGCGATGTCGGCGACGACCACGGGCTCGGTCGCCAGGTTGACCAGACGGAGGCCGGCCGCCCGGACGCGGCCGATGTCGTCCCACAGCCCACCGAGGTCGTAGAACTGGAACGAGCTGGCCGGGTTCGTCAGGTGCAGGTTCTGGTCGCGACGAAGGTCGAACAGGACGTTCTTCTTCAGCCCGGGGCCGAACAGACCCGGCAGGCGGAGGACCACGACGTCGTCGAAGTGCTCGAGGCACTGCTCCTCGAGCCATCGGCGATGACGCCCGTAGGCCGATGCGCCCTGGCCCACCGGCGACGATTCGTCGACCTCGACGGGAGCTCCGTACACGTCGACGGTGGACACCAGCACGAACGTCGACGCGTCGATCGTGCGCAGGGTGGCCATGAGCGCCTGCAGGTTGGCGAGATCGGCCTCGGGCTCCTGGTTCGCCTTCCACTTGACCGCGGGCGCCGCGGCGCAGACCACGAGGTCGAGCTGGCGACCCTCGATCTGGTGCAGGTCTGGACGGTGCACCGCCACGTCGAACGCGGCCTGGCGGGCCAGGTTCGAACCGACGAAGCCGGTGGACCCGATGAGTGCGCTCGTCATCGCGGGGGTTCCCCCTCCCGCAGCCCGGCCACGTCGAGCGACGGCTCGGGATCGTCGAACGGCGTGAGGTCGATCGGCCCCCGATCAGGTGTGTGGGCGGGAACGACGGTGGACGCCCGAACGGTGAACGGTGGCCGGTGGCGGACCTCGATCAGGATCCTCGAGATGTACTCGCCGAGGATCGACAGCACGATGAACAGGCCGGCGAAGCCGAACGAGACCACCAGCATGAGGGTGGTCCAGCCGGTGACCACGTCCTTCTTCAAGGCGAACACCAGGAGCGTGTACACCACCGCCAACCCGGCGAAGACGCCGAAGACGAGCGCCGCCAGGTTGGCGAGACGGAGCCCGATGTCGGAGAACGACACCATGACGTCGAAGCCGTGGCCGATGCGCTGGCGGCGACGACCACCGGCCACGTCGGCGATGGGCTCGTAGTGGACCACGGCCTGCGGGTAGCCCGCGGCTGCATACAGCGCCCGCCGGTAGCGGACCTTCTCGCGCATGTCGAGCATGGCGTTGAGCGCCCGGCGGGACACCACCCGCACCGACACGGGATGGTCGGGGATGTCGAGGTAGCTGAAGCGGTTGAGGGCGGAGAAGAACTGGCGACGGCTCCACGTCGGCTCGGCGCCGCTGGCATCCACCACGTCGACCCCCTCGGCGCAGCGCTCGAACAATTCGGTGAGCAGGTCGAGCGGCCAGTCGTTGCTGAGCTGCTCGCACTCGAAGACGAAGTCGCCGATCGCCTTGCTGAGCCCGGCCAGCATGGCTCGTTCCTTGTCGTGACGGTGCGCCAGCTCCACGAGGACGAGGGTCCCCCGCAGGGGACCGAGGTCGGCCAGGCGCCCGGCGGTCACACCCGGCGCGGCGTTGGCCACCACCACCAGCTCGTGCCGATCGAACCGCTCGCCGAGGAACTCGTCGAGGCGGGGCAGCGCCTCGAGCACGAGGTCGGCGTCGTCCTCGACCAGCACGACGAACGATGCGAAGACCCGGAAGTGCGGGCCGGTGCTCACCACAGGTGCTCCAGGTCGTAGATGGTGTTGATCTTGCCCGAGAGCACCGACACGAGGTCGGGGTCGCGCCGGTGCACCTGCACCAGCGTCGGGCGACTGTCGTCGACGTTCGACAGCTGCAGGACCGGGCGGACGGCGAGGATGGAGCTCGTGGCCTCGAACGACAGCTCGGGCCGCAGGAAGCGCCCGGCGAGCTGCCACATCTCGTCGACCAGCGAGGGCGGGCGGACCGGACAGGTCCCGCAGTTGTCGAGCGCGTCGTGCCGGCAGGTGTCGCTGCGCTCCTGGCAGGGGAAGGACGGGAACGGCTCGGTGCTGCGGTGGTGCGGCGTGTAGTCGACCGCTGACAGCGAGTGCAGCCCGCTCTGACCGAAGGGCATGACGGAGAAGAAGGCACCGTCCATCACGGTGATCCCCACCTCGGACAGCTCGGGCGAGGCCTTCCCGAGCGCGAGCTCGCAGAGCTCGTGGTGCACGGCCAGCGGCTCGACGCCGAACTGCGCGAGCACCCCGTTCATCGCCGCGTAGGTGGCGTTGAGGACCCTCGGCGTGCGGAGGGTGGACCCGTCGGTGAGCGTGAGCTCGTACAGCCCACCATCGACGTCGACCTCCTGGACGCGCGTGCCCAGCCTCCAGTGGACGTGCGGTCGGCGGTCCAGCCGGCCGAGCATCTCGCGCCGCAGGCGACGGGAGTCGAAGCTCGCTTCATCGCACAGGAAGGCCGCTTCGATGGAGCCGGACCGGAACCACCGCAGGGGGTCGACCTGCACCGCAGGGATCTCGACGTTGCGGCAGAAGCGCTCGAAGCCCTCCGCGCTGGTCATCGAGCCGAACCGAGCGATGGCGTACACCTTCGAGAAGCGGTTGTTGACGCAGCCGGCGAACTCCTCGACGAAGCGGTCGCGGTAGGCGATCGACTGCAGGGCCGTGCCGACGCTGCGCGGGTAGTGGTAGCCGAGGTGGATGCGAGCCTGGTTGGCGAAGCTGGCCCGCGTCATCGGGGTGGGCTCCGGGTCGACCAACGCCACCGACCAGCCGCGGCGGCTGGCGAGGTCGGCGCCGAAGAGGCCGAACAGCCCGGCGCCCAGGATCACTTGTTCGACCTCCACCACGCGTGACGCGCCCCCTGCTCATCGTCCTCGGACCGACGCCTGGCCGGATCACGAGGCTAGCCGTTGCCCTCGACGTCCTCTCGAACCGGTGCTCGCTGAGCCGTCCAACCGATCGGGGCGGCCAGCGCTCGATCGGGGGCGCCGGACGGCGCTGCGGCCGAGCGGCACTCCGAGGTCGGCATCGCCACCGGCGAGCGCTACCGGCGCGCGCTACCGGCCGAGGGCGGCGTCGGAGCCCTCGCAGCTGGCCCCGGCGCACGTGCGGAGGGCGGCCAGGCGCGGGGCGAGGGACTGCACCACCGACGCGTACGCCGGATCGTCGACCAGGTTGTGGAGCTGGTACGGGTCGGTCTGGAGGTCGTACAGCTCCTTCTCGTTGCCCGGGTGCTCGGCGTAGAACCAGCGTCCGCCGCGGATCGCCGTCGACGACTGGCCGGTCAGGCCGTTCCAGTTCTCGAGCAGGACCGAGCGGTCGGCGCCGTCGGTCGGGTTCGTGGCCACCGGCGCGAGGTCGCGGCCGTCGAGCGGCACCGTCGCTGTGGCGCCGGCCAGCTTGAGGATCGTGGGGGCGAGGTCGACGTTCGCGGTGACCTGGGAAGCGTGGGCGCCGGCCGGGAACGACGCGCCCCGGATGACGAGCGGCACGTGGCTGGACTCCTCGTACAGCTGCACCTTGCCGAGCAGGTTGCGGTGCTGGCCGTGGAACAGGCCGTTGTCGGAGGTGAAGACGATGACGGTGTTGTCGAGCTGGCCGGTCTGCTGCAGCGTCGTGACGATCTTCTCCACCCACTCGTCGACGGCCTGGAGCGCCTCGAGCTCCTTCTGGTAGTTGCCGAGGATGGCCGCCTTGGCGTTGTCGTCGAGCGGCTTCAGGTTGCGGACGAACGCTGGCTTCTTCGACACGTCGGCCTCGTCGTAGGACGGCGAGACCGGCAGGGGTTCGTTGCGGAAGATGCCCTCGTGGCGAGGTGCCGGCACCGCCGTCGACCAGATCTCCTTGGTGCCCTCCCGGCCGCCGACGTGAGGCGCGAGGGGCGTGAACGACACGAACCACGGCGAGTCCTGCTGCCCGAACCGGGTGATGGTGTTGACGACCTCCTGACCGAGCACATCGGTCTGGTAGTCCTCGGGCTTGGTGCCGTAGTCGTAGCGCTGGCCGTTCAGCGAGACCGAGTAGTTGAAGTAGTTGTAGGTGGACGGGTCGATGAGGCCGAACCAGTGGCTCCACCCCGGGGGCGGGGCGATGTTGCCGTCCTCGCCCCAACCGTTGAGGTACTTACCGATGCTGGCGGTCTGGTAGCCGGCCTTCTGCATCCACACGGCGAGGGTGTCGTTCTCGTGCGGCACGAACTTCAGGGCGCCGCCGAGCGGGGGCACGTTGTCCTTCACGCCGTTGTTGTGGGCGTACTGGCCCGAGTAGTACGTGGCTCGCGACGGACAGCACACCGGGAAGCTCACGTAGTACTCGTCGAAGGTGGTGCCCTGGTCGGCGATGAGCTGCTTGGTGCGCGGCAGCGCCCGCATCTCTTCGAGGGTCTGGTCGTCGGTCATGATCATCAAGACGTTGGGGTGATCACCCGATCCAGCCCGGCGCGTGACGACCGCGCCCACCGACACGGCCACGCCCAGCACCAGCACCACCAGCCCCGCGCCGAGGGCGAGCAGCCAGATGGACCGCCCACCGCCTCGCCGACCCTCGTCAGCACTGGCCTCGCCCGCTGACGCGTCGGATGGCGCGGCGTCCCCCGCGTCCGGCGCGTCGGGTGGGGACCCCTTCGAGCCGTCGGGGCGCGCCGCTCCGGGATCGGTCTCGGGCTGGTCGTCCACGACCGGTCACCCTAACGAGCGGTCGCGCGCGACTGGAGTCGCCCCGACCGGCACGCCGGCTCAGGCGTCGGCGTCGGCCTCGTCGATCGCCTCGACCGCGTCGTCGGCCTCGGTGGCAACGTCGTCGGTCGTGTCGGCGTCGCCGCCCTTGCCCTTGCGCTTGAAGCGGCTGAGCCCCGAGCGCACGGCCACGCCGACGCCGGCGGCGCCGGCGGCGACGACGCCCACGATCATGCTGCCGCTGCCCGCATCGAGGTAGGCGATCACTGGATGCTTCTCCCTAGTGGTTCGGCGACCGGTCGCCACGCCGGCGGGGCTTCCCGTCCCCGCCCGACCCGTCCGCTAGCGTTGCGCCGCCCTCGGGAACCTAGCAGGCGGAGGTGGGCCGCCGACACGACCCCCCGCCCGCCGCCCGCCTCGGACCCCACGACGGAGACCCCCGTGACCCTGTCTGCCGACCCCGGTTCCTTCCGCGACCCCACGAGCCGGGTGTTCCTGGACGAAGACCGGGTGGTGCGGGCCATGGACGACGAGGCCTTCGCCGACCTCGAGGCCGCCCTCGCCGGCCGCTTCCTGCCGGCGGCCCTGCGAGCCGGCACCGTGGTGGCCACCGACATCGTGGACGATCCGGCCGCCGCCGGCCTCCCGGGGCCGTGGACCCACGCCGTGGCCCACCCCCGCCTGGCCACCTGGTCCTACCCGTACGAGTGGTCGTTCTCGATGCTGCGCGACGCCGCCATCCTGCAGCTCGAGCTCCAGCGAGACGCGCTGGCCGAGGGCTTCACCCTCAAGGACGCGACCCCGTACAACATCCAGTTCGACGGCGCCCGCCCGGTGTTCGTCGACATCGGCAGCATCGAGCGCCTCGGCGACGGCGACCCCTGGTACGGCTACCTGCAGTTCTGCCAGCAGTTCCTGTACCCGCTGCTGCTGTGCTCCTACGCCGACCTGGCGTTCCAGCCGCTGCTGCGCGGCTCGCTCGAGGGCATCACCCCCGACGTCGCCTCCAGGATCCTCGGCCCGCTCCGCCTCCCCCGCAAGGGCGTCCTCGTCCACGTGGCCTTGCACGCCCGGGCCCAGGCCCGCTTCGCCGACACCGACGCCGACGTGAAGCAGGAGCTGCGAAAGGGCGGCATGCGCAAGGAGCTCATCGAGGCCAACGTGAAGGGCCTGCTGCGGACCCTCGACGGGCTGCGCTGGAAGCAGTCCGAGTCCGAGTGGTCCTCCTACTCCGAGCGCGGCCACTACACCGACGACGACCTCAGGGCCAAGGAGGCCTTCGTGGCCGAGGTCGCCGGCCAGCGGCACCGGGGCATCGTGTGGGACGTCGGCTGCAACGACGGCCGGTTCTCCGAGCTGGTCGCCGATGACTGCGAGCGGGTGGTGGCCTTCGACGGCGACCACCTCGTGGTCGACCTGCTGTACCGGCGGTTGGCCCAGGCCGGCGAGCGTCGGATCCTGCCCTTGGTCGTCGACCTGACCGACCCGTCGCCCGGGCTCGGCTGGGCCAACCGCGAGCGAGCGCCCTTCCTCGAGCGCAACCGGCCCGACCTCGTGCTCGCCCTCGCGGTCATCCACCACGTGGTGATCTCGGGCAACGTGCCGGTGCCGGCGGCCCTCGACCTGTTCGCCGGGCTCGGCGCCGAGCTGGTCCTGGAGGTCCCGACCGAGCGCGACCCGATGGTGCGGAGGCTGCTGCGCGGCAAGCGGGCCGGCGTGCACGACGACTACCGCCTCGACGTCATCGAACCGGCGATCGAGGCCCGCTTCGCCGTGCGCCGGCGCCTCGACCTGCCCTCGGGCACCCGAGTGCTGTTCGAGCTGGCGCCGCACTGACCCGGCTCCCCGCGGGCGGACGCGGATGCCGGCCGCCGAGGCGCAGGCGCAGGCGGCGCCGCGGCTACTTGGCCGAGCAGGTCGTGCCGTACCAGGCGTTCATCTTGTCGCGGGCCGCCGTCTCGGCGTCGCGATCGGCCTGGGTGGCGGTGCCGGCCATGATCTTCTTGGCCAGCTCGGTGCGGGCGGCGACGTCGGCGCTCAGCTCGGGGACCGCCGCCTTGTAGGCGGCCGCCTTCTCGTCGAGCGTGGCGGTGATGCCGGGCTGGTCGGCGGGCGGGACCGGGTTCTGGGTGGCCTTCAGGTAGGCGATGCCCCATGCATCGCTCACCCCGCACGCCGCCGGCAGCGTGGTGGACGGGCCCGCCGTCGGCGCCGGCGCGCCGCCCGACGCCTGCGAGGGGCTGCCCGGCAGGCTCGTCGACGAGGGCGACGACGCCGTCGACTTCGGGCTGCCGCACGCGGCCAGGCCCACCACGGCGGCGAGGCTGGCGGCGGCGAGGGCGAGGCGGCGCATGGTCGGGGCTCCGGGCGGGATCGGCGGTCCGGTGGACCGGGTCGTCGGGTGGTGGTGCGGCGCGAAGCCGGAGGCGAGCGGTCGGGGTCACGAGCGTTCGCCGGGGCTCCTCCGGGCCCGCCGACGTTACCCGACGTCGCCCTCGGCGCCGGTGTCAGCCGCCCGGGATCGACTCGACGGCGATGGCCGCCCGCACCCGTTCGGCCACCGCCGCCCGCTCGGCGTCGTCGGCGTACGGGTGGCGGGGCCAGAAGAACCCGCGGAGCCCGTCGCCACGTCGGCGGGGCACGACGTGGACGTGGAGGTGGGCGACGCTCTGGCTCACCACGTTGTTGAGCGCGACGAAGGTCCCCTCGGCCCCGAAGCCGCCGGTCAGGGCGGCGGCCACCCGCTGCACCCGGGCGAACAGGGGCCCGACCTCGTCGGCCGCCAGCTCGGGCAGCGTGACCACGTGGCGGCGCGGCACCACGAGGACGTGACCGGCGAACAGCGGGCGGTGGTCGAGGAAGCCGACGGCCACCTCGTCGTCGAGCACGATCGCCGCCGGCGCCCGGCCGGCGACCACGGCGCAGAACGAGCAGCCCGGGTCCATGCCCCATCGTCGCAGGTCGGCCCGGTCGATCCGGTCGATCCGGTCGATCCGGTCGATCTGGTCGATCTGGTCGATCTGGTCGATCTGGTCGATCTGGTCGATCGGCGTGCCGTGGCGGCCGCCGATCGTCTCGCCGCCCGGGGCGATCCGGTCGATCCGGCGGGCGCGAGGTGGGCCGTGGACCGGCTGGCGGTGAACGGCCGATGAACCCTTCGTGGGCATCCACCGATCGGACCTGGCCCGCGGCTTACATGAGCGGCGGTGTCCGTCCCCGCACCCTCGACCCCCCGCTGCGCCCCGTGCGAGCCGCTCGATCCGGCTCCGGGCTGCCACGAGGTCCTCGCCGAGGTCTGCGACCGTTGACCGGTCCGGGGTGCCCGATCCCTCGGGAGCCTGCGTGACCGATCCCTTCGCCCCGACCCACGTCGCACCGACCCTGGCCCCGGCCTTCGCCACCTCGGCGCCCCCCGGCCACCGTCGGGTCTACGTGCTCGACACGTCGGTGCTGCTCGCCGATCCCACCGCCCTCACCCGCTTCGCCGAGCACGAGGTCGTCATCCCGCTGGTGGTGGTCACCGAGCTCGAGGGCAAGCGCCACCACCCCGAGCTGGGCTGGGCCGCCCGCCGCAGCCTGCGCACGCTCGAAGACCTGCGCACCCGCCACGGGTCGCTGGTCGCGCCGATGCCGGTCAACGACCAGGGCGGCACGGCCCGCGTCGAGGTGAACCACCAGCGCCTCGACCTGCTCCCCGCCGCGCTCGCCACCGATGCCAACGACCACCGCATCCTCGCGGTCGCCCGCAACCTGGCCGACGAGGGGTGCGAGGTCGTGGTCGTCACCAAGGACCTCCCGCTGCGCCTGAAGTCGGCCATCGTCGGCCTGGCCGCCGACGAGTACCGCAACGAGCTGTCCCTCGACTCGGGCTGGACCGGCTTCGTCGAGCTCGACGTGGCCGGGGCGGTCATCGACGAGCTCTTCGAGCGGCGCACCGTCGAGCTGGCCGACGTGCTGGGAGACGACGGGCCGGCCCCGGCCGACCTCCCCTGCCACACCGGCGTCGCCCTCCACGCCGGCTCGCAGTCGGCCCTCGCCCGGGTCCACCCCGACAAGCGCCTGCGACTGGTCGCGTCCGACCTCGAGCTGTTCGGCGTCCGGGGTCGATCGGCCGAGCAGCGCGTCGCCGCCGACCTCCTCGCCGACGACTCGGTCGGCATCGTGAGCCTCGGCGGCAACGCCGGCACCGGCAAGAGCGTCCTCGCCCTGGCCGCCGGCCTCGACGCCGTGCTCGAGCAGCGCACCCACAAGCGGGTCGTCGTGTTCCGGCCGCTCTACGCCGTCGGCGGCCAGGACCTCGGCTTCCTGCCCGGGTCCGAGTCCGAGAAGATGAACCCGTGGGCGGCCGCGGTCACCGACGCCCTCGAGTCGATCATGGGCCCGGAGGTGGTCGAGGAGGTGCTGTGCCGCGACCTGCTCGAGGTGCTGCCCCTCACCCACATCCGCGGCCGCAGCCTGACGGACTCGTTCGTCATCATCGACGAGGCCCAGAACCTCGAGCGCACGGTCCTGCTCACCGCCCTCAGCCGGCTCGGCCGGGGCAGCCGGGTGGTGCTCACCCACGACGTCGCCCAGCGCGACAACCTGCGGGTGGGCCGCCACGACGGCGTGGTGTCGGTGATCGAGACGCTCAAGGGCCACCCGCTGTTCGGCCACGTCACGCTGACCCGCTCCGAGCGCTCGGCGGTGGCGGCCCTGGTCACCGACCTGCTCGACCGCCCGGGCGCCTGAGCGGCCGCGCCGTCAGCGGGTGCGGCGGGCGTACGACGCGCCGTAGGCCGCCGAGCGGGCGGCGAGGATCGGGTCGTCGGAGCAGGCGATCCCGTCGACCACGCGCGTGGGGTCGAAGATGAGCGGCTCGACCTCGTCGGCCGGCGCCGTGCGGGTGAGCTCGAGGCGGCCGACGGCGACGGACGAGCGATCGTCGGGCCAGACGGCGGTGGGGTCGTCGAGGGGGTCGTCGGGGCCGGCGAGCTGGAACCACAGGGTGAACGAGGCGGGGCCGGCGGCCAGGCGCTCGTCCAGCTCGTCGGCGAGGTAGCGCGGCGGGCGGCCCTGGGCCTCGTCGTCGGTGAGCGTGGCCTCGCCGGCGTCGGGCTCCCAGCGGTACCGGAAGGGGGTGCGGCGGCCCTCGGCGTCGACGGCGACGAAGGTGTGCACGCCGTGGTAGCGCACGGTGGCGTACGACGCCGGGGGCAGCGCGGCCATCGCCGCGCCCAGCGCGGTCAGCGACTCGGGGTGCTCGGCGACGAACGCCCCGACGGCGGCGTCGTCGGGAGCTCCGGTGGCGGGATCGGGCGTGCGGGCGGCCATGAGGGCGAGGAAGTCGGCCGGCGTGCGCACGAAGAACGCCGGGAGCGACAGGCCCACCAGGTCGGTGGACGTGCCCCCGGGCAGCCGCAGCTTCACCGCCAGGCCGCGCCCGTCGCGCACGCCGTCGGCCACGCCCGGGGTGCCGGTGCCGTTGGAGAACCGGACGATCGCCTCGACCGGCGCGCCCTGCAGGTGGGGCGCTCGGCTGAGGGCCGCCGCCTCGGGCGTGGCGGTGAAGGTGCCGGCGGCACCCACCCCGGTGGCGTGTGCGGCCCGGTGGTGCGGGTGCTCGCCGTAGACACCGGCCATGGCGGCCACCATGCGGGCCCCCGGGTCGTCGGTGGCGGTCTCGTCGGTCGGGTCCTCGGGCATCGGTCGAGCCTACCGACGACGTCGCGGGCGGGCACCGGGCGGCGCGGCCGCCGGCGAGCGGAGGCGGGTACGGTCCGGCCATGCGCTTCGCCTTCAAGACCTCGCCCCAGAACACGACCTGGGACGACCTGCTGGCCGTGTGGCGGGAGGCCGACGACATCGACGTGTTCGAGTCGGGCTGGACCTTCGACCACTTCTACCCGATCTTCTCCGACAGCACGGGCCCGTGCCTCGAGGGGTGGACCGTCACCACCGCGCTGGCCCAGGCCACGCAGCGGCTCCGGTGCGGCGTGCTCGTCACCGGCGTGCCCTACCGGCACCCGGCCGTGCTGGCCAACATGGCCGCCGCCCTCGACGTGGTCAGCGGAGGACGGCTCGAGCTGGGGCTCGGCGCCGGCTGGAACGAGGAGGAGGCCGACGCCTACGGCATCCGCCTCGGGTCGCTCACCGAGCGCTTCGACCGCTTCGACGAGGCACTGGAGGTGATCGTCGGGCTCCTGACCGACGAGACCACCACCTTCTCCGGGCAGCACTACGAGCTGCGCGAGGCGCGGTGCGAGCCCAAGGCGGTGCAGCGCCCCCACCCGCCCATCTGCATCGGCGGCGTCGGGCCGAAGCGCCTGCTACCGGCGGCGGCCCGCTGGGCCCAGCACTGGAACCACCCGGGCGGGTCGGTCGACGACTGGCGACGGTCCCGCGAGCACCTGGGCGAGGCGTGCGCGGCCATCGGGCGCGAGCCCGGCGAGATCACCACGTCGATCCACGTCTGGTACCGGCCCGAGACCGGACCGGGCGCGCTCGCCGACGAGTGCGCTGCCTTCGCCGAGGCCGGCGTCGACCTCGCCATCGTCTACCTGCCCCCGCCGCACGACCCGGCGGTGCTCGGCCCGGTCGCCGAGGCCCTGGCGGGCGTGACCTGAGCGGCCGAGACCGCCCGGTCCCCGTTCCCGTCACACCCCCTCCGTAGGGTCGGTCCCATGCACAGCACGCCTCCCCGTCCGCTGGTCGCGGGCTCGGGCACCGCCCACCCGGCCGCCGACCCCCCGGTGGTGCACGCCCTCGACATCGAGACCGACACCACCGTCGACGGCCTCGACCCCCACGTCAGCCGGATCGTGGCGGTGGCCGTCGCCGGCCCCGACGGCGAGGTGGTCTTCACCGACGACGACGAGGCCGCCCTGCTCGACCGGCTCGACTGGCACCTCGCCGGCCTCGAGCCGGGGGTGCTCGTGACGTGGAACGGCGCCGCCTTCGACCTCCCCTTCCTCGCCGACCGGGCCCGCGCCACCGGCGTGCGCCTGGGCCTCCAGCTGCGGGCCGACCCGGGCCGCCGGGTGCGCGAACCCCTGCCCGGCCACGCCGGCGCCTACCGGGCGACCTGGCACCACCACGCCCACCTCGACGCCTACCAGGTGTTCCGGGCCGACGTGGCGCCGGCCCTCGGGATGTCGTGCTCGCTGAAGGCCATCGCCGGGCTGGTGGGCCTGGCGCCGCTGCGGGTCGACGCCGCCCGCCTCCACCTGCTCGACGACGACGAGGTGACGGCCTACGTCGCCAGCGACGCCCGCTGCACCCGCGAGCTGGTGCTGCGGCGCTGGCCGTCGATGCAGGGAGCGATCGACCGGTTCGGGCCGCCGACAGCACGGCGCCCCACCCGCTGCTCGACGGCCGCCACCCTGGTGGCGGCGGCCCCCACCGGCACCGGCACCGGAGGTGGCGACCGATGATCGCACCCACCCGTAGGATCCCCCCACGGGCCGCGGGCGGCACCCCGCCGCGGCCCGCGCCCGCCTCCACCACCGCGAAGGGACGCCGACCGGTGACCGACGACCCGCGTGAGACCTCGATCCCCAGCGAGGTCCACCATGGCTGAACGAGACGGCAACGGCCAGAAGCGCCGGGGCCGCACGTCGACGTCGAACTTCGGCGTCGGTCGGCGCGAGAGCCACGACGCCACGGCGTTCTACGACCGGTTCGGCAAGGTCGAGGTCAGCGACGCCGACGACGTCGCCCGGCCCGAGGCCGTGGACACCATCTGGCTGGGCGACGCCCGCGAGATGGACCGCATCGGCCAGATCGCCGACAACTCGGTCGCCCTCGTCGTCACCTCGCCGCCGTACTTCGCCGGCAAGGCCTACGAGGAGGTCCTCGGCACCGGCCACGTCCCCGCCAGCTACGAGGAGTACCTCACGATGCTGCGCGACGTGTTCTCGGCCTGCAAGGCCAAGCTCGAGCCCGGTGGGCGCATCGCGGTCAACGTCGCCAACCTCGGGCGCAAGCCCTTCCGATCGCTGTCGAGCGACGTGATCGACATCCTGCAGCGCGACCTCGGGCTGCTGCTCCGCGGCGAGATCATCTGGCTCAAGCAGCGGGCCGCCGGCGGATCGTGCGCCTGGGGCACCTACCAGCGTCCGGGGAACCCGGTCCTGCGCGACCTGACCGAGCGCATCATCGTGGCCAGCAAGGGACGCTTCGACCGTGCCCTCCCCGCCGCCCGACGAGCCGAGCTCGAGCTGCCGAGTGAGGGCACGATGTTCATGGACGACTTCGTCGACGCCACCACCGACCTGTGGGAGATCCCACCGGAGAGCGCCACCCGCGTCGGGCACCCGGCACCGTTCCCGGTCGAGCTCCCCCGCCGGCTCATCCAGCTCTACACCTACCGCAACGACCTCGTCCTCGACCCCTTCATGGGATCCGGGTCGACCGCCATCGCGGCCGTCCAGACCGACCGCCACTACATCGGCTTCGACACCGACCCCGACTACCTCGCCCGCGCCGAGGAGCGCATCACCGAGGCAAAGGCGCGGCTCACCGACGCCGCCGAGGACCGGTGGTGGCAGGGGGTCACGGTCCCACCCACGAAGGTGGCGAGTCCTGCGCCCGACGAGGGCGACGACGACCCGAAGGCGTTCCAGCGGCGATCGGTGGAACAGGGGAGGAAGGCCAAGGAGCTGGCGCGGGACGCCCTGGAGTGGGCCGGGTTCGGCGAGATCGAGGAGGACGTCAAGCTCAGCGACCTCGGCCTCGAGGTGAACTTCGTGGCCCGCGACGTCAACGACGACGCCTGGTACTTCGACGTCTCCGGCGCCTTCAGCTCCACCCGACCCGGGTTGAAGCGCACCGACACGCTGTGGAAGGCCCTCGGGAAGGCCAGCGTGCTGCACGCAGCGCACCCGACCACCAACTACGTCCTCCTGAGCACCGACAAGCCGGTGCCCAGGAGCGCCGGCGACCGCGCCCTGAGCCAGGTGCGCGGATCGGACAAGCCGGTGCGCGACGTCATCGGACTGAAGGACGACGATGACCTGGCACGCCTGCGCACGCTGTATCGAGGGCGGCGCTGAGGCCGTGACCGGCCTGATCGCCTACGCGGTGACCCGTGGTGACGAGCCCCGGGTCTTCCTCGCCGAGGACGAGTACGTCCTGACTCGTGTCATCGCGCTCGAGCTGGTCGCCGCCACCGACGCGTCGCGACTGTCGACGGTCGGCGCCTCCACGATCCGATCGGCGCTGCTCAACGAGGAGTGGGAGACCGCGGTGAGCACCTGGATCAGCGAGACAGGCGTCGTCGTCGACGTCTACCCACCCGACCTCAAGGTGTGGACCAACGAGATGCTCGACGCCGAGCGGACGAGCCTCGAGCTGCGGATGACCCCGATCTTCTCCGAGGACTCGCCGACCGACGACGACCGCCCGAACGACTAGGCACGCCGATGGCCAGCACCCGCACCCAGCTGACCGAGCTCGGCACCGCGGTCGGGCTCTGCTGGGATCCAGGTGGGAGCTGGCCCGAATCGGTCGAGTCGACCGAGGTGCCCGGCATCGCCCCCGAGGTCTGGCAGCCGATCGTCCTGCCCGCCACCGCGACCCACAGCCCCGACCAGAACCTCCTGCTGCGGGCGCTGCACAACGGCCACGAGTTCCGCCGGCTCGTCCTGCGCGGCCGCGCTCCCGAGCACGTCGAGTGGAGCGGAGGCGGCCGATCCGTGTGGACCTCCGACGTCCCTCGCGACCTCACCGTCGACCGGGTCTGGTTCCTGCAGGCCAAGTACGACTCCACCTGCGTGCTGAACACGGCACCGGGCACGCTCGTCGACGAGCTCCTGGCCGACGACGCCCCACCCAGCCGCCCCTCCTGGTACGAGGAGGTGGCGCTGCCCGAGCTGCAAGCCTACTACCGGGCCGTGCGCCGTCGGCCCGGCCTCGACCACCTGCCCACCGACGTGCGCGACATCGACGCCCCCCACCGCGCCGCCATCAAGGTCGCGCTGCGGTCCGGGGC
This sequence comes from Acidimicrobiales bacterium, assembly GCA_046331175.1. Taxonomy (GTDB): domain Bacteria; phylum Actinomycetota; class Acidimicrobiia; order Acidimicrobiales; family Acidimicrobilacustridaceae; genus JAWKIW01. Next base: position 49,781 of record JAXLRI010000021.1, read on the forward strand.
CGAGGCGAGCGCAGCCGAGGAGCGCAGCTACGCCGACCTGTGCGCGGCGGTGTCGGTGGCCACCACGCTGCGCTGGCGCCGCCGGCTGTCGAGCGCCACCAAGCCCCAGCAGACCCAGATGCTGTTCCGGATGCTGCGCATCGCCGGCGGCCCCTACTGGCTGCTCGGGACCAAGGGCAGTGCCGCCGTGCAGCTGGCGGTGTGCGACACCCGCTCGTGGCGCGACCGGTTCGCGCTGCGGCGCTTCACCGTGGTCGACGCCCACGCCGGCCAACCGCAGGTCAACTGGCGGGCGGTGATCCTCGAGCGCGAGACCGGGGTCGAGCGAGCGGTCGAGGGGTGCTGCGAGATCCGGTGGTCCCACGGCAAGCTGTCGGGCCACCCCGAGTGCAAGGTGCAGGTCACCACCCCGCTCGAGGCCATGCCCGGCTACGAGCCGATGGCCTGAGCCGCACCGTCGACGAGCCTCCGCCCGCATCCCCGCCCTCCCCGAGGCGGGCGGGCGGCGGTTGCCCGCACCCCTTCCCTCGGCATCGCCGCGCTGGCATGATGCGTCGGCGGGCTCGCGATCCCCCGCTGCACGCGCCACCACCCGGGCTCGGGCCCGTCCTCCCGGCGCCGGCGATCGCCTCCACGTTCCTGCGACCCGGAGGCACCGTCTCGTGCAGCCCCTGCCCCTGCCCCCGCCATCCCCCGACCCCCGCGCCCACGCGCCCGCACCCGACCCCGGTCCCGGTCCCGACCCCGGTCCCGATCCCGATCCCGCCGAGGCTCCCGTGCCCGGCACCACCGGGGCGCCGGGTGCTCCCCTCACCCTCGACGACCTCGAGGCCGTCGCTCGCAACCTGACGGCCTTGTCCGGCCTGGTGCCCGAGCTCGACCCACCGGTGGTGGTCGGGTCGTCGTCGAGCACCGACGAGGTCGCCGTGCGCCCCCTCGAGGGCGACGACCCCGTCAGTGGCCTGGTCGGCGAGCGGGTGCCCGACCACTGGGACCTGGTGGCGCTGGTCGCCACCGGGCGCACCTACGCCCTCGACGCCGACCGACCCACCGACAGCGCCCGGGCCCACCGCGGCGCCCCCGTCGGCCGGGTGCTGTTCACCCACGTCGTCGCCCGCACGGGCGCCTCGGCGGCCATGGTGCAGCCCTTCGACGGCGAACCCCAGCTCCTGCCGTCGGCCCCGGGCGCACCGGCCGGACGGGCCGACGACGCCCTGCGCCGGATGCTGGACCTGCCCACCGCACCCCCGACCCACGACGTGGCCGAGCTGTGGGCCCTGCAATGGGTCGACGCCGTGCTCGCCGCCGCCCACCGCGACCCGGCACGCCCCCTGCGCTGGCCCGAGGTCGCGCGCCTCCACCCGGCGGCGCGGGTGGCGGCGCGCGACCCGCTGCTCGCCTCGCTGCTGTCGGGCGACCTCGTGCGGCTCGGCCGGGCCTTCGCCCGGGTCACCCCGTGGTCGTTCCTCCGCCACGACTGCGCGGTCGGCCGCTGGTCGGTCGAGGGCATCGACGCGGCCGCGGCGGCGTGGATGGACGACGGCATGTTCAGCCGGTGGACGATGCAGGCGTTCCCCTTCCTCGAGGACGAGCTCGACGACCTCGACGACCTCCTGCCCCCGGCCGTGGCCGACCAGGTGCGCAGCGCGCTCGCCGGCTGGGACCTCGTCTGAGGCCTCCGGCCGGGCGGCGCGGTCCGTCCCATCGGGTGGCGCCCCGTCCCCTGCCTGCCCGCCTTGCCGGTGCCAGACTGCCGGCCGGGCGGGCGTCGGCCCGCCGTCGGACCCGGAGGATCCCCATGCCCCTCGTGCTCGGCGTCGACTCGTCCACCCAGTCGACCAAGGTCGAGGTCCGCGACGCCGACACCGGGACCCTCGTCGCCCACGGTCGGGCTCCCCACCCCGGCACCACGCCGCCCCGGTCCGAACAGGACCCGCACGCGTGGTGGGGAGCCCTCGCCCGAGCCGTGGCGGCCACCGGCGTCGACCGGGTCGACGCCATCGCCGTGGCCGGCCAGCAGCACGGCCTGGTCGTGCTCGACGAGGCCGGCAACGCCCTGCGCCCCGCCAAGCTCTGGAACGACACCGAGTCCGCCCCGGAGGCCGAGCGGCTGGTGGCCGAGCTCGGCGCCGACGCCTGGGCGGCGGCTTGCGGCTCGGTGCCGGTGGCGGCGTTCACCGTCACCAAGGTCGCGTGGCTGGCCACCCACGAACCCGACGTCGTGGCCCGGGCCCGCCACCTGCTGCTCCCCCACGACTGGCTGACGCACCGCCTCACCGGTGGCTTCTCCACCGACCGGGGCGACGCCTCGGGGACCGGCTACTGGTCGCCGATCGACGAGGTGTGGCGGCCAGACCTGCTCGATCGGGCCGCGCCGCGCCCCGACGGCTGGGCGGCCGCACTGCCCGAGGTGCTCGGGCCGACCGCCACGGCCGGGACCCTGCAGGGGCCGGCCGCCGGCGTCCTCGGCCTGCGCCCCGACGCGCTGGTCGCCCCTGGCACCGGCGACAACATGGCCGCAGCGCTCGGCATCGGGCTGCGACCGGGCGAGGTGGCGATCTCGATCGGCACCTCGGGCACGGCCTTCGCCGTGCACGACCACCCGACCGCCGACCCCACCGGTGCCGTGGCCGGCTTCGCCGATGCCACCGGTCGGTACCTGCCGCTGGTCTGCACCCTCAACGCCGCCTTGGTCCTCGACGCCGTCGGCCGCCTGCTCGGGGCCGACCACGACGCCTTCGACGCCCTGGCCCTCGCCGCCCCTCCGGGCGCCGGCGGCACCGTCCTGGTCCCGTACTTCGCCGGCGAGCGGACCCCGAACCGGCCCGACGCCACCGGCCGCCTGGTCGGCCTCCGTCCCGAGGTCGACCGGCCGCAGGTCGCTCGAGCCGCCGTGGAGGGCGTCCTGTGCGGGCTGCTCGACGGCCTCGACGCCCTCGTCGCCGCCGGGGTGGACCTCGACGCGGCGGGGCGGCTGGTCGTGGTCGGCGGCGGGGCCCGATCGGCGGCGGTCCGCCAGGTGCTGGCCGACCTCACCGGCCGGCCGGTGACCGTCCCCGAGGGCGACGAGCACGTGGCCGCCGGCGCCTGCGCCCAGGCGGCTGCCGTCCTGCACGGGAGCGATCCCACCGAGGTCGCGGCCGCCTGGGGCCTCGGTGCCGGGGCCACGGTGGTGCCGTCGCCGGCCGCCACCGAGGCCGACGAGGTCCGGGCCGCCTACGCCGCGGCGCGGGGCTGATCGCGTCGGGCGACCAGGCGTGGCCCGGCGGCGATCGACGACGTCGCCCTAGCCTGCCCCGATGGCCGATCCCGCCCTGCTCACCACGCCCGATCCCGCCTCGTTCCCGCCGCTGCCGGCCGCCCGCGCCGCCCAGTGGTCCCGGTTCGGCGCCTGGGACCGCACGTACTTCCCGAGCTTCGTCGGGCTGCAGGTGGAGGAGATCCGGCTCGGGTACGCCCGGATGCGCCTGCCCTGGAGGGACGAGCTGGCCCAGCCGGCGGGCGTGCTGCACGGCGGTGCCATCGCCACGCTCGTCGACACGGTCGTGGTGCCCGCGATCGGCGCTGTCTACGAGCAGCTGCCGCTCATGCTCACCATCTCGATGACGCTGCAGTACCTCGGCGCAGTGCGCGACCAGGACGCGGTGGCCGAGGGCTGGGTGGTCCGGCGGGGGCGGTCGACGGTCTTCTGCGAGGCGGCGGTGCGCGACGCGGCGGGGACAGCGGTCGCCACCGGCAGCCTCGTGTACACGGTGCGCGTGCCCGACGGCGGGTGACGGCCCCCACCGGCAGTTGAGGGCTGAAGACCATGAAAAGCACTGGCAGGCATTGACAGTGCACATCGGGCACGGCAGGATCCGGGCACCCGCTGCGACCGCGTCGGGCTCGCCGGCACCCCGGCCACCCCGGACCGCCCACCCACGAGGTGCCCCCGATGCCGTCGCCGCTCATCCTGCGGGCGCGCGCCCGCCGCCGACCCGCGGCCGCCCCCGCCGCCACGTCCCCTGCCGTGGGCGCACCCCCACCGATCGGTGCCCGACGACGCCGCCGGCTCGCGCTGCTCCTGGTGGCGGTGGTCGCCGCCGCCGGCCTCCGCGCCGCCGCCGACGAGCCGCTCGCAGTGGCCGGGGCCGAGGTCCGCCACGGGGCCGGCTTCGAGGCCACGGTGCTCGGGTGGACGAGCTGGTACGGCAGCTACCAGCTGGGCGACCTGGGTGCGGGGTGGTGCATCGACCACGGGCTGCGGGCCCCCGACCCGGCGCTCGCCTACGCGCCGACGCCCGTGGCCGACGCCTCCGCCGACACCCGCGCGGCCATGGCGTGGGCCGCCACCATGCACAGCGCCGCCGACCCGGTCGAGGCCGCCGCCGTCATGCTCGTCCTGCACGACCTCATGGGCGCTCGGTACCCGTTCGGCACCCTGCAGGTGGACCGGATGTCGGCGGCCAACCTCGGGGGCTTCGGCGGTAGGGAGGCCGTCGTGCTCGCCCGGGCCCGGGCCATCCGGGCCGAGGCCGTCGCCCACCGCCACCTGCGGGCACCGTTCCGCCTCGACCTGGCCGTCGACCTCGACCCGCCCCCGGCCCGCACCGGGCGCCTGATCGGGCGCCTCACCGACGCCGCCGGTGCGGTGGTGGTCGGCGCGCCGATGACGGCCAAGGCCGACGGCGCCGCCCTCTCCGCCGACGCCACCACCACCGGGACCGATGGCCGGGCCGTGCTCGGGCTGCGGGCCGGGGCCGGACCGGCGTGGTTCGTCGCCATGGCCGGGGTGCCCGACCCGGCCCTCTCTGCCTTCGCCTCCACCCGCGCCGTCGCCCAGCGCGTGGCCCGGCCGGCCTTCCTCCCCGTGTCGGCGGCCGCCGAGCTGGCGCCTGTCCCGCCGACCACCACCACGACGAGCCAGCCCACCACCACCACGACCGCCCCTCCCACCACCACGACGAGCCAGCCCACCACCACCACGACCGCCCCTCCCACCACCACGACGAGCCGGCCCACCACCACCAGCATCGCTCCACCCACCACCACGACCACGGCGGCCCCGCCGGCCACCGCGCCGCCGACGACGACACCGACCACCAGCGCGCCCTCGACCACCACCTCGTCCACCTCGGTCACACCGACGACGCCGACCACGACCGCCCCCCCGACCACCACAAGCACCCCCGCCACCCAGCTCCCACCGGACAGCCCTGCGGGGCCGCCCCCCACCGCGGTGGCCGGGCCGGCGCCGGTGCTGCCCCGCACCGGTGGTGCCGTCGGCGGCCTCGTCGCGGTCGGCGGCGGCCTGGTGCTGGTGGGCCTGGCCGCCCTCGCCGCCAGCCGCCGGCCCGGGCGTCGGCCCGGTCGCCCTGCCGGCCGTCCCACCGGTCGATCCCGCCCGGGCGGGATCCTCGGCGCCACGCCACGCCGTCCCCCCACCCGGTCGGCGTCGGCGCGACCCGGATCGGGCGACGCCATCGCCCGGTGAACCAGCGCCGTGGGATGCTGCGAGGCCGAGCCGGCGCAGGGCCGGCCAGTGCAGGAGGAGCGCCATGGACGTCCGCGGCACCCACGTGTTCGACGCCCCCATCGACCAGGTCTGGGCCATGTTCCGCGACCCGGACAGCCACGTCGCCAAGTTCGCGTCGATGGGCCACCGCAACATCGAGGTGGTCGATGCGCAGGAGGAGGACGACCGGCTCGTGCTCACCATCCGCCGCGAGGTCACCGTCGAGGTCCCCGGCTTCGCCCGGAAGGTGCTCCGTCCCACCAACACCGTCACCTCGGTCGACGACTGGCGCCGCCATGCCGACGGGACCTGCTCGGGCGTCTACACCGTCGACGCCCCCGGCGTGCCCATCGACGTGCGGGGCAGCACGCGCCTGGCCCCCGACGGCGATCGCACCACCTACGACGTCGAGGTGACCGTCTCGGTCAACATCCCGCTGATCGGCGGCAAGATCTCCTCGTGGGCCCGCAAGGACGTCGAGCAGCAGCTGCTCGACGAGTTCGCCGCCGGCGACCGGTGGCTGACCGACCACCCCTGACCGGGAGACCACGACCGACGACCGACGAGTGCCGAATCGACGAGCGACGAGTCGACGGCCGCCAACGCCGGCACCCGGTCACCGACCCGGGCGGCGCCGCCGGTCAGGGCGCGTGGAGGACCCGGTCCAGGTCGACGCCGCAGCCCTGCACCGCCGCCTGGGCCCGGCCGAGCAGCGCCGGATCGGCGGCGGCCGTGGCGTCGTAGAGGACCCGCAGCACGAGGCTGAGGTCGTCGGTGGCCAGCTGCGCCATCGTCGAGGCGAGGCAGGTCTCCTGCTCCCGCGTGACCAGGTCGCCGAAGAAGATGCTCTGCAGGGCCAGCAGCCCCCGCTCGAGGCCCTCGGGGCTGGCACAGCCCTTCACCACCGCCACCAGCCGGGCGAGGCGCTCGGGGTCCTGCACCAGGTTCACCGAGTCCTGCTGCACGAGGTCGGGCTGGGACGCCAGGTCCCGAGACAGGCAGGCCTGCTCGGCGTCGGACAGCTTCAGCGGGCCGGCGATGGCCTTGGCCAGGGCGGTCGCCTGCTGCTCGGTCGACAGTGCCGGCGGGCGCTTGACCGGGAGCGCCGGCGGCTCGGGTGCCGACGCCTGGGACGGGTCGGGATCGGGTGGCGCCGGCGGGGACTTGCCGCCCGACGCGACCGATCCCTCGCACGACGCCCCGGCGCACTGCTTCAGCCGACCGACGCGCTGGGCCAGCTGGGTCTGGATGATCCGGTAGCTCGGGTCGCCCACGCGGTTGACGAGCTCGGCGGGGTCGAGCCGAAGGTCGTACAGCTCGCGCTCGCCGGTGGAGTGCTCGAGGTACACGTAGCGTCCGGTGTGGATCCCGTTGCTCGTGGATCGCCCGAAGGCCGTCTGGTTGTCGAGCAGGACGCCGCGGGACGCGCCGAGCGACGGGTCGCGGGCCATGGCGGCGAGGTCGGCACCGTCGAGCGCCAGGCCCGGCGACGCACCGGTCAGGCCGACGATGGTGCTGGCCAGGTCGACCTGGGCGGTCGGGCGGTCCACCACCGCGCCGGCCGGGAAGCCGGGGCCGGCCACGAGCAGCGGCATGTGGGTCGCCTCCTCGTAGAGGTAGACCTTGCCGTTGGGGATCCGGTGCTCGCCACGGAACAGGCCGTTGTCGGAGGTGAACATCACGACCGTGTCGTCGGCCACCCCCGCCGACCGCAGCTCGTCCGCGATCCGGCCCACCCACTCGTCGACGGCGAGCAACGTCGCCAGCTCACGCCGATAGGCGGTGCGGTTGGCGTGCAGGGTCGGGCCGAGCAGGAGCGGCCGTGACCGGACGAAGTCGGGGGACCGCGAGACGTCGGCCTGGTTCGTCGCCGGCGAGGTGGGCAGTGGCTCGTCGGCGAACCGGTCGGCGTACCGCGGCGCCGGCACTGCGGTCGGCAGCTGGGTGCTGGCGAGGTCCAGACCGGCGCCCTCGCCCGACGGGAGGTGCGGGGCCAGCGGGGTGAACGAGACGAAGAAGGGCTTGCCCGAGGCGGCGGCGTCGCCGATGGTGCGGACCACCTCGGCCCCCAGCACGTCGGTCTGGTAGTCGGCCTCGGCATCGCCGTAGTCGCGGCGCTGGCCGTCCACCGAGACGCTGTACCCGAAGTACTTGTAGGTCGTGGGGTCGATCAGGCCGAACCAGTGGTCCCACCCCGGCGGCGGCGCGATGTTGCCGTCCTCGCCCCACCCGTTCAGGTACTTGCCGACGCTGGCCGTGTAGTAGCCGGCCCGCTGGAGCCACACCGGCAGGGTCTCGTCGGCCTTGAGCTTCTTGGCGCCGCCGAGCGGCGGCACGTTGTCGCGCACCCCGTTGTTCTGGGAGTACTGGCCGGTGAGGTAGGTGGCCCGCGCCGGGCAGCACAGCGGGAAGCTGGCCTGGAAGGTGGTGAAGGTGGTGCCGCCGGCGCCGAGCAAGCGGTTGGTGCGCTCCATGACCCGCATCTCTTCGTACGTCTGGTCGTCGGTCATGATCACGACGACGTTCGGCCGGCCCACCGCACCACCGGTGGCCGGCGTGGCCCGCGAGCCGTCGTCGCGGCTGCACGCCGGCAGGCCGAGCGCCACGACGCCGACCATGGCGAGCAGGAGGACCAGGCGGCGACGCATCGGACCGGCACTCTAGGCAACCACCTCTCCGAGATCGGGTCAGGGCGACGGCTCGCGCCGGCCCCGCCGCGGGGCGAGGTGGTGCCCTCGTGCCGGCCCCCGCCGCTACGCTCGGCGACCGGGCGGCGCCGCCCGCGCCGCCCGCCCTCTGCTCCGCCGGCCCCGCGAGCCTCCACGCTGCGCTGCCACCGGCTGCGCTCGCTGCCCTCCGCTGCACCCGCTCCCCCGCTCCGCATGACCGCCGCTCCCCGCCCCCGTCGCCCCCGCCTCGCCGCGCTCGGCGCCGCCCTCGGCCTCACCGGGCTGCTGGCGGTGGCGTGCGGCTCGGGCCCGCCCGCCGACCTCCGAGCCGACGCGCCCACCACGACAGCCCCCACCACCACCACCACGGCGGCGCCGACCACCACGGCGCCCGCCACCACGACCGCGGCCCCCACGACCGCGATCCGCACCCTGCCGCCGACCACGGCGGCCCCCACCACCACCAGGCCGCCGCTCAACGTCTACGCCGCCATCGGCGCCGGCAACCGCAACCCCAACACGGCCGGGGCCCGCTTCCTCGTCTACGTGCCCCACGAGGTGTCGGGCACGACGATGGTCATCGACCCCACCACCGACCAGATCATCGGCAGCTTCCCCACCGGCGCCGAGTCCCAGCACGTCGTGCCGTCGTGGGACATGTCCACGCTGTACGCCATCGCCAGCCGCGGCGACAAGGTCACGCCGATCGACCCCAAGACCGGCCGGGCCGGTGCCTCGATCGAGGTGGAGGACCCGTACAACCTCTACTTCACCCCTGACGGCGCCGAGGCGATCATCGTCGAGGAGGGCAACCAGACCTTCACCTTCCGCGACGCCAAGACCTTCGCCAAGCACAGCTCGGTGCGCACCCAGTGCCCGGGCCTGAACCACCTCGACTACTCGGCCGACCTCACCTACTTCGTCGCCACGTGCGAGTTCGAGGGCTCGCTGATCAAGTTCGACCTGGCCACGCGGACCGTGGTCGACAAGATCACCATCGACATGACCCCCAGCGGCAAGGTCGCCCGCACCGGCCACCCGATGCCCCA
>JAXLRI010000022.1:0-57963 GCA_046331175.1 Acidimicrobiales bacterium
AGGCTTCCTTGGCGGTGGCGCGGGCGGCGAGGTCGATGATGCGGATGGGCGACTCGGGGCGGGGCGGCGGCGTGCCGAGCGAGCGCACCTCGGTGTCCACGCCGGCCGAGGCGGCCCGGGCCCGCAACGCGCCCACGGTGCACTGCTCGCGGGGGATCACCGAGAACGGGTCGTAGGAGAAGACCCGCATGGCGTTCTCGTGGGTGATCTTGTCGATCTCGTCGTCGGGCACGGCGGCGTTGCGCAGGCCCTCCATGAGCCGCTCGGGCGCCTCGGGCCACGTGGAGTCGGAGTGCGGGTAGTCGCACTCCCACGTGACCATGTCGAGGTTCAGGTGGCCCCGCGACTCGAGCCCGAAGGCGTCGTCGATGAAGCAGGTGACGAACCGCTCGGCGAACAGCTCGCTCGGCAGCATCCCGAGGTCGTGGCCGGTCCAGGCGCGGTGGTGCTTGTACACGTAGTCGACCCGCTCGAGGAAGTACGGGATCCACCCGATGCCGCCCTCGCTCAGGGCGATGCGCAGGTCGGGGAAGTCCTGGAGCACGCGGGACCACAGCACGTCGGCGGCGGCCTGGACGATGTTCATCGGCTGCAGCGTGATCATCACGTTGATGGGCGCCTCGACCGAGGTGATGACCAGCTGGGACGACGATCCGATGTGCAGGCAGACCACCACGCCTTCGTCGCAGCACGCCCGCCACAGCGGGTCCCAGTGCTCGTTGTGGAACGACGGGTAGCCGAGCTTCTCGGGGTTCTCCGAGAAGGTGACGGCCCGGCAGCCCTTGGCCGCGACCCGGCGGATCTCGTCGGCGGCCAGCTCGGGGTCCCACAGCGCCGGCAGGGCGAGGGGGATGAACCGACCCGGGTGGCTGCCGCACCACGTGTCGATGTGCCAGTCGTTGTAGGCCCGGAGCATGGCCTCGGCCTGGGCCTTGTCCTCGGTGCGGGCGAACAGCTGGCCGCAGAACTGCGGGAACGACGGGAAGTTCATCGAGCCGAGCACGCCGTTGGCGTCCATGTCCTCGACGCGCTTGTCGACGTCGTGGCAGCCGGGGCGCATCTCGGCGAACGACGTGGGGTCGATGCCGTACTCCTCGGGCGGACGGCCCGAGACCGCGTTCAGCCCGATGTTGGGCAGCTCCTGGCCCTCGTAGACCCACACGTCGGTGCCGTCGTCCTTGTGCACGACGCGCGGCGCCACGTCCTTCCACCTGTCGGCCAGGTGGCCGTCGAACATGTCGGGCGGCTCGACGACGTGGTCGTCGACGCTGACGAGGATGAGGTCGTCGACGTCCATGGTTCCCCCAGTGGTCGTGGGGTCGGCGCGGCGCTCGGCCACGACCCCCCGTGTGCGATCAGTCTGCCAGCCCGAAGATCCGCACGGCGTTGCCGCACACGATGCGGTGCTTCTCGTCGGCGGGCAGGTCGGCCATCGTCTCGTTGATGGTCTTGCGCGACCGCGGCCAGTCGTTGCCGTGGTGCGGGTAGTCGGTGCTCCACATCATGTTGTCGACGCCGACCTCGTGGCGGTTGCGCAGCCCGTTGTCGTCGCGCACGAACGAGGCGCTCATGTTCGCGTACCAGTACTCCGAGGGCGGCCGATCGATGGGCAGGTCGGTCCAGGAGCGGTTGCGCCAGAAGCGGTCGTCCATCTGCTCGAGGAAGTGGGGCAGCCAGCCGACGCCGGTCTCGATCATGGCGACGTGCAGGCCCGGGTGCCGGTCGAACACGCCGGTGAAGATGAGCTGGCCGATGGTCGACGGCACCGACGAGAACACGCCCGACAGGCCGACCGCCGCCCGGGCCCCGGCCTTGGTCTTCGCGGTCGTGGCGTAGAGGTCGCGCCCGCCCGCCTTCTCGGCCGCCTTTCGGGCCCGGATGCGGGCCTTGCGGCTGATCATCAGGATGTGGATGCAGACGGGGATGCCCTCGTCGGCGGCGGCTGCCCAGAAGGCGTCGTCGTCGTCGGAGATCTGCTCGCCACCTGACGGCCAGTTCGAGATGACGACCGTGCGAGCACCGCGCGCCTTGGCCTTGCGCAGCGTGTCGACGGCGTCGTCGATGCCGGTGGACGGGATCTGCGCGGCGCCGATGAGCCGGGTGGGGTCGGCGGCGCAGAACTGCTCGAACAGGAAGCTGTTGTAGGCCTCGATGCCGACCCGGACCAGATCGTCGTCCTCGTTGCCGAGCCAGTGCCCGACCGTGCGCTGGGGCGGGAAGATGATCTCGGCGTCGACGCCGTCGAGGGTCATGTCGTCGAGGCGGGCGGCGCCGTCGTAGCAGCCGGGCCGCGCCTCGTCGTAGGTGACGCCCTTCCAGCGGAACTGGTCCCACGGCATGCCGGGGGTGGCGGTCAGCCCGATGGGGTCGGGCTCGGTGGCCCCGGCGAAGAGCCAGGCGTCCCCGCCGTCGCTGTCCTTGACCAGCCGCGGCGCGTGCTCCTGGTGCTCCTTGGGCAGCCAGGTGTCCCAGATGTCGACGGGCTCCAGGATGTGGGCGTCGGCAGAGATGATCGAGTACGGCATGCGGTGGCTCCCCCGTCGGTCCCGGCGCACCATGTCACCAGAAACCTGACATGAGCGTCAACGTTCGCGACGGTCAGGCCGCTGACCAGCGCAAACATGACGCGGACTAGGGTGACGCCACCGTCAGGGATGGGGCGAGCGAGGGGGCCGGGCGCAGCGATGGACGACGACACGACCGGCACCGCCGCCCCACCGGACGCCGCCCGGGAGCACCTCCTCGGCGGGCTGCGGGTCGTGGTGCTCGGCACCGGCGCGGTGGCGACCGCCGGCCGGCTGCTCGCCGACCTCGGCGCCGACGTGGTCGTCGACCACGGCGCCGGTGACGACCGGGCGGCGGCCGACCAGCGCCGGCGGGCCGTGCTTCCCGGCGCCGACGTCGTGCTGGTGGGCGACGGCGCCGCGGTCGCCCCGGACGTGCTCGCCGCCGCCGCACCGGGCGCCGTGCGCGTGCACGTCACGCCCTTCGGCCGCACCGGCCCCCGCGCCGGGTGGCGGGCCGGCGACCTCGGCGTGCACGCGGCATCGGGCAACCTCTTCTGCACCGGCGACCCCGACCGGCCGCCGGTGCGCTGCACGCTGCCGGTGGCCGAGGCCCACACCGCACCCGAGGCGGTGGTGGCCGCCCTGACCGCGCTCGCCGCCGGTGCCGGTCAGGACGTCGACCTGTCGGCCCAGGAGGCGGTGCTGGTCGCCAACCTCGGCGCCGTCGGCCGGTACCACCGCGAGCACGACCGCGGCCGGCGGCGGGGGGCGAACATCGGCCGCACGCGCGAGATCTGGCCGTGCGCCGACGGCTGGGTGTCCTTCGGCATCCGCGGCGGCCGGGCCCGGGTGGGAACGTGGACCACGGTGGTCGACGTGGCCCGGGCCGACGGCATCGACGTGTCCGACGTCGAGGGCTGGGACTGGGCCACCTTCGACCACGCCAAGGCCACCGACGACGACCTCGCCGCGCTCAGCGCGGTGGTCGAGGCCTTCTGCGCCCGCCGGACCACCCGCGAGCTCTACCGACTCGCCTGCGAGCACAACCTCACGCTGGCGCCGGTCAACGGTCCCCACGAGCTGCTGGCCGACGAGCAGCTCGCCGCCCGCGACTTCTTCGACGACGACGGGCGACCGGCCTCGGTCGCGGTCGTGCGCAGCCCCGGCGATCGCGTGTCCCCGATCCGGACGCGTCCCCGGCGGCCGATCGGCGCGGTCGACCCCGTGCACCCGTGGCCCGACGACCGACCCGAGGGCGGCCACCGCGCGACCGGCCCACGCGACGGTGCGGACGGTCCCGATCCCGGCCTCGTCCCCGGCGCCTGGTCCGGCACGACCATCCTCGAGCTCGGCACCGGCGCCGCCGGCCCGGTGGCCACCCGCTACTTCGCCGAGCACGGCGCCCTCGTGGTGCGCATCGAGTCGCGGTCGAGGCCCGACTTCCTGCGGGCCTACGGCAAGGGCCTCGATGCGGCCCCCATGTTCGACGCCCTCAACCCGGCGAAGCGCTCGGTGGCGCTGAACCTCAAGCACCCCGAGGGACGCGACCTCGCGCTCGCGCTGGTCGACCGGGCCGACGCGGTGGCCGAGAACTTCGCCCCCAAGGCGCTGCGCGGGCTCGGCCTCGACTACGACGTGCTGGCCGAGCGGCGACCCGACCTCGTGATGCTGTCGGCCTGCCTCAACGGCCAGACGGGGCCCAACCGCGACTACCCCGGCTTCGGCAGCCAGGGCGCGGCGCTGTCGGGCTACACGTTCCTCACCGGCTGGGCCGACCGTCCGCCCATCGGCCCGTTCGGCACCATCACCGACTCGCTGGCCCCCCGCTTCGGTGCTGCCCTGCTCGCCGCCGGGCTGCTGCACCGCCGCCGCACCGGACGCGGCGTGCACCTCGACCTGTCCCAGGTGGAGGCGGCCGTGTGGTCGCTCACCCCGTGGTTCGAGCACCTGGCCGCCACCGGCGAGGTCGTCGAACGGGACGGCAACCGCCACCCGGTCGCCGTCCCGCACGGCGTCTTCCCGTGCCGAGGCGACGATCGCTGGCTGGCCCTGGCCGTGCACGACGACGAGGACTGGGAGCGGCTCGTCGAAGCCGCCGGAGCCGAGGCGGGGCTGGCGCCCCTCGGCGCGACCGCCACCGAGCGGCGGGCGCGCGTCGACGACGTGGAGGCGGCGGTGGCGGCGTGGACCGCGTGCCACGACGCCACCGAGCTGGCCGAACGCCTGCAGGCCGCCGGGCTCGAGGCGGTCCCGGTCGCCGACCTCGGCGACTGCCACGACGACCCCCAGCTCGCCCACCGCGACCACCTCGTCGCCCTCGACCACCCCGTCCTCGGCGAGGGGCGCTACGAGCGCAACGGCTTCCGGCTCGCCGACGGGAGCGGCGGCTACGACCGGGCCAGCCCGCTGCTCGGCCAGGACGCGGCCTGGGTGCTCGGCGAGCTGCTCGGCATCGGCGAAGCCGACCAGCAGCGGCTGCGGGAGGCCGGCGCCGTCGAGTAGCCGTGCCTCGCCCTCGGGTCGGCGCCACCACTACGGTGCCGGCGGTGAGGGGCGTGGGCGATGGGTGAGGTCGAGGTCGAGGACCGCCCGCGCGGCATCGACGGCGAGCGTCGCGACGGGCGTCCCCCGGCCCGGCCGCCGGCTGAGCGGTGGGAGGTGGCGATCGCGTGGATCGCCACGCTCGTCGTGGCCGCTCCCCTCCTCATCGGGATCGCCTCGTGGATCGGGCGCAGCTGGCTCCCCGTGCAGGACCTCGCCGTGCTCGACCTGCGCGTGCGCGACGTCGGCACCGCCGACACGCCACTGCTCGGCCCGTACTCCCGCTACATCTGGAGCCACCCCGGGCCGACGCTGTTCTGGCTGCTCGGCATCCCGTCGCTGCTGACCGGCCACGCCGCCTGGGGCACGCTCGTCGGCGGCATGGGCCTGCAGCTGTGGGCGGTCGGCTGGATCGCCCGCACGTCGTGGCGGGCCGGGCGCCTCCCCCTCCTGCTGACGATGCTGGCGGTGGTCGCGCTCTCCTACGGGGCCACCGGCACGTGGCTCGTGCTCGAGCCGTGGAACCCCCACATCGCCTTCCCGTGGTTCATCCTGTTCGTCCTGCTGTCGTGGCGGCTGTCGCTGGGCGAGGTCCGCCAGCTGCCGGGCTGGGCGTTCGTCGCCACCTTCCTCGTCCAGACCCACGTCGGCTACGCCCCGCTCGTGGCCGTGGCGGCGGCCTACCTCGTGGGCGCGCTGCTCGTCGACCGGTCGAGAGGGACCCCCTGGGCGCTCCCCCGCCGCTCATGGATCGCCACGGCCGTGATCCTCGCCGTGCTCTGGGTGCCCGTCCTCGTCGAGGAGGTCACCGGCGACCCGGGGAACCTCACGCTGCTGTGGCGCTTCTTCACCGGTGCCGGTGCGAACCGCCCCACCGCCGGCCTGGGCGTGGGCGCCGGCCTGTTCGCCACCGAGTTCCGTCCGCTGCCGCCGTGGCTCGGCGGCAGCGACGTCGTCGACCAGTTCACCGGCACCGTGGCCCCGTCGCCCTCCCGCTGGCTGCTGGTGCCGGTCGTGCTGCTGGCGGCCGGCTACGTCGCCACCCGGCTGAGCGGGCGCCGCCCCGACCGCCGCTGGGTCGAGCTGGTCGCCCTGCTCGCCGCCACCGGCGTGCTCGCCCTGTCGCGCATCACCGACGAGCTCACGCCGTACCTGTTCCTGTGGCGCATCCCGCTGGCCGTGCTGTGCGTGGCGGCCTCCGGCTGGGCCCTCGCCGGGTGGCTGGCCGGCCGGGTCGGCACGGCGCGCGGGGCGCAGGACCGGGGCCGCCTCGTGGCGGCCGGCGAGGTGGTGCTCGGCGTGGCGATCCTCGCCGCCGCGCTCCCCCTGGCCGCCAAGGTCGCGACGCACGGCGACACCGTCTTCTCCTTCGAGGGCGAGGCGCGCTCGCTGCTCGACCAGCTGCCGCCCCCGGGCTCGCTCACCGAGCCCGTCATCGTGCGCTTCGACGGCACGACGCTCGACGGGCTGCACGGCGCCGTCGTCGACGCCTACGACCGGGCCGGCGCGCCCGTGCGGGTCGACCCCGAGCTGGGGTTCCAGTTCGGCGACCACCGGGTCGCCGCACCCGCCGAGGTGGGCACGGTGTGGATGGTGGTCGAGGACGGGCGCCTGGTGAGCGACTTCACGCAGCGGCCGGGGGCGCAGGTGCTCGCCCGGCAGGAGCCGCTCGGCCCCGACAAGGAGGCCGAGCTGGTCGCCCTGCAGACCGAGCTCACCGCCCAGCTGGGCGCCGCCGGACGGCCGGACCTGGTGCCCAGCCTCGACAGCCCGCTGCTGGCGTTCCAGGTCGACGGGATCGCCGGGGTCGACCAGGCCGCCGCCGCCCGCCTCGGCGACCTCAACGCCGAGCGCGAGGCCACCGAGCGCTGCCGGTGCGCGGTCATCGCCTTCCCCACGGACCAGGCCCCGCCCCTGCCGCCCCGCCCGGGCTGACCCGGGATGCTCGGCGTCGCCGTCAGGCGCGGTGGATGAGGTTCATGCGCGAGGTGAGCACCGGCTCGCCGGCCTCGTCGCGCCACACGTCCTCGGTGACGAGGAACGTCATGACCCGCCCGCTGCTCGACTCCTTCGAGTACAGGTCGACGACCTTGCCCTCGTAGGTGAGCACGTCGCCGGCCACGATCGGGCGGTGGTAGGTGAACTCCTGCTCGCCGTGCAGGATCATCCCGCCCTTCGACAGCAGGCCGCCCATGATCTCGGCCATCGGGTTCGACCCACCGGTGGGGTCGGGCGGCTGCTCCTCGGGGAACGCTCCCCAGAACTGCAGGCCGGAGAAGGCGTAGGTGGGCGGGGCCGGCACGTCGGCGAAGCCGGCCTCGCGCGCCACGTCGGCCCGCTGGTACACGGGGCTGTCGTTCAGCACCGAGGTGGCGAACTTGGTGATCGGGCCCCGCTCGACCCGGACCTTGGCGGCGCCGGTGGACCGGCCGATGACCTCGTCTGCGTCGGGCATGGTCGCCACGTCCCCTCCTGCCGATCGGGCTCGTGGCGCCGGTCCCGGTGGGGACCGCTAATGTGACACGAGCGTCAGGTTTGGCGCGCAGCATAGGGCAGACGCCGGGGAGGCATGCACGCGATGGGTCTGGTGGACGGCAAGGTGGCGATCGTGACCGGAGCGGGTCGCGGGGTGGGACGGGGCGAGGCGCTCGAGCTGGCCGCCCAGGGCGCCAAGGTGGTCGTGTGCGACATCGGCGTGTCCATGTCGGGTGACGAGACCGACACCACGCCCGCCGACGAGGTGGTCCAGATCATCAAGGACCGGGGTGGCGAGGCCGTCGCCAGCTACGCCGACGTCAGCAGCTGGGAGGAGACCGAGGCCGTCGTCCAGTCGGCCGTCGACGCCTTCGGCGCCCTCGACATCGTGGTCAACAACGCCGGCATCCTGCGCGACCAGTCGATCACCAAGATGACCGAGCAGGAGTGGGACTCGGTCATCGCCGTGCACCTCAAGGGCACGTTCAACATGACCCACCACGCCTGCGTCTACTGGCAGGACGAGTCCAAGGCCGGCCGCAAGCGCAACGCCGCCATCGTCAACACGGTCTCGTCGGCCGGGTTGCAGGGCAACAAGGGCCAGGCCAACTACGGCGCCGCCAAGGCCGGCATCGCCGCCCTCACCACCATCACCGCCCTCGAGGGCGAGCGCTACGGCGTGCGGGCCAACGCCATCGCCCCCGGAGGCGCCACCCGCATGGTCAACGCGGCCATGCCGTCGATCCCGATCGTCGAGGCCGACCAGGTGAGCGAGGGCGACGACTTCAACCGGCTCAACCCCGGCAACTCGGCGCCCATGGTGGTGTGGCTGGCGTCGGACGAGGCCCTGCACATCTCGGGCCAGGTGTTCCGGGCCGTCGGCGACGGCATCACGCACTACGTGCCCTGGCAGCTGGGCAAGACCATCACGGCCGGCAAGGAGCCCCAGCGCTGGGACCCCGCTCGGATCGGCAGCGCGGTGGCCTCGGGCATCTTCGGCACCCGTCCCGGCGGCCTGCAGATGGGCGGGGGCTGAGGCTCCCCCAGCCTCCCGGCGCCGGCGATCGGTAGGGTCCGGCCATGACCAGCCGCAGGTACGAGACGCTCCTGTACGAGGTGCGCGACGGCGTCGCCTGGGTGACGCTGAACCGCCCCGAGGTGCACAACGCCTTCAACGTCGCCATGCAGAAGGAGCTGCGCGACGTGTGGCGCGGCATGCGCCACGACGACGACGTGCGGGTGGCCGTGCTCACCGGTGCGGGCGACCGCGCCTTCTGCACCGGCATCGACCGCACCGAGACGATGGGGTCGTCCGAGCAGCAGGAGGCCACCCCCGACGGCGAGACCAAGACCGTCGGCTCGGGTTCCACGCCGTTCCACTTCGACGACCCCGGCGACTACGTGGGGCCGAAGAGCAACGACCTGTGGAAGCCGGTCATCGCCGCCGTCAACGGCATGGCGTGCGGCGGCGCCTTCTACATGCTCGGCGAGGTCGAGTTCATCATCGCAGCGGACCACGCCACCTTCTTCGACCCGCACGTCACCTACGGCATGACCGCGGCCTTCGAGCCGATCCACATGCTGCAGAAGATGCCGTTCGGCGAGATCATGCGCGTGTCGCTGATGGGCAACCACGAGCGGCTGAGCGCGTCGCGGGCCCACGACGTCGGGCTCGTCAGCGAGGTCGTGCCGGCCGACCAGCTGCGCGACGCCGCCGCCTTCTGCGCCGAGGCCATCGCCTCGGCCCCGCCGCTGGCGATCGAGGGGACGGTGCGGGCCATCTGGTCGGGCCTCGAGCACAGCCGCTCGCAGGCGCTGGGCCTCGGCTACGCCTACATCGGGCTCGGCACCGACGCCGAGTCGCTGCGCCAGGGCCAGGCGACGTTTTCGTCCGGCAAGCGCATCGAGTGGCGCCTGCGATGAGCCCGCCGCCGGCGTCAGCGACCGGCGGCGACCGGGGCCCCGAAGAACCCGCGGTGGATGAGCACGGCCAGCGTGGCGGCGGCCTCCTCGTCGTCGACGTCGAGCCCGCGCGACGTGACGAAGTAGGTGAACCGCTCGATCATCGCCAGCAGCGCGGCGCCGGCGAGGTCGGCCTCGTGGCGGCTGGTCGGCCGGGCCTCCTCGAGCCGGCCGACCAGGGCGGCGGCGAAGGCGCCGAAGGTGCGCGACCCCAGGCGGGCCAGCTCGCGGCTGGCCACCTGGTCCTCCATCCACGCCCGGATCACCACGCCGTACGTGCGGTAGAGGGCGATGAACCGGCCCAGC
Organism: Acidimicrobiales bacterium; assembly: GCA_046331175.1. GTDB lineage: Bacteria > Actinomycetota > Acidimicrobiia > Acidimicrobiales > Acidimicrobilacustridaceae > JAWKIW01. The sequence continues at coordinate 9,792 of JAXLRI010000022.1, forward strand.
CACGAGCGCAGCTCCGCCAGCCCGGCGGGGCCGTCGTCGACGGCACCGAGCGACGCCGCCAGCTCGGTCATCTCGTCGGCGCAGCGCACGGCCAGGGCACGGAAGAGGTCTTCCTTGTTCGAGAAGTACAGGTAGAAGGTGCCGTGGGACACCTGGGCCGCCCGCACGATGTCGTCGACGCGGGCCGCGTGGAAGCCCCGCTCGGCCAGCACCTGCATGCCGGCGTCGAGCAGCTTGGCCTCGGTGCGGCGGCCCTGGCGGCGCCGCGGTGCGGGGCCATCGCCGTCTCGTCCCGCGGAGCGACCGCCGGACCTCGCTTCGGGAGGGACCACCCGTGCTGCCTTCCGTGGTGGTGGGACCGATGATGCTCGGCGACGTGGTCGACACCGCCGCCGAGCGGTTCGGCGATGCTACCGCCTACCTCGCGCCCGACGGGTGGTCGCTGTCGTACCGCGACCTGGCCGACCGCTCGCGGGCGGTGGCCGCCGGCCTGCGTGCTCGCGGCGTCCGCGAGGGCGACGTGGTGGCGCTGGTGCTGCCCACCATCCCCGACCACGTGGTGGCCTACGTCGCCGCCGCCCGGCTGGGCGCCATCACCGCCGGGGTGAACGCCCGGCTGGCCGCCCCCGAGCGGGCCGCCGTCCTCGGGCGAGCGACGCCACGGCTGGTGCTCGCCACCCGCGACCTGTGGCCCGACGCCGACGCGGCCGCGCTCGGCGAGGCCGAGCTGGTCGAGGTCGTGCCGGCCGCGGCGGCGCGCGACCTGTTCGTCGACCTCGCCGACGAGCACGGCGCCGGCGATCTCCCCACGCTGGCCCCCGACCCCGACCGCCCGGTGGCCATCGTGTTCACCTCCGGGACCACCGGCACGCCCAAGGGGGCCGTGTTCGGCCAGCGCCAGATCGACGCCATCACCACCGTCGACACCGGCGACGTGTGGGCCGACGCACCCGGCGGCGCCAACCTCGCCGCCACCTCGCTGGCCCACCTCGGCCCCACCACCAAGCTGGCCGGCAACCTCCACCGGGGCGGCACCACCGTGCTGGTCTCCCGGTGGCGGGCGGGCGACGCCCTCGAGCTCACCGAGCGCCACCGCATGGCGTCGGTGGCGGGCATCCCCACCCAGATCGCCCTGATGCTGCGCCAGCCCGACCTCGACCGCCGCGACCTGTCCTCGGTGCGGGCCATCGTCATGGGCGGAGGTCCCGCCACGCCGGCACTGGTGCGCGAGGCCCGCGAGCGCTTCGGCGCGGCGGTGGCCACCCGCTACTCGTGCACCGAGGCGGGCGTCGGCCTGGGCACCGCCTTCGACGATCCCCCCGAGGACGCCGAGGAGACGGTCGGCCGTCCCCACCCCGGCGTCGAGCTGACCGTCGTCGTGCCCGGCGACCCCGACGCGCCACCCGTGCCGCCGGGCGAGGTGGGCGAGGTCTGCCTGTGCTCGGCGGCGACGATGGTCGGCTACTGGCGCGACCCGGAGGCCACCGCCGCCGCCTTCACCCCGTCGGGCGCGGTGCGCACCGGCGACCTCGGCTGGGTCGACGACCGGGGCCGGCTGCACCTCGCCGGGCGGGCCAAGGAGATGTACGTGCGAGGCGGCTACAACGTCTACCCGCAGGCGGTGGAGGCCGTGCTGGTCGAGCACCCGGGGGTGGCCGACGTGGCGGTGATCGCCCGCCCCGACGACGTCATGGGCGAGGTCGGCGTGGCCGTGGTGGTCCCCACCGACCCCGACCGACCGCCCACCCTCGACGAGCTGCGCGCCTTCGCCGGCGACCGCCTGGCCCGCCACGAGCTGCCCGAGGCGATCGTCGTCCGCGACGTGCTGCCGCTCACCCCCATGGAGAAGCTCGACCGCCGCGCCCTCGCCCGCGAGGTCGCCGACTGATCCTCGACGCCGTCGTCCGAGGCCGGACGCGCCGGGGGCGGCGGCCGGAGCCGCCGCCCCCGGGGACGGTCTCGGTGCGAAGCCGCGGCTACCGCTTGACCCACACCAGGTCGGTGAACGGCGTGGTGGAGTCGGGGGCCGCCTGGCCCGTGGGCAGCGTCTGGCCGGTGAAGCCGTGGACGTTGTTGCGGTACACGATGGCCGTGCGGTTCTGCACCAGCCACACGTAGGCGAGGTCCTTCGACATCTCCTGGGTGACGATCGCGTACTGCTCCTTGATCTTCTGCTTGTCGTCGGTCTTGCGAGCCTCGGCGATGGCCGCCTTGATCTTCGGGTTGTCCATCCGGGTGATGTTCACCGACAGCTGGCCCGGCGGGTTCGAGTCCGACGTGAGGAAGACCGAGTCGCGGTCGAGCAGCGGCGAACCGAACCAGATGAAGCCCGACGCCTCGTAGTTGCCACCGAGCACGGAGTTCACCAGCGACGACTGGTCCAGGGTCTTGAGCTCGACGTCGACGCCGAGCTCCTTGGCCTGGGCCTGGAGGCTCTGGGCGATCGACTGGTACTCGGGCGCCGGCGGGATGAGGGCCGAGAAGGTGAGCTTCTTGCCGGTCTCGGCCTCGTAGTCCTTGACCAGCTGCATGGCCTTGGCCTTGTCGTACTTCGGGTAGCCGGGATCGGTGTAGTACGGCGACTGGTCGGAAATGGCGCTGTTGGCCGCCGGGAACACGTCCTGGTAGGCGGCCTGGGAGACGAGACCGGTGTCGACGCCGTAGGCGAGGGCCTCACGGGCCTTCGGGTTGTTGAACGGCTCCTTGCCGGTGTTCAGGGCGATGAACGTCTTGAGCGTGTTCTGCCCGGCGTCGGTGTACATCTGGTACTGGCCCTGGTCGGCCAGCCCCTTGAACTTGATGATCTGGGCGGGGTCGCCGGTCTCCATGGCGTCGATCTCGCCCGACTCGAGGGCGGCACCGCGGCTCTGGAAGTCGGGCAGGACCCGGAAGGTGATGCTGTCGAGGTACGGCAGCTGCGTGCCCGACGAGTCCTTGCTCCAGTAGCTCTGGTTCTTCTTGCCCTTGAACTGCTGGTCGGGCACCCACTCGACGAACTGGAACGGGCCGGTGCCGATGGGCTTGCGGAGCGATTCGTCGCTGTTGGGGTTCTCGAGCTGCTCGGGCGCCTGCATGTAGCCCGGCTGGCCGGTGAGGATGTGCGGGTACGTGGACCACGGCGACTTCATCTTCACCACGACGGTCGAGTCGTCCTGGGCCGACACCGACTGGTACATCGGGCCGAGCACCTGGGCGGTGAGGCCCTTGGAGGCGCCGGTCTCAAGGTTCTTCACCACGGCGGCGGCGTTGAGGGCGGTGCCGTTGTGGAACTTCACGCCGGGCCGCAGCTTGATGGTCCACTGCGTGAAGTCGGCGTTGTGCTCGAACGCCTGGGCGAGGTAGGGCTGGACGTCGCCGTTGGTGTCGTAGGCGCCCAGCGGGTCGTAGACCGCGTTGGCGACCGTGTAGGACGAGCCGGACCACTGGCCGAAGTACGGGCTCCAGTTGTTGGTCTCGGCGTTGAGGCCGTAGACGAGCGACCCGCCCGACACCGGTGGGCCGGCGTCCTTCTGCTGGACGTTGAAGGCCGACTGGGCGGTGGTGCCCTGGCCTTCATCGCTCTTCGAGCAGGCAGCGGCGAAAAGGCCGATGCAGGCGATGGCCGCGAGCAGCGGCAGGTGGATGCGGCGACGTGCAGTCGGGCTCACAGGACGGCTCCCCCTCTTCCGTGGTCCGGCCGGGGACTCTACACGTCGGCCTCGCGCCGACGAAGGCGACCCCCGACGGCGGCGGTGGGACGGGTCACCAACGTGGTCCCGGCGTGGGCGGCGGCGAACAGCACGGCGGTGGCGACCATGGCCGGCCCGAGGGCCGCGCTGCCCGACCGCTGGGCCACCAGGCCGGCCAGCGAGGGGATGGTGGCGACGCCGAGGCTGGCCCCGGCCAGCTGGACGCCCATGACCCGCGCCGACCGGGCCGGGCCGAAGCGGAACGGCGTCATGGCCACCATGGCCGGGAAGATGCCCGACAGGGCCAGGCCGGTGAGCACGAACCCGACGGCACCGGCCGCCGGGGCCACCGCGCCCAGCTCGATCACGAGCGTCCCCCCGAGCGTGCCGACCGCCGCCAGCGTGAGGACGGTCGACGGTGGGACCCGCCGCCCCACCGTCCCGAGGGCGAACCGGCCGACCATCAGCGCCGCCCAGTAGCACGAGGTGACCACGCCGGCGGCGCCGGTGGACAGACCCCGGGTGGTCAGCAGCTCGAAGGCCCAATAGCCGCAGGTCACCTCGACGCCGGTGTAGGTGAAGAAGCCCGCGGTGGCGAGGACCAGCACCAGCATCGAGCGCCGACCGGTCGCGCTCGCCGGTGCGCCTGCGGTCCCGTCCGGCTCGGCGCGCTCGGCGGCCTCGAGGTCGACCACCAGCTCGTCGTCGGCGACGTCGCCGTGGTCGCCGAGCGCCGACACCTCCCCCGCCGTCGGCAGCGGCAGCCACCGGTGGCGCAGGACGACGAAGGCGACGACGAGGGCGACGTCGTAGACCGCGAGGAAGGCGTAGGCCCACCGCCACGACGCGCCGGCGGCCAGCAGGGCGGTCACGCCGAGGGGACCGAGGAAGGCGCCGACCCCGAAGCCGCCGTGCATGAAGTTGAGCAGGTGCGACCCGAGGTGGACCGACGTGTAGGTGTTGAGCCGCCCGTCGACGCCGGCGCCGGCCAGACCGAGCAGGAAGGCGCCCGGCACCGCCACGGCCAGCACCGGGGCCAGGGCGATCAGCGACGCCCCGACGACGCCCGCCACCGGCGCCACGACCAGCAGGCCGCCGGTGGGCACCCGGTCGGCGATGCGCGACAAGACGAGCGAGCCGGTCAGGTAGCCGCCCGTCATGGCGTAGAGGAGGAAGGCGATGGCGGCGAGCGGCTGGTCGAACGTCTCGCGCATGGCCGGCCAGGCGATGCCGAACGAGCTCTCGCCGAGCCCGATCATCACGAAGCCGGCGACCATCACCGACACCGTCCCGATGGGGGTGCGGCGGTCGGTGGCCATCGCCCGACGCTACCGATCCCCGGCGCGCCCCCCGACCACCGACCGGCCAGCGGGCGCCGTCACGCCATGGCGTCGCGCAGGGCGCGGGTGAGCACCGGCACGACCTCGCCCCAGTCCCCGACGATGCCGAGGTCGGAGGTGGCGAAGATCGGCGCCTCCGGGTCGGGGTTCACGGCCAGGACCGTCCCTGCGCTGCGCACACCGACCGTGTGGTTGTACTTGCCGCTGGTGCCCAGCGCGACGTAGAGGCGGGGCGAGATCGACTTGCCGGTGATGCCGAGCTGGCGGGCGTGGGGCAGCCACCCCTTGTCGGTGACCTTGCGGGTGGCGGCCAGCTCGGCCCCGAGCACGTCGAGGAGCCCGTCGAGCTCGCCGTAGCGCTCGGGGTCGACGCCCTGGCCCACGCCGACGACCATCTCGGCCAGGGCGAGGGCGTCGCCGTCGTCCTCGCGGCGGCGCTCGCGCACCACGACCCGGCGGCGGGGCTCGACGGCGAGGGTGCGGCGGTCGACGACGCGGTCGGGGTCGACCTCGCGCGGCTCGAGGACCGGCAGGACGCCGGCCCGCACGGTGGCGAGCTGCACCGGTGACGAGGCGCGCACCGCAGCCACGAGCGTGCCGCCGAAGGCCGGCTTCCAGGCCAGCAGGCGCCCCTCGTCGACGGCGAGGCCGACAGCGTCGCCAGTGAGGCCGGCACCGAGCGATGCCGCGGCGCGCGACGCCACCTCGCGACCCCACGGCGTCCCCCCGACCAGCACGGCCCACAGCTCGTCGCCGAGGGCCTGGGCCCACTCGGCCACAGCGGCGGCCACGTCCTCCTCGACGAGGTCGGCGGCCGTCGCCCCCGGCGCCGGCACGAGGTCGACCAGGGCGTCGGCGCCCCAGGAGGTCAGCGTGGCGTCGTCGGCGAGCGCCGGGCCCACCGCGACCACCCGGCCGTCGACGTCGGCGGCCAGCCGGGCGGCGCCCGACAGCAGCTCGCGGGTGGCCCGGGGGCGATCCGGCTCGACGACCACCGCGACCACCGGCCCGTCGGACCGGCCCGGTCCGGGCACCGGCGCCGCCTGGTGCCCGTGCAGCGAGCCCGGCACGAGCACGCCGCGATCGCGCAGCTCGTCGACGGCGGCGGCGACCTGCTCGTCGATCGACCCGGTCAGCACCCGTCCGGCCCGCTCGACGTGCTCGACCCGGGTCTCCCCCACCCAGGTGGGGCTGGCCGCCTGGCCCCACGGGCCCGGGCCGACCTCGTCGGCCGTCAGGCAGCGGATGCGGGCGGCATCGACGCCGGCCCACACCGCGGGGTCCTTGATCTTGCAGGGGTCGATGAGCCGCTCGGCGGCGCTCACCACGGCGGGCAGCGCGACGGTGGCCTCGACCCACTCGTCGTCGAGCTCGAGGCCGACGTCGAGGCGGTGGTCGTCGAGGCCGCCGTCACCGACGAGGTCGAGCCGCTTCACGCCGGTGGCGAAGGCCCGGTCGAGCAGCTCGGCCAGCTGGGGCGGGACCTGACCGGTGTCGGCGTCGACCGAGGCGCGCCCGGCGAGGATCAGGTCGAACGGCGCTCCGGCCTCGGCCTCGAGGTGGCCGATCACCCCGGCCAGGGCCCGGGCGGTGGCGAGGGTGTCCGAGCCGGCGAAGGCGGGGTCGCAGCCGTGGACGCCCACCACGGCGACGCCGTCGAGACCTTGTCCGTCGCCGTAGGCGATGGCTTCGCGCAGCACGTCCTCGGCCGACGGCGGGCCGAGGGTGATCACCGTGACCGTGCCGCCGGTGCGCGACGCGAGCAGCACCGCCTCGGCCACCGCCCGCCGGCAGTACGCGCTCATCTCGAGGGGCAGGCCGTCGCGCACCAACCGCCCGTCGGGACCGAGGGTCATCTCCTCGAAGGCGGGGATCTGCTTGACCAGGGCGGCCAGCCGCAGCGGCCGGCCGGTGGTCGGGACGGGGTCGCGCACCGGCTCGCTCATCGGGGGGAGTCTGGCAGAGGCGGCCCCGAGGTGACACCCGTGTCAGGTATGCGAGGATGCCGGGCGTGACCGATGCCGACGCCCCCACCATCTTCGCCACCGCCCCGCTGCGGGGCCCGGGCCTCGACGAGCTGCGGGCCCTGGCCACGGTGGTCGAGGACCCGTGGATCTCGGCCGAGCACATGCGGATCTTCAACGACGAGCAGCTCGCCGCCCGCATCGACGAGGTCGGCGCCGACGTCGTCATCTGCGAGGCCGACCAGTGCAGCGGCGCCGTCCTCGAGCGGCCGCTGCGGGCCATCGGATCGACCCGCGGCGACCCCACCAACGTCGACGTGGCCGGCGCCACCGCGGCGGGCATCCCCGTGCTGCACGCCCCCGGCCGCAACGCCGACGGCGTGGCCGAGCTCACCCTGGCGCTGCTGTTCGCCGTGAACCGCCACCTGCTGCCCGCCGACGCCGACGTGCGCGCCGGCGACGTCTTCAAGGACGGCACCATCCCCTACCAGCGCTTCCGGGCCTGGCAGCTCGCCGGCCAGACCGTCGGCATCGTCGGCCTGGGGGCCGTGGGCCGGGCCGCCCGCTGGCGGTTCGAGGGCATCGGCATGCGGGTCATCGCCTTCGACCCGTACAACCCCGAGGCCACCCACTCGCTCGACGACCTGCTGGCCGAGGCCGACGTCGTCTCGATGCACGCGGCACCGACGCCCGAGACGCTCGGCCTGATCGGCACCGACCAGCTCGCCCGCATGAAGACCGGCGCCGTCTACCTGAACTCGGCGCGCGCCGGCCTGCACGACCTCGACGCGCTCACCGAGGCGCTGGCGTCGGGCCACCTCGGCGGGGCCGGCCTCGACCACTTCACCGGCGAGGTGCTGCCGGTGGACCACCCGCTCTGCTCGATGCCCAACGTGGTGCTGACGCCCCACATCGGCGGCGCCACCTACGACACCGAGGCCAACCACACCGCGATCATCGCCGCCGACCTCGCCCGCCTCCTGGCCGGCGAGGCCCCGCTCCACTGCGCCAACCCGGAGGTCCTCGCACGATGAGCACCCACGCCGACCGCACGCCCGACGAGATCGCCGCCGAGGTGCTGGCCGCGGCCAAGGCCATCCACGCGGCAGGTCTGGTCGTGGGCACCGCCGGCAACGTGTCGGCCCGGATGCCCGACGGCGAGACGGTCTGCATGACCCCGTCGTCGCTCGCCTACGAGCCGATGACCGTCGACGACCTCGTCATCGTCGACCTCGACGGCGAGCAGGTCGGCGGCCGCGACGACCGCAAGCCCACCACCGAGAAGGTGCTGCACCTCGACTGCTACAAGCGCTACCCGGAGGTCGGTGGCGTCATCCACTCCCACGCCCCGTACGCCTCGATGTTCGCCCTGGTGCGCGAGCCGATCCCGGCGGCGATCGAGGAGGTCGTCGTCTACATCGGCGGCGACATCCCGGTGTGCGACTACCGCACCACCGGCACCGCCGAGCTGGGCGAGGAGGTCGCCGACAAGCTCGGCGACCGCTCCGCCGCGCTGGTGGCGAACCACGGCCTGGTCTGCGTCGGCAAGTCGGCCGACGACGCCCTGCACGCCTCGCTCGTGACCGAGCGCACCGCGCAGATCGTGTGGGGCGCCCGCGCCCTCGGCCAGGTCGTGCCGATCCCCGACAAGGTCCAGACCGACTTCGGCAACGTCTACGACTTCGTCCGCCACAACATGTGGTGATCAGGCGAGGCGGGCGACGAGGGTGGCGGCGACGTCCTCACCCGAGCGCACGGCGCCGTCCATGTAGCCGGTCCAGACGGTGGCGGCCTCGGTGCCGGCCCAGTGGATGCGACCGACCGGCTGGCGCAGGGACGGCCCGAAGGCGGTGAGGGTGCCGGGGGCGAGGTGGGCGCCGTAGCAACCGCGGCTCCACTCCTCGGCGCTCCAGTCGCGCTCGAGGTAGTCGATGGGGTGACCGGCCTTCGGCCCGAAGAAGCGCTCGAAGCAGGCGATGGTGACCCGGCGGCGATCCTCGGGTGATGTGCGGCTCCAGCGCCGGGCCTCGGCCCCCTCGAAGAAGCCGAGCAGCACGCCCGGGGTGCCGGCCGGCGGCGTGTTGTCGAAGGCGATCTGGATGGGGCCCTCGTCGCTGGTGGCCTGGCCGCTCAAGCCGTCGGCCCGCCAGAACGGCTCGTCGTAGGTGCACATCACCTTGATGACCGACCCCATGGGCATCTTCTGGGTGAGCTGGTCGCGAGCGACCGGCAGCAGCGGGCGGTAGTCGATGCGCGACGCCAAGGCGGGTGGGACGGTGACGACCACGAACCGGGCCCGCACCGAGGCGCCGTCGGCGTGGACGGTGACGCCGTCGTCGTCCTGGTCGATGCGACGGACGGGCTGGTCGAGGTGGACGCGGTCGCCGAGGGCGGCGGCAGCCCGGATGGCGATCTGCTGCGAGCCGCCGACGAAGCGGCGCTCCTGGGCGCCGTCGCGCACGCCGAGGAGGCGGTCGAGCAGGCCCCCGGCGTGGCTGTAGGCGAGGAAGTGCAGCAGCGAGAGGTCGGCTGCCTCGGCGGCGAACACGCTGGTGACGCCGAGGCGCAGCATCTCGCGGGCGCCGCGGGTGGGGACGTTGCGGCGCAGCCACGACTCGACCGTCTGGCCGTCCCAGTCGACGGCCCGCTTGGCCAGCCACGGCTCGTCGAGCGGGACGGTGCGCGCCATGCGATCGAGGCGCAGCTGCGCCTGCCCGATGCTGGCCAGCACCGGTGCCGGCAGCTTCGGGATGGTGCCCGTGTAGCGAGATGGCTCGCCCCGGTAGACGAGGAGGTTCTCGCCCTCGTCGTGGGTCGGGTACTGCTCGACGCCGAGCTCGTCGGCCCATGCCGCCAGGCGGTCCTGGGTGGGGCCGATCCACTGGCCGCCGACCTCGAGCGGCGTGCCGTCGTCGAGGTGCTGGTTGAGGATGCGGCCGCCCACGCGGTCGCGCGCCTCGAGCACGACCACCTCGTGACCGGCAGCGACCAGGTCCCGCGCTGCGGCCAGCCCCGCGAGCCCGGCGCCGACGACCACGACCTCGGTCTCGTCGGGGACGGCGGTGGTGGTGGCGGTGATCGGCTCGGCCATGGCGCTCGCCTCCGGGGACCTCGCGACGCAGGTGGACCGCTGCACCCTCCCACAGCGGCGGGCGGTAGCCTCGCCCGACCGGCAGGTTGGCGCCGGGTGGGAGCCAGGGGAACCGGTGGGACGACGACACTCGAGACGGGCCGCGGCCGCAGCGGTCACGTTCGCGCTGCTCGGCGGGATGGCGCTCACCGGGGTCGCCGCCGCGCCGCCGGCGCTCGCCGACACGGTCATCACCGTCACCACCACCACCGACGGTGGACCCGGATCCCTGCGCGCCGCCGTCGACACCGCCAACGCCTCGGCCCAGCCCGTCACCATCGAGCTGGCCGCCACCACCTACGACCTCACCACCTGCGCCGCCACCACCGAGGACGCCAACGTGAGCGGCGACCTCGACCTCACCGGCGCCCAACCCGTCACCATCCACGGCAACGCCGCCACCATCCACCAGACCTGCACCGAGCGCGTCCTGCACACCCTCGCCGGAAGCGGCGGCCTCACCATCCAGAACACCACCATCACCGGCGGCCGAGGCCCGGGCGGCATCGCCATCTGGTCCGGCTCCTCCCTCACCCTCGACCACGTCACCGTCAGCGACAGCAGGGGCCCGTCCAACTTCAGCGGCACCACCGACGGGCTGCAGCAGCAGGCCGCCGTCGCCAGCCGGCTCGGCACGACGGGGTCGCTGACGATCACCGACTCGACCGTCTCGGGCACCGTCGACGGCGCCGGCATCACCGACCTGCAGACCAGCGGCGGCACCTTCGTCGTCACCCGTTCGACCGTCAGCGGCAACGGCACCGCCGTCCTCACCACCCGCCTCGCCGCCGGCGGCATCGTCGCGGCGACGCGGGACCTCACCATCACCGACACCGAGGTCACCGGGAACAACATCTCCGGCGAGGCGCTCCCGCCCGCGTCCTGGCCGCCGCCCAACGCCACCCTCGACTACTTCGCCGGCGGCATCACCTCCTCGGTGCGGCCGCTCCTCAGCGGCACGAACTCGGTCCACGGCACCCGCCTCACCATCAAGGGCAACGCCGGCGGCATCAGCGGCGGCATCCTCTCCGTGCCCGCCGATCTGCACGACTCGGTCGTGGACGGGAACTGGGGCTTGATCGATGGCGGGATCTGCTGCGGAGCGGCGACGTCCGGCGGCTCACCCGTCACCGCGTCGATGGCCCTCGACCAGGTCCAGGTGACCAACAACCACAGCTGGGTCGGCCCCGGCGGCGTCGAGGGCGACGGCACCATCGACCGCAGCCTGATCGCCGGCAACCAGGGGGGGACGACCGCAGGCAGCGCAGACGTCGGTGGCGTGCTCCTCGAGAACCGGTCGCTCACGGTGCAGCGCACGACGATCACCGGAAACAGCGGCAGCGTCGGCGGCTTGAGGGCGAACCCGCCGTACCCCTCCCCCGCACCGCTCGATCTCCGCCTCGACCACGTGACCCTCTCGGACAACACCAGCACCAGGGGCCTCGGGAACGAAGCGGACAACCCTTCCGGATCCATGGAGGTGACGGCATCGATCCTCGGGGCGCCCAACGAACCCGGACCCGTGTGCAACCAGCCGGCCCTCGTGGTGTCCCACGGCTTCAACGTGGTCGGCGACTCGTCGTGTCTGGCGTCGCCGTTGGCGTCGGATGCGGTCGGGGTGGATCCGTTGTTGGGGCCGTTGGGTGATCACGGGGGGCCGACGCAGACGCGGGTGCCGTCGGCGTTGTCGCCGGCGCGTGATCGGGTCCCGTTGGCCGACCCGGGCTGCACCGGCACCGATCAGCGTGGTGTGGCCCGTCCGCAGGGCCCCGGGTGCGACGCCGGCGCGGTCGAGGCCCACCTCGGCCGGTTCGTCACCCAGGCGCCGACCCGGGTGGTCGACACCCGCGACGGCACCGGCGGCCACAACGGCCCGATCACCGGGACCGTCGCGGTTGACCTGCCCGCCCTGCCGGCGGGGACCACCGCCGCGGTGCTCAACGTCACCGCCGACCGGCCCACCGCCGAGTCGTTTCTGTCGATCTCGCCGCCGGGCACCGACACCACCACTGCGGTGTCGAACCTGAACTTCCCCGCCGGGCGCACCATCGCCAACCTCGTCACCGTCCCCATCGTCGACCCCGCCCACCCCAAGGCCGTGATCCACAACAACACCGGAGCGGTGCAGGTGATCGGCGACCTCGCCGGGTGGTTCGTCGAGGACGAGCCCGATGGCACCACCGGCGCCGGGTTCACCGCCACCTCCCCCAAGCGGGTCCTCGACACCCGGCCCGGCACCACCACCGGCGGACCGGTCGGTCCGCTCGGCCCGGGTGAGACCCGCACCGTCCAGATCACCGGCGTCGACCGCATCCCCGCCGACGCCACCGCCGTCGCGGTGAACCTCACCGCTACCGCCACCACCGCCCAATCCCACCTCACCGCCGGACCCACCGGCGCCACCCTGCCGGCGGTCTCCAACCTCAACTGGCCCGCCGGCGACACCATCGCCAACCAGGCCATCGTCCCGGTCGGTCCCGACGGCGCCATCCAGATCCGCAACAACACCGGCACCGTCCAGGTCATCGCCGACGTCGCCGGCTGGTTCACGCCCACCGGCGGCGCCGGCTACCGGCCCGTCACCCCCGTCCGCATCCTCGACACCCGCCCTGGCACCACCACCGGCGGACCTGCCGGCCCGCTCGGCCCCGGCGCCACCCGCACCATCGACGCCGTGCAAGTACCCACCGGCGCCACCGCGGTGGTCGCCAACCTCACCGGCGTCGCCCCCACCGCCACCACCCACCTCACCGCCTGGCCCACCGGCCAACCGCTGCCCACCGCATCGAACCTCAACCTGCCCGCCGGCGCCGTGCGGCCCGTGCTCGCCACCATCGCCGTCGACCCCCAGGCCCGCTTCGACCTGCGCAACAACAGCGGCTCGATCGATGCCCTCGCCGACCTCCAGGGGTACTACGGATGACAGGCCACACCCACCCGACCGCACGCCACCGAGCCCTCGCCGCCGCGCTTGCCGCCGGCGGCCTCCTCGTCGCGGGCATCGCCACCGCACCACCGGCGGCGGCCGACGTGCTCATCACGGTGACGTCGACCACCGACGGCGGACCCGGATCCCTGCGCGCCGCCATCGACACCGCCAACGCCTCGGCCCAGCCCGTCACCATCGAGCTGGCCGCGGCCACCACCTACGACCTCACCACCTGCGCCGCCCTCACCGAGGACGCCAACGTGAGCGGCGACCTCGACCTCACCGGCACCCAACCCGTCACCATCCACGGCAACGGCGCCACCATCCACCAGACCTGCACCGGCGAGCGCGTCCTGCACACCCTCACCGGCAGCGGCGGCCTCACCATCCAGTCGGCCACCATCACCGGCGGCCGCGGCGAGACCGGCATCGCCATCTGGGCCAACGCCTCGCTGTCGCTCGAGCACACGGCGGTCTCCGACGCCGTCGGGAGCTCCAACCCCACCGACGCGAACGCGGCGGCGGTCAGGACCGGCGGGTCGGGCAGCCTGTCGATCGCGACGTCGACCATCAGCGGCACCGTGAACGGCGCCGGCATCGCCGACCTGCAGATCAACGGGACCTTCACCGTGAGCGGCACCACGGTGAGCGACAACGGGGCCGGGCTCGGGGTCAGCCTGTACAACCTCTATGCCGGCGGCATCGTCGGCGGCAGCCGCGACCTGACGATCAGCGACTCGACCGCGTCGGGCAACAACCTCTCGAACGGCCCCATCCCGCCGCCGAGCTGGCCGGCGGGCGTGGGCGTCAACGGCTACGCCGGTGGCATCAGCATGGTCGGCGCCAACGGGTCCGGGACGCACGGCCTGCACGCCACCCGGCTGACCGTCCAGGGCAACGTGGGCGGACGGATGGGTGGCCTCGTCGCCGTGCCCTTGGAGCTGCACGACTCGGCCGTCGACGGCAACTGGGGTGCCGCCGTCGGCGGCCTGGCCGGCGGGAGCGGCATGGTCCTCGACGGGGTCCGGCTCACGAACAACCACGCCAGCATCGGCGTCGGTGGCTTCGACGGGGCCGGCACCGTCGACCGCAGCATCATCGCCGGCAACAGCTCGAGCGTCGGGGCCGGGCTGGTCGACTACGGGTCGATGACCATCTCCCGCACGACGATCACCGGCAACAGCGGCAACGTCGGCGGTCTGGTCACCTACGAGTCACCGGGCTCACCCCGGCTGGACCTCCGCCTGGACCACGTGACGTTGGTCGGCAACACCAGCACCGGTGGGGTTGGCAGCGAGGTGCAGCTCGCCTCCGGCATCCCTGGCTCGCTCGAGCTGACGGCCTCGATCGTCGGGGCCCCGAACGAGCCCGGCCCCGTGTGCCAGACCAATGGCAAGCCGACGGCCTCCGGCGGCGCCAACGTGGTGGGCGACACGTCGTGCCTGGCGACACCCCTGGCGACCGACGCCACGGGGGTCGACCCCGAGCTGGCACCCCTGGCCGACAACGGCGGACCCACCCAGACCCGGCTGCCCAAGGCCGGTTCCCCCGCCGTCGACCGTCAGCCCACCTCCGACGCCGGCTGCGCCGACGCCGACCAGCGAGGCGTCGCCCGTCCCCAGGGCCCCGGCTGCGACGCCGGCGCCGTCGAGGCGGTCAAGGCCGGCTACCACCCGGTGACGCCGCAGCGGATCTTCGACACCCGCGACGGCACGGGCACCACGAAGGTGCCGCTGGGGCCGGGCGAGATCCGCACCCTCGAGGTGCACGCCACCTCGCCGGTGCCCCAGCAGCACGTGTCGGCGGTGGTCCTCAACGTCACCGCCGACCGCCCCACCCAGGACTCCCACCTGTCGCTGTGGCCGGCGGGCCAGCCCGACCCGGGCACGTCGAACCTGAACTTCGCCCCCGGACGCACCATCGCCAACCTCGTCACCGTCCCGCTGGGCGACACCCGCGACGTGCAGATCCGCAACAACCGGGGCGACGTCGAGGTGATCGTCGACCTGGCCGGCTGGTACGACGACGGCCTCGCCGACCCCACGTCGCCCGCCGTCGGCCCGGCCCCGGCGCCGTGCCCGTGCGGCGACGGGCTGACACCGATCACGCCGGCGCGCGTGCTCGACACCCGACCCGGCACGACGGTCGGCGGACCGGCCACTCCCTTCGGGCCGGGCGAGGAGCGCACCGTCGCCGTCGCCGGTGTCGCCGGCATCCCCGCCGACGCCGACGCCGTGGTGGTCAACCTCACGGTCACCGGCACCACGGCGGCCTCGCACCTGACCGCCTGGCCCGACGGCGGCACCGCCCCCGACGTGTCGAACCTCAACTGGCCGGTGGGCGACACCATCGCCAACCTCGCCATCGTCAAGGTGGGGACCGGCGGCACCATCCGGCTGCGCAACAACAGCGGCCAGGCCCAGGTGCTCGCCGACGTGGCGGGCTGGTTCCGCGGCGGGCTCGGCAGCAGCCGCTTCACCCCGACGCACCCCACCCGCATCCTCGACACCCGAGGCGGCGGGGTGGTGTCGCCCACCCGCTTCGGCCCGGGCGAGGCGCGCACGGTACCGGCCCACGTGCCGGCCGGCGCCACGGCGGTGGTCCTCAACCTGACCGGCGTGTTCGCCACCGCCACCACCCACCTCACCGCGTGGCCGGCGGGCCAACCGCTGCCGACGGCATCGAACCTCAACCTCCCGTCGGGCGTCGTGCGCCCCAACGCCGCCACCACCGGGTTGTCGCCGGCCGGGGCCTTCGCCCTGCGCAACAACAGCGGCACGATCGACGTGGTCGCCGACGCCTTCGGCTACTACGGCTGAGCCCGGGCCCACCGGCGAACCGCCCGGCACGGCACCGGCGCTCCGCGTAGGGTGGTGCACCAAGGAGCAGCACGAGCGGCGGGCTGCCCGGTGCCGGGGGTGGGGACCATGCTGGATGTCGTAGCGACGTCGGCCGGCGGACGAGCTCCGCGAGGCCATCGACGACGGGCCGTCCCACGACGGATCCTCGCCGCCACCGGAGCGGTGGCGCTCACCGCGGCCGCGGCAGCAGTGGTGCCGGCCCTGCCGGCGGCGGCCGACACCACCATCACGGTCACCACGACGGCCGACGGCGGGCCGGGCTCGCTGCGAGCGGCCGTCGACACCGCCAACGCCTCGGCCCAGCCGGTCACCATCGTGCTGGCGGCGGCCACCACCTACGACCTCACCACCTGCGGGGCCCCCGAGGACGCCAACGCCAGCGGCGACCTCGACCTCACCGCCACCCAGCCGGTCACCATCACCGGCAACGGCGCCACCATCCACCAGACCTGCACCAACGCCCGCGTCCTCGACCACCACGGCCCCGGCACCCTCACCATCGGGCACCTCACGGTCACCGGTGGCAACGCCAGCAGCGACGCGTCCGGCGAGCGGGTCGGCGTCGGCGTGCGGTCGACCCACCTCACCGCCGACGGCCTCACGGTCACCGGCAACGACCTCACCGCCCCCACCCTCGGCGAGGCCGTGTGGATCGGCGGGTCGGCCACCTCGACGGTGTCGCTCGACCACAGCTCGATCTCGGACAACGCCGCCGCCGGCTTGGTGGTCGACACCGGCGCCTCGGCCGCCGACCCGTTCGTGCTGCGCAGCCACGTCGACCGAAACCACGGCCTGTCGTCACTGCACGGCACCGGCGCCAACGCCGCCGGCGGCATCACCGTCCTGCAGAAGACCCTGCAGCTGGACCGGTCGACCGTCGAGGGCAACATCGGCCGCAACGCCACCATCCCCGACCTGCCGGCGCCCGCCGACCACCCGGTGCCCGAGGTCGGCGGCGTCAGCGCCCCCGGCGGCCTCGACGGTGGCAACGACCGCATCGCCGGCAACGCCGGCTCCCAGGTCGGGGGCGTGAACGGCACCGGCGTCACGCTGCGGGACTCACTGGTCGAGGCCAACCGGGCCCAGTACCTCGCCGGGGGCGTGGAGGGCACCTTCGACCTGTCGCGCCTGCTCATCCGGGGCAACGTCGCCAACCTCGTCGGCGGCGGGGTGTCCGGGACCGGGACGATCACCGGCTCGACCATCACCGGGAACGTCGTCACGGGCAACGGCGCGTGCTGCGGCACGGGTGGCGGCGGGGTGCGTGCGGAGAACGGTGGGGTGACGACGATCGCCCGGTCGACCGTCGCCGGCAACGAGGCACCCACCGCCGGCGGGATCCTGACCTTCGTCGACAGCGTCACGCACCTCGTGGTGAGCGACTCGACCATCGCCGGCAACATCGCCACCGCGCCCCCCGGCACGTCGTACGTGACGACGGACCTCCTGGCCGCGTCCCCGCCCGGCAGCGGTGGATCGGTCCAGCTGGCACGATCGATCCTGGGCGACGGCAGCTCCGAGGTGCCGAGCTGCCTCATCGGCTTCTTGAACATGCTCTCCGGCGGTTCGAACGTGGTCACCGAGGCCAGCTGCGTCACCCTCCCCCAGCCCACCGACGTCATCGGCAGGCCCCCCTTCCTCGCACCGCTGAGCGCTCTGGTCGGCCCCGACGTCCCGGTCGGCCCCGACGGCGCCACCCGTGGGGTGCTGCCGACCCGCCTCCCTGGCGCGCTGTCCCCGGCGCGCGACCTCGTCGCCTGGGACGACGTCGCCTGCTCCGGCGCCGACGAGCGCGGGGTGGCCCGGCCGCAGGGCGCCGGCTGCGACGCGGGAGCGGTCGAGGCCCACCCCGGCCGGTTCGTCCCCCAGGGGCCAACCCGGGTGGTCGACACGCGCGACGGCACCGGTGGCCACAGCGGCCCGATCAGCGGGACCGTCACGGTCGACCTGCCCGCCCTGCCCGCCGGCACCACCGCGGCGGTCCTCAACGTCACCGCCGACCGGCCCACCGCCGAGTCGTTCCTCTCGATCTCTCCGCCAGGGACGTCCGTCACCACCACCGCATCGAACCTGAACTTCCCGGCCGGGCGGACCATCGCCAACCTCGTGACCGTGGGGATCGTCGACCCCGCCCACCCACAGCTGGTGGTCCGCGACAACAGCGGCGAGGTCGACGTGATCGCCGACCTCGCCGGCGTCTACGTCGAGGACGAGGTCAGCCCGACCGGCGCCGGGTTCACCGCCACCAGCCCGAACCGGGTCCTCGACACCCGCCCCGGCACCACCACCGGCGGACCGGTCGGCCCCCTCGGCCCGGGCGAGACCCGCACCGTGCAGATCACCGGCGTCGACGGCATCCCCGCCGACGCCACCGCGGTGGCCGTCAACCTCACCGCCACCGAGACGACCGCCCAGTCCCACCTCACCGCCGGTCCCACCGGGACCGCCCTCCCGGTGGTGTCCAACCTGAACTGGCCCGCCGGCGACACCATCGCCAACCAGGCCATCGTCCCGTTGGGCGCCGACGGCGCCATCCAGATCCGCAACAACACCGGCACCGTCCAGGTCATCGCCGACGTCGCCGGCTGGTTCACCCCCACCGGCGGCAAGGGCTTCCGCCCGGTGCCCCCCGTCCGCATCCTCGACACCCGCCCGGGATCGGCCGTCGGCGGTCCGGCGGCCCCCCTCGGCCCCGGTGGGACCTGGGTGGTCAGCTCGCCCCGGGTCCCGACCGGCGCCACCGCGGTGGTCGTCAACCTCACCGGCGTCACTCCCACCGCCGCCACCCACCTCACCGCCTGGCCCGACGGCACGATCCTGCCCACCGCGTCGAACCTCAACCTGCCCGCCGGCGCGATCCGGCCGGTGCTCGCCACCGTCGGCTCGTTCGGGCAGGGCCGCTTCGACCTCCGCAACAACAGCGGCTGGATCCACGCCCTCGCCGACCTGCAGGGCTACTACGGCTGAGCCGGGGGTGGCCGGCTGCTCAGCGGGCGACGATCAGCAGGATCATCCCGCCGGCGATGCCGAGCGACGACACGAGACGCTGGCGGCCCAGCCGCTCGCGCAGCAGCAGCCAGCCGGCCAGCGCCCCGAACACCACCGACGACTCGCGCAGCATCGCCACGTAGCCGACCGGCGCCAGCCGCAGCGCGGCCAGCACCAGCGTGTAGGCGACGGTGACGAGCACGCCGGCCAGCGCGTAGCGCTTCCACGAGGTCGGCAGCGAGGCCCACAGCGCCGGCCCCTTGCCGCGGGTCAGCCCCGACGCCGACACGGTGAGCGCCACCAGGGGCATCAGGGCCAGGCCGTAGCGGATGGCGTCGCCCGAGGCCCGCACGCCGGCGGCGTCGATCAGCGTGTAGGCGCCGATGGCCGCCGCCGTCAGCAGCGCCCACGTGAGCGACGTGCGCGACCCACCGCGCCCGGCCAGGGTGACCAGGCCGGTGCCGATGATGACGATGGCCAGCCAGGCCAGCGGGTCGAGCGAGTCGCCGAGCAGCGCGACCCCGCCGAGGGCGGCGAGGAAGGCGCCGCCACCACGGGCCAGCGGGTAGGTGAGCGAGAAGTCGCCGTGGGTGTAGGCGAGGGCCAGCGTGGTGACGTAGGCGACGTGCACCAAGGCCGAGCCGAGCAGGTAGGGCCACGCCTCGGCGGCGGGCCAGCCGATGACCAGCAGCACCGGCAGCACCAGCAGGCCGCCGAAGAGGAACTGGCCCCAGGCGGCGAGGTCGCGGTCGTCGCTGGTCTTCACCAGCAGGTTCCACCCGGCGTGCAGCCCGGCCGACGACAGGGCGAGCACGGTGGCGACCAACATCGGCGGCCACGCTACGGCGCCGACGGTCTCGGGTCCCAGCCTGGTGCGCACGTCCCCCCGCAAGGGGCCGGTCGGCTCTGTGGTCGGTGGCGCCCGACGGCCGATCCTGGGAAGGTGATCGGGTCCCCCAGCGATCGGAGGCTGCGATGAGCACGAAGACCGGCGTCGGCATCAGCGGGATCGGACAGGTCGCCTTGACGGTCGACGACGTCGACCGGGCGGTTGCCTTCTACCGGGACGTGCTCGGGCTCACGTTCCTCTTCGCCGTGCCCGACCAGGGCATGGCCTTCCTCGACTGCGGCGACGGCACCCGGCTCTACCTCGCCCACGCCGAGACGCCCGCCTTCCGCTCGTCGCCCGCCGTCTACTACCGGGTCGCCTCGGTCGACGACGCCCACGCGGCGCTGGTCGCCGCCGGCGCCGAGATCCTGTCGCCGCCCCACCTCGTGCACGCCACCGATGCCATCCAGACCTGGATGTGCTTCACGAAGGACCCCGACGGCAACGCCGTGGCCCTGATGGAGGAGCGCCCGATCGGCTGAGCGACCGGATCAGGCGAGGTCGTCGAGCGGACCGGGCGGTCCGGTCCGCACGTACCACTCGAAGCCGTAGACCTCGGCGAACACCTCGGGCGCCAGCGACAGCGCGGGGCTGTCGGCGGGCAGCTGGCTGGCGTGGGCCGCCATGGCCGCTCGCTTCACGTCGAGCACGCCCCGCACGTCGACGGTGAGGTCGACCAGCACGCTCGGCACGCCGAGCGGCGTGCCGGCCAGGCCCAGGCCGGCTGGCTCGTCAGGTGCCGGCTCGCCTTCGAAGGTGCCCGACAGCAGGTCGATGGCGCGGTGGGCCTGCTCGACGACGTGGGTCTCGACGAAGTGCAGGTACTCGCGGTCGACGGTGGCGTCGTAGACGGTCGGCAGGCCGAGCCGGCGGGCGGCGGTGTGGCCGACCCGGTGCACCATCACGTGGTCGGGGTGGCCGTACACGCCGTTGTCGTCGTAGGTGACGAGGGTGGTCGCCCCGAGGTCGGCCAGCACCTCCGCCAGGCCGGCGGCGGCCACCTCGACGTCGGCCCGGGCGAACGAGGCCGGCGCGGCGGCGGCCAGGTGGAGCCCCGAGTCGGCGTGGCCGAGGAAGCGCACCGCCGACACCCCGAGGAGCGCGGCGGCCTCGGCCGTCTCGGCGGCGCGGTGCTCGGCCAGGGAACCAGCCCCGTGGCGGCCCGCCTCGCCCAGCTCGCCGCGGGTGGCGACGATCAGCGCGACGGTGGCACCGGCATCGGCGAGCCGCCGCATGGTGCCGGCGGTGAAGATCGCCTCGTCGTCGGGGTGGGCGTGCAGGAACGCCACCACCGGGGAGTCGCTCGCCGCCATGGCCCGGCAGCGTAGGGCACCACCCAACCGCCGCCCGCCGCCGCCCGCCGCCGCCCGCAGCCTCGACCCCTCCCGAACTCTGGAGCATTCGCGTCACCCCGTGACGCGGATCCTCCAAAGTTCGCTGGAGGCCCTCGCCCCTACGAGCGCAGGGCGTCGGGCTCGTCGAGCCAGCGGTTCAGCGCGGCCGCTCGGTTGTTGCGCAGCGTGAACACGAACGTGACCGCGGTGCGGACGCGGTGCTGGGCCTCGGCGGTGGTGACGACCTGGCGCAGGAGGTAGTCGGCGGCATCGCCGTGGTCGACCTCGGCGTAGGCGTGCACGGCGAAGTTGTCGACCTCGATGCCGTAGTGGTCGCGCATGCCCTCGTACATCAGCTTGGCGTAGCCGGTGGACGCGGCGAAGCGCTCCCCCGCCCAGCCGAAGGCGGCCAGCCCCTCCTCGTAGGAGCGGCGCATGAAGTAGAGCGTGCCGAGCACGGCCCCGAGCGTCTCGGGGATGGGGACGTAGGCGCGCAGCTCGTCGTCGGAGATGCCGAGCATGCGGGCCCACTCGACCTTCATGTCCACGTGGTTGCGGTCGCCGGTGAAGCCGGTCTCGTCGGCGAGGTTCTGCAGCCAGTGGTGGAAGTGCTCGCTGGCCTCCATGTCGAGGGCGTCGAAGTCGGGGGCGTTGGCCACCAGCGACCCGAACTCGCCCGTGTACCACTTGCCGAGGAAGTAGTACTCCTTGCAGAACCGCCGCAGGTACGCCTCCGACAGCGTCCCGTCGGCCACCCGGTGCCACACCTGGTTGCGGGTGGAGCAGATGGACTGCTGGAGGCCCTCGAGCTCGGCCATGAAGTCGTCCACGGGGAGGGCCTCGAGGGCGACGCCCCGCCGGATGTCCTTGAACTCGCGCACCTCGGTCATGGGGCGAGTGTACGCTGAACCTGACACGGGCGTCAGGAAACGCCGGGGGGCACCGCATGAACGTCGACCTCTACCAGCTGGCCGCCAGCCGGGGGCGCCTGGCCGACGACCCCACCGTCGACCTGGTCACCGCCGAGGTCGTCCGGGGGACGATGGAGACGGTGTGCTTCGAGATGGCCACCTACGTCTCGCGCACGGCCACCACGCCGATCCTGAACCAGTCCAACGAGCGAAACGCCACCATCCTCGACGCCAAGGGGCGGCTGGCGGCGCTGTCGGTGGGCATCCCCCAGTTCATGCTCACCTCCACCCTGCCGGTGCGCTTCGCCCTCGACTTCCTCGGCGTCGACGAGTTCCGCGAGGGCGACGTGTTCGTGGCCAACGACCCGTACCACGGCGGCGGCCACCTCCCCGACTACAACGTCTTCGCCCCGGTGTTCGCCGACGACGAGGACGGCAACCGGCGGATGGTGCTCATCGCGTCGATCCAGTGCCACCACGGCGACACCGGCGGCGCCGTCCCCGGCGGCTACAACGTCACCGCCAACGACGTGTGGGGCGAGGGCGTGCGGTGGCCGGTGCTCAAGGTCGTCGATGAGGGCCGCGAGCGGCGCGACGTGCTCTACGCCCTCCAGGCCAACAACCGCATCCCCGACTACGTCGGCGACCTGCGGGCCCAGATCGGCGCCGCCCAGCTGGCCACCCAGCGCCTCGGCGAGCTGCTCGACCGGTGGGGCGTGCGCACGGTCGAGGAGTCGGTCGACGTGATGATCGACTACGCCGCCGGCCGGTTCCGCGAGGAGGTCATGGCCTGGCCCGACGGCGCGTACGAGGCCGACACCTACGTCGACCACGACCCGCTCGGCCACACCGACGTGCACCTGCACGTGAAGGTCACCGTCGACGGCGACCGCCTCACCATCGACTTCACCGGCACCGACAGCCGGGCCGAGCTGCAGGCGTGGTCCACCTTCGGCAACACCCGGGGCTACACCGTCGGCCAGATCGCCGCCATGATGGATCCCGAGATCCCGAAGAACGAGGGCTTCTTCGAGTCGATCTCGCTGGTGGTGCCGCAGGGGTGCGTGCTCAACCCGCCGCCGGGCAAGCCGGTCAGCGCCGGCACCCACCACCCCGGGGCCGAGGTGGGTGAGGTCATCGCCCTGGCCATGCAGCACGTGCTGCCCCGCAAGGCCGTGCCCCAGGTGTACAAGACCGGCATCCCGACCGTCATCGTCGGCGTCGACCCCCGCACCGGCCAGCCCTTCACCGACCACTCGGCCGAGGTCTACGCCGGGTGGTGCAACGCCGCCTACGGCATGGACGCGTGGGGCTGCCAGGCCGCCGCCTTCGGCAACCTCTGGAAGGCCACCGCCGAGATCAACGAGTCGCTGTACCCGCACGTCCAGTGGGGCCGCGACTACCGCACCGACTCCGGCGGGCCGGGGCAGTGGCGGGGCCTGTGCGGCAGCCACTACGTGAAGGAGGTGCGGGTCGACGCCAAGGTCTACACGTACGTGGTCGGGATGAAGTACCCGATGCCGGGCATCGCCGGCGGGCAGGCGGGCGAGCCCAACAAGCTCACCATCCGCTACGACAGCGACGACCCCTACGTCGTGGCCCACACCGCCGACTGGGTGCCGATCGGCGCCGGCCAGAAGATCAACTACGACTACGGCGGCGGGGGTGGTTGGGGCGATCCGCTCGACCGCGACCCCCAGGCCGTGCTCGACGACGTGCTCGACGAGTACGTGTCGGTCACCGCCGCCGAGCGCGACTACGGCGTGGTGCTCACCGGCTCGCTCGCCGACCTGACCCTGGCCGTCGACGGTCCTGCCACCGACGCGCTGCGCTCGCGCCGGCGGGCGGCGGCGGCGCCGGGCCCCGACGTGCCGGCCGACGGCGCCTTCGGCGACGCCCCCTGGGAGGACTGACGTGGCCGGCTACCGCGTCGGCGTCGACGTCGGCGGGACCTTCACCGACCTCATCTGCGTCACGCCGAGCGGCGAGGTCGTCCTCGACAAGACGCCCACCACGCTGGAGGACCAGTCGATCGGTGTGATGACCGGCCTCGGCCAGCTGGCCGAGCGGTTCGGCCTCACGCTGGCCGAGCTGTGCGGGCAGCTCGACATCGTCGTGCACGGCACCACCACCGGTGACAACACGATGATCGAGATGAACGGGGCCGCCGTGGGCCTGCTCGTCACCGAGGGCCACCGCGACGAGATCGAGATGCGCCGGGTCCACAAGGAGCAGATCTGGGACCCGTCGTACCCGGCGCCGCCGCCCATCGCCCGCCGGCGGGCCCGCATCCCGATCCCCCAGCGCCACGCCCACGACGGCACCGAGCTGCTGGCCCTCGACGAGGACGCGGTGCGGGCCGGCGTGCAGCGGCTGAAGGCGCTCGGCTGCACGTCGATCGCCGTCATGTACCTGTTCTCGTTCGTCAACCCCGACCACGAGCTGCGCACCCGCGAGATCATCCGCGAGGAGTACCCCGACGCCGAGCACGTCTCGCTGTCGCACGAGGTGATGGCCAAGGGACCCGAGTTCGAGCGGGTGTCCACCACCCTCGTCAACGCCTACGTGGCCCCCAAGATCGCCCGCTACGTCGGCCACCTCGAAGAGGAGCTGCGCGCCGCCGGCTACGCCGGGCCGCTGCTGATCATGCAGTCGACCGGTGGCGTGATGCCGCCCGACTACGTCGCCCGCCGGGCGGTGTCGATCCTGGCCTCGGGGCCCACCGGCGGCGTGATGGGCGCCTGCGAGGCCGCGGCCCGGGCCGGCGCCGACGACTTCGTCGCCGTCGACATGGGCGGCACCTCCTACGACCTGTGCCTGGTGCGCGGCGGCCAGCCCGAGATCAAGACCGAGTG
The DNA here is from genome assembly GCA_046331175.1 of Acidimicrobiales bacterium. Taxonomy (GTDB): domain Bacteria; phylum Actinomycetota; class Acidimicrobiia; order Acidimicrobiales; family Acidimicrobilacustridaceae; genus JAWKIW01. The sequence continues at coordinate 34,661 of JAXLRI010000022.1, forward strand.
GAACTGGCGGTACCGCTACTACATCGGGATGCCGATGGTCGACGTGCAGTCGGTCGGCGCCGGCGGCGGGTCGATCGCCCGGGTGCGCCAGGGCGCGCTGCTGGTCGGCCCCGAATCGGCCGGCTCGGCGCCCGGCCCCGCCTGCTACGGGCGGGGCGGCGAGCGACCCACCGTGACCGACGCCGACGCCGTGCTCGGCTACCTGCCCCCCACCGGCTTCGCCGGCGGCCGCATGGCCCTCGACCTCGACGCCGCCCGTGACGCCATCGCCCGCGACGTGGCCGAGCCGCTCGGCCTCGACGTGGTCGAGGCGGCGTGGGGCATCGAGCGCATCGTCAACGCCAACATGGCCAACGCCACCCGCAAGGTCCTCGCCGGCTACGGCGCCGACCCTCGCCGGCTGGCGATGATCGCCTACGGCGGCAACGGCGCCGTCCACGCCTGGGCCATCGCCGCCGAGCTCGGCATCGACCGGGTGCTCGTCCCCAAGACGGCGCCCGCCTTCTCGGCGCTCGGGGTGCTGGTGGCCGACTACGTCGTCGACATCATCCGCTCCTACGTGGTGCCGCTCTCCCAGGTCGACCTCGGCCGCCTGCACGCGGTGATGGGCGAGGTCGCCCAGGAGGCCGACAAGGAGCTGGCCCCGATCGACCTGCCCCCCGACCGGGTGCGCTCCGAGCTGTTCGTGCAGATGGCCTACGGCGGGCAGAACTTCGACATGAGCGTGCCGGTGCCCGAGGGGACCGACCTCGACGAAGCCGGCCTGCTCGACCTGGCCGGCCGCTTCCACGACCAGCACGAGGCCGACCGCGGCTTCGCCTTCCGCAACCAGCAGCCGATCGTGCGCGGCGTGCGGCTCACCGCCCACGGCGCGACCCCCAAGCCCGACCACGTCGGCGAGGCGGGCACCGTCGCGGATGCCGCCGAGGCGGTCACCGGCCGGCGAGCCGTGCACTTCGGCGAGGGCCTGGTCGACGCCCCCGTCGTCGACGGCACGCGGCTGGCGGTCGGGGCGATGGTCACCGGCCCGTCGCTGATCGAGGAGCCCTTCACCGTGGTGGTGGTGCCGCCGGGCTCCACCTGCACCCTGGGCGACCACCTCGCCTACGAGCTCGTCCGCAGCTGAGCCGGCGGCGCGCCAGACTGGCGACCGATGAGGCGAACGCCATGAGCCCCGACGCCGCGCTCGGCCCCGGCGAGCAGGCCGTCACCTTCCACTCGATGCGCGGCCACCGGCTGTCGGGCGTCCTCCGGCTCCCGGCGGGAGCCGGACCTGACGCTCCCGCCGCCGCCGTCGTGCTCTGCCAGGGCCTGTCCGGCGTGAAGCACCTCGTGCTGCCCGAGGTGGCCGCCCATCTCGCCGCGCACCACGGCCTGGCCAGCCTGCGGTTCGACTACACGGGGTGCGGCCGGAGCGAGGGCGAGCCCGGGTGGATCGACCCACGCGCCCGCGTCGACGACGCCCTCTACGCGCTGGCCGTGCTGGCCGCCCACGACGCCGTCGACGACACCCGCCTCGGCGCCTACGGCCACAGCTACGGCGGGCCGGTCGCCATCGCCCTGGCCGCTCGAGACCACCGGGTCCGCGCCCTGGCCTCGGTGTCAGGGCCGGGCGACGGCGAGGACATGCTGCGGGCGGTGCGGGCCTCGTGGGATTGGGTCGCCTTCCGGGACCAGGTCCAGGCGGCCCGCGCCGAACGGGCGGTGCACGGGACCGAGCGCCGGGTCGACGTCGGCCACATCTTCCCGTTCAGCCCCGCCTTCCTGGCCACCTACCAGGCGCTCACGGCCGGCGGTGGCACGAGCGCCATGGCCGCCGGCGACCAGGATGACCACCGGTTCGTGCTGGCCAGCGTGGACGCCATGGTCGACTTCCGCCCATCCGACGCCGCCCGGCACCTGGCCGGCTGCGCGGCGCTCCTCGTGAACGGCACCGACGACGACACCGCCGCCATCGAGACCGTGGAGCCGGTCTACGCCAACCTGCCCGGCCCCAAGCGATGGTGCCGGCTGCCCGGTCTGGACCACAACGACCTCGACGCCGACCCCGGTCTCGGCCGAGCGTTGGACGAGGTCGGCGCCTGGTTCGACCGGCACCTCGGCGAGCAGCGGCGATGACCGACCGCGACGACCCGGCCGACGACCGGGGCGCGGCGGCCGCCGCCGGCGCCGCCCTCGACGAGGCCGGCGTGCTGCGGGTGGAGGGGCTGCTGGGCGAGGCGTTCACCCGCCTCACCGCGGCCCGGGATCACGCCGTGGCCGCCCGAGAACCCCGTCTGCTGGGCGAGGTCGAGCTCGCCCTCGGCCAGGTGTCGGCGGCCTTCGGCGATCTGAGCGAGGCCCGCAGCTGGCTCGACGCCGCGGGCGAGCGGTTCGCCGCAACCGAGGACGAGGTGGGCACCGCCCGCGTGCTGCTCGAGCTCGCCCGCCTCGACGCCCGCAACGGCAGCCTCGAGCAGGCGAAGGCGCAGCTGCGCCGGTGCCTCGAACGGGCCAAGCGGGCCGAGGCCACCGACGTCACCGCCTGGGGGCACCTCGAGCTGGCGGCGGTCGGGGCCGAGGCCGGCGACCTGCGCATCGCCCAGCTGGACCTGCGGGCGGCGCTGGCCAGCCCGGTGGCCGGAGACGACTCGGCCCTGCGCGCCGAAGGTGCGCTGGTCGCCGCCGACCTGGCGGCGCGCGCCGGCGACGTCACCACCGTCGACGTGCGGCTGGCCGAGGCGCTCGACCTTCTGCCCGACGACGACCCGCGGCGGACGGCCCTGCTCGACGAGCGGGCGGCCATGGCCGGTGGGAGCACCCCGGCGGGTGGCTACCGTCGCCCGGTCACGGCCGCCGTGCCCGCCACCACCGCGGTCGGCTTCGCCGTGGCCACCCTCGACGTGGACGGCGAGCTCGACCGCGTGGCGCTGCTCGCGCCCGACGACCTGCCCGACGCCGACGACCGACAGCTGGTCCGCGGGATCCTCGCGCCGCGGACCGCCCCGATCGACGGGTTCCGGAACAGCTCGCTGACGCTGTACCCGAGCGAGCACGTGCACGGGCTGGCGGCGGTTCGCCTCGACGTGGGGGATGTGCCCGTCGCCCTGGCGGTGCTGTGCGCCGGCGTGGATCCCGACGAGGAACGGGTCCTCCGCGACATCGACCCGTGGGTCTCCTACGTCGCCGGACGGGCCGCCACGCACACCACGATGGGCTTCGGTCGCCACCTGCTCCTCCGGCCGTCGGCCCTGTCGACCGTGACCGAACGGCCGATCGCGTTCCTCCGCACCCTGCCCGGCGTGGGCAACCCGCCGGTGATGGCCGCGGCCGGTGAGCTGCTCACCGCGGTGGCGGCGAGCTGGTTCGCCATGATCGCCGAGGACGGCCCCGGCGCCCACCGGCTGCGCGAGACCCGGGTCCCGCTGCCGGGACCCGACGATCCCGACGCAGCCGACGGGTGGTGACGGCGACGCGAACGCTCAGCTGAGCCAGAGCGTCGTGAGCCAGGTCTTGGGACCGAGCGTCGAGAGCGAGCCGTTGGCGGCGCCGGGCAGGCCCTGCACCCGCTCGTCGGCGGCGATCACCCAGTTCACCCGGCCGAGCCACAGGTAGGCGACGTTCTCGCCGAGGATCTTGGCCACCTGCTGGTAGGCCTCGTCGCGCACCTTGTCGTCGGTGGTGGCGAAGGACCGCTTGATGGCGGCGTCGATCTCGGGGCTCTTGAACCGGGCGACGTTGAGCGACACGCCCTGGTCCTTGACCGAGGTCGACAGGAGCCACACCGAGTCGGCGTCGGGGTCGGGGAAGCCGAAGTTGCGCCAGTCGGCCGCCTGGTACTGGCCGGTCACGACCTGGGTGATGAGGGCCTGCTGGTCCTTGAACTCGATCTGGACCTTCATGCCCGCGGCCTCCCACTGCTTCTGGAGCAGCTGGGACTCGGCCTGGTCGAGGGGGCCGCCGGTGGCGAGGTAGGTGAAGCTGAACGGCTGGCCGCTCTCGGTCTCGTACTGCTTCACCAGCTCCTTGGCCTTCGCCGGGTCGTAGGGCGGGTAGCCGGTCTGGTCCCCGCCACCGATCTGGCCGGGAGCGAACGGCCCCACGGCCGGTCGGGGCACGCCGCCGTCGACGTCGTTGCGCCACGCCGCCGAGTCGGTGGCGTAGGCCATGGCCTGCCGAGCGACGAGGGAGTCGAACGGCGCCTTCTGGGTGTTGAGGGTGACGACGTCCTCCTCGCCATCGCCGTACTCGACCACCTTGAACTGCGGCGACTCGCGCAGCTTCTTCACCTCGGTCGGGCTGTACAGCATCACCACGTCGAGGTCACCGGCCTCCAGGCCCGCCAGGCGGAGGGCGGCGTCGGGGATCGGCTTGAACTCGATGCCACCGAGGTACGGCAGCTGGGTGCCGTTGGCGTCGCGTCGCCAGTAGTCGGCGTAGCGCACGAACTTCCACGACTCGTTCTTCACGTGGCTGTCGAAGCGGAAGGCACCGGTGCCGATCGGCTTGGTGGCCAGGTCGGGATCGGCGAGCATCTTGGGCGAGATGATGTAGCCGACCTGGGTGGTGAGGACGTAGGGGAAGCTCGCCATCGGCTCGCTGAGGGTCACCTTCACCGTGTTCGGCGCCACCACGTCGACCTGCGACACGGCCCGCAGGGCCAGGGCGGAGATCGGCGACACGCGGTGGGCCTCGAGGTTCTGCTTGACGATGTCGGCGGTCAGCGGCTCACCGTCGTGGAAGGTGACGCCGGAGCGGATGTCGAAGCTCCAGGTCGTGAAGTCCGGCGTCGAGGAGAACCTCTCGGCGAGGTAGGGCACGACCTTGCCCTTGTCGTCGGTGGTGACGATCGGGTCGTACACGGCCGACGCCACGACGTGGCCGGCCGACGAGAAGGCGTTGCGGGTCGGGTCCATGCCCTCGGTCTCGGCCTCGATGCCGAACGAGAGCTGGCCGCCGGTCTTGGGCTGGGTCGTGAGGTCGGTGGGGCCGGTGATCTTGGCGCCGGCCAGTCCGACGTTGGCCGCCACGGTCGACGACGTGGTGCCCGCCGACGATCCGGTGTCGGACTTGGCGCACCCGGTCGCCACCAGGACGAGGGTCGCCACCAGGGCGAGGACGCCGGTCCCCCACCACCGCCGGCGCTGATCGATGGACTCCATCTGCTCTCTGCTCTCCCGTTCGCGCGTCGCCACTCGCCGGCCCCGCCGTCGTACGGGGCCACCATCGGCCGGGCGGGCGGGCTCCCTTGAGTCGGCGTCGCCGAAAGGTGCCGTACGACCCACGGACCGCTAGGGCGTGGTGCCCACCTCGCCACGCTGCGCGGTGGACGCGCCGTCGCGCAGCATCCGCTTGGCGGTCAGTCCGAGCCCGATGCCGAACAAGGCGTGACCGAGGACCGACACCTCGTAGAACTCCGACAGGGCCTGGATCCGGAGCCAGGAGGGGTACAGCAGCGCCATGCACGCCTCCAGCACGAAGGCCCACACCACCGCGCTCCAGACCTTCGGGCGACGCACGACGATCGTGTAGGCGATGGCGAAGCCCAGGCCGTTGACGATGTGGAACGTCCACCCGGCGGCGTACACCGCACCCAGCGGGGCGTCGACACCGACCAGCAGCTGGCCGAAGAGCTTGAACACGTCGAAGGGCTTGAACGACAGGCTGAGCACCGCCACCAGCACGAAGCGGCCGAGGTCGTAGGCGGCGGTGGCGACGACGCCGGCCACGAGCCCGACCCACACCCGGCGTCGGACGTCCGCCCGTCCGGCGGGGTCCAGCCGGGACCAGACCACCGCCGCCATCGCCGCCGTGCCGGTGACGAGGGCGAGGGCGGCGAGCAGCAGCGAGACGTCGAGCAGGACGTGCACGACGAGGGCGGTGCCGGTGGCCACCGCGGCCAGGGCCAGCAGCAGGGCCAGCCGCCGGTCGAGCTCGGGGGATGGACCGCCGGCGGGATCGGCGGGTCCGGTCCGGTCGTCGGTGACCGGCGGGGTCACGGGAAGGTCCTCGGGTTGGTCGGGATGAACCGCCAGTGCACCTCGCCCTCGGGCCAGCGCTCGGCCCGGGGTCCGGTGATGTCGCCGAGGCTGGTGCCGGTGCGGTTGGTCTGACCGTCGAGGAACATCCCCCCGCGGCCCTCGATGTTGGCGCCGTTGAACACGTGCTGGCCGTGGGGGCCCTCGATGATGATCAGGCCGCGGCGACCGTCCCCGCCGTTGAGCCAGTCGAGGATCTGGCGGGGGGTCGCCTCGCGCGAGGCGCCGTAGGCCCGTTCGATCAGCTCGCGCGGCCGGCCCGACCCGTCGTCGGCGACCCGGGGGTGCCCGCCGAGGGTCTGCTCGACGGCATCGGCCGTCTGCGGGCAGTTGTTGTCGTCGTGGGTCGGGTTGATGTGCTGCAGCCACCCGTTGGGCCCGTCGGGCGCCGACCCCGCCGCCCGGGCGGCCACCAGCCGGTCGTACGCGGCGCGGTTGCCCTCGCGGTCGGCTTCGTCGCGGTAGCTGTCCCCGTGCTGGTCGAGGTGGCGCTGCGTCGCGGCGGCGTCCATCGCTCCCAGCACGTCGTTCGCGCCCAACCCCCCGAGCACGCCGCCGATCCCGCCGAGGCCGGCCCACCCCACGCCGCTGAGCCCCAGCCCGGGAGCGGCGATGATCCCGGCCAACCCGGCCAAGCCGGCGACGAGCAGCGCCAGCCCCAGCAACGCCAGGAGGGCGGCGGACAGGGCGCCGTTGCAGTCGGTCCAGCCCGAGCAGTTGTCCGCCGCCGCCGGCGCGGCGTCCACGGCGACGAACGTCACGGCGAGACCGAGGACCGCCACCAGGGCGACCGTCGCCGCCACCAACGACCGGACCGACCGCGCCGCGCTCACGCCGAGAGCCCCCGACGACGCCGGGGCCCGGCCGGCAGCAGCACCCCGGCGGCCACGGCGCTGACCACGATCCCGACGAGCAGCGGGAGGAAGTCCTTCGGCTCGTTGCCAGGCTCGTAGGCCCGAGCGACGAAGGGGTAGGCGGCCAGCATCGCCATCCCCACGACGGCGACGAACCGGACCAACACGGGCACGCGCCGCACCGAGCGGGCCCACCCGGTGGAGGGCAGGAGCAGCCGGCCGAGCAGCAGACCGGCCGCCAGTGCCACGAGCACGCCGAGGAACTGGGCCCAACCGACGATGAGGCCGCTCAGGACGACGGTCTGCAGGTAGGCGAGGACGACCAGGCCGACGGCCGCCACCGGGGCCGGGTACTGCGGCAGCGGGGGCGGCACGATCGCCGCCCATGTGCGCGGCACCACCGGGTGGGCGGCCCCCACCCGTTCGAGGGCGACCCGGCCGGCAGCGGCGAGGAGGGCGAGCAGCACCAGGCCGCTGGTGCGCAGCTGGACCGTCGTGACCGCCTCGAGCTGTGGCGCGGCGTCGCGGGACACGAACACGGCCCGGATGAGGTAGCTGGTCGACAGGCACCACACCCACACGAGCGCCGAGGTGGCGGCGACGAACGCCACGTCGCCGACCACGCCGCCGGTGTCGGGCAGGCGCGCCAGCCGGCGGCGCACCGCCTGGCGAGCGCCGTCGGCGAGGACGGGGGCCGCCGCCACGACCAGCAGGAGGATCAGGTAGGACGCCAGCCAGCCCGGCCACATGAAGCGGAGGCGGCCCTCGAGCCCAGGGGTGAGCAGCGCGCCGAGCGGTGGCGTCCGGGCCAGCACGAGCTCGCCCACGGCGTAGCCCAGGGTCGCCCAGGTGCCGAGCGCCCCGCCGAGCACACCGAGGCCCAGCAGCGCGCCGATGATGCCGATCGACTGCGTGTAGGTGAAGACGTCGTCGGTCCACGGCCGGGCCCCGAGGATCAGGCCGACGACCAGCGCGGCCAACGGCAGGGCCACCCCGGCGGGCCCGTAGGAGGCGAGGTAGCGGCCGTCGGCGAGGACCCGGCCGGGGAAGGTGAGCCACCGGGACACCGTCCACGGCAGGCGCACCCACAGCCGGTCGGCGGCGGCGGACAGCTGCTCGGGGGCCGGGGTCGCGGCGTGACGGCGCAGGATCTCGGCCTCGGCGCCATCGTCGTCGAACAGGTTCCCGGTGCGCACGACCGCCCCGTCGCGCCGGTCGACGATCACGCTGCCCGCCCCCACGAGGGATTGGGACCGGTCACCGGTGCGGACGAAGGCCTCGGTGTCGTAGTCGAGCTCGAACAGGTCAGGGGTCTCGCGGATGCGGTCCGGCACGACGACCAGCGCCTGGTCGGGCGAGATGCGGGTGAGCAGGCCCTCGGCGATGGCGATGGCGTCGTCGCGCTCCACGGTCGTCGCATGCCCCTTCATCGAGAGCCGGCCGGTGGCGGGAGCGTACCGACGACGGCGACCGCCCCCGGGGACCCGCGACCTACCGCAGCAGGAGCCGGATGGCCACGAACAGGCCGATCACCACCACGAGGACGCGCAGCACGATCGGCGGGATGCGCCGGCCGACCTTGGCCCCGAGCCAACCGCCGACCACGGCTCCGGCGGCCACCGCCGCCACCGCCTCCCAGGCCACGTCGGCGAAGAGCACGAAGAAGACCGCGGCCACGGCGTTCACCAGCCCGGCGAGCACGTTCTTGACGGCGTTGGAGCGGGTCAGGTCGTCGGGCAGGAACACGCCGAGGATGGCCAGCAGGATGATCCCCTGGGCGGCCCCGAAGTAGCCGCCGTAGCAGCCGGCCAGGAACACCAGCGCCACCGGCACGAAGCCGACCTCGCGTGCGCCCTCCTTGCGGCGCGACGCCACGAACCGGGCGAGGCGGGGCTGCACGATCATCAGCGCCACGGCCAGCAGCACCAGGATCGGGACGACCTTGTCGAACACGGCCGCCGGCAACCGCAGGAGCAGGTAGGCGCCCATCAGCGCACCCGACGCCGAGCCGACCGCCAGGGAGCGGACCCGCGTGCCCTGACCCTCGAGCTCGCGCCGGAAGCCCCACGCGCCGGTGATCGACCCGGGGACGAGGCCGATGTTGTTCGACACGTTGGCGGTCACCGGGGCGTAGCCGACGGCCAGGAGGGTCGGGAAGGTGATGAGGCTGCCCGAGCCCACGACGGCGTTGACGAAGCCGGCGCCCATGCCGGCCGCCACCACGGCGAGGATCTCCAACCCGTCCACCGGTGGAGTCTCACAGGCCCGACCCCACCGACACGACATGGGTTGCCCACGACCTGGTCGCGCTGGGGCGACGCCTCAGGTCGACGAGAGGACCGGCAACGACACGACGAAGCGGGCGCCGCCGAGGGGCGCATCGTCGACGCCGACCTGGCCGCCGTGGGCCAGCACGATGCGGCGCACCACCGCCAGGCCGAGGCCGGCGCCGCCGGTGTCGCGGGCCCGGGCCTCCTCGAGCCGGCCGAAGCGGGCGAACACCTCGGCCCGGCGGGCGGGCGGGATGCCCTCGCCGTCGTCGTCGACGGTGAGCACGGCCTGGGACCCGACGACGCCGACCCCGACGACCACCTGCTGCCGGGCGTGGCGGGCGGCGTTGTCGAGGAGGTGGCCCACCAGGCGGGTCAGCTCCTCGGGCCGACCGGCGACCTTGGCCGGGCCGACCGCCGAGACGTCGACGGGCACCCGCCGGGTCCGGGTGGCCTCGGTCCGCACCAGCTCGTCGAGGTCGAGCTCGACGGTCGGGCGGGCCGGGCCGGATCCCTCGTCGAGGCGGGCGAGGAGCAGCAGGTCGGTCACGATGCGGTCGAGGCGCTCGTCCTCGGCCAGGACGTTGCGGGCCACGGCCGGCCAGTCGGCCCGGTCGGGGTGCAGCAGGGCGACCTCCATCTCGGTCCGGATCGAGGCCACCGGGCTGCGCAGCTCGTGGGAGGCGTCCGACACGAAGCGGCGTTGGCGGGCAGTGGACGCCTCGAGGCGGCCGAGCATGGCGTTCATCGTGCGGGCGAGGTGGGTGATCTCGTCGTCGCCACCCGGCATCGGCACCCGCTCGTGGAGGTTGGCGGTGGTGATGCGGTCGGCCTGCTCGGTGATGGCGTGCACCGGCTGCAGCGCCCGCCCCACGAGCACCCAGGCCATGAGGGCGATGAGGGCCACGAGCAGGGGGATGGCCACCACCAGGGCCCGGGTCAGCTCGGTCAGCCCGGCCTGCACGTCGTCGAGGGGCGTGGCCGCCACCAGGGTGACCGGGCCGTAGGGGCTGAGGGTGCGGACCGACGTCAGGGCCCAGTCCGACCCCGGCGCTGGCTGCCCGGGCAGGTCGGCGCCCCGCTGGACGTCCTCGACGCCGGCGACCGGCGGGGGCGGCGCGGTCCCGGTCGGTCGAGCGGCTGGGGCCCCGGCGCGCCCCAGGGGGCCGGACGGCCCCGCGGGACCAGACGGACCCACGGGCCCGGACGGACCCACGGGACCAGTGGGACCAGACGGACCGGATGGGGCAGCGGGACCGGACGGAGCGGCAGGGGCGGCAGGGGCGGCAGGAGCGGCAGGACCGGGCAGGCGGGCAGCGGGGGCACCGGCGGTGGCCGGGCCGGGGACGCCGGTGGTCCGAGAGCCGGGAGTGACGCCGGCGGCGGCGGTACCGGCGGCCGGGCCGAGCTGGTCGGTCGGCAACAGCGAGGGCGAGCCGGCCAACGAGGCGGAGGCGGCCAGCACCTCGCCGTCGGGCGTCACCACCTGCAGCTGCGCGCTCGGCCGATCGGCCGGCACGGGCAGCACGGCCGGCAGCGTCGTGGTGCCCTGCAGGTCGCGCGCCAGGTGCTCGAGGGCCGCCCGGTCGGCGGCGTGGACCTCGTCGACCAGGCGGTCGCGCACGAGGTGGACGAAGCCGGCCACACCGAGGGCGAGCGCCACCGCGAACAGTGCCGCCACCGCGATCGTGGCGCGCAGGCGCACCGAGCCGAACCACCGCCGCCGGCGCGATGCGTGCAACGCCGACGGCGCCGGCGCTGCCGCGTGTGCGGGCGAAGCAGGTGGTCCGGGCGACGGCGGCTCGGCCGGCCCGACCTCAGGCATGGAGCGCCGCGCTCGGCGCGATGCGGTAGCCGACGCCGCGCACCGTCTGGATGGACGCCTGGTCGAAGGGGCGATCGACCTTGCGGCGGAGGTACCCGATGTAGACCTCGACCACGTTGGGGTCACCCGCGAAGTCGAGGCCCCAGACCCCGTCGAGCAGCTCGGCCTTGGTCAGCACCTCACCGGGCCGGCGCATCAGCGCCTCGAGCACGGCGAACTCGCGGGGCGTGAGGTCGATGCCGACGGTGCCGCGGGCACAGGTGCGGCCCCGGGGGTCGAGCACCAGGTCGTCGACGTGGAGGCGGTCCGGGCGGGGACCGCTCCCACGGCGGGCCAACGAGCGCAGGCGGGCCACGAGCACCGGGAAGGAGAAGGGCTTGGTGAGGAAGTCGTCGGCACCGAGCTCGAAGGCCTCGACCTCGTCGAGCTCGCCCTGCTTGGCGGTGAGCATGAGGATCGGCGTCCAGACGCCGTCGGCCCGCAGCGTGCGGCAGACCTCGTAGCCGTTGGTGCCCGGCAGGAGGATGTCGAGCACGATGGCGGCGTAGGAACCCTCGCGGGCTCGCCACAGGCCGTCGCTGCCGTCGTGGGTGACGTCGACCTCGAAGCCCTCGGCCTCGAGGCCGCGGCGCAGGGCGTCGGCGAGGCGCTCCTCGTCCTCCACGATCAGGATGCGCACCCCGCCATCATGGTGCGCCGACCTGAGGGCCCGCTGAGAACGGTCGACGCCGCGGATCGTGCGGCGACCGGGGAGCCGGGGGCGCGACCGCCACCGGACCGACGACGGACCGGCGACCGGGACCGACGACCGACGAGCGACAGCCGGACCGACGACCGACGAGCGACAGCCGGACCGACGACCGGCGGCCGGGACCGACGACGGGATCGGCGGCCTCAGGTGCCTCACAGGCCGGATCTGGGAGGGTGACGGCGACCGAGCCGTCGCCGGGGAGGAACCGGATGCCCTCGAAGCTGCGAACCGTCGCGCTCGCCACCGCCGTGGCCGCCGGCGTCCTGGCCGTGCCGGCCGCCGTGATCGCCCTCCCCCGCGACGAGGGCACCACCACGACGGCGACGCCCGACACCACGGCCGGACCCGCCGCCACCGACGTGCCGACCACCTCCACCGCCCCACCGGCGACGGACGGCGCGCCGACCCCGACCGCTCCGGCCACACCCGAGGCCAGCCCTCCCGCCACCACCGTCCCGAGCGGCCCCGGCGGCGGGAGCCCGCCCGACCTGAGCGCGTGGCGGCAGTGCATGGCCTCCCACGGCGTCGACGTGCCCGATCTGCGTCCCGGCGGGCCGCGCCCACCACGGCCTCACGGCCAGCAGAACCAGAGCCAGCAGCGCCAGGGCCAGCAGCCGGGCCAGAACCAGGGCCAGGGTCGAGATCAGGAACGGCCCCGACCACCACAGCCGCCCGCCAGCGGCCAGCCGCCCACTGGCACTGGCAATGGCTCCGGCAACGCGCCCGGGCAACCGCCCGCCGGCACCGGCAACGCGCCCGGGCAACCGCCCGCCGGCACCGGACGACCCGCGGCCGCGAACGGCTCGGGAGGGGGCCCGCAGCTCCCGGCCGGCGTCGACCAGGAGACCTTCCGCGCCGCGTCGGAGGCCTGCAAGGACCAGCTGCCGGCCCCGCCCGCTCCGGACCCCGAGGTCGAGGCGAAGCAGCAGGCGTGGCGCGAGTGCATGGCGTCCCACGGCGTGACGATCCCCGCCCCGCCCGCGCCCGGGGAGCAGCCACCGGCTCCCGACGCCACCGCCCGACCTGACCCCGACACCCTCCGCGCCGCCGACGACGCCTGCCGCGACCTCCGCCCCGCGCCGCCCGCCGGCCAGGCCGGACCCGGTGGGCCCGGTGGACCCGGTGGACCCGGACCCGGGTGCCCCCCGGCTGGTGCTCCGGGCCAAGGTGCGCCGGGGCAGGGTGCGCCGGGCCCGGACCCGGACCCGGCCCCGAGCGGGTCGGCCGACCAGCCGCCGTCGAGCACACCGGGCGACACCACGCCACCGTCGCCCTGACCCGCGGCCCGCGGCCCAGGTCCCTCGCCCGCGCGATCAGGCCGCGGTCGTGACGTCGCCAGCGCTGCAGGGCGGCCGTCTCTGGTCGTCGCAGCGGCGACGACTTCCGTGGCGGCGACGACGTCGGCGACGTCGGCCTCGGCGCTGCTCCCATCGTCGACCGGGCCCACCGCCGCGGCGGCCTCGGTCGCGGCGGCTTCGTCGAGGGCGGCTTCGTCGAGGCCGCGCTGGTCGGCTTGGATCCAGGCGCCGTAGAAGCAGTCGCGGGCCCAGGGGGTGAGGCGTTCGCCGGTGCCGGTGCGGCGCCGGCCCGGTGGTGGCGGTTCGGGTGGTGGCCCGCCGGGTGGTGCGGGCGGTTCGATGATGCTGCCGTCGGGGGTGACCACGACCAGGAGCCGTTTGGTGCCGCGGTGCTCCCAGCGGGTGGACCAGCCCTTCTGGTGGACCTTGCGGTGGTGCTTGCGGCACAACAGCACGAGGTTGTCGATGTGGGTGGGTCCGACGGGGTGGGGGGTGGCGTGGTGGGCGATCAGGCGTTTGGTGCGCCCACAGCCCGGGTACTGGCAGCAGCGGTCCCGGGCGAACAGGGCCACCAGCTGGGCGGGGGTCGCGAACCGGGTCGGTGACGTCACCTGGACCGGCACCCCGTCACGCTCGACCAGCGCGGCGATCCCGGCGTCACAGGCCAGCTCACGAGCCACGTTGGGGTCCAGCGAACACGTCGAAGCGATGCACGCCTCGGCGCGGGCCAGATCATCCAGCTCGGGGTGCAGGGCGGCTTCGTCGACGCGGACGATGACCTGGAACCGCTGCGGGATGACGTTGGGTGCCGACGCGAGCCCGGCGAGGTGATCGGTGGCCATCGCGATGAGCGCCTCGACCCGGGTCATCGGCTCGCCGCCATCACCTGCACGGGTGTCTTCGCGGTCGGCGTCGAGGTAGGCGTCGATGGCGGCTTCGAACACCGCGCCGTCCTCGGCGCGGGTGCGGATGTGGGCCTCGTACATGCCGAACTCGTCGACGTGGCCATCCAGGTACTCCTCGGACGGATCCCGACCCGCGGCGGGGGCCTTGGGTTGCAGCGGCTTGTACTCGGCGACCAACCGGGACAGCTGCGGGCCCGTCGCCGCCTCCGCAGCCTGCAGCAGCACGGCCTCGTTGGCGGGGGTCGCGACCTTCACCAGCGTCGCCGCCACCCCCTCAGAGACCTCACCCGCTTCGAACACCGCGGTGAGCTTGGGCAGCTCGGGGAGCCGCCGGGCCAACACCACCTGGCGGCGGGCCTCACCGGTGGTCAACCCCGCCGTCCACGCCAACCACGCAGAGGTCGACAACGTGTCGGTCAACCCCTGGGCGCTGAGCTCGTCGACGCGGGCCACCAGCTGCACCGACCGGGCCTGGAGCTGGGCGATCTGGGACTGCACCGCCCGCAGCTGCACCGACAGCTCCCGCAGCTCGACCTCTTCGGGGGTCGGACCGATGGAGGTCACCCGAGCCTCACCTGGCGCAGGGTCCCGACGCCGCGCTCGGCAGCCCGGGGCCGCCAGCACGCCGCCGCTTCAGCAGCGGCGTCAACCGCGCCACCGGCGTCCGGTTCGGATGGGTACATGTGTTCGAGACTAGCACCCCCACCAGCATCGATCCACCGACATCACGTGGAACACGTCACACCCGACCACCAGCCCCTCGCCCGGATCGACGCCACCCGGCCGTGGGCGCACGTGGACGACCGCAACCGGCGACGAACGGGCGCGAGCCCGGCCCGTCGTCGCGACGGGCAAGCCCGACGACCTGGCAGCCCGACGACCTGGCAGCCCGTCGAGGCCGCGGCTCAGCCGGCGGCCACGACGGTGGGGGTGACGAGGGCGCCGCGGGTGCGGCTCAGGTCGAGGAAGCGGTCGACGTCGGCCATGATCGCCGCCGCCCCCTCGTCGGAGTCGAAGAAGCGCTCGGCGAAGTCGGCCTCGGTGGCGAACTGCAGCTCGGCCACGCCGTCCACCTCGTGGTCGGGCCACGCCGGCAGCGGCAGGCCGGGAAGGTCGCCCAGGTCGACCAGGCCGTCGACCACGTGCTGCACGTAGCGGGACAGGCCGATGTGGTGCCGGCGCGCCAGCGGCGTGTGGCGCTCGGTCCAGTGCTCGACGAAGGCGTCGTGGTCGAGGGCGGGTGACCGGGCCATCAGCGACACCTGCTCGACGCCGTCGGCCGGCGAGCCGAGCGGCCCACCCACCAGATCGCCGATCCGCACGAAGGCCCGCCCGTGCCAGGCGCCGACCTGGGTGGCGCCCCATGCACCGGCATCGGCGATCGCCGTCGCCCAGCCGCGCTGCTCGCCGGCGGTGGCGGGCCCGGTGGGGTCGATCACCCCCACAGCCACGACCACCACGTCGACCAGCGGCGCCACCGCCGGGTCGTCACCGCCCCGGATCGGGCGCTGGTCGCGGTCGGCGGCCAGCACCGTGACGGCCGAGGTGGGCAGGCGCCGGGCTGCCTCGCGCATCCACCAGCGGGTCACGCCCTCGGCCAGCGAGCGCCGGGCCGCGGCATCGACATCCCGTCCGGCCCGCAGCGCCACCACCAGGCTCCCCATCACCGGAGCCTGCCACGAGCAGGGCCTCACGGGCCGACCGTCGGGCAGACCTAGCGCGGGCACCCCGTCGGGTGGGTGAGGGCGAACCCGCCGACCGTCGGCAGCACGCCGTCGGTCAGCCCACCGGGTGCGGGTGGGGCGGGCCACGCCAGGGGGCCCGCCAGCGATCCGTACGACGCCGTCACCAGGACCGCCGCCCGCGACGGGCCCAGCAGGTAGCTGTCCTGGGCCGGGTAGGGCTGCTGGGCGGCGACGCCCCCGCACCCGGCCACATCGGACACGACCACCGACCGGAAGCCACCGGCCGGCCCGTCGACCTGGTGCGGCACGATCGCCACGAGCTCGCCCACATCCCACCCGCGCACGTTGTCGACCGTCGCGGTGCCGTTGGGCAGGCAGTGCGGCGTGAACATCACGACCCGGTTGGCGTCGATGGCCTGGACGTCGCGGGCTCGCAGCCCGTCGACGATGGCGAACTCGCGGAACCCCTGGCCGTCGGGTCCCGTCGCCGAGCAGTCGGCGCCGACGGTGCGGATGCCGTCGGTCTCGACCCGCAGCGCCACCCCGCCGTGGGAGAAGACGTGGGTGAACGTGCAGTCGCGGCAGGCCCGGATCTGGTTGGGGCCCTGACCCGACGGCGACAGGATGTTGTAGTGGTCGTGCACCACGACCCGTTGCGGCAGGCGCTGGTCGGCCACCAGCGGCGTGAAGGCCGACCCGTCGAGGGGGTCGAACATCATCGCCACGGTGCGGCTGGTCGCCCCGGGCACCGGGCCGATCCCCGTGGGCTGCCGGCTGGCGTTCTGGATCGTGAGCACGTCGCCGAGCTCGACGTCGAGGGCCCAGCGGACGTGGAAGCCCGTCACCTGCACCCCGACGCCGGTCGCGGCCGGGTCGAGGTCGAGCACCCACAGCGCGGTGGTGTCCCACCCGGCGGCGGCTGGCACCGGCTGGTTGGCCATCCCCCCGGCGGCGGGATCGTTCCCGCGGAAGGCGGTCGTGGCCGGCTTGTTGGCGGCCGTCGGCCGACCGGGACCGCCGCACCCGTCGCCGGCCACGATCGTCGTGTTGGTGGTCGGGCCGGCATCGGAGCCCAACGTGAACAGCCCCCAGTCGGTGGTCGCGTTCAGCCTCGTCCCCCGAACGACGCGGACGGTCGCGCCCGGATCGATCTCGATGCGGACGTCGGAGGGCACGACCACGGGGGCGAGGTCGTAGGCGCCGGCCCCGAGGTGGACCCGGCCCTGCGGTCGACCGGCCGGGCCGATGACCGACGGCGACGGCGCGGCCGACGCCCGGCCCAGCGCGTCGGCGAAGGCAGCGGCGGCACCCGGCCCCGGGTCGACGGTGATGCCGTCGCACGAGGGCGGTGGCGGCGGGGGCGGCGGCCCGACGACGCACCCGAGGGCGGCACCGAGGACGACGAGGCTCGCCAGGAGGTGGGCCCAGCCGTGCTGCGCCGGACGTCGAGCGCCTCGATCGCCTCGAACAGGTCGCGCACGCCGCGCCATGGGGCCTCCCCGGTCGTGGACGGGCCGTCCGGTCCGCCCGTGGGCTGGTGACCACCCCACCCCGACGAGGTGAGGCGGTGACGAGCGGACCATGAGGAGACGATGAGCGCCCATCGGCTAGTGACCTGAGTCGGAGATCCGTTGGCAGTAGTTGGCAAGGCTGTCGAGGATCTCGTCGGCGCTCTTGTGCCAGACGAATGGCTTGGGGTCGTCGTTCCAGTTGGTGATCCAGGTGCGGATCGACGCGGTGAGGTCGCGGACCGAGTGATGGGTGCCGCGGCGTAGCCACTTGTTGGTCAGCTCGGCGAACCAGCGCTCGACGAGGTTGAGCCATGAGCTGTAGGTCGGCGTGAAGTGGAGGTGGAACCGGGGGTGGCGGACCAGCCAGCGTTGGATCGACGGGGTCTTGTGGGTGGACTGGTTGTCCAACACGATGTGCACGTCGAGGCCCTCGGGTACGGACTTGTCGATCAGGTTCAAGAAGCGGCGGAACTCCTCGGAACGGTGCCGTGGCGTGAGATCGGCGATCACGTTCCCGGACGCGACATCGAGCGCGGCGTAGAGGTTGGTGGTGCCGTTGCGCTTGTAGTCGTGGGTGCGCCGCTCGGGCGTGCCCGGGATCAGCGGCAACACCGGGGCGGTGCGGTCGAGGGCTTGGACCTGGGTCTTCTCATCGACGCACAACACGACGGCCGCATCAGGTGGGTTCAGGTAGAGGCCCACGACATCGCGGACCTTGTCGATGAACAGCGGATCCGGTGACAGCTTGAAGTCGTCGACGAGGTGCGGCTTGAGCGCGAACGCCCGCCAGATCCTCGACACTGCAGATTGCGACATGCCCGTTGCTTGGGCCATCGACCGCGTCGACCAGTGGGTCGCGTCACGGGGGGTCTCCTCGAGCGTCTTGACGATGATCCGTTCGACGTCTTCGTCGGTGATCTTGCGGGGCCCTCCCGGACGCGGGTCGTCGTGGAGGCCGTCGAGGCGGCGCTCCACGAACCGGGCTCGCCACTTGCCGACCGTCGCCCGGCTGACGCCGAGGCGCTCCGCGACCTCGGTGTTGGGCAGATCCTCCGCGCAGGCCAACACGATCCGGCACCTCATGGCGAGCGACTGCGCCGAGGTGGGCCGGCGTGCCCAACGCTCCAACGTCTCGCGCTCGTCGTCGCTCAGCACCAACGCTGGTTTCGGCGTGCCCCTGTGTCCCATATCCGGCTCCCATCGTCGTCCATGACGACCACGGGAACGCAGGCCTCAACCCGAAAATTCCTAACTGACCATGAACTCCCGACTCAGGTCACTAGTCGTAGGTGGCCTCGAGCCACCAGGCGCCTCCCTCGACGGCGAGGAGGTGGGCCGAGCCGTCGTCGAGCACCACCTGGAGACGGGCCCGGCGCCGGTGCCGCTCGCCGTCCCACCACCGCTCGTCGCTCGGCCACGGCCCGGCCCAGGCCACCACGGCGAGCGACGGTCGACCCCCCAGAGCGACCCGGTGGGGGGCGGCGCTGGCCAGGCCCCGGCCCCCCACCCGCACCGGCGCCCCGTCGGCGTCGACCACCTCGGCGGGGACCGGGTCGGGGGGCACCACCGCGGGAGCCGGGTCGGGCAGACGACCGGGCCAGGGCGCGGGCACCGACTCGGGGCGAGTGGCAGGCCGGTCGCCGCCGAGGTCGACGGCGTGCACCGGCACCAGCACCAGCTGCTCGGCCGGCCCCCGCCCGCCCTGCCACTGGGGCACGGTGACGGCATCGGGCCCGAGCAGGCCCTGCACCCGGGCCAGGGCTCGGCCGGCCCGGTCGGCGGCGGCCGCCTCGCCACCCCAGAAGCCGAGCTGGCGGCCGGTGGCCCCGGTGACCTCGTCGGGTGCGAGCCGCAGGAGGGTGATGCCAGCGGTGGGCCGGTCGGCGGCGGGGCCGTTGAGCCAGCCGTCGAGCTGCCAGCGCACCCGGTCGGCCACCGCCGCCGGCCCCAGCGCCCCCTCGTGGCGCCACGCCCGCTGGTGGACCTCGCCGTGGTCGGTCTCGGCCCGCACGACCAGGCGGGAGCACGCCAGGCCCCGGGCGTCGAGGCGGGCGCCCAGCTCGTCGGCGAGGGCCTTGGCGGCGAAGGCGGCGGTGTCGACCCGCTCGGCGGGCGGGTCGAGCTCGGCCTGGACCACGAGGTCGGGCGGCGGGTCGGTGGTGGCCGGCGGCCGCTCGTCGAGGCCGGCGGCCAGGCGGTGGGCGAGGGCGCCGTCGGCCCCGAAGCGGGCCACGACGTCGGCGGGGTCGAGGGCGGCGAAGGCCCCTAGGGTGCGCAGGCCGAGCCGCACGAGGACGTCGGCCAGCGCCGGCCGCTCGAGAGCGGTGACGGGCAGCGGGGCGAGGAAGGCGGGGCTGGCGCCCACCGGCACCACGCGGGGCGCACCGGGGGGCTCGCCCGGCTCGGTCCCGGCCCGGGCGGCCAGGGCGGCGGCGAAGGGCCCGTCGGCCACCCCCACCCGGACGTGGCCGGGCCAGCCCCGCTCGGCCAGGACGGTGTCGACGTCGGCGACCAGTCCGCGCGCCAGGGCGTGGTCGCCACCGAAGTAGCGCGACGGGCCGCGGGTGGCGAAGGCGCAGGCACCGGGCTCGGCCACCTCCAGGCGCGGGGTGCGCGCCTCGACCGCCCGGGCCACCGCCTCGAAGGCCCGCCCCTCGCGGTCGAGGTCGCGCTCGAGCACGACCAGCTCGGGGCAGCGGCCCTGGGCCTCACGGCGGCGGTGGCCCGTCCGCACACCCTCGGCCCGGGCCGCCGGCGAGGCGGCCACCACCCGGTTGGCCACGAGCACCACCGCCGGCTCGTCGGGACCGGCCCCCGCCGCCACCACCGGCCAGTCGGAGCACCACACCACCAGCGTCCGCACCGCCGTGCCCGCCGACGACGAACCGGATGACGAACCGGATGACGACGAGCCCGACGACGACGGGCGCGACGAGCCGGCCACCGAGCTCACCCGACCCGACGCTGGTCGGCCCGGGGCGGGGCGGCACCACCCACCACCCGCAGGGACGGCCTGCGATCGGCGGCGTCGCTCCCCCGATCGCTCCCCCGGTCGGCCGACCGACCGCTCGATCGACCGGGGCCCGACCCGACCACCGCCCGGACGGTGCCGTCGACGGCCGGCAGCCACAGGTCGGCGGTGCGGGGACGGGCGGCCCGGCGACGGCCGGTGGCCTCCACCCGGACCCGGCGGGCCCGCAGGTGGCCGTGCCCGTGGCCCAGCCCCTCCCACCGGGTGGCGGTGACGGCGAGGCGCAGGTCGACCTCCAGGCGGCCGGCACCGGTCGAGCCCCCGGCGACCGCCGGCCCGGGCACCGCCGGCGACGGCAGCACCCGGACCAGCACGGTGCCGCGCTCGCGGGCCCGGGCGGCCAGCCGGCGGGCGTCGGCGGCGCCGACCCGGGCCGGTTCGGCCACCACCACCAGGTCGAAGGCCCCCACCAGGGCGGCGGTGACGGTGGCCCACGACGACGGCTCGGGTGGGGCCACCACCGCCACCCGCTCGAGGGCCAGGCCCAGGCCGGCCACCGCACCGAGCCCCAGCCAGGGCAACCCGACCAGGGCCACCCACGACCCGGCCCGGGACGGGCCGGCCGCCAGGGCCAGGGCGAGCGAGGTGCCCACCACCCCCACGGTCGACCCCCGGGCCAGGGCGGCCCCGGGGACCAGGTCCTGGAGGGCCTCGACCACCGGCAGGGTGTGCTCGCGGGCGAGGCTCACCGGCCGGGTGCGGGCCATGGCCTCGGCCAGGGCGGCGGCGTCGCCCCGAGGTACCACCCGCGGCGCGCCGACCGGCGCCTCGTCGAGCCGTGCCTCGTCGAGCCGTGCCTCGGCACCCCGAACAGCCATGGGCCCAGTATCGAACGCCTGTTCGCTCGGCGCAAGGGGGGCCGCCGGCGTCCCCCGTCGCCGGCCGAGCCGCTGTGCGAGACTGCCGCGGTGGGAGCCGACGCCGCCGATCCTGCCGCTCGCCCGGCCACCGGCGCCGCCGCCGCGGCCGACGGCCCACCGCCGATCGACCCCGCCTCGGTCGACCCGGCGGCCATCGCCGGCACCCCGCTCGACCGGGTCGACGTCGGCGTCACCCGCCGCCTCCCGCCCGGCGCGCCGCTGCGCTCCCACGTCGGCGTGTTCCTCGGCGGCCTCGCCACCCGCACGATGGTCGCCATCCTCGGCGTGCTGCTCGTCGCCCGAGCCGCCTTCGGCGACTGGAGCGTGCTCGACCTCGTCGTGCTCGCCGTGCTGCTGGCCGGCTACCCGTTCTTCGAGTGGTTCGCCCACGCCGTCGTGCTGCACAGCCGGCCGCACACCATCGCCGGGCGCACCCGCTACCTCGGCGTGGCCCGCAACCACCGGGCTCACCACCTCGACCCCGAGAACCCGGCCAAGTCGCTGCCCGACACCACCCGCAACCTCGCCTACCTCGCCATCGCGGTGGCGGTTCCCACGGTGATCGTCCTGCGCGACGCCGGGCCGCGCCTCACGGTCGGCGTGTTCGCCATCACCGCCCTGCTCACCTACGAGTGGGCGCACTACCTGATCCACGCCGCCTACAAGCCACGCGGTCGGGTCCTCAAGGCGCTGCGCCGGCGGCACCTGCTGCACCACCACCGTGACGAGAGGCGCTGGTACGGCGTGGCCTCGCCGCTGGCCGACGTCGTGCTGCGCACGTCGCCCGATCCGGCCACCGTGCCGGTCTCGCCCACCTGCCGCACCCTCGGCATCGACCTGCCGGCCTGAGCCGGCCGGTCGAGCCGGGGCGCGGGCTACCCGCGGGCGAGGTCGAGCAGGCGCTGCAGCGGGTCGAGGTCGAAGGGGTCGCCCATCCCGAGGATGATGTGGTCGGCGCCGGCGATGACGAACTCGTCGAGGGTCTCGATCTGGGCCGGGTCGAGGATCGAAGCGGTGCGCTCGATGGCGCCCGGGTCGCGGCCGACCTTCGCGCACCACTCGTCGAGCACGGCGTTCTTCTGGGCCCAGCTGTCGGCCGGACCGAAGGCGTTCCAGGCGTCGGCGTGCTCGGCGACCAGCCGCAGGGTCACCTTCTCGCCCGATCCACCGATGAGCACCGGCAGGTCGCCCACCGGCGGCGGGGTCAGCTGCTCGCGGCGGGCCTTGATGCGACCGAGGGCGACCTCGAAGTCGCGCAGCCGCGAGCCGGCGGTGCCGAACTCGTAGCCGTACTCGTCGTAGTCGCGCTCGAACCAGCCCGACCCGATGCCGAGGTACGCCCGGCCGCCGCTGATGTGGTCGACGGTGCGGGCCATGTCGGCCAGCAGCTCGGGGTTGCGGTAGGAGCTGCAGGTGACGAGCGTGCCGATCTGCGCGTGGCTGGTGTCGGCGGCCATGGCGGCGAGCAGCGTCCACCCCTCGAAGTGGGTCCCCTCGGGCGAACCGGTCAGCGGGAAGAAGTGGTCCCACACCCAGATGCTGTCGACGCCCAGGTCGTCGGCGGCCTTCCACGCCTCGCGCAGGCCGAGCACCGTCGTGTGCTGGGGCCACAGCTGGACCCCGACCTTGCATCGCGCCATGTCGTCCTCCTCGTCACCGGCCGCACCTCGGCCGTCCGGCGGCGCCGTCGCCACCCGTCAGGAGGCTACGGGACGGCGGCGAGCATGCCGACCGGTCAGCCGGCGTTCTCGCGAGCCAGCTCGTCGAGGTCGTCGAGCTCGAGCAGCGACTGCTGGTCGAGCCGGTAGAGGAAGTACAGCGACGGCACGACCAGCACGACGGCGACGCCGAGCACGACCAGCACCGACCAGAGCGTGGCGCTGGGCGACGCGGCCTGGTTGATGGTGAGCCACTCCGGGAGGATGTAGGGCTCCTGGGCGAGGCCCCAGCCCCACACCACCATGGCCACCGCGCCGGCGGCGAAGAGCCGGGCCAGGCCGCTGCGGCCCCGCTGCACGAGCACCATGGCGCCGATGCCGCCCACGCCCGACAGCACGACCAGCGGCAGGGCCTTGTGGGTGAGCCCCTCGAACAGGTACGGCGCGTCGGACCGCAGGACGAACACGCCGACGAGGGCGATGGCGCCGACGAGGATGCCGGCGGTGATCGAGTGCCGGGTGAACAGGCGCACGAGGACGGGGTCGTCCTCGCGGTGGGCGTCGTGGGCGAGGAACACCGCGGCCAGGAACGCACACGCGGCGACCGCCAGCACGCCGCCGAGGATCGACGTGGGGTT
>JAXLRI010000023.1:0-54310 GCA_046331175.1 Acidimicrobiales bacterium
CTCACCCTGATCGAGAAGGCCGAGGAGGTCTACGAGAAGGAGGAGGCCGAGGAGGCCGCCGCCAAGCTCCTCGAGGGCCAGTTCACCCTCGAGGACTTCCTCGACCAGATGCAGCAGGTCAAGAAGATGGGCCCGCTGTCGGGCCTGGTGAAGATGCTGCCGGGTGTGCCCAAGGAGCTGCGCGACCAGGAGATCGACGACCGCGAGCTGGCCAAGGTCGAGGCGATGATCTACTCGATGACGGTCGAGGAGCGCCGCCACCCCGACCGCATCGACGCCTCCCGCCGGGCCCGCATCGCCGCCGGCTCGGGCACCCAGGCCCAAGACGTCTCCCAGCTGCTGACGCAGTTCAAGGAGATGCAGAAGCTCATGAAGCGCATGGGCGGGCTGGGCTCCAAGAAGGTGAAGAAGGGCCGCAAGGACAAGCGGGGCAAGGGCGGCGGTCGCCCGGCTGCCGGCGGGGGCCGCGTGACGCCCAAGGGCGGTCGCACCAGCGGGCGGGTCACGCCCAAGGGCGGAGCCCCGCTCACCCTGCCGAACCTCGACACGGGCGGGCTCGGGCCTGACGGGCCTGGTGGCCTGCCCGACCTCGACGGCATCGACCTCGAGGCCCTGGGCCTCGATCCCGACGCCCTCGGGATCGGCCCCGACGACCTGCCCCGCCGGCGCTGACCGGCCCAGATCCGGAGCCCCGAGCCCGTCCGGCTTGAACTCCACCCCGGTGGCGACGCACCATGTCCGGTCGCCGCTTCGCACCCGAGAAGCACGAGAAGAGGAAAGAACGTCGTGGTCAAGCTCCGCCTGATGCGGATGGGCAAGAAGAAGCAGCCCACCTACCGGCTCGTCGCCGCCGATTCGCGGTCGCCCCGCAACGGCCGGTTCATCGAGATCCTCGGGCACTACAACCCCCGCACCGAGCCGTCCACCATCGTCGTCGACAACGACAAGGCCGTGGCCTGGCTGCGCAAGGGCGCCCAGCCCACCGAGACCGTCGAGAAGCTGCTGAAGATCTCCGGGGCCTGGGACGAGTTCAAGGGCGCCAAGGCATCGTGAGCGACGTCGACGAGGTGACGAGCGACGACGCCAACGAGGCGCCCGCCCCCACGGCGGTGGCGGTGTGCGAGTACGTCGTGCGAGCGGTCGTCGACGATCCCGACGCCGTGCGGGTCGAGGTCGACGAGGGCGGCCGCCGGCTCACGCTGAACGTCTACGTCGCCCCCGGCGACATGGGCCGGGTCATCGGCAAGCGAGGCCGCGTGGCCCAGTCGATCCGCCAGGTCGTGCGGGCGGCCGCGGCCCGTGATGAGGCCGAGATCGACGTCGAGTTCGTCGACTGATCCGGCGTCAGCCGGACGCCGTCACGAGATGCTGACCCTCGAGGTGCCCGCGCTGGACGGCGCGGGCACCCTCGCGTCCGATGGCTGACGACCCCGTCCTGCTCGAGGTGGGCCGCATCGACAAGCCCCACGGCGTGCGGGGCGACGTGGTGGTGTCGCTGATCACCGAGCGCACCGAGCGGCTCGCACCGGGCACGGTGCTCGACAGCGACCGTGGCCCGCTCGAGGTGGTCGACGCCAAGCCCCACCAGCACCGGTGGATCGTGCGCTTCGCCGGCGTCGTCGGCCGGGAGGGGGCCGATGCGCTGCGCGGGGTCGTCCTGCGAGCCGAGCCCCTGCCCGACGACGACCCCGACGCCATCTGGGTCCATGAGGTCATCGGGCGCCGGGTGGTCGACCAGCACGGCACCGACCACGGGGAGATCACCGCCGTCCAGGCCAACCCGGCCAGCGACCTGCTGGTGCTGGCGTCCGACGGCTTGGTGCCCCTGCGCTTCGTGGTCGACCACACCGATGCCGAGGTCGTGCAGGTCGACGTGCCCGACGGCCTGCTCGACCTGTCGTGACGGTCGTCCTGCTGGCGGGCGGCTCGTCGTCGTGCCCGGCGACCGTGGGAGGGTGAGGGCGTGCGCATCGACGTGCTGACCATCTTCCCGGCCATGGTCGAGGCCTTCGCCGGTGAGAGCCTCCTCGGCCGCGCCCGACGGTCCGGCCTGCTCGACGTGCGGGTCCACGACCTGCGCGAGGTCACCACCGACGTCCACCGCACCGTCGACGACAGCCCCTTCGGCGGCGGGGCGGGGATGGTGCTCAAGCCCGAGCCCGTCTTCGCCACCGTGGAGGCCGTCGATCCGCCCCGCCCGCTCCTGCTGCTCGGTCCGGGCGGTCGCCGCCTCGACCAGGCCTACGCACGCGAGCTGGCCTCGCGAGAGGGCTTCTCGCTGCTGTGCGGCCGCTACGAGGGCGTCGACGACCGCGTCCGGCGCCACCTCTGCGACGGCGAGGTGTCGGTGGGCGACTACGTGCTGGCGGGCGGCGAGGTCGCCGCCATGGTGGTGCTCGAGGCGGTCGGCCGGCTGGTGCCGGGCGTGATGGGCAACGCCGCGTCCGGCGACGACGAGTCGTTCAGCACCGGTCTGCTCGAATACCCGCAGTACACGAAGCCGGCCGACTTCCGCGGCCTCGTCGTGCCCGAGGTGCTGCGCTCGGGCGACCACGCCCGCATCGAGCGGTGGCGCCGGGCCCAGGCCCTGCGGCGCACCCTCGAGCACCGCCCCGACCTGATCGACGCCCGGGGCGGGCTGACCTCCGACGACGAGGCGCTGCTCGCCGAGGTGCCTCCCGAGCCGTGAGCCGGACCCGGCGGAGGTGAGCGATCTCTCCACCGGGCGCTTTGTGTCCGGGGCCACCGGCCACGTATCCTGCAACGTCTTCCTCGAGACGCCAGCCCGCAGGAGCCCGTCGCCATGACCTCGCCCATCGATCTCGTCGACATGAAGAGCTTTCGTGACGACGTCCCCGAGTTCTCGCCGGGCGACACCCTCAAGGTCCACGTCCGCGTGGTCGAGGGCTCCCGGGAGCGCGTCCAGGTCTTCCAGGGCGTGGTGATCCGCCGCCAGGGCGACGGCCTGCGCGAGACCTTCACCGTGCGCAAGGTGAGCTTCGGCGTCGGCGTGGAGCGCACGTTCCCGCTGCACTCGCCGATCATCTCCAAGATCGAGGTCGTCACCCGTGGCGACGTCCGCAGGGCCAAGCTGTACTACCTCCGCGATCGCGTCGGGAAGGCAGCGAAGGTCAAGGAGAAGCGCGACTGACCGTCGCGCGCACCGGCCGCCGCTGACGCGGCGGGGGAGAGGCCGTGAGCGCCGAAGAGCTGGAGTCCCACGAGGCCGAGCTGCGCCTGCAGCTCTACCGCGAGTACCGCGACGTCGCCTCGATGTTCCGCTACGTGGTCGAGACCGAGCGGGGCGTGTACCTCGCCAACCGCGTCGAGTCCTCGGTCGAGGGCGTCGAGTCCCGGCCCTACGTCGTGCTCGAGCTGCGCGACGCCTGGGTGTGGGACATGTACCGCCAGCAGCGGTTCGTCCCCCACGTCCGCATCGTCACCTTCCGCGACGTGAGCATCGAAGAGCTCACCCCCGGCGACCTGTCGCTGCCGCCCGAGGGCCTCGCCGAGGGGCCGGGCCTCGGCCGCACCGACGGCGAGCCGACGTGACCAGGGCCCGCCAGGCCCTCGGGGCCGAGGGGGAGTCGATGGCCGCCCGCTGGTACGAGGACAACGGCTACGAGGTGCTCGACCGCAACTGGCGCTGTCGCGAGGGCGAGCTCGACCTGGTGGTCCGCCGGCAGCGCACCATCGTCTTCTGCGAGGTGAAGACCCGCACCAC
Source organism: Acidimicrobiales bacterium (assembly GCA_046331175.1). Taxonomy (GTDB): domain Bacteria; phylum Actinomycetota; class Acidimicrobiia; order Acidimicrobiales; family Acidimicrobilacustridaceae; genus JAWKIW01. The sequence goes on from JAXLRI010000023.1 coordinate 3,725, forward strand.
CGCCGCCTACGGCGCGCCGGCCGAGGCCGTCACCCACGCCAAGCGCCAGAAGGTGCGCCTGCTGGCCGCCCGCTGGCTGGAGGACTCGCCCGTCCGGCCGGCCCGGATCCGCTTCGACGTGGCCGCCATCCTCGGTGGCGAGCTCGAGATCCTCGAGGGCGCGTTCTAGCAGCGCATCCCGGCGGCGCCCGACGATCGGGCGGAGCGACCCGTTCGGGCCATGATGGTCCGATGCGTCGCGTCACGGTCGACCGGCTCGGGTTCGCCGTGCTGCTCGTGCTGGTCTTCCTGGTCGCGCTGCGACCGGCGCTCGACAACGACACCTGGTGGCACCTGCGGACCGGCGAGCTGATCCTCGACCAGGGCATCCCCCACGTCGACCCGTTCTCCCACACGCGCCCCCTCGTCGACCGGGTCGCCACCGACTGGGGCAGCCAGGTCCTGTTCCGGGTGCTGTGGGGGATCGGGTCGGGTCCCCTCCTGGCCGTCGTCGTCGCCCTGGTCGCCACGGCCGGCATCGCCGTCCTCTACGCCGCGACGCGGGGTCCGGTGCTCCTCCGGGCGGGTGTCTGCCTCCTGGCCGCGCTGGCGGCGTCGTACTTCTGGGCCGCCCGGCCCCAGATGTTCACCTTCCTCGCCGGCGCCGTGGTCGTGGCTGTCATCCGGCGGTGGCGAGACCGGCCGCGGCCGGCGCTGCTCTGGGCCCTCGTGCCGGTGTTCGTCGTGTGGGCCAACCTCCACGGCGGGGTGGCGTACGGGTTCCTGGTGCTCGCCGCCACGCTCGTCGGCGAGGCGGGGAACCGGGTCGTGCACCGGTGGCAGCCGCTGGGGGTCGTCGGGGTGGCGCCCAAGGCCGGGCGCGACCTGGCCTGGCTCGCCGGGGTGTCGGCCGTCTGCGTGGCGGCGGTGGTCCTCAACCCCAGTGGCGTCCGCATCTACTCCCTGGCGCTCCACCAGACGAGCTCCAGCGTGCGGTACGTCCAGGAGTACCAGCCGCCCTCCCTCGCCGATCCCGCCACGTGGCCGTTCTTCCTCCTGGCCGCCGCCACCGTGGCGGCGATGGCCGTTCGCTGGCGCCGGCTCGACCTCGTGGACGTGCTGCTCGTCGGCGGCGTCGGGCTCTTCGCAGCGCGGGTGGGTCGGGTGATCTCCTTCTTCGCCGAGGTCGCGGCCCCGGTGCTCAGCCGCAACGCCGCCGAGGCGCTGGAGGAGCGGGGGGCGTGGGACCCCGATGCACCACCCGCGGCGGTGCCGGCGGGGGTGGCGGCCGTGACCGCGGTCGTGGCGGCGGCGGTCCTGGTCGTGGGGTCGGCGCGGCGGCTCGACGGGGACGCGGTCTCGGCCGCCGAGCGCGCGGCCTACCCCGTCGAGGCCACCGACTGGCTGCTCGCCCAGCATCCGCCGGCCCGCCTGTTCAACACCTTCGACTGGGGCGGCTACCTGATCTGGCGGGCGCCCGGCTACCGGGTGGCGATCGACGGTCGCACCGACGTCTACGACGACTACCTCGACACCTACGCGTCGGTGATCACCGCCCAGCCCGGCTGGGAGGACGAGCTGCGCCGCGAGCAGGTGAACACCGTGGTCGTGGACACGGGCGCCCCGCTGGCGGCCGCGCTCACCGCATCGCCCGGGTGGCGGGTCGGCCACCGCGACGACGTCGCCACCGTGTTCGTCCGCCTGGATCCGCTGGCGGTCGACCCGCGGCTCCCCGGGGAGTGAGACCGGCCGACGGCCGCGGCCCGACGCGGGCCGGGCGACGTCAGGCCACGAGCGACCCGCCCAGGGTGGTCATGCCGAACCAGGCACCCGACGGGGTGAGCTGGAAGTCGTGCCAGAGCTTCCCGTCGGTGCCGACGGAGAACACCTCGAGGCGCCCGTCCGGGTTCGCGATGACGCTCGGGGGCGTCGCCAGCGATCCGCCCATCGGGGCCCACGGCCCCCACGTGGAGCTGTTCGGGCCGGACTGGCGCAACCGGTACATCTCGTGGTCGGTGCCGATGCCGAAGGCCTCGAGCCGGCCGTCGGCGTTGCTGGCGAGCGCCGGGTCCGAGATGAGCGTGCCCGGCGATCGCTCGACGAGCGGCGTCCACGCGAACCCGGCCTGGGTGGTGTGCAGCAGCCGGCCGGTGGTGGACCGGACCACCACCTCCAATCGCCCGTCGGCGTGGCGCCCGATGGCGGGTCGCCCGGCGCCGCCGACCCCGCCGAGGGGCAGCATGGGCGTCCAGGCGCCGTTGGGCTGGTTCTGGGCGGCCAGGCGCAGCTGGCCGTCGGTGCCGACGGCGGCGACCACGAGCCGGCCGTCGGCGGTGGCGCCCACGCCGGGGGCCCCGGCGAAGGTGCCGACGAAGGGGAACCACGAGCTCCACGGGCCGTCGGGCCGCTGCTGCCAGGCGTGGTAGAGCCCACCGTCGGTGCCGATGCCGAAGATCTCGATGCGACCGTCGGCGTTGCGGGCGACCGCCGGCGGCGAGGTGAACGTGCCGCCGAGACCGGTGAACGCCGACCAGCCCGTGCCGATCGGCCCCTGCACGGCCCGCACGACCTGGTTGGCGGGGCCGAGCAGGTACGCCTCGAGGTGGCCGTCGTTGGCGGGGACGACCTGGATGCGGTTGGCGGTGGGGAAGCCGGCGCTGCCCGACACGGGGTACCAGCCCGACCAGCCCGAGCCGATCTCGTACTGGAAGCAGTTCTGGACGCCGCCGCCGGCGGCGATCCCGAACGCCTCGAGCCGCCCGTCGCGGTTGACCGCCACCGGCCCGGGGCTGGTGCGGGCGCCTCGCGTGGGGCCGACTGCGGGCTGGCGGGCCCGGGCCCACGCCCGGATGGTTGGGATGGCGGCGTAGAGCTGGTCGCCCGGGCACTCGGTGGGCCGGGTGTCGCGATGGCCGACGATGGCGGGGAAGTCGACGACCTGCCCGGCGGCGAAGTACTCGTTGCCCGACGACGTGATCGTGGTGCGCCCGTCGGCGGCGATCCCGTAGAGGCCGAGGCGCCAGGCCATGAGGTCGGCCATGGCCGAGATCATCACGGTGGTCGGCGCGCCCGACGTGAACTCACCGATCCCGGACACGCCGAAGGCGTCGAGGTTGAAGCCCTTGGCCTGGGCACCGATGACGGGCAGGTCGATGCCGCCGTAGCGGCCCTCCCATAGGCGCCCGTAGCGGTCGGCCAGGAACTGGTAGCCGATGTCGTCCCAGCCCTCGACATCGATGTGGTACGCCTGGATCGAGCGCAGGATGGCGGGGACGTCGGCGGCGGCGTAGACGTTCGACGACACCGTGTGGTGCACGACGCCGAGCAGCGTGGTGTTCGCGTACTCGATCGGCCGGGCCGGTGGCCGCGCTCCCCACGACGACCGCAGGAGGATCGCCGGCTGCGGGCCGGGGCCGACCTGGGGTGCCCGCCGCTCCTGGGTGCCGGGCGGGGGACCGCCGTCGCGGGCGAGGTGGGCGGTGGTCGTGGCGCCGGCCGGCACGCGGACCTCGTAGCCGGTGGCCGAGCCGACCCAGACCGGCTCGCTGACGGTGTCGGCGTGGTCGAACTCGAGGGCAGACCACGGGGTCCAGCCGTCGGCCGCCAGCACCCGGTAGGCGGCGTCGGGCTTGGCCCCGACCCCGGTCACCGTGAAGCCGATGAGCACGAACGGCGCCAGCGCCTGCTCGCCCGACGTCGTGGTGCCCGCCGGGGTGGAGGTCCCCGATGTCGGACGGCGACCGGTGGGTGCCGGACGGTGCTCGATGGTCGCCCCCGGTGGTGGGGTCGCAGCGGGCGGCGAGGTGGCAGGCGTGCTGGAGGACGAGGTCGGAGGCGGTGTCGTGGTCGTCTCGGCCGACGCTCCCGGCAGGGCGGCGATGGCCGGGGCGACGGTGCCGGCGGCCGCGCCGGCGGCGGCCGCTCCGAGGAGGCGGAGCACGTCGCGGCGAGAGCGATCGCCGTCGGGAGGAGGCGGGGGAGGCGTCATCCCGGCCGACAGTAGTGGTGGGCTCCCCACGGTCGGCCCGCGGCCGGTGGTCGTGGGCCGACCGCCGGCCGGTCAGCGCGACTGGTCGGTGGCGGCCAGGTGCTCGGTGTCGGAGAACCGCAGCAGGCTGAAGGCCCAGCCGCCGGCGATCTCGAGCGGGCTGAGCACCGTGACCGACGCGTGGAACGACACGAACCGCTCCCACTCCCAGGGCACGGGTCGCACGCCGAGGAGGTGGCCGAGCGCGGCGGCGTTGGTGCCGGCGTGGGCGACCAGCACGAAGCGCCGGTCGGGCTCGACCAGGCGCCACTGCGGCGGATCGTCGGTGATCTGCACGGCGCCGGCGTCGTCGAGGAAGCCGCGCAGGCCCGCGGTCACCCGGTCGTGGAAGGCCCGGAAGCTCTCACCGCCGGGGAGGCCCTCCCACTGCTCGGCGATGGTGCGGCCGCGGTTCTCGCGGAAGATCCGCTCGACCTCCTCGGTCGGCGTGCCCTCCCAGGTGGGATTGCCGATCTCGGCCATCCAGGGGTGCACCTCGGGCTCGATCGCCAGCGCCGCGGCGATGGGCGCAGCCGTCTCGCGGGCCCGCACGAGGGGTGACACGAGGAGCCGATCGACGCGGAGCCCGGCCAGCCGAGCGGCCACCGCCGCCGCCTGGCGGTGCCCCAGCTCGGTGAGCCCGGGGTCGTCGACGCTGCGACCGTCGCGATCCCACGCCGGCTGGCCGTGGCGGATGAGGACGAGCTCCACGGCGTCAGCCTAGGTGGGGTCGGCAGCACCGCCGGGTGGGTTCCTTACCGGCGCGGTCGGCGCTGGTGCCGGCGGTCCCAGCAGCCACGGTGCCAGTGGCGGCGCAGGTCCGGTGCCGACCGCGGGACGGCCACGACGTGGTGGGTGCCGGCCGGGATGTCCCGATCGCAGCCGGGGCAGCGGTAAGCCTTGGTGGCCTCGTACGGCTGCACGAAGCGGGTGTCGACCTCGTCGTCGTCGAAGGACCAGGTCACCGGTCGTCCAGCTCGTCGGTGCCGGGGCTCAGCCCCGGATGGCCCACGCCACCAGCAGGGCCAGCACGAGCAGGGCGCCACCGACCATCGCATAGTCGGCGGGGGAGCGCTTGTGGGGGCGGAACGGGTTCATGCCCATCGCTCGCGAGTCTGGCCGGTGCCGGCGGCGCCGGCCACCTCGCCACCCCGAGCGGGCGACCGGCCCGACCATCGCCGTCGCGGCCGGCAGGCCTGGCCTCCTCCGCCGAGTCACTAACCTCGTCGCCGATGCGTGCCCTGCGGACCCTCCCCGTCGCCGCCGCGCTGGTCGCCGTCGTGGCCGGCGCAGCGGCCTGCTCGTCGGCGCCGGCCCGGCCGTCCGATCCGGTGCTGGCCAAGGGCTACGACACCTACACCCAGCGCTGCGCCTCGTGCCACGGGGTGAGCGGCGAGGGTGGGGCCGGTCCGCAGATGAAGGGCGTGGCCACCCGCCTCAGCGCCGAGAAGCACCTCGACACGGTCCGCAACGGCCGGACGGGCACCGCGATGGTCGGCTTCAAGGACCAGCTCTCCGACGACGAGATCCAGGCCGTCGTCCGGTACGAGCGCGAGGTGCTGTCGCCCTCGTCGTGACGTCGGGCTGAGCGCAGCGTCCCACCGGCTCCGCGCTTCGCCATCGCGCCACCTCTCGCCCCGGCGGGGTCCCGCAAGCCCGGCCGCTCCGGTCACCCGCGCCGATGGCTCGGCCGCCAGCCCCTTCCCCCTGTCGGTGGGGCTCGCTAGGGTGCAGCAGCAGCGCCGGCTCGGCCGGTGCACCTCGCCGGGACCAGGGGTCCCGTGCCGGTCGACCGTCGTCCTCCCGCCCGTCGGCCCGTCCCAGCGCACCGTCGCTCCTCCTCGCGGCTCGGCCGCCTCGCACCGCCGTCCCCGCCCGTGCTGGAGGAGCCATGCCGATCGCCACCGCCCGTTCCGCCACCCTGCTCGGGGTCGACGGCCACGCCGTCGACGTCGAGGTCCACGTGTCGGGCGGCCTGCCCGGCTTCACCATCGTCGGGTTGCCCGACACCTCGTGCCGCGAGGCGCGCGACCGCGTCCGGGCGGCCATCTTGTCGTCGAACCTCGCGTGGCCCATGCAGCGGGTCACCGTGAACCTCGCCCCCTCGACCGTCCGCAAGGGCGGCGCCGGCCTCGACCTCGCCATGGCGGTGGCCCTGCTCGAGGCCTCCGAGCAGCTGCCCGAGCACAGCATCGAGGGGCTCGGGTTCGTGGGCGAGCTCGGCCTCGACGGCACGCTGCGGGCGGTCCCCGGCACCCTCCCGCTCGTCGCCGCCGTGCAGGCCTCGACGGTGGTGGTGGCCCGGGCGGCCGCGGCGGAGGCCCGGTTGGCCGGAGCGGAGACCGTCCTGCCCGTGGCCCGCCTCCAGGAGGTGGTCGAGGCGCTGAGGGGCGAGGGTGGCTGGCCACCGGCGCCGCCCGAGCCCGACCCGCCCCCGGCGCGCCCGGAGCCCGACCTGGCCGACGTGCGCGGCCACGCCACCGCTCGCCACGTCGTCGAGGTCGCCGCCGCCGGCGGGCACCACCTGCTGCTGTCCGGGCCCCCGGGTTCGGGCAAGACGATGCTGGCCACCCGCCTGCCGGGCATCCTGCCCGATCTCGACCGGGCGACGTCGCTGGAGAGCACCCGGGTCCACTCGGTGGCCGGCAAGCTCGAACCCGGCGTCGCCGGCCTGCTCGCCCGTCCGCCGTTGCGCGCCCCCCACCACGGTGCGTCGGCGGTGGCCATGGTCGGCGGGGGCGGGACCTGGCTGGCTCCCGGCGAGATCTCCCTCGCCCACGGGGGCGTGCTGTTCCTCGACGAGATGGGCGAGTACCCCACCGCCGTGCTCGAGGCGCTCCGCCAGCCGCTCGAGGAGGGGTCGGTGCGCATCGTGCGGGCCCTGCACCGGGTCACGTTGCCCGCCCGCTTCCTCCTCGTGGCCGCCACCAACCCGTGCCCGTGCGGGGGGTCGGGCGCGCCGGGCGCCTGCCGCTGCAGCCCCGCCGCCATCGCCCGCTACAACCGGCGGCTGTCGGGCCCGCTGCTCGACCGCTTCGACCTGCGGATCACCGTCGACCGCGCCACCCCCGCCGAGCTCCTCGGCGCCGACCGGGGTGAGCCCTCGGCCCTGGTGCGCGAGCGCGTCGTCGCCGCCCGGGAGCGGGCCCGAGCCCGGGGGGTGCGGGTCAACGCCGACCTCGACCGCCGGGGCCTCGACGAGCACGCACCGCTCGGCGACGAGGCGTCCGCCGCGCTCGAGGCCGCCCTCCAGCGCGGCCGGCTCACCGGGCGCGGCCTGCAGCGCGTCCGGGCCGTGGCCCTCACCCTGGCCGACCTCGCCGACGTCCCGCCGCCGCTGACCCGGGCGCAGGTGCTCACGGCGATGGCGTACCGGACCGACACCATCGTGCCCGATCGGCTGGCCGGGTGAGCGGCGACGCCGGCCTGCCGGCGGTGGCGTTCGTCGCCGCCCTCGGCGGCCTGCCCGACATGGGTCCCGGCCGCCTGCGCGCCGTGCTGGCCCTGGGCGAACCGGCCGAGGTGTGGGACCGGGTCCGCCGGGGCGCGGTGCCCGCCGGACCCACCGGGCCCGCCGGGCCCGGTGACCCCCGCCCCCGCCCCGAGGTGGCCGAGCGCTTCGGGGCCGTCGTGGCGGCGTGGGTCGAGGCGGCTCGCACGGTCGAGCCGGCGGCCGTGTGGGACGCCCATCGCCAGGCCGGTGTCGGCATCGCCGTGCACGGCCACGCGGCCTACCCGGCGGCGTTCGTGGACGATCCGGCGCCGCCACCCGTCCTGTTCTGGCTCGGCGACGCCGACGCCGTGGTGGGCACCCGGGTGGCCGTCGTGGGCACCCGGCGGTGCACGGCCTACGGGCGCGAGGTCGCCCAGGAGCTGGGGGCCGACCTCTCACGGGCCGGGGTGGCGATCGTGTCGGGGCTGGCGCTGGGGGTCGACGCCGCCGCCCACCGGGGCGCGCTGGCCGTCGATGGCGCGCCACCCATCGCCGTGGTGGGGAGCGGCCTCGACGTCGTCTACCCCCGCCGGAACCGCGAGCTGTGGGCGGCGGTGGCCGAGCGCGGCGTGGTGTTCAGCGAGTACCCGCTCGGCACCCCACCCCATCCCTGGCGCTTCCCGAGCCGCAACCGGCTGGTCGCCGCCCTGGGCGACGCGCTGGTGGTCGTCGAGTCCCGGGCCACCGGTGGATCCATGCACACCGTCCGCGAGGCCGAGCGGCGGTCCCGCCCGGTCCTGGCGGTGCCCGGACCCGTGCGCAGCGCGGCGTCGGCGGGCACCAACCAGCTCCTGTCCGAGGGCGTGGCGGTCGCACGCGACGCCACCGACGTGCTGGTCCGCATGGGCCTCGAGTCGGTCCACGCTCGGTCGGCCGCCGAACGGCGCCCACCCCCGTCGACCCTGGGCGAGCGCGTGCTCGACGCCGTCGGCTGGCAGCCGACGACGTTGGAGCAGGTGGTGGTCCGCACCGGCCTGGCGCTCACGGACGCGGTGGTCGCGCTCGACGACCTGGTGCGCGACGGGTGGGTCGACGAGTCGGGCGGCTGGTTCGAGCGGGCGGCCAAGCCCGGTGGCTGAGCGGCGACGATCAGTCGAGGCCGGCCAGGCGCCGGGCGTAGGCGAACGCCGGGCCCGGGTCGTAGCTGCGGTAGGTCTGGAGCTTCTCGGCCTCGACCGAACCCTCGGCGTGCACCGCCAGCACGGCGTGGTAGCCGCCGAAGTCTCGGGCGGTCAGGTCGGCGATGAGGTGCATCATCCGGAGCCGCTCCTCGGCGGGCGCCTTGCCCTGGTAGTACTTCTCGAGCACCGGCCGCACCTCGTCGCTGGCCCAGTCCTCGGCCCCCGGCCCGGTCACGAGCAGGCCGCCGGCGCAGTCCTGCACCAGCTCGAGCGACTGGTGGTAGCGCGTGGCGAAGGTGTACTTCGCCATGTTGGTGGTGAGCGGGTCGGGGTAGGCGATGCCCCGGTCGTCGATGACGGCGCGGTTGGCAGCCATGTGCGTGAGGGCCCGGACGGTCTCGGCGTACATGATCAGCATCGTGAGCTTGTCGCGGATGTGGCTCACGCGGCCCACGCCGTTCATGTCGGCGATCTGGCCGGCGGCGCCCACCAGCAGGTCGAGCAGCGGCAGCTTGTACGAGACCGCCGTGAAGCGGTGGTACTCGACGAAGGCCAGGGCCAGCTGGCCGGCCTTCTCGGGCTCACGGCACAGGAACACCCGGTCCCACGGCACGAACACGTCGTCGAACACCGTGAGCGTCTCGAGCATCTTGTGCTTCGACGACAGCGGGAAGTCGAACTCGTCGTGGACGCCAGCGGAGTACGACGAGATGTACATCGACAGGCCGGGGGCGTCGGTGGGCACGGCGAAGGCGACGGCGTAGTCGGCGTCGTCGGCGGTCATGGCCCGGGTGGGCAGCACGATGATCTCGTCGGCGTTGGCGCTGATCGAGGTGTGGCACTTGGCGCCGCGGACCACGATGCCGTCGTCGCTCGTGCTCACCACCCGCACGTACAGGTCGGGATCGGGCTGGGCGTGCGGGGCCTTCGACCGATCGCCCTTCACGTCGGTCTGGGCCACCGCCACGGCCAGGTCGCCGGCCCGGCAGTGCTCCCAGTACGCCACCGCCCGCTCGAGGGCCTCGCCCTCGAGGACCCGCTGCAGGGCGAACAGCCCGTCCGAGCCGATCTCCTTGATCAGGGTCACCATGGTCCCGCCGAGGGTGGTGCAGGTCTCGATGAGCCGGGAGCGGTCGAGCAGGTCCTGGGCCGTCCGGGGCACCTTGTAGTAGGCGCTGTAGTCCTCGCCGTTGGCGGGGTCCTTCCACACGGCGAGGTCGCGGTAGGTGGGGTCCTCGGCCACCTCGTAGTCGATGGCGGCGTGGTCGACGGCCACCCGCAGCTCGGGCACCGCGGTGATGTCGTCGACGGGAGCTCCCTTGTAGAAGAGCTTCCGTCCGTCGCGGAGGCTGGCGCGGTACTCGTCGGGGGTTCGAAGGGCCATGGGCGAGAGCGTAACGATCGGGCGCGGACCGTGGCCGAGAACCTGTTCTCGTCGCGCGGTGCTCGCCGGACGTGCGGGCGGTCGCGTCGGCGCACCACGGAGGATCACCTCGGCGGGCGACGGCCCGGGCCGGGCGTCCCGCACCGGAGCCCCCACCCGCCGGTACCGTGCCCGCATGGCGTCCGCCGTCCCTCCCGCCGGCCCCACCTGGCGGGTCGACGACTTCGTGGCCTCGCTGACGGCCGCGTCGGACAACACGCGCTCGGCCTACCGCCGCGACCTCGACGCCTTCGCCGAGTGGGCCGGTCGGGGCGGCCTCGACGCACCGACCGGCGTCGAGCGCCTGCACCTCCGCCGCTACGTCGCCCACCTCACGACCCGCGGCTACGCGCGCCGCAGCATCGCCCGCAAGGCGTCGTCGCTGCGCCGCTACTTCGGGTGGCTCCACCGGACGGGCGCCATCCCGTCCGACCCGTCCAACGGGCTGGGCGCGCCCTCGGGCGACGGTCGGCTGCCGCGCGTCCTGCGCGACGAGGAGCTGACCCGGCTGCTCGACGACCCACCGGCGAGCGTGGCGGGCGACGACCCGGCTCGCCGGGCGCGCGACGACGCCGTGCTCGAGGCGCTCTACGGCTCGGGCCTGCGAGTGGGGGAGGTCTGCGCCCTCGACCTCGACGGCGTCGACCTTGCGGCGCGCTCGCTGCGGGTGTGGGGCAAGGGGGCCAAGCAGCGTCGGGTGCCGCTCAGCGAGCCGGCGGCGGCCGCCCTGGCGGGCTGGCTCGCCGACGGTCGTCCGGCGTTCGCCACCGCCGACAGCCCCCCCGAGGCGGTGTTCCTCAACGCTCGGGGCAAGCGGCTCACCCCGAGGGACGTCCGCCGCCTCGTCGACCGCCGCGCCGAGGCCCCGACCCACCCCCACGCCCTCCGCCACACCTTCGCGACGCACCTCCTCGACGGGGGTGCCGACCTCCGTGCCGTGCAGGAGCTCCTCGGCCACAGCGACCTGTCGACGACGCAGCACTACACTCACGTCTCCAAGGAGCGGCTGCGCAGCGTGCTCGACGCGACGCACCCCCGAGCCTAGGGATCGCCCGTGGACAACCCAGCCTCCGGCCACACCGAGCAGCTGTGGGAGCAGTACAAGGCCACGGGGGCCCGAGACCTGCGCGACCAGCTGATCGTGCACTACTCGCCGCTGGTCAAGTACGTCGCCGGCCGCGTCGCCGTGGGCCTGCCGCAGAACGTCGAGCAGAGCGATCTCGTCAGCTACGGGATCTTCGGGTTGATCGACGCCATCGAGAAGTTCGACCCGGCCCGCGGCTACAAGTTCGAGACGTACGCCATCGCCCGCATCAAGGGGGCCATCCTCGACGAGCTCCGGTCGATCGACTGGGTGCCCCGGTCGGTGCGGGCCAAGGCGCGGGCGCTCGAGAAGGCCTACGCCAAGCTCGAGGGCGAGCTGCACCGGACCCCGACCGACGACGAGCTGGCCCACGAGCTCGACATCACCGACGACCAGCTGCAGCAGACGCTGAACCAGATCTCCTTCGTGGGCCTCGTCGCCCTCGACGAGATGCTCTCGGTCGGCGGCGATCGGGGTGAGTCGCTCACCCTGGGTGACACCATCGCCGACGCGGGCGAGGGACCGGTCGGGGCCTACGAGGTCGAGGAGATGCGCCACATCCTCGCCGAGGCCATCAACCGGATGCCCGACCGCGAGAAGACGGTGCTGACGCTCTACTACTACGAGGGGCTCACCCTCGCCGAGATCGGCCAGGTGCTCGGGGTCACCGAGTCGCGGGTCTGCCAGATCCACACCAAGGCCGTCCTGCAGCTGCGCTCCAAGATCCTCGCCGCCGAGCGCGAGCCCGCCTAGCCCTCCCCGGTCGCCCGGTCGCCCGGTCGCCCGGTCGCCCGCCCCGGTGCCGGCCGGTTCGGGGCGGTCCCGTGAGGCCACCCCCGTCGGCTCCCGGCCCCGCCGGCCCGCTCCACCCCGATCCCCTTCGCGGCCGCGTGGCCGCCCGCCCGTCGTGCGGCGCGCCCGGCGGGCCCCCGGATCGGGGTGCTCCACCCACCCCCTCGTCCCGCCGCCGCGCCCCGAGGGGGAACCGCCATGCCCACCACCGCCGCGCCCGACCGTGCCCACGGATGGCACGGTCGCCGCCGTTCGTCCGCTCGCCGGCGGCCGACCGGCCGCACCGGTCGCGCCCGTCGCAGCCGTCGCACCGGCCCGAGGACGCCAGGTGTCGGCCGCCGCGCCCTCGTCGTCCTCGTGCTCGGCCCGGCGGCGCTCGCCGTCCTCGTCGGGCCGGCCCGCCCGGCGTCCGCCTCCGAGCCGCCGCCGTATCGGCCACCGGTCGACGGGGTGGTCGTCGACCCGTTCCGACCACCTCCCGGTCCCTACGCCGCCGGCAACCGGGGTCTGGAGTACGCGACCACGCCGGGCGCCACGGTGGTGGCCTCCGGCGCGGGCGAGGTCGTGTTCGCCGGCGCGGTGGGCGCGACGTTGCACGTCACCGTGCTGCACCCCGACGGCCTCCGCACGAGCTACTCGTTCCTGTCCCAGGTGCTGGTGGCGCGCGGCCAGCGCGTGGCGGCCGGCCAGCCGATCGGCGTCGCCGGCGATCACCTGCACCTCGGGGTGCGCGACCCATCCGGGACCTACCTCGACCCGGCCCTGCTGTTCGCAGGGCTGCTGCACCCGACCGTGCAGCTCGTCCCCCTCGACGACCTCCAGCCGGCCACCGAGCGGCGTGCGCTCGGTGGCGTCGTCTCGGCGGCGGCGCGCCTGGGTCGGATCGGCATCGCCGTCAGCCCGACGCTGGGGACCTGGCAGGTCGCCTGGGCGACGGCGGTGGCGCGCGACCTGCCGCCCGCACTGCTCGATCGGGCGCCGTGCACGTCACCGGAGCAGCCGCCGCCGCCCCCGCCGCCGGGCCGGCGGATCCTGGTCCTGGTCGGCGGCCTGGGCTCCACCAGCGACTCGGCGGCCGTCGACCGGATCGACGCCGCCGCCCTCGGCTACGCGCCCGGCGATGTCATCCGGTTCTCCTACCGGGGCGGCCGGATCCCCACCGACCACCCTGTGGCCCCCGGGCTCGCGGGGATCCCGGTGCGCGCCTACGACCCGGCCGACACCCAGCGGGACCTCCGTGCGTCCGGTCGCTCGCTGCGGGCGCTGCTCGACCAGATCGCGGCCGCCGAGCCGGGCGTGCCCGTCGACCTGGTCGCCCACTCCCAGGGCGGGGTGGTCACCCGCCTGGCCGTGGGCGGCGCACCCGGGGATCCACCCACGGCTGCTCCCCCCGCCCTCGCCACGGTCGTCACCCTGTCGAGCCCGCACGAGGGGGCCGACCTGGCCACGAGCCTTGCCGCCCTGCGCGCCGTGCCCGGCGGCGCCCACGCCGTCGAAGCGCTCCGCCTGCCGCTGACGCCGGAGCTCGATCCCGGTTCGCCGTCGATCCAGGAGCTGTCGGGCGGCAGCGACCTGCAGCAGGCGCTGGCCGGCCGGCCCCTGCCCCCGGGCCCGCGGGTGGTGTCGATCGGTGCTCGTGGCGACCTCGTGGTGCCGTCGCCGCGCACCGACCTGGCCGGAGCCGAGCGCACCGTCGTGCCCCTGGTGGGGGTCTCGGCCCACGACGCGCTGCCGGGCTCGCCCGAGGCCGCCCGCGAGCTGGCGCTGGCCCTGCACGGCGCGCCGCTCTCGTGCCGGTCGCTGGCGACCCGCGCCGTCGACGTGGTGGTCGGCGACGGGATCGCCGCCGTCGAGGCGACCCCGGCCCGGCGGCTCGGCGCTGCCGGGGGCTGAGCCGGCGGCGCCGGCGGCCCGCCACGGACTCGGATTGTTGCGGGGACCCGGCCCCCGTAGACTGCCCCGTCGGCCGGCGGGGGCGTCCACGCGCGACCACCGGCCACACCACCCATCCACGTCATCTCCACCCGCGCCCACCCACGGTCGCCGCAGCAGCGGTGTCGGGCCCGGGGTTCGTCGAACCGTTGGGAAGGAGAACATCACCATGGCCCCTGTCGTGACCATGCGCCAGCTGCTCGAGGCCGGTGTCCACTTCGGACACCAGACCCGCCGGTGGAACCCGAAGATGAAGCGGTTCATCCACGGCGAGCGCAACGGCATCTACATCATCGACCTCGAGCAGACGCTCAACCGGATCGAGACGGCCTACACGTTCGTTCGCGACCTCGTCGGCGACGGGGGCACCGTGCTGTTCATCGGCACCAAGAAGCAGGCCCAGGACGCCGTGCAGTCCTACGCCGAGAAGTGCGGGATGCCCTACATCAACCAGCGCTGGCTGGGCGGCATGCTGACCAACTTCGAGACGATCTCCAAGCGCGTCAACAAGATGAAGGACTACCAGCGCATGCGGGACGCCGGTGAGTTCGAGGCGATGCCCAAGAAGGAGGCGCTCCTCATCAGCCGCGAGCTGGAGAAGCTCGAGCGCAACCTCGGCGGCATCCGCAACATGGAGCGCCTGCCCGACGCCGTGTTCATCCTCGACACCAAGAAGGAGGACATCGGGGTCACCGAGGCGAACAAGCTCGGCATCCCGATCGTCGCCGTCGTCGACACCAACTGCGATCCCGACCTCGTCCAGTACGTCATCCCCGGCAACGACGACGCCATCCGCTCGGGCACCCTCATGTGCCGCGTGATCGCCGACGCCGTCGAGGAGGGCCGCTTCATCCACTCGCGCCGTTCCGGTGCCGCCGCCGGCCCGAGCCGCACCCCCGAGCAGGAGCAGGCCATCGCCGAGGCCCAGACCGAGGCCCGCAACGCCGCCGCTCGTGCTGCCGCCGAGCGCGAGGCCCGCGTCGCCGCCAATATCCAGTCCGCCGCCGAGGGCCCCCGCCTGGCCGCCGGCGACGGCGACGGCGACCACGGGCCGGCCGCCAGCCACCTGAGCCCGGAGAACGCCCAGAACATCCTCGACGACGCCTCGGCGGTCACCCAGGACGAGATCGCCGCCGAGCGGGCCGAGGTCGAGACGGCCCCGAGCGCCGACGCCGCCGAGACCGCCGAGACCGCCGAGACCCCCATCCAGGAGTCGTGACGATGCCCGAGTTCACCGCCAAGGACGTGCAGGCCCTGCGCCAGGCCACCGGCGCCGGGATGATGGACGCCAAGAAGGCGCTCACCGAGAACGGTGGCGACGCCGAGGCCGCCGCCCAGTGGCTGCGCGAGAAGGGCCTCGCCAAGGTCGCCAAGCTCGGCGACCGGGACAACGCCCAGGGCGCCGTCGCAGCGGTGGTCGAGGACAACGTCGGCGCCATCGTGCAGCTCAAGTGCGAGACCGACTTCTCGGCCAAGGCCGACGACTTCGTGTCGCTGGTGCAGGACCTCGCCGACCTCGTCGTCGCCAAGGGCGCCGACGCCGTGAGCGAGCGGGCCGAGGAGCTCGACCAGCTCAAGGTGTCCAAGCGCGAGAACATCGAGCTCGGCACGGTCGTGCGCATCGAGGCCGCCGACGGCAACATCCTCGACAGCTACCTGCACCTGCAGGACGGCCGCGGCGTCAACGCCGTGCTCGTCGAGCTGGCCGGCGGCGACCGCGAGCTCGCCCACGACATCGCGGTGCACATCGCGTTCACCAAGCCGCCCTACCTCACCCGCGACGAGGTGCCCGCCGACGAGGTGGAGAAGGAGCGCGAGAGCCTCCTCGCCATCACCAAGGCCGAGGGCAAGCCCGAGCAGGCCTGGCCGAAGATCGTCGAGGGGCGCATCAACGGCTGGTACAAGGAGCGCGTGCTCCTCGAGCAGGGCTACGTGAAGGACGAGAAGCAGACCATCGAGAAGCTGCTCGGCGGCGCCACCATCGTGCGGTTCGCCCAGGTCTACATCGGCGCCTGAGCCGGTCATGGGAGACGCCTCCGCCGTCGAGCCCCGTTGGGGCCGCGTGCTGCTGAAGCTGTCCGGCGAGGCCTTCGCCGGCGACGGCGCCTACGGCATCGACGGCGGGGTCGTCCAGTCCCTCGCCCGCGACATCGTCGACGTCCGGCAGGGCCTCGGCGTCGACGTCGCCGTGGTCGTCGGCGGCGGCAACATCTGGCGGGGGATGTCCGGCGCCGGAGCGGGGATGGACCGCGCCCAGGCCGACTACATGGGCATGTTGGCCACGGTCATCAACGCCCTGGCGCTGCAGGACACCCTCGAGCAGAGCGGCCAGCCCACGCGGGTGCAGTCGGCCATCCACATGGCCCAGGTGGCCGAGCCGTACATCCGGCGCCGCGCCATCCGCCACCTGGAGAAGGGGCGGGTCGTGATCTTCGCCGGCGGCACCGGCAACCCGTTCTTCACCACCGACACCACCGCCGCCCTGCGAGCGGTCGAGATCGAGGCCGGCGTGCTCCTGAAGGGCACCCACTCGGGCACCGACGGCATCTACACCGCCGACCCCAAGCTCGACCCCACCGCCACCAAGCTCGACGAGGTGACCTACCTCGACGTGCTCAACCAGGGCCTGCGGGCGATGGACTCCACCGCCATCACGCTCTGCATGGACAACGACCTGCCGATCGTGATGTTCGACCTCCTGGCACCGGGCGCCGTCCGGTCGATCCTCGAGGGCCAGGCCATCGGCACGCTGGTGCACTGACGCCGGACGAGGCGATCCGCCCGGGTCGGCCGGGGGCCTCGCTGGGGCTCGCCAGTGGGACTCGTCGGTGGCCAGGCAGTAGGTTCGACCCCCGGGCGTGCCCCGCACCCCACCCGTGCCGGCGACGGAGCCGGCCCCACCCAGAGGAGATCCGGTGAGCACCGAGATGGCCGACGTCATCCTCGCCGAGACGAGCGACAAGATGGCCAAGGCGGTCACCCACGCCAAGGCCGAGTTCTCCAGCATCCGCACGGGGCGGGCGGCCCCGGCGCTCGTCGAGAAGATCCCGGTCGACTACTACGGCACCGAGGTGCCGCTGCAGCAGCTCGCCGGCTTCCAGGTCCCCGAGGCCCGGATGCTGCTCATCACCCCCTACGACAAGGGGGCCATGGGCGCCATCGAGAAGGCCATCCAGCACTCCGACCTGGGCCTGAACCCGAGCAACGACGGCCACAGCATCCGGCTCTCGTTCCCGCCGCTCACCCAAGAGCGCCGCAAGGACCTGGTGAAGGTGGTCAAGCACATGGCCGAGGAGGGCCGGGTCGCGCTGCGCAACCTGCGCCGGGCCGCTCGCCACGAGCTCGAGGCCCTCGAGAAGGACCACGACCTGTCGACCGACGAGCTGGCGCGGTACGAGAAGGAGCTCGACAAGCTCATCCACGCCCAGGAGGCCGACATCGACAAGGCCCTCCAGGTCAAGGAGCAGGAGCTGCTGGAGGACTGATGGGCGCAGTGGCGACGACGGCGAGCGCAGGCAGCGACCACACCCCCCGGGGCCCCGTGCCCCCGACGTCGGGTGGGCTCCGATGAGCCCGTCGTTGTTCAGCCGCGGCGACGGCGACGACGAGGTCCCGCCCGAGCCCAAGGAGGGCGTCCGGCTCATCGGGGCCGACGAGGCCGCCGAGGCGGTCGAGAAGGGGGCGGCGGCCAAGCGGCTGGGCGAGGACGAGCCGCGCTACGGCGATCGCCCCGAGGCGCCGGCCGCCGACGTCACGCCGGCCCTGCGGTTCCCGCTGGCCGAGGACGAGGAGCCGGCCGAGATCGAGCGCCCCAAGCCGGCCCCGGTGCCCCCCCGGAGCACCGGTGAGCAGCCGGTGCTGTCGGTCGGGCCGCCCACCGGCGAGACCGAGCTGCTGCCCTGGACCGCCCCGGCCACCGGCGAGGTCCCCAAGGTCGTGATCGCCGACGCCGAGGCCGACGACGCCGACGACGACGCCGCCTGGACCGCCTACGCCGCCGGCGGCCCCCGCTGGCGTGACCACAACACCGACTGGGACGCCTCCGAGCCGGCCGACGACTTCTCCGACCTGGCCGACGCCGAGGTGGCCCCCGCCGGCGCCCTCGACACCACCGCCCGGCCCACCCAGGAGGAGTTCCTCTCCTTCGACGACCTCGAGGTCCCCGAGGCCGACCTCCCACGGGCCCCGGCCCGCGGCTCGGCCGAGGACCCGATCCGCATCGGTCTCGACCGGGCCGCCGCCACCCCCGGCACGCCCAACCCGCCGTCGGGTCGCGCCCCCCGGCCGACCGCCAAGAAGGTCGCCGTGCGCAAGCGGGCCGCCGCGCCGGCGCCGCCCGACGAGGCCGGCGGCGCGCCGCCCCGGCGCCCGGCGCCGTCGTCCTCCGGTGGGCGTGACATGAAGACGGCGGTCATCGTCGGCCTCGGCCTGTGCGCCGTGGGCGTCGTGTGCTTCATCATCGGCCCGTGGGCCCTCGTCCCGCTGGCCGCCCTGATCCTGCTCGTGAGCGCCGGCGAGTTCTTCGCCTCCACCCGCCGGGCCGGGCTCCACCCGCTCACGCCCCTGGGCCTGGCGTCGGTGGTCGGCCTGGTCCTGGCCGCCTGGGCCAAGGGCGAGGCCGGCATCCCGGTCGTGCTGTTCCTGGCCCTGCTGGTCGCCACCGTCTGGTACGTGGTCGGCCTGGCCCGCGATCGCCCCCTGCTCAACGTCGGGACGACGTTCTTCGGCATCGTCTACATCGGCGTGCTCGGCTCGTTCGCCTCGCTGATCCTCAAGGTCGGGCCGGTCGGCGGCGAGACGTCGGACCAGGGCCGGTGGATCCTCTTCCTGGCCGTCGTGAGCGCCGTCGTCTACGACGCCCTCGGCTACGTGCTCGGCAGCCGCTATGGGCGCACCACCTTCACGTCCATCAGCCCGAACAAGACGCTCGAGGGCCTCGCGCTGGGCTGCCTCGGCTCGGTCCTCGCCGTGGTCGTGTTCGGCCTGTTCCTCGGACCCTTCTCGTTCGGCCAGCTGCTCGTGTTCGGCATCCTGTGCGCCTTCGCCGCGCCGCTCGGCGACCTGTTCGAGTCGCTGCTCAAGCGCGACATCGGCATCAAGGACACCTCCGGCGTGCTGCCCGGGCACGGCGGCGTGCTCGATCGCTTCGACGCCCTGCTCTTCGTGCTGCCGACCGCCTTCTACCTGACCCGCATCCTCCTGTCGCTGTAGGGGGCCGGGCGCCGGCGTCGGCCGATCGCCCCCCGCCGCCGACGAGCGCGGGATCGGGGCCGCCTCGCGTCGGCGCTCGCGGACCTCGACCGGTAGGCTCGGCCGGGTGACCGCGACCCGAGTCGCCCTCGCCGGGTCCACCGGCTCGATCGGCACCCAGACCCTCGAGGTGGTCGCCGCCGAGCCCGATCGCTACGAGCTCACCGCGCTTGGGGCCGGTGGCTCCGACCCCGAGGCGCTGATCGCCCAGGCGCGGGCGGTGCGCCCCAAGGTGGTCGCGGTGGCCGATGAGCATGCCGGCCACGTGGTCGCCGCGGCCGTGCCCGAGTGCGAGGTGCGATCGGGCCCCGATGCGCTGGCCAGCCTGGCCGAGGAGGCCGACGTCGTGGTCAACGGCGTCGTCGGCTTCGCCGGGCTCCGGGTCACCCTGGCCACCCTCGAGGCCGGCCGTCGGCTGGCCCTCGCCAACAAGGAGTCCCTCATCGCCGCCGGCCCGGTGGTGCAACGGGCCCGTCGCACCCCGGGCGCCGAGCTGGTGCCGGTCGACTCCGAGCACTGCGCGGTGCACATGTGCCTGCGGGCCAACGACAACCCGGCCCGGGTCCGCCGGATCGTGCTCACGGCCAGCGGGGGACCCTTCCGCGGCCGCCGGCGGGACGAGCTCGAGCAGGTCACCGTCGCCGACGCGCTGGCCCACCCCACCTGGTCGATGGGTCCGAAGATCACCGTCGACTCCTCCACGCTCATGAACAAGGGCCTCGAGGTCATCGAGGCCAACGAGCTGTTCGGCCACCCGGCCGGCGACGCCGGCGTCGGGATCGGCTTCGACCAGATCGACGTGGTGGTGCACCCGCAGTCGGTGATCCACTCGATGGTCGAGTACACCGACGCCGCCACCATCGCCCAGCTGTCGATGCCCGACATGCGCCTGCCGATCGGCTACGCCCTGGCGTGGCCCGATCGCATCGCCACACCGTTCGGGGCGATCGACTGGTCGACGCTCGGGCGGCTCGACTTCGAGCCCCCCGACCTCGACGCGTTCCCGTGCCTCGGGCTGGCCTACGAGGCCGGCCGCCGGGGCGAGACCGCCCCGGCCTGGCTCAACGCCGCCAACGAGGTGGCGGTGGCGGCCTTCCTGGCGGGGGAGATCCGCTGGGTGCAGATCGCCGAGGTCCTCGCCGAGGCCCTCGACGGCCACGATGGAACTCCGGCGGAGTCCCTCGACGTTGTGATCGACGTGGACCAGCGAGCCCGCGACCACGCGCGGCAGATCATCGACGCCAAGATCGCCTGAGGATGGTGCCCCTGTGAGCGACCTCGAGACCCGACCCGGCGGCGACACCGGCCCCTGGCCGAGCCGATCGCGGGGCGACGACGCCCTCGGTGGCGCCGCGACCGGCGAGGGCGTCGGTGCCGGCGCGGCCGACGACGTCACCCACCACCCCGACGACGGCCAGGGCGACTGGGGCTACGGCGCCTACATGTCGCGCTGGGGCGACGATGGCGAGGCCCCCACCACCCGCAGCAGCTGGATCCGCCTGGCCCTGCTGGTGGTCGGTGTCGTGGCGCTCGGCGTCCTGTTCGGCCTGACGCTGATCGCGGTCATCGTGGCGCTGCTGATCTCGATCGCCCTGCACGAGCTGGGCCACTTCCTGGCCGCCAAGTGGTCGGGCATGAAGGTCACCGAGTACTTCATCGGCTTCGGACCCCGCATCTGGTCGTTCCGCCGCGGCGAGACCGAGTACGGCGTGAAGGCGATCCCGGCCGGCGCCTACGTGCGCATCGTCGGGATGAACAACCTCGATCGGGTCGATCCCGCCGACGAGGGCCGCACCTACCGGTCCAAGTCGTACCCGAAGCGCCTCGTGACCATCCTCGCCGGACCGCTCACCAACATCGCGCTCGGGTTCCTCATCCTCGTGGCCGTCTTCTCGACGTTCGGCGCCGCTGACGACTCGCTGTGGTCGATCAAGGCCGTGAGCCCCGGCAGTGCGGCGGCCGCGGCCGGCGTGCAGCCCGGCGATCGGGTGGTCGCCGTCGGCGGGACCCCCGTCGCCTCCTTCGACGACCTCGGGCGGGTGCTGGCCGACAAGGCGGGCACCGCCACCGTCGTCACCGTCGATCGGAACGGCACCAGCGTCGACCTGCCCGCCCAGCTCGGCTGGCGGCTCAGCGCCAGCGGGGCGGCCGCCATCCCGGGGGCCACCGCCAAGGACCGCATCACCGAGGTCGACGGCCGTCCCACCGGCTCCTACGAGGAGGTGGCCGCCGCCCTGGCCGCGGCCAACGGCCCGGTCGACCTCCAGATCGAGCACCGGGGCTACCTGTGGAGCGCCACGGTGGACGGGCCGATCCAGCTGCCCGCCGACGGCAAGTCGGGCTTCTTCGGCGTCGAGCCCAGCCGCGACGTCGGCACCGTGCGCATGAACCCCATCGAGGCGGTGGGGGCCTCGGGCAAGGCGCTCGGCGCCATGACCGTCGGCACGGTGCAGGGCCTCGGGCACCTGTTCTCGCCGTCGGGCATCTCCAGCTACTCGAACCAGGTCGTCGACGCCGCCTCCGGCAGCGCCGACCAGCCCAAGCCGCTGCAGGTGGGCAGCACCACCCTGACGCCCATCGGCCCGGCGCCGGGGTCGTCCTCGAACGGGGTCACCCAGTCCACCGACCGGCCGGTGTCGATCGTCGGCATCATCCAGCTCGGCAACTCCATGGCGGGCCTGGGCTGGGACAAGCTGCTCCTGCTCATCGCCACGGTGAACTTCGCCCTGGGCTTCTTCAACCTCATCCCCCTGCTGCCCCTCGACGGCGGGCACGCAGCGGTGGCCACCTACGAGGCGGTGCGGTCCCGCAAGGGACGGCCGTACCGGGTCGACATGGCCAAGCTGATGCCGGTCACCTACCTGGCCGTGGCCATGCTGCTCATGTTCGGCTTGTCGGCGATCTTCCTCGACATCCGCAACCCGCTGACCCCGTAGCGGAGCCGGGGTGGCGACGAGCGGTCCACGCGCGGGCGGCCCACCGCACGAGGGGCCCGGCCGGGCGCGCCGATCGGGCGGGGCCCGTGACACACTGACGACGTGACCTTCCCGCGCCGAAAGACCCGCCAGATCCACGTCGGAAAGGTGGCCGTCGGTGGCGACGCACCCGTCTCGGTGCAGTCGATGACCACCACCAAGACGGCCGACGTCGAGGGCACCCTCGCCCAGATCTACGCCCTGGCCGGCGCCGGCTGCGACATCGTGCGGTGCACCTGCAACGAGATCGAGGCCGCCGAGGGCCTGGCCCAGATCGTCCCGCGGAGCCCGGTGCCGATCATCGCCGACATCCACAACCAGTACCGGCGGGCGCTCGAGGCCATCGAGGCCGGCGTGCACGGCATCCGCCTGAACCCCGGCAACATCCGCCGGCCCGAGCACATCAAGGCGGTGGCGGCCGAGTGCCGCGACCGGGGCATCCCGATCCGCATCGGCGTCAACGGTGGCTCGCTCGACCCCGAGCTGTACGAGAAGCACGGCGGCCGCATCACCGCGGAGGCCATGGTCGAGTCGGCTCGCCACGAGCTGGCCTTCTTCCGCGAGGTCGACTTCGACGACGTGAAGATCTCGGTGAAGGCCTCGTCGGTGCCGCTGATGGTCGATGCCTACCGGATGATCGCCGACGACCCGTTCTTCGTCGACGACCAGGGCGCATCGGTGCCGCTGCACCTCGGGGTCACCGAGGCCGGGCCGCTGCCCGGTGGCCTGCTCAAGGCCACCGCCGGCATCGCGACGCTCCTGCTCGAGGGCATCGGCGACACCATCCGCTACTCGCTCACCGCCGACCCCGTCGAGGAGGCGCGGGCCGGCCGCCAGCTGCTCGAGGCGCTCGGCCTGCGCGAGCGGCGGGGCCTCGACCTGATCGCCTGCCCCAGCTGCGGCCGGGCCGAGGTCGACGTCATCGACGTGGCGAGCCGGGCCCAGACCGCCCTCGACGGCCTCGACATCCCGATCCAGGTGGCCGTCATGGGCTGCGTGGTGAACGGCCCGGGCGAGGCGCGCGAGGCCGACCTCGGCATCGCCGCCGGGCGCAAGCGCGGCCACCTGTTCGTGAAGGGCAACGTCGTCAAGGTCGTCCCCGAGGACGAGATGGTCGAGGCCCTCGTCGAGTGGGCCGAGGTCATCGACTCCGAGGGCATCGAGGAGGCCATCCGTCGCGGCGACCCGGCGGCGGCCGCCGAGGCCGAAGCCGATCGGGCCGCCCTGCTCGACGAGCAGGGGGCCGACGCCAACCGGTCCGAGCAGGTCATCGAGCTGATCCACAGGATCGACGAGGCCGTCGACCCCAAGGCCTGATCGTCGGGTCACGTCGCCGGAGCGTCGACCGACGACGAGCGACGCCCGGGCCACCTGGTCGCAACGGGTGCCGGGCCGGCGAGCCGCGATCGGTAACCTCGCCGGCCATGGCCAAGGCACCCGTGCTCACCCCCCAGGCGGAGGACTTCCCCCGCTGGTACCAGGACGTCATCAACAAGGCCGAGCTGGCCGACAACGGCCCGGTGCGCGGCACGATGGTCATCCGCCCCTACGGCTACGCCATCTGGGAGCACATGCAGGCCGAGGTCGACGCCCGCATCAAGGCGGCCGGGGCCCAGAACGCCTACTTCCCGCTGTTCATCCCTGAGGCCTACCTGAAGCGAGAGGCCGAGCACGTCGAGGGCTTCAGCCCCGAGCTGGCCGTGGTGACGGTGGCGGGCGGCAAGGAGCTCGACGAACCCGTCGTGGTGCGCCCCACCAGCGAGACGGTCATCGGTGAGTTCATGGCCAAGTGGGTGCAGTCGTACCGCGACCTTCCGCTGCTGCTGAACCAGTGGGCCAACGTGGTGCGCTGGGAGCTGCGCCCCCGCGTCTTCCTGCGCACCACCGAGTTCCTCTGGCAGGAGGGCCACACCGCCCACGCCACCGAGGCGGACGCCCGCGAGTACGCGTTGCAGATCCTGCACGACGTGTACCGCGCCTTCATGGTGGACGTGCTCGCCCTGCCCATCGTCGTGGGCCGCAAGACCGCCAGCGAGCGCTTCGCCGGGGCCACCAACACGATGACGTGCGAGGCGATGATGGGCGACGGCAAGGCGCTGCAGATGGGCACCAGCCACGAGCTGGGCCAGAACTTCGCCAACGCCTTCGGCATCTCCTACCTCGACGCCTCGGGCACCCAGCAGACGGCGTGGACGACGTCGTGGGGTGTGTCCACCCGCATGCTGGGCGGGCTGATCATGGGCCACGGCGACGACGCCGGCCTGCGCCTGCCGCCGCGCCTGGCGCCGGTGCAGGTCGTGGTCCTCGCCGTGCGCGACGAGGAGGGCGTGGTCGACCGCTGCCGCTCGTTGGCCGACGAGCTGCGGGCCGCCGGCGTGCGGGTCGAGCTCGACGTCCGCACCGATTCGCCCTTCGGTCGGCGGGCCACCGACTGGGAGCTCAAGGGCGTCCCCCTGCGGCTCGAGCTGGGGCCGCGCGACCTCGCCGACGACGTCGTGACCGTCGCCGACCGCATCGCCGGGGCCAAGGCGTCGGTGCCGCTGGCGGGCATCGCCGACGCCGTCGCCGATCGCCTGGCGGCCGGCCAGGACGAGCTGCTGGCCGCCGCCACCGCCCGTCGCGACGAGCGCACCGTCGACGTCGACACCCTCGAGGCCGCCCGGGAGGCGGCGGGGGAGGGGTTCGCCCGGGTGCCCTGGCGCCTGGTCGGCGACGACGGCGAGCGGTTCCTCGGCGAGCAGGCCGTGACCGTGCGCTGCCTGGTGCGCCCCGACGGGTCGGTCCCCGAGGCCGACGACGAGGCCGACCTGCTGGCGGTGGTGGCCCGCTCCTACTGACCGGGTGCACCCCCGCCGGGACGACCGGTGGGCGACCCGGCTATACTCCTGGCCTCGCGATCCAATCGAGCTCGTCGATGGAAGGCGTGGGCTCCGCCCCACGCCTTTCGTACGTCACGGGGGCCCGTCGTCGGGCCACGAGTGGGCTCGAAAGGGATCGAGACAGATCGAGAGCCACCGGGCCGACCGGCCCCCGACGGGAGAGGAGTTCGCATGACCGCCGCCATCGATCGCGTGCGCGCCCTGGTCGAGCCCCTCACCGACGAGGTGGGCGTCGAGCTGTTCGACCTCGAGCTCAACGGTGGGATCCTGCGCGTCACCCTCGACAAGCCGGGCGGGGTCGACCTCGACGACATCACGCGGGTCACCCGGGCGGTGTCGCGGGCCCTCGACGAGGCCGATCCCATCTCCGGCAAGTACACGCTGGAGGTGTCCAGCCCCGGGCTCGAGCGCACGCTGCGCACGCCGGCCCACTGGACCTGGGCGGTCGGTCGCCAGGTGGCGGTCAAGACCGTCGCCTCCTTCGACGGCGAGCGGCGCCTCACCGGCACCGTCACCGCCGCCGACGACGACGGCGCCACCCTCGCCCTCGACGACCCGGGCGGCGAGGTGCTCGCGCTGCGCTACGACGACGTCGAGCGCGCCCGCACCGTCCTCGACTGGGGTCCCGCCCCCAAGCCCGGCCGCGGCACCAAGCCGGGCAAGGCCGGCGGCAAGCCCGGCACGGGCGCCACGAAGCCCAAGGCCGGGGCCAAGCCCGCCGGCCGCACCGACCGCAACGAGAAGAAGGCGAGCGCATCATGAGCAACCCGGACCTGATGGACGCCCTCCAGGCCCTGGCCGCCGACCGTGGGATCTCGGTCGACACGCTGTTCGGGGCCCTCGCCGACGCCCTGGAGTCGGCCTACAAGCGCATGCCCGATGCCAAGGAGTACGCCTGGGTCACGATCGACCCCGACACCGGCGAGATCCGCGTGCTGGCCCAGGAGCTCGACGAGGACGGCGAGCCGTACGGCCCCGAGCTCGACGTCACGCCGAGCGACTTCGGCCGCATCGCCGCCCAGACGGCCAAGCAGGTCATGAGCCAGCGCATCCGCGAGGCCGAGCGCGAGATGAAGTACGAGGAGTACGCCGGGCGCGAGGGCGACATCGTCACCGGCATCATCCAGCAGTCCGACAGCCGCTACACGCTGCTCGACCTCGGTCGGGTCGAGGCGCTGCTGCCCCAGGCCGAGCAGGTGCCCTACGAGCGGCCCGAGCCCAACGCCCGGGTGAAGGCCTACATCGTCGAGGTCCGCAAGACGGCCAAGGGTCCCCAGATCGTCGTCAGCCGCACCCACCCCGGCCTCATCAAGCGGCTGTTCGAGCTCGAGGTGCCCGAGATCGCCGACGGCGTGGTCGAGATCAAGGCGTGCGCCCGCGAGCCCGGGGCGCGCACCAAGATCGCCGTCTACTCCAACGACCCCAACGTCGACCCGGTCGGGGCCTGCGTCGGCGCCCGGGGCGCCCGGGTGCGCATGGTCGTCAACGAGCTGCGCGGCGAGAAGATCGACATCGTGCCCTTCTCCGACGACCAGGAGGACTTCGTGGCCAAGGCCCTGTCCCCGGCCAAGGTCAAGGAGGTCCGCATCGACGAGCTGTCCGGCAACGCCACGGTGATCGTGCCCGACTACCAGCTGTCGCTGGCCATCGGCAAGGAGGGCCAGAACGCCCGCCTCGCCGCCCGGCTCACCGGCTGGCACGTCGACATCAAGAGCGAGACCCAGATCGCCGAGGAGGAGGCCTACGCCGACCAGGACTGGGCCGAGGGCGAGTGGGTCGTCGATCCCGAGACCGGAGAGCAGGTCTGGCAGCCGGCCGAGGGCGGCGAGGCGCTGTCGGTGGAGGCGTGGAACCAGGCCGCCGAGGAGCAGGCCGCCGAGGGCGCCGATAGCGTCGAGGCGGTCGACGAGGCCGAGGCGGAAGCCGAGGTCGCCGTCGCCGAAGCCGAGGCCGACGTCGAGGCTGCCGTCGAGGAGGCCGCCGAGGCGGTCGCCGAAGCCGAGGTCGTGGCCGAGGCGGAGGCGGTCGCCGATGCCGAGGCCGAGGTGGTGGCCGAGGCCGAAGCCATCGTCATCGAGGCCGAGGGCGAGGAGGGCGACGCCACCCCCGCCTGACCTGAGCCTGACCAGGCTCGGGCCCGCCACTTCGCTGCCGGACCTCCGGCGCGCGAGGATGGTGGGCCTGCATCGGCGGGGTCTCCCGCCACCCGCGCCGGCACCCCGGGGGTGCCACCAAGCGCAGCATCCGGTGCTCCGGGCCGAATCCCGGGCGGCGCACCACCCATCGAGAACCGGAAAGGGCGTTCACCGCCATTGCCAAGCAACATCCGCGTCTATGAGCTCGCCCGCGAGCTCGGGCTCACCAACAAGGAGTGCCTCGACCTGTGCGAGGCGCTCGGCATCGGGGTCAAGAGCCACTCGTCGAGCGTCCAGGAGGCGCAGGCCGATCGCGTCCGCCGCAAGGCCGAGCGCGAGGGCCTGATCCGGGACCAGCAGCCCGAAGAGCCGAAGAAGGCCAAGGCCGCCCCGAAGAAGAAGGCGTCCGCGGCCAAGGCCGACGCGCCCACCGAGGCGCCCGCCGACGCGCCCGCGCCCGCCGCCGAGGCGCCGACCGAGCCCACCGCGGCCCCGGCCGCCGAGGCGCCCGGCGACGCGCCGGCGCCGGCCCCCGAGGCGCCGCCCAAGCCCAAGCGCGTGATCTCCTCCAGCGGCAGTGCCGGCCCGCCCCGGCCCGCGCCGCCCGTCGAGGACGCCCCGGCGCCCCGCCCGGCCGCCGCCGCACCTCCCGTGCCGCCCCGGCCTGCGTCCACCGCCCCGGCCCGTCCGACGGGCCCGGCCGCCCCCGCCCGCCCCGCCGCTGCAGCATCGGCCCCGGCGGCCGCCTCCGCCCCCCCGTCGGCCCCGAGCGCGCCGACCACCCCGAGCGCTCCGCCGGCGCCGGGTGCCCCGAGCGCGCCTGGTGCCCCCGCCGCGGGTGGTGCTCCGACCTCGGCGTCGGGCAAGCAGATCCCGCCGCCGCCCGGCATGCGCCGGCCGCCGATCTCGTCGACCGGCAAGCCCATCCCCCCGCCGCCCGGCCTGCGCCGGCCGACCCCCGGCGGCCCGGGTGGCCCCGGCGGTCGTCCGGGTGGTCCCGGCGGTCCCCGTCGTGCCCCCATCGGCGTCGGCGCCGGCCGCCCCGGTGGCGGTCCTGGCGGTGGCCCCGGTGGCGGTGGCCCCGGTGGCGGTCCCGGCGGTGGTCGTGGCCCGGGCGGTCCGCCCGGTCGCGGTGGCCCCGGTGGCGGTCCCGGCGGTCGTCCCGGTGGTCCCGGCGGCCAGCGCCGCCAGCCCCGTCGCAAGGGCCGGCGTCGCCGCAACCGCGACGAGCTCCAGCCGATGGACATCCCCACGTACACCGCGGTCGACGCCCCGGTGCCGGAGGGGATGATCGTGGTCGAGCGGGCCTGCACCCCTCAGGAGCTGGGCCCGAAGCTCAACCGCACCGCGGCCGACGTGGTGCGCTTCCTCATGCAGCAGGGCGAGATGGTCACGGCCACCCAGTCCCTCAGCGACGACATGATCGAGCTCTTCGCCGCCGAGATCGGCGCCGAGATCCGTCTCGTCGACCCGGGTGAGGAGCAGGAGGTCGAGCTGCAGAAGCTGCTCGACCTCGAAGAGGACGTCGACGACGAGACCTACGAGTCGTGGCCGCACCGCCCGCCGGTCATCACGATCATGGGCCACGTCGACCACGGCAAGACCAAGCTGCTCGACTACATCCGCAACGCCAACGTGGTGGCGGGTGAGGCCGGCGGCATCACCCAGCACATCGGCGCCTACCAGACGGTGAAGGACGATCGACCGATCACCTTCATCGACACCCCGGGCCACGAGGCGTTCACCGCCATGCGCGCCCGCGGCGCCCAGGCCACCGACATCGTGGTGCTGGTCGTGGCCGCCGACGACGGCGTCATGCCCCAGACGGTGGAGGCGCTCAACCACGCCCGCGGGGCCGAGGTCCCGATCGTGGTGGCGATCAACAAGGTCGACCGCGAGAACGCCGACCCGAACCGGGTCATGCAGCAGCTGTCCGAGCAGGGCCTGGTGCCCGAGGCCTGGGGCGGCGACACCATCATGGTGCCGCTGTCGGCCAAGACCGGTGACGGCGTCGACGACCTGCTCGAGAACCTGCTCGTGGTCTCCGAGCTCGAGGACCTGCGGGCCACCGAGGACGGCCGGGCCCAGGGCGTGGTGCTCGAGTCGCACCTCGACATCGGCCGGGGTCCGGTGGCCACCGTGCTGGTCCAGAAGGGCACGCTGCGGGTCGGCGACCCGATGGTGGCCGGCGCGGCCTGGGGTCGCGTCCGTGCCCTCATCACCGATCGTGGCGACCAGGTCAAGGAGGCCGGGCCCTCGCTGCCCGTCCAGGTCCTCGGCCTGTCCGAGCCGGCCCAGGCCGGTGACCGCTTCGTGATCGCCCCCGACGAGAAGGTCGCCTCCAAGGTGGCCTCCACGCGGGAGCACTGGAAGCGGCTTGCCACCCTCGGCCGCGAGGCGCACGCCATGTCCGGTGGCGCCAAGCTCGAGGACATCTTCCAGCAGATCCAGGCCGGCGAGGCCGCCACGCTCAACCTGATCGTGAAGGCCGACGTCACCGGTTCGCTGGAGGCGGTCACCGAGTCGCTGCGCAAGCTCGAGCGCGACGACGTGAAGCTGTCGTTCGTGCACCGTGCGGTGGGCGGCGTCACCCAGCAGGACATCCAGCTGGCCGCCGCCTCCAACGCCACCATCTTGGGCTTCAACGTCCGCCCCGACCGCAAGGCGCGCGAGCTGGCCGAGGCCGAGCACGTCGAGATCCGCACCTACGAGATCATCTACAAGCTGCTCGAGGACATCGAGGCGGCCATGCTCGGCATGCTCGCCCCCGAGTTCGAAGAGGTGGTCACCGGCGAGGCCGAGGTCCGCGAGGTCTTCCGGGTGCCGCGGGTCGGCGCCGTGGCCGGCTGCTACGTCACCAACGGCGTCATCACGCGGGGCTCCAAGGTCCGCTTCCTGCGGGACGGCACCATCATCTGGAAGGGCGCCATCGCCTCGCTGCGCCGGTTCAAGGACGACGTGCGCGAGGTGGCGTCGGGCTTCGAGTGCGGCATCGGCCTCACCGACTTCCAGGACCTCAAGCAGGGCGACATCATCGAGACCTACGAGGAGCGGGAGATCCCCCGCACCTAGGTCAGGTCGTCGCCGATCGATCCACGACGGGGCGCGGCGGCGCCCCGTCGTCGCGTCCGGCCTCGAGCCGTCAGTCGGCGACGATCCGGCGTGAGCCGGCGACGATTCGGCGTGAGCCGGTGACGATTCGGCGTGAGCCGGTGACGATCCGGCGTCAGCCGGCGATGACTCGGCGTCAGCCGGCGAGGATCGGGTGCTCGGCGACGCCGATGAAGTCCATGACCGCCTCGGGGCCGACCAGGCGTTCGACGACGGCGCCGGTGCTGTCGGCCACGATCGTGGTGGGGGCCCGCTTCACGTCGTAGCGGTCGCCCAGCTCGGGGCGCTCGGTGACGTCGACCTTGAGCACCCGGTGGTGGGGGAACGACTCAGCGACGGTGGCCTGCACGGCGCTGCAGGAGGCGCACACCGGCGTGGACAGGATCAGCCAGGTGGCCTGGTGGTCGCCCTGGAGGTCGTCGGGCAGCGCCGGCCAGAGGGCAGCGCCGGTGGCCTCGTCGAAGGCGCCCTTCGCCTCGTCGGCGGCGCGGCGCCGCCGGTACAGCACCGTCACCACCGCCACCACGGCGGCGAGGGCGACGAGGACGAGGAGGCGGGCGGCCACGGTGGTCCTAGGCGGCCAGCTCGACGCCCTGGCGGCGGGCGAAGAAGAGGTAGATCTCGCAGCCGACGCAGATGCCGGTGGTGGCGGCCAGGGCGGCCAGGGCGGCGACGATGAGGGACAGGGCCCAGCCCACGGTGGTGGCGCCGAGGGCGAAGGCGATGGTGGCTCCCACCAGGAAGATCACGCCGACGGTGGCGGCGAAGCGGGGCGGCCGCGGGTCCTCGAGCTCGTTGGGCGGGCCGAGGCGGGGCTTGATCACCTCGCCGTAGAAGCGGATGACCGGGCCGTACTTCGGGCCGAAGGCAGCGCCGAGGAACAGCACCACGGCGAAGATCGGCGCCACGTACCACCAGGAGAACACGAAGCCGAGCACCAGCCCGGCCGCGAGCACGCCCTGGTTGGTGCGGGGGCCACGGGGATCGATGGGGGCGGGGGTGGAGGTCGCCATGCGATCAGTGTAAACCCGATCAGCCTGATCGGGTATTCCGGGATCTGCGGCGGCGCCTCCGTCGCCCCCGAGGCCGCTGGTCGTCCCCGGGCCCCGCCGCCCGCCGTGGCGGCCGGTACGATGGCGCACCCCATGGCCGTGCACGTGCTGGCGCTCCGCGTCGACCTCCACCTGCCGGCGTCGCACTCGCTCAAGGACAAGCGCGCCGTCGTGAAGACCATCCTCGAAGGCGCCCGCCGCCGCTACCAGGTCGCGGCCGCCGAGACCGACCACCACGACCGCTGGCAGCGGGCCGAGCTGGGCTTCGCCGGCGTCGGCGGATCGCCCGCCCACCTCACCGAGCGCCTCGACGAGGTGGAGCGGTTCGTCTGGTCGTTCCCCGAGGCCGAGGTCGTCGAGACCGAGCGCACCTGGATCGAAGGAGACCGCTGATGGCCCGCCGTCGCCGTTCGGGCACCACCCGCCGCGAGTACCCCCGCACGGCTCGGGTCAACGAGCTGGTGCGCGAGATCGTCGCCGACGAGCTCGAGCGGATCGACGACGACCGCCTCGAGCTGCTGGCGGTCACGGCCGTCGACATCGAGGCCGACCTGCGCCACGCCACCATCTACTTCGACACGCTCCAGGGCGAGGATGGCGACGACGAGGTGCTCGAGGCCCTGGGCGAGCACCGGGTGCGGTTGCAGGCGGCGATCGGTCGCCAGGCCCGCCTGCGGCGCACCCCCGAGCTGGGGTTCCGCCCGGACCCGGCCGTGCGCAGCGGTGAGCGCATCGAGGCCATCCTGCGCGACATCCCACCGGCCGGAGATGCCGATCCGGCCGAGGCCGACGACGCCGATGCCGGTGTCGGTGCCGACGTCGACGCCGACGATTGCTGACGTGGCCCGCCCGCCCGAGGAGCAGCGGCGCGACGGCGTCGCGGTGATCGACAAGGAGGCCGGCTGGACCTCCCACGACGTCGTGGCCAAGGCGCGAGGGATCCTGCGCAACAAGAAGATCGGCCACTCCGGCACGCTCGACCCCGATGCGACCGGGGTGCTCGTCCTGGGCGTCGGCCGGGTCACCCGCCTGCTGCGGTTCCTCACCGTGCTGGGCAAGACCTACACGTGCGAGATCGTGCTCGGCGTGGAGACCTCCACGCTCGACGCCTCGGGTGAGGTGGTCGCCACCCACGACATGGCCGGCGTTGCCCTCGCCGACGTGCAGGCTGCGGCGGCGGCGCTCACCGGCGACATCCTCCAGGTCCCGCCCATGGTCTCGGCCGTGAAG
Organism: Acidimicrobiales bacterium; assembly: GCA_046331175.1. GTDB lineage: Bacteria > Actinomycetota > Acidimicrobiia > Acidimicrobiales > Acidimicrobilacustridaceae > JAWKIW01. The sequence continues at coordinate 36,208 of JAXLRI010000023.1, forward strand.
GTCGACGGCGTCCGGCTCCACGAGCTGGCCCGGCGGGGAGAGGAGGTCGAGCGCCAGCCCCGGCCCGTGCACGTGTCCCGCTTCGACGTGGCGGCGGTGGCAGGGGAGCCCGGGGTCTTCACCGCCGAGGTCGCCTGCTCGTCGGGCACCTACGTGCGCACGCTGGCGGCCGACCTCGGCACGGCCCTCGGCGGTGGCGCCCACCTCCGGAACCTGCGGCGCACGGCCGTCGGGTCGTTCACCGAGGCCGAAGCCCGTCCCCTCGACGACATCGAGGTGCTGGCCCCGGCGGTGGCATTGCGCGACCACCCGTCCGTCGTGGTCGAGGGCGACGTCGCCACCGCCGTCACCCACGGCAAGGTGCTGCCCGCCGCGGTCCTCGGCGTCGACCTGCCCGGCGACGGCGTCCCGGCGCTGTGGGCGGTGCTGTCGCCGGCGGGCGATCTGCTCGCCGTCTACGAGCGCCACAAGGGCGACACGGTGAAGCCCGCCGTCGTGCTCGCCCCCGCCGCCACCTGATCGCCGACCTCTCCGTCGCCCCTCCCCGTCGCCCCCCCGAACTTTGGAGGATCCGCGTCAGGGGGTGACGCGGATCCTCCAAAGTTCGGGAAGGTGGGGGCTCGGCAGTAGCCTCGGCGCCGTGCAGGTGCTGCGTGACGAGGAGACCTGGCCCCGGCCTCCCGAGGGCACCGCCATCACCATCGGCGCCTACGACGGCGTGCACCGCGGCCACCAGACGGTGATCTCCCAGGTCCGCCGGCTGGCGGGGGAGCGGGGCCTGCGCACCGCGGTGGTCACCTTCGACCGCCACCCGGCCAGCGTCGTGCGGCCCGACTCCGCGCCGAAGCTGCTCACCGACCTCGACCAGAAGCTCGAGCTGCTGGCCGCCACCGGCGTCGACTACACGCTCGTCGTGCACTTCGACGAGGCCCGGTCGAAGGAGCCGGCCGAGGAGTTCGTCGACGAGACCCTCATCGGGGGCCTGAACGCAAAGGTCGTGGTGGTCGGCGACGACTTCCACTTCGGCCACGAGCGCCGCGGCAACGTGGCCCTGCTGTCGGAGATGGGCGGTCGCCACGGCTTCGAGACCCTGGGCATCGAGCTGGTGGGCCCCGACGGGCGACCGGCTGGCGAGGGCGAGCGGGTGTCGTCCACCCGCATCCGGGCCGCGCTGCGCGACGGGCAGCTGGCCCTCGCCAACGAGCTGCTCGGCCGACACCACGAGGTGCGGGGTGTGGTGACCGACGGCGACAAGCGGGCCCGCGAGCTGGGCTTCCCCACGGCGAACGTGTCGGTGCCCGACGAGATCTGCCTGCCCCACGACGGCATCTACGCCGGCTGGTACCTCCGCCCCGACGGCGAGCGCCTGCCGGCGGCCATCTCGCTCGGCCGCCGGCCCACCTTCTACGAGCAGCAGCCCTACTCGCTGCTCGAGGCCCACGTCCTCGGCGGGTACGACGCCGACCTCTACGGCGAGCTGGCCCGGGTGCAGTTCGTCGAGCACCTCCGCGACGAGGAGCGCTTCGACAGCGTCGACGCCCTGGTCGAGCAGATGGGACGCGACTGCCGCCAGGCCGAGTCCCTGCTGGCCGCCCGCTCCGACGGGTAGCCTCCGGACCGACACGAACCTTGTTGCGGGTCCGTCGGGTCGGACTGCCCGCTCTGAGCGACGGAGATGGGGCGATGGGCCACCCGAACGACGATCTGTCCGCGCGCGACGAGCTCCTCCAGGAGCTGCTCGATCGCCAGGCGCAGCTGACCGAGGCGCTCGACCGCCAGGTGCAGCTGACCGAGGCCCTGGCACACCGCGTCGCCGAGCTCGAGGTCGGCGCCACATCGGTAGCGCCCCCGCCTGGCACTCCGGCCGGCAGTCGGTCGGCACTGCGCCCGGTCGGCGACGCCGGTGACCACGTCGAGGTAGACGACCGAGATGTGGTCGACGAGGTCGACGAGCGGACGAGTCGTCGGCAGCTGCTGACCCGCGCGGCAACCGTGGCCGCCGGCGCCGTCGCGGGTGGCACCGCCCTGGCCGTCGCCCAGGCCACCCCGGCGGCTGCGGTCACCTCCTTCTACTCGGGCAACCCGGGTGTCGACATCACGGCCTCCCCCGATGCAGCTGCCACCATCGCCCTCGACGTGCACGGTCTCACCGCCGCGACGGGCATCCGCTCCGTCACCCAGAGCGGGTCCGCGATCTACGCCGCGGCCTCCACCGGGATCGCCATGCGGGCGGAGGCGACGTCGGCTACGGGCTGTACGCGGAGACGTCCTCCACCGGCGTCGCGTTGACGGGGGCGACGAGCTCCAGCGGGGGGACCCACCTGTGGCTCAACGGAAACCCACCGCCGCCGGCGACCTCGGCGCAGTCCCGGCCGGCGGGTTCGATCGTGAAGGACGCGTTCAACGACCTGTGGTTCTGCATCCTCGGCGGCAACCCCGGGACGTGGCTGCGCGTGACGGGCACCAACACCGCAGGGGCGTTGACCCTGCTCTCGTCCCCCAAGCGGGTCTACGACTCGCGGCCGGGCAACAACCCGGCCACGCCGCCGAAGACGCCGTTGGCCAACGGCGCCACCCGCGACGTGGACTGCACGTTGAACGGGTCGGGGGTGCCTGTGGGGGCGACGGGCGTGCTGGCCAACTTCACGGTGGTCAACACCTCCGGCGCCGGGTTCCTGGCCGCCTTCAAGAAGGGGGTGCCGGTGCCGAACGCCTCGACGATCAACTGGTTCCAAGCCGGAACGGTGGTGGCCAACACGACGGTCGTGGCGTGCGACACCACCGGCAAGATCAGCTGCTACGTGCCACCGAGCTCGAGCGCCGACTTCTTCGTCGACATCATCGGCTATTACCGGTAGCGAGGGGCGGCGGCGCCGCGTGGCCGCCTGGCGGTCCGTTCAGCCCGGGCGACCGGGCCGGAAGTCCCTAACGTGGGGTCAGATCCTCTCGTAGCGTCCCAGGTCAGGGGTTCTGGCGCCGCGCAGGGGGCGACACGAGACGTGCCGACATCCACCACCGACCTCGGGGACACGACGAACATGGCCGACGTGACCCAACCGATCGCCGGGCCGGCCTTCACCCCGGCCGGACCGACGCCGGTGGCGGCGCCCCGCCTGGCCCGCCACACCTTCACGCTGTCCGACGGCCACCGCATCGGGTTAGCCGTCTCCGGTCGTGGCGTCCCGCTGGTGGTCGTGCACGGGTTCACCGCCGAGGGCTTCCTCTACGCCCAGACCCTGCACCGGCTGGTGGCCAAGGGCTTCAAGGTCATCGCCATCGACATGGCCGGCCACGGCGGCACCCAGGGCCTGCCGCTCGCCGGCGCCCGCCTGGGCGACTACGCCGAGCTGATGGGCCGGGCCATCGAGGAGCTCGGCATCCAGCGGGCGATCATCGCCGGTCACTCGATGGGTGGCCGGGTGGTCGCCCAGCTGGCAGCCATGGAGCCCGACAAGGTCATCGGCGCCCTCCTCATCGACGCCATCGTGGGCGACGAGTGGGACCTCATGGTCAACGTGTTCCGCCTCAACCCGCTGCTGCTGCCGATGCTGGGTGCCGGACTCGTGGCCGACACGGTGACCACGCTGCCGTTGTTCCGCGACCCGGGCCAGGCGTTCAAGCTCGGACGCCTGGTGGCGCCCACCTACGTGGGCCACGCCCTGCAGCCGTGGCGGCTGCTCGGCCCGGCGGCGTCGATCCTGCGGTCGAAGGGCTCCAAATCGATCCTCGACGAGCTGGCCCGCCAGGAGGTCCCCACCTTCGTCATCCAGGGCGGCCTCGACCTCATCGTCCCGCACCGCACGGCGGTGTCGGCGGCCCGCCGGGCCAACGGCCAGCTGGTGACGGTCCACAACGCCAGCCACTCGTGGCTGCTGAAGGACCCCGAGACCCTGCCCGCCATCGTCTCCGAGCTGCTCGACGGGCGGCTCGGCGCCGCGGTGCGCCAGGCCATCCACGGCGCCGGGGCCGGGTCGATCGAGGAGATCGAGGCCCACTTGTACGAGCCCGAGGCGCCGATCCTGGCCCTCACCCCGGCGCTCACCTTCACCCGGCTGAACGACGCCCACCGCCGCCCGCGGTATCGCTGGACGATCAGCTGATCGGCTGACGGCCCTTGCGGGGCGCCGTGCGTGCGCGGACGCGGGAGGGCGGCCGCGCGGCCGCCCGGTGAGGGCGCCGGGCCGCCACGGGCCGGGCGAGGACTGCACTGCGGATGACGGTTGACGTCGGCGACGCGCGCGCCTTAGGCTGAGTCAGCACTCAGAGTAAACACTCAGAACCGGCTTCGCATCCACGCGGAACCGCGGGTGGTTCGCGACGGGATCGCCGTCGCCCCGAGGTGGCCAACGACGGCCGGACGATTGCGTGGCGGGACGGCGGGGACGGAACGACGGCGGGACGAGCCGAGGAGGTGGGATGGCGCGGAACCGGGTGGCCACCAGCAGGGGCCGGTCGCGGAGCGATGCCACGAGGCGACGGATCGTCGACGCCTGTGCCGTGGTCATCCGCACCGAGGGGTTCGGGGGGACGACGACGGCGGCCATCGCGGCCCAGGCCGGCCTCGCCGAGGGGGCGATCTTCTACCACTACGGCTCGTTGCCCGACCTGTACGCCGAGGTGCTGCGCACCTCGAGCAGCGAGCGGCTCGTCGCCTACCGGGAGGCCCTCGACGGGATCGACCGCCCGGACGCGCTGCTGCGGGCCGCACTCGGGCTGTTCGCGGAGGATCGCGAGACCGGCCACGTCGCCGTGCTGGCCGAGCTGATCGCCGGGGCGGCTTCGGTCGACGGCCTGCGGCCGCTCGTCCAGGAGGAGGTCGCGGCGTGGGTGGCCTTCGTGGAGGGAGTGCTCGGTCGTGTGCTCGACGGCACGGGGCTGGCCGACCTCCTGCCCCCACCCCGAGACCTCGCCGTCGTGGTCGTCTCGCTCTTCACCGGCGCCGAGCTGCTCAGCGGCCTGGCGCCCGAGCTCGGGACGGCGGACGCCTTGGCGGGGGTGGCCGAGCGGGTCACGCCTGTGCTTGCTGCGTTCACGTCCGGCGACCTGGGTGGGCGCACGTGAGCCTGGCGGCAGCACACCCCGACCTGCTGCCCCCGCCGTCGGCGGTCGCGGCCGACCTGCGCACGGTCGGTCGGCTCGAGCGGGCCGTCGAGCTCGCTTGGCCACTGGTGCTCGCGGGGGTCGTCGGCGGACTGGCGAGCAGCCGCTGGTGGCCCGGGGTGGTGGTGGCCATCGCCCTGTTCTTCCCCCGGTTCGGGGTCGCGTTCCACGACCTGCTCCACCGCTCCCTCGGCCTGTCCCGTCGGGCGAACGACAGGTGGTTGACGGTGGTCGGCCTGCTCGCCCTCCAGAGCGGGCACGCCGCGCAGGCCGCCCACGAGGCCCACCACCGGCACCTGCTGACCGTCGACGATCCCGAGGCGGCCATCGGCCTCCTGCCCTGGTGGCGAGGGCTGCTGGCCGGCCCCCTCCACCACCCGCGCCTCTGCTGGTGGGCGCTGTCGCAGGGCGCGGCGCCGCGTGCCGTGGTGGTGGGGGAGGTGGCGGTGTGCACCACGGCCGTGCTGGCGGCGATCTCGCTGGTGCCGTGGACTCCCGCACCGCTCGTCGTGGTCGCGCTGGTGCTCGCAGGCGACGGCGTCTTCCCCGTGCTGTCGCAGACCTTCCTTCACCCGCGGCACCGCCCGACGCTGCTCGGCCCGACGCGCACCGTGCGAGGCCGGCTCTTCACGTGGTACTTCCTCGAGCTCGGGTACCACGTCGAGCACCACGCCTACCCCGACGTGCCGACCCGCCACGTGGCCGAGCTCTCCCGGCGGATCGAACCGGCCCTGCTCGCCGCCGGCGTCGAGCCGACGAGGCTGCGCTGAGCGATGGCACCGGTCCTTCCTCGTCTCGCCGACCTCGGCGCCGACCTGCTCCACGTGAGCCGGTGCCAGCAGGCGGTGGTCCTCCTGCGGCCGGTGGTGCTGATCGGCGCGTACGCCGCCGCCGCCCGAGCCGGCTGGTGGCATCTGGCGCTGGTCCTGCTCGTAGCGGTCTTCCCGGCCATGGTCGCGGCCATCCACGACCTCCTCCACCGGTCGCTCGGCCTCGGCCCTCGTGCCAACCGGTGGTGGTTGTCGGTGCTCGGGATCCTCGTCCTGCAGAGCGGGCACGCGATCCAGGCGACCCACGCCGCCCACCACCGGCGGTTCCCCGCCGCCGACGACCCCGAGGCCTACGTGTCGCGCATGTCGATCCCGCGGGCGATCCTCGAAGGGCCGGTGTACCCCGTGCGGTTGTGGGCCTGGGCCCGGTGCCAGCCCACGTCACCTCGTCGGCGCATCCTCGGCGAGACCGCCGGCCACGTGGTGCTTGGCGTCGGCTGCCTCGTCGCCATCCCGATCAGCCCGATCCCCTTCGTCTATGCCGCCGCGATGTGCCTCGCGTGCTCGCTGTTCCCCGCGGTGTCGGTCAACCTGTTGCACCGGGAGGGCGCCCCCGACGAGCTCGCGGGCACCCGGACGGTGCACGGCGTCGTGCTGCCGCTGGTGACCCTCGGGTCGGGCTACCACCTCGAGCACCACCTCTACCCCCGGGTGCCGTCGCCGCACTACGGTCGGCTGGCTCGCCGGTTGCGGCCCGTGCTGCAGCCGGCGCTCCAGGCCGCCCTCCAGGCGACGATGCGCCCACCGGCGACCACGATCGGGCGACCGGCTGCCCCCGGCGGGACCGGCCCGGCCGGGCCCCGACCGCGCCGTCGGGCAGGGGCAACTACCCGGTCGGGGGGCGACGCTGCTAGCCTGACCGGGTCCGTTCCGGCCTCGCCGGCGCGGATGATGGCTGCTGGTCGTCGCCAGCGAGCGGGTCAACCGCCGCAGCGCGCCGAGCGGCCGGGTCCGATGCCCACCTGAACGAGGAACCCTCATGTCCAACCGCGAACCCACGAACCTGCCCGCCAAGTCGGGCACGATCGAGGAGCACCGCCTCCACGAGTCCGACACGGGCTCGCCCGAGGTCCAGATCGCGCTCCTCACCGATCGCATCAACCACCTCACCGAGCACCTGAAGGTCCACAAGAAGGACCATCACAGCCGGCGAGGCCTGCTGATGCTCGTGGGTCGCCGGCGCCGGCTGCTCGACTACGTCAAGAAGAACGACGTCGAGCGCTACCGGGCGATCATCGCCAAGCTGGGCCTGCGCCGCTAGGGCACGAGGGGGCGACCCGATGGGTCGCCCCCGCCGCGTCCGGGCCCGCACGGGTCGGGAGGCGGATGGGGACCGAGACCAGGTGGTCGGCGGACCCGCACAACCGAACCACGTACAACCCACTGCCGGGCGGTCCTTCGGGCGTCAGCTGCCAGTGGTGAGGCCCGGGGCGATCGCCCCACCGGCGGTCCCGGGCCCCTCCACTGGGAACTGGCGTCACCTCCTCCCGGCTCGTACCGGCCGCGACGCGCGGCCGGAGAGGAGCACCGAGATGGCTGACGCCGTTTCCGCGTCCGGCACCGTGCCGGGCACCGACAAGACCCTGACCCTCGAGACCGGCAAGCTGGCCGGCCAGGCCGACGGTGCGGTCACCGTCCGCATCGGCGACACCGTCGTGCTGGTCACCGCCACCGCCGCCAAGTCCGCCCGCGAGGGCGCCGACTTCTTCCCGCTCACCGTCGACCTCGAAGAGCGGATGTACGCCGCCGGCAAGATCCCCGGCTCGTTCTTCCGTCGCGAGGGCAAGGCCTCCGATCAGGCGATCCTGACCTGCCGCCTCACCGACCGCCCGCTGCGCCCGCTGTTCCCCGACGGCTTCCGCAACGAGGTCCACATCGTCGGCACCGTCCTCGGCGCCGACATGGTCAACCCCCACGACGTGCCGGTCATCAACGGCGCCTCGGCGGCCCTGACCCTGTCGGGCATCCCGTTCGACGGTCCCATCGGCGCCGTGCGCGTGGCCTACTCGGCCGACGGTGACTGGATCCCCCACCCCACCTACGAGGAGGGCGAGGCGTCCACCTTCGAGCTGGTCGTGGCCGGCCGGGCGATCGACGGCGACGTCGCCATCGTGATGGTCGAGGCGGGTGGCACCGAGTCGTCGTGGAAGGCCTACGAGGCCGGCGCCCCGAAGGTCACCGAAGAGGTCATCGCCGAGGGCCTCGAGGCCGCCAAGGCCCACATCCAGCAGGTCATCGACCTCCAGCTCGAGCTCAAGGCCCAGGTGCCGCCGGCCGAGCCGATGGAGTACAGCGTGTCGGTCGACTACACGCCCGAGGTGTTCGCCGCGGTCGAGGAGGTCGCCCGCGACCGGGTCGTCCAGACCCAGTCGATCGCCGACAAGCACGACCGCCAGGCCGCCGAGGACGAGCTCAAGGCCGCCGTGGTGGCCGAGCTGGCCGACCGCTTCGCCGAGGTCGACGGCGCCGACAAGCAGATCAAGGCCGCCCTGCGCTCGCTGACCAAGGCCGTGGTGCGCAAGCGCATCGTGACCGAGGGCATCCGCATCGACGGGCGTGGCCCCGCCGACATCCGCCCGCTGTCCTCCGAGGTCGGCGTGCTGCCGTCGGTGCACGGCTCGGGCCTGTTCCAGCGGGGCGAGACCCAGGTGCTGAACGTCTCCACGCTGGGCATGCCTCGCATGGAGCAGATGCTCGACACCCTGGGCATCCACGACCGCAAGCGCTACCTGCACCACTACAACTTCCCGCCGTACTCGACCGGTGAGACCGGCTTCATGCGCGGCCCGAAGCGCCGCGAGATCGGCCACGGCGCCCTCGCCGAGCGGGCCCTCATCCCGGTGATCCCGCCGAGCGAGGAGTTCCCCTACACCATCCGGACCGTCTCCGACGTGCTGTCGTCGAACGGCTCCACCTCGATGGGCTCGGTGTGCGCGTCGACCCTGTCGCTGATGGACGCCGGCGTGCCCCTCAAGGCGCCGGTGGCCGGTATCGCCATGGGCCTGGTGTTCGCCGAGGGCGAGTACACGCCGCTGACCGACATCCTCGGTGCCGAGGACGCGTTCGGCGACATGGACTTCAAGGTCGCCGGCACCGCCGAGTTCGTGACGGCGCTGCAGCTCGACACCAAGATCGACGGCATCCCCGCCGACGTCCTGGCCAAGGCCCTCACCCAGGCCAAGGAAGCCCGGCTGAAGATCCTCGAGGTCATGGCCGGCGCCATCGACGCCCCGCGCGACGAGGTCGGCCCCAACGCTCCGAAGATCGTCAGCTTCGAGATCCCGATCGACAAGATCGGCGAGGTCATCGGGCCGAAGGGCAAGGTCATCAACACCATCCAGCAGGAGACCGGCGCCGACATCTCCGTCGACGACGACGGCATGGTCGGCATCGTCAGCATCGGCTCGTCCGATCGCGGTGCGGTGGCCGAGGCCGAGCGCCAGATCCGGCTGATCATCAACCCGCCCACCGCCGAGGTCGGCCAGACCTACACCGGCCGGGTCGTGAACATCACCAAGTTCGGTGCGTTCGTGAACATCCTCCCGGGCCGCGACGGCCTGGTCCACATCTCCAAGCTGGGCGGCGGCAAGCGCATCGACCGCGTCGAAGACGTCGTCGACCTGGGTGACGAGATCGAGGTCCGCGTCGACGACGTCGACCCCAACGGCAAGGTGTCGCTCAGCCCGGTCGGCGAGCTCGCCGGCTCCGAGGGCGGCAGCGGCGGCGGTGGTGGTGGCGGCGGCGACGATGCCGGCCACCGCGACTACGTCTCGTTCGAGGACGCCTTCGACTCCGAGCTGCGCGAGGAGTTCGGCGACCTCGGCCCGGCCGAGGTCGGAGGTGGCGGCGGCGGCGGCGGTGGCCGCGGCGGCGACCGACGGGGTGGCGGTGGCGGTGGCCGCGGCGGCCGTGGCGGTGGTCGTGGCGGTGGCCGCGGTGGCCGTGGCGGTGGTCGCCGCGACTGAGCGGCGGCCATCCGTGCCCACCCCGACGAGCGCGTGACCGACCGGGTCACCACCCCCGGCCCCGAGCCGGGCATCGCCAAGACCCTTCTGCCCGGTGGCATCCGGGTGGTGACCGAGCGCGTCCCCGGGGCGCTGTCGGTCTGCCTGGGGGTCTGGGTCGGGGTGGGTTCGCGCGACGAGCCGGCCGAGCTTGCCGGCGCGTCGCACTTCCTCGAGCACCTGCTGTTCAAGGGGACCGAGGCCCGCACCGCACGCGACATCGCCCGGGCCGTCGACGCCGTCGGCGGCGAGATGAACGCCTTCACCGGCCGCGAGCACACCGCGTACTACACGCGGCTGCCCGCGGCCGAGGTCGGCCTCGGGCTCGACCTGCTCACCGACGTCCTCACGGCGCCCGCGCTGCGGCCCCGGGAGATCGACTCCGAGCGGGAGGTGATCCTCGAAGAGCTCCTGCTGGCCGAGGACACCCCCGACGACCTCGTGCACACCGCGCTCTACGACGAGCTGTTCCCCGGCCACCCGTTGGGGCGCGAGACGCTGGGCAGCGAGGAGTCCATCGAGGCCATGGGCCGCGACGAGATCGCCGCCTTCTTCGAGCGCCACTACCGCCGGGCCAACCTCGTCGTCGCCGGGGCCGGCGACCTCGACCACGACCGGGTCGTCGACGCGGTCGAGGCCCGCTTCGGCGACCGCCCCGCCGGCGAGCACCCCCGTCGCTCGGCTCCACCGGAGGCCGTCGCCGGGTTGCGCGTCCTCCGGCGGCCCACCGAGCAGGTGCACGTGGCCGTCGGCTGGCGCGGCCTCGACCACCACGACGACGACCGCTACGCGCTGCAGGTCCTCAACGAGGTCCTCGGCGGCGGCCCGTCCAGCCGTCTCTTCCAGGAGGTCCGCGAGGAGCGGGGGCTCGCCTACAGCGTCTACTCCTCGCCGTCGGCCTACTCCGACACCGGCTCGCTGGTGGCCTACGCCGGCACCGTGCCCGGTCGTGTCGACGAGCTGCTCGGGGTGTTCGACGAGGTCGTCGCGTCGCTCGTCGCCGACGGCATCGACGACGAGGAGCACGCCATCGCGGTCGGCTGCCTCACCGGCTCGCTCGTCCTCGGCCTCGAGGACAGCGCCAGCCGGATGGCGCGGCTCGGCACCGGCGAGACCGTCCGCGGCGAGGTGGTCGGCATCCAGGCGCACCTCGACCGACTGCGGTCCGTCACCGTCGACGACGTCGCCCGTGTGGCGCGCCGGGTCCTCGACGGTCCTCGCACCGTGGCGGTGGTGGGACCCTTCGACGAGGGCGACGGGCGCTTCGCCGACTTCGCCGATCGCTGACCGGCCGCGTGCGGCGGAGCGACGTCGCCCGAGCGACGATCTGCCGGGAGATCGGCCGTCGCACCGCCACTAGGGTTGCCCCATGGCACTGCGTGTTGGCGTGTTCGGAGCGGGTGGTCGCATGGGCTCGACGGTGTGCGGCGCCGTCGCCGACGACCCCGATCTCGAGCTGGTCGCCGCCGTCGACCCGTTCCACTCGGGGCTCGACCTGCGGCAGGTGACCGGCATCGACCTCCCCCTGCAGATCGCCGCCGGGCCCGAGGCCTTCGTGCACGCCGGGGTCGAGGTGGTCGTCGACTTCACCCGCCTCGACGCCGCCCGCGAGAACATGGCGTGGCTGGCCAAGCACGGGATCCACGCCGTCGTGGGCACCACCGGGTTCACCGACGACGACTACCGCTCCGCCGAGGCCGCCTTCACGTCGAGCAACTGCATCATCGCTCCCAACTTCGCCATCGGCGCGGTGCTGATGATGCGGTTCGCCGAGCTGGCGGCGCCCTACTTCGACACCGCCGAGGTGATCGAGCTCCACCACGACAACAAGATCGACGCACCGTCCGGGACGGCCATGCACACGGTCCGCCGGATGGAGGCCGCGTCGCCCGAGTGGGCTCCAGACCCCACCACGCACGAGCTGGTCGGGGGCGCCCGTGGCGGTGCCAGCGCCACCGGCATCCGCGTCCACTCGGTGCGCCTGCGCGGGCTCGTCGCCCACCAGGAGGTCCTGCTCGGGACCACCGGGCAGACCCTGACCGTCCGCCACGACAGCTACGACCGGTCGTCGTTCATGCCCGGCGTCCTGCTCGCGGTCAAGGCCGTGCCCTCCCGACCCGGGGTCACGGTCGGCCTCGAGGCGATCCTCGACCTCTGATCCGGAGGCCGGTCGCCACCGGTGCGTGGCGGAGGCGGGCGTCAGGCCTCGTCGACGGGGCGGCGGTGGACCTGCTTGGCGCCGGCCTGGTCGCGGGCCATCACGACGAGGGCGTCGATGTTGACGTGGGTGGGCCGGGTGGCGACGAAGGTGACGCACTCGGCGACGTCGTCGGCGGTGAGCGGCGTGACGCCCTCGTAGACCTTGGCCGCCCGGTCGGCGTCACCCCCGAAGCGGACCACGGAGAACTCGGTCTCGACCATGCCGGGGTCGACCTCGCTCACCCGGATCGGCCGACCCAGCAGCTCCTGGCGCAGCACCGACATCACGGCCCGCACGCCGAACTTGGCGGCGTTGTAGCCGGCCCCACCGGGGTAGGGCTCGTGGGCGGCGATCGAGCCGATGGTGATGACGTGGCCGTCGCCGCTGGCCTCGAGCTGGGGGAGCAGGGCCTTGGTGACCCGAGCGGCGCCGAGGACGTTGGCCTCGAACATCCAGCGCCAGGCCTCCTCGTCGAGGTCGGCCACGGGGTCGAGGCCGAGGGCGCCGCCCGCGTTGTTCACGAGCACCGAGCAGGTGTCGACCTGCTCGGCGAAGGCCGTCACGCTGTCGGCGTCGGTCACGTCGAGGGGCAGGGCGCGGGCCCCGATGGGCTCGGCGACCTCGCGGAGCCGCTCGAGGCGGCGGGCGCCGACGACGACCTCGAAGCCGGCGGCCGCGAGGTGGCGGGCGGTGGCGGCCCCGATGCCGGAGCTGGCGCCGGTGACGACGGCGGTCCTGGTGGTCACCGGCGCACCCTACCGGTCGGGTGGGTCGGGCTCTGCCGTCGCGTCGCGGGCGTCGCCCGCCTCGGGCTCGACGATGACCTGGTCGGGGGCGCCGTGGTTGTGGTGCTCGGGGTCGACCCGCTCCTCGCGCTCCTCCTCGAGCTCGGCCTCCAGCTCGAGCAGCTGCTCGATCTCCCCGCCGCCGCGGCGCCACTCGGTCCACACCACCAGCACGACCGAGCCGATGCTGAGCACCAGCAGGTAGGGGCGGTAGGTGGTGATGAGGTCGAGCAGCCAGTCGACGGCGCCCTCGAAGGTCTGGCCGGCGACCCGCATCAGCCACAGGCGGCCGATGGTGCCCGCCAGGTTGGTGAGCGCGAAGGGGATGATCGGCATGCCCGCCGAGCCCGCCAGGAGGCACACCGCGTTGTTGGGCATGATGAACACGAGCGGGTACCGCGCCTTGTCGAACCAGGTCTCGAGGCGCCGCATCACGAGACCGATGGTGGGCGTCCGCCGCTCCATCCACCCGACGGCCCGGTCGCCGTACAGCAGGCCGAGGGCGTAGAAGAACGGGTCGGGCAGCAGCAGCCGGACGAGCCCGATGCCGTAGTACACGGGTGCGTCGAGCTGGTTGGTCGTGAGCACCAGGTAGCGGTTCGTGCTGTTCAGGACGAGCAGCAGCGCCGGGTTCTCGGTGACGAGCTTCGGCGACAGGGCGTCACCGACGCGCCCGGCGATGACCATGGCCACGAGGGGCACCACGATGAGCGGGAGCGTCGACCGGCGGTCGACGGCGGCCCGATGGGCGTGCGCCTCGTCGGTCGGGACCTCGCCCTCCGGTGCAGCCGGGGTGGCGGGGTCGTCGGCGCGGGGCCCGGTCGCGTCGTCGTCGTCGTCCATGGTGCGATGGGCCGTCGCCCGGCCCGCCGCATCCTCGCACCTCCCCGGTGCCGGCGGCGGGTCGAGCGGAGCACGGCTGGTCACACCGACGCGACGAGCCTGGTGGTGGTCGTGGTGCGCGAGGGCGACGAGCCCGCTACCAGCCCGGCGGCGGGACCGCGCTGCTCCCGCCGTCGAGCGGTCGGGGCCGTCCGGCGCCTGGCCTACGCTGCGGCCGGCGGCCGGATGATCGAAGGGGAGGCCATGAGCGGGTCCAGCCACCGCGACAGCGCTGCGGCCCGCCCCGTCGTGGCCGGCGTGGCGTCGGCCCTGCCGCCGCCGGTGGCCCAGGGCGACGTCGCGGCCATGGCCGAGCGACTCCACCCCGGCCTGGCGTCCTCCCGCCTGCGGGCGATGTTCGCCAACGCGGCCATCGACACCCGGCACCTGGCCCTGCCCCTCGATGCCTACGCCGAACCCCGGTCGCTCGGCGAGCGGTCAGCGCTGGCCCTGCGGCTGGGCGTCGACCTCTCCACGCGCGCCGCCGAGCGTGCGCTGGGCGCCGCCGGTGTGGCCGCCGCCGACGTCGAGACGCTCGTGTTCGTCAGCTCCACCGTCGTGCGCTCGCCCGAGGCGGGCACCGACCTCGTCGACGGGTTGCGGCTCCGCCCGACCGTGCGCCGGGTGCCGCTGGTGGGCATGGCCTCGCTCGGTGGGGCGGCAGGGGTGGGCCTGGCCGCCGACCTGGTGCGGGCCGGGTCGGGTCCCGTGCTGGTCGTCGCCGCCGAGATGAACTCGCTGACCGCGACGGCCGGCGACCTCAGCCCCGAGGCGGTCGCCATCCTCACGCTGTTCTCCGACGGGGCCGCCGCCGTGGTGGTCGCCCCCGAGTCCGATGGTGGTCCCCGGCCCCGCCTCGAGGTCGTGGGGTACCACTCCACCCTGGTGCCCGACAGCCTCGACGTCATGGGCTTCGCCATGGGCGACGACGGGCTGCGCTGGCACCTGTCGTCCCGCGTCCCCGAGGTCGCCGCCGCCACGGTGCGGCCGGCGGTCGAGGCGGCGGTGGCGTCGGTGGGGTGGTCCCTCGACGACCTGCGCCACGTGCTCCTGCACCCTGGCGGGGCCAAGGTGCTCGACGCCGTGGTCGACGCCCTCGGCCTGCCGGCCGACGCCTTGCGCTGGTCGCGGCGCCGGCTGGCCGCCCACGGCAACCTGTCGAGCGTCACGCTGCTGACGGTCCTCGAGGACTTCCTCGGCGACGAGCCGACCCCCGGTCGCGGCATCGCCACCGCCATGGGCCCCGGCTTCGGCTACGAGAGCCTGCTCGTCGAGCTGGCCGGCTGATCCGCCGGCCGGCGGTGGTCTGCGTGCGGGGGGTGCGGGCGGTGGTGCCCCGGCAGCCCAGCGGCCCGGCCCTGGGCGAGTGGGGCAGGGGAGGACCCGGGGCCTAGCCTGGCTGGGCGATGGCCGCTCCGAGGTACGACTACTCCTTCGCCCGGCGGCCGGCCTGGATCGCCTCCCACGTCTTCGTGCTGGTGTGCGTCCTCGTCTTCGTCCGACTGGGCCTGTGGCAGCTCGACCGGCTGCACGGCCGGCGCGAGGCCAACGCGCTCATCGAGGCCCGCATGGACGCCACCCCCGAGCCGTTCGGCCAGGTGGTCCCGCCGGGGACCAGCGCCGATGGGGCCCGCGACGCGACCTTCCGCACCGTGACGATCACCGGGGCCTATCGCGCCGACCAGCAGGTCCTCGTGCGCAACCGCACCAATCAGGGGGGCCCGGGCTTCTGGGTCATCACCCCGCTGACGGCCGCCGACGGCGCCACCGTCGCCGTCAACCGCGGGTGGGTCCCGCTGCCGATGGGCGAGGCCACCGACGTCGGTCCGTACGCGCCACCGTCGGGCGCCGTCACCGTCACCGGTCTGGTGCGCGACAGCGAGCGGCGCGAGGGCCTCGGGGTGGCCGACCCCGACCAGGGCAACCTGCCGGTGCTGTCGCGGGTCGACGTCGAGCGCCTCGGCCAGCAGGTCCCCGAGGCGCTCGCCCCGGTGTGGGTCCAGCTGACGACCCAGGACCCGGCCCAGCCGGCCGGCGTGCCCGTGCCCATCGATCGTCCCGTCCTCGACGACGGCCCCCACCTGAACTACACGGGCCAGTGGTTCATCTTCGCCACCCTCACGGTCATCGTGTACCCGCTGCTGCTGCGTCGGGTGGCCCGCAACAAGGCGGGTCAGGCGGCGGCCGCCGGTCCTCCCGACGGCGCCGACCCCGGCGGGACCGACGGCGTCGACGGCCGTGGTGGGGAGCCCGACGACCACGGCGCCGGTCCCGGTCCCGTGGTGCCGGCGGCCACGCGATGAGCCCCGACGCCGACTGGTCGCCCACCCAGCAGCGCATCGTCGACGGGGCGCTGGTGTGCATCGACCGGTGGGGCCTGGCCAAGACCAGCCTCGAGGACGTCGCCAACGAGGCGGGCGTCTCTCGCGCGACCGTCTACCGCGCCTTCCCCGGCGGCCGTGACGAGGCGATCTCCACCACCGTGCTGGTCGAGGTCGAGCGGTTCTTCACCCGGATCGAGCACGCCGTGGCCGCCGAGCCCGACCTGGCGGCCAAGCTGCGGACGGGCCTCGTGTTCGGCCACCAGGCCCTCACCGAGCACCGCCTCCTGCAACAGGTGCTGTCGTCGGAGCCCGAGGCCCTGCTCGAGGAGCTCTCGTCCACCTCCCCGCTCGTCCTCGACGCCATCACCACCTACCTCGCCGCGCTGCTCGCCGACGAGCCGCTGCGGCCCGGCGTGGCCGTCGACGAGGCTGCCGACCACCTCGCCCGCCTGTACCTGTCGCACCTCGGCAGCCAGGGCCAGTGGGACCTGGGCGACGTCGGCGCCGTCGACCGCCTGGTGCGCACCCAGCTGCTGGCCGGCATCGTCGCCGATCCGGCCTGAGCCCGCCCCCGCCCCGCCGCCGAACCCTCGAGGCGGGCGCGTCCGACCGGGCGTGCGACCGATGTCACAGGCGAGACCCCTTGGCGATGAGACAACCACCGCTTTATTGTCTCATCAGATGGCTGCCACCACCCTGAGCGATAGGCCGCGCCCGGCGACCGTGTCCGCGTCCCTCGAGGCGCGCGTGCTGGACGCCGCCCTGCGCTGCGTGGCCCGGTGGGGCGTGGCCAAGACCACCCTCGACGACGTGGCCCGCGAGGCCGGCTGCAGCCGGGCCTCGGTGTACCGGGCCTTCCCCGGCGGCAAGGACCTGCTCATGCAGGCGGCCGGCGAGCAGGAGGTGGCCCGCCTGCTCGACGAGATCCTGCGGGTCCTCGCCGAGGCGCCCGACCTACTGTCCGCGGTCAGCGACGCCCTGGTCACCGCCGTGCGCACCGTCCGGGCCCACGCCGCCCTGCAGTACCTCGTCGAGCACGAGCCGGGCACCGTGCTGCCCTACGTGTCCTTCGACGGCCTCGATCCGCTGCTCGGGCTGGCCACCGACTTCGTGGCGCCCCCGCTCACCCGGTTCGTCCCCGAGGCGACCGCCCGCCCCCTCGCCGAGCTGCTGGCCCGGCTGGTGGTGTCCCACGCCTTCGAGCCGTCGCCCTTCGTCGACCTCGCCGACCCCGACGACGCCCGGCGCTTCGTCGCTGCCTTCGTCCTGCCCGGCATCCTCGCCGACCACGACCACGTCACCGACCTGACCGCGGCCACGCCGACCGTGCGCCTCGCCACCTGAGCGCTCGCCACCTGAGCGCTCCGCCCACCGAATCGCCCACCCGAATCGCCCACCGACCCGAACCCGACACCGCGCCCTGCGGGGGGAATCAGACAGGAGCAGTCATGACCAGCACCGAGTTCTCCAGCACCGAGGACATCCTCGGCCGAGCCGATGCCAACGACCTCGACGCGATCCTCGCGGTGCCGAACCCCTACGTCGACGGCGTGGTGCACCAGGTCAAGGACAACGCCGACGCCATCTTCACCTGGGACTACGAGAAGGGCGCCCGCCCGGCGCTGAGCAAGCTCTACGAGAAGGCCAAGAAGTCCCAGTGGAACGGCGAGACCGACCTCGACTGGTCGCTCGACGTCGATCAGGAGGCCCTGGCCCGCATGGCGGTCACCGCCGTGCCCGCCGGTCCCGAGCTCGACCTCACCGGCACCTGCTTCGAGAAGTTCAACGACGACGACTGGACCAAGGTCAACATCGAGATGCAGAACTGGACGCTGAGCCAGTTCATGCACGGCGAGCAGGGCGCCCTGATCTGCACGGCCAAGATCGTCGAGACGGTGCCGTGGATCGACGCCAAGTACTACGCCGCCACCCAGGTGATGGACGAGGCCCGCCACGTCGAGGTGTTCGCCAAGTACCT
>JAXLRI010000024.1:0-42859 GCA_046331175.1 Acidimicrobiales bacterium
TGCGCCCGCCCCACCCGACCGACAACGCTTGGACCCGTGACCAGCACCTGGACGCCCTCCGCATGGCGCGCCCTCCCGGCCGCCCAGCAACCCGACTGGCCCGACCCGTCGGACCTCGATCGCGTCACCAAGGTCCTGTCCACCTATCCCCCGCTGGTGTTCGCCGGCGAGGCCCGCGAGCTGCGGACCCAGCTGGCCCGGGTGGCCCAGGGCGAGGCGTTCCTGCTGCAGGCCGGTGACTGCGCCGAGTCCTTCGACGCCTTCAGCGCCGACGCCATCCGAGACAAGCTGCGGGTGATCCTGCAGATGGCCGTGGTCCTCGCCTACTCCGCCGGCGTCCCGGTCGTGAAGGTCGGGCGGATCGCGGGGCAGTTCGCCAAGCCGCGGTCGGCCGACACCGAGACCGTCGACGGCGTCGAGCTGCCGAGCTTCCGCGGCCACATCGTCAACGACGCCGCCTTCACCGCCGCCGCCCGGGTGCCCGACCCCGAGCGGCTGCTCACCGCCTACAACCAGTCCGCCGCCACCCTCAACCTCCTGCGGGCCTTCACCAAGGGCGGCTTCGCCGACCTGCGCCGGGTCCACCAGTGGAACCAGGAGTTCGTGAGCTCGAGCAACGAGGGCCAGCGCTACGAGCAGCTCGCCGACGAGATCGACCGCGCCCTGCGGTTCATGAAGGCGTGCGGTCTCGACAGCGACGACCTCACCCAGCTGCACACGGTCGACTTCTGGACGAGCCACGAGGCGCTGATCCTCGGCTACGAGGAGGCGCTCACCCGGCGCGACTCGCTGACGGGCGACTGGTACGACTGCTCGGCCCACATGCTCTGGATCGGCGAGCGCACCCGCGGCGTCGACGACGCCCACATCCACTTCCTCGCCGGGGTCGAGAACCCCATCGGCTGCAAGGTCGGGCCATCGGCCACCCCCGACGACGTCGTGGCGCTCTGCGACGCGCTCGACCCGCACAACACCCCCGGGCGGCTCACGCTGATCAGCCGCATGGGCGCCGGCCGCATCGACGAGGCCCTGCCGCCCTTGCTCGAGGCGGTCAAGGCGT
Organism: Acidimicrobiales bacterium; assembly: GCA_046331175.1. Lineage (GTDB taxonomy): Bacteria > Actinomycetota > Acidimicrobiia > Acidimicrobiales > Acidimicrobilacustridaceae > JAWKIW01. The sequence continues at coordinate 1,061 of JAXLRI010000024.1, forward strand.
CGGGCCATCCCGTCGTGTGGGCGTGCGACCCGATGCACGGCAACACGTTCACGTCCGAGACGGGCCACAAGACCCGGCACTTCGACGACGTGCTGGCCGAGCTGGCCGGCTTCTTCCGAGCGCACGCGGTCGCAGAGACCTGGCCCGGCGGCGTCCACGTGGAGCTGACCGGCGACAACGTCACCGAGTGCCTCGGGGGCGCCGAGGCGATCCTCGAGGAGAACCTCGACACCCGGTACGAGACGATGTGCGACCCGCGGCTCAACGCCCGCCAGTCGCTCGACCTCGCCTACCGCATCGCCGAGCTCCTCCGCGGCTGACGGCCCCACCCCCGGCCCTCCCCCGCCCGGCCCGCCGCCTCGCGAACTTCCCGCGATTCCGAGGCTTGGTGCCTCGGAATCGCGGGAAGTTCGGGGGCCTGACCTGGGGTTTTCCCACTGAAAGAGTGGGAGCAGAAATGTTGATGATCGGGGTCGGGATTGGTAGAACGGTCGGAGCAATCCCGATCGAACTGGTCGCCATTTACCCCCCGGGGTACTGCCGGCCCGACCCGAAGGCAGCCAAATGCTCGAGCGAGAGATCGACCCGGAGGCCGCGGCCGACATCGCCAAGTTCGAGGACCTCCTCGGCCGCTACCTGGCCGGCGACCTCCCCGAGGACGTCTTCCGCGTCTTCCGGCTGAACAACGGCATCTACGGCCAGCGCCAGGGCGGCCACAACCAGATGGTCCGGGTCAAGGTGCCCTACGGCGGCGTCACCCCCGAGCAGCTCGACATGTGCGCCCACATCAGCGAGACCTTCTCCCGAGGCTGGGGCCACCTCACCACCCGCCAGAACATCCAGTTCCACTACGTGCAGCTCGAGCAGATCCCCGAGGTCATGCGGCTGCTCGCCTCCGTGGGACTCACCACGCGCGAGGCCTGCGGCGACACCGTGCGCAACGTGATGGCCTGCCACCTCGCCGGCGCCTGCCCGCACGAGGCGCTCGACGTGTCGCCCTGGGCCGAGGCCGCCTTCCAGCACCTGCTGCGCCACCCGTTCGCCCAGCGCCTGCCGCGGAAGTTCAAGATCAACTTCTCGGGCTGCACCACCGACTGCGGCCAGGCCATGTTCAACGACGTCGGCGTGGTGGCCACCACCCGCACGCTCGACGACGGCACGGTCGAGGCCGGCTTCCGCGTGTTCATCGCCGGCGGCCTCGGCGCCACCCCCCACCCGGCGCTGGCGCTCGAGGAGTTCACCCCGAAGGAGGACCTGCTGCCCACCATCGAGGCGGTGCTGCGGGTCTTCGAGCAGACGGGCAACCGCGACAACAAGCTGCGGGCCCGGCTCAAGTGGGTCGTCGACAACCTCGGCTTCGAGGAGGTCCAGCGGCGGATCCTGGCCCAGCGCAAGCTGCTGCCGGCCTCGTCGAGCTGGCCCGGCGGCATCCCCGAGGTCGTCCAGAAGCTCGGCGACGCCCCCGCCGGCGTGGCTCCCGGCGCCACCCCCACCGTCGTCGGCCAGGGCACACCCGTCACCCTGCGACGCAACCGGCCCTACGACCGCTGGGAGGACGCCAACGTGGTCCGCGGCGTCGCCAAGGGCACCGTGTCGGCCATCGCCTACGCCCGCCTCGGCGACGTCACCACCGAGCAGCTGCGGGGCCTGGCCTCCACGCTGCGCGAGCTGGGCGTCGAGGCCCGCATCACCAACCGACAGAACCTGGCCATCCGTGGCCTGTCCGAAGCCCAGCTGCCCACCCTCTACGCCCGCCTCGAGGCCATCGGCATGGCGGAACCGGGCGCCGAGCTCTCCCGCGACGTGGTCGCCTGCCCCGGCTCGGACACCTGCAACATCGCCGTGACCCAGTCGCGGGGCCTGGCCTCGGCCATCGGCGACGCCCTCGAGGAGGCCGGGCTCGCCGAGGTCGGCGGCGTCCGCACCAACATCTCGGGCTGCACCAACAGCTGCGGCCAGCACCACGTGGCCGACATCGGCTTCTTCGGCGCCGAGCGACGGGCCCACGGGCGCAGCGCCCCGGGCTACCAGATGCTGCTCGGCGGCTACGTGGGCCAGGAGCAGGTCCACTTCGGCGACAAGGCGCTGCGGCTGCCGGCCAAGAACGCCCCCCAGGCCGCCGTCCGGGTCGTCGGGCGGTTCGCCGCCGAACGGGAGGCCGGCGAGACCTTCCGCCAGTGGATCGACCGGTCGGGGGGCGCCACCGCCGTCGCCGACGGCCTGCGCGACCTCGACGAGTTCCCCTCCTTCGACGACGCCCCCGACTTCTACACCGACTACGGCGAGACCGGGCCCTTCGAAGCGGTCATCGGCGACTCGGAGTGCGCGACGTGAGCGTCACCAGCCCCCACCCCACCCACCCGAAGACGCCCGACGACTTCACCGACGAAGAGCTGGCCGAGCTCTCCCTCGAGTTCGAGCGGCTGCCCGCCTCGAAGATCATCCAGTGGGCGGTCGACAACTTCGCCCCCCACCTGTCGCTCACCGCGTCGATGACCGACGCCGTGCTCATCGATCTCGCCGTGAAGGTGTACCCCGAGATCGAGGTCGTCTTCATCGACACCGGCTACCACTTCCCCGAGACCCTCGAGACGGTCGAGACGGTGCGCCGCCGGTACGGGCTCAACATGAAGATCATGACCGTCGCCCACCACGACGACGCCCTGTGGGAGGTCGACCCCGAGAACTGCTGCTCGGCGGTCAAGGTCGGCCAGCTCGACCGGGCGCTGCTCGGCAAGTCGGCCTGGCTGTCGGGCCTCCGGCGCGACGAGGCCGACACCCGGGTCTCGGCGCCCCTCATCGCCCGCGACCTGCGGGGGCTGATCAAGATCAACCCCATCGCCATGTGGACCCAGCTCGACGTCGACGGCTACGTGGCCGACCACGACGTGCCGGTGAACCCGCTGATCGCCCAGGGCTACCCCTCGATCGGCTGCATGCCGTGCACCGGCAAGCCGACCGACCCCGACGACCCGCGCTCGGGGCGGTGGGCCGGTCGCTCGAAGACCGAGTGCGGCCTGCACGAGGCCTGACCGGCCGTCCCGGTCGGCGGCTCGCCCTGCTTGACCGGCCGCGAGGTGGGCGGCAACGATGGCGGTCGTGACAGAAACGGCCGATGAGCGAACGACCGGCGGCCTGCCCGACGTGGAGATCCCCACGCGGGTGCTGGTCCTCGGCATGGCCCACCACGACGGCACGATCATGGCCAGCGAGCTCTACCCCGTCGCCGAGGCCTGCGGCCAGAGCGGCGACCAGGTCCGGTCGTGCCTCCGGCGACTGGTGGCCGAAGGGCTGTTCACCCGGGAGCGCGAGGGCCGCGACGCGGTCTTCCACGCCACCGGCGACGGCATGCGCGCCCTCGGGTCCTCGCTCGAACGGGCCCGCCTCGCCTACGCCCAGGACGCCGCCGGCAAGAGCTGGGACCGCAAGTGGCGCATGGTCGCCTTCGCCATCCCCGAAGCCCGCCGCGCCGCCCGCGACGCCTTTCGCGACCGCCTGCTCGAGCTGGGCGGCGCCGCCATCCAGAACGGCCTCTACGTGTCGCCCCACCGCTGGGAGCACGACGCCCTGGCCGAGGCCGACCGACTCGAGGTCCGCGAGCACGTCACGGTGGCGATCACCGACGAGCTCGACGTCGGGGGCGTGGCCGATCCGCGCCAGCTGGCTGCTCGGCTCTGGCCGATCGACGACCTGGCCAAGCGCTACCGGGCCTTCTGCGCCGTCTACGAGGGCATCCCGGCCGAGCTCGAGCACATGCGCCGGCAGCACCGCCGGCTGACCGAGTCCGAGTTCCTCCCGGGCGCCCTCATCATCGGCATCAAGTTCCGCGAGTGCTTCGACGTCGACCCGCTGCTGCCCCCCGAGCTGCTCCCCCGGCCGTGGCCGGGCCGCCAGGCCCGCGAGCTGCTGGCGCGCAGCCGCCGCCTGGGCATCCTCCTGCGGGAGGAGCACAACAAGCCCCAGCTGTTCGCCCCGCTCGACGACGTCCTGGAGACGATCTGACCGTGACCCTGACCGTGACCGCCGTCGACCGGTGCCGGCCGCTCCCCCCGGACCACCCCCGGCCTGGCGGCAGCCGACGAGGTCGCCGGCGGGCGCTGGCCACCGCCGGCATGGTCGCCACGCTCACCATGGCCACCCTCGGTGCGGCCGGGTGCTCGGCGACCACCGGGCCGGCCGGCTCGGCGGCCACCACGCTGCCCCCGGCCACCACGGCCAGCACGGCCCCCGATGCCCCAGCCGCGCTGGCGGCAGCGAGCCCCTGGTTCCTGCGCGGGACCACGGTGGGCGCCGGCCAGGCGCTGCCGGTGGAGGGGCCCGACAAGCCCCGGGCTGCGCTCGACCTGCTGTTCAACGGGCGGTCGCCGGCCGACGTCGCCGCCGGCCTGACCGACGCCATCGATCCGAACACCGACATCCTCGGCTATCGCGTGGAGGGCGACGTGGCCGTCGTCGACCTCAGTCGCACCTTCGAGACGGCCAACACCCGACCCCAGGTCGCCCAGGTCGTGTACACCCTCACCCAGTTCAAGGAGATCAAGAAGGTCCGCTTCCTGATCGAGGGCGAGCCCAACGGCGCCACCGGCGTGCCCGCCATCGGCCGTGACGACCTCGGCGACATCACGCCGGCCGTGCTCCTGGAGTCGCCCACGCCGGGAGCGGCACCGGTGCGCACGTTCCGGGCCAACGGGACCACGGTGCCCACCGTCGACCAGGTGGCGTGGCGGGTGGAGGTCGGCGGTGCGGTGGTGGCGTCGGGCACCACCCCCGCCAACACCGCCAAGGGCGCCGCCCGCAAGCGCTTCAGCGCCGCCGTCGACCTGGGCGGTGCGACCGCCGGACCGGCCGACCTGATCGTCGGATCGGGCCCCGACGAGATCAGCCTCCCGATCGTGATCGGCCCGTAGACCCGGCCGTCACCTCCGTCGCGGGTGACGACCATGGGCGGGTGGACGACCACCAGTCCCGCGGCCCGTCGACTACACCAGGTTGTCGACGAACTTCTCGAGCTGGCGGAGGTTGCGGCACTCGAACACGCCGTCGCAGTGCACGCCGTACTCCCCGACGATCGAGTCGCCGGTGTCCCAGTAGCTCTGCGGCTCGGGGTTCAGCCAGAAGAGGTGCCGCGCCTTGTGGCGCATCTCCTTGAGCACCCAGGACTGGGAGGCGTGGTAGTTGTTCCGGGCGTCGCCGAGGATGATGACGGTGGTCTTCGGGCCGACGTCCTTGCCCCACTTCTGCCAGAACAGCTCGATGGCGTGGCCGTAGTCGGAGTGGCCGTCGACCCACACCACGTCGGCCTCGGTGTTGACCCGGTGGACGGCCTCGGCGATGTCCTCGACGCCCTCGAAGTAGCTGGTGACCTCGTCGATGCCGTCGATGAACACGAACGACCGCACCTTCGAGAACTGCCCGGAGATGGCGTAGACGAGGTGCAACGTGAACCGGGCGAAGGCGGCGACCGAGCCGGAGATGTCGGCGATGACGAAGATCTCGGGCTTGGCCGGCCGCGGGTAGCGGAACTTGGGCTCGGCGGGGACGCCCCCGTAGCTGAGCGAGTGCCGCATGGTGTTGCGGAAGTCGAGCGGGCCCTTGCGGCCGTGGCGGCGCTTGCGGGCCAGGCGCACGGCCAGCTTCCGGGTGAGCGGGTAGATCGCCTGCCGCAGGTTCTTCATCTCCTCGCGGCTGGCGTGCATGAAGTCGACGTCTTCGGGCAGCGGCTTGCGCAGGGTCTTGGCCATGGCGTCGACGCCGCGGTCCATCACCAGCCGCCTCCGGATCTCGGCCTCGATCTCCTGCTTGAGCTGCTCGACGCGGGTCTCGTACTCGTCGCGCTCGAGGCGCTCCTCGAGCGGGCTCAGCGGAGCCGGCGACTGCTCGCGCGCCTGATCCATCATCCGCTCGAGGACGTTGTCGAGGTCGAGGTTCCGCAGCGTCCGGTAGAGGTAGTAGGTGCCCCCGACCGGACGACCCGGCTCCATGCCGGCGTAGCGCTTCACCGCCTGGCGGGCCAGGGCCCGCAGCATGGCGTCGTCGCCCTCCATGAGGGCCTTGTAGAGCATCTCGGCCAGCTCTTCGGGCGTCAGCGCATCGCCACCGCCCTGACCGCGCATCCCGCCCATGCCCGGGATCTCGCCCTCGAGCTCGTCGTCCTCGTCGGCTTCGGGCAGCTCGTCGGCGTCGGCCCCCAGGGCCCACTGCTGGCCCCGCAACGAGAAGTAGACCTCGAACACCGTCTCGAAGGCCCGCCAGTGGGCATTGCTCTTCACGAGGGTGGCCGCCAGGGCGTACTTGAAGGCCTCGCGGTCGTCGAGCGGGATGTGCTTGACGGCCTCCATGGCGTCGAGGTTCTCGGTGAGGCTGACCGGCAGCCCGGCTTCGCGCAGCTCGCGGATGAAGCCCTCGAGCAGCTCGAGCATCGGCGCGCCGGTGAGGCGCACGCCGGGCAGGTCGTCGTCCACGTCGATGTCGGTCACGAGGTCCTCGGGCGCTGAGGTCGGCGGCGGAACGGTCGGTGGCTGATCGGGCGGGCGGTCAGCCGTCGATCACGGGGCGATCTTGCCGAGCTGGGGCCGCTTCTTGTCGTCGGCCAGCTCGCGGACCGCCTTGGCGATGTCGCTCTGGTACTTGAGCAGGATGTTGATGGTCTCGGTGGCGGTGGCCTCGTCGACCTGCTCGACGCCGAGCAACATGAGCGTGCGGGCCCAGTCGAGGGTCTCGGACACCGACGGGCTCTTCTTCAGCTCGAGCTGGCGGATCGACCGCACGATGCGGGCCACCTGGTCGGCCAGCGAGTCGGAGATGTCGGGCACCTTGGTGAGCACGATCTCCTTCTCCCGCTCGAGGTCGGGGTAGTCGATGTGCAGGAACAGGCACCGGCGCTTCAGAGCCTCGGACAGCTCGCGGGTGTTGTTGGAGGTGAGGAACACCAGCGGGATCTGCTTGGCGGTGAGCGTGCCCAGCTCGGGGATGGAGACCTGGTAGTCGGAGAGGACCTCGAGCAGGAGCGCCTCGGTCTCGACCTCCACCCGGTCGACCTCGTCGATCAGCAGCACGACCGGGTCGTCGGCGCGGATGGCCTCGAGCAGCGGTCGCGTGAGCAGGAAGTCGTCGGAGAAGATGTCGGTGGAGATGTCGTCCCAACCCCGCTCGGACTCGTCGGCGGTGGCCTTCTCGGTCTGGATGCGCAGGAGCTGCTTCTTGTAGTTCCACTCGTAGATGGCCTTGGACTCGTCGAGGCCCTCGTAGCACTGGAGCCGGATGAGGCGGGCTCCGGTGATCTCGGCCACCGACTTCGCCAGCTGGGTCTTGCCCGTGCCCGCCGGACCCTCGACCAGCACCGGCTTGCCGAGGCGGTCGGCCAGGTACACGATGCCGGCGATGCCCTCGTCGGCGAGGTAGTCGGCCTTGCGCAGCCGATCGCGGACGTCGGGGACCGTGTCGAAGCGGTAGCTCATCGGGCCAGGCTACCGGCTGACTTGACCGCTCGGTCAATTGATCTGGCGGCCCGACGCCGTCGAGGGACGGACCGTCTCGGGGCCGCTCCGACGCCGGTCACTACGATGGCCCGGTGAGCGACCGCGGGGAGCGCATCGGCTCGGGCGCGTGGAGCGCCCTGGCGATCCACGCCACCGTGTACGTCGCCGTCAACGGCCTGCTGGTGGCCTGCTGGGTGCTCTTCGGCGGCGGATCGGCCAACCAGCTGCCCACCGTGCTGACGAGCCTCGACGCCGCCCGAGCGCAAGGGTTCTGGCCGCTGTACGTGATGGTGTTCTGGGGCGCCGCCCTGGTCATCCACCTCGGCGTCGTGGTGGCCACCGCGCCCGGCCGACACCGCCGGCGGAAGGAACGACGGCGCCAGCAGCGCCGGCGGGCCGAGGTGCAGGCCACCGTGGTGAGCGCGCTGCCCGACGGCGTGCTCACCGACGCCGCCCTGGCCGGCATCCGCCTCACCGACGGCGACAAGGCGGCGCGGCGCGTGGCCCGGGCGACCGACGGCGGCCGCGGTCGGGGGCGGTCCGAGCCTCGCGGCCGAACCGACGGATCTGACCGGTCCGGCCGCGCCGACCGGTCCGACCGAGCCAGCGGCCGCCGCGGCGGACGGTCCGACGGCCGAACCGACGAGCCGGTCGAGGGTCGCAGCACGCCGTCCCCGCGCATCGCCGACCCCGCTCCCCCACCGGTGCCGTCGACCATGGCCGACGCCGCGGGGGCCGATGGCGAGCACCGACCGGTGCGGCGTTGGGTCGCGGTGCTCTTCACCGACGTGGTCGAGTCCACCTCGCTCAACCAACGGCTCGGCGACGACGCCTGGGCCGAGCTGCTGGCCGACCACCGACGCGTGGTGCGGGCCGCGGTGGCCGCCCACGAGGGGGTCGAGGTCGGCACCCAGGGCGACGGCTTCCTGCTGCGCTTCGAGTCGCCCGAGGACGCGGTGCGCTGCGCCGCCGCCCTGCAGACCGAGCTGGCCTCCGCCCGCGACCGCGGGGACGCCCTGGAGGTCCGGATGGGCGTTCACGCCGGTGAGGTGGTCCACCACGACGGTGACGACGTCGTGGGCACCGTGGTGAACCTCGCCGCCCGGGTCACCGACAGCGCCGGGCCGGGCGAGATCCTCGTCACCGAGCCGGTGGCCGACCACCTGCCCGACGACGTCGTGCTCGTCGACCGCGGCCTGCGCCAGCTCAAGGGCTTCGACCGGCCTCGGCACCTGCTCGCCGTCGTGTGGCAGCCCGGCGCCGACCACATCGAGCTGGCCGAGGACCCCTCCCGCGTCCGCTGATCGGCCGCCCGGCGCCACCACCGGCAGCCTGATGACGATGCGTCCGGGGGCCGGACACGACGTCATCACCCTCGGTCAGACGGCGCCACCACCGGCAGCCTGATGACGATGCGTCCGGGGGCCGGACACGACGTCATCACCCTGTCGGTTCACCCGCGCGTCTGACCGGTGCCGTGGACGACGTACTTGGCGGTGGTCAGCTGGCGCAGCCCCATGGGGCCCCGGGCGTGCAGCTTCTGGGTGGAGATGCCGATCTCGGCGCCGAAGCCGAACTCCTCGCCGTCGACGAACCGCGTCGACGCGTTCACCAGCACGGCGGCGGCGTCGACCTCGGTGGTGAAGCGCTCGGCGGCCTCGAGCGAACGGGTGACGATGGCCTCGGAGTGACCCGACGAGAAGCGGTTCACGTGGGCGATGGCCTCGTCGAGCGAGTCCACGACGCGCACCGACATCCGCAGGTCGAGGAACTCGGTGGCGTAGGCCTCGTCGTCGGCCGCCCCCGCCCCCGGCACGAGCTGCCGCGTGCGCTCGTCGCCCAGGAGCTCGACGCCGTCGAGGGCGGCGGCCGCGCGCGGGAGCAGCTCGTCGGCCACGGCCTGGTGCACGACCAGCGATTCGGCGGCGTTGCAGACCGACGGCCGCTGGGTCTTGGCGTTGACGATGATGTCGACGGCCATGTCGAGGTCGGCGTGCTCGTCGACGTAGACGTGGCAGTTGCCGTCGCCGTCGATGACGTAGGGCACGGTGGCGTGGTCGAGGATCGACCGGATCAGCGACGGCCCTCCCCGGGGGATGAGGCAGTCGACCGACTCGGGCTGCTGCATGAACTCGACGGCGGCCTGGCGGCTGGTGTCCTCGACCAGCACCAGCGCGTCAGCTGGGAGGCCGGCCTTCACGAAGGCGTCGCGCAGGATGCTGGCGATGGCGATGTTCGAGCTGATCGCCCCCGACGAGCCCCGCAGGAAGGCGGCGTTGCCCGACTTCAGGCAGAGGCCGGCGGCGTCGCTGGTGACGTTCGGGCGGTTCTCGTAGATGATGGCGACCACCCCGAGGGGCACCCGCACCTGCCGGATGCGCAGGCCGTTGGGGCGCACCCACCCACCGAGGACCTCCCCGACCGGGTCGGCGAGCCCGGCGACCTGCACCAGCCCGGCGGCCATGCCCTCGATGCGCCGCGGATCGAGCCGGAGGCGATCGATGACGGTGGCGTTGAGCCCCTCGGCGGTGGCCCGCTCGACGTCGGCCTCGTTGGCGGCGAGGACGGCCTCGCCGTCGGCCACGAGCAGGTCGGCAGCGGCCCGGAGGGCATCGTCCTTGACCGACGTGGAGGCCGTGGCGAGGACCCGCGATGCGGCCTTGGCCCGCCGTCCCAGCTCGGGGATCGACGCATCACCGTTGAGCACACCCATGGCCGTCGATCCTACCGGCCGCCCGCGTCCGACCTCTCCGGTGTCCGTCGGACAAGCCGTCCAGCAGCGGGGCGACCGGTAGGGTGCGGTCCATGGCGGTCGACCTGGGGCTCGACGTGGCGGTCGACGCGTTCGTCGACGCCCTCGCACCTGTCCTGGCCCAGATCTACGACGAGCTGCCCGACGCCGACCCGGCGACGGCGCGCACCGACACGATCGTCGAGACCTACAACCTGGCGTGCGCCTTCATCGACGCCGACGGCCGCGCCACCGACGACGAGCTGGCGGCGCTGGTGCACACCTTCGGTGCCCGCCTCGATCCCGCGCTGGCCCAGCGCTCCCCCGAGCAGGCCCGCCGGGAGGGCATCACCGCCGGGCGGTCGTCGTGGCTGACCTCGCCGTCCAACCTGTTCGAGGTCCTGCTCGCCGTCGATGGCCGCACCGGCTCCGACCATGCCTCCACCTACCGCCGCCACGCCGTCGCCATCGGCCACATGACGGCATCGCTCGACGATCAGGCCTCCCGGATGGAGCTCATCACCATCGAGCGCTTCCGGGGGATGCTGCAGGAGCGCATCACCGCGCTGGGCGACGCTGCGACGACCGGCGCACCGGCCGGCGGCTCGCCGGCCTCGGGTGGCAGGGCTGCCACCAACGACACGCCGGCCGACGCGCCCGCCGTCGAGCTGCCGCCGCCCCGGCCGCTCGACGAGCTGCTCGCCGAGCTGGACGACCTCGTCGGGATGGCCGAGGTCAAGCAGGAGGTGAAGCTGGTCGCCGACCTCCTCCAGGTCCAGCGCCTCCGCCACCAGCGGGGGCTGCCGGTCCTCGAGACGAGCCGCCACCTCGTCTTCACCGGCAACCCGGGAACGGGCAAGACCACCGTGGCGAGGCTGCTCGCCCAGATCTACCGCACGCTCGAGGTCGTCGACCGGGGTCAGCTCGTGGAGACCGACCGCGCCGGGCTCGTCGCCGGGTACGTCGGGCAGACCGCCACCCGGGTCACCGAGGTGTTCGACCGGGCCGACGGTGGCGTGCTGCTCATCGACGAGGCCTATGCGCTGGTGCGCGGCAACGAAGGCGACTTCGGCCAGGAGGCCATCGACACCATCGTCAAGCTGGTCGAGGACCGGCGGGACCGCGTGGTCGTCATCGCCGCCGGCTACCCCGACGAGATGGGCGGCTTCCTCGACGCCAACCCGGGGCTCCGCTCGCGCTTCCCGAAGACCATCGAGTTCCCCGACTACTCCACCGACGAGCTGGTCGCCATCTTCACGTCGCTGGGCGACCGCAACCACTACCGGTGCGACGAGGCCGCCGCCGACAAGGTGCGGGCCTGGCTCGACGCCCAGCCGCGGGTCAAGGGGTTCGGCAACGGCCGCCTGGCCCGGAACCTCTTCGAGGATGCGGTGGGGCGCCAGGCCACCCGGATCGTCGGGTTGGGCGATCCCACCGACGACCAGCTCGTCACCCTCACCGCCGCCGACATCGCCGACCCGGGTGACGGCCCCGGCCACGAGCCCACAGAGGCGGCGGGGACCACGCCACCCGCACCCTTCGTCGACCGCGGCGCTTCCTGACCAACGCGGGCGCGGGCGACGGACCGGGCGACGGCGCCGGCCGTCGCGGCGGGCGCGGGCGAACCGACGCGGCCGGGGACGCGGCGCCGGGTAGCGTCGGCGCCATGCGTCGGGCCCTGGCGGTGGTGGCAGCGGTGGCCATGATCGCCCTCGCCTTCCTGGTCCGTGGTCGCACCGGCGGCGGGACGTCGGCCGGCGACGGGCCGGCCACGCTGGTCTGCGCGCGCGAGCTCGATGCCGTGTGTCGCTCGCTGGAGTCGGCCAACCCCTGGCTGAAGGTCATCAGCGAGGACGCCAACCGCACGCTCACCACCCTCACCGCGCCCGAGCTCACCCCCGACGGCGCCCGGTTCGACGGCTGGCTGGTCCCGGCGCCGTTCCCGGTGATGGTCGCCGAGACCAGGGAGCGAGCCGGTTCGGGTCCGGTGCTGGGCGACCCCACCCGCGTGCTCGCCCGCTCGCCGCTGGTCATCGCGGTGTGGAACGACCGCCGCCAGGCGCTGCGGGGCCGCTGCGGGGACGACCTGACCTGGAAGTGCGTCGGATCGCTGGCCGGCGACCCGTGGGCCGAGGCCGGCGGCCAGGCCGCGTGGGGCGAGGTGAAGCCCGGGCTGCCCGACCCCACCCAGACCGCCGTCGGGCTGCTCGCGGACGGGCAGGCCACGGCCTCCTGGTTCGGCACCTCGGACTACGCCGCCAACGACTTCACCGACCCTGCCTTCCGCGACTGGTACGAGCGCCTGGCCCGCACCTCGACCGGCTCCGGGACCCGGACCGGGACGCCGCTCGAGCAGATGCTCACCCTCGGACCCGCCACCTTCGACCTCGCCGCCTCCACCGAGGCGGCGGCCGGTCCGGCGATCGCCTCCAGCCGCGACAAGGATCGACTGGGCATCGTTTACCCTTCGCCCGGGGCGACGGCGGATGTGGTGCTGGCCCCGGTGGCAGGATCCCAAGCAGGAGCGCGCGTGAAGACGTTGCTCGAATCTCCCCAGGCTGCATCGGCGCTGGCCGCCGCCGGATGGCGGGTCGACGGCCAGCCGTCCCCGGCCGGCGTGCCGTCGACCCCACCCCTGGCCGCCGACGACGGCCTGCCCCGCGCCGGCGTCCTGCAGGCGCTCCGCGCCCTGTGGGTCGAGGTCACCCGATGAGGCGGCCGAGCCGGTTGCGTGCCCTCGCCTCCGTCGCGGTGGCGCTCACGCTGGCCACGGGAGCGATGGCCTGCAGCAAGGGTGGAGGCGACGACGCCAGCGGGGTCAACGACCCCGGCGACTGCAAGGCCGTCGTCGACCTGGCGTCCTCGCCGGAGAAGATCGACCTCGTCACCGAGCTGGCCAAGTCGTTCAACCAGACCAAGACCAAGGTCGGTGACACCTGCGTGTTCGTCCGACCCAAGTCCCGGTCGTCGGGTGAGGCGATGCAGCTGCTCGCGTCGGGCTGGGACCAGGGCGCCGAGGGTGCCCCGGCGCCGGTCATCTGGTCGCCGGCGTCGAGCGCCTGGGGTGCGGTGCTCGACCAGCGCCTGGCCGAGCAGGGCAAGCCGGCCATGGCCGGCCAGGGCTCCCCGTTCATGAACACGCCGCTGGTCATCGCCATGCCCAAGCCCATGGCCGAGGCCCTCGGCTGGCCCGGCAAGGCCCTGGGCTGGTCGGACCTCATCGACCTCACCACCAACCCCCAGGGCTGGGCCGCCTTCGGCCACCCCGAGTGGGGCCCGTTCCGCCTGGGCAAGACCAACCCGAACTACTCCACCAGCGGGCTGCACGCCTTCATCGCCCAGAACTACGCCGCCGCTGGCAAGACCAAGGACCTCACCGCCGAGGACCTCGACCGACCCCAGGTCGTCGACGCCAACACGAAGGTCGAGTCGGCCGTCGTCCACTACGGCGACACCACGCTGACGTTCCTCAACAACTGGTACCGCGCCGATCAGCGCGGCAACCCCTTCACCTACGCCTCGGCGGTGGCCGTCGAGGAGAAGTCGGTCATCGACTACAACTCGGGCAACCCCGACGGGAAGCTCGACCCGGGCGAGGAGCCGCGCAAGCCGAAGGTCCCGCTGGTCGCGATCTACCCGAAGGAGGGGACGCTGTTCTCCGACAGCCCCCTGTTCGTGCTGAACGCCTCGTGGGTCACCGACCAGCAACGCCAGGGCGCCCAGGCGTTCCAGCAGTTCGTCCAGCAGGCGGACAACCAGCAGAAGGCCCTCCGCTACAACTTCCGGCCCAGCAACCCCCAGGTCGCCATCGGCGACCCGATCGTGTCGGGCAACGGGGTCGACCCCGCGCAGCCCCAGACGCTCCTGCAGGTCCCCTCCCCCGCCGTGACCAGCCAGCTGATCGACCGCTGGAACCAGCAGCGCAAGGCGGCCCGGGTCCTGCTCGTCATCGACGTGTCGGGCTCGATGGGTGACACCGCCGACAAGGAGAAGGGCCTGACCAAGCTCGAGCTGGCCCAGCAGGCCGCCATCGACTCGCTCGACCAGTTCAAGCCCGAAGACCAGGTGGGTCTGCGGGTCTTCTCCACGGGGCTCGGCACCGGGCAGAGCCAGTCCTACCTCGACCTCGTGCCCATCGGCCCGGTGGCGGCCAACCGCGAGCAGCTCAAGACCAAGATCCGCGACCTGCGGCCCACCAACGGCACGCCGCTGTACGACACGGCCCTGCAGTCGTTCACGACGATGGTCGACGGCTACGACCCCACCCGCATCAACGCGGTCGTGCTGCTCACCGACGGCAAGAACGAGGACGGCATCACCCGCGACGACCGCCAGCAGCTCGACGACACGGTGCGAACCCTGCAGTCCCAGAGCCAGGGCGAGACGGCCAAGCCGATCCGGCTGTTCACCATCGGCTACGGCGCCGACGCCGACCTGCCCACCCTCAAGCAGCTGGCCGACGCCGCCAACGGCGCCTCCTACAACGCCAGCGACCCCAAGACCATCACCAAGGTGTTCACCGCGGTCGTCTCGAACTTCTAGGCGCCGGCGGCGCCACGGCGCACCGAAGAGCAGGACCACTCCAGGCGCCGGTGCGGCGAGGTGACGAGGATCGTGGGGCAGACTGGACGCCATGGCTCCGTCGCGGTTCCGGGATCGCTTCTACACCCGACCCGTCGCCCGCGCCCTGACCTCGCCGCTCGGCATCGTGCTCGCCGGCGCCGGGGCCGCCGTGGGCATCGCCGCCGGACTGCCGCTGGTCGTGGCCGCCGGCATCGGCGCCGCCGCCTGGGCCGTCCGCGTGGCGGTCGCCATCCCCAAGGGCTTCGACGCCGACGGCATCGATCCGTTCGACCTGCAGGACCCCTGGCGGACCTTCGTCTGGGAGGCGAAGCGGTCCCGACGCCAGTTCTCCGAGGCCGTCCGCCAGGCCCAGGAGGGCCCGCTGCGCGACCGGCTCGGCGAGATCGCCGACCGGGTCACCACCGGCGTCGAGGAGTGCTGGCGGGTGGCTCGCAGCGGCCAGTCGCTCACCGAGGCCCGAGCGCGCATCGACGTGGCGTCCATCACCAAGCAGCTGAGCGAGCTCACCTACGGCGCCAGCGCCGCGCAGGCCGCCGACCCCTCGACGGCGCTCGGCCAGACCGTCGTCGCCCTGCAGTCCCAGCTGGCCACGGCCAAGCGCCTCGACGAGGTCATCGCCGACACGCGCGATCGGCTCCGGCTGCTCGACGCCCGCCTCGGTGAGGCCGTCACCCGGGCCATCGAGCTGTCGGCCCGGGTCCACGGCACCGACGACCTGACCGGGCTGTCCGACGACGTCGAGTCGGTGGTCGGCGAGATGGAGTCCCTGCGGGCCGCCCTCACCGAGACCGACGACCTGTCGAGCGCGCAGCAGGCCAGCCCGCCGCCTGCCCCCGGCCCGGCGGCGAGCGCCCCGACCGGGGCCCCCGGTCCGGCGACCGCCCCGGCCCCCGGGCCGACGCCCCCACCGCCCACGCCTCTGCCCCCGGCGGCCCCACCGTCGCCGCTGCTGCAGCCCCAGCCGGCCCCCCACGCCCAACCCCAGCCGCAGCCCGCGCCCCAGCGCGCGCCCCAGCCCCCTCCGCAGCCCTCGCCTCGGTCGGCCGACGGCCCCCACGGCGCCCCATGACCGACGCCGAACCGGGCTCGATCGAGCCCCGGTGGGACGCGATCGTCGATGAGCGGGGTGAGCCCGGCGGCATCGCCGAACCCCCCGACATCGACGAGGCGACCTGGGGCGACACCTCGGGCCCGGTCCCCGACGGGGACGGCCCGGACGACGGGGCCTGGCAGGAGTCGAGCAGCAGCCGGCTGATGCGCTCGTCGGCGGTGGTCGCCGTCGGCACCGGCCTCTCGCGGGTCACCGGCCTCGTGCGCACGATGGCCCAGGCCTACGCGCTCGGCGCCTTCGCGGTGGCGGACGCCTTCAGCTTCGCCAACACCATCCCCAACCTGCTCTACGACCTGCTGGCGGGTGGCGTCCTGGCTGCCACCCTGGTCCCGGTCTTCGTCGACAACCTGGCCCGTCGCGACCGGCGGGCCACCGACGCCGTGGTGACGGTCATGGGCGTCGCCCTGCTCGTGGTCACCATCCTGGGCATGGCTGCCGTGCCGGTCATCGCGCTCGTCGTGCCCAACGCCGACACCCGGTCGCTCGTCGCCGCCTTCCTGTGGATGTTCCTGCCGCAGGTGTTCTTCTACGGCCTCACCACCCTGCTGTCGGGGGTGCTCAACAGCCACCGCCGGTTCGCCGCCGCCGCGTTCGTGCCGGTGCTCAACAACATCGTCGTCATCGGCGTGCTCCTCGTGTTCAGCCGGTGGGTCGGCAGCGACACCCCCGGCGCCGGCGACCTCCTCGGCCAGCCGGGACCGCTGCTGTTCCTCGGCCTGGGCGTCACCGCCGGCATCGTGGTGCAGGCCATCGCCTTGTGGCCGGCCCTGCGGCGGGCCCACATCCCCCTGCGGTGGCGCTTCGAGTGGCGCAACCCGGCCGTGCGCACCGTGGCCCGGCTGTCGGGCTGGACCTTCGGCTACGTCGCCACCAACCAGGTGGCCCTCTGGGTGATGCTCGGCCTGACGTTCCAGGGCGACACCCCTGGTGAACCGGTCGCCTACAGCCTCGCCTACCAGTTCTTCCAGCTGCCCTATGGCCTCCTGGCCGCGTCGGTCATCACCGCCTTCATGCCCGACCTCGCCGCCCTCGCCGCCGCCGGCGACCGCCAGCGGTTCGGCGAGCGGTTCCTGCTGGCCCTGCGGCTCACCGTGTTCCTCGTCCTGCCCGCGGCCATCGGCCTGGTGCTGCTCGCCCAGCCTGCGGTGGCCACCCTGCTCGGCCACGGGAGGTTCGTCGAGGGCGACGGCGTGGCCCGGACCGCCCAGACGCTGGTCGCCTTCGCCGTCGGGCTCGTGTCGTTCTGCCTGTACCTGCTGGCCATGCGCGGGTTCTACGCCCGCAAGGACACCCGCACGCCGTTCCTGATCAACCTGGTCGAGACGGCGGTCAACATCGTGCTGGCCGTGACCTTCTACAAGCTCGGGTGGGGGGCGCCGGGCCTTGCCCTGTCGTTCGCCCTCGCCTACGTCGTCGGGGCCTTCATCGCCCTGGCCGTGCTGCAGCGCCGCTCGGGCGGTCTCGGCTGGACCGGGTCCACCTCGGCCCTGCTGCGGATCGGCGCCGCCGGCGCCTTCATGGCGGCCGCCGTCATCCTCGTGGCCGGGGCCGTGGGCGGCGACACCGGCGCCGAGGCCTTCGTCCGCCTGGTCGCCGGCATCGTCGCCGGGGCCGTCGTCTACCTCGGCGCCGCCGCACTGTTCCGGGTGCCCGAGCTGCGCGACTTCGCCGCCCGCTTCGCCGGGCGGCTCCCCGGACGGCGGGCCCCGGCCGGCTGATCCCGGGCGGGCGAGGGGCAACCGAGGGACCGGATCGGGCCGCCGTCGCCTACCCTGGTGGCCATGTTCAAAGCCTTCAAGCGTTGGTGGAAGTACATGACCGCCAAGGTCAGCAGCGGCGTGGACGAGCGGGCCGATCCCAAGATCCAGCTCGAGCAGGCCATCGCCGAAGCCCAGGAGCAGCACCGCCGGCTCAAGGAGCAGGCGGCCAACGTGATCGCCAACCAGAAGCAGGCCGAGATGCGCCTGAACCGCTCGATGGAGGAGTACGAGCGGCTCAACGCCAACGCTCGGCAGGCGATCCTCATGGCCGACGAGGCGCAGCGCACCGGCGACGACAAGAAGATGCAGGAGTACACGGCGGCCGCCGAGTCCTTCGCCAACCGCATCATCGCCCTCGAGGGCGAGATCGAGCAGGGCAAGTCGCTCGTGCTGCAGTCGTCCCAGGCGGCCGAGCAGGCCAAGGCGGCGGTCTCGCAGAACGCCTCGGCCCTGCAGAAGAAGCTCGCCGAGCGCCAGAAGCTGATGGGCCAGCTCGACCAGGCCAAGATGCAAGAGCAGATGAACACGGCCATGGCCCAGCTCAGCGAGACCGTGGGCGCCGACGTGCCGTCGTTCGAAGAGGTGCGCGACAAGATCGAGGCCCGCTACGCCAGGGCCAAGAGCGTGTCCGAGCTCACCGAGCAGTCGGTCGAGTCGAACATGATGGAGATCGAGGCCGCCGCCCGCAACGTCGAGGCCCAGGCCCGGCTCACCCAGATCCGCGAGCAGCTCGGCCTGGCCCCGGCGGCCACCGCCGAGGTGGGCACCGGCACCGCCGACGCCGCCGGCCAGGTCGCCGCCGCCGGCGGTGACGCAGCGGCCCCGCCCGTGGCCCAGCCGGTCGAGACGCCCAAGCCCGAGAACGCCGGCGCCTGACGTCGCCACGACGGCCCGGGGGCGCGCGTCGGCGTGCACCCGGGCCGTCGTCGCGCCCGGGGCCCCGCTGGGATCAGGTGGGCAGCACGACCAGGTCGTCGCGGTGGATCAGGAACGGGGCGACGCCTTCGGGCAGATCGCCACGACGCCGGCCGGCGATGGCCGCGGCGGTGGCGGCGTCCACCCGAGCCAGCCCCTTGGCGAACACCACCCCGTCGGGTCCGGCCACCTCCACCGCCTCGTCGGCGGCGAAGGCACCGCGCACGGCGGTCACCCCGGCGGCCAGCAGCGAGGTGCCGCCCCCGAGCAGGGCCCGGCGGGCGCCTTCGTCGACCTCGACGGTGCCGGCCGAGCCCACCGCGAAGGCGATCCACAGCTTCCGGGCCGGCAGGTCGCGATCGTGGGGCCGCACCACGGTGCCGACGCCGGCGGTGCCGGCCACCGCATCGGCGAGGACCTCGGGCCGATCGGCGGCGGCGATCACCGTGCGCACCCCCGACCAGGCGGCGATCTTGGCGGCCGCCAGCTTGGACGCCATCCCCCCGCTCCCCCGGTCGGTGCCGGCGCCGCCGGCCACCCGCTCGAGGGCGTGGTCGACCTCGAGGATCTCCTCGATGAGCGAGGCCGAGTCGTCGCGGCGGGGGTCGGCGGTGAGCAGACCTGGGGTGTCGGTGAGCAGCACCAGCAGGTCGGCGTCCACCAGGTGGGCGACCAGCGCGGCGATGCGGTCGTTGTCGCCGAACCGGATCTCGTCGTCGGCGATGGCGTCGTTCTCGTTGACCACCGGCACCACGCCCAGCTCCAGGAGCCGTTCGAGGGTCCCCCGGGCGTGGAGGTACTGGTTGCGCTCGCGGAAGTCGAGCGGCGCCACGAGCACCTGGCCGGCGACCAGGTCGTGGCCGGCCAGCTCCTCGTTGTAGACCTGCATCAGCCGGCTCTGGCCGATGGCGGCAACGGCCTGCAGGGTGACGGCGTCGCGGGGCCGCTTGTCGCCGCCCAGCCCGAGCGCCGGCAGCCCGGCCCCGATGGCCCCCGAGGTGACCACCACGACGTCGTGGCCGTCCCCCCGCAGGCCGGCCACCTCAGCGCACAGCTTGGCGATGGCCGGCCGATCGACCTCGCCCCGCGCGTCGGTGACCGACGACGTGCCGATCTTCACGACGGCCCGCAGGGCCCCGGCCCGGCGACGATCCGAGCCCAGCCCCAGGCCGCTCACCGAGCCACCCACTCGTCGGGCTCGTCGTCGAACGACAGGCCCCCGATGCGCACGGTGCCGCTCATCGCGCCACCCGGTCGTCGGGCTCGTAGTCGAACGACAGGCCCCCGATGTGCACGGTGTCGCCGGCCGCGACACCCGCCCGGACGAGCGCCCGGTCGACGCCCAGGCGCGCCAGCCGCTGCTGGGCGTAGGCGAGCGCCTCGGGGTTGGTCAGGTCGGACAGGGCGACGGCCCGCTCGGCCTCGCGGCCGACCACGACCCAGTCGCCGTCGTCGGATCGCTCGACCCGGAAGCCCTCCTCGGCGGGCCGGAAGACGACGAAGGCCTCAGGCTCGGGCTCGGCGGCTCGAGCGTCCCGCACCAGATCGGCCATGCGGCCGACCACCGCCGGCAGGCCCTCGCCGGTCACCCCCGACACCACCAGGTCGACCGCGTCGGCCGCGGCCGACAACGTGGCGGGGTCGGCCACGTCGGCGCGCGACCCGACCACGAGACGAGGCCGGTCGAGCAGCTCGGGCCGGTAGCGACCCAGCTCGGCGAGGAGCACCCGGCGCTGCTCGACGGGGTCGGCGCCGCCGGTGTCGGCGGCCAGATCGAGGAGCAGCACCAGCACCCGGGCCCGCTCGATGTGGCGCAGGAAGCGGTGCCCGAGGCCGCGGCCCTCGCTGGCTCCTTCGATGAGCCCCGGGATGTCGGCGACCACGAACTCGGTGCCGTCGTCGAGTCGGACGACGCCCAGGTTGGGCTCGAGCGTGGTGAACGGGTAGTCGGCGATCTTGGGGCGGGCGGCGGAGATGCGGGAGATGAGCGTGGACTTGCCGACGTTGGGGAACCCGACCAGGGCCACGTCGGCCATGAGCTTGAGCTCGAGCCGCAGCCACCGCTCCTCGCCCTCCTCGCCCTGCTCGGCGAAGCCGGGGGCCCGGCGACGGTTCGACAGGAAGCGGGCGTTGCCCTTGCCGCCCCGCCCGCCGGCGGCAGCCAGCCAGCGGTCGCCATGGCGCAGGAGGTCGGCCAGCACCTCGCCGTCGAAGTCGTGCACCACCGTGCCCTCGGGGACGTGGACGACGAGGTCGTCACCGGAAGCGCCGTGCTTGCGCTTGCCCTGGCCGTGGGTGCCGCTGGACGCCCGACGGTGGGGGTGGTCCTTGAAGGCCAGCAGCGAGGCCACGTTGCGGTCGGCCACCAGCCAGACGTCGCCCCCGCTGCCGCCGTCGCCGCCATCGGGGCCGCCCTTGGCCACGTGGGCCTCGCGCCGGAACGAGATGCAGCCGGCGCCGCCGTCGCCGCCCCGCACGTTCAGGTTGCACTCGTCGACGAAGCCGGCCACGGCGCAAAGACTAGGGGCGGCCCGCAGGCCGCCCCCAAGTGCTTCGGATGGACCCGACCGCTACGGGTTCGGGATGAGCCGGATCGGGGCCCCCTTGACGGTCACACCCCAGGTGGTGCGGTCGGTCGAGGAGCTGCCGATGTAGTACTTGATCTTGTACCACTGCTTGCCCCCGAAGGCGGCGGTGATGTCGGCGGGCAGCTGGATGGTGAACTTGAGCAGCCGGTCGCTGTACTTCGACGACGAGGTCCGGTTCGGGCCGGGCTGCGGGTTGTTCGCCGACGGGTTGGTGGCGCCGGTGTAGTTGTTGCCCCAGATGTCGATGGCCTTCGGGATGGTCGTGCCCACGAGGGGCCCGGCCCGCAACGTGATGGTGGCCGACGTGCCCGTCCACGACCCCTGGCCAGTGTCGGTGGGCGCAACGGTGCCGTCGTTGCACGGCGAGGGGTTGCCGTCGTAGCAGCGGACCTCCCAATCGAAGTCGACGGGCTGGTCATTCGGGTCGAGGATCTGCAGGGCCACCGAGCCCTCACCAGGGTCCCACAGCGAGAGCTCCATCTTCTTGTTGTTGTAGTCCGGACCGATCTGCGCCAGGTAGAACTGCGCCTGGGTACCCGCGAGGTTGGCGTAGACGCCGAGGTTGGCGTACCCGTACACCTGTGGGCAGCTCGCCGAGTAGGCGATCGCCCCCGACGACGTCTCGTTGGTGTCCGACGAGCAGGGCACCCACGATGCGGCGCCGGCCCGGAGGGCGAAGGCGTTCGAGCCGTGCCTCGTGCTCCCGGAACCGGTCTGGCTCTGCACCTGGACGAAGTAGACGCCCTTGGTCGGGTTGTTGATCGTGTAGAGGGTCTTCCAGGTGTTCTGCCAGCTCCCGTTGGCGGTGCAGTTGCCCGAACCCAGGGTGACCGACGTGAGGGTGCCGGTCTGCAGGGGATCGAAGCTGGAGTTGTCCCGCATCGTGTAGGTCGTGTTGAAGGCCGTCTCGCCGCTGCCCACGCTGTCGCCCGGGATGCTCCCGTTGCACAACGGTGCGTCGTAGATCTGCACGTTGACCGACCCGGTCACGTTCTGCTTGAACTCGACGGCGTAGAAGTAGCCGTTGCTGTCGTACTCGGGGTTGGTGATGGTCGAAGCCCCGGTGCAGCGGAACGAAGGGCTGCTGTAGCCATAGTTGGCGTCGGTCTGGGCCTGGATCCGGTCGCCGTTCTCCTTCGACGCACAGCCACCGCTGACCGCCAGCCAGAAGTTCTCCCGGAAGCACTGTCCGCCCGTGCACGAGGTGTTCGTGTCGTAGCCCGGTGGATCCTGGATGTAGCGGTTCCCGGTACCCAGGAAGTTCTTCGGGCTGCCCATCGACACCGGCTTGATGTACTGGGCGGTGCCGGTCCGCTCGATGGAGACGCTCGGTCGGAACACCTTGGTGAAGTACTGGTTGGCGTTGGCGTCGGCAATCGTGACCTTGAGCTTGGCCGTGGGGTCGGGCACCTGCGCGATCGTGATCGTCACACCGTTCACACCGTTGGTGAACCCATTGCGCTGGGCCACGGCGTTCGCCGCAGACGTCGCGTTCGCGAGGTTGGGCAACTCCTGCACTCCTGCCAGCGATGCCGCGTCGGCTGCTCGCTGGATCTGCGACGCCCGCGCATACCACGACCCGAGGTCGACGGCGAAGCCGGTGAAGGCCAGGATCGGCAACATCATGAGCGCAGTGAGCGCCAGGACGTAGCCCTCGTCTCGCCCGATCCGACGCCGGGAGCGACGGTGGCGGACGGGATCGGTTCGGCGTGCTGCGGCTCGCATGGTGGTCAGCCTCCGACCGCGCTGGGCTCCACGACGTAGACGGTGTAGCGCTTCATCGTGAAGTTGTTGGGCAGGATCCGGGTGATCGGCGCGTAGGTCACGTCGATGTACACACCGACCTTGTCGTTCTCGGGATCACGGTTGCGGGGGCACCAGTTGGTGTCCCACGAGCCCGACGCGCACGAGTTGTTCGTGCCGGCGATGAACCCGGACGGCGTCGACGTCTTGACCTGAGCCGACGAGTAGACGTTGCAGGACCCCGACAGCCCGTTGGCCGCGTTGTTGGACGGGGTGATGCTGGCGCAGTTGGACGGCACCTGGCCGTTGGCAGCGGTGCTCTTGTACACGACCACCTTGTTGATGGTGAGCCGCGGCGCCGCGCCCAGCGCCGAATCGATGGCTCGTAGGCCCTCGAAGTCGGCCCAACGGGAGTTCGACTGCTGACCGATCATCCGGCCGGCGCTCATCAGCGCTGTCTGGATCTGCTGGTCCTGGCGGTAGGCGAGGCCGTACTCGACGATTCCGATCACGAAGAGGATCAGCACCGGAGCGACGAGTGCGAACTCGACGAGGCCGGCACCCTGATCGTCGGCGAGACGACGGGGATGTGAAGCGCAACAGGCGGTCATGTCGGGTCGATGTTCCCGGGCTCGAGACGGGCGATGCTGGCGACCTCGATGTCCTTGCTGGCCCCGAGCAGACCCGTGAGGTTCTTGTGCTTGAGCTTCATGTACACGCCGAGGTAGGCGATGTCGTACGGCGTGGGGCCGTCGGGTCGGCCGCTCGGCGCCGTGGTCAGAAGGGGGTTCCACCCACAGGCGGGCTGGCCGCCGGCGAGGCACTTGAAGTAGTCGGCGTTGCCCGTCTGGACCTGGTAGAAGGCGACGAGGGGCACGTAGACGTTGCAGGTGTTGGTGACCGGCCCGGCACTCGTCTTGCACTGGGCGGGCACCTGGGCCAGCGGCGAGCCGTACGTCGAGGCGTTGGCCTTGAAGATCACGATCCGATCGATGTCGGCCGGCCGCAGGGTGGCGGTGTCCTGGCGCATGGCGGCGATGATCGTGTAGTCGGCCGTGGCTCCGGTGGAGGTGGTCTTGTTGCCCTGGATGGCGCCCACCTTGGCGCCGTCGGCCACGGCCTCACCAGAGGTGAGGTAGTCGCGGTACAGGTAGGCGGTGTCGAGCATGCCGAGCAGCAGGACCAGCAGCACCGGTGTGATCAGGGCGGCCTCCACGAGCGCGACGCCCTGGTCGCCCTGCCACCGGCCTGGTGCCGTCGAGGTGGGTCGGGTGCTCATGGCTACTTCGTCGCGGTCCAGGAGTTGGGAGCCGAGACGGTCGAGACCTGCGGGCTGGCGTTGGTCTTGTCGACGCTGGTGATCACGGCCTGCACCTGCGTGCCGCTCGCCGGCAGCGGCGGGGTGTACGGGACCGTGTAGGTCGCCGGCGTGCAGACCCCGCCCGCATCGGTGGTGCAGCTGAAGGGCGTCTGCCGGCGGGAGGCGGTGTCGGTGTAGTAGCCCTGCACCACGACGCCCGCGACGGGGGCGTTCCCGCTGGTCTTCACGCTGAACCGGACGCGCACGATGTTGGTCGTGGTGTCCCACTGCGACCACGTCGTGTCCCAGGTGGCCGACGCCGACGGCAGGGCGACCGTCGTGCTGGTCGAGCTCGACGAGCTCGACGACGTGGACGGTTGGGTGGTCGTGGAGGTGGCGATGGTGGTCGCCGTGGTGCTGGTGGTGATCGTGGGCGCCTGGCACGACGCGGGTGGCGGTCGCTTCGAGATGCAGTCGGCGTTGGTGACGGTGGCGGCCCGGGCCTTCGACGTGAGGTAGGCGGAGGCACCGACCGCGGGCACGGCGAACAGGGCCAGGATCACCGCGTACTCGACGAGCGTCGCACCGCTCGTGCCTCGCAGGCGCCGCCGTCCGGCCGGCGCGTCAGGAGTCTCCATGGGTTCCCCTTCCACCGTCATCAGCGAATCCCCACCCCTCGAACCGACCTCGAGCGCCGACCGGCACGACCCTGCCGATCAGACCCGTTCGACCGATGTCGCGCGAGTGCGGGGCGGCGGTCGCTGGGTCAAAGAATACCACCTTTTCGCTACGAGCGGTAGCGACCCCACCCGTTTGGGCGGGAATGAGCCGAGCGACCCAGAGGCGCGCGGAGCCCGCCGCCAACCTGGCTCCGCTCAACTCGTCGACCACGCGTGGCACGGCGACTCCCCTCTTCCTCCAGCGGTATCGGCGTCAGACGGCGGTCACCTTGAGCCATCCGACCCATGTCGTCGCCGGTCGAACCGGCGATGTGCACGAGATGCACCTGATCGTCACGCATCGTGACCGATGGGGGCGAAAGGCCACGTAACGTGCTCGGTGGCGGCGCCGAGCCCTGGCGACCGGGCGGCACCCGGCGCCGGCCGGGCCACCGGGCGGTGTCCGCGGTCGATGGCACACCCCGTCCGTAGCATCACCCCATGAGCACCGTTCGCCAAGAGCGCTGGGCCGCCACCATGGCCGGGCGCCGGCCCGCACCCGGCGCCGGCGTCCGCTTGGCCCACGAAGGGCCGACGCCCAGCATCGGGCCGGTCGCGCCGGCCACGCGATCGGCCCGCGAGGAGGCCGAGGCGACGTGGCTGGCCCCGGGGGCCACGGCGGCGGCCGGCGCCGGGTCCCGGGCCCGCCCCGAAGCTCCCGACGCCGTGCGCACCTGCTTCGAGCGCGACCGCGACCGCATCCTGCACGCCCCGGCCTTCCGGCGGCTGGCTGGCAAGACCCAGGTGTTCGTGTTCCCCGACGACCACCAACGCACCCGCCTCACGCACGCCCTCGAGGTGGCCCAGGTGGCGGTGGCGGTGGCCCGGGCGTGCCGGCTCAACGAAGCGCTCACCGAGGCCATCGCCCTGGGCCACGACTGCGGCCACGGCCCGGGCGGGCATGCCAGCGAGGACGCCCTCGACCCCCTGGTCGAGGGCGGGTTCGACCACGCGCCCTGGGGCGCCGACGTCACCCTGGCCCCGCTCAACCTGTGCGCCGAGACCCTCGACGGGGTCCGCAACCACTCGTGGTCCCGGCCGGCGCCGGCCACCCCTGAGGGTGCGGTCGTGAGCTGGGCCGACCGCATCGCCTACGTGTGCCACGACTTCGAGGACGCCGTGGCCGCCGGCATCGTCACCGCCGACGCGCTCCCCGCCGACGTGGCCGCCACCGTGGGCCGACGGCGCAGCGACCAGCTCGACCGGTTCATCGGCGGGATGGTCGGCGTGGCCCGCGACCACGGCCTGGTGGGCCTGCCCGACGACCTGGCCGACGCCCTGGCCGCCTTCCGAGCCTTCAACTACGAGCGGATCTACCTGCGGCCGGCCTCGGTCGCCCAGGCCGACGCCGTGGTCCGGCTCCTGCGGTCGCTGGTCGCCTGGTACGCCGACCGCCCGGGGGCCATCCCCCGGGTCGCCGCCCGGGCCGCCGACGCGGCTGCCGAGCCGGTGGTCGCCGGCAGCGCCGAGGCCGTCCGCGAGGCGGTCGCCTACGTCGCCGGCATGACCGACCGCTACGCCTGCCGCCGGGCGGTGTCCGAGCTGGGCTGGGATCCCGCGTCCCTGCCCCGGGGGGTCGACCTGGTCGGTTGACCGACGTGGCGGAGCCGGGACGCGTCGACGGCGGCCCCGAGGGGCCGCCGTCGACGGACGTTCGTCAGCTCCAGGGCCGAACGGCCCCGTGCCCGGTCAGTCGGCCGGCAGGACGTCGACCAGCTTGCGGCCGCGACGCTCGCCGAACTTCACGGTGCCGGGGGTGAGGGCGAACAGCGTGTCGTCGCCGCCCTTGCCCACGTTCTCGCCCGGGTGGATCCGGGTGCCGCGCTGGCGCACGAGGATGGTGCCGGTGCTGACGACCTGGCCGTCGTAGCGCTTCACGCCGAGGCGCTTGCTCTGGGAGTCGCGGCCGTTCCGGGTGGAGCCGCCGCCCTTGGTCTTGGACATCGATCAGCCTCGCGTGATGCTCGTGATCTCGATGGTGTCGTACCGCTGGCGGTGACCCCATCGGGTGCGCTGGTTGGTCTTGTTCTTGTAGGTGAAGCCCGTGATCTTCGGGCCCTTGGCCTCGCCCACGACCCGGGCCGACACCGTCGCTCCGGCCAGGTCGCCGGGCGTCGCCAGCACCGTGTCGCCGTCGACGACGAGGACCGGGGCGAACGAGACGTCGCCGTCGGCGCCCAGGAGCTCGACGTCGAGCTGCTGGCCCTCCTCGACCCGGTATTGCTTGCCACCGGTCTTGATCACCGCATACATAGGGGTCGCACGCTACCGGCCGGCGACCACCCCGGACAACTCGGCTCGATCGGCACGCGGGCGGCCGGTCGAGCCCTCACGAGGCGTCCGATCCCGGCGCCTTGGCGGTCCGGCCGCCCTTGGCCGACGACGATCCCTTCGCCACGGCCTTCGCCGCCTTCGGAGCCCGCGCCGCCTTGGCCGGCCGGCTCGAGCCGGACCCGGCGCCGCGACCGCCACCGACCGGCTCGGGCTCGGGCAGCGGGCCGTCGAGCAGCGCTTCGTCGAGCAGCAGGCCCCGACCCCCACACTCGGGGCACACCGACGAGAACGACTCGAGCAGGCCCTCGCCGATGCGCTTGCGGGTCATCTCGACCAGGCCCAGCTCGGAGATGTCGAACACCTGGGTCCGCGTCTTGTCGCGGGCCAGGGCGTCCCGGAAGGCCCGGATGACCTTGTCGCGGTTGTCGCGGATCTCCATGTCGATGAAGTCGCAGACGATGATGCCGCCGATGTCGCGCAGGCGGAGCTGCTTGGCGATCTCCTCCGCCGCCTCGAGGTTGTTCTTGAACACCGTCTCCTCGAGGCTCGACGACCCCACGTTCTTCCCGGTGTTCACGTCGATCACCGTCAGCGCCTCGGTGTGCTCGATGATCAGCGACCCACCCGACGGCAGCCAGACCTTCCGGTCGAGCGCCTTGTGCAGCTGCTCGTGGACGTGGTGGCGCTCGAAGACCGTGAGGGGCTCGACCTCGCGGTCGTAGTGCTGCACCCGGTCGGCCAGCGCCGGCGAGATGGCGGCCACATAGGACCGCACCTCCTCGTAGAGCGCCTTGTCATCGATGATGATGCCGCGGTAGTCGTCGTTGAACTCCTCGCGGATGACCCGCACCGCCATGTCGGGCTCGCGGTACAGCAGCGTCGGCGCGGCGACCTGCTGGGCCAGCGCCTCGATCTGCTCCCACTGCTCGCGCAGCTGGATGACGTCGCGCTCGATCTCCTCGTCGGTGACGCCCTCGGCGGCGGTGCGCACGATGATCCCGTGGCCCTTGGGTCGGACCTTGTCGAGGATCTGGCGGAGCCGCTTGCGCTCGTCGTCGGCCAGGCGCTTGGAGATGCCGTAGGTGGTGGAGTTCGGGATCAGCACCACGAACCGGCCGGGCAGCGAGACCTCCTGGGTCAGCCGGGCCCCCTTGTGGGCGATGGGGTTCTTGGTGACCTGGCAGAGGATCTGCTGGCGGGGCTTGAGCAGCTGCTCGATCCGGGGGTTGGCGCCCTTCTCCTCGATGTCCTCGGCGTCGTACTGCACGTCGCCGCGGTAGAGCACCGCGTTCTTGGGCGTGCCGATGTCGACGAAGGCGGCCTCCATGCCCGGCAGGACGTTCTGGACCCGCCCCAGGTAGATGTTGCCGTGGATCTGGGAGACGTCGTCGGCCGGCCGGGACACGTAGTGCTCGATGAGGTTGCGGCCCTCGAGCACGGCGATCTGGGTGGCGGCGGGCGACACCGACACGACCATCAGGTAGCGACCGACCGGCCGGCCCTTGCGCTGCCGGCCCCGCCGCCCGGACGTGTCGTCGAGGGCACCGGCGTCGGCGTCGGCTTGGGGGACGACCGCCTCGACCGGCTGGACGGCGTCGCGGCGCGCGCCGCCTCGCTGGCCTCCGCCCTTGGTCCGGGTCGACCCGGCCCCCGACGACGAGCCGCCACCACCGTTGCTGCTGCCGTTGCCGTTGGTGCTGCCACCGCGACCGCCGCCACTGCCGCCGCCGCGACCGCGGCCACCGCGCTTGCGGGCGCCGGCGGCCGGCTTGGCCGGGGCGGCGTCGGCCTCGGCTGCGGGGGCCGGCGCCGGGGCGGGCCGGGTGTCGCCGATCTGGGGCCGCTTGACCAGGGCCCGCTCCGCCGCCTCGGGGCTCTTGGGCTTGCCCTCGTGGGCCCGCTCGGGCAGCTCGTCGGGCTGGCGGCTGCGGGCCGTCCCCTTGCGCCGGGGCCGGGCACCGCCGACGGGCTCGGGGCCAACGGTGCCGCCCGACGGCCCCTTGGCCGCCCGGGTCCCGGGCGCGCCGTCGTCGGCCGCGGCCGCGTCGGCGCCCGCGCCCGCATCGGCGTCGCCGCCCTCGTCGCTCCGCTCGCCGGCGGGCTTGCGGCCGCGGCCGCCGCGGGATCCACGGCGGCGCTTGCGGGGCGCGCCGGACCCGCTCCCGTCGCCGGTGGCCTCGTCGCCTGCGGCCCCGCGGGCCGTGGTGTCGGTCGGGCCTTCGGCTCGCCCGCTCAGCCCGGCGTCACCCGCCGGGGCCGGCGTGGTGCCGGCCGGTGGGGAGTCGCTTGCTCCCTCCACCGAATCGCTCATCGTCACGTTCCTTCCTGGGGGCGAGCGCGTCGGCGCGCTGGCCCGTCGATCGTTCGGGGCGGCCGGCCGGCGTGGTGCCGGGGCCGCCGGACGACCCAGGGACGCTCCCCGGGTCGATGGGCGCCGCGACCAGCGAGCGTCCGGCCGCAGTGGCCCGGTCGGTCGCGTGCAGCAGAGCCCTCATGACGCCTGCACCACCGGAGGGTCGGCCCACGTCGCGTCGGACACGAGGGGCTCGTGCCGCGCGCCGTCGACGCTGATCCACTGGTGCGTGCGTCGCACGAGCCCCTCT
Source organism: Acidimicrobiales bacterium (assembly GCA_046331175.1). Lineage (GTDB taxonomy): Bacteria > Actinomycetota > Acidimicrobiia > Acidimicrobiales > Acidimicrobilacustridaceae > JAWKIW01. The sequence continues at coordinate 30,867 of JAXLRI010000024.1, forward strand.
TCGGGAGCCGGCGCGAACGCCGACAGCAGCTCGGAGGGGCGCAGGCCGCGGGGCTGGGTGGCCAGCTCGGCGACCAGGACGGCGCCGAGGTCGGCACCGTCGTGTCCGTTCGTCCCGTCGGCCGCCAGCAGCGGGCCGACGACCTGGACGTCGAGGATGTCGGGGCGGATGTCGTCGGTGAGGTCCTTGCCCTTGCGCTGGCGGACCACCGTGACCACCTCGGAGGCCAGGACCCGCGCCACCTCGGACGCGGCCGCCACCGGCAGCAGGCCCATGGCCTCGATCCGCCACGTGCAGCTGGTCACCGCCTGCTGCAGCGAGTCGGCGCGAGGGTCGACGTCGGCGGCGGCCACCACGTCGAGCCCCGGGGGCAGGAGCGGGGACAGCCGCTCGGGCAGCTCGGCGAGGTCGAGCGCCTCGGCCTCGGGGCGACGCAGGTCGACGTCGAGGTACTCGCCGTCGGACTCGTAGCCGGTGGGCAGGGCCAGGCCGAAGTGCACCTTCGGGCGGGGCGAGAACCCCTCGGTGAGGGCGACCGGCAGCTCGGCCCGGCGCAGCGCCCGCTCCCACAGCCGGGCCACGTCCCGGTGGCTGGTGAAGCGCACCTTGCCGACCTTGGTGAACCGGAACCGCACGCGGCGGTTGCGATCGGGGGGCGTCACGAGCCGCCCACCGGCTCGGCCCTGCGGGGCAGGAGCGACACCGGCACGTCACCGCCGACGCTGAGGTCCTGGCCGGTGCCCTGGCTGCCGCCGGCCGGCGGCGTGGCCGAGGCCACGACGTGCTCGATGCCGTACCCGGTGCAGGCCCCGCAGTCGTAGCAGGGCGTCCACCGGCAGTCCTCGAGGCCGAGCTGGTCGAGGGCGTCGCGCCAGTCCTGCCAGAGGAAGTCCTTGTGGAGGCCGGCCGACAGGTGGTCCCATGGCAGGACCTCGTCCTCGGTGCGGTGGCGGTGGGCGTACCAGTCGACCGACAGGCCGTGGGCGGCCATGGTGTCGACCCAGAGGTCGTGGTCGAAGTGCTCGGACCACTCCTGGAACGTGCCGCCCTTGCGCCAGACGTCCTCGATGACCGGACCCAGCCGGCGGTCGCCGCGGCTCATGATCCCCTCGACGAGCGTCGCCTTGGGGTCGTGCCACTTCAGCTGGACCGCCTTGGTGCGACGCAGGTCGTCCCGCAGCAGTCCGATCTTGCGGCGCAGCTCGGGCACCGTGTTCTGCCCGAACCACTGGAACGGGGTGAAGGGCTTGGGCACGAACCCGCCGACCGAAAGCGTGACCGAGGCGCCCTTGTGGTGCTTGCGGCCGATCTCGGCGCAGTTGCGGCCCAGCTCGGCGATGCCGAGGGTGTCCTCGTCGGTCTCGGTTGGCAGGCCGGTGAGGAAGTACAGCTTCATCCGGCGCCAGCCCTGGGAGTAGGCGGCGTCGACAGCGGCGTAGAGGTCTTCCTCGCGGATGAGCTTGTTGATGACCTGGCGCATCCGCCACGTGCCCGCCTCGGGGGCGAAGGTGAGCCCGGTGCGGCGGGCCTTCTGGATCTCGGCGGCGAGCCCGACGGTGAACGCGTCGACGCGCAGGCTCGGCAGCGACACGGTGACCTGGTTGCCGTTGGGCGTGTCGGCGATGGTCTCGGCCACCACCTGCTCGATGCCGGAGAAGTCGGCGGTGGACAGCGAGGTGAGGGCGACCTCGTCGTAGCCGGTGCGGCGCAGGCCGTCGGCCACCATCTGGCGCACCTGGGCCGCCGGGCGCTCGCGCACCGGGCGGGTGATCATCCCGGCCTGGCAGAAGCGGCACCCCCGGGTGCACCCCCGGAACACCTCGACGTTGAGCCGGTCGTGCACCACCTCGGTGAGGGGCACCAGCTGGTTGCGGGGGTACGGCCAGTCGGCGAGGTCGGCGACCGTGCGCTTCTCGACCCGCTCGGGCACGTCGGGGTGCCGCGGCGTGATGGCGACGAGCTCGGCGCCCTCGTAGGTGACGTCGTACAGCGAGGGCACGTAGACGCCCGGCACCTGCGCGAGCGCCCGCAGGACGTGCTGGCGGGACCCCTCGGTGCGGCCCGACGCCTTCCACTCCCCCACCACGGCGGTGATGTCGCCCACCGCCTCCTCACCGTCGCCCAGCACCACCACGTCGACGAAGTCGGCGATGGGCTCGGGGTTGTAGGTGCAGTGGCCGCCGACGACCACCAGCGGGTGCTCGGGGCCACGGTCGGCGGCCCGCACCGGCACACCGGCCAGGTCGATGCAGCTGAGCAGGTTCGTGTAGGTGAGCTCGGCCGACAGGTTGAACGCCAGCAGGTCGAACTCGCCGGCAGGGCGGTGGGTGTCGACCGAGAACAGCGGCAGCCCCCGCTGGCGCAGCAGGGCGTCGAGGTCGGTCCAGGGCGCGTAGGAGCGCTCGGCCACCGCGTCGGGTCGCTCGTTGAGGATCTCGTAGAGGATCTGCAGCCCCTGGTTGGGCAACCCGATCTCGTAGGTGTCCGGGTACAGCAGGAGCCAGGCCACTGATCTCGGATCGTGATCGGGCGTGATCGCCCCATCTTCGAGTCCGATGTAGCGGGCCGGCTTCTGCACCTTGGCCAGCAGGGGCTCGAGCTGGTGCCAGATCGAGCTCATCTCGGGGGGTGATGCTACCGGAGCCCGCCGGCGATCGGGGAATGCGGCGGCGATGCCCGCCCGTCGTGGCCGAGACCGTCGGCAGAGGAGGCGGCGGGGATCAGCGGAAGCGGCGCATGTGGACGCTGAGGACCAGGCCCACGGCGATGAACGAGGTCAGGATCGACGTGCCGCCGTAGGACAGGAACGGCAGGGGGATGCCGGTGACCGGCATGATCCCCATCGCCATCCCCACGTTCTCGAAGACCTGGAACACGAAGAACCCCAGCACCCCGACGCAGAGGAGCTGGCCGAACCGGTCGCGCGCCAGCGCCGCGGCCCTCCAGATCCGCCAGATGATGGTGGCGTACAGCAGCAGGAGGACCGAGGCCCCGACGAAGCCGAGCTCTTCACCCACGACGGTGAAGATGAAGTCGGTCTGCTGCTCGGGGACGTACCGCAGCTGGGTCTGCCGGCCGTTGAACAGCCCCTGGCCGGCCACGCCGCCGGCACCGATGGCGGTCTGGGACTGGGTGACGTTGTACGTGGTGCCCTGGGCGTCGGCGGTGGGGTTCACGAACGCCGTGAGCCGGTCCTTCTGGTACTGCTTGAGCACGCTCGAGTTGAGCACCAGGGCGCTGCCGAGGATGCCGATGGCGGCCAGGGCGAGCAGGTAGCGGCCGCGGACGCCACCGACCAGCAGCATGAACATCACCACGACCACGAAGATCAGGACCATGCCGAGGTCGGGCTGCAACATGATGAGGAACATCGGGGCGCCGGCCACCCCGAGCAGGATCCCCAGCCGACGCAGGTCGACGTCGCCGTCGTAGGCCGCCAGCAGCGCGGCCAGGGCGATGATCAGGGCCAGCTTGGCGAACTCGGCCGGCTGGAGCTGGAAGGCACCGAAGCCGAACCACGCCTGGGCGCCCTTGGACCGCTGACCGAGCGGCGAGACCACGAGCAGCAGGGCGAACAGCGTGCCGCCGTAGAGGATCCACACCCAGTTGAGCAGCCGCCGGTAGTCGAGGAAGAGGGCGGTGGCCACCATGGCTCCCGCTCCGACGAGCATCCACGCCAGCTCGCGCTTCAGGTACGCCGTGTCGGGCACGTCGCCGGAGCCCTTGGTGGCCGAGAACACCATCAGCGTCCCGAGGGCGCCGAGCGCCAGCGTGCAGATGAGCAGGACGTAGTCGATGTGGCGATGGGGGGCGCTCGGATCGCGCCGCGAGAGCTCTCCCGCCCGCCGGCTGAAGGCGACCGCCATCAGTCGCGCCCCTGCACGACGCCGGGCTTCCACTCGCTGTCCGTCTGGCCGGCCACCGGCTCGAGGACCCGACGCACGATGGGGGCCGCCGCCTCGCCACCGAAGCCGGCCTGCTCGAGCACGGCCGTGACGCAGATCTGGTAGCTGGGGTCGGGGCCGCACGCGACGAACAGGGCATTGTCGGCCTTGCCCTGGACCTGGGCGGTGCCGGTCTTGGCGAAGATCGGGAAGCTCTTCAGGTCGAAGCCGCGGAAGGCGTCGTAGGCGGTGCCCTCGCGCGACGACGCCACGCCGAGCAGGCCCTCGTGGACCGGCTGGTAGACGTCGTCGGGGATCTCGATGGTGTGGTCGACCCTGGGCTCGAACGACTTCACCACGGCGAGCGGGTCGTTGGGGTCGCCGGCGGGGATCAGGACCCGCAGGGCGATGTTGGGCTGGTGGTGCTGGCCGCGGTTGACGAAGGTGGCGTAGGAGTTGGCCAGCTGGATGGGGGTGGCCAGCACGTAGCCCTGGCCGATGGCGAGGTTGACGTTGTCGCCGGGGTACCACGCGGGGTCGCCCTTGGCCTGCTGGTCGGGGGGCAGTGCCTCCCACAGCTTGCGCTTGTACTCGGGGTCGGGGATCACGCCGGCGGACTCCCCCGGCAGCTGGACGCCCGAGGAGGTGCCGAACCCGAAGCCGCGAGCGGCGGTCTGGATGCCGTCGCCCTTGGTGTCGCGCTCGTTCCAGAACCGCTGGCCCAGGGAGTAGAAGTAGGTGTCGGACGAGACGGTCAGGGCCCGGGGCATGGGCACGGCACCGTGGGCGGCCTTGCCGGCGTTGCAGAAGTCGCGGTCGCCGACGCGCAGGCAGCCCCCGTCGTAGAACGGCGAGGACCCGGTGACGAGGCCCGAGGTGAGGCCGCCGTACGCGGTGACCAGCTTGAACGTGGAGCCCGGGGCGTACTCGCCGGAGATGGCCCGGTTGGGGAACGGGTTGTCGGCGGCGTCGCCACCGACGAGCTGCTGGTAGCGCTCGGTGCTGATGCCGTTGACGAACTCGGCCGGGTCGTAGGTGGGGAACGACGCCATGGCGAGGACCTCGCCGTTGCGCGGGTCGATGGCGACGACCGAGCCGGCCTGAGCCGTCTTGGTGCCCTCCCGCGAGCTCCCACCCCGGAGGGCGTCGAGCTGGGCGGCCAGGGTGGCCTCTGCGTTGGCCTGGATGTCGAGGTCGAGGGCGAGCTGGAGGTCGTTGCCCGGCTTGGGCGGCTGGTAGTCGATGGTGCGGATGGGCGTGCCCTTGGCGTCGACCTCGATGCGGCGCACGCCGGGGGTGCCCCGCAGGTCGTCCTCGAAGGTGCGCTCGACGCCGGCCTTGCCGATGTCGGAGTCGGGTTGGTACGGCTTGTCGGCCTGCTTGGGGCTCTCCTTGGTGCCCATGCGGTTCTCGAGCTCCTGCTCGGAGATCCGGCCGACGTACCCGACGACGTGGGCGGCGAGCGGGCCGTTCGGGTACGCCCGCACCGACTCGCGGGCGACCTGCACGCCGGGGAAGTCCTCGGCTCGCTCGGCCAGCTCGACCTCGAGGCCCTCGGGGATGTCGATGGCCACCGGGATGGGCTGGAGCTGGCTGTACTGGCGGTCGTTGAGCCGACGCTCGAGCGTGGAGACCTTGGTGGGCGTGCCGTTGTCGGTGAGCGCGGTCGCGAGCCGCAGGAGCACGTCGTCCCGACGGCCGGAGCCGGCGAGGTCCTTCGGGTTGACGGTGACCACCAGCGACGTGCGGTTGTCGACGACGACCCGGCCGTGGCGGTCGAGGATGCGGCCGCGGGGCGCCTCCTCGTAGATGACCCGCTCGCGGTTGGCGGCCGCCACGTCCTGGAACTGCGGCGCCGCCATGACCTGCAGGTACCAGAGGCGCGCGAACAGCGCCCCGAACAGGGACACGACGATGATCGCCAGGATGCTCAGCCGGAGGCGGGGGGACTCGGATTCCATCAGGAGGTTCGTTGGTCGAACGACGATTCCACCACGATCGGTTCCCTAGCGCAGCGCGGGCCGGGTGGGACCGAAGCGGGAGGCGTCCTGGGTGGCCCACCGCAGCACCCGGACCGCGAGGGGCGCCAGGAGGCCGTTCACCGTGGCGATCACCAGGATGATGAGCCACAGGTGCGACGACAGCATGTTCGACTGGCCCACCAGCTGTCCGAGGGCGACGTACAAGGCCTCGCCCACCGCCGAGGCGACGAAGGCGGTGAGCATCACCACCCACCTCGAGGCCCGGGTGACCAGACCCTCGTAGCGGCCGGTGAAGTAGCCGACGAGGCAGAAGCTGAGCGCGGCGAGGCCGAGCGGGCCCTGCAGCAGCAGGTCGAGCGCCAGGCCGGAGAAGAACCCGACGATGGCACCGCGATCGGGGCCGGCGGCGATGCCGGCCGCCACCGCGACGAGGAGGAGCAGGTCGGGGGCCACGCCGAAGGGGCGGACCTGGGCCGCCAACCCGCGCTGGAGGATGGCCGCCGAGATGACGACCAGCGCCACCCGCCAGCCCCACTTCACGGCTCGCCCCCAGCGGTCACGGTGCTCACGTCGGCGGCTTCCACTGCAGGACCGTCACGAAGTCGAGGTCGTTGAGGTCGACGAGCGTCTCGACCTCTGCGTCCTTGCGCAGCTCGGCGTCGTTGGCGGTGAGCGAGGTGACCTTCCCCACGGGGATGCCCTCGGGGTAGATGCTTCGGGCCGCGCCGCTGGTGACCAGCTGGTCGCCCTCGACCACCCCCGACGACCGGTCGAACTCGCCCCGCAGCCGGCGGGAGTCGCCCTGGCCGACCGTCTTGCCGAACCCCTGCTTGCCGGGGACCTTGACGCCCACGCTGGACGTCCGGTCGGTGATGAGCTTGACCACCGCGCGGCTGTCCGAGGCGCGCACCACCGTGCCCACCAGGCCGGCGCCCGACACGACGGGCATCCCGCGGTCGACCCCCTGGCCGGTGCCCTTGTCGATCTCGATGGTGTCGTCGTAGTTGGCGATGGCCCCCGACGAGATGCGGGCCTTCACCGTGGGGATCTGGCCGACGAAGGGGATATCGAGCTGGGACTTGAGGGACTCGAGCTCCTTCTGGGCCGTGTTCTCGTTGGCGCTCTGGCCCTCGAGCTCGGCGACCCGCTGGCGGAGCTGCTCGTTCTGGCTGCGGATGTCGTCGGCGTCGAAGGCCGATGTCCAGGCGTTGCCGACCGGCCGGAAGAGCCCCCCGAAGAAGTCGCCGACCGGGGCGAACACGCCGAGCACCGCGCCGCGCGCCGACTCGAGGGGGCCGAAGCCGCGGAAGTCGAGGGTGAGCAGCGTGATCGACGTGAGGATCAGCAGGGCGAGGGTGAACCGCCTGCGGCTCGATCGCCGGGAGAGCGCCACCGCCGCGCGCCCTACGAGCTGGGATTGGCCGAGAACAGAACGCCCTTGAGCGCCTCGAACTCCTCGAGGGACTGCCCGGACCCGATGGCGACGCAGTACAGCGGGTTGGGGGCGATGACGATCGGCATCCCGGTCTCGTGCTCGAGCCGGGCGGCCAGCCCGTTCAGCAGGGCACCACCGCCGGCGAGCACGATGCCCTGCTCCATGATGTCGGCGGCCAGCTCGGGCGGGGTCTTGTCGAGGGTGGTCTTCACCGCGTCGGTGATGGCCGCCACCGGCTCCTCGAGGGCGTCGCGGATCTCCTCGGTGGAGGTGACGATGGTCTTCGGCAGACCGGTGACGAGGTCGCGGCCGCGGATCTCGGCGTACAGCTCCTCCTCGAGGGGCCACGCCGACCCGAGGGTGATCTTGACCTCCTCGGCGGTGCGCTCGCCGAGGGCGAGGCTGTACTCCTTCTTGATGAACTGGATGATGGCGTCGTCGAGCTCGTCGCCGCCGACGCGGATCGACTGGCTGGTGACCACGCCGCCGAGGGAGATGACCGCCACCTCGGTGGTGCCGCCACCGATGTCGACGATCATGTTGCCGGTGGGCTCCTGGACCGGCAGGCCGGCGCCGATGGCCGCGGCCATCGGCTCCTCGATGATGTAGGCGGGCTTGCGGGCGCCGGCGTTCTCGGCCGCGTCCTGGACGGCTCGCTGCTCGACCGGCGTGATGCCCGACGGCACGCAGATGACCATGCGGGGCTTGGCCCACTTGCGCTGGTGCACCTTCTGGATGAAGTAGCGCAGCATCTTCTCGCACATGTCGAAGTCGGCGATGACGCCGTCCTTCAACGGGCGGATGGCCTGGATGTGGCTGGGCGTGCGGCCGATCATCCGCTTGGCCTCGGCCCCGACGGCGACGGGGCGGCCGTCCTTGACGTTGACGGCCACGACGGAGGGCTCGTTCAGGACGATGCCCTCACCCCGGACGTAGACCAACGTGTTGGCCGTCCCGAGGTCGACCGCCATGTCGCGGCCCATGATCGAGCTGAAGGACGAGAGCACGGTGCTGCTGCCTGTTCTGCTTCCTCAGCAGGCCCCGGGAGCGGTGGGGCCGGCGGGTGGGTTGCTCGTCGTAGAGGTGCGGGTCGGGTGGCACCACCGCCGGGGCTGCGGCTCCCGGGGATGGCGCCTGGCGTTCTGGGTGGCCGGGGACCGGCCGCGAGGCGTGACGGGAGCCCCGTTGCCCCGCATCCGCTTCGCTGCTCACCCTAGTCCGTCGTAATCGAAATGCAACATCCCAGGTCGGTGCCGGTTTTCCGGTCGGAGGGCGGTCCGGCGGGCGTTCGGAGGCGGGTTCCCGGTCGGGTCTCCACGCCTCCGGGCCCCCACCGGGGGTGGTCGGCGAGCGGTCCGGCGGCGTTCGCCGAGCCCCTTCGTTGGCGTCGGGTCAGTCCTTGGCGGCCAGGCCGGGAAACCAGAGGCCGATCTCGCGCTCGGCGGACTCGAGGGAGTCCGAGCCGTGCACGAGGTTCTCGGTGGTGATGAGGCCGAAGTCGCCGCGGATGGTGCCGGGCGCCGACTCGCGGGGGTTGGTGACCCCCATCATCGTGCGGACGACCTTCCAGGTGTCCTCCGGGCCCTCGACGACGAGGGCCACCACGGGCGATCGGGTGATGAACTCGATGAGCTCACCGAAGAACGGCTTGTCCTTGTGCTCGTCGTAGTGGGCGGCGGCGAGCTCGTCGGACACCTGGCGCAGCTCGAGGGCGACGAGGGTGAGGCCCCGGCGCTCGAAGCGCGCCACGATCTCGCCCACCAGGCCGCGCTCGACGGCGTCGGGCTTGCAGATGACGAACGTGCGATCCATGGGCGGGAGGCTAGGCCGACCCGACCGGTGGCATCCTCCCGCACTTTCTGCTAACCGCCGCCGGCCGGAGCGGCGGACGATGGTCAGGCGTCGCCGCGGCCGAGCGCGGTCCGGGCGGCGCCGGCCACGTAGAGGGACCCGGTGACGACCACGGCGTCGTCGGGGTCGGCGATCACCCGGGCCTGCTCGACGGCCTCGCCGACGTCGGGCACGACCGCGGTCGGGATGCCGAGCGACTCGGTGATGGCGGCCAGCTCGGTGGCGGGCAGCGCGCGGGGCGAGTCGGGCGAGCAGGCGACGACCAGGTCGGCCCGCCGGGCGTCGAGCGCCTCGAGCAGGGCATCGGGGTCGCGTCCGGCGAGGAACCCGACCACGAGGATCCGGCGCCCGGTGATCTCGAACTCGTCGTCGAGGGTGGCGAGGACGGTGGCGCACCCATCGGGGTTGTGGGCGCCGTCGATCACCACCAGCGGGTTGTGCTCGACCACCTCGAAGCGACCGGGCAGGACCAGGCGGGCGAAGGCGGACCGCACGACCTCCTCGTCGAGGGGACCGCCGAAGAACGCCTCGGCGGTGGCCAGGGCCACGGCGGCGTTCCCCACCTGGTGCTCGCCGTGGACCGGCAGCCAGACGTCCTCGATGACCCCGCCGGGGGTGGCGAGGTCGACGACGTGGCCGCCGACCGCGATGCGGTCGGCCTCGACGCCGAAGTCGTCGCCCCGGACCCACAACCGATCGCCGGCGGCGTCGACGAAGATCCGGCGCAGGTCGGGGTCGGTCTCGCCCAGCACGAGGAACGAGCCCTCCTTCACGATGCCGGCCTTCTCCTCGGCGACGCGCTCGCGCCAGCCGAGGGCGAAGTCGGTGTGGTCGGCGCCGATGTTGGTGATGACCGCGACGTCGCCGTCGACGACGTTGGTGGCATCCCACCGGCCCAGCAGGCCGACCTCGACGACGGCGGCGTCGACGGGCAGCTCGGCGAACCACGTGAGGGCGGCGGCGGTGAGGAGCTCGAAGTAGGAGGCCCGCACGCCGGCCACGACCTCGGCGTCGACGACCGTGGCGATCAGGCGGGCCAGCTCGTCGTCGGCGACGTCGCCACCCGGGTCGGGTCGCACGGCAGCGACCACCTCACCCTCGCGGTCGACGTTGAGCAGGCGGTCGCCGGTCCAGCGCAGCCGCTCGTTCACCCGCTGGAGGTGGGGGCTGGAGTAGGTGCCCACCGACAGCCCGTGCTCCTCGAGCAGCACCGTGACCATCTCGCCGACCGAGCCCTTGCCGTTGGTGCCGGTGATGTGCACCGAGGGGAACGCCTCTTGGGGGTCACCCAGGGCGTGGCACAGCGCCCGCATGGTGTCGAGCGACAGCCCCTCGACCCGACCGGCGACCGCCGCGGCCTTCTCGAGGTTGGTGTGCCGATCGAGCTCGGCCAGCGCGTCGTCGTAGTCCATCGGAGCCCGCAGGCTACCGACCCCCCTCCCCCCTCACGAACTTTGGAGGATCCGCGCCAAGGGGTGGCGCGGATCCTCCAAAGCTCGCTGGAGGGCGGCGTGCGGTCGCGGCGGCCGGATGGCCGACCGGTCAGGAGGCGGCGCGGCGGGGGCGGGACTCGCCGTCGGCCTTGGCCCGGCCCTTCGGCACGAGGGTGGGGTTCACCTTCTCGAGCACGACCTTCTCGTCGATGACGACCTTGGCGATGTCGTCGCGCGAGGGCAGCTCGTACATGACGTTGAGCAGCACCTCTTCGAGGATGGCGCGCAGGCCGCGGGCACCGGTGCCCCGCAGCAACGCCTGGTCGGCGACGGCGGCGAGGGCGTCGTCGGTGAACTCGAGCTCGACGTTCTCGAGCTCGAAGAACTTCCGGTACTGCTTGACGAGCGCGTTGCGGGGTTCGACCAGGATGCGGATGAGCGCCTCGCGGTCGAGGTTGGACACGGCGCCGAGCACCGGCAGGCGGCCGATGAACTCGGGGATGAGGCCGAACTTCAGCAGGTCCTCGGGCAGCACCTTGGCGAACAGCTCGCCGAGGTCCTTCTCGTTGGCCTTGCGGATGTCGGCGGAGAAGCCGACGCCGTTGGAGCCGGCCCGGCTCTCGATGATCTTCTCGATGCCGGCGAACGCACCACCGCAGATGAACAGGATGTTCGTGGTGTCGATCTGGATGAACTCCTGGTGGGGGTGCTTGCGGCCCCCCTGGGGCGGCACCGAGGCGGTGGTGCCCTCGAGGATCTTCAGCAGCGCCTGCTGCACGCCCTCGCCGGAGACGTCGCGGGTGATCGACGGGTTCTCGCTCTTGCGGGCGATCTTGTCGATCTCGTCGATGTAGATGATGCCGGTCTCGGCCTTCTTGACGTCGTAGTCGGCGGCCTGGATCAGCTTGAGGAGGATGTTCTCCACGTCCTCACCGACGTAGCCGGCCTCGGTGAGGGCGGTGGCATCGGCGATGGCGAACGGGACGTTGAGCATCCGGGCCAGCGTCTGGGCCAGCAGGGTCTTGCCGCAGCCGGTGGGGCCGATCAGCAGGATGTTCGACTTGGCCAGCTCGACCTCGTTGTCGTGGTTGGCGCCGAACTGGACCCGCTTGTAGTGGTTGTAGACCGCGACCGACAGGATCTTCTTGGCCGGCTCCTGCCCGATGATGTAGTCGTTCAGGAAGTCGTAGATCTCGGTGGGCTTGGGCAGCTCGTCGAAGCGGAGCTCGGCGTTCTCGGCCAGCTCCTCCTCGATGATCTCGTTGCAGAGGTCGATGCACTCGTCGCAGATGTAGACCCCCGGGCCGGCGATGAGCTTCTTGACCTGCTTCTGCGACTTGCCGCAGAACGAGCACTTCAGCAGCTCGCCACCGTCTCCGAACTTGGCCACGTCGCTCTCCCCCGGTGC
>JAXLRI010000025.1:0-41056 GCA_046331175.1 Acidimicrobiales bacterium
GGTCGGCGGGCCGCTCGAGGGTCTGGTCGCCCTCGGTCGTGCGCACCCAGGTGCGGCCCCGCCGACAGCCAGCCAGGCCCATCTCCCGCATCAGCCGCTCGACCCGGCAGCGACCGACGCGGACGCCGTCGACGTTGTTGAGGTGGTCCCAGACCTTGTCGGCCCCGTACACCTGCAGGTTGGCGTCATAGACCCGGCGGATCTCGGTCTTCAGCTCGGCGTCACGCACAGCCCTCGCCGACGGAGGGCGCCGCTTGGCGGCGTGGTAGGTCTGGGGAGCGATCCCGCACACGGCGCAGATCGGCTCGACTCCCCACACCAGCCCCTCGGCGGTGCGACGGTGCCGGTTGGCGTCGATGAACGCGATCACCTCTTGGACTGGCGGTCGAGCTCCGCCCCGAAGAAAGCCGACGCCGCCTTCAAGATCTCGTTCGCTCTGCGCAGCTCGGCGTTCTCGCGCTTGAGCCGCTTGATCTCGGCCGACTCCTGCGAGGTCACCCCCGGTCGGGTGCCACCGTCGATCTCGGCACGGCGGACCCACTTGCGCACCGTCTCCGGCGTCGGGCCCAGCTTGTCGGCGACCGAGCAGATCGCCTCCCACTGCGAGTCGTGCTCGTGCTGGTGCTCGAGCACCATCCGCACCGCCCGCTCACGCAGCTCGGTCGGGTACTTCCCATGTCGTGGCATGACTCCATCCTTCACTCAAGGTATGGAGCCTCCACGGATCCCGGGGCGCTTCAGACCACGGCCTGCAAACAGGCGGACGCCGGCAAGGACACTCCGGCAGTCGCCAGTTCCCGGCCGCCGTGTCCCAGATCGCCGGGCCGAACCACGGCTCGCGAACGAGCAGATCGCCGGCCTGGGGACGCCACGCTCCACTGAAGTTGTGGAGGTCGTCCACCTGGAGCTGAGACGATTCGGCTCTGCCCGCCCTAGGTCGACCTAGCCGGTAAGGGTCGATCCGAGTTGGAGAGGGAGGCTGCCCGTTCGAGCCGGGCCGGGTCCGCCGCTTGGGGGGCCACACCCCCCAAGCGGGTATCCCCGAACGTATGCCCGCGTCGTACCAGTCATGGCGACGGGATATTTGCCCACTACGCCGACGGTCCTGAAGTAGCTGGTACGTCGGGGTCGGCTGAGTCGCGCCATAGCAGCGCTACCGCAGCGAGCACAGCCGTCCAGGTCGCCATCATCAGCACGAAGATCACGACGTGTGCCCTCATGTCAGCGAAGTCGAACCGGTCCGGTCCGTTTCCGCCGATCTCCAGGGCGTTCTCATCGACGAGCGAGGCGGCACCCCACCACGCAAGCAACCAGGCGACCGGAGCGGCTGCAAGCCACGCACCGACGAGCCCGATCAGGCATCCCCTATCCCGCACCCGACCAAGTTACCGGGTGTCTCTGATCGCCGGCTCGGAACGCGGCGAGCATCAGCCGCTCAGGTCGTGAAGGCGCTGAAGAAGACGACGTCGTCCCCACCCGAGAGGCGACCACGCACTGCGTTCCGGTAAACGGGTTGGCCAAGGGGGTTCGTCCACCGATCCTGGGCGGAGCGGACGTCGGTCATCATGCTCGGATCGAATCCAATCGGTGACTGCACCGAGAGGCCGGGCTGCAACGCCGTCGTGAACCCAGCCGATGACATCGTACGGTCGAGGTCTGGCCCGGTGCCTCGCAGCACGACCTCGACCAGCCGGTCCTGGAAGCCCTCCTGGTGGACGAGATCGATCGTGAGACCCGTCGTGTCCGAGATGCCAGTCCACTTCACCGCCTCGGCGGCGGGCATCGTCGACTCGGTGAGGAACTGACGATCTCCCGGAGTGCTCGAACACGCTGCGACCGACACCACGGCGATCACCACGACAGCGCCAACGGCCCAACGTCTACAGCCCGCCAACCACACGCGGTCATCGTTGCACGGGAAGCCAGTCAGCTACCCGCGACCTGTCCCTGAACGCGCGGGCATAACGCCAACCTGCGAACGGGCAGTACGCCGGGTCGGCCATGTGCTTCCCATGGCGCACTGCGGTCGCCCGCCGATGAGTGACCCGGAGCGGGCCGCCAGCCGGACGGGTTGCCGGGATCCGCGGGCCGGTCCGCCGACCATGGGCGCGGATAGGGTCGCGTCGGTTCGGCGGACGAGAAGCGGGGAGGTGGGGGCGGTGGCGCTCGACGACACAGACGTGCCGGTGGACAGCGTCGATCGGGAGGCGGCACGCACCGCGGTGAGGGACCTGACGGTTGCGATGATCGACCACTTCGCGGACGGTTCTGCCAACTTGGCGTGCTCAGGGCTGGGGCTGTGGAACGTCGTTGCGGTGCTGGCGTCGGGAGCCGACGGTGCGACCGCCGACGAGCTGGCGTCGCTGACCGGGGTGCCCACGGACCGCGCCGCCGCCGCGGTGACGGGCCTCGACGCCGACGTCGACGCCGTCGACGGGGTGGCCCACGCTTTGGGGATGTGGAGCCAGGTGCCCACCTACCGGGCCTGGCGCGAGGAGCTGCCGACGGTCGGGGTCGCCCACCTCGGCGACGACACCGACCTGGCCGCCTGGGTCGCCGAGCGCACCGGCGGCGCCTTCCCCGGCTTCGACCTCACGATCCCACCCGGCGCCCTGCTGGTGCTCGCCGACCTGATCCGGGTGAAGGTCACCTGGGCCGACGCCTTCGGCAAGGAGGGCACCCGCTACCGGGCCTTCCGGGCTCCCGGCGGCGACGCGGACGTGTCGACCATGACCAAGACCGACGCCACCGACCGCCTGGCGGTGGTGGGACGCACGCTCACCTACGACGTGCCCACCACCGCCGGAGAGGGCCCGGCGACGGTGATGCGCTTCGCCATCGGCGCTGTCGACGCCTCTCCGGCCGAAGTCATCGGCGACATCGTCGCCCCGCACCAGCAACGGCGGCCCCTGTCGGCATGCACCTGGTCGGATCTGCCCGACGACGCCACCACCGGCAGCGATCGCCCGCCGGGCTCCTTCCACCAGTTCACGGTGTTCCTCCCCAAGTTCGCCACGACCACCAGCCTCGACCTGCTCAGCCTCCTCGACGTCCTCGGTGCTCGCCGTTTCCAGACCGACCATGCTGAGCTCACGCGCATGTCCCCCGAGCCGCTCATGGTCGGGCAAGCGCTGCAGGACAGTGCGGTGAAGCTCGACGAGGTCGGCGTCGAGGCCACGATCATCACCAGCATCCGCATGGTCGGCGGTAGGGAGAAGAGTCCGGATCTCAAGGTCTTCTTCGACCGACCCTTCGGCTACGCCCTGCTCACCGAAGACACCGGCGTGCCCCTCTTCGCTGGTTGGGTCGCCGACCCCACCGTGACCTGATGGTGACGCTGCCACCGTGTGGCGGGGTACCCAGGTTGCACGCGGCCGATGGCCGGCCGAGCGCTGCGTACTTCGGTCCACCAGTGCGCTGTCCAGAGGCCGCTCGTGGGTGGAAGGTGACGGCTCGCCCGGTTTGACCTCGGTGGCGTCGTTCAGCTGGATGAGGTGTCGGTGCTGTCGGTGCGGGACACCGCCGCTGAGATCGTGTTGGCATTCCCTGCTGTGAGGTTGGAGATACCGAAGGCGGACCCGGATGCCGGACCCGAGATCGCCCAGCTCGTGCCCTTCAACGACGGCCATCTCCAGGTCGCACAGCTGAGGATCTGGGACAACCAGGCCTTGTAGCGCCAGGTTCGAGGCGAGTGTGCACCTAGATCAACGCGGGCATGACGCGCGGCGAGTGCGTCCCCGATCCACGCGTCCTCGCCGCGGCCGATCGCCGGCGCAGGGATTCCCTGCCGGGTCGGCGGGTCAGGCGTCGGGAAGTTCCTTGGGGTAGGTGACCTGGACCTCGGTGATGGTCTTCGGGAAGTCCGACGAGTTGTTCGTGATGAACCGGTCGGCGCCCGAGACGACGGCCGTTGCAAGGTGCACAGCATCGGCTGCCCGTAGGCCATAGGCCGACCCCAGTGCCGTGGCGAGCTCGGCGAGCGCCTCGTCGACCACTCGGAGCTCGAGACGTCCGATCAGGATGGCCAAGGCTTCGACCTCGGAGACGACGCCGTCACGCATCGGTTTGGTCAGCAGCTCGGGGATCAAGAGCACCGAGCCGGTCCCGGCGACCACACCGGTCGTCGTGGTTGGCTCCGCAGGGAACAACGCGCGAACACGCCGGCCCAGCGGATGGTCGGGTACGGCCGCGTAGATCAAGACGTCAGCATCGAACGCATCCATCGGCCGACCGATCAGCGTGCTGATCGACTCGCTGCCACGTCAGCGGTCATCTGCTCCGCCCGCTCGACGCCGATGGCGGGAGCATCGGCCAGGGGGGTGCTTCGGCCACGCTCGAGCAGGTCACGCAGCCGCTCGGCCTCAGCCAGCGACCGGTCAGCGCGACGAACCCGAAGTGTGTCGGGACGGACGAGGACGGCGACGTCTTGCCCGTGCCGGGTGATCGTGACCTCTTCGCCGGCCAGCACACGGTCGAGAACTGCTGGCAGAGCGGCTCGCGCTTCGCTGACGGACATCGTGGACATCGCCGAAGTGTACATGAACGTACACTTCCGTACAAGCAGTGGTCCCACTGACCCGGGCCAGCCCCAGAGCAACTCCACCGGTATCCCCGAGGAACGATTCCAGGCAGGCGATCGTGCTGGCCCAGGCTGGGCAGTTCGGGCTCCCTGGCACGACCCAGCTCGTACCTTCAACGACGGTCGTCTCCCGGTCGCACAGATGAGGACCTGGAACAACCAAGCCTTGTCGCGCAGGTTTCGAGGCGAGGTGCGCACCTGTCCAGCGGGGGCATGACGCGCAGCGAGTGCGTCCCCGATCGTGATCACCACCGGGCGCTCAGGGCCTGACCGCGGCCAGCAGCGCGAGCTCGCGCCACTTCCAGAGGCAGTCGACCTCGACGAAGCCGACCTCGCGCAGCCATCCGAGCTGCGCGTCGACCGGGGCGAGCTTGTTGGAGGGATCGTCGTTCTCGGGTTCGACGCCGATGCGCTCGAGGAAGGCGCGGTGCAGCGCCGGGGTGGGCGAGGCCACGTGCTCGAGGTCGAGGAAGACGCCACCGGGCCGCAGCCGGCCGAAGACCTCACCGAACAGCGATCGCTTCCGCTCGTCGTCGACGTGGTGGATGGCGAAGCTGGAGACCACCGCGTCGAAGGGACCGTCGAGCTGCGCAGCGTCGTCCAGCGGTCGGTCGAGGTCGTGCTCGACGACCTCCACCGGATCGCCCGCGAACCGCTCGCGGCAGCGGTCGAGCATCTCGGCGGAGAAGTCGACGGCGACACCGTGGGCGCCGGGGCGCAGCGTCCGCACCAGTGCGAGCAGCCGTCCGTCGCCCGAACCGAGATCGAGCACCCGCTCGACCGACGGCGGCAGGCACGTGAGCAGCTCGGCCTCGCCCTCGGTGCGGTGGGGGATGGCGTCGGCGACGGCCAGGTAGCGAAGGGCGTGGTCCGCTTCCACCCACAGGTTGACGGCGTCGGGAGCGGGGGAGTCGGCCATGGCCGACCCTGCCGCGGCCCCGTGGCGAGGCGCAACCGCGTTCGGGCGGGAGCGCCGGCGTCGGCTCAGTCCGGGAGCTCGTCGTCGTCGGGGCCGACGACGACGGCCCGGGCGATGTGCACCGTTCCCTCGGCGGCGGCCTCGGCGACCGAGATGGCGCCGCCGACGGCCGAGATGGCCACGCCGCCGACCAGTCCGGCGGCGGCCGAGGCGACGGGCACCACCCGGCGCCGCAGTGGCGGCACGGCGACCACGACGATGGCGGCGATGGCGACGGGGACGGGGTTCATGGCTGACCTCCGGGCTTGTTCGACTTCTCGGTCGCGGGCTTGTTCGACGGCTTGTTCGGCTTGGCCGACTTCTTGGTCGCGGGCTTGTTCGACTTCTCGGTCGACCGCGTGGTCGACGGCTTCGTCGATGGATCGGTGCCGGTCGGCTCGCCGGCCTCCGGGTCGGCGACGGTCGCGTCGGCGTTCTTCGGGTCGACGACGGTCGCGTCGGCGTTCTTCGGGTCGACGACGGTCGCGTCGGTGTCGATCAGGTCGTCGTCGTTCGACGCGTCGCCGGCGGACGAGAACGGAGACATCGATCGCACCGCGGCGGGCGCAGCGTGGGCGAGGCGCTGGCCGCTCGACAGGGCGAGGTGGGCGACGCGCTCGCTGGCGGCGGGCACGACGACAGACCCGACGGTGGCGGCCCCGCTGGCGTACAGCGCGGTGGCCCAGCCGACCGGGCCGAGCGGGCGGCAGCCGAAGAACTGGCTCAGGCCCGGCGTCTGCACCACGCCGACGAGGACGGCGAGGCTGCCGGCCGAGGCCGCCAGCACCGTGGGGCTCCACCCGCCGGCCACCACGGTCTGGGCCAGCTGCGTGCTGACCAGCGCAGCCAGGCCGACGGTGCGGGCCCGGGTGGGCGTGCCGGTGAGGCGGGCGGCGACGAAGGCCGAGGTCGCACCCATGGTGGTGGTGCCGGCCCGCACGAGGATGTCGCGGGTGAGGGCGGTGCCGAGCGACTCGTCGGGCCCGGCGTGCAGCAGCGTCTCGGGGTCGACGTTCGGTGGCTCGCGCAGGGCGATGGCCAGCGCCGGAGCCATGTCGGTGAGCAGGTTGACCAGGAGCAGCTGGCGGGGGTTGAGCGGGGCCGACAGGCCGAGGGCGGTGCCGGCGATGGTGAAGCCCAGCTCGCCGAGGTTGCCCCCGACGAGGATGGCCACGGCCGCCCGGACCGACTCCCACATGGCCCGGCCCTCGACCACGGCGTCGACGATGGTCTCGATGCGGTCGTCGACCACCACCACGTCGGCGCAGCTGCGGGCGGCGGCGGTGCCCCGGCCGCCGAGGGCGATGCCGGCGTCGGCCAGGCGGATGGCGGCGGCGTCGTTGGCGCCGTCGCCGGTCATGGCCACGGCCCGACCGATGCGCTGGTAGCTGGCGACGATCCGCACCTTCTGCAGCGGCGTGACCCGGGCGAAGACCGAGGTGTCGGCGATGACGGCGTCGAGCTCGTCGTCGTCGAGCTCGTCCATGTCGGGGCCGGTCATCACCCGGTGGCCGTTCAGCATGCCCAGCTCGGCGGCGATGGCCTCGGCGGTGGACGGGTGGTCGCCGGTGATCATGGCCAACTCGACGCCGGCGCCCTGCAGGCGGCGCACGGCCTCGACGGCGCTGGGCCGCACCGGGTCGGCCAGGGCGACGAAGCCGAGCAGCGTCAGCGGCGGCAGGTCGCTCTCGTCGCGCAGGCGGGCGTCGTCGCCGACGGCGGCGTCGGCCACGGCGAGGACGCGCAGGCCCCGGCGGGCCAGCGCGTGCACGTGGTCCTCCAGCCGCCGCACCCCCTCGGCGTCGAGCACCTCGGTGCGACGACCCCGGCGGTGGGCCTCGCAGCGGGGGAGCAGCACCTCGGGGGCGCCCTTGACGACGATGTGCCGCTTGCCGCGCTGGGTGCCGAGCACCGCGTGCAGGCCACGGCGCGACTCGAACGGCAGCTCCTCGACCGGCGCCCAGCCGTTGCGGGGGGCGATGCCGGCGGCGTCGGCCGCCGCGGCCACGGCCCCGTCGGTGGCGTGGGCGTGGACCCCACCACCGTTGGGGGGCGGGGTGGCGTGGAAGGCGGCGGCCAGCACGGTGCGACCGGCGGTGCCGAGCTGGTCGACCGAGCCGTCGCGCTCGCCGTCGGACACCAGGACGACCTCGAGGGTGCCCTCGGTGAGGGTGCCGGTCTTGTCGAAGCACACCTGGCGGACCCGGCCGAGCGCTTCGATGGCCCGCGGGTTGCGCACCAGGGCCTGGCGGGCGGCGAGGCGGCGGGCCGCCGCGATCTGGGCCAGCGTGGCCAGCGCCGGCAGCCCCTCGGGGACGGCGGCCACCATGAGGCTCACGCCGGTGCCGACCGATTCGCGCAGGGGCCGGCGCAGCACGAAGCCGAGGCCGGTGGCCACCATGCCGGCGCCCACCGTGACCGGCAGGGTGATGGCGGTGAGCCGCCCGAGCCGCTGCTCGACGCCCGAGGGCGGTGGGCTGCCGGCGGCTGCCGCGCTGCGGCCGGCCTCGGTGTCGACCCCCAGGGCGACGACCACGGCGGTGGTGGTGCCGGCGGCGACGATGGTGCCCTCGTAGAGCATCGAGGCCCGCTCGGCCACCGCCGCCCCGGGGGTGCGGCGCACGGCCTTGGCCACCGGCAGCGACTCACCGGTGAGCGACGACTCGTCGACCTCGAGCGACGACGCCGACAGGATCCGGCAGTCGGCCGGGACCGTGTCGCCGGCCTCGAGGTGCACGACGTCGCCGACGACGAGCTGGTCGGCCGGCAGCACGCGCTCGCCGCCGTCGACGAGGGTGCGGGCGGTGGCGGCCCGGGTGGCCTCGAGATCGCCGAGGGCCCGCTCGGTGTGGGTGCGCTGCAGGCCGCCGACCAGCGCGTTGACCCCCACGACCCCGAGCACGAGGCCGGCATCGGTGAGCGAGCCGATGGCAGCCGACAGGCCGGCGCCGACCACCAGGACCGGCGTCAGCGGGTTGGCCAGCTCCTCGAGGACGGCGCGTGGCCAGCCCACCGGTCCGTCGTCGAGGGTGCGCACCCGGGCGTGGCGGACCGAGCGCTCGGCCTCGCGCAGGCCGCCGCGCCGAGAGCCCACCAGCGCCAGCACCGCCTTCGGCTCGAGCTCGTGCCAGCGGTGGGCCGCCGGCGCCGCCGGCAGGGCGACGGTGCCGGCGCGCAGGCCGGCCCAGGCCCCGTTGCCGATCGACACCAGGGTCGACAGGTTGATGGCGAGCATCGCCCGCGACGCCGCCAGGCGGGACGGGCCGAGCATCGCCCAGGCCGTGCCGGTGCCGGCTCCCGCCGCGGCGAGCAGCGCGCTGCGGGTGCTGACCGAGCGAGCCGTCTTGATGGCCCGCAGCAGCACGACGCCGTCGAGCATCCCCTCGGCGAGGATCAGGTGGGCGCCGGTGGGCGCCCGGCGGCCCGGGCTCTCGACGCCGATGCCGAGGTCGGCGGCGTGCAGGCCGGTGTGCGCCCGGCCGCTGGCGTACGCCACCACCTGCCCGGCGGCCTGCTCGGCGCGGATCTCGGCGGCCACGTCCTTGGCCGCCCATCGCTCGAGCCCGCCCAGCCGCTGGGCCAGGGCCTCGCTGCCCCCGGCCAGCACCACCCGGACCTCGGCTTCGGCGGCTTCGGCGAGGAACGTGGCGGCCGCCGGCACCGGTTCGGGGGTGATGGCGACCAGGGCCTGCAGGCGGTCGCCCCGCCAGAGGCCGAGCACCTTGTGGCCGCCCCGGCGCAGCTCGCGCGCCCGGGTCGCGGTGCCCCGGGGAGCGCCGGCGGCCTTGGTGAACGGGGTGAGCGTCCACGATGCCGCCCGCCGCTCGGCCGTGGGCCGAGCCGGGTCGAACAGGGCGCGGGCCCGCGCCGCGCACCGTTCGGCGACCGCCGCCGGGTCGACCACCTCGATCCGGTCCACGGCCCACTGCTCGGAGGCGGCGAGCCGGGCATCGATGGCGACGACCGACACCCGGTCGAGGCGGCGGAGGGCGGCCGGGTCCATCACCACGAGCCCGCGTCGCGACAGGGCGATGTCGAGGGTGGCGCCGAAGACCTCTCGGCCGAGCGTGGCGGCCTTCGGGGCGCTCACCAGGACCAGGTCGACGGCCCGACGCGGGCTGCGGGTGGCCGCGAGGGTCGTGGCGACCAGGCCGAGCGAGCCGATGGCGGCGCCGTCGGTGTAGCGCTCGACCGGGCCCTTGGGCAGCGGGACGCCGCGTGGCTCGAGGCGCAGCGCCGGGTGCCGGACGCTGGTGGCGCCCTCGATCAGCTCGGGCTCGCGCCGGAGCCACGCCTGGCGCCGCGAGGCCTGCTCGGCGATGCGGGCACTGCGCTGGCTGATGTCGACGGCGAGGCCGACCGGGCCCTGGCCCAGCGCCTGGGCGATGGCGGCGGTGACCGACACGAGGACGTCGGTGGCGGGCGGGCCCAGGCGCTGCTCGAGCTGGCGGCGCAGCCGGGGCTGGCTGTCGGCCAGCGAGATCAGGCCGGGGATCTCGGCGGGGATGGCGGCGAGGTGCAGGGCCTGGCCGGCGATGGCGACGCCGAAGGCGACCACGTCGGCTCCGACCGCCACCACCTGGCGCTGGATCGGCTCGACGTCGGCGGGGTGGGGCGGGCGGTCGTGGGGGAACCGCTCGCCGGCGACCTCTTGGGCGTCCTCGACGTCCTCGACGGTGGACACCAGGTCGTCGAGCTCGACGGCGTCGGGGTCGAAGGCGATGACGACCCGACCGAGGACGGCGTCGACCTCGGCCCAGTCCACGGCGTCGAGGCGCTCGAGGGCGGCCTTCACCGCGCCGGCGACCTCGGGCCGGTCGGGGTCGTCGACTCCGCGCACCTCGACGTGGGCCCGGTCGCCCACCACGACGCTGCGGCGGCTGGTGCGGCCGGCGGCATCGCCGAGCCAGCCCTGGACCCGCCGCACGGGGTCGAGCACCACGCCGGGGGACGGCAGCCTCACGGTCGGCCGCCCGGCCGCGGGAGCACCGCACCGCCGACGCGGTCGACGTGGTCCCCCAGCCGCTCGCCGGTGCGCGGCCGGCGGACCCGCGCGGTCAGGCCGGAGCCGGCACGCGAGCTCCCCGTGCTCCGGGCTGGCGATCCAGGCGCTCCCGCACGATCCGCACCAGCTCGACCACCAGCAGGGCGGCGGCCTGGGCCACCACCGCCGACACGATCACCTCGAACACGGCACCCCTCCCACGCTCGTCCTTCGGGCTCGGCGCGGACCGTACGCCGGCGTCGTGAACGCCGGCCGCCCGGGGGGAGAGCGCGAGGTGAACGGTTCATGAAGCCACCGGAGGGGAGGGCCGACCGCCGCCGACCCGGCAGCGAGGGAGCGCGACCGCTCGGCCCGCAGCCGTCGCCCGTACAGTCTGGCGGCTCCGGCCCCACGAACCTTCATCCCGTTCGGGTGAACGTGGGGTGAACGGTGGTCCATTGGGCCGACGGATCGGCCGTCGCCGGCTCCACCCGGGTCGACCCAGCCGCTCCCGCCCGCCGCCCCGGACCGCCGGCTCCGGTGGTTGGGCGCCACCGGTTCGAGCTCCGGTGGCGTCGACTCAGGCGGTGACGATCTGGGTCTGCATGGGCGCCAGGGCGTTGAGCAGCTCCTGCTTCTCGGCGGTCGGCACCTGGTACTGGTCCAGCGCCTTCACCAGGTCCTCCACCAAGGCGTTGAAGTCGGCGACGGTGATGGCCATGCCGGCGTGGGCCGTGGTCATGTCCTTGCCGCTGTACTTCTCGGGGCCACCGGTCGCTTCGCCGATCTGCTCGACCAGCAGCACCTGCAGCCGGTTGGCGTCGGTCTTGGCGAAGAAGTGGTTGATGCGCTGGTCGGCCACGACGTTCTGCAGGAAGGTCCCGACCACGGCGGTGATGGCGGTGTTCCCACCCAGCCGGGTGTAGAGCGAGCCGGGCTTGGCGGTTCCGGTGGTGGCGGATGCCCGGGCGGTGGTCGATGTCGAGGCGGCCTTCGCCGTGGTCGTCGCCCCCGTCTCGGACGTGGTGCTCGACGAGCAGGCCACCGTGAACACGCCGAACAGCGTGAGGGCGGCCGCCTTGCCGGTGGTGCCGAGCATCTGGCGCCGGCTCATCAGCCGGACGGTCTCCGGGTGCAGGTCCTGGTCGTCGCCGCCGTGGCCCTGGTCGCGCATGGATCCCCCTGTGGGTGTCGGGGCCGGGCTGCCGGTGACGTGGTCATCCGACGCCGGCTCGGTCGTCGGGGCCTGGTTCGCCACCAGCGCCCCACCCGGATGACGCCCGTGACCCCTGCCACGCCTCCCCGAACGTTGGAGGATTCGCGTCGAGGGGTGACGCGGATCCTCCAACGTTCGGGCGGGGCGGGAGGGCGCCGGGGCCGGTGGACTTGCGCGCGGCGGTCGCCGGTGCCGATGGTGGGGGCGCCCGACGGGTCCGCGAGTCGGCGGGACCGGCGTGCAACCATTCGATCCACTCCCAGGAGCACCGGTACCCGTGAGCATCATCGAGCACATCGCCGGCCGTGAGGTCCTCGACTCCCGCGGCAACCCCACCGTCGAGGTCGAGGTCGTCCTCGACTCCGGCGCGCGCGGGCGGGCGATCGTCCCCTCCGGCGCGTCCACCGGGCAGTTCGAGGCCGTCGAGCTGCGCGACGGCGAGGCTCGCTACGGCGGCAAGGGCGTGCTCGACGCCGTCGCCCACGTCGATGGCGAGATCTACGACGCCCTCGTCGGCTTCGACGCCCTCGAGCAGCGCGACGTCGACCGCATGCTGCTCGACCTCGACGGCACCGACAACAAGGGCCGCCTGGGCGCCAACGCCATCCTCGGCGTGTCCCTGGCCGTCGCCAAGGCGGCCGCCGACGAGCTCGAGCTGCCGCTGTACCGCTACCTCGGCGGCACCAACGCCCACGTGCTGCCGGTGCCGATGATGAACGTCCTCAACGGGGGCGCCCACGCCGACAACAACGTCGACGTGCAGGAGTTCATGATCATGCCGGTCGGCGCCGCCTCGTTCGCCGAGGCCCTGCGCTGGGGCGCCGAGACCTACCACTCGCTCAAGTCGGTGCTGCACGAGCGGGGCCTGTCCACCGCCATCGGCGACGAGGGCGGCTTCGCCCCCAACCTGGCGTCCAACGAGGAGGCGGTGCAGCTGCTGCTCGAGGCCATCGAGGCCGCCGGCTACACGCCCGGCGAGCAGATCGCCCTCGCCCTCGACGCCGCCTCCACCGAGTACTTCACCGACGGCGCCTACGTGCTCGCCGGCGAGGGCCGCACCCTCAGCCCCGAGGAGAACTGCGCCTTCCTGGCCGCCCTCGTCGACAAGTACCCGATCGTGTCCATCGAGGACGGCATGGCCGAGGAGGACTGGGACGGCTGGAAGCTGCTCACCGACGCCATCGGCAACCGGTGCCAGCTGGTCGGCGACGACCTCTTCGTCACCAACGTCGAGCGCCTGTCGCGCGGCATCGAGGCCGGCGTGGCCAACTCGATCCTCGTGAAGGTGAACCAGATCGGCTCGCTCACCGAGACGTTCGAGTCGGTCGAGCTGGCCACCCGACGCGGCTACACGTCGGTCATGTCGCACCGCTCGGGCGAGACCGAGGACGTCACCATCGCCGACCTCGCGGTGGCCACCAACTGCGGCCAGATCAAGACCGGCGCCCCGGCCCGCTCCGACCGCGTGGCCAAGTACAACCAGCTCCTGCGCATCGAGGACGACCTCGGCGAGGCTGCGGCCTACCGCGGCATCGACGCCCTGGCCCGGGGCGCGGGGGCCTGACCGTGGGCGGCCCGCGATGAGCGCGCGCCAGGCCTCGGGCCGGTTCCTGCGCCGCATCGTCGGGCCGCTGTGCTTCGTGCTGAGCGTCGTGGCCGTCGCCGCCCTGGCCGTGGTCCCCACGCGCACGTTCATCAACCAGAAGCGCGACACCGCCGCCGCCGAGGCCCAGCTGTCGTCGCTGCGCGAGGGCAACGATCGGATGCAGCACGAGCTCGACGCCCTCAACACCGACGAGGAGCTCGAGCGGGTCGCCCGCAAGCAGTACGGCTTCGTGAAGCCCGGCGAGGAGGTGTACCGGATCATCGAGCCGCCGAGCCCGCCGGTCACCGTGCCGGGCGTGTGGCCCTTCGACGACCTGCGCAAGCGGCTGCGGGCCTCCGACGTCGAGGGCGCCGTCCCCGAGCCCACCACCACGACCACCACCACCGTGCCGGCGGCTGGTCAGAAGGCCGCCCACTGACGCGACCTCTCGACCGCGTCCCGGCGCGGTCGGTCGTGGCGCGGTCGGGCCGGTGCGAGGTGCGAGGTGCGAGGTCGCCGGCCGCTCGGATCGAGGACGGGGACGGGGTCTGGCCGAGAGGTAGGGTGACCGGCCGAGCCGAGCGATCGCCGACGAGGGGGGCCAGCGCCGGATGAGCATCCTGGGCAACCGCGTGCGGCGGGTCGAGGACCCGAGGTTCCTGACCACCGGGCTGACCACCGTCGCCGACCTGGGGGCCCCCGAGCACCCCGAGCTCGCGGGCGCGGCCGTCGCCACGTTCGTGCGGTCGACCTTCGCCCACGGGCGCATCACCGACTTCGACGTCGACGACGCCCGCGACCTGCCCGGCGTGCTCGGCGTGTTCACCGCCGCCGACCTCGACCTGCCGCCGTTCACGCCGTCGGCGATGACCCCGCCCGAGATGACCCGGCCGCTGCTGGCGGCCGACGCCGTGCGGTTCGTCGGCGAGCCGCTGGCCGTCGTGGTGACCGAGACCGCCGCCCAGGGCGAGGACGCCGTCGAGGCGATGTGGGTCGACGTCGACCCGCTGCCGGCGCTGGTCGACGTCGAGGAGGCCCTCGCCGACGAGCAGCTGCTGTTCCCCGACGCCGGCACCAACGTCGCCGCCCGCCTCGAGTTCCAGGTCCCCGACCCCACGCTGTTCGACGGCTGCGAGGTGGTGGTGCGCACCCGGCTCGCCAGCCCGCGGCTGGCGGCCTGCCCGCTCGAGGTCCGCGCCACCGCCGCCGCGTGGGACGGTGGGCGGCTCACGGTCTGGACCTCGACCCAGGCCCCCCACGGGGTGCGGACCAAGGTGGCCGAGCGCTACGGCCTCGACGAGTCCGACGTGCGGGTGATCGCCCCCGACGTCGGCGGCGGGTTCGGGGCGAAGATGAGCCCCTACCCCGAGGACCTCCTCGTGCCCTTCCTGGCCCGGGCCGTCGGGCGCCCGGTGCGGTGGGTCGAGACCCGCTCGGAGAACATGACCGCCATGTCCCATGGCCGGGGGCAGATGCTGGTGGCCGAGCTGGGCGGCAGCCGTGACGGCACGTTCGGCGCCTACCGGCTCACCGTGCTGCAGGACGCCGGCGCCTACCCGGGCATCGGCGCCTTCCTGCCGTACATGACCCAGATGATGGCCCAGGGCGTCTACGAGATCCCGCGGGTCGAGTGCACCACCACCTCGGTGGTCACCACCACCACGCCGGTCGAGGCCTTCCGTGGCGCCGGCCGGCCCGAGGCCACCCAGGCCATCGAGCGGGCCGTCGACGTCTTCGCCGCCGAGGTCGGCCTCGACCCGGTCGAGGTGCGCCGACGCAACCTCATCGCCCGCGACGAGTTCCCGTACCGCACCCAGACCGGTGCCACCTACGATTCGGGTGACTACGAGGAGGCGCTCGACCGGGCGCTGGGCATCGCCGGCTACGAGGCGCTGCGCGCCGAGCAGCAGCGCCGGCGCGACGCCGGCGACGTCGTGCAGCTGGGCATCGGCGTGAGCGTCTACGTCGAGATCACCGCCGGGCCCGGCCGCAACGAGAAGGAGTACGCCCGGGTCGAGGTGCGCGCCGACGGCAGCGCCGTCGTCTACACCGGCTCGTCGTCGCACGGGCAGGGCCACGCCACGGCGTGGGCGATGCTCGTCGCCGATCGCACGGGCATCCCGATGGAGCGCATCGAGGTGGTCCACGGCGACACCGACGCCGTCCCCGAGGGCGTGGGCACCTTCGGCTCGCGCTCGCTGCAGGTCGGCGGGTCGGCGGTGGTCGAGGGCACCGACACGGTGATCGAGCGGGGCAAGGCGGTCGCCGCCTGGCTGCTCGGCGCCGACGGGTCCGAGGTGGTGCTCGACCCCACCACCGGCTCGTTCCGGCTGGCGTCGGCCGGTCCCGACGGCGCCGCCGTCGGCTGGGCCGACGTCGCCACCGCGGCGGAAGGCCGGGGCCTGTCGGCGGCGGTCACCTACGAGGCCGAGGCGCCCACGTTCCCGTTCGGGTCCCACGTCGCCGTCGTCGAGGTGGACACCGAGACCGGCAAGGTCGAGCTGCTGCGCATCGTCGCCTGCGACGACGCCGGCCGCATCCTCAACCCGCTCCTCGCCGAGGGCCAGATCCACGGTGGTCTCGCCCAGGGCGTCGCCCAGGCCCTGCTCGAGGAGGTCCGCTACGACGACGAGGGCAACCCGCTCACGTCCACGTTCGCCGACTACGGGGTGATCTCGGCGCCCGAGCTGCCGTCGTTCGAGCTGGTCGCCATGGAGACCCCGACGCCGCTCAACGCCCTCGGGGCCAAGGGCATCGGCGAGTCGGGCACCATCGGGTCCACCCCGGCCGTCCTCAGCGCCGTGCTCGATGCGCTGGCCCCGCTCGGCGTCACCCACCTCGACCCGCCCTGCACCCCCGAGCGGGTGTGGCGGGCCATCGAGCAGGCCCGGGAGGAGCGCTCGTGACCGCCGCCGACGCCACCGACGGGGTCGTCCCGGGTTCGCCCACCGCCGACGACGAGGTGGCGATCGAGGTGGTCGTGAACGGCGAGGCCCGCACGGCCGTGGTCGAGGCCCGCACCCTGCTCGTGCACTGGCTGCGCGACAGCCTCGGCCTCACCGCCACCAACGTCGGCTGCGACACGTCGTCGTGCGGAGCCTGCACGGTCCACCTCGACGGCCGGGCGGTGAAGAGCTGCACGGTGCTGGCCGTGCAGGCCCACGGGCGCGAGGTCACCACCGTCGAGGGCCTCGCCGCCGCCGACGGCACGCTGCACCCGATGCAGGAGGCGTTCCGCGACTGCCACGGCCTGCAGTGCGGGTTCTGCACGCCGGGGATGGTCATGGCCTCCACCGCGCTGCTCGCCGACCTGCCCCACCCCACCGAGGACGACGTCCGCCACGGGCTCGAGGGCAACCTCTGCCGGTGCACCGGCTACCACAACATCGTCGCCGCCGTCCTCGATTGCGCCGAGCGGGTGGAGGGCTGACGTGCAGCGCTCGGCCAAGCTGGCGATGGTCGCGTGCGTCGTCGTCATCGTGGGCGGCGGGCTCGCCTTCTGGTTCTTCGTCCTGCGCGACACCGCGCCGCCCAAGGCCAGCCTGTCGGCGGTCGGTGGCGGGTCGGCCACCACCGCCCGCTCGGGTGCCACCGGCAGCACGCCGTCGTCGCCCGACGGCACGTGGACGGTGGCCCAGGGCAACGAGGTGTTCGTCGGCTACCGCATCCAGGAGCTCTTCGGCGGCGAGACGGTGAAGAAGGAGGCCGCCGGCCGCACGCCGGCGGTCACCGGCACGATGGTGGTGCAGGGCTCCACCATCCCGTCGGCCACGATCACCGCCGACGTCACCAAGCTCAAGAGCGACCGGGCCCAGCGCGACAACGCCATCAAGGGCCAGGCGCTCGAGACCGACCGCTTCGGCACCGCCACCTTCACCCTGACCAAGCCGATCACGCTGTCGTCGCCGCCCGTCGTCGGCGAGCGGCAGTCGGTCCAGGCCACCGGCGACCTCACGCTGCACGGGGTCACCAAGCCGGTCACGCTCACCCTGCAGGCCGAGTGGAAGGGCGACACCATCGCCGTGGCCGGGTCCGCGCCCGTGGCCCTGGCCGACTTCGGGATCACCCCCATCTCGACCGGCTTCGTGGCGGTCGACGACCAGGGCGAGCTCGAGCTGCAGCTGGTGTTCGCCCGCGCCTGATCGTCGTCCGGTCCCGGTGGTGGGGTCGGCCGGAGGGAATGCCGGCGCCGGCGAGATTGGTTGAATGCGAAACAACATGACCTGATCCGAGGAGCCTCGTGATGGCATCCACCGCCGTGCCCCCGCCCACCATCGACGTCCGCCGCGCCGACAGCCGTCCCCACACGCGCATCGGGTGGCTCGACTCCCGCCACAGCTTCAGCTTCGGTGGCCACTGGGACCCCGCCAACACCAACCACGGGCTGCTGCTCGTCAGCAACGACGATCGCGTCGCCCCGGGTTCGGGCTTCGAGACCCACCCGCACCGCGACATGGAGATCGTCACCTGGGTGCTGTCGGGCGAGCTCGAGCACAAGGACACCCTCGCCAACCGGGGGATCATCTACCCCGGCCTCGCCCAGCGGATGAGCGCCGGCCGCGGCATCTGGCACTCCGAGATCAACCCGTCGGGCGACCAGCCCGTCCACTTCGTGCAGATGTGGGTGCTGCCCGACACCGAGGGCATCGACCCCGGCTACCAGCAGGTCGACGTCAACGACCAGCTGGCCGCGGGTGGTCTGGTGCCGGTCGCGTCGGGCCGGGGCCACGATGCGGCCATCGCCATCCGCCAGGAGGGCGCCGTGCTGTGGGGCGGCCGCCTGCAGCCCGACGAGGCCGTGCGCCTTCCCGACGACCGCCACGTGCACGTGTTCGTCCCCGTCGGCTCGGTCGAGCTGGAGGGTGCCGGGACGCTGGCGACCGGCGACGCCGCCCGCCTCACCGGGGCCGGTGATCTCGGCTTGGTGGCCGGGCCCGAGGGCGCCGAGGTCCTCGTCTGGGCCACCGCCTGACGCGTGGGGGCCCCGTCTCCCGTCTCCCTCCCCGACTTCCCGCGGTCTCGAGGCAGAAGGCCAACAGAGGCACCAAGCCTCTGGATCGCGGGAGGTTCGCGGACGCGAAGAAGGCTCAGGCGATGCCGGCGTCGGTGAGGGCGCGGCGGACGAGCACGCGGGCGAGGTGCCGGCGGTAGTCGGCTGAGGCGTGGATGTCCGCCGGCGGCTCGAGGTCGTCGGCGGCGTGCTCGGCGGCCTCGGCGGCGGTGGCTCCCGCGGCCAGGGCGGCCTCGACCGCGGGGGCACGGGTGGGCGTGGGGGCCATCGTGGTGAGGGCGACCCGCGCCTCGTTGCCGGCGCCGGGCACCCGGGCCACGGCGGCGGCCACGATGGCCCAGTCCTGGGCCCGACGGGTGAGCTTGCGGTAGGAGCCGGCGGGGGTCTCGGCGGCGACCGGGAAGCGGACCTCGACCAGCAGCTCGTCGGGCTCGACGGCGGTCTCGAGGAACCCGGTGAAGAAGTCGGTGGCGGCCACCTCGCGACGGCCCCGCGGCCCGTCCACCACCAGCGTGGCGTCGAGGGCGAGGGCGGCGGCGGGCAGGTCCGACGCCGGGTCGCCGTGGGCGAGCGAGCCGCCGAGCGTGCCGCGGTTGCGCACCTGCGGGTCGCCCACGACGTGGGCGACGTCGGCGAGGAGGGGCAGCCGGTCCCGAACGGTGGTGTCGGTCTCGAGCGTGCGGTGGCGGGTGAGGGCGCCGACGGTGAGGACATCGCCCTCGTCGCGCACGTAGGCGAGGTCGTCGGCGGCGCCGATGTCGACGAGCACCGTCGGGGTGGCGAGCCGCAGCTTCATCAACGGCAGCAGCGAGTGCCCGCCGGCCAGCAGCTTGGCCTCGTCGCCGTGCTCGGCCAGCGCCGCCAGGGCCGCGTCGGCGGAGTCGACCCGGGCGTAGGCGAACGGGGCGGGGTGCACGGCGCAGAGCATAGGTTGGGGCGATGGTCCGCCACACCGTGCTGTTCCGCTGGCTCCCCGGCACCACCGACGAGCAGGTCCAGGTCGTCCTCGACGGCCTCGCCGAGCTGCGGGCGGCGGTGCCCGAGATCGTCGACTACCGGTACGGCCCCGACCTCGGCATCAACGAGGGCAACGCCCACTTCGGCATCTCCGCCGACTTCGCCTCGGTCGCCGACTACGAGACCTACCGCGACCACCCGGCCCACCTCGCCTTCATCGAGCGCTGCATCGCGCCCATCCGCGAAGAGCGCTGGGCCGTGCAGCTGGAGGCCTGACCGCGACCGTGCGCGACCTGCTCGACGACCTCGACCGCTGGCAGGCCGCCGGCCGGCGGGTCGTGCTGGCGCGGGTGGTCGACCTCGAGGGCTCGGGGCCGCGCCTGCCGGGCGCCGCCATGGCCGTCGCCGACGACGGCGAGGTGGCCGGGTCGGTGTCGGGGGGCTGCGTCGAGGGCGCGGTGGTCACCGAGGCGCTCGACGTCCTCGCCCGCGGCGACGCCCGGGTGGTCTCCTTCGGCTACAGCGACGACGACGCCTTCGCGGTGGGCCTCACGTGCGGTGGGACGGTCCACCTGGTGCTCACCCCGCTGCCGCTGCCCGGCGAGGTCGACGGCCCGCTGCGGGCGGCGCTGGCCGACCGTCACCCGGCGGTGATCGCCACCCGGCTCGACCCGCCGGGCCTCGGTGGCTCGCTGGTGCTGGTCGAGCCCGCCGGCGGCGAGGCGAGCGCCGAGGTCGTGGTCGGCACGCTCGGCGACCCCGACCTCGACCGGGTCGTCACCCGCGACGCCCGGGCCGCGCTGGCGTCGGCCACCACCGCGGTGCGCCACTACGGGCCTTGCGGCGAGGCCAACCAGGAAGCGGTGCGGGTGTTCGTCGAGGCGTTCGCCCCGCCGCCCCACATGGTGATCGTCGGGGCCGTCGACTTCACCGCCGCCCTGGCCCGGGCGGCCAAGCTGCTCGGCTACCACGTGACGGTCTGCGACGCCCGCGAGGTGTTCGCCACCCGCCGCCGCTTCCCGATGGCCGACGAGGTCGTGGTCGACTGGCCCCAGCGCCACCTGGCCGAGGTGGGGGCCCGCCTGGGGCCACGCGACGCCGTGTGCATCCTCACCCACGACCACAAGTTCGACGTGCCGGCCATCGTCGCCGCCCTCGGCACCGACGTCGGCTACCTGGGGGCGATGGGCAGTCGCCGCACCCACGCCGAGCGCGTCGAGCGCCTCCGGGCCGAGGGGGTCGACGACGCCGCGCTGGCCCGGCTGTGGGCACCCATCGGCCTCGACCTGGGGGCCCGCAGCCCGGAGGAGACGGCGGTGGCCATCGTCGCCGAGATCATCGCCACCCGGTCGGGCCGGCGGGCGCCCTCGCTGCGCGACGGCGACGGCCCGATCCACGCCGACGGGCGCTGACGCCCGCCGGCCTCCTGCTCGTCGTCCTCGGGTGGTCGCTGCTCCGCCGTGGAGCCGCCGCCGGGTCGACGTCCTCGCCTCAGGCCTCGATGGGCTCGTCGGGGCGGGCGAGGAAGCGGACGTGCCAGTCGGGCTCGGTGGTGCCGTCGATGGCGAGGCGCCACTGGTAGCTGCGGCCGCCCTCGACCGGCAGGGCCGAGAAGTTGATGGCGAGGGGCACGCCGAGCGGGGCGCCGGGGGGCGCGCCGGGCGGACGGCCGGCCTCGAACTGGCCGCCGACCAGCACGGGCATGTCGCCGGCCATCACCGGCATGCCGTCCTCGTCGAGCAGCTCGAGCTTCCAGTCGTGGACCACGTCGGCGCGGTCCCACGGGACCTCGATGAGCAGGGCCAGCGCGGCCGGCTGGGGCTGCGGGCCGAGCTGGGAGATGCCGCCGCCGAGGATGTACAGCTTGCCGTCGGCCACCTGGGCGCTGTCGGCCAGGAAGATGGTGACCCGGGCCAGGGGTTGGTCGAACTCGTCGTAGCTCACCGCCGCAACCTATCGCCCCACCGGACCGGGGGTGCCCGGCCGGCTCCCGAGCGAGGGCCCCAGGTCGGTGGCGGCGGTCGGTGCCGGACGGCCCGACGGCGGTAGGTTCGCCCCATGACGGTGCTCGGGCTCGTGCTGGCCGCCGGGGCCGGCACCCGGTTCGGGCCGACCGCCAAGCTGGCGGCCCCGTTCCGCGCCGCGGGCGCCCCCGGTGCCACCACCGTGATCGGCGCCGCGGTCGCGGCGGCGGTGGCGGCTGCCCTCGACGAGGTGGCCGTGGTGGTCGGACCGGCCGGCGCCGGCTCTGGCCTCGACCCGGTGGCGCTGGTCGAGGCCCTCCCGGCCGACCTGGCGGCCGCCGTCACCGTCGTGGTGAACCCCGGGCCGGGCGACGGCCTGGCCTCGTCGCTCCGGGTCGGCGTGGACCACGCCCGGGCCCGGGGCCACGCGGCCGTGGTGGTGGGCCTCGGCGACCAGCCGCTGCTCGACCCCCGGGCGTGGCGGGCGGTCGCCGATGCCGTCGCCGGAGGGCCCTCGTCCCTCGTGTTCGCCACCTACGACGGTCGTCGTGGCCACCCGGTCGGCCTGGCGGCGGCGGTCTGGGCCGACCTGCCCGCGACCGGCGACGAGGGCGCCAGGACGGTCGCGCAGTTGAAGCCCCAAGCGGTCGGAGAGGTACCGTGCCCGGGCAACCCGGCCGACATCGACACCGCCGCCGATCTGGCCCGGTGGACGCGGGATCGGCCTCACGCCGAGGAGGGGGCTCCGTGGAGCTGAGCAACGAGTTCGAGGTGGCCGCCGGCATCGACGAGGCGTGGACGGTCCTCACCGACCTCGAGCGCATCGCGCCGTGCCTGCCCGGGGCCACGCTCAAGGAGGTGGCCGACGTCGACGGCACCACCGAGTACCGCGGCACCGTGAAGGTGAAGGTCGGGCCGGTGCAGGCCACCTACAAGGGCGAGGCCCACATCGTCGAGGCCGACCGCGGCGCCGGGCGCGTGCTCCTGGTGGCCGCCGGTCGCGAGGCCCGGGGCCAGGGCACGGCGTCGGCCTCCATCGAGGCCATCCTCACCGAGCGGGACGGCGACGACGGGCCCATCACCCACGTCGGGCTGGTCACCGACCTGTCGATCACCGGCAAGGTCGCCCAGTTCGGTCGGGGCGTGCTGGGCGAGGTCAGCGGCAAGCTGCTCGACCAGTTCGTGCAGAACGTCGAGGCCACCGTGCTGTCGGGCGAGGCCGGCGCCGACGACGACGGTGCCGACGAGGGCGGCGAGGATCGCCTCGAGGTCGTGGAGTCGATCGAGGTGGAGGTGGTCGAGGTGATCGACACCGACACCGGCGAGGTCGTCGCCGAGGCCGTCGAGGTCACCGACACCATCGACCTGGTCGACACCGAGACCGGTGAGGTGGTGGCCGAGGTCGTCGAGGTCACCGACGCGATCGGCACGGTCGATCCCGACACCGGCGAGGTCGAGGTGGCCTCGGTGCGCTCGATCGAGGCGGTCGAGGCCGAGCCCATCGACCTGCTCGACACCGCCGGCACGCCGGTCCTGAAGCGGCTGGTCCCCGTGGTGCTCGCCGTCGTCGTGGGCGTGGTGGTCGTCGGGGTGCTGCGCCGCCGTCGCCGGTGACGTCGCCGGTGACGTCACCCCCCGACGAGCGGGAGGCGGTCGCCGCGCTCCTCGGCCGGCCGCCCCAGGGCGCCTTCGAGGTCGTCGTCCGCACCGCCGACGGATCGCCCGTCGTGCTGCGCAACGCCCCCTTCCTCGACGACGGCACCCCCATGCCCACCCGCTACTGGTTGGTCGACCCGGCCGTCGTGAAGGCGGTCTCCCGATTGGAGTCGGCCGGCGGCGTGAAGGACGCCGAGGCCAGCCTCGACCCGGCGGCGGTCGCCGGCGCCCATCGCCGCTACGCCGCCGAGCGCGACGCCGCCATCGACGCAGACCACGCCGGTCACGTCGGGCCGCGCCCGAGCGGCGGCGTCGGTGGCACCCGCCAGGGGGTCAAGTGCCTCCACGCCCACTACGCCTGGCACCTCGCCGGCGGCGACGACCCCGTCGGCGCCTGGGTCGCCGACCGGCTGTCGGCCGAGCCGGCTGTCGAGCCGCGTCCCGCCGGCCCCGACCCGTCCACCGACCCGTCCACTGATCCGTCCACCGACCCGGAGGACCTCCCGTGAGCGATGCCCCGGTGGCCGCCATCGACTGCGGCACCAACTCCGTGCGCCTGCTCGTGAGCGACAGCGGCCGCACCGTCGAGCGCCTCATGCGGATCACCCGGCTGGGTCAGGGCGTCGACGCCACCGGCCGCCTGGCCCCCGAGGCCGTCGAGCGGACCCTCACCGTGCTGCGGGAGTACCGGGAGGTGATGGACCGCCACGGCGTCGGGAGGGCGAGGATGACGGCCACGTCGGCCGCCCGCGACGCCGCCAACCGCGACGACTTCTTCGACGCCGCCGAAGCGGTGCTCGGCGTCCGACCCGAGCTGCTCTCGGGCCAGGAGGAGGGCGAGCTGTCGTTCCTCGGTGCCACCGCCGAGCTCGACCGGGCGGACGGGCCCTTCCTCGTCGTCGACATCGGCGGCGGCTCGACGGAGTTCTCGTTCGGCACGTCGCGGTGCGAGGGCGCGCTCTCCTGCGACATCGGCTGCGTGCGCCTCACCGAGAAGTACCTGCACCACGACCCGCCCCTGCCCGAGGAGCTGGTGCAGGCCATCTCGCTGACCGAGCTGTTCCTCGACGACGTCGTGCGCGAGATCCCCGGCGCCGGCGAGGCCGCCACGTTCGTCGGCCTGGCCGGCACGGTCACCACCGCGGCTGCCGTCGAGCTGGGCCTGACCACCTACGACCGGGATCGCATCCACCACTTCCGCCTCACCAAGGCCGCGGCCGAGGACGTGTTCCGCACGCTCGCCACCGAGGCGTTGGCCGATCGTCGCCACAACCCCGGCCTCGAGGAGCAGCGGGCCGACGTGATCGTCGGCGGCCTCTGCGTCCTGGTGGCCATCATGCGGCGGTTCTCGTTCGCCGAGTGCCTGGTGAGCGAGGCCGACATCCTCGACGGCCTCGCCATGAGCCTGACGGCGGGCTGAACCGGCTCCGCCGCGGCGGTCGGCCGCTCGGTCCGGGCGGCCGCGGGCCTGCGGGGTCGCCACTACCATGCGGGCGCGTATGCCCCAGAGCGACCGAATCCTCATGGGCCCCGGCCCGTCGAACCCCTACCCCGAGGTCGTCGAGGCGTTGGGTCGCCCGCTGCTCGGGCACCTCGACCCCGACTTCCTCGCCCTGCTCGACGAGCTGAACGAGCGCCTGCGTCTCGTGTTCCGGACCGAGCAGCCGCTCACGTTCCCCGTGAGCGCCACCGGCTCGGCGGGCATGGAGGCCGCCTTCGTCAACGTGGTCGAGCCCGGCGACGTGGTGGTGATCGGCGTGAACGGCGTGTTCGGCGAGCGCATGTGCGACGTGGCCGGCCGCTGCGGGGCCGAGGTCGTGCGGGTCGAAGCCGAGTGGGGCCAGCCCATCGATCCGCAGCGCCTCCTCGACGCCCACCCGTCGCCCCAGGTCGTGGCGGTGGTCCACGCCGAGACCTCCACCGGCGTGCGCAACGACGTCGGCTGCCTGCGCTCCGGGCTGGGTGACGGCACGCTGCTGCTCGTCGACTGCGTCACCTCGCTGGCCGGCATCCCGGTGGAGATCGATGCCTGGGGCGTCGACCTCGCCTACAGCGGCACGCAGAAGTGCCTGGGCGTGCCACCGGGGCTGGCGCCCTTCACCGCCAGCGCGCGGGCGGTCGAGCGCATCGTCGACACGCCGCGCTCGTGGTACCTCGACCTCAACATGATCGCCCGCTACGTGATGGGCGAGGGCGCCCGCGCCTACCACCACACCGCCCCGATCTCCATGATCTACGCGCTGCACGCCGGGCTGGGCGTGGTCCTCGACGAGGGGCTCGAGGCCGGCTTCGAGCGCCACGCGGCCTGTGGCCAGGCCCTGCAGGCGGGCCTCGAGGACCTCGGGTTCCGCCTCTTCGCCGCCGATGGCCACCGCCTGCCCGAGCTCACGTCGGTGTGGGTCCCCCTCGACCGGCTCCCCAAGGGCATGGACGAGGCCGGCGCCCGCCGGGCCCTGCTCGAGCGGTACGGCATCGAGATCGGTGGCGGCCTGGGGGCCTTCGCCGGCAAGGTGTGGCGGATCGGGTGCATGGGGCACACCGCCCGGCCCCGGAACGTGATGCTGCTCCTGGCGGCCCTCGAGGAGCTCCTGGCGGCGTGACGGGATGGCAGCCAACCGGTTCGTCCGAACTCGAGCCCATCCGGCCCGCCCTCCGGGGAGCGGCGAGGTGAGCGCGCTGTTCGGTCGCCGGATCCTGCTGCGCCCCCTCACCGTGGCCGACTTCGACCAGTGGCGCGACGTGCGCCGCCGCAACGTCGACTGGCTGACCAAGTGGGAGCCGTCGAGGATCCCCGGCCAGCCCGACACCGTCGAGGACCGCGACGCCTTCGCCGTGCGCTGCAGCGCCCGCCAGCGCGAGCGCCAGCTCGGCACCGGGTTCGGGTTCGGCATCTTCGTCGACGGCGCGTTCGCCGGCGAGATCAACCTGTCGTCGGTGCAGCGGGGCCCGTTCCAGAGCGCCTACGTGGGCTATTGGATCGACGAGCGCCACGCCGGCAACGGCTACGTGCCCGAGGCGGTGGTCGTGCTGGCGCGGTTCGTGTTCGAAGAGCTCAAGCTGCACCGCATGCAGATCGCCATCATCCCCCGCAACGCCGCCAGCCGGCGGGTGGTCGACAAGCTCGCCATCCGCGAGGAGGGCACGGCCTGCCGCTACCTCGAGATCAACGGGGTGTGGGAGGACCACGTGCGCTACGCCATCACCGCCGAGGAGTGGTGGGCCCGCCGCGAGGAGCTCCTCGCCGACTGGATCGACGGGTCGACGGCCTGATCGGCGTGGGCTCGCCGGGGTCGACGGCCCGGGAGGGCGTCGGGTCGACGGCCTGATCGGCGTGGGGTCGCCGGGGTCGACGGCCCGGGAGGGCGTCGGGTCGACGGCCTGATCGGCGTGGGGTCGCCGGGGTCGACGGCCCGGGAGGGCGTCGGGTCGACGGCCTGATCGGCGTGGGGTCGCCGGGTCGACGGCGCCCACGAGCGCGACCGAGGGGTCGTGTTGACAGCCGTTCACCGTGCGTTCGCGTGCTCGTCACGCTCGCGTCGGGCGGGCCATCGGAGTGGGGGCTGCGTGCACGGTGGGCGGGTCGCGCTGGCCTACGATGCCGGTTGTCGACATCTCGTCGCCTCCACCGGTGGATCGGGCCGGCGGAGGCTGGGGCCGGGGTGTGGGCGGGAAGCCAGCGCGCGGGAGCGCACGGACCAGGAGTCGGCACCAGTGACAACGGAGCGGGAGGGGAGCGCGGCGCCCCGACGATCCCTCGGCGACCTCGAGGGCGTCGGGCACGATCTGCTGCGGAACCGATGGCCGTCGGTCTCCACGACCGACGACGAGCCGGATCGAGGCGATCCGGGCGACCTGGGCGATCTGGGGAACCGCCCGTGGGCGCTCCTCGGCGCGGCGGCGTGCCGGGTCGAGCGCGACCCCACCGATGCCCTGGTGGCCGAGCTGGTGGCCACCGCCGAGCTCGCCTTCGACGCCGCCGATGACGACGTCGGCCGGGCGGCGGCCGCCCTGGTCACGGCCCGCCAGGCCTCGCGTCGGGCCCGCTACCCCGAAGCCGTCGCCGCCTGGCGATCGGCCATCGACCTGGGGGGCGACGCCGTCGACGCCCTGCCCCTGCTCGGCAACCTCTCCATGGAGCACTACCTCCGTGGCGACCTGCAGCGGGCGATCTCGGCCTCCGAGGAGGCCTATGGGCGGGCGGCCGAGCTCGATCGGCCGGCCGATGCCGCCCGGTCCCTGGTGTTCGCCTCGCTGTACGCGCTGGGCCTCGGCGACCTGCGCCGCACCGAGCACCTGGTGGCGCTGGCCGAGCGGGTCTTCGCCGACGTCGACCCCGACGTCCCCCGCTACGAGCAGCCCGTGCTGCCCATCACCCGGGG
Organism: Acidimicrobiales bacterium; assembly: GCA_046331175.1. Lineage (GTDB taxonomy): Bacteria > Actinomycetota > Acidimicrobiia > Acidimicrobiales > Acidimicrobilacustridaceae > JAWKIW01. The sequence continues at coordinate 27,290 of JAXLRI010000025.1, forward strand.
CCAGCTGGCGGGGCTGCGGGGCGACGTCGAGTCGGCCCGGGCCTGCTTCGCCACGGCCCGCCAGATGACCAGCGAGGTGGGTGCCGAGTGGCTGGGTCGCATCCTGTGGGCCCGGATGGTCGAGACCATGGCCCTGCTGGGGGCCCGGCCCGATGCGGTCGAGCTGCGGGCGGAGCTCGACGAGCTGCCCGACCTCCCCGACGACGGGGTCGAGGCGATGGCCGAGCGAGCCCGGGGCCTGGCGGCGGTGGTGGCCGAGGATCCCGACACCGCCGAGGCGCACCTCCGCCGAGCCGTCGACCTGCCGTCGAGCATCGTCGAGCAGACGCGGGCTCGGCTCGCCCTCGGCGAGGCGCTGGTCCGCTTCGGCGATCTCGGCGAGGCGACCGAGGTCCTGCAGGTGGCTCGGGCGCAGCTCGACGGGCTGGGCGCCCGCTACTGGCGGGCGCGGTGCCTCGTGGTGCTCGGCCGCGCCGATGCCCGGCACCGTCAGCGCTGGGAGGTCGTGGCCCGCGCGATCGACGACGGCGACGTCGCGTACCGGGTGCTGTTCGCGCCGCCCGGTGGGGTCCGCTTCGACCTGACCGGCCGCCGGGCCATCGAGGTGGGCGGACGACCGATCTCGTTCGCCACCCGCAACGCCGAGCTGGCCGTCTACGCGCTGGCCGTGGCCGGTCCCGAGGGCCTCGACACCGGGCAGGTGGCCCGCAGCCTCTGGCCGGACGCCGACGAGACCCGCCTGGGGCCTCGTGTGCGCACGATGCTGTGGCACATCCGCACCGCCCTCGGCCCCGAGGCCTGGCGCCTCGAGCGTGATGGCGATCGGCTGGTGCTCGACCTCTCCGGGGCGGTGGTCGACGGCGACGGCGACGGCTCCCTGCTCGAGGCCTGGCCCGACGTGCGGCGGCTCCTCGGCGAGCTGGGCCTGGCGACGCCACCGGGCGAGCCCGACGCCGACGGCTGATCGGCCGGGGCTCGGCGGCGGCGCCGGGTCCGGCCGCGGGCCCGGCGCGAGGTGTCACCGCCGCGGCGCGCGCCCGGGTGCCGCGGTCAGCGGGTGTCGCCGATGGCGGCGCGGGCCGAGGCCAGGCGCTCGCGGTAGCCGGGCAGGTCCATCGACCACACCTGGGCCACCAGCTCGTGGTCGACGGCGTCCTCGTGGGTGGGGATGAGGGCCATGTCGTCGATGGTGTGCTTGGCCCGGTGGGCCAGCTCGAGCGGCGCGGCGGCGGCCCGGCCGGCCATGGTGGCGGCGGTGGCCAGCAGCTCGTCGTCGGCGACGCAGCGCCACGCCAGGCCGATCCGCTCGGCCTCGGCTCCGTCGAGCACCTCGCCGAACAGCACGAGGGCGGCGGCGGCCTGGGGCCCGACCCGCCGGCGCAGCATCCAGGTGTGGCCGCCGCCGGGGTGGATCCCGAGCTTGAGGAAGCGGGTGTCGATCCGGGCCGACGCCGCGGCGAGGATGACGTCGCAGCACAGGGCCATGTTGACGCCGGCCCCGACGGCGGCGCCGTTGACGGCGGCGATCGTGGGCAGCGGCGAGCGGGCGATCCGGAGGAACGCCTCGTAGATCTCGCGCAGGCCGGCCTGGCTCCCGCTCTGGAGCTGGCTCAGGTCGGCCCCGGCGCAGAAGGCGGGCGGGGCGCCGGTGAGCACGACCGCGCCGCAGTCGTCCTCCTCGTGCTCGAGCCACTCGAACGTGCTGGCGAGGTCGCCGACCATCGCCGGGGTGATGGCGTTGCGCCGCTCGGCGTCGTCGAGGGTGACCACGGCGACGCGATCGGCGAGCGTGGTGCGGACGGTGTCGAGGGCGAGCTCCACGGTGGGTCCTCTCGGTGGGCGCGACCGGGCTTCGCTCCGGCGGCGCGGTCGGGCGGTCGGATCAGCGGGCGTCGGGGTCGCGGACGACGGCGGGGGAGTGGCGGAAGAACTGCTCGACGTCACGCTCGTAGCGGTAGGTGGGCTCGCTGTCGCCGACCGTGTCGCGCAGGCGCAGTGCCTCGATGAACGCCTCGACGGCGCCGGCGGACGTGTACCGGTACTGGAAGCCGGCGTCCTTCAGGCGGCGGTTGTCGATGCCGCGGCCGTAGCGCAGCAGCCCGAGCAGCTCGTCGGGCAGCTCGACGCCGAGGCGCTGCAGCGGCCATGCGGCGAGCGACGTGCCGAACGGGGGCATCGGGAAGGTGCGCTTCCCGCAGATCTTCGCCACCTCGGACCACGGGAGCATGCCGTCGCCGGCCACGTTGAAGATGCCCGGCAGCGACTCCTCGAGCACGAAGACGATCGACCGGACGACGTCGTCCTCGTGGACGAACTGCAGCCGCGGGTCGAAGCCGAAGATGGACGGCACGACCGGCAGCTCGAGGGCCCGGCTGATGGGCGTGACGATGTCGGGGCCGAGCACGTTGGAGAAGCGCAGCAGGGTGACGTTCACGTGTGGGTTGTCGAGGGCGAAGTCGCGCACGTACCCCTCGACCGCCTCGAGGCTGCGCTCGACCCGGGTGTGCGGGGTGTGGCTGCGCGGCGTCTCCTCCATGAACCAGACCGGGTCCTCCTTGGCCGCCCCGTAGACGTAGGAGGACGACTTCACCACGACGTCGCGCACCCGGGAGCCGGCCTGGGATGCCGCGGCGAAGAGGTTCATGGTGCCGATGACGTTGATCTCGTGCATCGTCTTGGCCCGCATCTGGGTGGAGTCGACGATGAGGAAGGTGTGCACGATCGTGTCGATCCGAGCCGCCTTCACGATGCGGGACAGGATCGAGTAGTTCTCGTCGGCTCGGACGTACTCGGTCCGCTCGAGCTCGATGGTGGGCTCGCGGGTGTCGAGGCCCACGATCACGTCGACGCCGGGGTCCTCCTCGAGGCGCTGGGCCACGAGGCCACCCCAGAAGGTGGCCAACCCGGTGATCAGGACGCGCTTGCCCATGGCGTCAGCCGAACCAGACCGACCGCCGCTCGCGCAGCATGTCGTAGAGGGCGGCCTGGATCTGCTCGCGGATGTGCTCGGACTCGTCCATGATCCGCGAGCGGCTGTAGCGGTCCTGGTCGGGTGGCTCGTCGAAGAAGACCGGGTCGAGCACCCGCAGCTTGAACTTGGCGGGGAAGTAGGCGACCCCGCCGAGGAGCGGGCCGAAGACCAGCTGGTTGGCGGTGACCGGGAAGTAGGGGAGGCCGGTGCCCCGGGCGAGCGCGGACGACTTCCACACGATGGGCATCGACTCCTCGGCGCCGACGACGGCGATGGGGATGACCGGCACGCCGGCCCGCATGGCGATCTCGACGAAGCCGCCCCGGCCGAAGCGGCGCAGCCGGTAGCGCTGCGAGTAGTGCTTGGCCGGCCCCTTGGACCCCTCGGGGAAGACCAGGACCAGCTGCTCCTGCTCGCGCAGGAGGCGGTAGGCGTTGTCGGGGTGGGCCACCACGCCGCCGAGCCGGCTCCACAGCGTGCCCACCACCGGCATCGACTTGAAGAGGTGGTCGGCCAGCCCGTAGACGGGCCGCTCGAGCTCGGTCTCGATGCCGTGCATGATGACCGGGGCGTCCGACGGGATGGCTGCTGCGTGGTTGGCCACGAGCAGGGCGCCGCCGGCGGTGGGGATCTTGTCGAGGCCCTCCCACTCGGCCCGGAACCAGTGGCGGTAGAGCGGGTCGTAGGCCCGGCGGGCCAGCGCCCGCATCTGCTCGGAGCGGCCCCACTCGTCGACGTCGGAGCGGCGGGGGTCGGTCAGCGGCTCGGGCTCGGGATCGGGGCGGGGGACCGGCACCAGCGACCGGGTCCCCTCGGCCAGGGCCTGGTCGGCGAGCACCTTGGTCTCGTGGAGCTTCTCGACGGTCTCGGCCAGGGTGGCGTCGAGGTGGGCTTCGGCTTCGAGCACCGTCGGCTCGGCCGGCTCGGATCGGGTCTCGCCGGCCGCCTCGCGCCGGGTCTCGTCGGCCGGGGTCGGCGCGTCGGGATCGGGCGGGGCCATGGCCGGCATCGTACCGGCGGACCCCGCCGGGGTCGAAGGCCGCCGATCCGGCCGGCCTCAGCGCCCGCCGCCGGGTCGATCGGGGCCCCCGCCCCCGTCGTCGAGCGCCGTGAGCCCGTCGTCGAGGTCGTCCCGCTCGTCGTCGAGGTCGTCGTCCTGCTCGTCGTCGAGGTCGTCCCGCTCGTCGTCGAGGTCGTCGTCCTGCTCGTCGTCGAGGTCGTCGTCGGGATCGTCGTCGGGATCGGGCGGGTCGAGCCGGTCGTCGCCGTCGAGGAACCGGCGGCCGTCGTCGCAGGTGGCCGACAGGGCGCACCACCGGCAGGCCGGGCCCGGTCGGGTGCGGGCCACCGACGGGTCGCGGCGCAGCTCGACCAGGCGGGTGGCCCCGGCGACGACCCGGCGGGCGGCCGCCTCCAGCAGGTCCTCGGTGACGTCCTCGGGGTGGGCCCGGGCCCCGTCGAGGTAGTACGAGGCCAGCTTGCGGGGCGGGGTGCCGAGGCGAAGGGTCTCGACCAGGGCGTAGTAGCGCAGGTCGTCGAGGTGCGAGGGGGCGAAGCCGCCGGTCTTCAGGTCGATCAGGACCTTGCCGGCGGTGGTGCCGTCGGCCTTGCCGAGCGACAGGTCGACCTTGCCGGCCAGCACGAGCCGCCCCTCGAGCAGCTCGGCCCGCAGCTTGGCCTCGGTGACCGGATACCAGCGCGACCGCAGCGGGGGGAAGCACTCGACGAAGGCGGTGACCCGCTCGACGGCGGCCGACCGCAGCTCGGCGAGATCGCCGTCGTCGCAGGTGGACAGCCAGTCGGCGAGGCTCGCCTCGCTCGCGCCCAGGCGGGCGATGGCCTCGTCGACGAGGTCGCCGGGGATCCGCTCGCCCCGCCAGCTGACGCTCAGCTCGATGGCCTTGTGGGTGACCGCACCGCGGGCCAGCGGCGGCGACCACGCAAAGCGCGACTCTCCCTCGGCGAGGTGGCGCACCTCGCACCCGTGCACGCCGGCGAGGTCGCGCTTGGCCACCCACAGGGGCTCGTCGAGGTCGGCGACCACCGGCTCGAGCTCGTCCTCGAGCATGGCCCGCAGCTCGACCCGCAGCCCGGCGTCGAAGGTGGGCCGCTGCTCGGGGCCGGCGCCGAGGAGCTCGACGACCTCCTCCTGGGCGGGGTTGTAGGCGGGCGGCTCCTGCACGACCTCACCCTACGCACCCCCTCTGACGGGCACGGGGAGGCGCGACGTCTCCCGGGACGAGGTGATCGGGGCGATGTCGCGGATCCATGTACGTCGATCTGGGCGTTCGGGTGCTCGGACGGGGTGAGGGAGGCAGTGGCGTTCGGCGGATCCCCGGAGGAGGAGCCATGACCCAGCGAGACGAACCCGGCACCGGCCCGGCGCCGACGAGCGCCCCGGGCGGACCCCGACCACCCGACCGGAGCCCCGTGCCCGCCGGTCGGCCGTGGTGGGGGCGCGCCGCGACGACCGCCGGTCCGACCCCCCAGGACCGCCGGGCCCACCGGGTGCTCCGGCCCCTCGCACCCGGTGCGGCCCGGCTGGCGCTGGTCGGCGCGTCGCTGGCGGCCGTCGCCGCCGCCTGCGTCGTGCCCGGCCCGCCGCCGCCGACGACCACCACGTCGTCGAGCTCGTCCAGCTCGTCCAGCGCGAGCAGCTCGTCGTCGAGCTCGAGCTCCTCCACCACCTCGAGCACGAGCTCCTCCACGACCTCCAGCTCGACCACCTCGAGCTCCACCACGTCGACCACGACCCCGCCGCCGCCTCCGAACGGCCTCCACAACAGCGGGTGGTTGGGCCAGAACCTGTCCCAGATCGCCGACTGGAGCACCGAGCTGCCCTTCGTCGACGTGGTGAGGTCCGGTCGCCCGTGGACCTCGAACCGCACCGGAGCGACGTGGGGCCAGGGTGGGCCCCTGGCGCTCGACGCCGACGGCTGGATCACCCGCCTCGACCCCGGCCAGTGGGGCGAGCTGGTCCTGCTCAACGTCCAGGGCCACCACCCGGCCGGTCGCTACACGCTGCTGTGGGACGGTTCGGGCACGCTCCAGTTCGCGGACAGCCGCGCCGCCGTCGTGGTGGCCCAGCAGCCCGGCCGGATGGTGGTCGACGTCCAGCCGGGCGTCCCGGCGGTCAACCTGCGCGAGACGGCCACCGATCCCGCCAACCCCATCCGCAACATCCGCTTCCTGCTGCCCGGCACCGAAGCGACCTACCGGACCCAGCCGTTCAACCCGGTCTTCCTGGAACGCCTCCGGCCGTTCTCCTCCCTGCGGTTCACGTGGTGGGCCCGCACCTCGTCCCAGGCCGCGCCGGGGCCGATGGCGGAGTGGTCCCAGCGGGTCCGTCCCACCTACGCCTTCCAGTCCGCCGGCGGCGTCGCCCTCGAGTACATGGTCGACCTGGCGAACGTGCTCGGCGTCGACCCCTGGTTCAACGTCCCCCACGACGCCAGCGACGACGCCGTGCGCCAGTACGCCACCCTCGTGCGGGACCGGCTGCGCCCGGGCCTCCGGGCCCACGTCGAGTACTCCAACGAGACCTGGAACGGCGGCTACCCGCAGGCCCAGTGGGTGATGGACCACGGCACGGCGCTCGGGCTCGGGAACAGCCCCTTCCAGGCCGGCCAGCTGTACACCGGCCTGCGCTCGGCCCAGGTGTTCCGGATCTGGGAGGACGTCTTCGGCGGTCGAAGCCGGTTCGTGCGGGTGCTCGCCGCCCAGGCGGGCAACCCGTGGACCGGCCGCCAGGTGGTCGCCGGGGCCGGTCCGGGCAACGCCGACGCTCTCGCCGTGGCGCCCTACATGCAGTGCGTGCGGGACCTGCTGCTCCAGGGCACGACGGGCGCCGACCAGGTGAAGGCCATGACCGAGGACCAGATCATCGACCGCTGCTACGCCGAGCTGGGCAGCGCGACTCGCGACCAGATCACCCAGAACATCCAGACGGCGACGGCCAACGGCCTGCAGCTGATGGCCTACGAGGGTGGCCAGCACCTTGTCGGCCTCGGCGGCCAGGTCAGCGACACGGCCCTCACCGCCAAGCTCACGTCGACGAACCGGAACCCCCGGATGGAGGCGCTGTACCTCGAGTACTACGCCACCTGGCGCCAGCTCGGCGGCGGGCGGTTCATGAACTTCGCCGACGTCTGGCTGCCGAACCAGTACGGGTCGTGGGGCGCCCTCGAGTGGCAGGACCAGGATCCGGCCACCGCCCCGAAGTACCGGGCCCTGGTCCAGGTGGCGGCGTCGTGACGACGACGGCCCCGGCTGCCCGAACGCCGCTGGCGGCGGTCCTGGCCACCCCCCGGGGTGGCCGGGACCGGCCGGCCGATCGGTTGACCGGCCGGCCGCTCCGACGCCTCGGCCCTGGATCGCCGGACCACGGTCGGCGCGGGCGATGACGGTGCCCGCCTCCCTCGCGGCCACCGGCGGACGGCTCTCCGCCCGAGGTGCGTCCCGTACCATGGGCGCTGCTCGACCGATGGTGTCGGTCAGCGCTGCGCCAGGGGTCGTCGGCGGACGTCGGGCCCGGGCGGCGAACCCCATGGTCCAGGATCCCGATCGGCCCCCGCTGCACCTCGTCGGCGATCCCGCCGCCGAGTTCGACGCGGTCTTCGCCGACCAGAAGCAGCGGCTGTGGGCCATCGCCTACGGCGTGCTGCGCGACCGGGACGAGGCCCACGACGCCGTGCAGGAGACGATGGTGAAGGCGTGGCGGTCCTGGCACCAGCTGCGCGAGCCGGAGAAGCGGGCGGCGTGGCTCACGACGATCTGCCTCCGCCACTGCTTCCGCCGCCGGACCTCGCTCGGCCGGGCCGAGCCGGTGGCGATCGGCGACGACGACGGCTCGATCACCGCGTTCGCCCCGCCCGGTTCGGCGGCGGCCGCCGGGCGGGCACCACGAGACCTCGACCTCGACCGCGCCTACGCCAAGCTGCCCCCGAAGCAGCGGGCGGCGGTCCTGCTGCACTACCACTTCGGCTACACCGTCGAGCAGTGCGGCGAGCTCATGGGGTGCCGGTCGGGGACCGTGCGCACCCACGTCCAACGGGCCCTGGCCACCCTGCGACAGGAGCTTGGCGATGCCTGATCCGACGAACCCGAACGATCCGATGCCCCCGGGCGATCCCAGCGGTCCGAGCGCGGGCGGTCCGGCGACCCCGAGCGGTCCGGGCCTGCCCGACGACGAGCTCACGTCGCGCCTCGGGTCGTACCTCGGCGACGTCGCCGCGGAACCGCTGCCCGACGACCTCGACCGGCTGACCGGGGCACAGCTGCGGGCCACGGCCGGCGATCCCCGCGCCTCGTGGCTCGAGGACCGGCGCTGGCTGGTGGCGGCGGCCGCCGGCGTGCTGGTGGTCCTGTTGCTGGCCACCGCGCTGGTGCGCCGGGGTGGTGACGACGAGGTGCGGATCGACTCGGCGGGCACCACGCTGCCCACCACCGCGCTCCCGCCGACGTCGGCCGGCACCACGCCCGGCACCGGCGCCGCCCCCGACGGCTACTCGTCGACCGTCTCGTCGTCGACCACGTCCTCGGAGGTGGCGCCCACGGTCCCGTCGACCAACGGTCCGATCCCACCGTCCACCGCCACCTCGCCCTCCGTCGCCCCGACGGTGGTGCCCACCCCGCCGGCGCCCACCACGACGGCGGTCCCGGCCGGTCAGGTGCTGCTGTCGGACGACTTCTCCGGGGACCCCCTCGGCTCGGTCCCAGCCGGGTGGACGGTCGGGTCGGGCGAGTGGAGGGTGGCGATCGACGGGGCCACCCACTACGCCAAGACCACGACGACTGCGCCCGGGGAGGGGCGGCTGTCGAGCGGATCGGCGACGTGGACCGACTACACGGTGGCTGCCAAGGTGGTCGGCGGGGCCGGCTCGACGATCGTCGGCCTGGGTGCCCGCTACCAGGGCCCGAACGACTACCTGTTCTGCAAGGCCGACGCCGGTCGCCGGCTGCTGTACGTCGGGGTGTTCCAGGGTGGGGTGGCCCGGGTGCTGGCCAGCCAGCCCTACGTGCTGCCCACCAACCGCCAGCAGGTCGCCCTGCGCTTCACGGTGCAGGGCAGCGCCCTGACCTGCGGCGTCGACGGCGGGCCGACGCTGCGGGCCACCGACGCCACCTTCGCCGCCGGCGCCGTCGCCCTCCTGGGTTCGGACAACGGTGCCGCCACCGCCGTGGTCGTCGCCACCGTCTGATCCGCGGGTCGACCGGCGACCCGTCGACCGTTCCTGTCACACGTCCCGGGCACCATCTCCGTGATGACCGCCCACCACCCGGATCCCCGAGGCCCCCGGCCCGATGCCACCGACGAGCCCGCCGCCTCGTCCGTGCGCTTCGCCGGGGCCGCCCGCGTGCTCGCCGACGCCGGCCGCCGGCGGGGCCTGGCCGTGCCGGGGTTCCGGAGCCCGCCGCGGGTCACCGGGGCCGACCGCACGCTGCGCCGGCGCCCCGACGGCTCGGCGGTCGTCGCCGTGCGGGTCCGGGGCCGGCCCTGGCCGGCCGTCCTCGGCGACATGATCGAAGGGGTGGTGGCCGCCAACGGGCTGCACGCCCCCCAGGCCGACGCCGTGCGGACGGCCCTGTGGGGTGCCGTCGAGCGCGACGCCGAGCGCAGCACCGGTGGTGGCTCCACCCCGGCCCGCCGCCGCCGGCCGCCACGCCGCGAGGCCGCGGAGCGCCGGGCCGAGCGCGACCGCGCCGGGCTCGTGGCCGTACGGCCACCGTCGCTCGGCCGCCCCGCCGAGGCGGCATGAGGAGGTCGTGACGCGGTCGTGCGCGCCCCGCCCAGGCCGAGCTCCCGCCGATCGGGGATCCCGCGGGGCAGGGCGGTCCGATGGGGTGCCGCAGCCGACCGCCGCGAGTCGAGGCGACGACGATGGGGCTCGCGAGGGGTCGCCAGGTCGCCGACCGGTGCCGCTGGCGTGGCTACGGCGTGAGCTTGGCGATGTCGGCGCAGCCGTCGAAGCACCACTCCGCGTAGGCGTCGAAGGGCACCGACCGCCCCGAGGTCTCGTTCACCCCGGCGCCGAACGCTTCGCCGACCACCGTGATCGACTGGCCCGGCGACAGGACGACGGGGATCACGGGCAGGTCGGGGTTGGGCACGTCGACGAGGGTCCCGTTGAGGGGGAAGGCGCCCGTCGGCGAGGGGCAGGCCTGGGCCAGGCGCCGGCCCTGGTCGACGTCTCGGACCACGAAGCCCCAGGACCCGACCTCGCCGCAGTAGGCCTGGAAGCGCACGAACACCTGGTAGGGCGTGGTGTTGGTGATCGTCACCGCCGACGACATCGACGTCATCGTCCCGGGGGCGGCCACCGGGAAGGTGAACACCCGGCAGCCGGCGAGCAGCACCAACGTGGCGACCAGGGCCACCGCTCGGCCGGGTCGTCGGAGGTTGCTCGCGGTGCCACCGCTCGGGTGTCCGTCGCTCGAGTGACCAGCATCGGGTCGTCGTCGCTGCCGTGCTCCGTGCATGTCCCGCTCCTCGTCGACTGGGGGTCCTCGCCCCGTCCGTGCCGCCGACGCTACCGGCCGATGGCCACCCGGGATGCCCGCCCCCGGCCGACGTTCAGGCTGTGGGCCACCGTGGCGGTGCCTGGGCGCCTGAGCGTGCACGTGCGGGGGCGACGTTCAGGACATGGGCCACCGTGGTGGTGGCCGGGCGCCTGAACGTGCGATGTCGGACGTTGGAGCGCGCGCGGGCGGTGGTCGGGGCGCCCGCGCGAGGCTGCCGGTGTGACCTCGGACGTGGTGCTCGGGCTGCTCGCCGTGCTCGGCATCGCCCTGGTGCTGTCGCCGATCGCGCTGCAGGCGTTCGTGCTGTCGAGGGCCAAGCGAGCCCAGCTCGTGTCCGAGCCGGCCGAGGTGGTCCCCCGTGGCGGGTGGCCGCTGAGCGGGGCGATGCAGGCGCTGGGGTTCCAACCGGTGAGCGCCATCCGGGTGGTGGCGCCCACGGTGCCCGAGCAGCACTGCCTCCTGTTCGTCCACCCCGACCTCGCCAGCTTCGCCCGGCTGTGGGTCGGACCCGACGGCAAGACCGGCGGCTACTCGATCCAGTCGCCGATCGCCGGCGGGACGCTGTGCACGGGCATGGACGCCGTCGACGCGGTCGACGACCGCGAGCTGCTGCAGGTCTTCCCCGGTGCCGCGCCGCAGGAGCTGCTGCGCCACCACGTCGAGGCCCAGTGGTTCCTGGCCGGGCTCGGCGTGGAGGGGCGGCCGGTCGTCGCTGGCGACGCCGACGGACGCTTCCGGGCCGAGTGGGCCGCCGAGCTCGAGACCGTCGCCCGGCGGGGTTGGCGGTTCACCGTGTCCAGCGCCTATCGCAGCGCGCTGAAGCTGCCGCGCTGGAAGGGACCGCTGGCCGAGCAGCGCGACGTCCACCAGCGCGTGCGGGCCGTGCGCGCCCGCGGCGCGGCCGAGCCACCGCACTGGTGAGCAGCGCCGGTCCCTACGATGGCGCCGCACCCGCCCGGGTGGCGCAACTGGCAGACGCAGGGGGCTTAAACCCCCCGGACCTCAGGGTCGTGTGGGTTCGAACCCCACCCCGGGCACGAGGCACCCGGGCGCCCGCCTGTCGACGCGTGGTCTGGTCGCCGGCCCTCCGGGCAGTCGCGCGAAGCGGGGCGGTCACGCGTCGGGACGGGTGGCCTGGGCCTGGGCGGCAGCTTCGGCCTGGCGGCGCTGGACGCCGATGCGGGACGCCCCGATGATCAGCTTCACCAGCACGCCGATGATCAGCAGGTCGATGAGCATCTGCAGGGTGACCACGAGCCGGGTGGTGTCGGTGGTGGCGGTGATGTCGCCGAAGCCCACCGTCGACAGGATCGTCACGGTGAAGTAGATGCCGCCGACCTTGGTGATCGGCTCGGAGAAGCTGGCCGGGTCGTTCTGGGAGAGGCCGACGTACACCAGCGAGAACACGATGATGAACAGCGGGACCACCGTGGCCAGGGTCTCGATGGCCCGCAGCTGGGGCATCGGCGAGGCGACGATCCGCCGCACCTGGTACGTGAGGGCGACGAGGAAGGCGGCGATCCCCCCGGCCAGCACCAGCCACGTGGTGCCGTCGGCGTGGAGGCCGACGGGGAACACCGCGTAGACGACGATGAGCAGCGCGGTGACGGCGGTGATGCGCAACAGCGCCCGCAGGAAGAGACGACGCCGCCCTCGCCGGTCGAGCGTGCTGAACAGCGGCGTCGACAGCGGCCCGGCCGCGGCGGGAGCGTCCGCGGCGGGGCCGGCGGGGCCGGCGGGGCCGGCGCTGTCGGGTCCTCGGTCGGGTGCGTCGTCGGTCATCGGTCGCGTCCTCGTCGACCCGGCACCCCTGGGCGCGCCAGTTCGCCAGCGTCCACCGTGCGGGCGGTCATCCGGATCCGATCACGTTGACGGCGTTGGCGATGACGAGGCTGAGGATGGCCACCGACAGCAGCGATTGCAGCGCCATGGTCAGCTTCGCCCAGTGCCGCAGGGGCATCACGTCGGTGGGGCTGAAGGCCAGGGCGTTGGTCAATCCGAGGTACAGGTAGTCGAGGAACGTGGGCATCCACCCGGGCGGCGCCAGCTCGGGGGCCATGTGCTGGGGGAAGGCGAGGTCGGGGTAGGGGTGGGGCGCCAGCAGCCGGGTGGCCGCCCCGCCCCCGTCGAGCTCCCAGTAGAGGAGGGCGAAGGTCAGGTTGACGTCGATCCACACGACGAAGCCGGCCCGCAGCAGCTGAGCGGCGGTCTGCAGCTGCGGTGCCCCTTCGAGCAGCTCGACGATGAGGCGGACGGTGGCGAAGGCGGCCGAGCACGCCAGCAGCACGATGATCGAGCGGGAGAGGACGCGCAGCACCCGGCCCCGACGGTCGATGCGGCCCGGGTCGGCGATGAGGACGGCGACGAGCAGCGGCACGCCGCCGATCACGAGGATCCACGGCGCGTACTGCTGGGAGGTCGGGAGGGTGAACGGCAGGGCGATCAGCACGAGGATGGTCAGCGACGGGATCAGGCGTCGCTCGCCCCTCCGGCCCGGGGCGGCCTCGGGCCCGTCGACCGCGGCTGGTGCGGCTGCCGGCCCGACCGCGTCGCCCGCGCGCCGCGGGCCGTTCGGATCGGTGGCGCCGGTGGCGCCGGTGCTCGGGTCGCTGGTGCTCGTGTCGCTGGGGTCGCCGTCGGTCACCGCCGCCTCATCTCGTCCACGTCATCCCGTCTTCGTCGTCTCGTCCGGCATCATCCGCGCTGGTGGCACTGCTTGGCCTTGCGGCCGCTGCCGCACGGGCACGGGTCGTTGCGCCCGGCTGCGGCCAGCACGCCGCGCACCTCGTCGGCGTAGCGACCGGCGCGCAGCAGGTCGGCTATGATGCGCATGAGCCCGTCGACGTGGGTGAAGAAGTCGTAGTAGCCGGCGCACAGGAAGTTGAGCCCGGCCTCGCCGTCGGCGGTGGTGGTGAACCGGTTCTTCGGGCACTCGCCGTGGCAGGCGAAGCGGACCTCGCATCGCCGGCACTGGCCGGGCAACCCGTCGCGCTTGGCGGCCCCGAACGCCCGCTGCTGGGGCGAGGCCACCAGCTCGACCAGGTGGGTGGTGGCGATGTTGCCGAGCAGGTGGTCGGGCTCGACGAAGTGGTCGCACGAGTACACGTCGCCGTTGTGCTCGAGGGCGACGGCGTCGCCGCACGTCTCCCGGAAGATGCACAGCGCCGGCGGCACCCCGACCCACGATGCCAGGGCGGCGTCGAACTGGCTCACGAACACGTCGCCGACGTCGCGCACCACCCACTCGTCGAAGATGGTGGTGAGGAACCGGCCCC
>JAXLRI010000026.1:0-39273 GCA_046331175.1 Acidimicrobiales bacterium
CGGCAACGCCCCGCCGTTCGGCGCCGGCCTCGCCCCCCACGCCGGCGCCCGCCCCGAGCGGCTGCTGGCCGGGGCCCGGGCCCACAACCGCTGGCTGGCCGAGTTCTGCGCCGACGAGCCGCTGCGCCGCATCGGCCTGGCCATCATCCCGACCGTCGAGGACGTCGACACCGCGGTGGCCGAGGCGCGCTGGGCCAAGGACAACGGGCTCGGCGGCGTGCTGATCCCGTCGGTCTGGAACGAGCGGCCGCCCTACAACGACCCGGTGTACGACCCGTTCTGGGGCACCTGCCAGGACCTCGAGCTGCCGGTGCACACCCACTCGGGCGCGGTCGGCGACTTCGGCGGGTGGGACCTGCCCGGCGCCGCCGGCATCTTCACCACCGAGGCGTCGTGGTGGGCGTCGCGGCCGGTGTGGCACCTCATCTGGGGCGGCGTGTTCGAGCGCTTCCCCGACCTGCGCTTCTGCGTGACCGAGAACGGCGCCTGGTGGGTGCCCGACATGGTGCGCCGCATGGACATGAAGTACGAGGGCAGCCACGCCACCGAGCGCTTCGGTGACGCCTTCACCCGCCACCTGCCGCTGAAGCCGAGCGAGTACTTCAACCGCAACGTGCGCATCGGCGCCTCGGTGATGGCCCGCAAGGAGGTGGCCATGCGCCACGACATCGGCGTGGGCGTGCTCATGTGGGGCAACGACTACCCCCACCACGAGGGCACCTGGCCCCACACCGTCGAGGCCATGGAGTCCACCTTCGTCGACGTGCCCGAGGACGAGGCCCGGGCCATGGTCGGCCTCACCGCCGCCGAGACCTACCGCCTCGACCTCGACGCCCTGGCCCCCATCGTCGAGCGGGTCGGCCCCGCCTCCGTGGGCGTCGCCTGACGCGTGACGGCCTGATGCCTGACACCGGCGACGCGTAGCCTCCCGACCGTGGAGGTGCGACCGGCTCGACCCGACGACCTGCCGACCGTGCTGGCGGTGACAGGTGCCGCCAGGCACCGGCGGTCCGCATGGTCACCCCGGTTCTTCGCCCCGCGTGAGGGCGCTGACACGATGCAAGAGGCCTACCTCGCCTACGTCGTCCAGAGCGACGACCACGACACCCAGGTGATGGTCGACGACGGCGGGGCGGTGGTCGGGTTCCTCGTCCTCGTGCCCCAGGCCGGCCACACCTGGGTCGACGACCTCGAGGTCGTCGACCACGGTTGGTGGCCGATGGCAGCTCGCACGGTCGCCGACATGCTTCCGGTCCCCTGGGTCACCTGCGTCGTCCGGGCCGACACCCGCCGCGCCAAGGCCCTACGCGCGGCAGGCGCCGAAGTCGCGTCCACGTACTGGGCCCGGTCCCTCCAGGACCACCTGATCCCGGCCGACGGGCGCGCCGCCGGGGTCGTCGATGCGCCGCGGCCTGGTGCGCTGCCACCTGCGGCCCGCCACACCTTCGGGCCGGGACCGGTCGATCCGGCGGCGCCCGGTGCGCTGGTCGTCGCCGACGACCAGCACGGCATCGCCGTCGGATCGCCGGGCATCGAGCCGCCCCTGTACGACCCGGGCGGACCGACGTGCGTCGTCGACCGCCTCGGCGGGCCCGACCGCGGCGACCTCCTCGACCGGGTGCTCGACGTCGTCGCCGCCCGCGGTGACGCGGCGATGATCGTGGTGGCGGACGCTGCCGAACCGCAGCTGGCCGATCTGCTGGCCGAGCACGGGTTCCGGCCGGAAGTGGATCTGCTCGGCATCGGCCTCGACGACTGACCGGCCACCGCGGCCAGCCAGCCGGCTCGTCACCGGATGGCCCGAGCGGCCGCGCCCGGCGGTCGGCGAAACGGGTCGTCGCGTCGGGAACCGCGAGTCGTAGGGTCTGCGGCGTGGAGGTGGTGTTCCGCAAGCACGAGGACAACGGCCGCCGGGCCTGTTCGTGGGAGGCCACGCGGGCCAAGCGCACCCGCGTCCCCGGTCCCTACATGGCCGTCGGTCGCGACCTTCCCCACGACCTCGGCCAGTACGTCGTCGAGGCGGCGACCGGCTACCGGCTCGGCTTCTGGGGCCTGCTCGACCAGGGCGCCACCTACCGCAGCACCGGGCGGCGCCGCACCCAGCCCGGCCGGGCCGTCATCGCCGAGCACCGGTCCGAGCTGGACGCCTCCGAAGAGCTGGCCGGCCTCCACCTCGCGGCGTGGAAGCGGGGCGACCGCACGGCCGTCACCCGGGCCCTCGACGCCGCCATGGACCAGTGGTGCTCCCTCGGCGACGGCGGCACGATAGCCTTCAGCTGGCCGTCGCCCCGGGGCGAGGTCACCGATGCGGGCCGGCCGATCTACCGGGGCACGAGCATGGCGCGCAGCGGCCGGACCGGCACCGATCGCTAGGCGGCGGCGCCGTCGTCCTAGCCCGTGAAGGCGGGGGTGACCGTGGTCGTGCCGGCGAGCGTGGTCGACGTCGTCGGCAGGATCGATGTCGTGGTGGTCGACGACGTCGTGGGACTCGCCTGGAACCAGGCCAGGACGTTGGACTCGACCGCCGCCTGACGCTCGATGAAGTGGGTGTCGGTCAGCACCACCGACGCCGCTCCCCGCGCCGGGAACGACCCCATGGTCGGGGCGTAGGGGACGCCGGGTTCGTCGGGCAGCGGCGTCGGGGCCGGGCCGGCGATCACCTGGTTCCACGACGAGTCGGACGGCTGCCAGAACCAGCCGTCGGCGTAGGTGAGGGCCGCCGGCAGGTTCGGGTCGAGGTGGCGCCCACCGACCAGCAGCGCGCCGGCCGGCGTCGCTCCCCCGCCGAAGGTCGACATGGCGGCGAGGCTGCGCGGCCCCGGGGCGCACGACGCGCAGATCGGGTCCCACCGGTACTGGCCGCCCCCGGTGGGCACCAACCGCCACGTGTCCGCCATCGACGCGAACGAGTCGCCCAGGCCGCCGTAGAGCACGAACGCCGAGCCGTCCCAGGCGAACATGGCGTCGCCACGAGACTGCGGGAAGCCGTTGGGGCCGGCCGGCGTGACCTGGGCCCAGTCGCCGGTGGCATCGTCCCAGCGCCACAGCGCGTCGACGAAGCCGAAGAACTTGGAGCCGCCGAACAGGAGCGTGTCGGTGGGGCCGGCCGCCACCATGGCCCGGGCCAGGCCGCCCGGCGCGCAGCTCGTGCACCGCTGGGTCCACTGACCGGCGGCGGCGTCGAACACCCAGGTGTCGGCGAGGAACACGTTGCCGGCGGTCTGGAACCCGCCGTACAGGACGGTCTTCGGACCGCCGCCGGCCACGCCGCCGGCGGCCGCCCCCTGCCGGGCCGGAGGCGTCTGCGCCGGCGTGCGCTTGGTCCACGAGTTCGCCGCCGGCGAGTAGGTCCACGTCTCGGCCTCGTCACCGGCGAAGTACACGACGCTCGAGCCGTCACCGGTGCCCGCCACCGACGCCGCCGTGTCGGCCAGATCGCCCGGCGGCAGAGGTGGTGGCACCGGGGTGGTCACGACCTTCGTGCCCGCCGGCAGCGCCGCACCCGCCGGTGCGGGCGCGGCGAGCGGCACCAGCACGAGCGCGGCGGCGACCACCGTCCCGATCGCCCGCCACCCTCGTGCCCGCATGTCGTGCCTCCTCGGTCGGAGCGCGTCGTCCGACCAGCTGGTTCGCTAGGCCTTGCCCTGCACCCAGCCGATCACGTCGGCGGTGACCTCGTCGCGGTTGGTCTCGTTGAGCAGCTCGTGGCGGGCGTCGGGGTACAGCGTGAGGTCGGTGGCCACGCCCTCGGCCCGCAGCGCCTCGGCCAGCCCCGTGGGGTGGGCGCCGTTCTCGGCGGCAGAGTCCTTGTCGCCGGCGATCACGAGGACCGGCACCGTGATCGAGCCCAGGGCGTCGCGAGCCGGGGCCACCACGGCGAAGAGGTCGATGAGGTAGCCGTAGGTGAGGGGGTTCTCGTCACCGCAGAGCGGGTCGGCGATGTAGCGGTCGACCTCGGCCTCGTCGCGGCTGAGCCAGTCGAACCCGGTGCGACCCGGCTCGAACGGCGCGTTGTTCGACGCCAGCAGGTCCGACGCCGGCGCGTCGCGCAGGCCGGCCTCGGCCAGGCCGCCGAGCAGCTCGCCCAGCCCGGCCACGCCGTTCACGTCGACGGGGAACCCGCAGAGCACGGCGGCGGTGAGGTCGGCGGAGTGCTGCACGACGTAGGCGAGGCCGATCACCGCGCCGAGGGAGTGGCCGAAGAGGACGACCGGCACGTCGGCGCCGAGCTCGGCCAGGGCCATCGCCCGCAGCTCGTCGAGGTCGTCGACCACGGCCTGGCCGGCGCCCGGCCCCATGATCCCGGCGCCGGTGGCAGCGCCGGTGCGGCCGTGGCCGCGGTGGTCGATGGCGACGACGGCGTAGCCCGCTCCGTTGAGGGCGGTGGCGAAGCGGTCGTAGCGGCCGCTGTGCTCGGAGGCGCCGTGGGAGATCACGACCAGCCCGGCGGGGTCGTCGACCAGCCACCAGCGGGAGAAGACCTCCACCCCGTGCGCGTCGACGAACGTGCGCTCCTGCATCCCCTGACCTCCATCCCCGCGCGGACTCTGCGCCGGCGATGGTAGGTCGGGCCGGGCGCCGCCACGGCGCTGAGGCACCACCGGCCCATGGACCGCCCCGCCACGGACCGCCCCGCCTCGGACCGACCCGACCCTGCGGCGGCCCCGACCCCGCCTCGGAGGCCCCGACCCTGCGGCGGGCAGTGGTCGCCGTCGTAGGATCCGGCGATGGCGCACGGCGACGGGGTGAGCCTCTGGGCGCTGTGCGCCGTCGCCGGGCTGATCCTCGCCTGGTCGTTGCTGTCGGCGCACTTCGAGCGCTTCGACGTGAGCGGTCCGATCGTGTTCGTGCTCGGCGGGCTGATCCTCGGTCACGGCCCCATCGAGCAGCTGCACATGGCGGCCGAGACGACGTTCATCCACGAGCTGGCCGAGATCACCCTCGTGCTGGTGCTGTTCTCCGACGCGGCGCGCGTCGACCCGGGCGACCTGCGCCGCCACGCCGGCCTGCCGCTGCGGTTGCTGGCCATCGGCCTGCCGCTGACCATCGCCGCCGGGTTCGGCCTGGCCGCCGCCCTGCTGACCGACGTCCCGTGGCAGCTGGCCGCCCTGCTCGGCGCCGCCCTGGCCCCCACCGACGCCGCCCTCAGCGCCGCGGTGGTGTCCGACCGGGCCATCCCGGTGCGGTTGCGGCGGACGCTCAACGTCGAGAGCGGCCTCAACGACGGCATCGCCACCCCGGTGGTGACCGGGTTGATCGCGGCCTCGACCGTGCTGCTCGGCCACGGCGAGTTCGCCGACTCGGCCTCGGCCCCCGGGTGGTCGGCGCTGCGCGAGCTGGTCGCCGGCGCCGGGATCGGCATCGTCGCCGGCTACGTGGGCGGCCGGGCGATCCGGGCGGCCCGCGAGCGGGGGTGGACGGCGCCCGGTGGCGAGCGGGTCGCCACCCTCATGCTCGCCGTGCTCGCCTTCCTCGTCGCCCGCCAGCTCGAGGTCAACTACTTCGTCGCCGCCTTCGTCGCCGGCATCGCCTTCCGGGCCGGCCGCCACGGCGAGTCGGCACCGGCCCCGGCGGCCGCAACGCCCGCCGATGGCACCCCGGCCGACGCCGTCGCTTCCGACGCCGGCGACGACCCGACGGTCGACGAGTCGGTGGAGCTGCCCGAGCTGCTCGGCCAGGTCCTGTCGCTGGTGGTCTGGTACGTGTTCGGCGCCGCGCTGCTGGTCGACGGGCTGCGGCCGGCCGACTGGCGGATCGTCGTGTACGCGCTGGCCAGCCTGACCGTCATCCGCATGGCCCCGGTGGCGCTGTCGCTGGTCGGCTCGCGCACGTCGGGCCGCGACACGGTCTTCCTCGGCTGGTTCGGGCCGCGCGGCCTCGCCTCGGTCATCTTCGGCCTGCTCATCGTCGAGGAGCTGCCACCCGGCGACCCGATGGTCCTCACCGTGACGTCGGCGATCACGCTCACCGTCGTGCTGAGCGTGGTCCTCCACGGCGTGACCGCCCGACCGATGACGGCGTGGCTGACGCGCGGCGGATCGGCCGATGCCGGACCCGGGGCCTCCGACGCCACCGACGATGACGCATCGGTCGTCCCCCGCCGCCCCTTCGGCCTCCGCCACCGCCTCCACGGGTGACGGCGAGCGTCAGGGGCAGCCGGCCACCGCGTGCACCGGTGCCGGGCCGGGCGTCGAGGACGGCGAACTCGTCGAGGACGGCGAGCTCGGCGGCGCGGTCGGCGCCGAGCCGTCGAGGAACGCCGACGCGGCCAACGCCGAGCCGGGCGTGGCGGCGAGGGCGGCGACCCCGCCGGGCTCGACGGTGGCCGTGGTGTCGAGCGCGGCGCCGGCGATGTGCGACGGATCGAGCGCCCGGAGGTCCTGCACCAGGCCCACGAGGTCGGCTCGCGACCACGAGGCATCGATCGTGACGTGCTGCAGGACCCGGTCGACCGCCGACACCACGTCGACCGGGTTGGTCGAGGCGGCCAGCCGGGCGAGCAGCGCCGCCGCGACCTCGCGGCCGCGGGCCATGCGTCCGAGGTCGCTCGTGGGGTCCTCGACCCATCGACCCGCGGCGTCGCGCCACTCGAGGTGGCGGGCCCGCAGGTAGGCACGGGCCTGGCTGCCGTCGACGACCTGGCACCCCGGTGCGAGCTGGAAGCCAGACGCGGTGTCGCGGACCTCGGTCGTGCTCCGGAGGGGAACACCGCCGACGGCGTCGACCGCGCCGGCGATCCCGGCGAGGTCGACCTCGGCGTAGTGGTCGATCCTCGTCCCGGTCACCGAGGCGACGTCGTCGAGGAGCGCCTGGGGACCGGCGTCGCCGAGCACCTGGTCGAGCCGGACGCCCGAACCGTCGGCCCGGGTCAGCCACAGGTCCCGCGGCACCGACAGCAACCGCACCGAGGAGGTCCGCGGGTCGAGTCGGACCACCAGGAGCGAATCGGTGAGCCCCCGCGCGGGGCGGGAGGCGTCAGCGGGCACCCCCTCGATCCCCCGGTCGGTGCCGACCAGCAGGACGGTGACCGGCCCGGCCCCGACCGAGGGCGGGGTGCCGACGTCGACCTGGACCCGGTCCACCGACGCCAGGCGTCGGTCGACCAGGCCGAGACCGGCCCCGACCACGGCGACGACCACCGCGATCGAGGCGAGCGACTGACCCCACCGACGGTGTCGTCGGCGTCGACCGCCGGACACGAGCACGGGATCGCGCAACGGAGCCAGGTCGGGCGGATGGGGATCGTCGAGGTGGTCGAACATCATCGGGCTCCTTCGGGCGAGGTCGCCGGCGGGTGGACCGCGGCGACGGGGGCCGGTCGGATCGGATCGGCTTCGGGATCGGCCGCGGGATCGACGCCGTGGTCGAGGGCCAGGCGCAGCGCGGCCAGACCACGGTGGGCGTGGCGCTTGACCGATCCCACCGAGCAGCCGAGGAGCTCGGCGACCTCGGCCTCGGACCGATCGGCGAGGTGGCGCAGCACCACGACCTCCCGCTGGCGGCGAGGGAGGGCAGCGAGGCCGGTGACGAGCTCGGCCCGCTGGGCGACCACCTCGGCCGCATCGAGCGGCGCCGCCTCGGTGGGACGGGGCGCCCGAGCCGCCACCCCGACCCGGCGGACGCGATCGAGGGCCAGGTTGGCCGCGACCCGGCTCACCCAGGCCGGCGCGTAGCCCCGGACGCGGGACCACCGGCTGAACGCTCGGGTCAGGGCCTCCTGGGCGATGTCACGGGCCTCCTCGCGATCGCCGAGGATGCGGAAGGCGACGCGGTAGGCGAGCGCCACCAGGGCGTCGAACGCCTCGTCGAAGTCGGCCGGTCCGGGATCGCGCATGCACCCTCGTCAACGAGTGGCGGACCCTCCAGGTTGACCTGCGCTCGAGATCGGCGCGCGGTGAGCCCACCGGCCGTGATCGACGAGGCCCGCGACGCTCAGCTTCCGGCCGGCCGGCCCAGGCCGCGTGGATGGCAGGACGGATCGGCGAAGGCGTCGCAGCCGAACCGTCGGACCCGCTCGGCGTGGGCGTCGAAGGTGGGGTCTTCGGCCAGGGGGACGAACCCCAGCTGGCTGTACGCGTACCCGACGACGGACCCGTCAGGGCGGTCGTAGATGGGGGTTCGCCCCGGAGTCGAGGCAGGATCGCCGCTGTGCGCCCACCCCTGCGCCTGCGGCACGACGACCCCCGGGTGGAGAGCGTCATCTCCCCCGTACGGCACCCAGCTGCCCGGCGGGCCGGGGGTCCAGTCCGGCCTGGCGTCGTCGGGGATGGAGTCGGCCGGCGCGCCGGTCGGGATCGACGACGTCGGCACGGCCGTCGAGGACGAGCCGCCGCCGGCGGCGGCGGCCCGACGGTAGGCGTCGAGCACCGCGGGGCCGAGCCATCGCTCGACGACCGCTGTTGCCGTGGCGTTGGTGAGGTGGACCCCGTCGGGACGCAGCGACGGGTCGCCAGCCGTCGCCAGCCAGCCGGCCAGGTCGACCACCGCCACCGGCGCACCCGGCCGCCGAGCCGGCAGCTGGGCCACCACCTCGCGGTACCGCGCCGCCCGGGCCGGATCGCCGGCCGGCCCCCGGTCGACCCCGGGGACCGCAGCGATCGACGGCAGGGTGAGCCACACGGCCGTGGCCCCCCGGCTGGTGATGGCGTCGGTGACCTCGAGCATGCGGCGCTGGAGCGCGACGTCGACCTCGGGCGAGCCCACCGACTGCCAGACCGGGACGTCGGATGAGAGCTGGAGGTCGTCCAGGTCGTTCTCGCCGATCAGCACCACGGCGACGTCGGGCGTGGCGGCGTCGAGGGCGCGGGCCCACGCCGCCGGCAGGTCTCGGCACTCGTCGGGGACGGCCGAGCTGGAGCCCCCGTGCGGATCGGCGCGTGCGGCGGCCAGGACCAGACCACACCCCATCCGGGTGTCCCCGGGGACCACCGTGATCGCCCCGCTCGACTCGGCCCACCGCGAGAACCCGAGGCCGGCCATCAGCGCGCCGGCATCGCCGAAGATCGCCACTCGCGGATGCTCGGCGAGCGGGCGGCGCGGGTCGGAGGCCGCTGCGTCAGTGGTCGTCGAACCGGGTCCGGGCGGCGGGGCCACGACCACCCGGTCCTCGCGGCCGGCGGCGCCGAGGGCGACGACTGCCGCCAGCACGACCGCGAACACCACCGCGACCGAGGCCCCCATCCGCTCCCGCCGGCGGCGCCGACGCCGCGCCCCCAACCGGGCCGTCACGCCTGGGAGCAGGTCGCCGCGGGGCTCGACGCGATCGGCGGCTTCACCGAGCACCCGACCCAGGTCGGCCTCGAGCTGATCGGTGGTCATGGCTCGATCACCCCCCGCAGGGTCGCCAGCGCTCGGTGGTGGAGGCTCTTCACCGTGCCCTCGGGCCAGCCGGTGCAGGCCGCGACCTCGTGGCTGCGCAGCCCCTGGTAGTAGCGCAGCACCACCACGATCCGCTGCTTGGGTGGCAGCGCCTGCACGGCGTCGAGGAGGTACTCGTCGGCGGCCGCCACGGCGGGGACCGGATCGGCGAGCGGCACGGACCGCCGCCGACGGCGACGGCGCAGCACGTCGTAGCAGCCGTTGACGACGCACCGCCGGAGGTAGGCACCGGGCTCGCGGACCCGGTCCCACCGCTCGACCAGCGTCGCATAGGCGCTTTGCACGACGTCCTCGGCCTCCTCGACGTCGCCGAGCAGCAGGTAGCCCAGTCGCACCATCGGCCCGTGCTCCTCCCGGAACGCGGCGACGACCTGCGCGGCGTCGACCGGATCGGTCCCGGCCCTCGTCGACGCCGGGACACCCGCAGGCAGCGCCAGCTCTCCCTCGCTCATCTGCCCCAACGACGTCGGCCGGAGCGGTCCGGTTGCAGGGAATCCCACGACGACTGCGACTCGTCGATCCCCGGCCCGCCACCACCCGCCCGGACGACGTCAACCGTCGGCGGCGACCCAGGCGATGGCGGCGTCGCGCTCGGCGAGGGGGAAGACCTCGAAGGCGCCGGGGACCATCCAGCCGAAGGCGGCCGACAGGTGCCGCACCCAGTCGACGTCGGTGACGAGCGCGGCCCGCTGCCACTTCCCGTGGTGCTCGAGGCCGAGCTTGGTGTCCTGCCACGCGGCACCGGTGCTGTAGCCCTCGAAGCGATCGCCCATCACGTAGACGCAGCGGATGCTGCCCGAGGCGGACGCCTCCTCGAGCGCCGGGATGAGCACGTCCCGGTAGTCCTCGGCGTGGACCTCGCCCACCGCCTCGAAGCCGATCACCCCGTCGGGTAGGCCGGTCAGCCGTTCGATCATCGTCAGCCCCCTCCGCTCGTGCGGACCGTGGACCGCCAGCCTCCCAGAACGGGGAGGCCGGTGCCGCCGGCGCTCCTCGTCGATCGGGGCGATGCGGCCGACGCCTCGGATCAGCGCTTGGTCCGACGCGGCGTCGCGGCCTTCTCCTTCGGCGGCAGCGTGCCGACGAACGCCAGGGCGCGGTCGAGCCACGCCTGCAGGTCGGCGTCCTCGGCGACGCCGGCGGGCGAGACGAACACGTAGCCCTTCATCGACCGGCCGGTGAAGTCCATCGCCCGGGCGTGGGGCCGGGCGAGGGCGTCGGCCCAGGCATCGGGGCCGACGCGCAGCATCAGGTCGTCGGTGGCGACACCGGCGACCATGTTGCCGTGCAGCAGGAAGCACACCCCGCCGAACATCTTCTTCTCGCCGTAGCCGATGTCGTCGCCGAGGACGCCCCGGATGCGCTCGACCAGCTGCTCGTCGTAGGCCACGGTCGCGCTCCTCGTCGATCGGTCCGGGTGGGCGTGGCCCGGTCTCGGTGGTCGTCCGAGCCCGCTGATCAGGCCGGGGGCAGGGGGTCGATCGACGTGACGCCGTCGTCGGCCACCTGGTCGGTCCAGCGCACGCCGTCCCACCAGCGCCACTGGTGGGCGCCGCCGGGGTCGGCGGCCCACTGGGCCGGCACGGTGGGCACCGGCGGCGGCATGGTCGGGTACATGCGGATGCCGGCGCCGGGCCCGAGCGGCGCGCGGGGCGTCATCGTCTCGGGTCGGGGCATCGGGGCGTGGGGGTGCGGCGGCGCCGGAGCGGCCTGCTGCTCGGGTGCACCGTTCGACTCGTCGCTCACGTCGCCAACCTAGCGGGCGGTCCCGTCGAGCGACCGTGGCCCGGGCCGGCCGTCCGGCGCTACAGCTCGCGCTCGTAGACGTACATCACGGGCCCGCCGGGGCCCTCGCGGTTGGTGAACCCCATCGACTCGTACAGCGCCCGGGCCGCCGCATCGTCCTCGGACGTCCCGAGGTCGATGGTGTCGGCACCCCGCGCCCGGGCCTCGTCGAGCACGGCCGTGAGCAGCGCCCGGCCGAGGCCCCGGCCCCGCTCGGCGGGCGCGACGTAGAGCTCGGCCAGGTAGCACTCGGACCCCGCGCTCCACAGCGACGGCCGGAACCGCAGGACGGCCACGCCGACCGCCGGTTCGCCGGCGAGCAGCACGGCGTCGCCGGCGGCGAGCAGCTCGCCCAGGCGTCCGGCGAGCACGGGAGCCTCGGGTGCCGGCTCGTCGTACTCGGCGTTGAAGGCCCGCAGGAGGTCGGCGGCGACGGCCAGGTCGTCGGGCCCGGCCAGCCGGATCGAGCCGCTGGCCGAGGCGCTCATCGAGGCGCTCATCGAGGCGTCACCCATGCCGACAGCCTCGCGCCGCACCCCGCCTCGTCGCCCTGCCGAGCGTTCCCCGACGTTCAGGCCGCCGACCACCTCCAGGGTGGCCCAGCCCCTGAACGTCCGAGCCGGTCGCCCTCGCCTCACCTCGCCGACGTTCAGGCCGCGGACCACCGCCACGGTGCACCAGCGCATGAACGTCCCGACCCGCCCCAAACGTTCAGGCCGCCGACCACCTCCAGGGTGGCCGGCGGGCTGAACGTGGGTTGGATCGGACGAACGGGGCGGCACCCGACGACGAGCGCCGGGTGCCGCCCGCCGGCCTCAGAGCGGCAGGGACTCGCCGGTCTCGAGCAGGGTCTTGAGGTCGCTGAGCACCCAGGCCCAGCCGCCGCCACCCTCCTGCAGGGGCGAGTCGCCGCTGATCGCGCCCTCGTGCATCGGCGCCCCGGTGACGTCGTGGGTCACGGTGAGGCGGGTCATCGACTCGGTCTCGGCGTGGACGTCGTAGGTGAGCGTGGTGAACGGCTCGGTGCCGAGCTCGGGGGAGAAGAGCATGCGCCACGTCTGGACCAGCTTGTGCGGCGGATCGGCCTCGAGCACCTCACCCTCGACCACCACGTCGGGCGCGCCCATCGCCTGCATGCCCTCGTTGGGCAGGGCCCGGAACGACCCGCCGGCCCTCAGCTCGAACTCGCTGGGGGCGTGGTAGCCGTAGCGCTGGTTCCACTCGGGCGAGGTGATGGCCTCCCACACCCGCTCGGGCGAGGCCTTGATGAAGACGCGGAAGACCTTGATGGTCCGGGTCTCGGTGTCGGTGGTGGTCATGCGGAGCCCTCCAGGCTGTGCTTCAGGTCGGCGAGCGCCGCGGCGTGGCGCTCGGTGAACTTGTCGATCCAGCGGTCGTGGATCAGGCGGATGGGGACGGGGTTGAGGTGGTGGTGCTTCTCGCGCCCCACCCGGACGGCGACGACCAGCCCGGCGGCCTCGAGCACCTTCAGGTGCTTCATGACGCCGAAGCGGGTCATCTCGACGCCGGCGGCCACGACGGCGAGCTCGAGGTCGCCGAGGGTGCGGCCGTCCTGGTCGAACAGCACGTCGAGCAGGAGGCGGCGGGTGGGGTCGGCCATCGCCTTGAACACGAGGTCCTGGTCGTCGACCGGGCGACTCGCCGCCGACGCCGTGCCGTCGATGCCACGGCCGGCCCCCGAGGGGGAAGGAGGAGCGGCGGGAGCGGGCGGGGCAGCGGTGACCACGCCTCGACAATACGTGACCATTTGGTCACCTGTCAACGGTCGGCCTGGGCTCGGGGCACGCGAGGGCGACGCCGGCCGGCACGCGCGCAGGTCGGCGTCGACGAGGGACGTGCAGTCGGTCAGCCCGAGGTGAGGTCCCAGAAGGCGGCGGTCGGCACCGCGCCGACGATGTCGCTGCCGTCGCTCGACGGCGTGGAGCGCGACCAGCCGACGACCAGGCAGCCGCCGTCGTAGCAGGACACGCCGCTGAGGTGGGTGGCCTTGGCCGGGTAGTCCGACACCGTGTACCAGGAGCCCTTGATGCGGGCCGCCACCTCGGCGCCACTGACGAGCGGCCGGCCCGAGGGCGGGGACGGGATCGCCATGCACAGGTCCTCCGACGAGCAACCGACCGCGTAGAGCGGGCCCGAGAGGGGCGACTCCTCGTCGGTCAGCGAGCGGCCGTCCCAGCGCAGCACCGCGCCGGCGTTCCCGTTGCCGCCGACCGCGAGGCAGAACGAGGCGCTCGAGCAGATCACCGCGTCCAGCGTCCGGGCCTGGCTGGTCGGGACGGGCACCTCGGTCCACTGCTGGCCGTCCCAGTGGAAGACCAGGGCCACGTCGGCGGGCGTTCCCACCTCCTTGTTCGCGACGCCGACCGCGAGGCAGTCGCTGGTCGAGCTGCACGACACCGAGCGGAGGATCTGGACCGCCATGTTGGTCTCGGACGAGAGCGCCGCCGTCTTCCAGATCTCGCCGTTCCAGATCGAGACGATGGGCGCAGAGCTCGTCGCGGCCTGGTTGCGGCCGTAGCCGACGGCCACGCAGAACGACGACGACGGGCAGCTCACCGACGACACCGAGAGCAGCAGCGGGTCCCGGACCACGACCACGTCGCTGTTCATCCCGGCCCACTTGCCACCCTGGACCTGCTGGATC
Source organism: Acidimicrobiales bacterium (assembly GCA_046331175.1). Lineage (GTDB taxonomy): Bacteria > Actinomycetota > Acidimicrobiia > Acidimicrobiales > Acidimicrobilacustridaceae > JAWKIW01. Next base: position 13,829 of record JAXLRI010000026.1, read on the forward strand.
TCGGGCACGGCCAGCTGGGTCGTCTCGTGGTTGTCGATGGGGACGATGCAGAAGTCGTCGAGGCAGTCGAGCTCGCCCGGGGTGGGCGGCGCCGACGCGCTGCCCGACGGACCGTTCGACGACGACCAGGTCGAGCCGTCCCAGTGCACGAGGTAGTCGGTCAACACGTTGCTCTGGTCGGCCCGGATGCCGTCGACCGAGCAGCTGTCGGGCCCGTTGCACTGGGCCGAGACGAGCTGGTCGTAGGCGCCCGCGGCCGGCGGATCGACCGGGGTCCAGGCCCCCGCCACGGTGTCGGACTCCGCCGACGTGGTCGTCGAGCGGCGGGTCGACGGCGTGCGGGTGGACGGTGTGCGCGTGGCGGGGGTCCGGGTCGTCGCCGTGTCGGGGGCGACGGTGGTCCCTTCGGTGGCAGGCGGCGCGGCCGTCGTCGGGCTGCCGACGTCGGAGGTGGTCTTCGTGCACGCGGGCAGCGCGACGAGCGCCCCGATGGCGAGCAGGGCGGCGAACCGCCGGGGTCGTCGAGCCATGGCGCGTCCTCCTGTGCTCGCGACCCCGCGCCGTGGTGCCCACGACCCGCCCCGCCGACCGCCGCTGCAGCAACGGTCGCGCCGTCGCCAGGGAGCGCGGCAGGGCCGAGAGTCCCACGAACCCCGACGCGCCCGGGGCGGAGGCGCCCGCCGGGCGGGCCGGGTGGGCGCGGTGCTCGGTGGACGGTCGGTCTCGCCCTGGCGGCGGCGATCAGGCGCGGCGCGCTCGGCGACCGGACGGGGTGGCGCGGCCGCCGGCGGCGAGCAGGTCGAGGGCCTCGGCGCACAGGGCGGGCAGGTCGCCCTCGCCGTCGCCGGCGACCCACACCGACACCGCGGAGGTGACGGCGGCGAGCGTGGTGGAGGCGATGACCTGGGCCCGCAGATCCAGGGCGGGGTCGACGCCGAGGCGCTCGGCCACCGCGGCGGCGACCAGCTGCTGCCACTCGTTGCGGCGCTGGGCGGATCGGCCGGCCAGCGACGGCGTCTCGGCGATCAGCCGGGTCTTGCGCAGGGTGAGGTCGCGCTCGGCGCTGAAGCCGGCCGCCAGCGAGAGCATGGCCTCGCGCACCGAGGTCTCGATGGGCTCGTCGGCGGGGCGGGCGGCGAGGTCGGCCCGGAGCCGCTCGAACTTCTCGCCGTAGTCGGTGAACAGCACGTCGTCCTTGGTCGGGAAGTACCGGAAGAACGTGCGGGGGGCCATGTCGACGGCGGCGGCGATGTCGTCGACGGTGACGTGCTCCCAGCCCCGCGCCTCGGCCAGGTCGAGGGCGGCGGTCACCACCTCGGCGCGGATGCGCTCCCGGCGACGGGCCCGCCGGTCACCGACGTCTCCCCCGGCCGAGCCGTCCCCGGGGGGACCGGTCGCGGCGGCGTCGGTGGCCTCGGCTCCCGTCGACCCGGCCCCGGCGGAGCGGGTCCGCCGGCGGGCGGACGTCGACGAGGTGGTGGAGGCGGCCACGACGACCACCCTAGCCACCTGCGACGCGCTGCGCGTCATGAACTGCCATGTTGGCAGTCTCTGCCACTTCGGCATACGATGCCAGCCATGACCGCCCCCACCGACCCGTCGACCGCCGCGAGCGCGCCGGCGACGGGCGCGCCCGCCGACGCCGACGCGACCGCCGACGCCGCGTCCGATCACCACGGCATCCCCGAGGCGATCTACCGCCGTCGCTGGTGGACGCTCGCCGTGCTGTGCCTCTCGCTGCTGATCGTGTTCATCGGCAACTCGAGCCTCAACGTCACCATCCCGACGCTGTCGCGCGAGCTGCAGGCCACCGAGTCGCAGCTGCAGTGGGTGATCGCCATCTACTCGCTGGTGTTCGCCGGCCTGCTGTTCACCACCGGCGCCCTCGGCGATCGCTACGGCCGCAAGGGGGCGCTGCAGCTGGGCCTGGTGCTGTTCATGCTCGCCTGCGTGGCGGCGTCGCTGTCGACGTCGATGCCCCAGCTCATCGCCTGCCGGGCGCTCATGGGCGTCGGGGCCGCGCTGATCATGCCCTCGACGTTGTCGATCCTCGTCAACGTCTTCCCGCCCGACGAGCGCACCAAGGCCATCGCCATCTGGGCCGGCGTCACCGGCGCGGCCGGCGCCATCGGGCCGGTGGCCAGCGGCCTGATCCTCGGCCACTTCTGGTACGGGGCCGTGTTCCTCGTGAACGTGCCGATCTGCGCCTTCGCCCTGGTCGCCGGCATCAGGCTGGTCCCCCGCTCGAAGGACCCCGAGCACGGCCAGCTCGACCCGGTGGGCGCCCTGCTGTCGATCGTCGGGATCGTGTCGCTCGTCTACGGCCTCATCGAGGCCCCCGACAAGGGCTGGACGGCACCGATCACGCTGGCGTCGTTCGCCCTCGGCATCGTCGTGCTCGCCGTCTTCGTGCTGTGGGAGCGGCGCCAGGACGAGCCCATGCTCGACATCGCCTACTTCCGCAACGGCGCCTTCAGCGCCGGCACCAGCGGGATGATCCTCGTGTTCATGGCGATGTACGGCGTGATGTTCCTCGTCACCCAGTACTTCCAGCTGATCCTCGGCTACACCCCGCTCGACTCGGCCCTGCGCTTCCTGCCCATGGCGCCGATCATGATCATCGTGGCGCCGCTCACCCCGCGGCTGAGCCAGCGCTTCGGCGCCAACCGCACGGTGTCGGCCGGCCTCGCCCTCGTGGGCGTCGGCCTCATCATGTTCCGTGCGCTCAGCGAGACGACGGCCTACCTCTACATCCTCGGCGCCGTCGTGCCGCTGGTCGGCGGCATGGCCCTGGCCATGTCGCCCATGACCGCCGCCATCATGTCGGCGGTGCCGCCCCGCCGGGCCGGCGCCGGCTCGGCCATGAACGACGCCACCCGCGAGCTGGGCGCCGCCCTGGGCGTGGCGGTGATGGGGTCGATCGCCGCCTCGCGCTACGCCACCGCCGTCGACGGGCTCACCGTCGGCCTGCCGCCCGCCGCCCAGCAGGCCGCCGACTCGTCGCTGGCCGGTGCGCTGCAGGTGGCCGCCCACATCCCGGGCGAGGTCGGCCAGGCCCTGGCCGCCGGCGCCCAGTCGGCCTTCATCGACGGCATCCACCTGGCCGTCACCATCGGGGCGATCCTCGCCTGGATCGCGTCGATGGTCGTGCTGCGCTACCTGCCGCGCCACCTGGCCCACGAGGGCGCGGTGCACGGTGGCGGGGAGGCCATCGAGGACGTGCTCGAGCTGGGCATCGCCGGCGTCGAGCCGGTGTTCGCCGACGAGCGCTTCGTCGGCGACGACCGCTAGGCAGCCCGACCCGGCCGGGTGCCGGCGAGTAGCGTCCCTGGCACATGGCCAAGAACGAGCTCCGGCAGCGGGCGCTGGCGGTGATCGGGTGTGCGACCGGTGCCGCGGTGGCCGCGCACGCCGCCTGGGGGGTCTCCCTGCCCCTCGCCGTGGCCGTGACCATCGCCGGAGCCGCCGCCGTCGCGGCCGTGCTGGTGCCTCGGCTTCCGGCCGGCCTGCGCTCGGAGGCGGCCCGGCGCGCCCGGGTCGGAGCGGCCGCCGGCCTCGTCGCCACCGTCTCCTACGACGTCGCCCGCTTCGGGACCGTCTCCGTGTTCCGGATGTCGTTCCAGCCCTTCCACGTGTTCGAGCTGTTCGGGCGGCCCTTCGTCGGTGAGGGCGCGCCGGTGGCGGCGGCCTTCGCCGCCGGGGCGCTCGTGCACCTGTGCAACGGGGTCGGGTTCGGCGTCGCCTACGTGCTGTTCGTGCGGCGGCCACGGATCCTGTCCGGCCTGGCCTGGGCCTACGTGCTCGAGGCGTTCATGGTGACGCTGTACCCGTCGTGGCTGCAGCTCCAGGCGCTCGGCGAGTTCACCCAGGTGTCCTTCCTCGGCCACAGCGTCTACGGCATCGTCCTGGCGCTCGTGTCGCGCCGCCTGCTCGACGCCCGCATCCCCGCCGAGCCCGCGATGGTCGAGGTGGCGGCATGACGGCGGCCGCCCCCCTGCCCACAGATCGGCCCGGCGGCCCCGCTCCGCTCGCCGAGGTCCTCTGGCGGCGGGTCCCGGCGCGCGCGTCGACGGTGGCGCCGTCGCTGGCCACGGTGCTGGCCGACGGCGCCTACCTCACCCGGTGGCCGTTCGCGTCGCTGGTCGCACCGCTGGCCGCGCTGGTGATCGGGGGGTTCTTCGGCGCCACCCACCTGACGACGCCGTACACCTGGACGTCGTCGGTGCTCGTCATCGGGCTGTTCGTGGCCGTCGGCTCGATGGGCGGTGCACTGGGCGCCTGGCTGACCGTCGGCTACGCGATCACCGACCTGCTGCTGTACCGCGACGGGCTCATCGCCGTCGCCGACGGCAGCGACCTGCTCGTGCTCGTGCTGGGCCGGCTGGTCAGCTACGCGCTGCTGTTCCTGCTGGTGGGGTTCCTGCCCGCCGCGCTCGGCCGGCTCACCGATCCATCGTCGCCCATCCGCAACCTGCCCGGGCGCCTGGTGGCGCGGGCCGCCGTCGGCGGGTTCGTCGTGTTCGCCTACTGCTTCAGCATCGGACCGCTGATCCGGCCCGTGTTCTGGCTCCTCGCCACGTCGCCCGTCGATCCCATCTCCACCGCCAAGGACGGCGCCGTCGTGCTGGCCGTCGTCGCCGCGGTCGCGGGCGCGGTCCGCGCCGTGGTCGAGACGCTGGCGGGCGACGCCGCCGACGGCCCGCGGCTCGCGGGGCGCAAGGTCGGCCGCGAGGTGGGGATCGGCGTCGCCCTGCTGACCGCGCTGGGCGCGTCGATCGGGATGACCCTCGTCTTCTCCGGGTTCGCCGAGGGCGTCGAGCAGGTGGTGCTGCTGGCCGTGCTCGTGGTGGTGGCCACCGGTCTGCGCCGGGTGGTCCTCCCCCGCATCGACGCCTACCCGCCCTTGGTGGGGCGGGCGCCGGCGTGGCTGCGCCTCGGCCTCACCGTTGCCGGTGGCGCGGCCCTGTCGTGGCTGTTCCTCAGCGGGCCCTACGCCGGCTACGAGCTGATCAGCTACCGCGAGCTGGTCGTGTCCTTCGGAGCCGGTCTGCTGCTGGCGGCCTTCCTGCTCCCCGACGGCAGCATGGGCTCGCGCGAGGTGGCGTCGTGATCCGGTGCCGACGCCGCGCGTTGCTCCTCGCCGGTGGCCTGGCCGCCGCCACCGTCGGGACGCTTCTGGCACTGGCGCCGCCGGCCTACGCCGACAACTGCTCGGCCGGCAGCGTGAGCGACTGCTTCACGTCCTTGTGGGGAGCGCTGTTCGGGCTCCTCGGCGCCCTCGCCGCGGCCGCGGCCGTCTTCTTCGGCGGCCGGGGCAGCAGCTCCTCGAGCAGTCCCGGCAGCCCCGACCAGGCCGGCCCCGGCAGCAGCGGGCCGCCCCCGGCTCCGCCACCCCAGTACCCGTGGCTCGACAAGGTCAACCCGACCCACGGCACGACCAACTGCGTGAACACCGCCAACGCCGTCGACGACGCCCTGGGGGGCAACCCGCACCCCGCCGACGACAGCAGCTCCCAGCCGCGGAGCAACCTCGACCACGGCGACGGGTTCTGGAACTACGGGACCGGGGACGAGGCCACGCAGCTCCAGCAGATGGTCAACAGCGCCGAGGCCTCCGGCCCCGGCAGCCGCGGCTACCTCTGGGTCGAGCGCAACGGCAACGGCCACGTCCTCAACTGGGTCAACGACAACGGCAAGGTCATGTTCCTCGACGGCCAGAGCGGTCGATGGGGCGACCTGAGCGGACCGGGGGGACTGGGACGCCTGAAGGACGCGGTGATCGCGAACAAGGCGGATCCGACGCCCCTGGACTTCTCCTGGAAGCGGACCCACCCGTGACCGCGCTCGGCCGGGGTGGCCCGGCGCGACCCCACCTGACGCACCGGAGCCCCTGATGATCGACTGGCCCACCGCCTACCTCGCCGCCCAGCACCACGTCGCCTCGATCCCGCTGCCCGACGGCGACCAGGCCGTGCTCGTCGACGCCCTCACCCGCACGGTCGAGGACGGCTGGATCTTCACCTACCAGTCCAAGCGCCACCTCGAGCACGGCGACCGCGACGCGCAGCTGGTCGGCAACCGCCCCTTCCTGGTGCGGCGCACCGACGGGAGCATCGTGACGGCACCCGATCACGTCGGCGGCGGCGGGCTCTGATCCGAGCCGATCCGATCCTGGCCAGATCCCGATCACGCCACCCGTCGGGGCGACGGTGGCGCGAACCGAAGTCGACGCCGGCGTCCGACGACGGCTCAGGAGGTGCCGCGGCCGAGGCGACCGGCGGCGTAGCCGGCGGCGGTCCACACCAGGCCGACCGTGATGGCGCCGGCCCGGCGCGCGCCGGCGCCGTCGCCCCGCAGCGCGTCGCGCACGCCCCGCGCCACCCCGGCCGGCAGCACGCGCGAGGTGTAGGCGCGCTCGGTGGCCAGGGCGTCGCCGGCGCCGACCTCGTCGGTCACCTGGGCCTTGGAGCGGCCCTCGGCCGCGCAGCGGGCCCGGAAGTAGGCGAACGCGTGGCGGTCGGCGCTGACCCGATGGCGGACCCGCACGGCGGGGTCGTACACGAGCCGGGCCTCGGGGTGGGCCTGGCGCAGGCGGATGCAGAGCTCGGTCTCCTCGCAGCCGACCGGCTTGGTGCCGACCCGGCCGATGCCCTCGCGGAAGCCGCCGACCTCGTCGAAGACCTCGCGCCGGAACGACATGTTGCAGCCCAAGAAGTTGCGGACCGGGGCCGGCTGCTCGGGCTGGCCGGTGTAGCTGCACCCGACGACCCAGCCGAACTCGGCCGGGAACCACGCCGGCGCGTCGCCACCCCAGTCGGGGTCGGCGGCGCCACCGACGCCCCACACGTCGGGGTCGCGGTAGCCCGCCAGGAGGTCGGCGACCCAGCCCGGGTCGGCCGAGGCGTCGTCATCGAGGAAGGCGATGACGTCGCCGGTCGACGCGGCGACGCCGGTGTTGCGGGCGCCCGACAGGCCGCGCTGGCCGGCGTTGGTCACCACGTCGACGGCGAGGGGCACGTCGACGACGAGCGACCGGACCCGGTCGAGCAGCTCGTCGTTGTGGTCGACCACGACGACCACCTGGTCGGGCCGGCGGCGTTGGTCGGCCAGCGAGTGCAGGCCGCGCACCACGTCGTCCCAGCGGTCCATCGTGTAGCAGCACACGACGACCGACAGGGTGGCCGGCACGGTCCCGGCCGGGCCGACGAGGACCTGGGCGGCGTCGCGGTCGCCGGGCGCGGGAGCGGCGTCGGGCGGGGTGGTGGCGAGCATGGCGGGACCTCCGGTGGTCACGAGGAGACGGGCGAAGCGAGGGCGGGCTCGGACGCGGGAACCGGTTCGGGCGCGGGCGCCGGCTCGGCGGTCACCGGTCCGAGCGAGCGGCCGACGACCTCGCGGTAGACGGCCTCGACCTGGGCGGCCACGACCGGGGCGGTGAACCGCTCGGCCCGGGCGCGGCCGCCGGCGGCGAGGTGGGCGGCCAGCGCCGGCGTGGCGAGGACGTGGTCGACGGCGTCACCCAGGGCGGCGACGTCGCCGGGCGGGACGAGCAGACCCGACTCGCCGTCGACGATCAGGTCGGGGATGCCGCCGGTGCGGGTGCCGATCGTGGGCGCGCCGGCGGCCATCGACTCGAGCACGGTGGTGGGGCAGGCGTCGGGGCCGACCGACGGGGTCACCGCCACCGCAGCGTGGTGCATGGCGGCGACGACCTCGGCGTGCGGGGCGGCGTCGACCAGGCGCACACCGGGAGGCAGCTCGGTGGGGGTGTCGGGCCGGCGGGTGCCGACGAGGACCAGCTCGGCGTCGGGGCGGCGGGTGGCCCACACCGACAGCAGCTCGCCCACGCCCTTGAACCCGGTGACGGCGCCGACGAACAGCACGTAGGCCCCCGTCGCCGGGACCCACGCCGGCCGGGGCGCGCCGGCCCCCGCCTGCACGGCGGCGATGTCGACGAAGTTGGGCACCACGTCGACGCGGGCGCCGGCGCTCGCACCACCGGCCAGGACGGCGTCGCGCACGGCGGTGGACACCGCGAGGTAGCGGTCGACCCGGCCGTTGCGGCGGCGCATGGCGTGGTGGTGGCCGAGCACGAGCGGCGTGGCCTTCACCACGCCGTACTGCTCGGGCGCGCACGTCAGGCAACGGCCGAGGGACGGCCCGTCGCACAGCTCGACGCCCTGGTGCAACAGGTTGCGGCGCGGGCACACCAGGCCGAAGTCGTGCAGCGTGGCGACGAGGCGGGCGCCCGAGCCGGGCACCGCGCTGAGGGCGGAGTGCAGGATCCACCCGTGGGCGTGGACGACGTCGGGGCGCACCTCGGCGAGCACCTGCCGAAGCGAGGCGATCACCCCGGGGTCGGGTGCGGTCGGGTGGAAGGCCAGCTCGGGCTTCTCGTAGAAGCGGCCGAGGTGGCGGCGCCACCCGTCGATCGACCGCACGGTCAGGCCGTGCTCGTCGGTCCGGGCACCGGGACCGTCGGGGCCGGCGAGGGTGCAGACCGAGACGTCGTGGCCGCGGTCGCGCAGCGCCACGGACAGCCGCTGGGCGTGCAGCTCGAGCCCGCCGATGACCGGTGGGTAGAACTCCGGGAGCATCAGGACGCGCATGCCAGCACCTCGCTGGGGATCGAGTCGGAGCGGCGCGACATGACGCCGTCGACGAGGACGACGACGGTGCCGAGCGTCTGGGCGGTGAGCCAGGCCCAGCCCGGCGCCACCACGCCGAGGACCGGCGCGAGCAGCCACGTGCCGACGAGCGTCACCGACGCCATGCCGACGTTGAGGGCGGCGACCCGGCCGGTGCGGCCCTGCACCCGCCACTGGGCGACCCCCACGTTGGTGACGGCGTCGGGCACCGCCGAGATCACGAGCAGCACGAGCAGCGGGTAGCCGGCGGCGGCGTACTGCGGGCCGAACAGGCCGAGCACGAGCGGGCCGGCGACGAGCATCCCGATCATCACGGGCGCGAGGAGCGCGGCGATCAGCCGGGTCGTGCGGCGGCGCTGGTGGCGCAGCTGGTCCGGCGCGTAGCCGCCCTCGGCGAACAGCGAGGCGGAGGCGGCGGCCGAGATGGTGAAGAAGAGGCTGCCGACCATCCAGGTCGTGTAGAAGAACGCCCCCTCGGCCGCCCCGGCCCGGGCCACCACGATCACCGGCAGCAGGAACATGGGGACCTCGCCGCCGAGCACGGCGAGGTGGTGGACCAGCGCCGGGCGGGCCATCCGCCGCACCTCGGCGACGGCCCCGCCGGGCGCGACCCGCAGCGGCTCGAGCAGGCGGCGCACGAGGAACACGACGGTGCCGAGCAGCGTGACGACCGAGGCCACCACCCAGGCGGTGACGATGTAGCGGCCGCCGACGGCGAGGGCGGCGGCGCCGGCGACGAGCAGCACGAGCTTGAGCACGGCGAAGCCGGCGTTGCGGGCCAGCAGGCCCTCGGCCCGGCGCTCGGCGACGAAGAGCCCGTCGAGCACGACGCCCCACACCTGGGCGACCACGCCGGCCACCACGACCACGGCCGCCCACCCGCGGACGAGCGGGGCGAGCTGCGCATCGATCATCGGCAGCACGACGACGAGGCCGATGCCGAACAGCAACCCCGCGACCCCCGTGTAGGCGACGGCGGCGGTGAGGTGGCGGGAGCGCTCGTCGTGGCGGCCCGCCAGGCCGGGCAGGTGGGCGATCAGCGCGGTGCCGACGCCGAGCGTGGCGATCAGCCCCGCCAGGTTCATGGCCGAGATGGCGGCGGTGGCCTGACCGACGGCGACGGGCGTGAAAGACCGGGCGGCGGCGATCCAGAAGAGGTAGCCGAAGGCGGCGTTGACGCCCGTGGTGGCCATCACCAGCACGCTGTTGCGCACCAGGGAGTCGGTGCGGACCCGGGTGATCAGGCCCCGGACGCGACCACCACCGTCGGCCGCGACGGGCGTGACGGGATCGGCGAGGAGGGCGGCGGGGGGCACGTCGCCGATGGAAGAGCAAGAACCTCAAGGCGGCCTGAAGACGCACCGAAGATTCGGTCGAATCACCGGTGAAGCGGTTCCCGTACCGACCCCGGGCCTTCATAGTGCGGCCTCGGAGGTCCCATGTCCGGTCCCACGTCTGCATCCGAAGCCCGGCACCGCATCCGACGATCGCTCGGTGCGGTCGCCGTCGCCGTCACGCTCGGGATGGTGCTGCTGCCGGCCGTGGCGTCGGCCGCCACCAGCGCCGGCGGCACCGGCGCCCAGGCATCGGGCCGCACCACCACGACCACGGCGAGCGCCACGTCCACCACCACCGGGTCGACGTCGACCGGTGCCGCCGCCACCGCCCCCAGCGCCACCACGTCGTTGCCCGGCGTCGACATGGCCACCCTCGACCGGGTCACCGCCCTCGGCCCCGATCGGTGGCTGGTGCCGTTCCGAGCCACCGAGGTCGGCAGCGCCCTGCGCCTGTCGGGCGAGACCGACGAGACGGTCGTCAACCTGCCGGTGATCGACGGGACCACGCCCGACTCGATCGTCGCCCTGCTGACCGCCTCGCCCGACGTCGACACCGGCTACCTCGAGTACCAGGGCAACGGCGTGCCGGCCCGCCTCGTCGACTTCGCCGCCCTCGGTGGTCGCCCGAGCGAGACCCCCATCACCCTCGACCTGCGCGGCATGCAGCCGGTCAACGGCCAGCTCAAGCTCACGCTGCGGTCACGGCTGCGCAGCCAGGACCCGAGCTGCGTCACCAGCCTCCTCGGCGCCTGGGTCGAGCTGCGCCAGGGCGGCGTGCTCCTCACCGGCCAGGAGACGCCGCCCGCCGCGGTGTCGACCTACCTGCCCAAGCTGCTGCAGCGCCTGGAGATCCAGCTCCCCTCCACCGCGAGCCCGGCCGAGGCGTCGGCCGCCCTGCGCATCGCCCAGGCCGCCCAGCGCAAGGCCATCGGCCACGACCCCGAGGTCGTGGTGGTGCCCATGCCCGACCCCACCACCGTGGTGGACGCGCCCTACCGATCCGGCGTGCGGCAGGTCGCGGTGTCGAACCGGTTGCCGGCCGGGGCCCACCTCGTCCACACCGGCGCCGGCGGCGTCGTGCTGGCGGTGGGCGGTCAGGACGACGCCGAGCTCGACCGCACCAGCAAGCTGCTGGCGTCCTCCGACGCCTCGCTCGCTGCCGGCTCGTCGGTGACGGTCGAGCGCTTCGACCCGACCGGCGCCGAGGGCGTCGTGCCCTCCGGCCTACCCGCTCCCGACCCGACGCTGCCCGGCAGCACCACCACCACGCAGCCGAAGAGCGACGTGCGCAACACCGTCTTCACCCTCGACCAGCTCTCGCTCGGCACCGAGCGGGTCACCGGCCTCGGCCGCCTCGAGCTGCCGATCGCCGCCTCGCAGACCACGCTCGGCGGGCCGGTGCGCTCGGTGAAGATCCACCTGGAGGGCACGCTCACGCCCATCCCCGACGGCGCCGACGCCACCCTCTCGCTGCTGGTGAACAACCAGCTCGTCACCTCGCGCAACCTGCACGGCTTCACCGGCGACGAGCGGGCCGACGGCACGACGACACCCGGCCGGTTCGCCCTCGACGCCAAGATCGCCGACGACAGCGTGAAGCGGGCTCTCGACGTGCGGGTCCTCGTCGACTACTCCCCGCCCGGCGGCGAGTGCCGGCCCGGCGACGTGCCGTTCATGATCCAGCTCGACCCCAAGCTGTCGACCCTGACCGTCGATCCCGGCCAGTCGCTGCCCGCCGGCTTCGAGCGCTTCCCCCAGACGCTGGCCCCGACCGGCTTCGACATCGGCGTCGACGAGTACACGCCAGAGCGCCTGGCCCTCGCCTTCCGGCTGGTGCTGTCGCTGCAGCGCACGACCTCCCAGGCGCTCGACGGCTCGTTCACCTCGCTCGACCAGGCGGTGGCCGCCGGCCGCCCCGCCGTGCTCGTGTCGCAGTGGACGCCGGCGCTGCTGAAGTCGGCCGCGCTGCTGTCGGGCGATCCGATGAGCCACACCGACGACCAGCGCGTCGAGCGGCTGCGCATGGACGTCGACCAGCCCCGGGCCCTGCTCGAGGCCTTCACGTGGGACAACCAGGACCGCCTGCTGCTCACGTGGTCCGACGGCACCGCCGGCACGGCCGCCGGCATCGCCCAGGCCGACGCCCTGGTGACCAGCATCGGGACCCGCACCACCGACTACGGCTCGCTGTACGGCGACACCTACCTCGTCTCGCCGGGCACCCCGCCGCTGAGCGTCTCGCTGCGCGGCCAGCAGATCCAGGCCACCCCGTCGGCCGACAAGCCCAACTACCTCGCCCGGGCCAAGCCGCTGCTGATCGCCGCCGTCGTGCTGGCCCTCATCGTGCTGGCGATGAGCTGGCTCCTCCGCCGCCGTCGCCGCAAGGCCGCCGCCACCGGCGGCCCGGTCGACGACGACCGGCACCCGGGCGACGACGCCCCCCTCCCCGCCGAGGCCGACGCCCGAGGACCAGGATCCGACGCCGAGGACGCCACCACCCCGAAGCCCTGACCTGGCAGGCCCGACCACCCGGAACCGTCGCCATCGGCAGGCGCAGCCGGTCGGGCCGCGCGGCACGCTGGTCTGCCGACCCTGACCGCACCACCCGGAAGGGGTTGTCTCCGGTTGGCCCCGGGTTTACCTTTACCTTTGTGTCTGAAGTAAAGAAGCGACGTCGCGGGACCTCTCGACTCAGCTCCAAGCACCAGGTCACGATCCCAGCTGACGCATTGCGTGCGGCGGGGCTCGAGGTCGGCGAACGCCTCGTCTTCCACGCAGAGGGCCCGGGAAGGGTCGTCCTCGAACGGGAGGCCGACGTCCTCGACGAGTACGCCGGATCCCTCACCGGAACGTACGAGCCCGACGAGCTCGACCAGCTGCGCGACGAATGGGACTGACCGTCCTCGACGCCGGCGTCATCATCGGCTTCCTCGACCGCAACGACGTCCACCACCCAGCAGCACGTGAGGCGCTCCGCGACGCCCGCGATCGCCACGATCGGCTGGTCCTGCCCGCGTCGGCGCTCGCGGAGGTCCTCGTCGGGCCCTCGCGCACCGGTGCCCGGGCCGTCGCAGCCGTCCAAGCGTTGGTTCGACGCGTCCCGATCGACATCCAGCCGCTCGACGCCGACATCGCCGCGGCGGCCGCCGCCCTGCGCGCTCGCCACGGCTCCCTCGAGCTTCCCGACGCGCTGGTGATCGCCACGGCGGACCACCTCGAGGCGGACCACCTCGTGACGACCGATCGCCGGTGGCCGAGCCGATCCAGGCTGAAGCTCGCCGCGTCGATCACGGTGCTCTAGCGGTTCGGTCCAGGGTCGGCGGCGGAGGCGGCGGTGGGGAGCTGGGCGAAGCGGGTGACCTGGGCGCAGGTGGTCGTGCTGTACGTCGGCACGCTCGTCGTCGGCGCCGCCGGGATCTTCCTCGTGGCGCCGGTGCACACGACCGCGACGGTGCCGACCCACGTCGAGGACCCGCGCGACCACCCCGACCGGCCGGCGGCGACCCAGCTGACGTCGGTGGAGGTGACCTGCGCCGGGGCCTTCGGCCTCTTCGAGTCCTCGCACGACCGGGTGTTGCGGGCCGCCGGCGAGCGGGGGGCGCCCGAGTCGTATGCGAGGGACTACCTCGACCGGTGGCAGACGGCATGCGAAGCGCCGCAACGCCGGCGCGATCTGCTCGGGCTCGTCGGCGTGGTCGGCGGCATCGTCGTCACCGCTGCTGTCGTGTGGTCGCTCCGGCGTCGCGGCCCGACCGTGGTCGCCGCTCGACCACCACCGATCGAGCTGCCCGACATCGGTGCCGACGGCCCGCCACCGCTGCGCTGTCGCCGCTGCACCAAGGTCATCCCGTCGTGGTCGACCTCGCCCAGCACGGTGCTCGAAGGCGCCGTGGGCCTGTGCCGGAGGTGTCGGATCCAACGTCAGGCGCCATCGGGCATCGCCCTCCTGGCGACGTCGCTCGCCCTGCTCGTGTGGGGTCTTGCGCTCGGGGCCGCCGGCGGCGCCGACGACCTGGCGACGTGGCTGGTGATCGGCGGCTCGTTCACGCCCTTGCTGTGCGCCCAGGTCGCGCCCCACGAGGCCGGCCACGCCATCGCGGCCGCACTGGCGCGGATCCGGGTGCCCGAGGTCGTCGTCGGCGTCGGCCCGACCGTGGCGACCTTCGCGGTGGCGTCGACCACCCTCACGATCCGGGCGGTGCCGACCTCCGGGGTGACGGTCCTCCCATGCACCTCGACGGCAGGGTTCCGGGTGCGGACCTGGCTGGCCGTCGCCGGCGGTCCCGCCATGTCCGTGGCGATCATCGGACTCGCCCTGAGGTGGGATCCGGGCACGGGCGGTCTCGCCGCCACCGTTCGGGTGATGGTGATCGTCACGGCCGCCTGGATCCTCCTCGTCAACCTCCTCCCCCGGGAGCTGGAGAACGTCCCGGGGGTCTCGCGCACCGACGGGTGGCACCTGGTGAAGGTCCCGTTCCTGTCGACCGACGAGGTCACGACCCGGTCATCCGCAACCGCGCCCTCGTCGCCGTCCTCGACGCCGTCCTCGACGCCGTGCGCCGCCGGTCGCCACCGGACCTCGACGACGCCGATCGGTCGGCACTCGACGAGCTCGGCGAGACCGACGCGTGGGCACGCCTGCTGCGGTGCCACCTGCTCCTGCTCGACCACGCCTGGGCGTCGGCCGCCGACGCGGCACGGCACCTGCTCGCCGATGGCGGCGACGCGACCGTGGACCGGGCCCAGATGCTGAACGTCGTCGCCTGGTGCCGGCTCGTCGACGTCGGGGTCCGTGCCGGCGACGAGGCCGACACGTGCTCGGCCGAGGCGCTGTGGCTGGACCCCGGCGACCCCGGCGTCCTCGGGACCAGAGGTTCGATCGTCGTGGAGCACGGTGACCTCGAGCAGGGCCTCGAGCTGCTCCGACGATCCCTCGACCTCCAGGCCCGCACGTCGGACCGGGCGCTCACCACCTGCTACCTCGCCATCGGGGAGGCGGCCTCCGGCCGCCACGACGAGGCCGAGGTCGCCCTGGCCACGGCCGAACGCATCGACCCCGACTGCTACCTCCTCGATCGCGCCCGCGCCCGGGTGCACGCCCCGGGGCGGGACACCGACCCCGGCCTCATTCAGTAGTACCCACCGACAGCACGCCTGCTTCCCGACGATCACCCGCGACGCCATACAACGCTCAGCCACCTGCATACAATGCGGCCATGCCGACGCCGACGCACGTGATGACCATCTCGCGGAACGGGCAGGTGTCCATCCCGGCCGAGGCCCGAGCCCGATGGGGCACGCGGCAGGTCGTGGTCGTCGACCTCGGCGATCGGGTCGTCATGCGGCCGCTGGCCCCCGACGCCGTCGGCGAGCTGGAGGGCAAGTACCGCGGGCGCGGGCCCCGCACCGACCGGGCCCGGCAGCAGGCCCGGCGCGACGACGCCGGCCGTGAGCGGCGCCGGTGATCGTCCTCGACGCCTACGCGGTCCTCGCGTTCCTCAAGGGCGAGACGGCCGCACCCGAGGTGCGCTCGCTGCTCGAAGGTCCGGAACCGGCCGCGCTCACGGTCCTGGGCGTGGCCGAGGTGCTCGACCACCTGATCCGGATCGTCGGCGTCGACGAGGAGGACGCCTCGCTCGACCTCGCCCAGCTCGACCTGCTCGACCCGGTGCCGGTCGACGGGCGAGCTGCCGCGGCGGCGGGTCGGCTGCGGGCCCGCTGGTACCACCGAACCCGGCGTGCGGTGAGCCTGGCCGACTGCATCGCGGCCGAGACGACCAGGCTGCTCGATGCGCGCCTCGCCACCTCCGATCCCCACCTGCTCGACGTCTGCCACGCCGAGGCGATCGACATCCACCGCCTGACCGCATCAGACGGCATGGTGTGGCAACCACCGATGTGAGCAGCTCAGGTCCTCGCCCCGGCCTCCGGGCGATCCACGCCGAACCACCATTGGTGACCGTCAACTGCGCGGCCGTCGGTCCCACGAGAACGGGCGCACTCCCGGCGGTAGGGGACGCCAGCGGGCGCAACGGAAACGGCATATTGCCCGGTCATTCTGGGACACCACCTCGCGGGCAGTGGAGTCGGGCCAGGTGCGAGGGCACCGTGACCGGGTTCAATCGTTCGGAGTCGCTGACGACAGCGAGGTCATCCACCGGCGCACCTGCTTCGGCGACCGCAGGTGGATCCAGTCCAGGTGGGAAAGGTCGGAGTCATGGATGAGGCCTACGTAGCGCTTGTGGTAGTTCGGGTGCTCACGCCACGCGAAGCGGATCATCGAGTCGCGATCCAGCGCCAACCTCTCCCGATTGCCGTTCCAGAGTTCCGTGCGATGCAGCGCTCGGTTTGCACTGCGCCACACGACCCGGGGCACAGTCACGCGGCGCGGCGGATCGAGCCACACCACCGTGTCAGCGAGCGGCCACACGACGTCACGGGCGCCGGAGGAGAAGTAGTTGCCGTCCACGACCCAGCGATCACCATGCGTGACCGCCGCAACTCTCGAGCGGAACTCGGAACTCCCGGCCTCGGTCCAACCAGCGTCCCACCACATTCCGTCGAGCTCGACATGGGGACAATCGAGCACAGCGGCAAGGCCGCGGCTAGTGGTCGTCTTCCCAGCGCCTGGCGGTCCCACCACGATGATTCGATCCACGGGCTCAGTGTCGCGCCCGCTCTGGCGCGACGTTGACTGACTCGCGGCATGAGGCGATCGCTGCCAACGGTGCCCCGCGGAACCGGCGTTGTGCGCGTTCGCTCGGCGAGATATGGCCCGGGGGTTCTGGGACGGGTGCGCGCCGGATCGGGTTACCTCCACTCGGCAGATCCCTGTCTGCCGGGCAGGAAGCGCTCTACGACGTCTGGCCGAACAGACAGACCTGCACCAGGGACGCCGATGTTGCTCGGTCGGACGGAGCGTCCCGACGCTGAACCGTTAGCTCCAACCGTGACCGCGGCCCTCTGCCCACCAAGACCAGCGAAGTGGTCGACTCGTCCCGGATGGTTCGGAACCCTCCCTGGTCGAATCTCGCCCGCAGACTGTCGATCGCCGCTTGGGTGGAGCCCGGAACTTGGTAGTCCCGGCAGGCGGCGGGGCAAGTGTCAAAGCACATCGGGGTGCCTTCGCTCGAACGCTCGTCAACCAACGCCCATCCTGCCGGGACACCGACGCTGTCCAACTGGGCGCTGAGTTCGTGGGTCGAGGGCGCCGGAGCGACCGCGGTGGACCACGTCAACAGGACAGCGCTTAGCACCGCGGCGACGCACAGCTCGCCAAGCCACGTCCAAACGGGCCACCCCCGGCGCAGCAGCAACAGGCTCAGCAGCGCTACGGGGCTGATGAGTAGAACGAAGAACAGCGGCTTCATGAAGAAGGGTCGCCCGTATCCGCCGAAGAGGATCACCCAGCCGAGCAATGGAAGGAAGAGCAGGCAGTAGGCAAGAAGGGCCAGCACGACTGCTCCGACGCGCAGAGGCCCGCCACGCCGCCGACCTTGTGTGGCAGTGCCAGCCGCTTCGCCCATGCCCACCAGTATCCCCTAACACCGGCCGACCACCCTCCGCACCGCGTCCCGGTAGGGCCGTTCTGCACGGCTGCGGACCGGTGGCGCTTCCCGCTGGCCAGACCACCCTCCGTGGCTTCCAGCCGGGGCCGGCACCGCTCGCAGGCGCTGGGTCGTCGACGGCTACGCCGCTGACGCCGCCGCCCGGCCACCGTCAAGCGACCCGCTCGTCCGTCGGCTGCGTCCCGGGACGAGCTGCGGGCGGCGACGGGCCGCGACGTCCTCGAGCCAGCCGAAGGCGGTGGCGAACACGAACGTCAGGCCGGCGGCCAACGCCAGCGAGACCACGCCGTGGCCCACGCTCCACCCCGGCCCGAGCAGCACGCGGGCGACGGCGGCCGACAGGCCGAAGGCGACGAAGTGCCACAGGTACACCGACACGGCCCGGGCGTTCAGCCAGCGCACGACCGGCGCCACGATCCGACGCTCGGCCAGCGCCTGCAGCTGCGGCCTGAAGGCGAGCGAGCCGGCGATCCAGGCCGTGCCGAGCAGCAGGACCGACACCACGCCCCAACGCTGCTCGGCCGGTGAGGGGTGGGGGGCGGTCAGGGTGAAGAAGACCGTCGACCCGAGCACCAGCGCAACGGCGAACACCCAGGTCCAGGCCTTCCGGGCCCCGGCCAGCGCCGGGCGGCGGAACACGACCATGCCGAAGGTCCACGCCGCCAGGTACACGGCGAAGCGGTCGCCGACGCCGAGGCGCAGCATGACGACCCACAGCGCGGCCACGGCCAGACAGACCGCCCACGGCGATCGGCGCAGGCCCCAGCGCAGCACGGGGCTGATCAGCACGAACAACAGGTAGTTCTGCAGGTACCACAGGCCCATGAAGGTCCAGCCGAGCGGCTCGGACACCGCCACCGGACCGCCGGGGCCGGGGAACGAGAGCAGCGGCACGAAGTACGACACCACGTTGGCCGGCCGCAGCTGCGAGCCGTACCCGGCCACGACGAACACGCCGATGATCGTCAGGGCGTACGGCACCAGCGGCAGCAGCACCCGCACGAACCGCTTGCGGATGCAGCGCACCGGCCGCTCCCGCTCGAGCGAGGCCTCGGTGAAGTAGCCGGCGATGAAGAACATGAGGGGCATCGCCGAGAACCACGTCATGACGTAGGGCAGCCCGATGGCGTGGTACGTGACGACCCGCAGCAGCGCCACGGCCCGCACCAGGTCCACGCCGCGGTCGCGACCGCCCATCGAGGCGGGCACGACGGGAGCCGCCGGGCCGTCTGGCAGGGCGGACGTCGACGGGCCTTCCGGTGCGGTGAGCATCGACATGAGCGGCAGTGAACATCGGGGCCACCCACGCGACAAGGGCTCCGACCGAACCTTCAGGGTCTCTTGATCGTGAAGCGCCCCGGGATCCGTGGAGGCTCCATACCTTGAGTGAAGGATGGAGTCATGCCACGACATGGGAAGTACCCGACCGAGCTGCGTGAGCGGGCGGTGCGGATGGTGCTCGAGCACCAGCACGAGCACGACTCGCAGTGGGAGGCGATCTGCTCGGTCGCCGACAAGCTGGGCCCGACGCCGGAGACGGTGCGCAAGTGGGTCCGCCGTGCCGAGATCGACGGTGGCACCCGACCGGGGGTGACCTCGCAGGAGTCGGCCGAGATCAAGCGGCTCAAGCGCGAGAACGCCGAGCTGCGCAGAGCGAACGAGATCTTGAAGGCGGCGTCGGCTTTCTTCGGGGCGGAGCTCGACCGCCAGTCCAAGAGGTGATCGCGTTCATCGACGCCAACCGGCACCGTCGCACCGCCGAGGGGCTGGTGTGGGGAGTCGAGCCGATCTGCGCCGTGTGCGGGATCGCTCCCCAGACCTACCACGCCGCCAAGCGGCGCCCTCCGTCGGCGAGGGCTGTGCGTGACGCCGAGCTGAAGACCGAGATCCGCCGGGTCTATGACGCCAACCTGCAGGTGTACGGGGCCGACAAGGTCTGGGACCACCTCAACAACGTCGACGGCGTCCGCGTCGGTCGCTGCCGGGTCGAGCGGCTGATGCGGGAGATGGGCCTGGCTGGCTGTCGGCGGGGCCGCACCTGGGTGCGCACGACCGAGGGCGACCAGACCCTCGAGCGGCCCGCCGACCTCGTCGACCGCCAGTTCCGGGCGCCGGCACCGAACCGGTTGTGGGTGGCCGACATCACCTACGTCAAGACCCACTCGGGTTGGGTGTACCTGGCGTTCATCGTCGACGTGTTCTCCCGCATGGTCGTCGGGTGGCAGGCATCGAAGTCCCTTCGCTCGGACCTGGCGATCGATGCGTTGGAGATGGCGATCTGGAACCGCCAACGCGCCGGCGCAGACCTGTCGGGCCTGGTCCATCACAGCGACCGCGGCGTGCAGTATCTCGCCATCCGCTACACCGACCGGCTGGAGGCCAACGAGATCGTCGCGTCGGTCGGCTCCAAGGGCGACAGCTACGACAACGCCCTGGCGGAGTCGTTCAACGGGCTCTACAAGTGGGAGCTCATCTACCGGCACGGCCCCTGGTCAGGGATCGAAGACGTCGAGTTCGCCACCATGACCTACGTCGACTGGTTCAACAACCGCCGCCGCCACGGCACCATCACCACCGGCGCCGGCTACACCACCCCCGCCGCCCACGAAGACGCCTACTCCCGTCAGACCGTCACAGCCGACCTGGCCGTGACCCAATAGCCAGAGCCTCCACGAAACCCGGGGCGCTTCATCGTCCCTGATCCGAGCCACATCTTCGGCCGGTTCCACCCCCTGCGCTTGAGGTCCTTGAGCCGTCACACCGGTTCCGACCGGCCGCCTTGACGGACTTGAGCGCGGCCCCCGGATACGCCGTCGCGGCTGCGCCGATCTTGAGCGGTCACCCCCTGGACCCTTGAGGCCGGGTCACGAGAGTCCTCGCCGTCCCCCGCCCATCGGAACCAGACCACGAGGACCCCGTCATGCTCACCACGACCCCCGACAAGCAGACCATCGAGGAGCTCACCTCCCGGACCCGCCTCCCCGCCGACGCCCCGTCGGTGTCGGTCGTGGTGCCCACGCTCAACGAGGAGCGCAACCTCCCCATCGTGTTCGGGCTGCTGCCCGAGGGCCTCCACGAGGTCATCGTCGTCGACGGCCGCTCGACCGACGACACCGTCGCCACCGCCCGGCGCCTGCGCCCCGACGTCAAGGTCGTGCTCGAGACCCGCAAGGGCAAGGGCGCCGCTCTCCAGGCCGGCTTCGCCGCCGCCACCGGTGAGATCATCGTGATGCTCGACGCCGACGGCTCGGCCGACCCGTGCGAGATCGTCGACTACGTCAAGGCCCTGACCGACGGCGCCGACTTCGCCAAGGGCTCCCGATTCCTCCCCGGCGGCGGCTCGTCGGACATCACCGCCCTGCGCCGGGCCGGCAACGCCGTGCTGTGCTGGGTGACCAACCAGATGTGGGGCTCGAGCTACACCGACCTCTGCTACGGCTACAACGCCTTCTGGGCCCACTGCCTGCCGGTCATGGACGTCGACTGCGACGGCTTCGAGGTCGAGACGCTGATCAACGTGCGCATCGCCGAGGCCGGCCTCGACGTGGCCGAGGTGCCCAGCTTCGAGTTCGACCGCATCCACGGCGAGAGCAACCTCAACGCCTTCCGCGACGGCCTGCGCATCCTGCGCACCATGGCCCAGGAGCGTGCCGCCCGCCGCCGGGCCCGCCGCTCGGAGGGCCAGGCCCTCGCCGCCGCCCGCCGCCGCGGCACCGTCGTGGCCCTGCAGACCGACGACGAGCTGGCCGGCGAGCTGGTGACGGCCGACGCCCTGGCCGCCTGATCGCCGATCACGAGCGAACCGGAGCAGCGACACACCATGACCACCCACGATCGACCGGAGGGCCGGGCGCGGCGCATCGCCCTGGTGACCAGCCGCTACTGGCCCTCCTTCGGCGGGATCCAGTCCCACGTGCAGGCCCTGGCCGAGCACCTCGTGGGGGCCGGCCACGAGGTCACCGTGCTCACCCACGACCTCGACGGCGACGACCCCGAGCACGACGTGCTCAACGGGGTCCGGGTCCGGCGGTTCCTGCCGCTCGTCCCGTCCGAGCACCTGCTGCTCGCGCCCGCCCTCGGGGCCCACCTGGCGTCGTCGCGGTCGTCGTACGACCTCGTCCACGCGCACGGCTACCACGACACGCCCGCCGCCCTGGTCATGCGCAGCTGGGAGGGCCCCTACGTGTTCACCCCGCACTTCCACGGCTCGTCGGCCAGCCGGCTGCGGTCGGCCCTGCACGTGCCGTACCGGCGGGTCGGTCGCCGGATCGTCCACCACGCCCGCCGGGTCGTGTGCGTCACCCCGTCCGAGCGCGAGGCGTTCCTCAGGTGGTTCCCGACGGCGGTCGACAAGACCGATGTGATCTCCAACGGCGTCGACGTCGATCGGCTGCGGGCCGCCGCGCCCCGCGACCCGGAGCCGTGCGGCCGGCGCCTGCTCGTCACCGCCGGGCGCCTCGAGGCCTACAAGCGGGTCGACCGGGTGGTCGACGCCATGGCCCACCTCGGCGACCGCTTCGTGCTGGAGGTGTGCGGCGACGGCCCCGAGCGGGCCGCCCTCGAGCAGCGGGCCGCCCGGGCCGGGCTCGGCCACGCCGTGCGGTTCCGGGGCCGGGTCAGCGACGCCGACCTCGCCTCGACGATCTCATCGGCCGCCGCCCTCGTGTCGATGTCGGAGCACGAGGCCCAGGGGATCGTGCTGCTCGAGGCGGCCGCCGCCGGCACCCGGTCGGTGGCGTCGCACATCCCCGCCCACGCCGACGTGGCCGCCACCACCGGCGCCACCCACCTGGTCCCCGCCGACGCCGAGCCGCACCACCTGGCCGGCACCATCGCCGACGCCGCCGGCCGGCCGCGGGCGACGGCCGCGGTGGCGAGCTGGCCCGACGTGGCCGCCCGCACCGCGCGGCTGTACGAGGACGTCCTGCGGACCCACCCGGCCGGGTCCGCCCCGAGGGTCGGAGGGGGTGCTCGCCCGCCGGCCTGACCGGCGCCGCCACCGTGCTGCTCGCCTCCCCCCGTCGCACCGTCCACGCCGAGCCCGACCCGGGCCACCCGCGCGCGCCCGCCGACACCGGCATGTACCTGGTGTGGGCCGGGCTGGTGCTCGGGACGGCGGTGCTGGCCGAGAGCTACTCGTTGGCCAGCCGGGCGACCAAGGGCGACCAGCTGCACTTCCACCTCTTCTGGCTGGGGATCTTCCTGTTCCTGATCCCGGCGGCCATGAAGCTGCTGTCGCCGCGCACCCGCGACCTCGACCGCTACCTGATCCTCATCGCCCTCGGCCTCTACAGCTACCTCCCGAAGTTCCTCGCCTACCCCGGCGGGCCGGCGTACTTCGACGAGTACGCCCACACCGCCCAGGTCGATCGGCTGTACGAGAACGGCCTGCTGTTCATGAAGAACAACCAGGTCGTGGTCATCGGCGACTACCCGGCCATGCACGCCGCCACCGCGACGATCCGGCACCTGACCGGGCTGTCGACCTACCACTCGTCGGTGGTGCTGCTGCTCGTGCTGCACGTGCTGACCATGATCGGCGTGTTCTCGATCGCCGCCCGCATCAGCGACAGCCGCCACGTCGGCGGCATCGCCGCCCTCTTCTACGCCGTCGGCCCCGGCTTCTGGTTCTTCAACACCCAGTTCGCCTACGAGGCGTTCGCCATCGTGCTGTTCATCTGGTCGTGCGTGGCCCTGGTCCACCTGGTGCGGGCGCCGGCCACCAGTCCCAACCGCGTCGGGTGGCTGATCGTCGCCCTCTGGATCAGCTTCACGCTGGTGGGCTCGCACCACCTGTCCAGCTACGCCAACCTCATCGTGCTCGGCGCCCTGACCGGCGTGGCCGTGCTGCGGTGGATCTTCCGACGGGAGCGGGCCCACAACGCCGGCGAGCTCGTCCTGCTCTTCGTCACCGTGCTCGCCCTCACCGGCTGGTGGTTCGCCAACCAGGCGCCGAACACCAAGGCCTACCTCGAGCCCTACCTGAAGGGCGGCGTCACCCAGGTGGCCGGCTTCATCGAGAAGCCCAGCGACGGGCAGGCCGCCAAGCCGGGCAAGCAGGAGGGCACGCGCGAGCTGTTCAAGGGCTCCACCATCCCGCCGTACGAGCAGATCCTGGGGTTCGTCGCCACCGGCCTCATCCTCGGGCTCACCGGCCTCGGCGTGCTGGCC
The DNA here is from genome assembly GCA_046331175.1 of Acidimicrobiales bacterium. Classification (GTDB taxonomy): domain Bacteria; phylum Actinomycetota; class Acidimicrobiia; order Acidimicrobiales; family Acidimicrobilacustridaceae; genus JAWKIW01. The sequence goes on from JAXLRI010000026.1 coordinate 37,553, forward strand.
CAGCGCAAGCGCGGCATGCGCGGCTCGCTCGCCTGGGGGATGGTGATCGTCGCCGGCGTCTACTTCGGCGCGTACCCGATGATCCTGTCGGCCTCCGGCGCCTCCGGGGCCCGGCGGAGCTGGTCGTTCACGAACGTGGGCGTGGCGACGGTGATCGCCCTCGGCCTGGCATCGATCCCGCTGCTCAAGCAGTGGTGGCTGCGCATCCCGGGCCTGGCCTTCCTGATCGTCAGCCTGATGGTGCTGATGATCGGGAACGTCTCGGCCAACATGAACGAGGTCTACCGGTTCCCCGGGCCCTACGTGTACGGCTCGGACACCCGGTCGGTCACCGCCGAGACCCGCGCCTCGGGCGGCTGGCTGCGCGACACGCAAGGGCCGGACCAACCGCTCATCGCCGACCGCGGCATGCAGATCGTGATGGTCAACGACGGCCGGGCGATCCTCGGCGTGCCCTCCGACGGCTACCCGCTGTGGAACCTGCTCATCCAGTCCGAGCCGCCCAGCGCATCGCTGCTCGAGCAGACCCGCTCCGACGACCTGCGCTTCGTCGTGGTCGACAAGCACCAGACCACGGCGATCCCCTCCATCGGCTTCTTCCTCGACCAGAACGAGCCCCTGGCCCAGCAGCGCACCGAGCCGCTGCCCGAGTCGACGCTGACCAAGTGGGACCACATGCCCTACGCCCTGCGCATCTACTCGTCGAGCACCATCGACATCTACCGCCTGGACCCGAAGGCGTTCGACCTGGCCAAGAAGCCGGCCCAGACGACGTCGGTGCCCGGCGAGCTGAGCGCCCCGGCCCCCGGAGGAGGCTCGTGACCGACCTCGCCCCCGTCCACGACCGCGCCGCCGGACCGGTCGATGACCCGCCCGCCGGCCCGGCCGACGACGCCACGACGGCGCCGCTCCCGAACCCCGGCTCGGTGCCGGTGACCGAGCGGCCGCTGGTGCTGGTCGGCCTGGTGACCGCCCTGGTCGCCCTGTCGTTCCTGCCCGACGGCATCCGGTGGATCACCACCCCGCTGGCGTTCTGGCTGCCCGGCCACGCGCTGGTGACCGCCGTGTTCGGGCGGCGCCTCGAGTTCGGCGGCGTCCGGCGGATCTGCCTCGAGCTCCTGCTGACCCTCGCGACCTACCCGATCCTCGCCCTCGCCGTCTTCAGCCTGGCGATCCCGATGTCGCACGAGACGGTCGCGGTGAGCACCTGGCTGTTCGTGGCCGGGTGCGCCGCCGTCGCCGAGGTCCGCCAGCGACGCGGGGCCCGTCGCCACGGCGCCGCCGGTCGCACCGCCGCCGCGCCACCCCGCACCCCCGCCGTCGACGTCCGCCAGCTCCTCGTGCCCGGCCTCGCCATCGCCGCCATGCTGCTCATCGCCTGGGGCAGCGTCCACGTGCTGCCCCGGGCCGAGCCGGTCCCCTTCTCGTCGGCCGCACTGGCGGGGCCCTGGTCGCTGGTGACCGGGGCCGTCCCCTACGACGCCGGCGTCGACCCGTCGATCGACGTGGCCGTCACCAACCAGACCGGCGGCGACGAGGACTACACCGTCACCGCCGTGGTCCGGGCCGCCGACGGCACCACCACCTCGTGGCCGACCACGAGCGCCAGCCTCTCCCCCGGCGAGTCCCGAACGGTCACCGTGTCGGGCCCGCTGCCCGCCGGCCAGTGCCGGGCCCAGGTGGCCGTGGCGGTCACGCCCGACCGCGGCCCGGCGCTCGAC
>JAXLRI010000027.1:0-30471 GCA_046331175.1 Acidimicrobiales bacterium
CCCGAAGGCGATGAGCGTCTGCTGCAGGCGCGGCGTGACGCGGTCGCGGCAGGTGGGCTGGTCGGCCAGCTGGCGGGCGTTGGCCGGGGCCCCGGGGCGGCCGGGCTCGACCGGCACGTCGGTGCGGTTGAACACCACCCAGCCGAGGGGCGTGCCGCAGTCCTGGACGTTCGGGTTGCGCACCGGCACGAAGGCGAGCAGGGCCGTCACGACCCCGGCGACCAGGGCCCCGGCGAGCAGGCACTTGGCCGTGACCCAGAGCAGCGAGCTGCGCGGGCGATCGCTCCGGCGGGACCGGCCGAGGGCCACGCCGGGCGCCACCTCGTCGGTGCTCACGGTCGAGCCGGTCGTGGTCATCGGAGGGTCGACGGTACCAGGGCCCCGGCGCTGGCCCGGGGCACGCTAGGCGGGCGCGGCCGGTGCACCCGGCGTCGCCGGCGCGGCGGCGGGCGCGGCGGCCAGGAGCTCGTCGAGGGCCGCCGGGAAGCGGGCGCAGAGGTCCTCGGGGTGCGGCACCGACTCCCGGCAGGCGATCACGCCGACGTCGAGGTGGTCGACGTAGCTCCAGGCGGTGACGTTGAGGCCGATGCCCTCCAGGATGGGACCGACCGAGTAGAGGTGCTCGAGCCGGGCCCCGGCCACCTGGAGCGGGTGGCGGGGCCCCGGGACGTTCGAGACCACCAGGTTGATGGGCGGGCGGTGGCGGTCGGCGAGGGCGAAGCGGCTGTACTGGCGCATGAACCAGGCGTAGGGCCGCGGCGGCGTGTACTGCACCCAGCTGCCCATCATGTCGGCGCCGAGCAGGTTCTGGACCACCTTGGCCTCGGCCGTGACGTGGTGGATGGCCGCGACCCGCGCCGCCGGGTCGGCGACGTCGGTGGCCAGCGAGGTGAACAGGTTCGACACCTTGTTCCCGCCGAGCCGGCGGACCTCGTCGGGCCGGTCGGTCGAGACCGGGACGCCCGCCACCAGCGAACGGCCGGGCAGGTCGCCGGTGTCGGCCAACCAGGAGCGCAGCGCGCCGCTGACCACGGCCAGCACGACGTCGTTCAGGGTGACGCCGAACGCCGCCTTCACCTCGCGCAGCGGGGCCAGCGGGAGGGTGACGGTGGCGAACGAGCGGTGGGGCGTGAGGGCGGCGTTGAACGGGGTGCGGGGCACGTCGAGGATGGGGCGGGGGGTGGCCGGCCCGGCGCCGCGACGCCGGTGCTGCACCAGCGCGGCCAGCGAGCGGGTGGTGCGGGCCAGCAGGCGGGGCAGGTGGCCGAGCTGGCGCAGGTGGTCGACGAAGGCGTCCCACAGCAGCTGGAGGTCCGACGGGACCCGCTCGGGCGACCACGGGCCGGCGGCGGGCGGGGCATCGTCGTCGTCGGTGATGGCGGTCATGACGTTGGCGAGCAGGGCCGACGCCGCCACGCCATCGGCCGCCGCGTGGTGGATCTTCACCAGCACGGCGACGTGACCGCTGGCCAGGCCGTCGAGCAGGTACAGCTCCCACAGGGGTCGGCCCCGGTCGAGCGGTCGGGAGGCCAGCTCGGCCACCTTCCGGTCGAGCTCGAGGCGACCGCCGGGGGCGGGGACGGTGGCCGAGCGCACGTGGTACTCGAGGTCGAACGACGGGTCCTCGATCCACACCGGGTGGTGGAAGCCGAACGGGACCTCGACGAGCCGGCGGCGGAACGGCGGCAGGAGGCCGAGCCGCTCGCCGATCTGCTCGCGCACCCAGGCGATCGGCAGCTCGTCGACCCCCGGCGCCGGCTCGAGCACCGCCAGCTTGAGGGTGTGCATCAGCAGGGTGGGCGTCTCCATGTACAAGAAGCCGGCGTCGAGGCCGGAGAGCCGCTCCATGCCGGCGATTCTCGCACCCGCGCCGCACTAGCGTCGTCGGACGTGGACTGGCCTGCGAACCCCTACGAGGTGCACGACCCGGCGTCGCTCGGACTCGATCCCCAGCGGGTCGACGACTTCCTGGCCCGGGCCCGCCGTGAGGTCGACGAGGGGCTGCTGCCGTCGTGCCAGGTGGCCCTGGCCCGCCACGGGCGCCTCGCCGTGTTCGAGACCATCGGCGACGCCGCCCCGGCCAGCCGGTACGTGGTGTTCTCGTGCACGAAGGGGTTCACCGCGGGGGCCATCTGGCTCCTCGTCGGCGAGGGACGGATCTCGTGGGACACCCCGGCGGCCGAGGTGGTGCCCGAGATGGCCACCCACGGCAAGGACGTCGTGACCATCGGCCAGCTGCTCACCCACACGTCGGGCTTCCCGACCGCCCCGATGAGCCCCGAGCGCGCCGCCGACCCCACCAGCCGGCGCGAGCAGATCGCCCGCTGGCGCTGCACGTGGGAGCCCACCACCCGCTTCGAGTACCACCCCACCGCCGCCCACTGGGTCCTCGGTGAGGTGGTGCGCGAGCTGAGCGGGCAGGAGCTGGGCGCCTTCGTCCACGACCGCATCACCGGCCCGCTGCGCCTCGACCGGTTCGAGCTGGGCGCGCCGCCCGACCACCAGGCCGACGTCAACGAGCTGGTCACGGTGGGCGAGGTCCCCACGCCGGCGGAGGTCGAGGCGGTGCTCGGCGTCCCGCTCGACCTGTCCGACCTCCTCGGCGAGGTCACCCAGGACGCGCTGCTCCAGTTCAACCGACCCGAGGTCCGCGCCATCGGCTTCCCCGGTGCCGGCGGCATCGCCACCGCCGCCGACCTCGCCCTCTACTACCAGGCGGTGGCCGGCAACGCCCTCGGCACGTGGGACCCGGCCGTGCTGGCCGAGGTCGTCGAGCCCTGCGTCGAGCTGCCCGACCCCATCTTCGGCACGCCGGCCCACCGCAGCCTCGGCCTGCAGGTCGCCGGCGACCCACCCGACGCCCAGGTGCGCGGCTTCGGCCACGGCCTGTCGCCCCGCACCTACGGCCACGACGGCGCCGGCGGCCAGATCGCCTGCATCGACCCCGACTCCGGCCTGTCGATCGGCTACCTCACCAACGGGCTCGACAACAACCCCATCCGTGACGGCCGCCGCAAGATCGGCGTGGCGTCGCGGGCGGCGGCCTGCGTCGTGGCCTGAGCGGCGCGCCGACGTGCGACCGGTGCTGGCGCTGGCCCCCCTCCTCGTGGCGGCGCTGGCCCTGGTCGGCTGGTGCCTCGTCGACCTCGCCCGCCACCCGGCCCGGTTCCTGCCGAGATGGCTGTGGGCGGTGCTGTGCGTCGCCAGCATCCCGCTCGGAGCGATCCTGTACCTGCTCATCGGGCGAGGTGAGCCACCGGTCGACGCTCCCACCGGGCCGACGACGGCGTCGAGGGGCGCGGCGACCGGGGCCGCCGGCACCGAGGTCGACGAGCGCCGCGCCGGGCGACGGCCCTTCGCTGCCGACCGGGCCGCGGTCGGCCCGTCCGGGCGGCGGGCCGACGGTCCGCCCGTCGCCGTCACGTCGGGGCTGACCAAGCGCTACGGCGACCACCTCGCCCTCGACGGCATCGACCTGTGCGTCCCCGACGGCTCGATCTACGGGCTGGTGGGGCGCAACGGCGCCGGCAAGACGACGCTGCTCGGCCTGCTCGCCGGGCTCCGCCGGCCGACCACCGGGACCGTCGACGTGCGGATCCCCCGCGAGCGCACCGCCGTCCTCCCCGACACCCCGTGGTTCGACCCCTGGCTCACCGCCGTCGAGGTGGTCGACCTCGCCCGCGCCCTCGTGGCCCCCGGGCTCCCCACGTCGGCGTCGCGCGCCGCGCTGGCCGACGCCGGCCTGGCCGACGTGGCCGACCGCCGGGTGGGCGGGTTCTCCCGGGGCATGCTGCAGCGCCTGGGGCTGGCCGCCACGCTGGTGGGCGAGCCCGACCTCCTCCTGCTCGACGAACCGTGCTCGGCGCTCGACCCCGCCGGGCGACGCGACGTGCTCGACCTCGTCGGCCGCCTCGCCGGTCGGGCCACGGTCGTGTTCTGCAGCCACATCCTCGACGACGTCCAGGAGGTGTGCGACACGGTCGGGGTCCTCGGCGACGGCCGCCTCCTGTTCCAGGGTCCGGTGCCCGACCTGTTGGTGGGCCGGGCGTCGCCGGCCTACCGGCTCCGCGTGCGGGGCGACGTCGGACCGCTCGTGCCGCTGCTGGAGGCCGAACCGTGGGTCGACGCCGTCGAGCGGCTGGGGGCCGAGGAGGTGCGCATCGCGGTGCGCGACCTGCCGAGCGCCGAGGTGGGCCTCGTGCCGCTGCTCGCGGCCCGCAGCGTGCCCGTCGTGCGGATCGAGCCGGCCTCGGCCGACCTCGAGCACGTCTTCCTGGAGCTGACCCGATGACCTCGCATCGCGGTCCTCGGAGCGCCGACGTCCCGATGGGCCTGTGGCGGCTCGAGTGGCTGCGCGCCACCCGCACCCGCCGGCTGGCGGCCGTCGTCGGCGTGTTCGGCTTCTTCGGGCTGACCGCCGCGCCGATGGCCCGCTACGCGGGCGAGCTGGTCGGCCGGCTCGGCGGCTCCGTCCAGATCATCGCCCCGCCGCCGGTGCCCGCCGACGCCATGACGAGCTACGTGTCCAACGCCAGCCAGCTGGGCATGCTGGTGTTCGTCCTCGTCGCCGCCGGTGCTCTCACGGTCGACGCCCAGCGCGAGTCCGCGGTGTTCCTGCGCACGCGGGTGACCCGGACCGGCGACCTCGTGGTGCCCCGCCTCGTCACGTGCGCGGCGATCGGCGCCGCCGCCTACGCCGGCGGCGCCCTCCTCACCTGGTACGGGACGCTCGTCCTGCTGGGCGACCTCCCGGTGGCCGAGACGGCGCTCGGCATCGTGGTGTCCTCGCTCTACCTGCCCTTCCTCGCCGCGGTGGCGGCGCTGGTCGCCCAGGGCTCGCGCAGCGTCGCCGTGACCGCCCTGGTCACCCTCGGGGTGGCGGTGGCCTCGGGCGTGGTGGGGGCGCTCCTCCCCGAGTCGCTCGCCCGCTGGCTGCCCAGCCACCTCGTCGGGTCGCTGCCGGCCCTCGCCCGGGGCGGCTCCGTCGGTGACGCCCTCCCGGCCGCCGCCGTGGCCGTGGTGCTCGGCGGCGGGCTGGCGGTCCTCGCCGTGCGCCTGGCCGGTCGCCGCGAGCTGTAGGCCCTCCCGAGCCTCCCGACCGCGCCACGAATCTGACACACCGTCAGATCCTGCGGTACGCTGCACTCGAGGTGAGGAACCGGACCCCCGTGGCCGGAACCCTCACCTCCGGCGGCGGCGTGCCGATGGGCCAGCGGACGACCGGAGCCGGTCGACGACGAGCGGAGATGCCATGCAGCGCCTCACCGGGATGGACGCGTCGTTCCTCTACATGGAGACGCCCACCCACCACATGCACGTGTGCGGCGTGCTGATCATCGATCCCGCCGGCAGCGACAGCTGGTCGTTCGACCGGCTGAAGGACCTCATCCGCAACCGCCTGCACCTCATGCCGATGCTGCGGCGCCGGGCGGTCCCGGTGCCCCTCGGCATCGACCACCCGGTGTGGATCGAAGACCCTGGCTTCAGCGTCGACACCCACATCCTGCGGGTGGCGGTGCCGGCGCCCGGCACCCGCCGCGAGCTGGCCGACGTCGTCGGCGCCATCGCCAGCCGCCAGCTCGACCGCAGCCGGCCGCTGTGGGAGATGACCGTGGTCGAGGGCCTCGACGACGGCTGCATCGCGCTGGTCACCAAGATGCACCACGCCACCATCGACGGCGTCACCGGCGCCGACATGATGGCCCACCTGCTCGACCTCACCCCCGACGCCGGCGACCCACCGCCCCCCGACGAGGAGTGGGTGCCCGATCGGCTGCCGAACGACCTCGAGCTCACCCGGGACGCCATCGTGTCGCGCGCCCGCGACCCGCTGCGCACCGCCCGATCGCTGGCCAACGTGACCGGCTCCCTGGTGGAGATGGGCCGGGGCGTGGCCGGCATCGGCGGCGGCGACCGCCTGCGCCCGGCGCTGCCCTTCAGCGGCCCCCGGACCAAGCTCAACGCCCCCATCGACGCCAGCCGGGTGGTGGCCTTCGGCCAAGCCGCCCTCGACGACCTCAAGGTGGTCAAGAACACCTTCGGCACCACCGTCAACGACGTCGTGCTGGCGGCGTCGGGCATGGCGTTGCGCCGGTGGCTGCTGCTGCACGACGACCTCCCCGACCGGCCGCTCATCTCGGCGGTGCCCGTGTCGGTGCACGGCGACTCGGCCCACGGCGGCACCAACCAGGTGTCGAACATGTTCGTCCGGCTGCCCGTCGACATCGACGACCCCGTCGAGCAGCTCCGGGTGATCCGCGACGAGACCAAGGACGCCAAGGCGGTCCACAACGCCATGGGCGTCGACCTCATCCAGGACATGGCGCAGATGACGCCACCGGGCCTGTACAACCTCGCCCTGCGGATCTACGCCAACCCCGCGGTGTCGGGCGCGCTCCCGCCGGTGCAGAACGTGGTGATCTCCAACGTGCCCGGGCCACCCATCCCGCTCTACATCGCCGGCGCCCAGGTGCGCGGCATCTACCCGTTCGGCCCGCTCATCGAGGGGTCCGGGATCAACATCACCGTGCTGTCGAACATGGGCAACATGGACTTCGGCGTCATCGCCTGCGGGCTCACCGTGCCCGACGTCTGGCAGATCGCCGACGGCTTCGGCGAGGCCGTCGCCGAGCTGCGCAAGGCGGCCGACGAGGCCTGAGCCGCCGATGGCGCCGGCCCGGGGCACGAGCGGACCGGGCCCCGGCGAGCTCAGGACGGCGACGAGGCCAGGGTGATGATCCCGATGTCGGGGGTGACCCCGAGGCGCACGGGGGGCGCCTGGCCCCGCTCCATGCCCACGCCCTTGGACACGAAGATGCGACGGCCGTCGACCTCGTGCAAGCCGCCGGCGGCGACCGGGCGGGGCACCGCGGACAGCGTCAGCGGGGGCCCGAGGACCGGCAGCGAGATCTGCCCACCGTGGGTGTGGCCGGCCACCACCAGGTCGACGCGCGTCGGCACCGGGAGCCGCAGCACGGCATCGGGCCGGTGGGCGACGACGATCCGGATGTCGTCACCGCCCCGGTCGGCGTCGAGCCCAGCCAACGCTGCCGCCGCCGAGGGCGTCCACACGTCGAGGTCGAGTCCCGCCAGCGTCACGCGCCGGTCGCGGACGTCGAGGTGCACCACCTCGTCTCGCAGGAGCCGAGCGTCGGTGCCGGCGAAGATCTGCGCCAGCTGGCCCGGCGGGTCGAAGTCGCCCTGCACCACGTAGACCCCACCCGGGGCGTGGAGGCGCCCGAGCAGCGAGTGGAGCGCACCCAGCTGGTCCGGCAGCGAACCGGGGTCGCCCTGGTACACGTCGCCGGGCACGAGGATCAGGTCGGGGCGGGCGGCGAGCAGGCGGTCGACGGCCTCCTGCTCGTGCGGTCCGACCGATCGGGTCTGCAGGTCGGCGAGCACGCCGATGCGCAGCGGCTCGCGCCCGGCCCGCCCGACGAGCGCGACGGTCGGCTCCTGGACCTCCAGGCGGTCGGGGGCCACCGTGCTGGCCCACCACCCCACCGGTCCGACGAGCACGCCGAGGGCGAGCACGGCCACCGCCGGGCCGGTGACCGACGACGCCCGCCCCGTCCCGTCCCGGGGGGCGGACGGCCTCGACCCCTCGGCGCCGGCCGCCCCAGCCCGGCGGCGGGCGTCTCGGCGGTCACCGACCACCACCGCCAGCACCACCAGCGCCCCGACGGGCAGCCCCACCACCGCCAGGCGGTACGCGACGTGGGCGACGCCCCACACGTCGAGGCCGATGAGCGGCTGGGCCACGAGCACCAGCGCCAGCACCAGCCCGCCACCGGCGACCGTGCCGACGACGAGGTCGCCGACGGCCACCCGCCCGTGGGTCCGGGCCCGGCGCACGGCCAGGGCACCCCCGCCGGCGGCGGCCACCAGCGACGCGGCGAGGGCCACCAGCAGCGCCCCGGTGGCCGTGAGGGGGGCGACGCCGAGCACAGCTGGACCGGGGCTCACCGGTCGCACCGACCGGCGAGGGCCTGGGCGGCTGCCGAGGCCGAGACGTTCGCCTCGACCCACGAGCGCGGGGCCCGACGCCGCTCGCACAGGTGGCGCCGGAGGGACTCGGCCTCCCCCGGTGGCAGCCGGTCGAGGCCGGCGACCAGGGTGGGGACGGCGTCGTCGCCGAGCGAGCCGTTGTAGGGGACGTCCAGGGCGGGCTGGCCCTTCGGCGGCGCGGGGACGGTGCCGGCGTGCACGGCCACCGCCCGCTCGACGTTGCGCCCGGCGACCACGGCCTCGGGGTCGCGCACCGCCCACGACACGACGGCCACCACCGCCACGGCCGCCAGGGCTGCGGTCAACCACCGTCGGCTCGACCACGCGCCGGCGAACGCGACGCCGACCACCACCATGGCCACGCCCAGCCACCACGCCGCCGCCGTGCTGGCCAGCCGCAGCACCGTCGCACCGTACGCCTGCTCGTACAGGTCCAGTCGCACGATGGCGACGCCGACCACCACCAGGGTGAGGGCCACCGCCGCCAGCCCGAGGCCGCGGACGACCCACCGCGACGGCCCGCGCTCGACGCGGGCCAGCGCTCGCACGGCGACGAGGGTGCCGATGGTCAGGGCCACCGCGCCGAGCAGCTGGAAGAAGCCCGAGCGGGCGTACTCGGCGCGGGTCAGACCGGCCGTCTGCAGCACGTGGTCCGCGCCCCCGAGCGCGGTCACCACCTGGGTCGCCACGAACGCGCCGTAGGCCACGACCAGGCTGGCCAGCACCACGACGGCCTCCGTGGCGCCGATCGGGCGCCACGGGTGGTGGTCCGGGACCATCGGCGGCTCGTCGGCCTCCTGGAGCACGACCGCGGCGGCGAGCACGCCCACCACGAGCAGGAGCAGCCGGACCACGAGCTCGCCCAGGTCCACCGGGAGGCGCAGCAACGACGAGAACACGGCGTCACCCGCGGCGAGGAGCACGACGAGCAGGGCGAAGATCGGCGCCGCGAGCAGCAGGCCGCGCAGCAGCGCCAGCACCCCCCGCCGGCGGTTGCCGTCACCGCCGGGTGTCGCCACCCGCACGACGTCACGGGTGTGCAGCGGCGATCGGACGCCGGCGACCATGGCCCGACCGCCCCGGAGGGCGAGGTCGAGGGGCGCCACGTCGGCCAGGGTGCCGCCCCTCGCGTACGACGCCGCCACCAGCACCAGGCCGCCGGCGACCAGCACGACCAGCGGGGCCACCCAGGGGCTGGTGCGCAGGACGAGGAGCCCGCCGGCGCCGACGGCGACGGCGGCCACCACCTGGGCCTGGCGGTTCACCAGCCGACCGTGGGCCACCAGGACGACCACCCCGACCGCGACCACCAGCGCGCCGCCCACGCCGTCCGGGCGCACCAGCCCGACCGCCGCGGCCGTCACCCCGGCCAGGGCCAGCAGCAGGGCGTCCCGCCGCCGCGGCGCCGACCGCACCGGCGCCGTGGGGCGAGGCGGCGGGGGCGGTGGCGCCGGCGGAGGCGGGACCGGGGTGGCCGGCCCTGACGGCGGGGCCGGCGGCCGGGGCGGGGGTGCTGGCGGGGGCGGCGGGGACGCCCAGGGCGGCGGGGGCGCCGCCGGGGCGGCCCACGGCGAGCGGCCGGTCGCCGAGTCGGTCGTCGAGCCGGTCGACGAGTCGGTCGTCGTGTCGATCGACGAGCCGGTCGCCGAGTCGGTCGTCGAGCCGGTCGTGGTGTCGGTCGTGGTGTCGGTCGTCATGGCGCGTGTCCTCCTCGGGCGGGGACCGCGCGGGCGCGCGCGTCCACCGCCCCTCCTCGTGTGTGGGTGCGCCCGGGTCGGGCGCGGCTCAGGCCGGGAGCTCGATCACCATCCGGCAGCCATGGGGGGTGCGATCCTCGGCACGGATCTGGCCCCCGTGCAGGTCGACGATCCAGCGGGCGATGGCCAGGCCGAGCCCGGCCCCGCCGCGATCGGCGGCCCGGGCCCGGTCGGCCCGGTAGAAGCGCTCGAAGACCCGACCCCGCTCCTCGACCGGGATGCCGGGACCGTCGTCGGCGACCTCGATGACCACCCGGCCGCCCTCCAGGCGACCCGACAGGTCGACGGCGCCGCCGGGCGGCGAGTGGCGGGCGGCGTTGGCCACCAGGTTGGCGACGACCTGGTGGAAGCGCTCGGGGTCGGCCTCCACGGCGAGCCCGGCGGGCTGCACCGCGACCCGCAGGTCGAGGTCGTCGCGCAGCAGGCGGCCCTCGTCGGCGGCCACGCCGAGCAGGTCGGCCACCGGCACCCGGCGGGTGTGCAGCGGGCTGGCCCCGGACTCGAGCCGCGAGAGGTCGAGCAGCTGGGCGACCAGGCGCGAGAGGCGCTCGGTCTGGACCAGCATCAGGCGCAGCTCGTCGGGGTCGGCCGGTTCGACGCCGTCGACGATGTTCTCGAGCTTGGCCTGCAGCGCCGACAGCGGCGTGCGCAGCTCGTGGGACACGTTGGCGATCAGGTCGCGCCGCTGGCGATCGGCCTCGGCCAGCTCGGCGGCCATGGTGTTGAAGGCGGTGGCGAGCCGGCCGACCTCGTCACGGGCCGAGTCGCGGACCCACTGGTCGTACTCGCCGCGGGCCACCCGGGTGGCCGCCGCCTCCATCTCGCGCAGCGGGGCCGTCAGGCCGTGGGCGACGAACCGGACGAACACGAGTGAGATGGCCATGGCGATGACCGGGCGGAGGATCACCGGGATGCCGAGGCGAAGGCCGATCTGGCTGACCACGGCGGCCACGCCCACGGCCAGGACGATCACGATGGCGAACTTCATCCGCACCGACGAGATGCGGTCGAGGGGCCGCCAGTCGAAGCGCGACCGCCGGCGCTCAGGCACGGCCGTCCTCGACCGAGTAGCCGACCGCGTGCACGGTGCGGATGACGTCGTTGCCGAGCTTGCGGCGGATCGCGCGCACGTGGGAGTCGACCGTGCGGGCCCCGGAGCCGTCGCGGTAGCCCCACACCTCGGCCAGGAGCTGCTCGCGCGTGCGCACCACGCCCGGCCGCCGAGCCAGGAACACGAGCAGGTCGAACTCGGTCGGCGTGAGGTGGACCGCCTCGTCGTCGCGCCGGACCCGTCGACCGGCGACGTCGATCTCGATCGTGCCGACGTGCAGGACCTCGTCCTCGGCATCCGCGGGGGCATCGGTGCGCACGGCGGCCTCGTCGGCCCGGCGCAGGATCGCCTGCACGCGCGCCACCAGCTCGCGGGGGCTGAACGGCTTGGTCAGGTAGTCGTCGGCGCCCACGGAGAGGCCGACGACCTTGTCGGTCTCGGAGTCGCGCGCCGTCAGCATGAGGACCGGCACCCGCCGGTCGCGCTGGATGCGGCGGCAGACCTCGAGGCCGTCGAGGCCCGGCAACATGAGGTCGAGCACGACCAGGTCGGGGCGCACGCGCTCGACCACGTCGACACCGGCCGGCCCGTCGGCCGCCACCGAGACGTCGAACCCCTCGCTCTCCAGGCGGGCGGCGACGGCCGAGGCGATCGCCTGCTCGTCCTCCACCACGACGATGCTGCGTCGCATGGGCCAGACCCTACGAAACCGGCGGTGGAGAAGTCCCGCGCGCCGTGTGCAGATGGTGTGCAGGTCCCTCGCTCCTGTCCGCGAGGACGGCTCCCCCGCCCACCCGACGCCACACCGGCCGGTGGCAGGTGGGACCGCGAGTAGAACGCGTTCTACAGTGGGGCCATGAGCACGCCCTTCGACGGCATCGGCACCATCGACACCATGGTCGGGTTCCCCAAGCGCGACCGCCGGGAGACCTACCGCTTCCTCGACCCGCTGCTGCGCGACACCGAGAGCAAGGAGGAGTTCTCCTTCCCGGCGCAGTACATGTTCAAGGACCTGCCGGCCGAGGCCGACGACAACGTCGACCCGGTGGCCGTCGTGCTCGACAACCTCGATCGCTACGGCGTGGCCCGGGCCATGGTCGGCGTCCGCAAGGACCGCCCCGACGCCGTCCGCGCCCTCGAGCAGCACCCCGACCGCTTCTTCGCCTCGGTCGAGATCGACCCCAACGGCGGCATGGACGCCGTGCGCTACCTGGTCGAGATGGTCGAGACCTTCGGCGCCAAGGCGGCCACCACCTTCCCGGCCGGCTACGGCGTGCCCATCAACGACAAGCGCTACTACCCGATCTACGCCAAGTGCATCGAGCTCGACATCCCGATCTTCGTGTGCGCCGGCGTCCCCGGCCCGCGGGTCCCGATGGCCTCGCAGAAGGTCGAGCTGATCGACGAGGTCTGCTGGTTCTTCCCCGAGCTGAAGTTCGTCATGCGCCACGGTGCCGAGCCGTGGACCGACCTGGCCGTCAAGCTCATGCTCAAGTGGCCGAACCTCTACTACTCGACGTCGGCCTTCGCCCCGAAGCACTACCCGAAGGCGATCGTCGACTACGCCAACACCCGCGGCAGCGAGAAGGTGCTCTACGCCGGCTACTTCCCCGCCGGGCTGACCTACGACCGCATCTGGAACGACATGCCGAACGTGCCGCTCAAGGACGACGTCTGGCCCAAGTTCCTGCGCGACAACGCGGTGCGCGTCCTCGGCCTGGAGGGCTGAGCCCGACGCCGGCGGCGCCGAGCGCTCGCCGGCTACTTGTCCTTGCCCTTGCCCGGCTTGGCCGTGGTCGTCGTGGTCGGCCGGGCCGGGGTGGTCGGCCGGGACGGCGTCGTCGGGGTGACCGACGAGGGCACGTTGCCGTTGCCGTTGCCCCCGGCGTTGCCGTTGCCCTTGCCCCCGGCGTTGCCGTTGCCCTTGCCCCCGGCGTTGCCGTTCTCGCCGGCGTCGCCGCTGCCGTCGTCGTCGCCACCGCCCTGGCGAGGGTCGACGACCTGCCCCGGCGCCTCGCCCCCACCGATGCCGGGGTTCACCCCGCCCTGCCCGGGCGCCGCGCCGCTCGCCCCCGGATCGGTGGGCACGGTGCCACCGTTGGCCACGAGCCCGGGCGGCTCGCCGCCACCCACACCGAGGTTGGTGCCTTCCGGGCCGGGAGCCGCGCCGCTGGCACCAGGGGCTGCACCGGTCGGACCGCCGCCCGTCGGCGGGACCGTGGTGGAGGTCGTCGCCGGACCGTCGCCGTCGGCCGTGGTCGGCAGATCGATCCCGATGGGGGCCACGAGGCGATGGGCCGCGTTCTGCACGGGGGCGGGCAGAGCACCGGCGGCCGCCAGCCCGGCGGTGCCGAGCAGCACGGCGCCGGCGACGACGGCCGCCGCCACGGCCTTCCGACCGGACCGACCGTCAGTGGGCGCGAGGGATCCGCGATCGAGCGCGACGGCGGCCATCGCCGCGAGGTGGTCCTGGGCCACCGCCGGGTCGGGGTCGACGAGGAAGGCCTGCCGCAGGTCGGCCGCGACCGCGTCGACGGACTCGGCCAGATCGCCGGAGAGGCCGTCCGACCGCGCGTCGGTCAGGTCGAGGACCCGGTCGCCGCCGGGCGCGCCGGATGGCTCACCGTGTGCGTGGTCAGCCACGCCGTCGCCTCCGGTCACCTCGGTCATCACCGCAGTGATCGCCCACCGGCACCGGTTCGATACCAGCGCCCGATGTCACGGTCTTCGCTCCTCGTCGTCGTCGCCGGCCAGCAAGCGCTGCAGGGCGGCCGTGGCGCGACGCAGCAACGCCTTGACCGCCGACTCGGGCTTGCCCACCACCGTGGCGATGTCTCGCACCTGCAGGTCGGCGAGCACCCGCAGCAGGAGCACCGCCCGCTGGTCCTCGGTGAGGCGATCGATGGCCTCGAGCACCCCGGCCGCCCGCAAGCGCTGCATCGCCTCGGACTCCCCGTCGGTGAGCAGGAGCACGCGCTCGCCCAGCTCGTCGGTCGGGACGGGGTCCTCGGGCCGGCGGCCGTGCCGACGCAGCGCGTCGACGACGCGGTGGTGGGCGATCGTGAGCAGCCACGACCGGAAGTGCTGCTCGTCGCCCTCGAACCCGCCGATCCCGCGCACCACCGACACGAAGACCTCAGCGGTGATGTCCTCGGGCTCGAAGGTCCCGCGCGAGCGGGCGAACCCGAGGACCAGCGGCGCGGTGTCCCGGTAGATGGTGGTGAGCGCATCGTGGTCGCCGCCCTTGGCCGCGGCGAGCACGCGCGGGAAGTCCTCGCCGATCACGGCGTCCTCGGATGGTCAGGCGTTCGGGTTCGTTCGCCGCGGTGGTCCGGCCCGCGACCGGCCGAGACCGCCCGTGACCCTAGCGGTGGAGCCCGCCGACCTCCCGTTCCGAGGGCGCCGAACCGGCGCCCGGGGCCGCCGCCGGGGCGGGCCGACCCCGCTCAGGAGGAGGGCGTGACCATGCCGAGGTCGCCGCTCGTCTGGCCCCCGTCGACCACGAACTGACCGCCGGTGCAGTAGCTGCTCTCCTCCGAGGCGAGGAACAGCACCAGGTTGGCGACGTCCTCCACCGAGCCCAGCCGCCGCACCGGCAGCCGGGCGTAGAAGGGCTCGTAGAGCTCGGCGGGGATCTCCTCGGGCCGGATCATCGGGGTGTCGACGCCGCCGGGGTGCACGGAGTTGACCCGGATGCGCAGCGGCGCCAGGTCGATGGCCGAGGCCTTGGTCAGGCCGGTGAGCCCGAACTTCGACGCCACGTAGGCCGCGGTGTTGGGCGTCCCGGTGATGCCGCTGACCGACGAGATGTTGACGATCGAACCGCCACCCGTCTCGGCGAGCACCGGCGCCGCCCGGTGGATGCCGAGGAAGGCGCCGACCAGGTTGATGTCGAGCACCCGCCGGAACTCGTCGGGGTCCACGTCCTGCACCGCCCCGAACGACACCACGCCGGCGTTGTTCACCAGCACGTCGAGGCGGCCGAACGCGTCGGTGGCGACGCCGAGGGCGAGCGACCACCCTGCCTCGTCGGTGACGTCGTGGCGCACGAAGCGGGCCGCGTCGCCGAGCTCGGCGGCGACGGCCTCACCCTGCTCGACGAGCAGGTCGGTCAGCACGACGCGGGCGCCCTCGGCCACGAACCGGCGGGCCTCGTGCGCGCCCTGGCCGCGGGCCGCGCCGGTGATGAGCGCGACCTTGCCGTCGAGGCGCCCCATCAGGGCTTCTCCGCCCCGACCACCCACATGGCGAAGAACTGCGAGCCACCGCCGTAGGCGTGGCCGAGCGCCGTGCGCACCCCGTCGACCTGGTGCTCGCCGGCCAGGCCCCGCACCTGCAGGGCGGCCTCGGCGAAGCGCAGCATGCCGCTGGCCCCGATGGGGTTCGACGACAGCACGCCACCCGAGCAGTTGACGGGCAGGTCGCCGTCGAGCTGGGTCACCCCGCCCTCGACCAGCTTCCAGCCCTCGCCCTCCTCGCAGAACAGGAGGTTCTCGAGCCACATCGGCTCGAACCACGAGAACGGCACGTACATCTCGACCATGTCGATCTCGCGGCGCGGGTCGGTGATGCCGGCCTGCTTGTACACGTCGGCGGCGCAGTCGTTGCCGCCCACGGGGTTCACCTGGTCGCGCCCGGCGAACATCGTCGGCTCGGACCGGAAGGCCGTGCCCTTGACCCAGGCCACCGAGCGGCCGTCGGCCACCGCGGCGTCGCCCCCGGCTTCGTTGGTGAGGACCATGGCGCAGGCACCGTCGGACGACGGGCACGTCTCGGAGTACCGGATCGGATCCCACAACATGATGGAGTCCTTCACCGAGTCGAACGTGATGCCCTCCTCGTGCAGGTGGGCGTAGGGGTTCTTCAGGGCGTTGAGGCGGTCCTTGAGCGCCACCAGGATGCCGATGTGGTCGGGGGCGCCCGACCGCTGCATGTAGGCTCGGATGTGGGGGGCGAAGTAGCCGCCGGCCCCGGCGTGCATGGGCGGCTGGAACGGCAGCGACACCGACAGCGCCCACATGGCCTCGGACTCGGACTGCTTCTCGAAGGCGACCGTGAGCACCCGCTCGTGGACGCCGCCGGCGACGAGGTCCTGGGCGACGATGGCCGTCGAGCCGCCGACCGAGCCGGCGGTGTGGACCCGGAACATCGGCTTGCCCACCGCGCCGAGCGCGTCGGCGAGGTACAGCTCGGGCATCATCACGCCCTCGAAGAAGTCGGGCGCCTTGCCGATGACCACGGCGTCGATGTCGGCCCAGGTCATGTGGGCGTCGGCCAGCGCCCGCTCGGCGGCCTGGCGCACCACGCCGGCGATGGAGGCGTCGTTGGTGGCCTGGTGCTTGGTCTGGCCGATCCCGACGATGGCGACGCGTTCGCTGCCCATCACTCCCCCTCCAGGACGCACACGAGGTTCTGCTGCAGGCACGGGCCCGACGTGGCGTGGGCCACCGCCCGGTCGCCGTCGCCCCGGCTGATGCGGGTGGCGGCCTCGCCCATGCGGATGAGGCCGGCGGTCATGATCGGGTTGGCGCACAGCGCACCACCCGACGGGTTGATGGCGGTCTCGTCGCCGAGGCCGAGCGCCTGGGCCAGGAGCAGCTCCTGGTGGGTGAAGGGCGCGTGGAGCTCGGCGAGGTGGACCGGGCCGTCGCCGACCCCAGCCTTGGCCGCCGCCTGTTCGGTGGACACCGACCGCGTGAGGTCGCGCACGCCGAGGGCGTGCGCCTCGATGCGGTGGTCGATGCCCCGGATCCAGGCCGGGCGATCGCTCAGCTCGCGGGCGACGTCGTCGGCCGCCAGCACCACCACGGCGGCGCCGTCGCTGATCGGCGGGCAGTCGTGGGGCCGCAGGGGCGAGAGGTACTCGTCGCTGGCGAGCAGCTCGGCGACGTCGACGTCGCCGCTCACCTGGGCGAAGGGGTTGCTGGCGGCGCTGCGGCGGCTGCGGGCAGCGACCTCGGCCATCTGCTCGACCGTGTAGGTGCCGGCCTCGAGGCCGAGGCGGGCCTGCAGGGCGGCCATCGCCACCGGATCGACCCACAGCGGCTCGAGGTAGTACGGGTCGAGCTGGCGGGTGAGCACCCGGCGGATGTCGCCGGGCGACGACTTGCCGTAGGCGTAGATGAGGGCGACGTCGACCTTGCCGGTCTGCATCTTCACCCACGCCTCGTAGACCGCCCAGGCGCCGTCCATGTCGACGTGCGACTCGGAGATGGGCGGCCACGGGCCGAAGGCGTCGAGGGTCATCACGAACGAGAACGGCTGGCCGGCGAGGTAGTCGGAGCTGCCCGAGCAGACGAAGTCGACCCGGTCCTTGGTGATGCCGGCGGCCGCCATGGCCTCGCCCAGGATGGGCATCAGCATCTCGACCTCGTTGATGTCGGACACCGCCCGCTCGGACTTGGTCTGGGCGAACGACACGATCGCCACGTCACGCTGGGCCATCACACGTTGTCCTTGTACGACTCGAACGGGGCGTCGGGCTCGCCGTTGGGGCGGAAGTGGGTGATCGACTCGAGGGTGGGTCCGATCTCGTCGTCGGGCACCCAGACGGCCTCGACGCGCATGCCCATGTGGACCTGGTCGTAGGGCACCTCCTGGATGAGGTGCATGATCGGCAGGTCGGAGCCGTCGAGCAGGATCAGGGCGCTCACGTAGGGGATCTCCATCTTCGTCCCCATGAAGGGCACGTTGACCACGCAGAACGAGGTGACCGTGCCCGTGTGGCCCAGCTCGACCTCCTCCTCGGTGGCGACCCCGTCGGTCGGGCACGAGCCGCGGGGCGGCACGTACACCTTCTGGCACGCCGGGCAGCGCTGCCCCACCAGCCGCTTCTTGGCGACCTCGCGCAGGAAGCGGGAACCGGCGGCGCCGGGCGTGTAGACGTAGTCGAGGCGGGCCGGGGTGCGGATCGAGCGCACCGGCTCGACGCCCTGGAGCCGCTCGGGCAGGGTGATGTCGCTCATCAGGCGTCGCCCTCCGGCTCGAAGCACTCGATGTCGAGGATGTGGCCCTCGCGATGGCGGGGGCCGTCGTCGGCCACCTCCTCGCCGGCGGGGCGCTCGGGGCGCCACCGGATCTGCACCCGGGTGCCGGTGGCGATGGCGGTGGGGTCGCCGTCGGTGTCGACCGCGTGCAGCAGCGGCGTGTCGGCGCCGTCGAGGCGGATCAGCGCCCAGGCGAACGGCCGGTCGAGGGGCTGGTCGTCGCGGGGGTCGGTGACCCACGCCCAGCTGACCACCTCGCCCGCCGAGCCGACCTCGACGATCTCGGTCAGGGCCTCGCTGGTGACCGGGTCGTACTCGACCGGCGGGACGATCACCCGCCCGTCGGCGGCGCGGACCCCGACCACGAAGCCCTCGCGCAGGGCCGTGAAGAAGGCGCCCACCACGGGGCCGGTCGTGCGCGAGAACGGGTACTCGATGACGTTGGGTGCGGTGAGCACCTCGGCGTCGGCCATCGGCCTGGCCTCCTCCCCCGGGCGCCGGTGCGGCGCCGTCGCTGCTGTGCCGGGGGGAAGATTAGAACAGATTCTAGTTTTCGTGCGAACCGGTCCCCGGCGCTGCTCCGAGGGCGGCCAGGTCGTCGTCGGCGACCGGCGCGACGGGGACCGCCACCACGGCCGCAGAGGCTCCGTCGGCCGCGTCGGCGACGTCGTCGGTCTCGGCTCGATCCTCGTCGGTCTCGCCGGACGGCTCGGCTGGATCCCGTGAGCGGCCCCAGGCCAGCCGCGACAGCCCGATGCCGGCGAGGACCACCAGCACGACCTCGGCGGGGGCCCGGTACCGGATGACCGCCCCGCCGATCGAGACCGCGGCCAGCGACGGCAGGACCCACGCCGCCAGCAGGACCAGGCGGCGGTCCCGCCCGACGGTGACGGCCCCGACCACGGCGAGCGGCAGCAGCGTCCAGAACCAGAGCAGCCCGCCGGCGCTCACCGCCCAGCCCCGCTGTTCGACGACCGTGGCGAGGTCGAGGTTCTCGAGCGGTCGGTAGACCTCGAGCATGCGCGCCGTCGACGCCCCCGCTTGGAGGAGCACGCCACCCGGGTTCTCGCGGTAGTAGGAGAGCACGACCTCCTGGGCGATCGCGTCCTGGGCGCTCTCATCGCCCCACGGGGAGTCCGTGAACAGCCGCTGGCCGCAGGCGAACTCGTGGTACCCCAGGCGCTCGCCGTGCACCACGGGATCACACGCGGTGTACAGCGCCGTGAGCCAGGGCGTCGAGGTCATCGTGACGGGCCGATCGAAGCGGGACAGGTTGAACGCGACCCACGGCAGGCAGACCGCCACCGTCGCCATCACCACGACCGCGGCGCGGCCGGCGCGCGCCCCCAGCCCGGTGCCCCGCCGCCACGCCAGGGCCACGGCGTAGACGGGGACCACGATCAGCGCCTCGCTGCGGGCGAGGGCCACGAGGCCCACCACCCCACCGACGAGCACGAGCCGCAGGACGGTCGGCGTGCGCCACGCGCGCACGGCCACGACCACGGCCAGGGCGATCAGCGGCGGGAGCAGGGTCTCGGACAGGTAGGTCGAGTCGTTCATCCACATGGGCGGGAACACGGCCGCGATCAGTCCGGTCAGCATCGCCACGCGGGCCCTCGCTCGGCCGTCGACGAGCGAGGCGGCCGCCAGCGCCACCAGTGCCACTCCGACCGCACCGACGAAGGCCAGCACGACGCGGTGCTGCTGGATCGAGGTCAGGCCCACCCGATCGAGCATCGCCAGGAGCAGGCTGAAGAGGGGTGGGTGCTGCGCGCCAGGGCCGCCGTAGGACGAGGGCCACGCAAGCCCACCGGACACCGCGGCCGCCTGGTTCCGGAAGTAGGCGGTGTCGGCGAAGAGGAGCTGGCACGAGTCGCCCTTGCTGACGAGCGCGGTCCCCGGCTCGCAGAGCGGCAGCACCACCACGTTCACGAACAGGCGGACGACCAGGGCGATCACCCCGGTCACGCCGGCAGCCACGCGGGCGTCGAACCGCAGCGCTGGCACGCGACCCCCGACGCGGGACCAGATCCACGTCCCGAGCGCCACCGCCCCGGCGGCTCCGAGGACGAGCATCGACACGCCGGCCACGGTGCGGCCGCGCGTCGTCGCCCCGGCCGCCACCGCCCACGCCGTCGCGGCGACCGGTCCGACGAGGAGTGGGGCGAGGAGCTCGCCCCTCCGCCGGCGCACCACCGCCCCGCCGACGGCCAGCGGCACCAGCGCCAGCCAGAACCACGCCCCCGCCACCGGGAGCTGGGGGCCGGTCCCCTCGACGAGCTCGTCGTAGGACGCGGCGTCGTCCCAGGACGCGAGGCCCCACAGACGGGCGACCCGGTGCGCCGCCACGCCCGGCACGGCAGCGACGTCGTCGAGCGCGTGCTGCACGGCTCGGGAGCCCGCCTCGCTCGATGCCGCCGCCTCCTCGTCCGCTGTTCTCGCGCCGCCCGGGGACGCGACCACGACGCCCGGCCCGCAGGTCGGCGCCCGTCCACCTGCAGCGGGACCGTTGTACGCGGCATCGCACGCTGAGGCCCCGAGCGCGAAGCCCATCTCGGTGCCCAGCGGAGCAGCCCCGTCGAAGCGCACCAGGTTGAACGCCGCCCACGGCAGGACCACCGCGGCGGTGACGGCCAGCACCGCGGCCCCGACCAGCAGCCGGCGGCGACCGGGCCACGGCCCCACGACGACCAGTGCGCCCACCATCACGACGGCGAACACCACCATCTCGCCGGTGACGAGGACGGCGAGGCCGAGCAGTGCCCCGAGGGCCGCCCGCCGGCCCCACGTGTCTCGCCACCACAGGGCGAAGGCGGCCGCGATGGCGGCGGCGACGACGAGCGGGAGGGCAGACTCCGGGACGGCGAGCGCGTCGTTGGCGATCAGCGCCGGCGCCACCGCCGCCAGGCCGGCGGCGACCAGGCCGGTTGCCGTCGGGTGGCGGGTGGTGGTCGTCCAGGCCAGGAGGCCGACGGCGCCGACGCCGAGGGCCCCGAGCACCGCGGTGAGCAGCCGCAGCTGGTCGGCGCCCTCGAGCCCGAGCAGGTTTCCGATGGCGAGCAGGAGCGGCAGCACGGCACCGGCCCGACCTCCTTGGACGCCACCGGGGGCCAGGTAGCCCGAGCCGTCGGCGATCGACGCCGCCTGGGACGCGACGTACCCCGAGATGCCCCGTCCGAAGCACGCCACCTCGCCCGTCACCCGCGCGCACTGGGGCAGCTCGACCTGGGCCACCCAGATGCGCAGCCCGGCGGCGAACGCCATGACCGGGACCAACAGGACCGCTCGACGCAGGCCCCGGATCCGATCGAGGCCGCTCGACGCCGGTCGGTCGACGACCGGTTGCACCGCGCTCACGCCTGGTCGAGCCGGCCGATCACCGCAACGGCCGAGCGACGAGGAGCCAGTGCGCGTACGGGTAGCCATGGTCCAGCCGCTGCACTCGCACGTCCAGGTCGAGGTCCTCGAGGACCTGGCGGTAGGCGTCGGGACGCCACAGGTCGACGGTGTCGCCCTCCAGGTTCCCGATCAGACGACGCAGCACGGCGTTGTGCGCCAGGTTCACGAGGTGCTTCCACCGCGGGCGCACGTCGTTCTCCTTGATGACGATGCACCCGCCAGCCGCCAGCCGTTCGGTGGCATCGGCCAGCAGGCGACACCGCTCCGGCGACGGGAGCAGGTACAGCATGTCGTTGAAGACGATCGCGTCGAAGCCGCCGTCGGGCAGCGCTCCCGCCTCGAGCACCTCGACCGTGGCTCGCCCGTCGCCTGCGCCGAGGCGACGGACGGCGTCCGCTGCCACCCGCACCTTCTCCGGGTCGATGTCGATGCCCAGCGCCTCGCGGTCCGGGCGTCCGACCACGATGCTCATCAGGGTCAAGCCCCGGCCACAGCCGACCTCCAGGACCCGTCCCCGGAGCGGCACCTCGGCCTCGAGCGCAGGCAGCGGGCAGGTCCACCATCGGGCCCACACCTGCGCCCGGTCGGCGCGGGAGGCGCCACGGTAGAGCCCGAGCAGCCGAACCCGCGAAAGCGCTTCGCGCTCCGCTGCGTCGCGCTCGAGCTCGGAGGGTCCCCGCATCGATCAACCTTAGACCAGGGCTACGCGGCGTCGAGGTCTCGCCGATGGGCCTCGATGCGCTCGTAGAGGTCGTCGAGGTGCTCGACGCACGGCAGCTCGACGCGCTCGCCCGAGTTGAGCTCGAGCTCGAGGAACCAGAAGCCCGGGATCACCTCCGTCGAGAGGATCCGGTACCACGCCAGGTCACGGGTGAGCGGCCAGAGCCGCTGGATGCGCAACCCCTCCTCGCGCACGACGACCGCCGCCCCGAGCACGACGCGGAGGGCCAGCACCGAGGTCACCAGGCCGACCAGGCTGAGCACCCGCCACCACGGGTCGAGCCCCTGACCGAACAGCCCAGGCAGGAAGAAGAGGAAGCACAGCGACAGCACGAGCACCTGCACGGCGCGTCGGGTGCGGCTCAGGCGGAGCCGGTACCGACGACCGCGGAGCAAGGTGCGCACGGCGTCATTCTGGCGCGCCGGCCCGGCGAAGCCACAACGCCCATCGCTCCGGGCCTCGATCGGCCGTCAGCCTCGGCTCCGGCGAACCGCCCTCGACGTCATCGCCGCCGGTCACGCCTTGCGCAGCTCGCGCCAGGGCACGTCCTTGTCGTCGCGTGGCTCGGCGGGAAGCCCGAGCGCCCGCTCGCCGATCATGTTGCGGTGCACCTCGTTGGTGCCACCTCCGATGCGCGACGCGTACTGGGCGAGGACCTGCTTCTGCCAGAAGCCGTCCTGGATGGCGTCGTCGCCGGCGAGCATGCCGCCGGCGCCCTCGAGGGCCACGGCCAGCTCGACCCGCTTGGCCAGCGACTGGGTGAAGAAGTTCTTCATCACCGACGGGTCGGGCGGGGTGCCGCGCCGGTGCATGATCGCCGTCTGCATCCGCATGGCGTGGAACTTGAGGATCCGCTCGCGGATGTAGACGTCGGCCAGCCCTTGGCGCACGATCGGCTCGTCGGTGCGGCCGCAGCTGCGGGCCAGGGCGAGGACCGCCTGGAACCCCGAGGTGAGGCCCGCCCCGCTGATCATGCCGGCCTCGCTGGCCAGCGTGGCCCGGGCCACCGCCCAGCCGCCGTGCACCTCGCCGACCACGTTCTCGGCCGGGATCCGCACGTCGTTCAGGAACACCTCGTTGAAGTGGGTCAGCCCCGTCGCCTGGACCAGCGGCCGGATGTCGATGCCCGGCGTGCGCATGTCGACGACGAAGAAGGTGATGCCCTTGTGCTTGGGGGCGTCGGGGTCGGTGCGGGCCAGCAGGATGCCGAAGTCGGCGTGCTGGGCCTCGGAGGTCCAGACCTTCTGCCCGTTGACGACCCACTCGTCACCGTCGAGCTCGGCGCGGGTGGACAGCGCGGCGAGGTCGGAGCCGGCCCCCGGCTCGGAGAACATCTGGCACCACAGCTCGTCGGCCCGCAGCATCGCCGGGATGTAGCGGCGCTTCTGCTCCTCGGTGCCGAAGCGCAGGAGCGGGGGGCCGACCAGCTGGTGCGATGCGGCGATGAAGCCCGACGTGGCGTCGAAGTCGGCCAGCTCCTGGCCGAAGATGATGCTCTGGGCCGGGGTGGCCCCCCGGCCGCCGTAGTCGACGGGCCACGTGATCCCCGCCCAGCCGTGCTCGAACAGGGTGCGCTGCCACTCGCGGCAGCGCCGGATGTACTCGGCGGCCCGCTCGGGGTCGTCGGCCATGTTGCCGCGCGTCCAGTCGGCGTCGGTGCCCGTCTTCAGCGACGCGTTGGCCTCCAGGAACGCTCGCGCCTCCTTGCGGAACGCGGCCTCGTCTGGCGTGTCGTCGAAGTCCACCCGTCGCTGCTCCCGGGTCGGCGGTCGGGGGCTCGACTCTAGAACAGGTTCTACTCAGGGCGGAAAGCCGGAAGCACCTCGCCGACGGCCGCGGCCGAGGGCGGGAACCGGTGGAAGGCGTCGCCGGGAGGTGCGACCATGGCCCGGCGGCGACCCCCAGCGCCGCGCCTGGCCCCATGACCGCTCTCGACCTCGCCGGCGACGCACCCCCCACCACCGACGCACCCGCCCCCGCCCATCGCCCCGACCCGGGCGGGGACGGCGCACCTCGTCGACGATGGCCCCGCCGCGTCGTCGCCGCCGCGGTCGTGCTGGCCCTGCTGGGGGGCCTGGTCGCCTCGCGCCGGGCCGCCGACGGCGCCCGGGACGACCTCGCCGCGGCCCGCGCCGCGCTGGGGCCGAGCGCCGACGAGCGGGTCCGCACCGACGCCGCCACCGCGGCCGACCGGGCCGACCTGGCCCGCATCCGGGGCCAGCTCGACGCGCTCGCCCAGGACCTGGCCACCCGCTCCGACGAGCGGGCCGCGGCCGCCGCCGCCGTCGTCGCCGCTCGTCGCCGGCTCGACGACCTGCACTTCACCGCCGACGTGCAGGGCGGCAAGCTGCTCGAGCAGGGGGCCTACCTCGCCGACATGCAGGCGTGCCTGCAGGCCGCCGACCAGGCGCTCAACCTGTCGTCCACCGGCCGTGACGACCAGGCGCGCGACATCACCGCCGAGGCCGACGCCGCCTGCGCCCGCGCCGAGGCCTACCTCCGACCACCCGCGCCGGCCGATCCCGCCACCGCGGCGGCACCACCCACGGGGCCGCCGGCGTGAGCCCGCGGCTCCGCACGGCACTGGCCGTCACGGTGGTGCTCGCCCTCGTCGCGCTGGTCGGTGTCTCGGAGTGGGACCGCCACGGGGCCGGCCAGGAGCGAGACGCCGCCCAGGCCGACCTGGCCGGACGTCGCCTGCAGCTGGACGCCGCCCGCCAGCAGGGCCTGGCCACCGCCGCCGCCGGGCGCGGCGCCGCCGGCGAGGCGACCGCCACCGAGGCCGCCCTCGGCCAGCGGACGGCCGAGCGCGACGGCCTGCAGATCGAGGGCACGGCCGTCGGCGACCAGATCACCGCCACCGAGCAGCGCCTGGCGGTGGGCACCTTCGCCGAGCAGCTGCAGCGCGCCCAGCTCACCGCCGTCGACCGCTGCCTCGGTGGCGTGCGCCAGGCCCGCGACCACGCCGCCGGTGGCCGCTACGAGGAGGCGACCGCCGCCATGCGCGACGTGCAGGGCATCTGCCGGGACGCCACCGCCTCGCTCCGCGGCGCCGCCCCCGACTTCCCCTTCGACTTCGCCGACCCCTTCGTGCTGCGCCACGGTGACACCTACTACGCCTACGCCACCAACGGTCCGGGCGGCTACATCCAGACGATCAAGAGCACCGACCTGCACTCGTGGACCCTCGTCGGCACCGCCCTGCTCGGCCTGCCCCCGTGGGCCGCCGCCAACGCCACCTGGGCGCCGTCGGTGCTCGAGCGCGACGGTCTGTTCGTCCTGTACTACACGGCCCGCGAGAAGAGCTCCCGCCGGCAGTGCATCTCCACCGCCTGGTCCCTCAAGCCCGAGGGACCGTTCGTCGACGACACCACCGCACCCACCATCTGCCAGCGCGAGCGCGGCGGCTCGATCGACCCCAGCCCCTACGTCGCCGCCGACGGCGGGGTGCGGCTGGTGTGGAAGAGCGAGGACGACACGCGCGGCGGGAAGGCCCGCATCTGGTCGGTCGGCCTGTGGGGCGACTGGCGGACGCCACTGGGCGAGCCCAAGGAGCTGCTCGTCGCCGACCGCGACTCCGAGCTCGGCACCATCGAGGCGCCGGCCATGTTCGGCGACCACGGCAAGCTCTACCTGCTCTACTCGGCCAACCGTTGGTTCACGAACGACTACCGGGTCGACTACGCGGTGTGCGAGGGCCCCGAGGGCCCCTGCCGGAAGCCGGCCGACAACACGGTGCTGGCCGCCCACGACGCCGTCGGCGGCCCCGGCGGTGCCGAGGTCGTGCGCACCCCCGACGGCACGCCGCAGCTCTCGTTCCACGCGTGGACCTGGCCCGACGTCGGCTTCCCCAACAAGCGCCAGCTCCACGTCGAGCCGCTGCACTTCGGCGCCGACGACCGCCCGCTGGCCGGCGGCTGACCCGCCGCTCGGGGCGCCGCGCCACGGCGGCTGGTCGGCTCTGCCCTGGTCGGCGGCCGGCTCAGCCCTGGTTCGCGGCCGGCGCCGCCCCCGGCTCGAACAGGCGGAGCCGGGCCCGCTGGCTGGCCATGGCCACCAGCCGCCGGTCCTCGTCCCACAGCTCGACGGTGCCGAAGGCGAAGCCGCCGCCGGCGTGCTGGCAGCGCACGTCCTGCAGCAGCCACCCCGAACGGGTCGGGGCCAGCACCTGCAGGTCGAGCTCGAGCGTCAGCACGAGGAACGGGGGCAGCGAGGCGCCGGTGCGGCGGAACAGGGCCCAGCCGAGGGTGTCGGCCGGCACGGCCAGCGCCACCGGGTCGATGGCGCCGTCGGCCCGCCGGGGCTCGTCGAGGAAGCGCATCCAGACCTGGGCCCGGGCCGGGCCCGGGTCCCGGTCGACCGCGCGGGGGTCGAAGCCGGGGGTGGCGATGCGCCACTCGACCTGGTCGTGGAAGCGGATCCGACCGAAGGGCGAGTCCTCGCTGGCCTCGCTGGGCCTCGGGCTCTCGTCGGGTCCGAGCACGTCCTCGGGGAACTCGATGCCGGTGAAGTCCACGGGCGAGTCGTCGACCCGGCCGAACACCGCGCTCAGGGCGACGTTGGGCGGCGTCCCGCTGGGGTCGGCCGGCGGTGCGCCGACCCGGAGGTCGGCCTGCACCTGGGCCGCCGCCCGGCCCTGGCGCAGCACGGTGGTGTCGACGACGACCGGACCGGCGCCCACCGGCTCGCAGAACACGGCGTGGGCGCTGACCAGGGCGAGGTCGTCGCGGCCCAGGGCCCGCTCGGCCCCGCGGAGCGCCAGGCCGAAGCTCATGCCGCCGAAGGTGTAGATGACGTTCCAGGCCGGCGACACGTCGATGCCGAAGCGACCGGGCACCGCCGGATCGGCCCGAAGGTCGGTGTCGGCGAGGAAGTCGGCCGGCTCGTCGTGGAGCAGGTCGTCGGTCGCGGGTGGTGGCGGCATCGGCGGAGTCTCTACTGCCCGACGGACCGGCCGGACAAACCGCCGCCGGAACGAACCAGCGGAACGAACCAGCGGAACGGGCCGGGCCGGCGACCGGTCGGCGGACGCGCGCTCGGCGGGCGCGGTCGGCGGAACGGGCCCGACGCACCGGGCTCGGCGGGATGGAGCCCCGGCCGAGGCCGATCGGCCATGATCCACCCATGCGACCCACCTCCGAGCCGGCGGCGGCCGGCTCCGACGGCGCCGACCCGGCGCCGCCGGCACGCCACCGGGTCGCGTGGGACTGGTGCCTGCGACACCGGCGGCTGGTCCTGCTGCTGCCCGTCGTGCTGCTCGCGTTCGGCGTCCGCCTGATCGCGGTGTACGACGCCATACCCGACTGCGGGCCACTGCCCCCCGGCGCCGTCTCCCGCCCGTGCTTCTCGCCGTCCAACGACACCGCGTACCTCCTCGACCAGGCGCGGGCGCTGGCCGACGGTCGTGGCTTCGTCGACCCGGTCGCCGCCCGTCGGGGCGTCGATGCGCCCGGTGCCGCCCACCCACCGCTGCCCACCATCGCGGTGGCGGCGGGGATCGCCGCCGGCTTCGAGGACGCCAACGCCATCCGGGTGGGCGGCGCCGCCATCGGCGCACTGGGCGTCGCGCTCATCGGCCTGCTCGCCGATCGGCTCGCCGGGCGCATCCGGCCGGCGCGACGGGCGACGGCCGCCGTGCTCGCCGCGACCGTGGCCGCGGTGCTCCCCCCACTGTGGCTCGCCGACGTCCGCCTCCAGCCCGAGGTGCTGGTGATCCCGTTGACGGCGCTGCTCCTCCTCGTCGCCACGGGTCCGGCGGCGACGGCGCGGTGGCGGTGGGCCGCCGCGCTCGGGGCGATCGGCGGCCTGCTGACCCTCACCCGCCAGGACGGCCTGGTCATCGCGACCGCCGTCGTGCTCGCCGCCGCGCTCCGGTGGCGCCATGCCGGCCGCCGGGCCCTCGTCACGTGCACGGCGGCCGCCGGGGCCGCCCTCCTCCTCGTCGTCGCCCCCTGGGTTGCCTACAACCTGTCCCGGTTCAGCGAGCCGGTCCTGCTCACCACCGGGTCGGGTGTCGTCGCCATGTACGGCAGCTGCGACGAGGCGACGACCGGGCGGAGCGCCGGCACCTACGACTTCTCCTGCGCCCCGGCCGACCTGGCCACGGCGGCCAGCGAGGACGAGCTCGGCGCCCGCAGCCGGCAGCTCGCCGTCGACCGGGCCCTGGCCTCGCCGGCGCAGCTGCCCGTCACGCTGCTCACCCGCGCCGGCCGCCTGTGGCAGCTGGTGGCGCCGTTCGACACCGCCCAGCGCGACGGCACGCTCGAGGGCCGCGGTGACCCGTGGCCACTCGTCGGCACCTGGGGGCTCTGGCTCGCCCTCGCCGCGGCCGCCGTCGGCGCGGTCGCCACCCGGCGCCGGGGGGCGCCCCTCGCCCCCTCCGTGGCCGTGCTGATCGCCACCACCGGGGTCGCCATGGCCTCGTTCGCCCTCACCCGCTACCGCGCTCCGGCCGACGTCGCCGTCGTCGCCCTGGCCGGCGTCGGCTCGGAGGCCGCGTGGTGGCGGATCACCGGGTGGTGGTCGTCGGCGGTCCGACCACGCCTCGACGCGATGCCCGCCTGGGTCGCTCGGGCCACCGGCTTCGCCTGGCTGGCACCGGTGTACGCCCTGGCGCTGGTCGTCCGCCTCGGCGCGGTGCTGGTGTGGCGACCGGCCTGCGACGGGACGACGGCCGGCGACCTCCTCTCGTGCTACTCGCTCGGCGGCGATCCCTCCTACTACGTCAAGCAGTCGGCGTTCCTCGACGCCGGGAGCGGGTTCCGCACCGGCAGCTACGGCGAGACCGCGCAGCACCCGCCCCTGTTCCCGTTGCTCCTCACCGGCTTCCGGAAGCTCGGGCTGGACACGTTCGCCGACTTCCGGGTCGCCATGGCGTTCGTCGGCGCCCTGTGCGTCGTCCTCGTGGCCCTTGCCGGCTGGCGGGTCGGCGGGCGGGCCGTCGGCGTCATCGCCGGCATCGCCGCCGCCCTGCTGCCCAACCTGTGGCTGGTCGACAGCCACCTCATGTCCGAGTCGCTGTGGACGGGGGCCGCCGCCCTCGTCATCCTCGCCGCCTATCGGCTGCACCACCGCCCGACCTACCGATCGGGGGTGGTGCTGGGCCTCGCCGTGGGCGCCGCCTGGCTCGTCCGCACCGAGGCCTTCCTGCTGATCCCGCTGATCTGCGCGCCCCTGCTCTGGCGGATGCGGTCCCTTCGCCCCTCGCGGCGCCTGGCGATCGCGGGCGTCGCCGCCGCGGTCACCCTCGGGATGATGGCGCCCTGGGTGATCAGCAACCTCCGCCGCTTCACCGAGCCGGTCCTGCTCACCACGAACGTCGGTCAGACCCTGCAGCTGGGCGCCTGCGACGACGTCTTCTACGGCCCCGGCACCGGGTACTTCAGCTTCGCCTGCGCCGAGGTGCCCCCCACCGCCATCGACGAGTCCGAGGGCGACCTGTACCTCCGCCAGAAGAGCCTGCAGTACTACGGCGACAACGCCGGGCGGGTGCCGGTCGTCCTCGCGGCGCGGGCCCTGCGCATGTGGAACGTCTGGGACCCCGTCGACACGATGCGGCGCGACGCGTTCATCGAGCGACGGGGGTACGCTGCGGTGGCGGGCACGCTGGTGGCGACCCTCCTGGCCGCGCCGCTGGCGCTCGCCGGGCTGGTCGCGCTGCGGCGGCGCCGCATCCCGATCTCCCCGCTGCTCGCCATGGTGGTGCTGGCCACGATCGTGGCCATGTCGGCGGCGCCGGCCCCCCGCTACCGCGTCGCGGCCGATGTCGCCCTGATCGTCGCCTTCGCGGTGGGCCTGCACCGGCTCGCCTTCGGCGGCCAGGGCGATCCACCGGTGCCCGACCACCGATCCGTCGGGGTCGAAGGGCACGCCCACCCGGCCGAGGGCGACCCCGACGATGGGGACGACGGCGACGTCCACGCCGACGCGCCCGTCGCCGTGGACGCCTGATCCCCCATCGCGCTATCCTGAGCGCAGGTTCGCTGTGATGAACCGACGTTCACAGACCGCGAGGAGGAGCCGATGGGCCCCACCGCCGATCCCACCGCAGCCGTCAGCGACGGCGCCTGGTTCAACCCCTACGCCCACGAGGTCCACGACGACCCGTTCCCCTTCTACCGCCGGCTGCGCGACGAGGCCCCCGCCTACCACAACCCCGACCTGGGCTTCTACGCCCTGTCGCGCCACCACGACGTCCTCGAGGCCCTCCACGACTACGACACCTTCTGCAACCGGCACGGGATCACCCTCGAGGAGAAGAACCCCCTGCCGATGATGCTGACGATGGACCCGCCCGACCACACGGTGATGCGGCGCGTCGTCAGCCGGGTCTTCACCCCCCGCCGCATCGCCGAGCTCGAGCCGCACATCCGCGAGCTGTCCGCCAAGCACCTCGACGCCATCGACGACCCCCGCAGCTTCGACCTCATCGGCGACTACTCCGGCCGCCTGCCCATGGACGTCATCTCCACGATGCTCGGCGTCCCCGACGAGGACCAGCAGATGCTGCGGGCGTGGAGCGACGCCCTCATCGAGCGCGACGAGGGCAGC
>JAXLRI010000028.1:0-29914 GCA_046331175.1 Acidimicrobiales bacterium
GCTCGCCCGCAGCGACCTGCCGGCGAGCGACGCCGCCTCGGCCGCCACCGCCCCCGGTGTCACCGGCGCCTGGGCCGTCGGCCAGTCGATGGCGACGCTGCGCGCCGACGGCCACGAGGAGGGTGTCGCCGTCGTCGGCCTCCCGGCCGGCGCCCCGACCGCACCCGCGGCCCTCGCCGCCCGCCCCGACGGTGTGGTCGTCGACCAGAAGCTGGCCGACGACGCCGGGGTGCACGTGGGCGACACCGTCACGGTCGCCCCCGGCGACCTCCGCCTGGCGGTGGTCGGCATCGACGACCTGGGCTCCATCCAGCACGCCCCGGTGGCCGTCACGTCGCTGTCGACCTGGCAGCGGCTGCGGTACGCCCCCTTCTCCCCCGCCGGCTCGGCCGTGCCCGACCGGGCCGGCGCCGTGCTGGTGCGCACCACCGGCTCGCTCGACGCCGTCGGCGCCGCCACCGGCGCCGGCACCGAGGTCGTCACCACGGCCACGGCGGTCACGTCGGTCCCCGGCTACGCCGAGGAGACCGGCACCATCGGCATGCTGCGCGCCTTCCTGTTCGCCATCGCCGCCCTGCTGGTGGCCGTGGTGTTCTGGGTCCTCACCCTGCAGAAGGAGGGCCCGCTGGCGGTGCTGCGCACCAGCGGCGCCTCCCGCCGCCTGCTGCTCGGTGCCTACCTGGTCCAGGTGCTGATCGTGACGGTCGCGGGCGTCGCCCTCGGGCTGGCCGCCGCCACCGGCGCCGCCGCCCTGCTCCCCGCCGGCGCCTTCGTCCTGACCTCGACCAACGCCCTCGCCGCCGCCGGGCTGCTGGTGGTCCTCGCCGTGGCCGGCTCGGCGACCTCGCTGCGACGCCTGCTCACCGTCGACCCGCTGCTCAGCCTCGGCCGCATCGGCTGACCGCCGAGCCACCGCCGTCCGCCTGCCCGACCTGGAGGCCCCGATGACCGCCGCCACCGCCACCACCACCCCGACCCTCGACCCCACCACCGCCCCGGAGGCCCCCGTGCACCGCCTGCCCACCACCACGACCACCGCGACGATCGCCGCCTCGTCCACCTCGTCCGCCGGTGCGACGCCCGCCGTCGCGCTCGCCCTGGAGGACGTGACGGTGCGCCGGGGTGAGGTCGACGTCCTGCGGGGCGTCGACCTGTCCCTGCCGGCAGGTCGGCTGGTCGCCCTCCTCGGCCCGAGCGGCTCGGGCAAGACGACGATGCTCGCCGTGGCCGGCGGGCTGCTGGCGCCGACCGCGGGCACGGTGCGCCTGCTCGGCGACCCCCTGCACCGGTCGAGCGGCGACGTGGACGTGGACGTGGCCCGCCGGGCCGCGTTCGTCCTGCAGGCCGCCTCGACGGTGCCCTTCCTCACCGCCGAGGAGCACCTGGTGCTGCACCGGATCGTGGCCGGAGATCGGGCCGGCGCCGACGATCGGGCCCGGGCCGCCGAGCTGCTGGCCGCCGTCGACCTCGCCGACCGAGGTGACCGCTACCCCGACCAGCTGTCGGGCGGCGAGCGCCAGCGGCTGTGCGTCGCCCAGGCCCTGGCGACCGGGGCGCCGGTGGTGCTGGCCGACGAGCCGACCGCCAGCCTCGACAGGGCCCGCGGCCGCGCCGTGGTCGAGCTGCTCGCCGACCACGCCCACGGCAACGGCGCCACCGTGCTGGTGGCCACCCACGACGAGCGGGCGCTCGACCTGGTCGACGCCGTGGTGCGCATCGAGGACGGCACGCTGATCGCCTGACTCGAGCCGAGCCCGCCCGCCGGCACCCCCTCGCCTCCCCTCGCCCGAACTTTGGAGGATTCGCGTCGAGGGGTGACGCGGATCCTCCAACGTTCGCTCGGAAGAGAGCGGGCGGGGGCGGAGCAGGAGTGGACCGCGGGTGGAGCGGGAGGGGCGTGGGGCTACGGCGCGAGGGTGGCGGCGAGGCGGGCGGCGCTGTCGTCGTCGGGGACCGGCAGCTGGGCGACCACCCGCACGTCGGGCCACTCGTCAGACGTGAGCTGCTGGAACTCGAAGGTCAGCGGGCCGGCGACCGGGTGGTCGTAGCGGCGCAGGCGGGTGTGGAACCCGGCCACGTCCTGGTCGTCCCACCACGTGGCGAACTCGGGGCTGCCGGCGCGCAGGCGGGCGATGAGCCCGCGCACCACGGGATCGTGGCGGCGCGAGGCCGTGTCGGCCCGGAAGCGGGACAACAGGTGGCGGGCCTCGGCCTCCCAGTCGACGATGAGTCGCCGCACCGCCGGTCGGGCGAACACGATCCACAGCAGGTTGCGCTCGCCCTCGGGCAGGTCGGCGGCCTCGGGGTACAGGGCCCCCTGGGCCCGGTTCCACGCGAGGTACTCCCAGCGGGGCCCGAGCAGGTACGCAGGGTTGGGGTCGAGGGCGTCGAGCAGGTGGACCAGCGCGTCGGGCGGCGGTGGCAGCGTCGCCGCCTCCCCCGGCACCGGCTCGGGCGCCGACCCGTCGTCGGCCAGGGCGAGCAGGTGGGCGTGCTCGGCGTCGTCGAGCAACAGGGTGCGGGCCAGGGCGTCGAGGACGCTGCGCGAGGCGTTGATCGGACGGCCCTGCTCGAGCCACGTGTACCAGGTGACCGACACCCCGGCGAGCATCGCCACCTCCTCCCGGCGCAGGCCTGGTGCCCGGCGGCGGTGCCCGGCCGGCAGGCCCACGTCGGCCGGTGCGATGGCCTCACGGCGGTGGCGGAGGAACGCCGCCAGGTCGACGCGGCGAGCCGTGCGATCGGCCGGGCCGGGGCCACCGGTGCCGGTCGCAGCCGCAGCGACGTCGTCGGGACCGGGGACCATCCCCCCACTTCACCAGACCCACGCCCGCCGTGCCTGGTGGTGGCGGCACCAGCATCGGGTGGCCCTCGTCCACCCACCGCAGCTGACCCTGGTGGTCGCGGCACCAGCATCCGGCGCACCTCCCGCCCGGCGGCGGCAGCCCGCACGATCGCAGCCATGACCACGACCGTCCCCACCTCGGCCCGAGCCCGCGCCGTCACCTCGTCGGCCATCCGCGACATCCTCGCCGTGGTGGACCGGCCCGGCGTGCTGTCGCTGGCGGGCGGCCTGCCCGCCGCCGACCTGCTCGACACCGACGCGGTGGGCGCCGCGGTGGACGCCGCCCTCGGCCGCCGCGGCCGGCTGGGCCCGACCGCCCTGCAGTACGGCCCCACCGAGGGCGACGAGACGCTGCGGGAGCTGCTGGCGACGCGCCACGGCGTCGCCGTCGACCAGGTGCTGGTGACCTCCGGGGCCCAACAGGCCCTCGACCTGGTGCTGCGGGCGGTCGCCGACCCGGGCGACGCCGTGGCCATCACCGATCCCGGCTACCTCGGCGCGGTCCAGGCCGCGGCCGCAGCCGGGCTGGTGGTGCGACCGGCCGCGTCGGACGGCGACGGACTCGACGTCGACGCGCTGGCCACGACCCTCGGGCGCTCCCCGCGCGCCGATCGACCCGACCGAGCCGCTCGCACCGGCTCGCCCAAGGCCCTGCACGTCGTGCCGACGTTCCACAACCCCACCGGGGCCGTGCTCGCGGACGAGCGCCGGCGGGCCCTGGGCGCGCTGGCCGACCGCCACGGCATGGTCGTGCTCGAGGACGACCCGTACCGGGACCTGTGGTTCGACGAGGCGGCCGCCGGTCTGGCCCCGGTGGCCGACCACGGCGAGCTCGTCGTCCGGATCGGCTCGGCCTCCAAGGTGCTGGCTCCCGGCCTGCGGGTCGGCTGGGCGATCGGTCCCCGGCCGATCGTCGCCGCCGCCGTGCGGCTGAAGCAGGCCGCCGACCTGCACACCGGTGGCCTCGACCAGCTCGTGGTCGCCCACCTGCTCGCCGACGAGGCCGCCCACCTGGCCCACCTGCAGCGGGCTCGGCGCACCTATGCGCGTCGGGCCGCCGCGCTGGGGCGCGCCCTCGAGGAGGCGCTCGGCGATCGGCTGGCGCTGCCTCCGGTGCGGGGCGGCCTGTTCCTCTGGGGCCGGGCCACCGACGGGACCGACACCACCGCCCTGTTGCCCCGCGCCGTCGCGGGCGGCGTGGCGTTCGTCCCGGGATCGGCGTTCGCCGTCGGCCCCGGTGGCGACGGCCACGCCGACCGGCTGCGGTTGTCCTTCGCGTCGGTCGGCCCCGACCAGGCCGAGGAGGCGGCGGCCCGCCTGGCCGCGGCGTGGGCGTCGTCACCCGAGACGAGCCCCTCGACAGGTCGAGCGACGAGCGAGCCGACGGGCGAGCCGACGAACGATCCGTCGGGCGGGCCGGTCGCGGTCGGTGCGCTCGGGGCCTGAGGCCCCGGCGCGGATCAGGCCGCTTCGTCGGCGGTGGCGGTGCGGGCCTGCTCGCGCTTGTGGCGGAAGTACTCGATGGCCACCGGGATCAGCGACAGCACGATGATGACGGCGATGATCGGCAGCAGGTACTTGTCGATCTTCTCGGGACCGATGCGGTCGCCGAGCAGGTAGCCGAGGGTGGTGACGCCGACGGCCCAGATGAAGGCGCCGACGACGTTGTAGGCCACGAAGGTGCGGTAGTGCATCTTGCCGACCCCGGCCACGATGGGAGCGAAGGTGCGCACCACCGGCACGAAGCGGGCGAGGATGATCGTCTTGGAGCCGTGCTTGTCGAAGTAGGCCTGGGCCTTCTCGATGTGCTCGACCTTGAACAGCTTGGAGTCGGGGCGGCTGAAGATGGACGGCCCGACCTTCTTGCCGAACATGTAGCCGACCTGGTCGCCGAGGAAGGCCGCCAGGAAGCACCCGACCAGCAGGACGGGCAGCGGGGCCAGCTTGCCGCCGGCCGACAGCAGGCCGGCGGTGAACAGCAGGGAGTCGCCCGGCAGGAAGAAGCCGATGAGCAGGCCGGACTCGGCGAAGATGATCAGGAACAGCCCGATGGTGCCGAACTTGTTCAGCAGCTCTTGGGGGTTGAGCCAGTCCGAGATGGCGGCCAGGACGTGCGAACGCATCGGACCACCCTAGTTCGGCCCCCTCCGCGGATCGAAGCACCGACGAGGCCCTCGCTGCCGGCCGGGCGGCCGGGAGGCCGTCGCCGAGCGGCCGGGAGGCCGTCGCCGAGCGGCCGGGCTCAGGCCGGAGGCGGCGGGGGTGGCTGGCCGAACTCGAGCCAGCCCAGGCCGGTGTCGCCGGTGTCGAGGTCGGTGAACCGGGACATGGCCCGCGGGAACCGGGCCTCGCGGCCGTCGGGGGCCACGAGCAGGACGGGCGACCATGCGATCGGGTCGACGGTCATCCGCCGCGTGGGCGCCCCCTCGTCCTGGGCCCGCAGCTCGTAGGTGATGGGCCCGTCGGGGATGCCCTCGCCGTCGAGGTGCTCCTGGGTGGAGAAGTGGGTGACGACCTCGGTGGTCGCCCCCGGCGCCTGGTGGTAGCCCATGGCGAACAGGCCCTCGGGCTTGGTGGTGACGGCGTGGAAGCGCTCGGCCGAGCCGTCGAGGCGGAAGGCGGTCCAGCACCAGCCCAGGCCCCACCAGTCGCGCAGGCCCCACGAGTGGTCGCGCTGGCCGTAGCCGTCGAAGGCGATGGTGTCGGAGCCCACCTGGATCTCGCCGTGGACCGTGCAGGGCACCTCGTAGCGGGTCAACCCGATCGGGAACGGGAAGACCTCGCCATCGGTCTCCCACTCGAGGTCGAAGCCGAACGGCACCCGCTCGCCGGCGGCCCCGTGGTAGGTGTCGGCGGGGTGGTCGAGCTGGACCGCGAACGCCTCGAGCCCGAGGCTCCACCGCTCGTTCGGCTCCTCGATGTTGTGGTCGGCCCACAGCCCGTCGTGGCGCACCTCGAGCGACGAGCCCGACGGCAGCGGCACCTCGTGGTCGATGACCGTGACCAGCTTGCGATCGGGGCCCACGAGGCAGGCCCAGTACCAGACCACCCCGAGGTTGGGGTACTTGCCGATGCGCACGTAGCCGCCGAGGCCGCCGTCGGGACGACAGAAGTCGAAGTACCACGACTCGTTCCACAGCTCCTCGGGACCCGACTCGTGGGGCGACTCGTCGGCGGGGTTCGGCGCGGGGATCTCGAGGGCCATGGCGCCAGCCTGCCAGACCTCGCCGCACCGGATGACCGCCCCGCCGGTGGGCGAGTCAGTAGCCGACGGTGGGGTCGATCACGTTGACGAGGGGCTCGCCGGCCAGGCGCCGGCGGCAGTTGGTGACGAAGTCCTCCATCAGGGTGGCGATGGCGCCGGGACCGCTCCACGACACGTGCGGGCTGAGCCGGACGGCGGGGTGGTCGTAGAGCCAGTGCCCCGCCGGCAGCGGCTCGGGCTCGACGGCGTCGAGCGAGGCCCGGGCCACGGTGCCGTCGTCGAGCGCGACCCGCAGGGCGTCCTGGTCGACGAGGCCGCCCCGGGCCACGTTGACCAGGTGGACGCCGGGGGTCATGGCGGCGAAGGCCTCCCGCCCCACGAGGTCTCGGGTGGCCGCGGTCAGCGGGGCGGCGACCACCACGTGGTGGGCGCCGGCCAGGGCGACGTCGAGATCGGCGACGACCTCGACCCCCGGCACCGGGCTGGGCTCGGGGCGGCGACGCACGCCGACGACCTCCACGTCGAAGGCCAGCGCCAGCCGGGCCACCCGGGCGCCGATGCCGCCCAGCCCGATGACCGCCACCCGCCGCCCGGCGAGGCCGCCGAGCTCGATCCCCTCCCGCCACCGCTCCGGCGAGATCCGCTCCCACACCCCGGGCAGGTCCTTCTCGAAGGCGAGCATCGTCGCCAGCACCCACTCGGAGATGGGGACGGCGCTGGCGCCGCGGCTGTTGGTCAGGACGCGGTCGCCGAGCAGCTCGAACGGGAAGGCGTCGACGCCGGTCCCGGTCACGTGGACCCACGTGACGCCCCGCCCGAGCAGGGCCGGCAGGTTGGGCGTGCCCCACGGCACCGTGAGCACGGCGTCGAAGCGGGCCGACGGGTCGACGTCGGCCTTGACCCGCACCGCCTCGACCACCACCTCGGCCCGCAGGTCCTCCGGCAGGCCGATCGCGTCGGCGTCCCCCACGTGGCTGGCGATCCGGAGCATCCGGGGAGTCTGCCCGGCCCGCCGGCCGTCGCGGTGCCCCGTGCGGTGCCGTCCGCCAGATCGTTCGCTAGGCTAAGGGAATAGTTTGCATAGGTAAGTAGTTGCTCCGAGCGAGGCGCCGGCGACAGGCCGGTGGCCTCCCCGACACGAGGCGGTCCCCATGAGCGCACGAGCCAGCCAGCACGATCGAGCGACCGGCACCGACGAGGTCGACCCCGAGCTGGTCACCGCCCTGCGCCTGGCC
Source organism: Acidimicrobiales bacterium (assembly GCA_046331175.1). Taxonomy (GTDB): domain Bacteria; phylum Actinomycetota; class Acidimicrobiia; order Acidimicrobiales; family Acidimicrobilacustridaceae; genus JAWKIW01. The sequence goes on from JAXLRI010000028.1 coordinate 7,286, forward strand.
GTGATGCGCCTGGCCCGCCAGCTGCGCCGCCACGGCAGCCACGACATCACGCCCTCCCAGCTGTCGACCCTCGCCACCATCGAGCGCCACGGCCCGATGACCCTGCGCCGCGTGGCCGAGGTCGAGAACGTGCAGCCGCCGTCGGTGAGCCGCATCGTCGGCGCCCTCGAGGGCGAGGGGTACGTCGAGCGGACCGCCCACGCCACCGACAAGCGCAGCGCGCTCGTCCAGGTCACCCCGCTCGGCAGCCGCGTGCTCGAGCACATCCGCAGCGATCGGGAGGCGTGGCTGCGCGGCCGACTGGCCGACCTCGCCCCGGCCGAGCGCACGCGCCTGGCCGCCACGCTCCCGCTCCTGCAACAGCTCATCGACGGCTCACCGTGACGCGCGTCCGGGCCATCGGTGGGCGCACCTTCGACGCCCTGCGCAGCCGGGACTACCGGCTGTACTTCACCGGCCAGGTCGTGTCGCTGTCGGGCACGTGGATGCAGACCGTCGCCCAGTCGTGGCTGGTGATCGAGCTGACCGGCAGCGGTGCCCTGCTGGGCGCCGTCGTGGCCGTGCAGTTCCTCCCGCTCCTGCTGCTGGGCCCCGTCGCCGGCGCCGTCGCCGACCGCGTCGACAAGCGCCGCTTCCTGCTGCTGACCCAGACCGTCGCCGGGACGGCCGCCCTGGTGCTCGGGCTGCTGGTGCTCACCGGTGGGATCGAGCTCTGGATGGTGTTCGCCGCCGCCGGCGTGCTCGGCGTCGCCAACGCCTTCGACGTCCCCGCCCGCCAGGCCCTCGTGGTCGAGCTGGTGGGTCCCGAGCGGCTCCCCAACGCCCTCGCCCTCAACGGGCTGGTGCTGAGCTCGGCCAAGGTGGTCGGTCCGACCCTCGCCGGCATCGTCATCGGCACGCTGGGCGTGGCCGCCTGCTTCCTGCTCAACGCGGCCAGCTACCTGGCCTGCCTGGCGGCGCTGGTGGCCATGCACGTGCGGCCCCTCCCGGCCGACGGCTCGGGGCGGGGGCGACGCCGGACCTCCGGCCGCCGCGACGGCGGCGGACTGGCCACCATCTGGCGGGCGCCCGAGCTGCGCACGCCGCTGGTGGTGCTCGCGGTGATCGGGACGATCACCTACGAGTTCCAGGTGACCCTGCCGCTGCTGGCCCGGTTCACGTTCGGGGCCGGCGCCGAGGGCTACGCGCTGCTGCTGGCGGCGATGAGCACCGGGGCCGTCGTCGGCGGCCTGGTGGCGGCAGCCACCAACCGGGGCTCGCACCGGCGGCTCGGGTTCGCCGGCCTGGCCCTCGGGACGGTCACCCTGCTCCTCGCGGCCGCGCCCTCGATGGCCGTCGCCCTGGCCGTCCTGCCCTTCGTCGGCATGGCCAGCGCCCTGTTCCTGGCCGGCTCGAACGCCACCGTACAGGCCGTGGTGCCCCACGCACTGCGGGGCCGGGTGATGGCGCTGTACGCCATGGCGCTGCTCGGCACCACGCCGATCGGCGGCCCCATCGCCGGCCTCCTCGGCGAGCGGTTCGGGCCGCGGGCGGCCATCGCCATCGGCGGGTTGGCTGCGGTGGTCACGGTGGCGGTCGCCTGGCGGGCGCTCGACCGGGCCGAGCGCGGGCACGCCGCCGACGACGACGAGCCGCTGGCACCGGTCGTGGCGCTGCGCCCCACGGCCGACGACGAGGTGGAGGTCCGCCTGGCCGGGTGACCCGTGGTCACCGCGGCCGCCGGCTCACGCCGGAGGCGCGTCGCCCTCGGCCGGCGCCTCGGGGGCCGGCGGCGGGGGCACGAGGCCGCCGGGCGCGCCCGCCGGCGGCGGAGGGGGCGGGATGGCACCGGGAGGCGGCGGCACCGCAGCCGGTGCAGGCGGAGGCGGCACGGCACCGGGAGGCGCTGGAACGGCCGCACCCGGAGGCGGCGGGACAGCCGCACCCGGCGGCGGCGGCACCGCACCCGGCGGAGGCGGCGGGATCGCACCACCCGGCGGAGGCGGCGGGACGGCGGCACCCGGCGGCGGCGGCACCGCGCCGCCGGGCGGCGGGGGCGGGGCCGGCAGGGTCTTGAGCGACAGGTCGATCTGCTCGCCGGCGGTCAGCTTGGCCTGGATCTCGCCCATGATGCGATCGACCTGCTGCTGCTGGTCGGGCAGCGGCTGGCCGCTGCGCTCGCGGTACACGAGGACGCCGAGGTCGCGCAGCAGGGAGTCGAACGCCCAGCGCTGCTGCGTCCCGGACACACCCTGGTTGATCGAGGTGGCGAGGTTGTCCGCCCCGCGCTTCACGTCGTCGAGAAAACCCATCGCTCGCTCCTGTCCGCACCGTCGTCGCGTCGGCCGACCCGACCTGGGCGACAAGGTACCTGCCCCGGCCGGAGCACCGGGCTGACGGGGCGCTCGCCCCGGGGCCGACCGAACGACACCGATCGGACCACCGCACCGCCGATCAGGCCAGCGGTGGGTAGTAGGGCACGTCGGGATCGGGCGGCGGCAGCTCGACCTCGTCGAGGGAGGAGATGAGCTCGTACACCGGCTCGGGCAACGCCTTGGGCACCGTCCAGTCGAGCTGGTCGGCGACGCCGGCCACCTCGGCGAAGGGGCGCAGGAAGGTGAAGTACACGTAGGCGCCGCAACGGATCATCTCGTCGCGGGTCATGGCGGCGACGTTGCGGTAGTGCTGGGCGTTCACGCGCCGCAGGATCGGGACGAGGTCGTCGACGGCGCCGGCGGGCACCGGCGCCAGCGAGCCGTCGGGGGTGTCGGTGGTGAACAGGCCGAACCCCACGAGGTGGTCGAGGTAGTCCTCCGGGGCGGTGATGGCCGTGCCGAAGTCGGTGATCCGCAGGTCGACCCCGTCGAGCACGAGCGCCATGGTGAGGCTCCCGTAGGGGACGTCCGCGGCCACGTCGGACCACCAGAAGTCGCTCTGACCGATGCGGTAGGCGTCGCGCACGAGCAGGACGCGGCCGTCGGGCAGCGGGTAGGGACCGGTGTCGCCGGTGCCCACGCGGGTGTCGAAGTAGAGCAGGAACAGGTGGTTCACCAGGGTGGCGTTGAACCGCTTGATGCGGGCCCGCTCGTCGTCGTCGACGTCGTGCACGCCGGCGAGCAGGGCGTCGACCACCTCGGCCGGGTACGGGCGGACGATGCCACCGGCGTCGTCGGCCTGGCGGGTGCCGTCACCACGGAACGCCATGGCGGCGCGCTCCCAGAAGTCGAGCACGGTGTACGCGGCCTCGGGGTCGTCCATGGACGGGTCCATGGCCGTGAGCACCTTGCGCCCGGTGAGGAAGAAGTTGGCGATCGACCACAGGTACACCGAGTTGACGTTCGACCCGGGTCGGTGACCGGCCAGGCCGATCTGCTCGGCCGGCATGGCGGCATCGATCGTCCGCATCATCTCCGGGTAGCGCAGGAAGGCCTCGGCGCAGGCCACGAGGATGTAGGGCGTCACCGGGATGAGCTGGGACGAGTACGACGTGCGCTCGATGGTGAGGCGCTGGGAGATCGGCGAGTGGTAGGCGATCAGCCGATCGGCCTCGGCCCGCCGAGCCGCGGGGGTGTCGGGCCGGCCGGCCTCGGCGGCACCGCCGGTGGCCTCAGGCACGGAGCACGCCCTGCTCGCCGCTGCAGTCGAGCTCGACCTCGTCTCCGTCGGTGGGCTCGTCGGCGGTGAAGGCCAGGCCCATGATGCACGGCACCTGGAACTCGCGGCTCACGATGCCGATGTGGCTGCGCGGCGTGCCCGCCGTGCACACCACCCCGGCCAGCTCGTGGAAGATCGGCGAGAGGAAGGTGGCACCGGCGTCGCGGACGACGACCACCACCCCCTCGGCCCCGTCGTCCATGAGGTCGAGCACGTCGCCCGGCCCCTCCATCACCTTCCAGCGGCCCCGCACCGCCGGCGCGTCGAAGACCTTGGTCCCCGTCCCCCGTTCGATCATCGGCGCAGGGTACCCGCCACCGGCGACCGGCCGAAGCGGAAGCGCGGATCGCTAGCCTGGCGCCGTGCTCACCTTCGGCAGCGAGGAGTGGATCGCCGCGCTCGACGACGCGGCGCGCGACGACGCCGCGCTGGCCGAGGCGAGTGCCGGCCTCGACCTCGTCGTCGAGCAGGCCCTGACCGACGGCACGACGTGGCACGTGGTCGTCGACCACGGCACGGTGCGCGTGCGACCCGGTCCGGCCGACCGCCCCACCATCACCTTCACCCAGGACCGTGCCGTCGCCGCCGCCATCGCTCGGGGCGACGACAGCGCCCAGGCCGCCTTCCTGCGCGGCGACCTGCGCCTCGGCGGCGACGTCGGTGCCCTCGTCGCTCGCGCCGGCGTCCTCGATCGGCTGACCGACGCCTTCGCCGCCGTGCGCGCCCGCACCGCCTGGTCGTGACGAGCCGACCGTGCCCGAGCTCCCCGAGATCGCCGCCCACGCCGAGCGCCTCGACGAGGCCTACGCCGGCAGCGAGCTGAGCGCCTTCCGGGCGCTCACGTTCACCGCGCTCAAGACCTACGCCCCCGCCCCCGACGAAGCGATCGGCACGCCGCTCGAGGCCGTGGGCCACCGGGGCAAGCACCTGCTGCTGCGGTTCCCGGCGGTGACCTTCGTCGTCCACCTGATGCAGGGCGGGCGCCTCAAGCCCGACGAGAAGCAGTCGGCCAAGCCCCGCGGCGGCCTCGCCCGGTGGACCTTCGACGACGGCCGGGCGCTGCTGCTCACCGAGGCCGGCACCGAGAAGCGGGCCGGCGTGTGGGTCGTGTCCGGCGATCCCGACGACCAGGAGCCGCTCGCCCACCTCGGCCCCGACGCCGACCGGCTCGACGCCGCCGGCCTCGACGCCGTGCTCGACGGACGGTCCATGCGCATCCACGGCCTCCTGCGCGACCAGTCGATCGTGGCCGGCATCGGGCGACGGCTGGCGAACGAGATCTGCCACCGGGCCCGCATCTCCCCCTTCGCCAACGCCGGCAAGCTCGGCGCCGACGAGCGAGCCCGCCTGCTCGAGGGCATCCACGCCTGCATCGACGAGTCGCTCGCCTCCGAGCGGGGTCGCACCGACATGAGCTCGTCCAAGGAGCGGCCCGGCGCCGTGCACCACCGGGCCGGCGAGCCGTGCCCGGTCTGCGGCGATCAGGTCCGCAGCGTCGAGTACAACGCCTACACGGTGAGCTACTGCCCCACCTGCCAGACCGGCGGCAAGGTGCTGGCCGACAACACCACGTCGAAGTTCCTCAAGTAGCCGGTGCCAGCTCGGCAGGCTGCTCCCGCTCGGCGCGCTGGGCGAACAGGTCGACCACGAGCAGCACCACCACCGGACCGAGGCTGCGCAGCGAGTTCACGTTGACGTTGACCACCGACAAGGCGAGGAACGGGGTGGCCAGCGCGACCGGGAGGCAGGCCAGCAGCTCGAGGCTGCGGCGCCGCCACCAGCGCACCACCACGACCACGGCGAGGGCGAGCACGACGAAGCCGACCAGGGCGTCGTCGTACGCCCCGTTGACCGCCCAGCCGTAGCGAGCGGCGTCGAGCCAGCCGGCGAAGGGGACGGGCACCAGGTTGCCCGACACGTTGCTCGTCCCCCACCCCAGCCGACTGCGCTGGTAGAGGGTCCACGCCCCGACCACCAGCAGCGGGGGCACGGCCAGCGCCGCGCGCTCGCGACGAGCGATGCCGGCCCCGAAGAGCGCGACGGCCAGCACCGGGAGCAGGCTGGTGTCCTTGGCGAGCACGGCGGCGGTGGCGGCCGCCGCCGCCCAGCCCCACCGCCGGCGGCGGACCAGCAGCACGAAGGTGACGACGCACGCGGTGGCGAGGGCGTCGGCGAGGTCGTACATGACCGAGAGCTGCACCGCCGGGTCGAGGGCGAACACCAACCCGACCCACGGCGAGGCGCGCCGATCGGCGGCCAGGCGGGCCGTGGCGTAGGTGCCGCCGGCCACGACGAGCAGGTTGGTGACGACCATGCCCCACAGCAGCGACCACTCGCCGCCCAGGCGCCACGGCTGCACCAGCCAGGGGTACAGGATGCGCTGGCCGCGGTAGGCGGGGAAGTCGAGGGCGGCGGCCGTGCCGGACGGGTCGAGCAGGAGCGGATCCCGTGCCAGCACCCAGAACCGCACGCCGTCGTGGGACTCGACCGTCGGGTGCACGACCGGCTGGCCGAGCACCCTCGCCGCCAGCTCGGCGTTGGAGCCCTCGGCCCCGAACTTCACGAAGCTGTCGACCCGCCCGTCGGCCTGGGCCAGCAGGGACGCCACCAGCACCAGGTGGAAGGCGAGGGCGGCGACCGCCACCCCCAGCGAGCGGACGGCGATGCCCCGGATCGGAACGCTCGGCACCCGGCGAGGCTAACGCCGGGCGCCGGGCGACCCCGGGCGATCAGATGAGGCCGAGCTCGCGGACGGCGTCGCGCTCCTCGCCCAGCTCGGCGACGCTGGCGTCGATCTTGGCCTGCGAGAAGTCGTCGTGCTCGAGGCCCTGGACGATCGAGTAGGCGCCGCCCGAGCACGTGACCGGGAACGACGAGATGAGGCCCTCGGGCACGCCGTAGCTGCCGTCGGAGGGGATCGCCATCGACACCCAGTCGCCCTCGGCGCTGCCGAGCGCCCAGGTGCGGACGTGGTCGATGGCGGCGTTGGCCGCCGAGGCGGCGCTGGACAGGCCGCGGGCCTCGATGATGGCGGCGCCTCGCTGCTGGACGGTGGGCAGGAAGGTGGACTCGATCCAGCCCTGGTCGCCGATGGCGTCGGCGGCGATGGTGCCGTTCACCTCGGCGTGGAACAGGTCGGGGTACTGGGTGGCCGAGTGGTTGCCCCAGATCGTCATCTTCTTGACGTCGTTCACCGTGGTCCCGGTCTTGAGCGCCACCTGGGCGATGGCTCGGTTGTGGTCGAGCCGGGTCATCGCGGTGAAGCGCTCGTTCGGGATGTTGGGCGCGTTGTTCATGGCGATGAGCGAGTTGGTGTTGGCCGGGTTGCCGACCACGAGCACCTTGATGTCGGGGGCGGCGTTGTCGGACAGCGCCTTGCCCTGCACGGTGAAGATGGCGCCGTTGGCCTCGAGCAGGTCCTTGCGCTCCATGCCCTTGGACCGCGGGCGGGCACCGACGAGCAGGGCGTAGGAGACGTCGCCGAACGCGACGTTCGGGTCGTCGGTCTGCACCATGCCGGCGAGCAGCGGGAAGGCGCAGTCCTCGAGCTCCATGGCCACGCCCTTGAGCGCGTCCATCGCCGGGGTGATGTCGAGCATCTGCAGGATGACCGGCTGGTCGGGGCCGAGCATCTGCCCCGAGGCGATGCGGAACAGCAGGCTGTAGCCGATCTGGCCAGCTGCACCGGTGACAGCCACGCGCACGGGATCGTTCACGGTTTCCTCCGAGTCGAGCGGGCCACCCCCGAGGCGGCCGAGAACCACCGCAGAAACCTACTCAGCGGGCCGGGGGGCCACGAATCGGGGGGCGGCCGGGGGCGGCTCGCCGGGCCAGGTGCGTGGTGGCGGGAGCGGTGCGGCCCCGAGCACCTCGCCGACGCCCCGGACGACGGGGGCAGACGACGGGCGGCCACGCGTGGCGACCAGCACGCAGCACCGGGGCCGAGGGGCGGCCACCGACGCCACCGAGGCGCCGGGCACCCGGCGGGGATCGCCGCCGTGGGCGGCCACCATGCGGCGGGCGAGGTCGAGGCGGGTGACGGGCTCGGGGCCGGCGACGTGGTGGATCCCGGTCCAGCACGGGTCGGGATCGGCGGCGAGCGCGAGCAGGGTGCCGGCCAGGTCGACCACCGCGATCGGCGCCCGCCACTCGTCGTCGAAGAACGCCATGTCCACCTCCCCGGCCGCCACGGCCAGCGCCTGCCGCTCGTGGCGGCTCCACGCCTCGGGCGCCGAACCCCCGTCGTAGACCAGCGACGTGCGGGCCACCACCGCCGCCGGGTCGGCGGCGAGCACCCGCCGCTCCGCCTCGGCCTTGGCCCGGCCGTAGGCGTGGACCGGTCCGACCGGGTCGTCCTCGACGTAGGTGGTGCCGTCGGCCACGTCGCCGGCGAACACCACGTCGGTGGAGACGTGCACGAAGCGGGCCCGGCCGGCAGTCGCCGCCGCCAGCGCGCCCGGGGCCAACGCGGTGACCGGGTCGAGCAGGGGGCCGCCTTCGACGTAGGCGGTGTGCACGACGGCGTCGGGCGTGGTGGCGGCGACGAGGCGGCGGCCCGCGTCGGGGTCGGCCAGGTCGACCACCTCCCACCGCGCCGCCTCGGTGCCGGGTGGCGGTGGGGAGCCGAACCGGGTGCCGATCACCTCGTCGACCGCCGACGACGCCAGGGCGGCGGCCACCACGGCCCGGCCGACGAAGCCGCTGGCGCCGGTGACGAGCAGGCGCACCTCAGCCGTCCCGCCGGTCGGCGGCCACGCCCGGGCGCTCGGCGTCGGGACCGCGACCCGGCCCCTGCCCGGTGTTGCCCAGCCAGCTCTCGTAGAGGTCGGCGTAGCGACCACCGGCGGCGACCAGCTCGTCGTGGGTGCCGCGCTCGACGACGTGGCCGCCGTCGAACACGAGGACGAGGTCGGCGGCCTCGGCGGTGGAGAGGCGGTGGGCGACCGACACGGTGGTGCGGCCCTCGGCCAGCCGGGCCAGCGCCGAGGTGAGGGCCCGCTCGGTCTCGGGGTCGACCGCCGAGGTGGCCTCGTCGAGGATCAGCAGGCCGGGGTCGGCGAGCTGGGCCCGGGCCAGCGCCACCAGCTGGCGCTCGCCGACGGACAGGTTCTCCCCCCGCTCCCCCACCTCGGTGTCGAGCCCGTCGGGCAGGCCGGCGACCCACCGGTCGAGGCCGAGGCGGGCGAAGGCCCCGACCACGTCGTCCCGGGTGGCGCCGGGCCGGCCCATGGCCACGTTGTCGGCCACCGTGGCGTCGAACAGGAAGCCGTCCTGGGGCACCATCCGCACGGCCTCGTGCCGCGACGCCGGCGCCACCTCGCGCAGGTCGACCCCGTCCAGCAGGATGCGACCACCGGTGGGGTCGGCGAGGCGGCAGAGGAGCTTGGCGAAGGTGGTCTTGCCCGACCCGGTCTCGCCCACCACCGCCACGTCGATGCCCGCCGGCAGCTCCACGTCGATGCCGTGCAGCACGCGACCGCCCTCGCGGTAGGCGAACTCGAGTGCCTCGGCCCGGACGGCCAGCGAGCCACCGGGGAGCACCACCCCGGGCTCGGGCTCGACCACCTCGACGGGCAGGTCGAGCACGTCGAGCACCTTGCGCCAGCCGGCGATGGCGGTCTGGGTCTGGTCGAGGACCTCGCCGAGCTCGGCGATGGGCGACAGGATCAGGTTGACGAGGAAGAGGCAGGCGATCAGCGAGCCCACGTCGAGCCCCCAGCCGGGTCCCCACCACGCCCCGATCCCGAGCACGAGCGCCAGCGCGGCACCGCCGAAGATGTCGCCGAGCGGGAAGAGCATGGCGAAGTACCGAGCGGCGGACACCTCGGCGCGGTACTGGTCGTCGATCGCGCCGTGCACCACGCGCCGGGTCCGGCCGGTGATGCCGTAGGCCCGGATGACGCCGGCCCCCATGACCGCCTCGGAGATGGCCGACAGCGTCTGGCCGACCCGGGTCCGCACCGTGTCGTAGGCCCGCAGCTGGCGGCGCTGCAGGCTCCGCATCAAGGGCAGCAGCGGTGCCAGCACGACGACGGTCACGAGCGCGAGCTGCCACGAGTACACCGCCATCACCGCCAGCACGCCGACGATCACGATCGAGTTCACGATCCAGGCGATGGCGCCCCACTGGGCGAAGCGGGCGATCGTCTCGATGTCGCTGGTGACGCGGGCGGTGAGCACGCCCCGCTTCGCCTCGTTGTGGTCGGCGACGCTCAGCGAGTGGATGTGGCCGAACGCCCGGACGCGGAGGTTGCACAGCATCGCCTCGGCCGCCTCGACCAGTCGGACGTAGGTGACGCGGCTGAGCGCCATCACGACGAGGACCACCACCAGCGCGAGCCCGCAGGCCGCGAAGGTGAACCCGGGTCGGAAGCCGTCGGCGCCCACGATGCCCTTGTCGAGGATCTGCTGGATGAGGACCGGGATGACGATGCGCCCGACCGCCCCGACCAGCGCCATCGCCACCGTGAAGGCGATCCCGCGCTTCAGCTCGGGGCTGGTGGCGAAGCCCCGTCGCAGGACGGCCATCGCGCCGCCGGTCTCGGTGACGACGTCTCCGCCGTCGCCGGACCCCGCCAGCAGGTCGGCCGACGGGTCGTCGAAGCGGGCGAGGTCGCCGGCCTCGTCGAAGTGCTCGACGAGCGCAGCGTGCTCGTCCGCCACCGCACCGGCTCCGGCCCCGTCCGAGGTCGACCGCCGGCCCGAGGTCGACCCCCGGCTCGATGCGGTCACGACCGCTCCGCCTCGTAGGCGCGCACGATCCGCTCGTAGGCCGGCAGGGCCAGCAGCTCGCGGTGCGGCCCGACGGCGGCCACCCGGCCGCCATCGAGGAACACCACGCGATCGGCCAGCTCGATGGTCGAGGTGCGGTGGGCCACCACCAGGGTGGTGGTGTCGAGCGTCTCGCGCAGGCCGCCGAGGATCTCGGCCTCGATGACGGGGTCGACCGCCGACGTGGCGTCGTCGAGCACCAGCACCCGGGGCCCGCGCACCAGGGCCCGGGCCAACGCCACCCGCTGGCGCTGACCCCCCGAGAGGGTCACCCCGCGCTCGCCCACGACCGTGGCCTCACCGGCGGGCAGCTCGTCGACGAAGCCCGCCGCCCGGGCCACCACCAGGGCCGTCCGGACCTCGTCGTCGGCGAGGCCGGCGCCGAGCGTGACGTTCTCGCGCACCGTCTCGGCGAACAGGAAGGTCTCCTGGAAGACCAGGGCCACCGCCGCCTGGCGCTCGTCGGGGGCCACGCGGGAGAGGGGCACGCCCCCCACCGAGACCGCGCCCCGGTCGGGATCGGCGGCGCGGGCCAGCAGCTCGCAGATGGTGGACTTCCCGCTGCCGGTGCTGCCGACGATGGCCACGATCTCGCCCGGCTCCACCGCGAAGGTGACCCCGTCGAGCACGGGGACCTCCGGCTCGTAGGCGAAGTGCACGTCGTCGAAGGCCACCCCCAGAGGGCCGTCGGGCAGCGCGACCTCGGCGCCGGGGTCGGGCGCCGGCGCGTCGGGCTCGGCGAGCACCCGGTCGATCCGCTCCGACGACACCACGGCACGGGGCAGCTCCTGGAGGAAGAAGCCGACGACCCGCATGGGGAAGGCCAGCAGGCCGAACAGGGCGACCGCCTGCACGAGGCCGCCGGCGCTGAGGTTGCCCGACGTGACCTGGTAGGAGCCGACGAGCAACAGCACGATGATCCCGATGTTGGGGATGGCGTCGATCGCCGGCTCGAACACGCCGCGGATCCGGCCGACCCCCACCCGGGCGACGCGCAGCTCGTCGGCGGCCACCGCCAGGCGGGCCACCTCGTCGTCGGCCCGCCCGAGCGTCTTGACGACCAGGGCGCCGTCGAAGGACTCGTGGGCGATGCGGCTCACCTGGCCGACCTTCTCCTGCACCACCGCCACCGGCTGCTCGACGCGGCGGGTGTAGACGCGGTTCAGCAGGGCGAGCGACGGGAACAGCAGCACCGCCACGGCCGTCAGCACCGGGTCGACGAGCAGCAGGCTCGCCACCGCGAACACCACCAGCACGATCACGCCGACGCTGAACGGCAGCGGGTTCAGGACCTCGGTGGCCGCCACGATGTCGGCGTCGGCGTGGGCGAGCAGCTCGCCGGTGGGACGGGACCGGTGGTACGAGAGCGGCACCTCGAGGTAGCGGTCGGTGACCGACCGCCGCAGCGATGCCTGGGTGCGGAACGTGGTGAGCGCGGCCATGTAGCGCCGCAGGACGATCGACACGGCCCGCAGGAGGCCCATCAGGAACAGCGCCAGCGCCGCGCCGCGCACCTGCTCGGCGGTCGTGCCGGTGGAGAAGGCGGGCACCACCACCTCGTTGGTCGCCCGACCGAGCACGACCGTGGTGGCCACCGCGGCCCCGGCGTAGACCGTGGCCCCGACCATGGAGACGGCGTAGGTGACCGGCTGGGCGCGGACGTAGCGCGCCACCAGGCGCACGCCCCGGCCGAACACCCCCCTCTGGCGCTGCACGATCCTCCCCGGTCCGTCGGCCGCCCGGGCCATCGTGGCGCGGTCGGCCCGAGCGCGCCGAATCGCGCCGCGACCGGCCGGGCTCAGGGTCGGGGAGGTGGCGGCGCGGCGATCAGCCCGACGGCTCGCGGTCGCCGACCGGGGTGGCGGCCACCAACCGGCGGACGCCGTAGGTGGGCGTCAGCCGGGCGGCCGCCGGTGTGGCGAGCATGACGAGGCCGAAGATCATCATCGGCATCACCGCGCGCGAAGCGTTGCGCTCGGGCGCCAGGACGCTGACCTTGAGCACCACGAGGAAGGCGATCTGCAGGATGACCACCCACGACAGCGGGTGGCGCAGCCCCCGCCGGACGAGGGCCGCCACCGCCGCGGCGAGGCCGACCACGAAGGCGATCAGGCCCAGCGGCTCGAAGCCCTGGGCCCAGAACCGGCCCGACTCGACGATGCCCTGCATCGGCACGCCGAACTCGGCGATGTACTCACCCGGGTTCTGCACCGCGAGGCGCACCACCACGCCCCAGGCCAGCACGGCGGCGGCCGGGACGGCGACGAGGGCCACCGCCTGCCGGTCGCGGCGGGCCAGGAGCACGCCCACGAACACGAGCAGGATGGGCTCGCGCGTGAGGGCCGCCGCCACGCCTGCGACCAGGGCCAGGGCGAGGCGGCCGCGAACGATGGCGACGATCGCCCACACCGCCAGCGCGAGCGCCATCGGATCGGCCACCGAGATGCGCAGCGAGAGGATCGACCCGAGCATCGTCGGGAAGATCACCGCCGGCCACGACGGCCCTTCCCAGGTCTGGGAGAGCGCGCCGGTGCCGATCCCGCCGAAGAAGACCGACAGCACGCCCACCGCGAACATCGCCCACAGCAGGCCCCACCCCCCGCCGGTGGGGTGCAGCAGCCAGGACGCCAACGGGTAGCCCAGGCGCTGGAGGCGGTAGTGGGGGCGGTCGACGAAGGGCGCCGCCGCGCCCAGGTCGAAGGGGTTGCGCGCCTGGACGTAGAAGAAGGCGCCGTCGTGGTTGCCGCCCTCCTTGACCGCCTCGGGGCCGAGGTCGGCCTCGAGCACGGGCGCGGCCACGCTGCCGGGCTTGGTGTCGACCAGGTGGCCGAGGTTGTCGAGGGTGGCCGACAGGTTCGTGAGGACCAGGACGACGCAGATCAGCGTCCCCAGCGCGCTCCACGCCACCAGAGGTCCCCATCGCAGGCGCGGCATGGCGGGAGCGTAGCCCGCCACCCGCGCCGCGATTCGGGCCGGGAGCCCCTCGGGCGTCGGGCCCGGGGCTCAGGCCGGCAGCTGGATCGCCTTGACCTCGCAGAACTCCTCGAGGCCGAACGGCCCCAGCTCGCGGCCGTTGCCGGACTGCTTGTAGCCGCCGAACGGCGCCTCGATGTTGTAGGCGCCCCCGTTCACCTCGACCTGGCCGGTGCGCAGGCGGCGGGCCACCGCCAGGGCCCGCTCCTGGTCGCCGGACTGCACGCCACCGGCCAGGCCGTAGACCGTGCTGTTGGCGATCTCGACCGCCTCGTCCTCGGAGTCGTACGGCAGGATGCACAGCACCGGGCCGAAGATCTCCTCCTGGGCGATGGTCATGTCGGCAGTGACGTCGGCGAAGATCGTCGGCTGCACGAAGTAGCCGGTGTCGAGGCCCTCGGGGGCCTCGGGGCCACCCGTCACCAGTCGGGCGCCCTCGTCGATGCCCTGCTGGATGTAGCCGCGAACGCGGTCGCGCTGGGTGGCCGAGATCAGCGGACCCAGGTCGGCACCGCTGTCGGCCGGGCCGACCTTCAGCGACTCGGCCTTGGCCACCGCCAGCTCGACGACGCGGTCCTGCAGGTCGCGCGGGACGAGCATCCGGGTGAGCGCCGAGCAGGTCTGGCCCGAGTTGAGGTAGCAGCCGAACTGGACGCCCGGCGGGATGGCCCGCTCGAGGTCGGCGTCGTCGAGGATGATGTTGGCCGACTTGCCGCCCAGCTCGAGGTGGACGCGCTTGACGGTCTGGGCCCCGAGCTCGCTGACCCGCTTGCCGGCTCGCGTCGACCCGGTGAACGAGACCATGTCGACGTCGGGGTGGGCGGCGATGGCCTCGCCGACCACCGGGCCGACGCCCGTCACGAGGTTGAACACGCCGGCCGGCAGGCCGGCGTCGTCGATGATCTCGGCCAGGATGAAGGCGTTGAGCGGCGCCACCTCGCTGGGCTTGAGCACGACCGTGTTGCCGGCGGCCAGGGCGGGGGCGACCTTGCAGACGATCTGGTGCAACGGGTAGTTCCACGGCGTGATGGCGCCCACCACGCCGACGGGCTCGCGCACGATCAGCGAGTTGCCGATGCGCTCCTCGAAGGCGAACGAGCTCAGCATCTCGACGTGCTTGGCCATGTTGTTGGCCGGCAGGCCGGCCTGGATGAGCGTGGCGTAGAAGAGCGGCATCCCGACCTCGCGCGAGATCACCTCGGCGATCTCCTCGCTGCGGGCGGCCAGGCCCTCGGCCAGCGCCTGGAGCACCTTGGCCCGATCGTCGCGGGAGGTGGCGGCCCACGCCGGGAAGGCGGCCTTGGCCGCCGCCACGGCGGCGTCGACGTCGGCGGCGGTCCCCTCGGGGATGCGACCGATGACCTGCTCGGTGCTGGCGTCGATCACGTCGATCGTGCCGGTGCCGGTGGAGGGCACCCACGCCCCGTCGATGTAGAGCTGCTGCTGGTCGCGCACCACGGCCTCCCGGTCGCGTCACGGCGCCGGTCCCCCCGGCGTCCCCGCGCCGACGCTAGCGGCCCCCTCGCTCCGTTCCCACCGGGCGGGACGATCTCCCGGGACGAGGTGCCGCCCCCGCCCTACGATCCGCGCCCATGGCGGCTCCCTCCCGCTCCCCCGCGCCCCCGGCGTCCCACGCACCCCTCGTGCTCGACGGCGTCGAGGTCACCGAGGCCTCCGTGTGGGGCCGGGCGCGGCGCGTCCTGATGCCGTTGCAGGGACCGGCCGACGTCGATGCCCTCGTCGAGCTCGACCCCGACTGGGACCACGTCGTCGTGGTGGGACCGGCCGGGACCTCCGATCGCGCCGCCAGCGACGCCTTCTCCGTGGTCGACGTCCTGGTGGCCGACCTCGGCCTCGACGTCGCGCACGCCGGCCTCGAGCTGCCCGGCGGCTTCCGCGCCACCTACTGCGACGAGCGCACGGCACGGGGCCAGGTGGTGCCGGTCCCCGACCGGCGCGACGCGCTGCTGCTGGCCCTCGCGCTGCTGGGCGACGACGCCGCCACCAGGCTCGGCGGCGCCGACCGCGTGCTGCGCGGCCTGCTCGGCCCCGATGCCACCAAGCCGCTCGGCCGGGCCCTGGCCGCCGCCGTGGCCGACGGCCGGTGGGACGACGTGCACCTCGCCGCCGCCGCCAGCGACGTGCTCGGCCCCGAGAAGCTGGCCTCGCTGCTCGAGGCGCCGGCCGCCGCACCGGACGAGGTCGTCCTCGGCGGGGGCGGCATCGTCCGACCAGCGCGTCGGGCCGCCGGCGCCGGCGCCGCCGCCCCCGGCACGCTGGCCTCCGCGACCGCGGTGCGCTCGCTCGGCTCGGCACGCGAGCTCGGCTCGCTGCTGGCCGAGGTGCTGGCGCCCTACACGGAGGCGCGCCGCCTCCAGCTGCTCGTCGACCTGCGCGGCCGGATCGCCGCCACCGACGACCCGAGCGGCATCGCCGCGGTCCGGGCCTCGGTCGGCGCCGAGCAGCTCCACCACACCCGGATGCACGAGGCCGGGCAGCGTCTCCGCGAGCAGCTCGACGCGGTCGCCGGCCTCGAGGCCAACCGGAACCTGCGGCTGTTCGGCTCGGGCACCGGCAACGTGCTGCGGGCCACCTTCGTCACCCCCCACGCCGGCTGGCCCGTCGAGGTCCTCGCGCGGACGGTGCGCGAGGTGCTCGCCGGCCGCGTCCTGGTGCGCCTGGCGCTGGTGGCGCGCGACGGTGACGACGACGACCTCCTCGCCGCCCTCGACGCGCACCGCGCCGCCCTGGCCCACCTCCGCGAGCCGGTGGGCGTCGGTCGCCGGCGGGTCGACGTCGGTCGCTGGATCGCCGAGCCGGCCCGGGTGGCCCACCGGCTGCTCGACGTGGCCACGCTCCGGCAGGAGGGCTGGCCCACCGAGGCCACGTGGATCGACGGCTTCACGCTCGAGCCGGACGACCCGGTCGCGTTCGTCCGCCGCGAGCTCGAGTCCGCCGCCGCCCTCCTGTCGGCCGCGCTCGGCGCGGCCAACGACGCCGTCGGCCTGATCGCGGTGACGGGGGCCGTCGTGCGACCGGCCGACCTCACCGCCGACGCCTACCTCTCGCTGCGCTGGGTGCCCCTCCTCCCCTGGCGCCACCCCGACGCGCCCGACCCCGCCACCTGGCGCGCCCGGGCCGACGTGCGGGGCGAGGACGGTCGACCGCTGGTGGCGACCCCGTTGGCCGCCCGGCGAGCCGCCGACCCCGACGCGCCCGAGCACCTGCTCGACCTGCGCTGGCACGCCGAGGCCGACGTCGAGCTGGCCGACCTGTGGAACCGGTCGGTGCTGTCCCAGCGGGTCGACCGGGGCTGGGCCCTGCGCACCGAGCTCAGCGAGCCCGACGACGAGGCCGACCCCACCCGTCCGCAGACCACCTCCGCCCGGGCCGCCGTGGCCGGCGCCGCCCAGCTGCTGCGCCTGGGCGGTGAGGTCCCGGCTCGGCCCCGCTCGTGGGCGGCCCTGGTCGACGGGCTGCACGCCGGCTTCGACACGGCCCAGCTGCTGGCCCGCACGTTCAAGGTGCCGCGGGCGCTGCTCGAGGCGGCCGACGGCGCTCGGATCCCCGGCACCGTCCTGCAGGCCCGGGTCGGGGTGAACATCCGGCTCATCGCCGACTGGGCCGGGTACATGGGCAACTGCCTGCTGTCGATGTACGCCGACGACGCCGAAGCCGGGCGCTGCGTGATCCTCGGCCTGTTCGACGGCGACCGCCTCGTCTACAACCTCGAGCTGGTCAAGCGGCGCGGCACGTGGGAGCCGCGCGAGTTCAAGGCCCGCTTCAACGAGGAACCGAGCACGGGCGACGACGCCGCCGTGCGAGCGTGGGTCGCCACCCTCACCCCGCCACGCACCTCGGACGTGCCGCGGGTCGGACCCCGCCCCGCCGGGCGGCGACCCCGGGGCGGAGGCAGCCGCGGCCGGCGCGAGGCCGAGCGGGGCCCCGCGCTCGACCGACTCGCCGACGCCGCCGCGGCCCTGGTCGCACCCACCGGCTGGCAGACGACGGCGGTGGCCCTGGCCACGGCCCTCGATCCGGGCCACCGCCGGCCCTCGCCCGCCGCGGCACGGGTGGCGGTGGTGCGCCGCCTGGCCGAGGTCCCCGACGCAGCCGCGACCGCGCTCGCGTCCGGATCGCTCACCGCCCCGGACCTCTGGTCGCTGGCAGGGGCCACGCCGCTGGCCACCGCGGCCGAGGGCCTCTCCGACCGGGAGCGTGGCCGGCTCACGGCGCTGGCACCACTCGCCGCCGGCGACGACGTCGTCGGCCGGTCGGCGGCCAGGCTGGTGGCCCGCGACGCCATCGCTGAGGCGTGGGAGTGGACCCGCCTCGGCCGGGCCCTCGACGCCGCCCTGGCCGACGTCGCCGTCGACGACGACCTCCCCCTCGCCCGCGCCGTGGGCGACGCGCTCGCCGCGTCCCCCGCCAGGGGGCCGGTGCTGGCCCTCGCCCTGGTCCGCACCGCCCGGCGGTCGGCCGACGCCGGCGGCCTGGGTCGGGTGCGCGCCCGCCGCGGCGAGCAGCGCGTCCCGATCGACGCCGCCGGCGTGGTCGGCGGCCACCCCCGCGCCGAGCTGCTGGGCGGCGGACCGTGGGTCGAGGCCTGGCGACGCGCCGCCTCGCTCGCCGCCGATCCCGTGGCCACCCTCGCCGCCGACACCCGCCGCCGGGTCACCTCGGGCCTGCCCCCGCTGGTCCTCGTCCGGTCCCGTTGGCTCGACGGCGCCGACTGGTCGGCCTGGTGGGCCCGCGCCACGCGCGCCGACCGCCGTCGCGCCGAGCCCCCCGGTTGACGCCCCCGCCCCGAGCCCCCCAACGGCCCCCCCTCAGCGAACTTTGGAGGATTCGCGTCAAGGGGTGACGCGAATGCTCCAAAGTTCGCACGGAGTGGACGGCGGCAGGAGCCGTGGGGGGCGGGACCGGTCAGCGGCCGAGGCCGAGGTTGGCGTGGATCTCGCGGGTCGCGGTGGAGCGGTTGAGCGTGTAGAAGTGCAGGCCGGGCACGCCCACCTCGAGCAGGTCCGAGCACAGCTCGGTGGCGAGCTCCACCCCCACCCGCCGCACCTCGGCGGGGTCGTCGGCGACGGCGTCGAGGCGCTCGGCCAGCCGGGGCGGGAACTGGGCGCCGGCCAGCTGGGCGAACCGGGCCACCTGCTTGGCGTTGGTCACCGGCATGATCCCGGGGACCACCGGCTTGGTGCACCCGAGGGCGTCGAGCTCGTCGATCATGCGGAGGTACGGCTCGGCCTCGAAGAAGAACTGGGTGATGCCGAAGTCGGCCATGGCGAGCTTCTCGGCGAGGTACCGACGATCGCTCGCTCGATCGGGCGACCGCGGGTGCAGCTCGGGGTGGGCGGCCACGCCGATGGAGAAGTCGTCGACCTCCTTGACCAGCTCGACCAGCTCGGCGGCGTGCTCGAGCTCGTGGGGGTAGTCGTCGACGTCGACGGGCGGATCACCGCCCAGGGCGAGGATGTTCTGGATGCCCGCCGCCTTGTACTCCTCGAGCAGCGACACCAGCTGCTCGCGCGTGTGGGCCACGCAGGTGAGGTGGGCCATGGCGGTGATGCCGGCGTCGCGCTCGATGTGGATCACCACGTCGCGCGTGCGATCGCGCGTGGAACCACCGGCCCCGTAGGTGACCGAGACGAACGATGGCTCGAGCGGCTGGAGCTCGCCGATCGTCTTCTCGAGCTCGCGGGCCGCCTCGTCGGTCTTGGGCGGGAAGAACTCGAACGAGGAGGTCTGGCCGGCGGCCAGCAGGTCGGCGATCTTCGTCATACCGCCGACAGGCTAGTGGCGCCGCCCCCCACCACCCCGGCTCCTGCCGGAGCGCCGCGTGGGTCAGCCGACGGTGACGCGGAACTCGAGGGTGCGGGCGTCGCGGGTGTCGGCGGGGGCCACGGTGCCCGACGGGGTGCACCGGTAGCAGTCGTAGTAGCGGATGACGGTGGTGCCGTCGCCGACCGCCTTGTACTTGAACTCGATCTGGCCGCCGGCGCCGGGCTCGGGGTTGGGCGAGTCGTACTTCATGGTGGGCTCGCCCTTGGGCTCGGCCACGCGCGGGTCGGGGGCCTGCACCACCTGCCAGCTGTCGCCGACCGACGGGTTGGCGTCGAGCCGGATGGCGAAGGTGTCGCCGCGGGCCACCGAGATGTCGGTGTCGCGCTCCTTGAACACCAGCTTCGACGACGAGGACCCCGAGGCCTGGGTGGTGTCGGTCGCCGACCCACCGCCGGACGACGAGCAGGCGGTGGCGACGGCCAGCGCGGCCACCAGCAGCAGCGCGGCGCGGGTCCGCCACGAGACCGGGGGCGCCGACGAGACCGACGGGGTCGAGGTCACGGCTCGACCACCATCGGGCGGACGAGCATCATCTGCTCGGACACGGCGACGAGCCGGCCGCCCGACCAGAGGTCGCAGGTGGTGTGGGCGTAGCCGTCGCCGTGCCAGCGGGTGCGGAAGTCGGTGAGCACCCACGGATCGCGCACCGGCTCGAGCAGGTGGAAGGTGAGCTCGAGGCTGGTGAGCGCCCGCAGCGGCTCGTCGGGACCGAAGCGGGTCCACAGCGACGGTCCGGGCAGGTCGGCCATGGGCAGCAGGGCCAGCGGGTCGTGGTGGCCCTCGTCGGTGAGCACCGCGTCGTGCAGCCGGTTCCAACGGCCGTAGCGGGCGGGCAGCCCCGGCTCCCAGGTGGGCTCCCACGGGAGCACGCCGAACGCCGGCCGCATGTCGAGCTGGTCGAACAGTGGCGGGACGCGCAGCGGGCCGCCACTGCTCCCCCACACCCGGTCCGGAGCGCAGTCGTCGGGGCCGGGGACGTCGGGTGGGACGGCGTCGGTGAAGTCGCCGCCACCATCGGGCCGGGGCCGGGTGAACAGGACACGGGTGGCGAGCAGGTCGCGGTCGCCGTCGGGGTGGCGGGTGGTGACGTCGACGTGGGTGGTGGTGCCGCCCGTGCGGACCAGCTCGGCCGCCAGGGCGAGCTCGCCGTCGTCGGGCCGGGCGAGGAACGACGCGTGGGCCGTGCGCAGGGCCTGCTCGCGGTGGCCGGCTTCGTCGCGGGCGGCCACCGCGGCGCGCAGGGCGACGGCGAGCAGCATCCCGCCGTGCACGCCCGTCGGCACGTTCCACGCCGGCGGCACCGACGCCCGCCAACGGCCGGGACCGTCGGGCGCCACCGCGGTGGCGTCGGCGAAGGTGCGGGCGCCCACGGCTCAGGCGCCGACGGCGCGATCGGCGGCCGCCTCGGCGGCGTCGACGGTGTTGCTCAGCAGCAGGGCCCGGGTCATGGGACCGACCCCGCCGATGCGCGGCGAGAGCCAACCGGCCACCTCGGCCACGCCGTCGTCGACGTCGGACAGCAGCTTGCGGCCCTCGAACGACACCCCGGCAGCCACCACGGCGGCACCGGGCTTCACCATGTCGGCGGTGATCAGGCCGGGCGACCCTGCGGCGGCGACGAGGATGTCGGCCTGGCGGGTGTAGGTGGCCAGGTCGGCGACGCCGGTGTGCACCACCGTCACGGCGGCGTTGGCGTTCGGCCGCTTGAGCGTCAGCAGGTTGGCCAGCGGCCGGCCGATGGTGAGGCCCCGGCCGACGATGACGACGTGGCGACCGGCGATCTCGACCCCGTGGCGCTCGAGCAGCAGCTGGATGCCCGCCGGCGTGCAGGCGACCGGGGCGGCCACGCCCTGCACCAGGCGACCGAGGTTCACGGGGTGCAGGCCGTCGGCGTCCTTGGCCGGGTCGACGGCGAGCAGCGCGGCCTCGTAGTCGAGGTGCCCCGGGAACGGGTACTGCATGAGGTAGGCGTCGACCGACGGGTCGTCGTTGAGCTCGCGCACGACGGCGAGCACGTCGGCCTGGGACGCGTCGGCCGGCAGGTGGACGTGGCGCGAGGCGATGCCGAGCTCCTCGCAGTCGCGGTGCTTCATGGCGACGTAGTTGGCCGAGGGGCCGTCGTCGCCCACCAGGACCGTGCCCAGGCCGGGCGTGATGCCCCGGTCGACCAGCGCCTGCACCCGATCCTCGAGCTCGGCCTTGAGGACCGCCGCCACCGCCTCACCGTCGAGCACCTGCGCCGTCATGGACCCGACGCTACCGGCCCCCTCGCGAGGCGGGCGAACCCTCGTCCCCGGTGGGCACCCCCGCCGTGGGCCGTGACCCACGTCACATCAACGCTGTGTAAGCGTTGGCCCGACGAGGTGTCAGGGACCTGCGAACCGGTCGGGCGGGACGACCCCCCGCCTCCCGCCCCGCCGGTTCGATGACCACCGAGAAAGGAACACCACGATGAGCGACGTCTCGCAGGGCCCCGGCTGGTGGCTCGCCTCCGACGGCAAGTGGTACCCGCCCCAGCCCACCGCACCGGCCGCCCCCGCCGCGCCGCAGGCCCCGGCCGCTCCCCAGGCGACGCCGAACGCCGCCGGTTACGGCGCGGCCCCCGGCTACGGGACCGTCCCCGGCGCCGGCGGCCCCATGCCGGGGGCCCAGCCCGGCTACGTCCCTCCGTCTCCGGCCAAGAAGTCCAACAAGGGCTGCATCACCGTGCTGATCATCTTCCTGGTCCTCGGCCTGCTGGGCGGCATCGCCGCCGTCGTCGGCATCGCCTGGCTGGGCAACAAGGTCGACAGCGGCGAGGCGTTCGGCAAGACCACGTGCGACTTCGTCAGCGAGAAGGACGTCAGCGACGCCATGGGCGGCAAGTACGACCTCATCCAGCTCGGCGGCCTGACCGCCATCGCCACCCCGGCCCTCGACTCCCGGGTCCTGGCCGACGGCAAGACCTGCTGGGCGACCCCGACCGGCACCGGCAACGGCTCGGTGGTGCGCATCGCCCGCCTCGAGACCGGCGACGCCGCCAACCGCTTCCAGCAGGAGCTGACCAAGGCCAAGGGCACGACCCAGGACAAGGGCAACGGCCTGAGCGTGTCGACCGAGGGCTACCTGAGCAAGGAGCTGAACGGCGTCGGCGACCAGGCGTTCTGCACCACGAGCGACCTGGCCGGCTCGTCGGGCGTGCTGGTGCGGACCGGCGACAAGCTGGTCTACGTGTCGGTGGGCATGGACAACATCACCCCGCCGAGCATCGACCTCAACGCCGCCCAGAACGGCCAGGTGAAGTTCGGCAGCGACGACAAGAGCTGCGAGGTCGCCCAGAAGATCGCCGCCAAGGTGAGCTGACCCGGCTGGCTTCCCGGTCTCCCCGACGGCTTCGGCTCCGGCCCGGTGCTCCGGCACCGGGCC
>JAXLRI010000029.1:0-16909 GCA_046331175.1 Acidimicrobiales bacterium
CTCGGCCATGGCGCCGATGGTCTCTTCGATCGGCACCTCGGTGTCGGGCCGGTGCAGGTAGTACAGGTCGATGTGGTCGACGCCCAGCCGCTCGAGCGAGGCGTCGCACGCCTCGGGCACGTACTCGGGCCGGCCGTCGACCCGCCGGTCGCGGCGCAGCACGTTGCCGAACTTGGTGGCCAGCACGATGTCGTCGCGCCGGCCGGCGACGGCCCGCCCGACCAGCTTCTCGTTCTCGGTGAAGCCGTAGATGTCGGCCGTGTCGAGGAACGTGACGCCGAGCTCGAGGGCGCGGTCGATGGTGGCCAGCGCCTCGGCCTCGTCGGCGGGGCCGTAGGCGAAGTCGGTGAGGCTCATGCAGCCGAGGCCCTGGGCCGGGACGGTGAGGCCGGTCGAGCCGAGGGCGCGGGTGGGAAGGGTCGACATGGTGCTCCTCCAGGAAGGTGCGGGTGTCCGGTGCCGACGACCGGTCGCCCGGTGCCGGCGAGCGATCAGCCGGGGCGGCCCTCGGCGACGAGGCGGTCGAGGACGAGGTCGGGGTGCTCCTGCTCGAGGCGGTCGACCCAGTACTGGCTCTCGAACAGGGCGAGCATGGTGCCGTCGCTGCGCTCGAGCAGCCGCACGCCGCGCATGGCCCGCAGCGCCTCGGCGCTGGCCTCGTCGGTGCGGCGGGCGACGCGGAAGTTGGTGGGCGACAGCTCGACCGGCGCCCCGAACTCGTTCTCGAGCCGGTGGACCGCCACCTCGAACTGCATGGGCCCGACGGCGGCCAGCACCGGCGCCTGGTCGCCGAGGTCGCGGTCGCGCAGCACCTGCACCACGCCCTCCTCGTCGAGCTGGGCCACGCCCTTGCGGAACTGCTTGAACTTCGACGTGTCGCGCACCCGCGCCACCGAGAAGTGCTCGGGAGCGAACGAGGGGATGTGCGGGAACTCGACGGGCTCGTCGACCCACAGGGAGTCGCCGATGCGGACGTCGTTGGCGTTCACCAGGCCGACCACGTCGCCCGGGTAGGCCTCCTCGACCGTCTCGCGCTCCTGGCCGAACACCTGGTGGGCGTACTTGGTGGCGAAGGGCTTGCCGGTGCGGCCGTGGGTGACGACCATGCCCCGCTCGAAGCGACCCGAGCACACCCGGATGAAGGCGATGCGATCGCGGTGCGACGGGTCCATGTTGGCCTGGACCTTGAACACGAAGCCCGAGAACGGGGCGTCGAGCGGACGGGCCTCGCCATCGTCGTCGAGGCGGGGCTGCGGCGGCGGGACCAGGTCGACCACCGCGTCGAGCAGCTTGCGCACGCCGAAGTTGGTCAGCGCCGAGCCGAAGAACACCGGCGTGGACTCGGCGGCGAGGAACGTCTTGGGATCGAGGTCGGCGCCGACCTCGGCCAGCAGCGCCAGCTCGTCGTCGGCACCGGCCCAGGCGTCGCCCTCCTCGGCGGCGGCCCGCTCGGCGTCGATCAGCTCCTCGGGGGCCATGGTGGCGCCCCGGGTGGTGCGGGTGAACCGGGTGTAGGCCCCGTCGCGGCGGTCGACCACGCCGCGGAAGTCGCCGGGCACGCCCACCGGCCAGGTGACCGGCGTGGGCACGATGCCGAGCTCAGCCTCGATCTCGTCGATGAGCTCGAGCGGGCTGCGGCCGGGTCGGTCCCACTTGTTGATGAAGCTGAGCAGTGGCAGCTCGCGCTGGCGGCAGACGTCGAACAGCTTGAGCGTCTGGGGCTCGATGCCCTTGGCGGCGTCGAGCACCATCACGGCGGCGTCGGCGGCGGCCAGCACCCGGTACGTGTCCTCGGAGAAGTCGCGGTGGCCCGGCGTGTCGAGCAGGTTCACCACGTGGTCGCGGTAGGGGAACTGCAGGACGGTGGACGTGATGGAGATGCCGCGCTGCTGCTCCATCGCCATCCAGTCGGACGTGGCGCTGCGGCGGCCGCTGCGCGCCTTGACCGCCCCCGCCTCGGTGGCCAGCGCCCCGCCGTAGAGCAGGAACTTCTCGGTCAGGGTGGTCTTGCCGGCGTCGGGGTGGGAGATGATGGCGAAGGTCCGGCGGCGGCGGGCCTCGGCGACGGGATCGTGCTCGGTCACAGGGGCTCCACGCTACCGGGCGGGGGTCGCGACCCCGGTGGTCGGTGCCGTCGGGGGAGCCGGTGGCCGGGTTCGGTCGGCTCACCGATCGCCCGTCGTCGCGTCGTCGCGTCGTCGCGTCGTCGCGTCGGCGGCGGTCGGGGGGGGCGGTCGATCGCGACCTCGGTCGACGGGTGGTCGCGGAGCGCGCGCTCAACCGCCCCGGCGTCGGGTGGTGGTGGTCGTGCCCTTGACCGTCGTCGGTGGCGCCGCGGTGGTGGTCGGCGCCGCGGTGGTGGTCGGCGCGGTCGTGGTGGTCGGCGCCGCGGTCGTCGGGGTCCCGCCGGTGCTCGTGGTGGTCACGGGGTCGACGAGCAGCCGGGCGCTGGTGTTGGCGCCGACGTAGGACGCGGCGCCGATCGCCACGATGGCGACCAGGGCCACGACCAGCGCGTGCTGGGCGAGGCTCGATCCCGCGTCCCCGCGGCCCGGTCGGCGCTCCTTCCTGGCGATCGCCTGCGGTCGGCCGATGGGATCGCCCGGGGCTCCGGCGTGTCGGTGGAGCGGTGCGTCGGGGCGGGGTGATCCGGTCATGGCTCGGACGGTACGGACGGGTGGTCAACGCCCGGTCTCGTTCCGAAGCGCACGAGGTCAAGAGGTGGTCAGGTGCTGGTGCCGCGCAGGTCCTCCGGCCCAGCACGCCAGCCTCTCGCTGGGCCCCGCGACCCCCGCGCGCGAGGGTCCATCGGTCGCGGCGATGGAGGCCGACCGGCAGCCTGGCCCCCGCGCGCCCGTCCGGCCACGGGCGGATCGGCCCGGTCTGGTCGCCGGCGGCGCGGCGGCACCGGTCGCGCCCGGATCGCCCCGGACGCGGAGCAGCGGGCCTCGAGGGCCCGCTGCGTCGCTGGTCCGATGGGGAGAGGACCTCGGGACGGTGGTGGGTCGGGCACCACCGTCCCGGTGACCGGAGCGGGGTCGGATCGCTCCGGTGCCAGCACCGTACGCGGGCCACCTCAACGGTCCCTGGGCGTCCCCTCAAGACCTGGTCAAGTCGCGCGCTGCGGTGGGCCGCCCGGGCGCGCCGACGCCGCGGATCAGCCCAGCGAGTCGTAGACGGCGTCGATGAGCGTGTCGGTGCGGGGGTCGCCGGTGAGGCCCAGGTACATCTTGTTCATGACGTACCCGAACCCGAGCTCCTCGTCGGGATCGGCGAAGCCCACCGAGCCGCCGGCGCCGTAGTGGCCGAAGCTGCGGTGGCCGCCCAGCTTGAGCAGGTCGCCGGGCAGGTTGAAGCCGAGCCCGTACTGCATGTCCATGCCCATGATCACGTGGTCGACGCCGTCGGTCTGGCGCTCGATGGCGGCGGCGATGGTGTCGTCGTCGAGCAGCCGCACCGTGCCGTCACCCGAGCCGGCGGGCACCTCGCTCACGCAGGCGGCGTAGAGCTTGGCCAGCGAGCGGGCGTCGGTGATGCAGTTGGCGGCGGGCACCTCGGCGGCCCACACCTCGGGCAGGTTGAACGAGGCGAACTTCTGCTCGCTCCACGCCCCGCCCGGTGCGAACAGGGCCTTGCCCAGCATCGACTCGGGCCCGATGAACTGGTCGACCATCGCCGCCATGTTCGGGTCGGTGGGCAGCTCGATGACCTCGAGGGGGGCGACGCGGTCGTGCTCGGACTCGGGCAGCCCGATCCACAGGTCGAGGCCCAGGGGCTCGGCCAGCTCGCTGCGGACGAACTCGCCAACGCGCTTGCCGCTGACCCGGCGCACGACCTCGCCGACCAGCCAGCCGAAGGTGGTGGCGTGGTAGCCGTGCTGGGTGCCCGGCTCCCACACGGGGGCCTGCTGCTCGAGCGCCTCGACGACCTGGTCCCAGTCGAGGGCCTGCTCGATGGTCATCTCGGTGTCGACCCACGGAAGGCCGGCGCGGTGCGACAGCAG
Organism: Acidimicrobiales bacterium; assembly: GCA_046331175.1. GTDB lineage: Bacteria > Actinomycetota > Acidimicrobiia > Acidimicrobiales > Acidimicrobilacustridaceae > JAWKIW01. Next base: position 4,004 of record JAXLRI010000029.1, read on the forward strand.
CCAGCGCACGGGGATGTCGGCCTTGCCGGCCTGGGCGAACTCGGGCCAGTAGTCGGCCACCTTGGCGTCGAGGTCGAGCAGGCCCCGCTGGGCGCACAGGTTGGCGGCGATGGCGGTGACGCCCTTGGTCGACGAGAAGACCAGCTGCAGGGTGTCCTCGGCGTAGGGGCGGCCGGTGCGGCGGTCGGCCTGGCCGGCCCAGAGGTCGACGACCTTCTCGCCGCCGCGCCACACCGACACCGCGGCGCCGACCTCGGCGACGTCGGCGCCGAGCATGGCGGCCAGCGGCTCGGGCTCGCGCGCGAAGTTGGCGGTGAAGGCGTCGCGCACGGCCTCGAAGCCGGACGCGACGTGGCCGTGGATCTCGGGGGCGGTGGGCATGGCGAAGCTCCTCGTCGGGGCTCGGTGATCGGTCGGATCGCTGGTCGGCGGGTCGGCGGGTCGGCGGGTCGTGCGTCGCTGGTCGCTCGTCGCGGCGGTGGAGGCCGCCGCGTGGTGCGGCGGCTAGGCGATGGCCTCGTAGCAGGCGTTGATCAGGTTGAAGGAGCGAAGGTCGCCGGCCAGGCCGAGGTCCATGCGGTTCATCACGTAGCCGAAGCCCAGCTCGGCCTCGGGGTCGGCCCAGCCGACCGAGCCGCCGGCGCCGAAGTGCCCGAAGCTCTTGGGGCCGCCGAGGGGGATCATCCCGGCGTGGAGCATGAAGCCCAGGCCGAACTGGATGTCCATGTCCATGAGCACCTTGTTGGGGCCCTCGGTGAGCTGGGTGGTGGCCTTGGCGAGCTGCTCGGGGGTGAGGAGTCGGATGCCGTCGACCTCGCCGACGGTGGCGGCGTAGAGGCGGGCCAGCGAGCGGGCGTCGCAGATGCCGTTGGCGGCGGGGACCTCGGCGGCGTGCATGGCCCGCGAGTTCCAGATGTCCTGGTCGGCCAGTGCGCCACCGGGGGCGAACAGCGCCTTGCCGAGCGGGGTGTCGGGGCCGAGGAAGGCCTGCATCATCTGGACCAGCGGGTTCTCGCTCTCACCGGCGAGGTCGTCGGCGCTGATGCCGGCGGGGATCATCGAGATGAGCATCGCCACCCGATCCTCCTCGGCCTCGGGCAGGCCGATCCACAGGTCGAGGTCGAGCGGGCCGGCGACCTCCTCGGCGAGGTAGGTGCCGACCGAGCGGCCGGCCACCCGGCGGATGACCTCGCCGACCAGCCAGCCGTAGGTGGTGGCGTGGTAGCCGTGCTGGCTGCCGGGCTCCCACGCCGGCGCCTGGGCGGCGAGCGCCTCGACCACCGGGTCCCACGACAGGGCCTCCTCGGCGGTCATGGTGCCGTCGATCCAGGCGAGGCCGGCCTGGTGCGAGAGCAGGTACGACACGGGGATGTCCTGCTTGCCGGCGGCGGCGAACTCGGGCCAGTAGGTGGCGACCGGGGCGTCGGTGTCGAGCTGCCCCTGCTGGGCCAGCTGGTTGGCGCAGATGGCGGTCATGCCCTTGGTGGTGGAGAACACCGGGATGATGGTGTCCTCCTCCCAGGCACGGCCGGTGGCCTGGTCGGCGATGCCACCCCACACGTCCACCACCTTCTGGCCGCGGTGGTAGGCGCTGAAGGCCGCCCCCACCTCGGTGCCGTCGGCGAAGTTCTTGTCGAAGGCGTCGCGGACGCCCTCGAAGCCCGGCGCGGTCCACCCGTGCGTGTCGGCCATCGTGCTGGTCCCCCTTGCTGGCGGCCGCTGCGGACGCGGCCGTGCGGCGACAGTCTCGCGAGCCGGGGCACCGCGGGCGAACCGGAGGGCCGCGCGAGCTGCGCCGGTCGGCCGCGCCCGGCCGCGGTCAGCCGCAGTCGGCGCAGCGGCCCACGAGGTCGAGGCGGTGGTCCTCGGCGGTGAACCCATGACGGCGGGCGACGTCGGCGCAGGCGTCGGCCAGGGCCCGCTCGACGTCGGCACCGAGGGTGACGTCGGCGACGGCCCCGCACCCCGAGCAGATCAGGTGGTGGTGGTGGCCGGTGAGCGTCTCGTCGAGCTCGAAGCGGGCGAACTCGTCGCTGGTGACGATGCGGTGCACGACCCCGGCCCGCTCGAGGACGGCCAGGTTGCGGTAGGCCGAGCTCTGGGCCAGCGAGCCGTCGAGCTCGAGCACCTCGCCGATGGTGAGGGGACGGCCGGCGCCGGCGAGGAGGTCGACCAGGGCCCGCCGGCCGGTGGTGTAGCGCTGGTCGTCGTCGCGCAGGCGCTGCGCGGCGGTGACGTGCAGCTCGGCCGGCGACGCCGGGGGTGCCGCGTGCTCGTGGCTGCCGCCGGCAGCGGTGCTCGTCGTCGCCCGCCGGGCCGTCTTCGCCGTCACCTCCCCAGCCTAGGCCGGAACCGAGGATCTGAGAATCGATGAGAACGCCGGGGCTCGGCCCGCGGTGCTGGGCTCCGGGGAGGTGGGCTCGCTCGGGTCAGTGGAGGTGCGAGAACGACCGCCCGGCGTGCTGCACGTCGCGCAGCCGGCGCTCGAACGTGGCCCCGAGCCAGACGAACAGCGCACCGGCCAGGGCCAGCAGCACCCAGCGGGGCACCTGGGCGGCGACCGGCCACAGCGTGTCGACGGCCAGCGCGACCAGGGTGGCGGCGCCGATGGCGAGCGGGGCCTGGAGGCGCCAGCGGACGCCGGCGAGCACCACGGCGATGGCCGCCACGGTGAGGGCGATCGCCCGAAGGGCGCCGCCGACCGTGAGCACCAGGCCGAGGCTCGGCAGCAGGGCGAGGGCGAGGGCCGGGCCGAACACGAGCCACGAGTACTCGTGGCCGGTGGGGTCGACCTTGTGGCGGGCGACCCAGCCGGCGGCGAGCGCCGCGACCGCCGCGGGCAGGGTGTAGGCCTCGACGAGGGTCACCTCGCCGACGGCCAGCCAGGTCCAGACGGCGCCGAGGGCGGCGACGCCGGCGGCCCAGCGGTAGGCGGTCCGGTCGTCGCGCAGGCCGGCGGCGGCGAAGGTCGGGACCAGGGCCGTGAGGGCGATGGCGCCGCACACGGGCTCGCCGAAGGCGGCGACGGTGCCGGCGGCCAGGCCGACGCCGGCGACGGCCTCGAGCACGGTCCGCAGGGCACCGAGCTCGTCGGCGGTGACGAGCAGCGACGTGGCGACGAGGGCGGCGCCGGCGACGAGGACGATGGCCACCGCGGCTCCGGCGACGCTGGCGCCGGCGGCGAGCGCGGCGGTCAGCGTCGTGACCAGGGCGGTGGTCAGGGCGATGCCGGCGGCGACGTCGCGGACCGCGCTGGACCGGTGGACGGCGACCAGCGACGCGGTGGCGGTGGCGATGCCTGCGGCGGCGACGGCGTACCAGGGCCCGATGCTCCACGACCCGAGCGTGACGGCCAGCCCGGTCAGCAGCCCCGTGGACCCGACCAGGGCGAGGGCGTCGGCCTCGCGGGTGCGGCCCAGCGCCAGCTCGCCGCCGACGACCAGGGCGGCGGCGCCGACCGCGATGGCCAGCCCGATCTGGGCGGCCGACCCGGCGGCGGCGGCCACGGCGGTGGGCGCCAGGGCCACACCGGTGATGGCGGCGGCCACGGTGAGGCCGAGGCGGACCGGCTCGTGGCGCCCGGTGGCGGCGGCGAGGGTGGTGGCGGCGAACGTGGCGGCGAGCGCGCCCACGGTCGACCACGGGCTGCGCGGCCACCAGCCGGAGGTGGCGACGAGGCCGATGCCCGTGCCGGCCCACGCGACCGCGAGGCCGGGCAGGTAGGGGACGCGGTCGAGGCGGCCGGTCGTGGCCAGGCCGGCCAGCGTGGCGGCGGCGATGGTCAGGGTGAGGGCGACGGTGACCGCTGCGGTGCCGACCGCGGCCGGCACCAGGGCGACGGTGGCCAGCCCGAGGGCGACGGCCAGGCCGATGGTGATCTCGCCGAGGACGACCGCGTTGCGGTGTGCCGCGGCGGAAGCCGCGCCGGCGAGGGCGGCGGTGGCGGTGCCGACCACGGCGACGACGTACCAGGGCGACGCGCTCGACCAGGCGGTGGGTGTGGCGGCCACGGCGGCGGCGAGCCCGACGGCGGCGAGCCCAGCGAGCACCTGGCCCTCGACGCGGTCGCCGGCGACCCACAGCGCGATGGCCAGGGTGGCGCCGGTGGCGGCGGCGAGCGCCAGCAGGACGGGGGCCTGGGGAGCGCCGGCGGCGGCGGTGATCACGGCCGGCAGGATCATGCCGGTGGTCCCGGCCGCGGCGACCAGGGCGGTGCGAGCCGTCGCGTCGGTCGTGCGCAAGGCTGCCAGGAGCGTGGCGACGAAGGCCACCGAGACCGCGGCGACGGTGGCCCACGGCTCGTTCCACCACGACGAGGCCGTGACGATCAGGCCGACGCTGCCGGCGAGCCAGGCGACCAGGGTGGCCGGCACGCCCCAGCTGCGGGCGAGGTGGGCAGCGGTGAGCGCGGCGGCGAGGGTGCAGCCGGCCACGGCGGCGGTGAGGGCGACGACGGTCGTGGAGGTGGCGAGGGCGGCGGGGACGAGGGTGATGGCGGTGAGGCCGGCGGCGGCGGTGAGGGCGAGGAGGCCGGCTCGGGCGTCGAGGTCGCGGAGCCGGGGGGCCACGGCGCCGGTGGTGGCGGTGACGAGGGCGGCGACGGCGACGACGAACCAGGGAGCGGCCACCCACTGGCTGGCGACCACGACCGTGGCGCCGGTGAGGGCGATCGTGCCCACCGCGGCCAGGGCGGTCTGCTCGGTGGCCGGGCGCACCAACCAGGCCGCCACGACGACCAGCGCGGCCGCCGAGACGGCGGTGGTGGTGGCGATGACCGCGGTGGTGCCGGCGAGGGCGGCGGGGACGAGGGTGATGGCGGTGAGGCCGGCGGCGGCGGTGAGAGCGAGGAGGCCGGCTCGGGCGTCGGGGTCGCGGAGCCGGGGGGCCACGGCGCCGGTGGTGGCGGTGACGAGGGCGGCGACGGCGACGACGAACCAGGGGGCGGTCGCCCACTGGGCGCCGACCACGACCGTGGCTCCGGCCAGCGTGACGGCGCCGAAGGTGACCAGGATGGCTCGCTCGGTCGGCCGGCGGCTCCCCCAGGCGGCGGCGACGAGCACGGCCGCGGCGACGACGGCGCTCGCCAGCGCTCCCGAGGCGAGCTCGACGTGCGCGGCGACGGCGATCGTGGGCGTGAGGGCGAGCCCGGCGATGCCGGCGATGGCGGTGAGCACCGGCCGGGCCGCCTCGGTGCGGACCCGCAGGGTGGCGAGGGTGGCGGCGGCCGTCAGGGTGGCGAGGGCGGCGACGGTGAGCCAGTGGTCGGCGAGGGACCAGCCGAAGGCGGGCACGGCGCCGGTGGCGGCGAGGACGGCAGCGAGGGCGGCCGCTCCGCCGTGGTGGCGTCGGTCGAGCTCGACCGAGGCGGCCCCGGCGGCGACGAGGAGGACCAGGCCGCCGACCACGGTGGCCAGCAGCGTGAGGTCGAGGGCCAGCGGGACGAGCAGCAGGGCGGCGACGCCCGCTCCGGTCGCCACGCCGCGGGCGGCCGGCCAGGCGGAGCGGCCGATGAGACGACCGACGGGGCCGGCGACGGCGAGGACGGCGAGCAGCACGATCGCGGCCAACACGAGCGCGGGCTGCATCCAGGCGGCGTCCCCGGTCGGCATCGAGACGAGCTGGCTGACCGGCGTGCCCGGCGCCGCCTCGCCCACGCGGGCGGGGCCGATGGTGCGGAAGGCGATCGTCGCGGCGTCGGCGGCGTAGGTGACGGCCGGGATCGCGGCCAGCGCGAGCGCGGCGCCGGCGGTGACCGCGGTGCCGCGGCCGATGGCCGGCGGCAGCACCCACAGCGCCAGCAGGACGGCGGTGGCGGCGAGCGCCAGGGCGATGGCCGCCGACGGGCCGGTCAGCCAGGTCGTGCCGAACAGGGTGAGCGCCCCGACGACGATGGCGGCGCCGAGCCCGACGAGCCCGTCGGCGGCGAGCCGGGGCCAGCGGTCGCCGAACAGGACCCGCCCCACGGCGATCGGGACGACGAGGGCGAGCACGGCCAGGGCAGCGAGGGGTCGGCTGCCGGCGGGGGCGGTGGCGCGGGTGGCGGCGTCCACGACGTCGGCGGTGACGCCGACGGCGAACAGGGCGAAGGCCGACGAACCGGTCAGCACGGCGATGCCCGACGGTCGCCAGGTCGTGGCGAGCAGGGCCCGGCCGACGACCAGCGAGGCAGCGGTGGCCAGAGCCAGCAGCCAGGCGTCACGGGTGGCGGGGACGGCCAGCCAGGCGAGGAGCACGAGCACCGAGGACTGCAGGCTCAGGGCACCCATCACCCGCAGGACGAACCGGCCGGTGGCCCAGCCGATCCCCACGGCGGCGGCGCCGATGACGGCGGTGCCGATCGTCCACCAGAGCTCGGCGTCGAGGCCGGCACCGAGGCCGCCGCGGCGCAGGGCGTACCAGTCGACGAACGTGAACCCCAGGGCCACCGCGAACAGCGTCTCGGCGGTGGCCGGCAGCCGGCGATTGAGGGCGGCGCCGATGCCGCCCGCCAGGACGGTCACGCCGACCAGGACCAGGGCCCGGCCGAGGTCGTCGAGGCGAGGCCAGGCGACGATGGCGAAGACGAGGGCGGCCGCCGTGAGCAGCAGCCCGCCCAGGGCGAGCAGGGCCAGCTGGATCGGCTTGAGGCCCAGCTCGCGGTGAGGACGGGGTGCGGCGGTGGGGGGCGCGACCGGGGGCGGGGGCGGCGGCTGGGCGCCGCCGGCCAGCGGGGCGGACGCGACGGTGGCGGTGGAGATCGGCGGGGCCGGGGCCGGCGTGGGGGGTGGCGGCAGCGAGGTCGTCGGGGTGGCCGGGGTCATTGCGGCTGCCGGGGCGGTCGGCGTCGCCGCGTGGGCGGCGGCGACCGGGGCGGGTGCTGCCGGTGGCGCCGGACGGGCCCAGATCGAGGGCTCGGCCGGGGTCGTCGCCGGCGCCGGTCGGGCCCAGGGCGCCGGTGCGGCTGCGGGTGCGGTCGACGGAGGGGGCGGTGGCGGAGGCGCCGTCGCCGGCCGTGGCGGCGGGGGCAGCGGCGCCGGCTGGGCCCGCAGCTTCGCCATGGTCACGACCCGGTCCTTGCGGAGGGCGACGGCCTCGGCGTCGAGCGCCACCGCGGCGTCGTGGTGGATCTGGGAGGCGTGGTGGTGCTCGATGGCCTGCTGCTCGACCACCGCCAGCCGCTCGTCGATGGTCCAGAGGTGGGCGGCGTCGCGGCCCACCAGCGGCAGCCGGCACGCCGGGCACATCGGTGCGGGGAGCTGCAGGGCGGCTCCGCAGGCGGGGCAGCGTCCCGCCGTGGATCCCGTCTGGCTCGGAGCGGTGGAGAGATCACGCATAGTGGTCAGCACCCTCCTGCCACGGTGCTGCCTCCGCCATCCAGGATGACCCCCACGCGGTGGTGGGGGCAGGGCCCCAAGACCGCGCCGTTCGGGCACTCCGGCGACGTCCGGCGTCCGCGGTCCGTCAAACCGCGCCTCCGACCACGCCGCCACCGGCCCGTGCCGTCGCGGTGGTCCCCGTCGGTCCTCCGGACCACACCGACCGTCGTGCGCGCCCGGACCGCACGGACCGCCCGCCGCCTCGTCGCCCGTAGGCTTCCCCCGTGACCGCCGTCGACGCCCCTGACGTCCAGGACGCCCCGGACATCGCCCCCACCGCCCGCAGCTTCCCGGGCGCCCAGCGACCCGACCGCAGCTGGTGGGTGTCGTCGGCCGGGCTCTGCATCGCCGCCTACGCCTGGGGCGACCCGGCCGACCCGGTCATCCTGATGGCCCATGGCGGGTTCGACTTCGCCGGCACGTTCGACCGCTTCGCGCCGCTGCTGGTGGCCGGCGGCTACCAGGTGGTGTCGTGGGACGCTCGGGGCCACGGCTGCTCCGAGCACGCCGTGCTCTACAGCTGGGCCGCCGACCTGCGCGACGCGGTGGCGGTGCTCGACTCGCTCGACCGCGAGCAGGTGGTGTTCCTCGGCCACTCGAAGGGCGGCGGGCTGATGCTCGACCTCGCCCACGCGCTGCCGCACCGGCTCACGCACCTGGTGAACCTCGACGGCCTGCCGTCGAAGAACAACTGGCCCGACCTCGCCGACCACGAGCGCACCAAGATGCTGCGCGGCGAGCTCGAGGGCTGGCTCGACAACCGGCGACGGGTGGTCGACGCCCAGCGCCGGCCGGGCACGCTCGAGGACCTCGCCCGCCGCCGCCAGCAGATGAACCCTCGGCTGCCGATCGAGTGGCTCGAGTACCTCGTCCCGATCGGCGGCTACGAGTCCGACGACGGCTGGCGGTGGCGGATCGACCCGTCGATGCGCCTCGGGGGCTTCGGTCCCTGGCGGCCCGAGTGGTCGATGCAGCGCCTGCCCGGCATCGGCGTCCCGGTCCTCGGCATCCTCGGGCTCCAGCAGGAGGTCATGGGCTGGGGCACGCTGCCGCGCGACGTCGAGCCCAACCGGCCGCCGGTGTTCCGGTTCGTGGCCCTCGACGACGTCGGCCACTTCGTCCACGTCGAGCAGCCCGAGCTGATCGCCACGACGGTGCTCGACTTCCTCGCCGAGCACCCGGTGGGCGCGTCGTGAGCGGCGACGAGGGGTCGACCGTGATGTCGGCGCCGCCCACCGACGGACCGATCGTCGTGTGGCTGCGCCACGGCAAGTCGCGCCTGGCGCTGCACCTGCTGCGGGAGGGCTGGGGTCGACCGCTGCTGCTCCTGCACGGCCTGGGCGAGCGCACGCCGGCCACCGTCCCCACGCACCTCCAGGGCTGGGCCGGGCCGGTCTACGGGCTCGACCTCACCGGCCACGGGTTGTCGACCCGACCGGTCGGGGGCGGCTACACCGCCGAGATCCTGATGGCCGACGTCGACGCTGCCCTGGCCCACCTCGGCAAGGTCACCGTCCACGGGCGCGGCCTCGGGGCGTACCTCGCGCTGCTCATCGCCGGCGCCCGGCCCACCGAGGTGCGGGGCGTGGTGCTCGCCGACGGGCCCGGCCTGGTGGGCGGCGGGATCCGACCCGGCTCACCGCACGTCCCCGAGGTGGTGACGGTGGGCGACGGGACCGGTGGCGACGGATCAGGCGGCGATGCCGGCGCGCCCGACCCGTTCGCGCTGAGCGAGCTCTCCCGTGACGTGCGGCCTCCCGACTACGCCCTCGAGTACGTGCGGCAGATGGTGCAGTGGTCGAACCTCGACACGCCGATCGCGGTGGCCACCGTGGTGCGCCCCGAGTGGCTGGCCGCGGTGGTGGCCGAGCCGGGCGTGGTCGAGCTGCCGGCCGACGAGGCGCTGGCGCTGTTCGCCGACGTTCGCTGACCGGCCGGGCACCTCGACGTGCAGGGCCGGGTCATCGGCCCGCGCTCAGCGGGGGCGGAGGCCGGCGATGACGGTGTCGATGGTGGTGCGGATCAGCAGGTCGCGGGTGGCGTCGTCGAAGTTGAAGCCGAGGTTCAGCACGTTGGCCAGCCCGTGGGTGGCGGTCCACGACACGAAGGTGATGAGGGCGGGATCGGTGTCGACCAGCTGACCCTGCTCCATGCCGTCGCGCACGGCGTCGATGGCGTAGTTGAACGCCTGGGTGGCCATCGGGTGCTCCTCGCCGGTGGCCTCGCCGAAGGACAGCTCGGGTGGGAACAGGAACATCGTCTTGAACAGCTCGGGGTTGTCGATGGCGTACTCGACGTAGGCGGTGCTGAGCGCGCGCATCCGCTCGATGGGGTCGGTCTCGCTGACCTCGGCGAAGCGCTCGAGGAGCCGACGGAACTCGTCCTCGGCCACGGCCCGGAGCAGGTCGCGCTTGTCGGTCACGTAGGCGTACAGCGCTGGGGCGGTCACGCCCAGGGCGGCACCGACCTGGCGCAGGGACACGGCGTCGAGGCCCTTGGTGCGGATCTGGTCGCGAGCGGCCGCCACGACGGCGTCGCGGGTCAGCGTCTCGCGGTCGGCCGTCTCGGACACGGGCGTGATCTTCCCACAGGGCCTGGGATCGGCCCGCCATCAGCGTCGGGTCGCTCCGGCGGGACGGGCTGCTGCGGCGGGACGGGCCGCTGCGGCGCGGGTCCTTGGCTCCGGTCGGGGCGCTCGCACGCCGTGGCGGGCCGGGGTCGGCGTGCCGTCGCTCAGGGCGAGCCGGTGAGCGTGAGCGGGGGGACGGTGCCGGCGGTCTTCATGGCGGTGAGGGCGGCCTGGTCGGGGCCCAGCTCGGCGCGGAGGAAGTCGAGCACCACGGGGTCGACCTTCGCCCGCAGCGCGGCGTCCTGCAGCGGGCCGAGGTGCGAGCCGCCCTGGACGGTGAGCAGGTACTTGGGGGCCGAGGCCCCGTCGTAGATGGCCTTGCCGCGGCTGTAGGACGTGATGCTGTCGGCGTTGCCGTGGACGACGAGCAGCGGGGGGTTGGAGGCGCCGAACCACGTCGACGGGAAGAAGGCCTGCTCGGGTGCGTAGGCCACCACGGCCTTGATCCGCGGGTCGCGGCAGCACGAGTTGGCGGCCATGGCGGCCACGGTGTTGCCGCCGTCGCTGTGGCCCACGACGGCGATGCGGGCCGGGTCGACGACCCCCGAGAACGGGCCGGGGCCGTTGGACGCCGCCAGCACGTTGGTGATGACGACGCCGAGGTCGGCCGGCTGGTTGGGCAGGTCGGACTCGACGGTGGGGCCCGGCAGCGCCGTGCTGGTGAGGGGCAGCTCGGGGGCGGCGACGACGTAGCCGGCCGCCGCCCACCCCCGCAGCGCGTCGGCGTAGGCGGCCGTGTCGATGTTGAAGCCGTGGGCGAACACGATGAGGGGGAAGGGCCCGGTGGCGGGCGGCAGGGCGCCCTCGGGCGTGCCGACCGGCGCGCTCGACGGGTAGCGGACGATGGTCTTCAACGTGCGGGTGGGGGCACCGGCGACGTTGCCCCGGGCACCCGTCGGACGGGTGGGGTCGACGTAGGTGGCGGTGACGACGCCGACGCTGAACGGCGGTCCGGGCGTCTTGGCGGGGGCAGCGGCCTTCGTCGGAGCCGTGGTGGTGGTGGACACCGCCGTGGTCGAGGTGGGAGCGGCGGTGGTCGTGGCCGGCGGAGTCGTGGTGGGTGCGGTCAGGGAGACGACCGGTCCGGTGGGCTCGAGCACCTGGTTCTGCGGCGGCAGCGGGTCGGTGTCGTTGCCGCCCTTCTTGCCCACGCACGCGGCGGCGACCAGCACCACCGCGGCGGCGAGCAGCACGATCCCCAGCCGTCGACCCATCGCCGATCGACCGTAGCGGAGGTGCTCGGCGCCGCCGGTGCAGCCCTCGGCCGCTCGTCGCCGGGCTGAGGGGCGGCTCATCGCAGGCGGCGTCTCAGCTCGACGAAGACCTCTTCGCCGACGATGTCCTCGAGCTCCTCGGCCAGCGATTCGATGACCCGACGGTCGCCGACGTAGGCCCGCTCCCCCTCGGTGCAGCACCACGCCATCGTCTCGCCCTCGGGCACCCAGTCGGCCCGGGACCAACGCCGCACGGTGGCGGTCTCTCGGTCGTCCTCGGTCGGTGCCCAGTCGATGCGGATCGGGAGCTGCCAGCACACCGACGGCTTCCAGTCGAGCGGCGACTCCCCCGCCTCGACCGCGGCCAGGTGGAGCGCGCACCCGGCGCCGCCGGCGAAGCCGGGTCGGTTGAAGAAGATGCACGCGCCATCGACGACACGGGTGTGCAGCCGCGTCGCATCGGAGAAGATGCCGGTGGAGGTGGGGTCCACCGCGTCGGCGTGGTGCTCGAAGCGGGCGGGCGACAGCATCGCGGCCATCGCGCTGATCATCATCGCTTCGTCCTCGTTCCCGAGGTCGGCGCCGACCGAGCAGCACCCCTGCTGCAGCTCCTCGGCCGGCTCGGGGAGGATCCCGAGGCAGCCCTTGCCCCAGATGCACGTCCAGCGGGAGCGGAGGAAGTCGGTCTCGAACCGCCACACGGTCTGGCCGTCGTCGATCTCCTCGAAGGGCACCCGCCGAACATAGGGGTTCGACCGGGCCCCAGCACGATGCGCGTGTGGACACTGCTCGACCTGCTCCCGCGTCGGTCGACCGTGATGTCGACCGAGGTGGTTGACGACCCTGCCGACACGGCGAGTGGGAGTCCATTCGGCCGAGCCGCAGCCGGAAACCGTGCTGGCCTGGGAGGTGGACGTAGCCGACGCGGCAGTAGCCACGCGCACGGCCGGCGATCAGCCCGTTCAGGACTCGTCGTTCATGCCCGCGCGATCTGGGACATGGGCAACCCGTAGCACGACGTGCTACAGTACGAGGTCATGGCCCGAGAACTCACCCAGCGCGAGCTGCGCAACGAGAGCGGCGAGATCATGCGCCGACTCGACGAGGGCGAGAGCTTCGTCGTGACCCGCAACGGTGTACCGGTGGCCGAGCTCACCCCGCTGCGACGGCATCGCTTCGTCTCAGCCGAGGCCGCGGTCGCCATGTTCCGGTCCGCGCCGGCGGTGGACTATCAGCAGTTCCGGGCCGACCTCGACCGGGTCGCGAGCCAAGACGCCGCCCCGCGTGGCTGAGCACCAGCCCCGCCCGGCCCGGGGGCTGCTCGACACCTCGGCGATCATCGACCTCGAGCAGCTCGACCCGGCCCAGCTGCCCGTCGAGATCGCGGTGACGGCCATATCCATGGCGGAGCTCGCCGCGGGCCCGCACGCCGCCAACGACGTCGACGAACGCGCCCGGCGCCAAGACCGGCTCCAGCGAGCAGAAGCAGCGTTCGATCCTCTGCCCTTCGACGGTGAGGCCGCTCGCGCGTACGGCCGCATCTACGCGGCCGTCGTCGAAGCTGGCCGCAAGGCACGAGGCGCTCGCGCGGTTGACCTCCTCATCGCAGCAATCGCATGCGCCAACGAGCTCCCGCTCTACACCCGCAACGAAACGGACTTCAAAGCCCTCGAAGGCCTCGTCGAGATCATCGCCGTGTGACGCCATC
>JAXLRI010000030.1:0-8900 GCA_046331175.1 Acidimicrobiales bacterium
CGCGATCGCCGGCATGCGGCGGATCAACCGGGCCGCGTCCGAGGTGCTGGTCGGGTTGGGCCCGGGCGTCCACGCCACCACCGACGTCACCGGCTTCGGCCTGTTCGGCCACGCCTGGGAGGTGGCCGAGCGGTCCGACGTCGTGGTCGAGCTCGACCTCGACGCCGTGCCCGCCTACCCCGGCGCGCGGGAGGCCGCCGACCGCGGGACCCGCACCGGCGGCGACCCCCGCAACCGGACCTACCTCGAGGGCCACCTGGCCGTCGACGCCGGGGTCGGGGAGGGGGCCGAGGCGCTGGGCTTCGACCCCCAGACCTCGGGTGGCCTGCTCGCCGCCGTCGATCCCTCGTCGGTCGGCGCCTGTGAGGACGCCGGGTTCGCCCTGGTCGGTCGGGTCGACGCCGGTCCCGCCTCGGTGCGCGCCGTCTGAGCGCGGTGCTCCGCTCGGCGCTGGTCGGTCCCGGGTCCCCGCCGTTCGTCAGCCCGTCGGCGAGGTGATCTCGGCGTGCACGCCGAGGTGCTCGAAACGGGCCAGCACCTCGCAGGGGTCGTGACCCTCGAGCAGCGCCCGGATGAGCCGGCCCTTGGCTGCCTTGCCGGTGTGGCCGGCGACCCGCCCGGCCGGATCGATCAGGCGGACGCGCAGCAGCTCGTGGCCGTCGCCCGTCGGTGCCCACGCGGCGGCGTGCTCCTGTGGGAGCAGGTCGATCACGATGCGCCCTCGAAGCCGGCGCTCGAGCACGGCCGTGAGCTCGTCGCGCCACCAGCGGTCGACGCGGCCGAGGTCGCCCAGGCGGACGGAGAGCTTGAGGCGGAAGTCGGGGACGGGGTCGGTGAGCGCCGAGACCCCGGTGAGGGCGGTGACGACGAAGACCTCGGCCCGGGCTCGGGCGCGCGCCTCACGATCGAGGGTGGCCACGTCGAGGTGGTCCCACACGACGCCGGTGAAGCGCCGCCACGCCGGCAGCGTGGGCGCGCCGACGAGGGCCCGGTTGGCCACCAGGGCCCGCTCGAGCTCGGGCCCCTGGACGCCGAGGAGCGTGGCGTCGCCACCTCCGGCGGCGGCGAGCGCCTCGGCCACCGCTCGTCGCTTGTCGGCGAACGCCCTCCCGAACCGACCGGAGGCGGGGTCCCATGGGGGGCCGTCGCCGAAGGGGGCCTTGCCCTCCGAGGGCGGGACGAGGACGGCGAGGCGGGGGCGGGCGGCGGGGCCGCGGCCCATCAGCGGCCGGGGACGGCGGCGGCGGCGACCGCCAGCGCGCCGAGCACCATGCCGCCCTTGTCGACCAGGGCCAGCGCCGGGCTGAGGTCGCGGCCGTCGTCGGCCTGCAGCCATCGGGGCCGCTCGTTGACCCCGCCGATGGCCAGCACCGAGCCGGCCGAGCCGATCGACAGGATCGAGCCGGCCGAGCCGATGGACAGGATCGACCCGGCCGAGCCGATCGAGGCCAGCGAGCCGACCGAACCCGCAGAGCCGACCGAGCCGAAGGACCACAGGGACAGCACCGACCACATCGAGCCCTGCGAGCGCACCGAGGCGAACGACCAGCGCGACTCGTTGGACCACACCGAGAACCCGGCCTCGCGGAGGCGATCGAGCAGCTCGGGGGCGCGGCCCCGGGCCTCGGCCCCGGCCCGGTGGCGCAGGCGTCGGCCGCGGTCGGCGGCGCGGCCGAGCATCCGACGCCCGAGCGACGCCGTGTGCGATGCGCCGAGGCGGGCCAGGTCGAGGGCGGCGATGGCGAGCTCGTGGTCGGTGGCGGCAGCGGTGTCGGCCATGCGGTGACGGTAGTGGCTCACCCGCCGGGCCGCCGGGGTCGAAGGACCCTCCGTCACCGGTGGGTGCCACGTGGGTGCACGGTGTCCGCCTGGGCGGCCGGCGCGGGTACGGTCGCTCGGCATGGCCCGCCTTCGTGCCGCCCTCCGCGCCAAGGCCCCCAACCGGGAGGCCGAGCGCGAGCTGTGGGCGGCCGGGGCCGATGTGGTCGTCGGGGTCGACGAGGTCGGTCGGGGCTCGTGGGCCGGACCGCTCGTGGTGGGCGCGGCGGTCATCCCCAAGGACCGCCGCATCGTCGGCGTGCGCGACTCCAAGGCGCTCACCGAGGCCGAGCGGGAGCGGCTGTTCGACAAGGTCGCCGGGTGGTGCGAGGCGTGGGCGGTCGGCGCGGCCACCCAGCCCGAGTGCGACGAGCTCGGCATGTCGGCCGCCCAGAAGCTGGCCGCCCGCCGGGCCATCGAGGGGCTCGGGGTCGTGCCCGACAGCGTGCTGCTCGACGGCAGCTGGGACTTCGTCGGGGGCGGGATCGTCACGCGGGTGGTCAAGGGCGACGCCCGCTGCGTGTCCATCGCGGCGGCGTCGATCCTGGCCAAGGTGAGCCGCGACCGCGAGATGCGGGCCGCCGCCGAGCACTACCCGGGCTACGACTTCGAGTTCAACAAGGGCTACCCGTGCCCCCGGCACAAGGCGGCCCTGCAGGCCTACGGGCCGAGTGCGATCCATCGTCGGTCGTGGGTCTTCATGGAGTCGATCCCGTGGACCGGCATCCCGCGCGTGCAGCCCGCCCAGCCCGAGGACCCCCAGCTGTCGCTCTTCTAGCGAGGGCCGATCGGCGCGTCGGGCCTCCCGGCTGCGCTGGGTACCTCGGCGCGCGCCGGCGCCCGGCCCGGGTCAGCCGAAGCGCTGCCAGGCGGCCTGGCGGGACACGCCGAGGGCCTCGCCGATGCGGGCCCAGGCGACCCGGCGGGTGCGCAGCAGGTCGACCAGGCCGCGCAGGCCGGCGTCGGCCGACTCGACGTTGCGATCGGCGGCGGGGAGGCGGGCCAGCAAGGCGTCGTCGGACTCGTCGTCCATGGTGGGGAAGGGGATGGACGGGTCGGCGAGGATGCGGTCGCAGGCGGCCACGCATGCGTCGCAGATGTGGCCGGCGGCGCCGGCGAGGAGCCGGTCGACCTCGGCGGCCGAGCGCAGGCAGAAGCTGCACGAGAGGGCGGTGTCGGTCATGGGCGCATCCTCCGACGCGGTGCTCCTGGTGTCAAGGTGACCTTGACAAACTCCACGAGATGGATCGTGCTCGCCGGCCGACCCCTCGGTGGGCTGCGCCTACGCTGCGCGCCATGGATCCGCTCGACGCCCTCGCCCTGGCCACCTCCGAGATGCAGCGGCGCCTCGACGCCGTCGCCGGCGACCAGTGGACGGCGGACACGCCGTGCGACGGCTGGGACGTCACCGACATCGTGCGCCACGTGGTCGGTGGCAACCGCATGGCCGTCGCCCTGCTCGGTGGGTGCACGCGCGACGACGCCATGGCGCTGCTCGCCGGGGTCGACCTCGGCGACGACCCGGTGGCGGCCTTCCGCGATGCAGCCGGAGCGCAGCTGGCTGCCTTCGCCGAGCCCGGAGCGTTCGAGCGCCTCTGCCACCACCCGATGGGGGACATGCCCGGCGAGCAGATCATCGGGTTCCGCACCGGCGACCTGACCATGCACGGCTGGGACATCGCCCGGGCCACCGGCGCCGACGAGGCGATCCCGCTCGCGCTGGTCGAGGTGGTGTGGGAGTCGCTGCAGCCCGTGGCGCCCTTCATCGGCCAGATCGGCCTGTTCGGCGGCGGCCCGAGCGGCGACGTCGGCGAGGACGCACCCCTCCAGGACCGCATGCTCGACCTCGCCGGCCGCACGATCTGATCGGGGCAACCCGGGCTCGGCACCCGGGCCCGCCACGGTGGCGCTGGTGGTGGGTTCGGGCTGCGCTTGCTAGTTCTTCAGGAGGTCCTTGAAGGCGGTCTTGGCGTCGATGCCGGGGTCCTTGGGCAGGCCGAGCACGCGCTCGCCGACGATGTTCTTCATCACCTCGTCGGTGCCGCCCGCCACCTTCATGCCGGGCACGCCGCACAGCAGCTGGCCCCAGGCGTAGGTGCCCCACTCGCCGCTGTCGGCCTGCATGCGGGGCCCGAGCACCTCGGCGACGAAGTTGGCGGTGCGCCACAGGTTGTTGGTCAGCGACAGCTTGGCGATCGACATCTCGGGGCCCGGCAGCTGGCCCGACTTGATCTTGTCCATGGCCCGCTGGTTCGTGTACTTGGCGACCTGGAACCCGATGTAGACGTCCATCAGGTGCTGGCGCACGATCGGGTCCTGGTCGAGGTCGAAGTGGCGGACCAGCTCGCGCAGCCGGGTGATGCTCGACAGGCCCATGCCGCCGGCGCCGCCGGCGCCGATGGACGCCCGCTCGTTCATGAGCGTGGTGAGCGCGACCGTCCAGCCCTGGTTCACGTCGCCGAGGCGGTGGCTGTCGGGCACCCGCACCTCGGTGAAGAAGACCTCGTTGAAGTTGGCCCCGCCGGTCATCTGGCGCAGCGGGCGGATCTCCACGCCAGGTGCCTTCATGTCGACCACGAAGCCGGTGAGGCCCTTGTGCTTGGGCAGGTCGGGGTCGGTGCGGCAGATGATCTCGCCGATGTCGGAGTAGTGGGCGCCCGAGGTCCACACCTTCTGGCCGGTGATGATCCACTCGTCGCCGTCGCGCTCGGCCTTGGTCTGCAGCGAGGCGAGGTCGGACCCGGCGCCCGGCTCGGAGAACAGCTGGCAGCCGACGATGTCGCCCCGGTACATCTTCCGGAGGTACGCCTCCTTCACCTCGTCGGTGGCGTGGGCGAGGATCGTCGGGGCGACCATCCCGAGGCCGATGCCGAAGAAGCCCATCTCGGGCGTTCGGTACTTCGACTCGATCGACTGGTAGAGGCGGTCGTAGGCCGTGGGCAGGGCCCGGCCCCCGAACTCGGCGGGGCCGGTGATCCAGCCCAGGCCGGCGTCGAAGCGGGCGGCCCGCCACGCCTGGGCCTCGACCAGGGCGGCCTGCTCGCGCTCGGCGTCGACCTCCTCGAACAGGGCGACGTCGTCGGAGCCCTCGCCCCACAGGAACGGGGCGTCGTCGTCCTCCTTGCGCTCGGTGTGGGCGTCGAGGAAGGCGGTGACCTCGGTGCGGAACTCGTCGAGCGTGGGCGTGTCGGCCATCTGGTCCCCCTGGAGCGAACTTGACTGTTCGGTCAAGTTACCGCCGGGGCGGTCACCGGACCACTCGGCGCGGGTGGTGGCGCGCGGCGGCGCGCCAGTACGGTCGAACCCATGGATCGACGGTGGTGGCCGGTGGCCGGGTTGGTGGTGTGGACCGCCTACGTGTGGTGCACCCGCATCGCCAACGCCTGGGGCGACGCCGGCCTGTCCACCGCCGGCAAGGTGGGGTCGACGCTGCTGTCGCTGTCCCTGCTCGTGCCGGCCGCCGCGGCCGCGGTGGTCGTCGTGCGCCGTCGCCACGACCAGCCCACCGGGCCCGAGATCGTGCTGCTGCGGGCCTTCAGCGCATGGACGATCGTCGTGTGGGCCGTGCGGGTCCCGATGATCCTCGCCGCGGATCACGAGGTCGGGTTCAAGGCGGTCCACGCCGTGCTCGGCGTGATCTCGGTGGTGCTGGCGCTGCTCGTGCTGCGCGTGGCCGGCCGGGCCGCCGCCGACCGCGACGACGTCCCGGCCCCCGCCCTCGGCGGCACCTGCTGATCGGGCCGCCAGGGCCGCCGACCGTTTCGCCGCCGGGTCGGGTGGGCCGGTAGGCTCCCGCACGCCTATGGGACAGCCCGTCACCGTCATCGAGAAGCCCTCGGCCCTGCCCGGCGTGCTGCGGTTCGAGACCAACCGCGTCCTCACCGGCATGGGACACGAGATCTACCGGTCCGCCGACGACGCCCAGGGCCGCACGCCCGCCGACGAGCTGGCCCGCCGCCTCTTCGCCCGCGGCGGCATCAGCACCGTGCACATCAACGGCAACGTGATCACCGTGCAGGTGGCCGACGGCTCGCCACCCCAGGGCATCAAGGAGCTCGTCGAGGGGCTCTACACCTACTACCGGGACGGCGTGGTGCCCGAGGTGCCCGAGGGCGCAGCCGCCGACTGACGGCGGTGGCCGATCCCGTGCGGCGCGGGTTCGACCACGACCAGGACCAGGACCATGGCGGCTGACCGGCACCACCGATTGCCCCTCGTCCCCGAGGGGTGGGTGCTCCTCGACGAGCGCCGCTTCGGCCCGTTCGTCACCGGCGCCACCTGGCAGCGGCCCGACGGGTCGCGGTTCTCGCTGTCGACGCGGGAGCACCGCAAGGCCGGCACCGAGCTCGAGCCGCACCGCGACGCCCTCGGCGCGCCCCGGGCCAGCCGCGTGTCGCGCTGGCTGGCCATCCTGTTCTGCATCGGCAGCGCGTGCTTCGTGATCGGGCCGATCCCGTGGTACGTGCAAGCGGTCGGGCCCACCGCCGACGCCATCACGTACTTCGTCGGGTCGATCTTCTTCACCTCGGCCGGCTACCTGCAGTACCTCGAGGCGTCGAACGTGCGGCGCAGCGCCGGCACCGACCTGTGGGAGCCGGGTCCCCGCCGGGCCATCGCCCTCGAGCCCCGCCGCATGGACTGGTGGGCCGCTGCCATCCAGCTCGCCGGCACCCTCTTCTTCAACGTGACCACCTTCGCCGCCGTGCGGGCGGTGCCCGGGCTGCGGGCCGAGGAGCTGCGGGTGTGGGCCCCCGACGCCTTTGGCTCCATCTGCTTCCTCGTGTCGAGCCTGCTCGCCTACGTGGAGGCCACCTCGGGCGCTCCTCGCGCCGAGCGGGATCCGGCCCAGCGCCTCGGCTGGCGCATCGCCATGTTGAACCTCGTCGGGTCGGTGCTGTTCGGCGTGTCGGCCATCGGCGCGTTCATCGTCCCCGACACCGGGACCCTGGCCAACGCCGTCGCGGCCAACGCCGGCACCTTCGGCGGTGGCGTCTGCTTCTTCGTGGCCGCTGCCCTGCTCCCGGCCGAGTCGCGCGCCGCCAGCCGGGCCACGGCTGCTGCCTGACCGCGATCGAGACCTCCGACGGCGGGCCGAGTCACAGAGGGCGACACTAGGGTGGACCGCGTGAGGCACCTGCCAGCGACCGATCGGACCGGTGGGCGGTGACGACGGTGCTCGCGGCCGCGGCCAGCTCGGGCGATCTGCTGGCGGCCCGCAACCTCATGGCCTTCGCCCTGGCCTGCCACATCGTCCTGGCGTCGCTCGGCGTGTCGTTCCCGGCCATCACGCTCATCGCCAACTACCGCGGCCTCAAGCACGACGACCCCGAGGCGCTCACCCTCGCTCGGCGGTGGTCGAAGGTCCAGGCCGTGCTGTTCGCGGTCGGCGCCGTCACCGGCACCGTCCTGTCCTTCCTGTTCGGTCTGCTCTGGCCAGGGCTGATGGGTCGGTACGGCGGCGTGTTCGGCGTCCCCTTCGCCATCGAGGGCATCTTCTTCTTCACCGAGGCGATCTTCCTCGCCATCTACATCTACGGCTGGCGCCGGCTGCCGCCGTGGAAGCACTTCTGGACCGGCGTGCCCGTGATGCTGGCCGGCATCGGTGGTGCCTTCTCGGTCGTCACCGCCAACGCCTGGATGAACCAGCCCGGCGGCTACACCGTCGGCGCCGACGGCTCGATCACCGCCGTCGACCCGCTGCAGGTGATCTTCAACGGCGCGTGGGCCTACGAGGTCCCGCACATGTTCCTCGCCGCCTACTGCATCGGCGGGTTCCTGGTGGCCTCGGTCTACGCCGTCGGGATGCTGCGCGGCCGCCGCGACCGCTACCACCGCGTCGGCTTCCTCATCCCGTTCACGGTGGCGTGCATCGCCATCCCGCTGCAGATGTTCGTCGGCGACTTCGCGGCACGGTCGGTGTTCGAGGACCAGCCGGTGAAGTTCGCGGCCATCGAGCTGGTGCCCCAGACCGCCACCAACGTCCCCGAGACGCTCGGCGGCCGCCTGGTGGACGGCCAGGTCGAGGGGGGCATCGCCATCCCCGACCTGGCGTCGATCCTGTCGGGCTTCAGCCCCGACACCCAGATCCAGGGCCTCGACATCGTGCCGCCGTCCCAGCAGCCACCGGCGACCATCGTGCACTGGGCCTTCGACATCATGGTGCTCACCGGCTCGGCGCTGATGCTGCTGGCGCTGTGGTTCGGCTTCGTGTGGTGGCGCAAGCGCGACCTGCCCAAGACGAAGTGGTTCCTGCGGGCCGCGGCGGTCGCCGGCGCCGCCGCCATCCTCGCCACCGAGGCCGGTTGGGTCGTGACCGAGGTCGGTCGCCAGCCGTGGGTCGTCTACAACCAGCTCACCACCGCCGACGCGGTCACGCCGGCCGGCGGCATCTGGGTCTTCCTGGTGATCGTGCTCGTGCTCTACGCCGCGGTGTTCGCCACGCTGGCCCGCGTGCTGCTGCGCATGGCGGCTCGGTGGCGGGGCGAGGGCGAGGGCGCCGACGTCGCCGAGCACGACGTGCCCTACGGCCCGCAGCCGTCGCTCGACCAGGTCGTGGCCGAGCGCACCGGTGAGCACGCCACGGTCGGCTCCGACGTCGAGGCCGTGTGGTGACCCTCGCCGAGGTCGTGGGCGTGGTGCTGTTCGTCGGCGTCACGTTGTACGCGGTGTTCGGCGGGGCCGACTTCGGGTCGGGCGTCTGGGACCTCGCCGCCGGGTCAGCCGCCAAGGGGGCCCGCACGCGGGCGCTGGTCGACGTGGCCATCGGCCCGGTGTGGGAGGCCAACCACGTCTGGCTGATCTTCTCGCTCGTCGTGCTGTGGACGGCCTTCCCACCCGCCTTCGCCGCCATCATGACCACCCTGTACCTGCCGCTGTCGGCTGCCGCGCTCGGCATCGTGCTGCGCGGGTCGGGCTTCGCCTTCCGCAAGGTGGCGGTGCGGTTCCGCTACCGCCAGGCCTTCGGCATCGTCTTCGCCTCCTCGTCGTTCATCACGCCCTTCTTCATGGGCGCGGTCGCCGGCGGCATCGCCTCCGGGCGGGTGCCCCAGGGTGGCAGCGGCGATCCGATCACGTCGTGGGTG
>JAXLRI010000031.1:0-6953 GCA_046331175.1 Acidimicrobiales bacterium
GCCGACGACGCCGTTGGTGACGCCGGGCGACCTCGTGCCGTTGGGCAGCTCGGTGCCGTTGAAGTTGCGCACCTCGTTGCTGGCCGCCGCCGCCCACCGCTGCTGGGACAGCCACAGGTAGGGCAGGTCGGCCGTCTGGCGCTCCTGCACCTTGTCGTAGGCGGCCTTGCGGGCCGGGAAGTCGGTGGTGGCCCGGCCGTCGGCCAGGGCCTGGTCGAGCTGGGGATCCTTGTTGCGGGCCATGTTCAGCGCCAGGTTGCCGTCGGCGTTGGACGAGACCCACCAGATGTAGTTGTTGTCGGGGTCGCCGGCGCCGAACTGGCGCCAGATCTGGGCCTGGAACTTCCCGCTGACGGCGTTGAGGATGAAGGTGTTCTGGTCGAAGTTCTGGATCTCGACCTCCATGCCGACGGCCTGCCACTGGCTCTGCAGGAGCTGGACCGACTGCATGGTGACCGGGTCGGGCGGCGAGCCGAACACGAACTTCACCGGGCCCTTCTCGGCGACGTAGCTGTCGACGAGCGACTTGGCCTTGGCCGGGTCGTAGCCCGGGTAGCCGGTGTCCTTGTACCACTTGGAGCTCGTCTCGAAGACGCTGTTGGCGGTGAGGGCGGGGTCGGTCTGGCTCACCTGCCGCAGCGACTCGCGGTCGATGGCGTAGGCCATGGCCTGGCGGATGCGCAGGTCGTCCATCGGCGCGGCCGTGGTGTTGAGCAGGACGAGGTTCACGTCCTTCTGACCGCGGGAGAGCACCAGCTGGATGCCGCCCCGCTGGGCCTCCTCCTGCATGCGGATGATGGTCTGCTCGGCCGAGGTCACCGTGATGTTGACCTCACCGGACTTCACCGCCGAGAAGCGGCTCTCGGTCTCGGTGATCGGCTTGAACGTGATGCCGTCGAGGTAGGGCAGCTGGCGACCGGCGCTGTCCTTGCGCCAGTACGAGGCGTTCTTCTTGACGACGAGGTCCTTGTCGGGGGTCCAGCTCTGGAAGGTGAACGGGCCGGTGCCGATGGGCTTCTGGGTGGAGTCGGGCGAGTCGAGCTGGGCCGGGGCGGCGACCACGCCCGCCTGGCCGGTGAGGCCGGTGGGGAAGGTCGCCCACGGCATGGCCATCGTGTAGCGGACGGTGAGGTCGTCGACGGCCTCGACCTTCTCGATGGGACGGGCGGCGGCACCGGTGAGGGGCGACGCCTTGAACGCCTGGACCGTCTTGACCACGGCGGCGGCGTTGAGCGCCTCGCCGTTGTGGAACTTCACGTTGGGCCGCAGCTTGAAGTCCCAGACCGTGTAGTTGTTCGACGGGGTGAACGACTCGGCCAGGTAGGGCGTCGGGTTGAACTGGTCGTCGAACGCGACCAGCGGGTCGAAGATGGCCAGCGCGACCTGGGTGCCCGAGGCCGCCCACCGGCTGGTGGTGGGGTTCCAGCCGTCGGTCTCGGCCTCGAGGCCGAACACGAGGGTGCCACCGGTCTTGGGATCGCCGGTGACCGGCTTGATGCGATCGGGCGACGTGTCGGCCGAGCCCCCACCCCCGGCCGACGACGACGTCGCGGCGGGGTCGCTCGACGACGAGCAGGCCGCCATGGTCCCCAGGATCGCAACCGCCGCCAGCGCGGCGACGGTGGCGCGGAGCGTGGTGGCGACGCGCGCCCCCAGCGTGGGCGAAGCACCCATGGATTTCCCCCTGTTGTCGGCGAGCCCCCCGCCCGTCGCTGGCAACCTACCCCCTCCCCGGCCCCCTGCCGGTGTCAGGGGCCCGGCCGATGGACGCGGGACGCAACCGGTGCGTCAGCCGCTCGCTGCCATCACGTCGACGATGACGTCGGTCGTGCCCGAGTTGTTGGCCACGGCGAGGCTGTCGGCGGTGCCGACGGGGACCAGGGCCAGGTTGGCCCGCACGTCGCCGGCGGGCAGGTTGAGGTTCGACGCCAGCGGCACGGCCACGCCGGCCGGCCACGCCGTGAGGTGGGTTGCCTGCGACGGCAGCACCGCGGTGAGGTTCACGAGCACGGCATCGGCGCCGGCCCCGACTCCCGTCGTCCCGCCGCGGACCACGATCGTACGGCTCTCGCCGGCACCCCACCGCGAGGCGCTCGTGCCGGTGCCGTCCCGGCTGTCGGCCACGCGCTTGGGCGTCACCGAGCCCAGCTCGGCCGCCGATGTCGTCGACACGTAGCCCACCAGGTCGGCGATCACGTGGACCGACCCCGAGTTGTTGTACAGGGCGATGGATCGCTCCACGCCGAGGGGGACGACCACGAGGTTGGCGGCGGTCTCGCCGGCGGCCACGTTCAGGTTCGACGCCAGCGGGGCCGAACCGGCCGGGGACACGGTGAGGTGGGTCGCCGCCGTCGGCCGGGTGGCCGTCAGGTTCACGACGACGGCCACGGCGTCGGCCGGCACCGCGCTGTCGAGGGACACCGTGCGCGACGTGGTGGCCGGCCAGGGGGTGGCCCACCCGCCGGTGCCGTCACGGGAGTCGAGGACGCGGGTAGGCGTGATTGCGATCAGGCCGCCCCGGTCGGTCCCCGGTGTCCGCGAGCGGTAGGCCACGACGTCGC
Organism: Acidimicrobiales bacterium; assembly: GCA_046331175.1. Classification (GTDB taxonomy): domain Bacteria; phylum Actinomycetota; class Acidimicrobiia; order Acidimicrobiales; family Acidimicrobilacustridaceae; genus JAWKIW01. Next base: position 2,562 of record JAXLRI010000031.1, read on the forward strand.
CCACGAGGTGGACGCTGCCCGAGTTGTTGGCGATGCTCACCGTCCCGTCGGCGGCGAGCTCGGCGAACACCAGGTTCGGCCGCACCGCTCCGGCGGGCACGTTGAGGTTCGACACCCCCGGCTCGGCCGTCCCCGCCTCCCAGACGGTGAGGTGGGTCGGGGCGCTCGGCAGGACCGCGGTGAGGTTCACGAGGACGGCGTCGGCGTCGGGCGGGACGCCCGTGCCCCCACCGGCCATGGCCACGGTCCGGGTCTCGCCGGCCCCCCACGGCGAGGCACTGCCCCCCGTCCCGTCGCGGGAGTCGAGGACCCTGGTGGGCGCGATGGGCGTGAGCCGCTCCGGCCCCAGCGCCGGGATGCGGCGGACCCGGTTGGTCACCGCCAGCACGATCCCACCCGCGTCGTCGACGGCCAGTCCGCGGGGATCGGCCAGCATCGCCGTCGCCGCCGGCGTGCCGTCGGGGCTGGTGCCCAACGCACCGGCGCCGGCCACCGTGGTGATGATCCCGGTGGTGCCGTCGATCTGGCGGATCCTCTGGTTCCTGGTGTCGGCGATCAGCAGGTCGCCGTCGCTCGCCACCACGAGGGACTCCGGCCCGGCCAGCTTCGCGGCGGTGGCCGGCCCGCCGTCGCCGGAGAACCCGGCCGTGGACCCACCGGCCATGGTCGTGACGGTGCGGTCCACCAGGTCGGCCCGGCGGACCCGCTGCCCGGCGCTGCCACCCCCGGCAGACCAGTCCTCGCTCCACGCGACGTCGCCGTCCGGGAGCTCGGCGACGTCGACGGCGTCGAGGCCCTGCCCGACCACCGGCCCGCCGGGAACGCCGGGTCCATCCGAGGGGCCGGACGCGACGAGGGTGGCGAGATCGACGGTGGTCGGGTCGAAGCGGAGGATGTCGTACGGGGTCGCGACCAGCACCCGGCCGGCGTGATCCACAGCCAGTCCTCGTGGAGACGTGGTGACCGCGGTCTCGATGGTGCCGGTGGTGAGGTCGACGCGCCGGAGCCGGCCGCTGTCGGCGATGTACAGGTGGCCCGCGGTGACGGCCACATCCGCAGGGTTGGCGAGGAGGGCGGCGGTGGCTGGTCCGCCATCGCCGGCGGACCCGTACGCGCCAGTGCCCGCCACGCGGCTGATCTCGCCGGTGGTCGCGTCGATGCGGCGCACCACGTTGTCGAGCTGGTCGGCCACGAACACGTCGCCATCGGGAGCGACGGCGACGCCGGACGGACGGATGCCGGCCGACGTGGCCGGACCGCCGTCGCCCCAGCCGCCCGACGTGCCGTCGCCGGCGACCGTGGCGATGACCGCGAAGCCGCTGTCGATGGTGCGCAGGCGGCGGCTGGTCACCAGCACGAGGGAGCCGTCGGCGACCCGGTCGACCTTCGTCCCGCCGGTGATCTCGCTCGCCAGCGGCGAGCCGCCCTCGGCCAGGCTCCCCGGCGCCGCACCGCCGGCGACGGTGGACACGGTGGGGGTGCCGGCGGCGATCCGCACCAGCCGGGGCCGCCCGAGGTACGGCCCGATGGTGCCCTGGCCGTCGACGGAGACCAGCAGGCTGCCGCCGGGCTCGACGGCGACGTCCCACGGCAGCATCGGGGTGGCAGTGGCCAGCCAGCCGTCGGTGGGCACCCCGGCCACGCCCTTGCCCCCGACCGTCGTGATGACCTTGGTGGCGCCGTCGACGCGGCGGAGGCGGGCGTCGTTGCGATCGGCGATGAACAGGTTGTCGGCGGCGTCGACGGCGAGGGACTCGGGCACGTTCAGCCACGCGCCGATGGCCGGGCCCCCGTCGCCGAGCGGCTGGAGGCCAGTCCCAGGCCCGGCGTACACCGACAGCACGCCCGTCGCGTGGTCGATCCGGCGCACGACGTGGTTGCCCCGCTCACCGATGAACACGTCGCCGGTGGAGCCCACCGCCAGGCTCACCGGCTGGTCGAGTCGGGCCGACGTGGCCGGAGCGCCGTTGCCGGTGTAGCCGCCGACGCCGGTGCCGGCGATGGTGGTGATGGTGCCGGTCACCAGGTCGACCCGGCGCACCACGTGGTTGCCGCTGTCGGCGATCAGCAGGCGCCCGGAGGTGTCGATGGCCAGGCCGGCAGGGCCGTTGAGGGTCGCCGCCGTCGCCGGACCGCCGTCGCCGGCGTAGCCGGGCGCTCCGATGCCGGCCACCGCCTCGAGGGCGCCGCTGGGGCGACGGGCCAGCACGGCGTGGTCGTGGGTCAGGTAGGTGGTGGTGCCGACGGCGAGGACGTCGCGTCCGGAGGGGGCCGGGCCATCCACGGGAACGGTGGAGCCGTCGGCCGCCCCCGGGACGGCGCCGGCGAGGGTCTCGATGCCGCCGCCCACGATGGCGGGGCCGGCCGACCTCGGCACCATGGACGCCGGCGTCGGCATCGGGGTGGCGGCGGCACCCGCCCACGGGACGGCCGCCCCTCCGATCACCAACGCGGCGCCGAGCGCCACGACAGCTCGGCGACCTCGTCGCCGAGCCCAAGACGACCCCTGTGCCCGCACGCCCCCACCTCCCAGCGCCGCCCGACCGGCGACCTGTCAACGCTAGCGAAGGACGGGGCGTCGCACCTGGCGGTTCAGGACGGCCGGTCGGCCCCTGGCGCCGAGGCGTCCCCCTCGCCGCCGGCATCGGCCACCTCGGGCTGCTCGTCTCGCTGCCGCTCGGTGCGCTGGCGCTTGGCGGTGCGGCGCTTGGCCTCGCGCCGGGCCTCGCGCTCGGCCCGGTCGGCCTTGCGCTCGGCCTCCTCGGCGACCCGGCGCACCTTGCGGCTGGCCTCCTCGTTGACCTTGCGGGACTTCTCCTCGGCCTCCTGGAGCACCTCGTCGATCCGGCGGCGCGACTCGGCCTCGATCTGGTCGACCTTGCGACGCGCCTCCTCCTCGATCTCCTCGAGCTTGCGCTCGGCCTCGTGGTCGGCCTCGGCCGCCTTCTTCTGGGCCTCCTCCTCGAGACCGTGGAGGCGGCGGGCGGCGGCGAGGTCGGCGAGCAGCTCGAGCTGGGCCTCGGGCTCGAGGTCGGCGCCGAGGACGGCGTCGGTCAGCGCCTCGAACTCGCCCGTGGCCGCCACCGCCAGCTCGTCCTCGTCGTCGAGCAGCAGCGCCGACAGGCCGTCGGCCAGGCCGGTCGTCGCGTCACCCCCGGCGCGGGCTCCGTCGTCGCCGGCATCGGCGACGAGGCGGCGGCCGTCGTCGCCGTCGGGTTCCACCGGACCGTCCACGGGCAGCTCGGCCAGCGCGTCCTCGAGGGCATCGGCGCTCTCGCGGCGCCGCCGCACCCGCCGTTGGAGGAGGAACTCGCGGCGGGCGGCGCGGCGGGCACGGGCCCGGGCGTAGGGGCCCTCGGTCTCGTCGTCGGCCCACCGCAGCGTGTACAGCGGGACCCGGCCGATGTCCTTCAGGTAGTGCGAGCGGATGGACCGACACGAGAAGCGGTCGTCGTCGGCCAGCGCGTCGACGACGTCGCGCGCGACCACGACCGAGCCCGGGTAGGCGACGGTCACGATGCGGTGCGCCTTGTTGACGGCGGCGCCGTACACGTCGCCGTCGCGCTCGAGGATCGATCCAGCCGCCAGGGCCACGCGGACGTCGGACAGCGACTCGTCCTCCCGGTAGCGGACCGACAGCTCGAGGGCGATCTCGGCGGCGACGGTGACGGCGTCGGCGAGGAAGAGCACCTCGTCGCCGATGGTCTTCACCACGCGACCGCCGTGGGCGATGACGGTGTCGTAGGCGATGGTCTCGAAGCGGTCGACCACCCGGGCCAGCGCCTCCTCGGGCAGCTGCTGGGTCTGGGCGGTGAACCCCACGAGGTCGGCGAACCCGACGCAGACGTCCTCGGTGGGCGTCGAGGCCGAGGCGCGCATGATCCGCCGGCGGGCGGCCGCGCCGAGGTGCCGGCGCCAGACGAACTCCATCAGCTGGGGCATCATCGGCAGCAGCTCGGCGGCGCGACGGGCGGCGTCGGCGAGGTCGTCGTCGGCGAGGTCGGCGGCGAGGCCCGGGCCGAGGTCGCCGGCGAGGTCGTCGAGGCCCAGTCCTCCGTCGGCCCCGTCCTCGTGCTCGCCGTCGTCGTCGTCGAGGTCGCCGTCGAGGTCCTCGCCGTCGAGGTCGTCTCCCCGGCGGGGGGCGCCGCCGGCGCGCGCGGCGTCGTCGGCCTCGACCCGGGTGGCGATCTGGTGCTCGATGGCCTCGATCTGGGCGGTGGCGACCCGGGACAGCGACGAGCCGATGACCCGGGCCATCTGCACGCCCAGGCCGGGGTCGAGCACGCCCTCGGCGATGAAGGGGAGGACGCTGGCCAGCATGTCGAGGTCGGTCTCGGAGAACAGCCGCTCGCCGGGACGGGGCTCGGGGAAGCCGAGCGCCCGCCAGTACGA
>JAXLRI010000032.1:0-4307 GCA_046331175.1 Acidimicrobiales bacterium
TCGGGTGGTCTTCGCCGGGACCGACATCACCGCCATGGCCGTGCACCGCCGGGCCCGCCTGGGCATCGCCCGCACGTTCCAGCGCATGGAGCTGTTCGACGGGATGACCGTGGTCGACCACCTCGTCGTGGCCGAGCGGGCGCGCTCCCGGCGGGGCGGCCTGTTCCACGACCTCACCTTCCGCGGCCGGGCCACCGACGACGAGGTCGCCCGGGCCCGGGCCATGGCCGAGCTGCTCGGGCTGGTCCCCCACCTCGACCGCCCCATCGAGTCGCTCAGCCTCGGGCAGGGCCGCCTCGTCGAGCTGGGCCGGGCGCTGATGACCGAGCCCACGCTGCTGTTCCTCGACGAGCCCTCCTCCGGGCTCGACCACCACGAGACCACCGAGGTGGCCGACGTGCTGGTGCGGGTCCAGCGCGAGAAGGGCACCGCCATCGTGCTGGTCGAACACGACATCGCCACCGTGCAGCGCATCTGCACCCGCCTGTTCGTCCTCGACTACGGCGTGCGCATCGCCGGCGGTCCCACCGCCGAGGTGATGGCCGACCCACGGGTGCGCGAGGCCTACCTGGGGGCCGGTGCATGACACCTCCGCCTCCGCCCCCACCCCCGCCGTCGGCCGCGGCGCCGAGCGCCGCCGGGACGCCCGACGCCACCCCCGCCGGCGAGCCGGCGCTGGCCCTGCGCCACGTCGATGCCGGCTACGGCCCGTTCAAGGCGGTCTTCGACGTCTCCTTCGCCGTCGCCCGCGGGTCGGCCACCGCGCTGATCGGACCCAACGGCGCCGGCAAGACCACCGTCGCCCGCGTGGCCACCGGCCTGGTGGAGCCCACCAGCGGCCACGTCGCCGTCGGCGGCACCGACATCGTCGGGCGCCCCGCCTTCGAGGTCGCCCGCCTCGGCGTCGCCCACGCGCCGGAGGGGCGCTCGGTGTTCGCCTCGCTCACGGTCGAGGAGAACCTCGTCCTGGGCTTCCGCCAGCAGCTCGGCAAGGACGGCGTGCCGGCGGCCCTCGACGAGGCGTACCACCTCTTCCCGCGCCTGGGCGAGCGCCGCACGCAGCTGGCCGGATCGCTGTCGGGGGGCGAGCAGCGCATGCTCTCGTTGGCTCGCCTGCTGGTGCGACCACCGGCCGTGCTCGTCGCCGACGAGCTGTCGCTGGGCCTGGCCCCCATCGTGGTCGACGAGGTCTACGCCAACCTCGCCTCCCTCAAGGCCAAGGGCGTGGCCCTCCTCGTGATCGAGCAGCACGTCGAGCACGCGCTCGAGCTGGCCGACCAGGTCGTGGCCCTCGACCGGGGGCGCGTCGCCTACTGCGGCCCACCGCTGTCGGTGGCCGAGCTGGCGCCGTACCTGCTCACCCAGCTGGCCACCGACGACGCCGCCGACCACCCCACCACGGCGCTGCCCTAGCGGCTCGGCCGCCACCGCCATGACCCCACCGACCGCCCTGCCCGACGAGATGCCGGTGGCGGTGTACACCGCGCCGGGCCAGCTCGCCCTCGAGCACCACCCGACGCCACGGCCCGGACCGGGCGAGGTCCTGGTCGAGGTCGGCCACTGCGGGGTGTGCGGCACCGACCTGCACCTGGTGCTCGAGGGCTGGGGTCGGCCCGGCACCATCCCCGGCCACGAGGCCAGCGGCACGGTGGCCGCCGTGGGCGACGGGGTGACGGCTTGGTCGGTGGGCGACCCCGTGGTCGCCGGGCCGACCGCCCGGTGCGGCACCTGCACGGCGTGCCGAGCCGGCCGTCCGTCGCTGTGCGCCGAGCGCTCCACGCCCGGGCGCGCCGATCCGCCCGGTGCCTTCGCCCGCTTCCTCCTCCTGCCGTCCGACCAGCTCCTCGCCGTGCCCGATGGGCTCTCTCGGCGCGCCGCCGCGCTCACCGAGCCGCTGGCCGTCGCCCTGCACGCCATCACGCGCAGCGCCATCGCCCCGGGCGCCTCCGCCCTCGTGTCGGGCCTCGGCCCCATCGGCGCGCTGGTCCTCGCCGCCCTGCGGGCCGACGACCACCCCGTCGACGTGGTCGAGCCGGGCCCGGCCCGGCGCCAGCTGGCCGAGCGGCTCGGTGCCCGACGGGTGCTGCACCCCGACGAGCTGCGCACGTACTCCATCGCCGAGCCCGATGTGATCGACCCCGAGGCGGTCGACGTGGTGTTCGAGTGCTCCGGCCACCGGACCGCGATGGAGGCGGGGCTCGGCCGGCTGGCCCGCGGCGGCACCCTGGTCCTGGTCGGCAACGGCATCGACCCGCCCCGCTTCGACCCGAACCGCATCTTGCTCAACGAGCTCACCGTGACCGGCTCGTTCGTCTACGACGCCGGCGGCTTCGAGGCCGCCCTCGCCCTGCTGGCCTCGGGCCGGCTGCCCCTCGACGAGCTGGTCGAGCCCGACGACGTCGGCCTCGAGGGGCTGCTGCCCGCCATGCGCGGCCTGGCCGAGGGTCGGATCGCCCGGAAGGTGCTGGTGGCCCCGTGAGCCCCGGCCCGAGCGACCGTCCGCTCGACCCGCCGCCGCCCTCGCGCGACGACGGGCCGCCCGCCCGCTTCAACCACGTGGCGATGTCGCTGCCGGCCGACGCCCTCGGCGACGAGGGCCGGGCGGCCATCCTCGCCTTCTACGGCGACGTGTTCGGCTGGGTCGAGGCCCCGGGCATGACCGTCGACCGCCAGCGGTTGGTGCTCATGTGCGGGCGCTACGACCAGTTCGTCTTCCTGATCGCCGACGAGTCCGGCGGGGCGATGACCGCCCCCCGCCTCGACCACTTCGGCCAGTCGGTCGCCACCCGCGACGAGCTGCTCGATCGCTACGAGCGGGCTCGGCGGTGGGCCGAGCACGATCCCGACGTCGACCTGATCGACGTCTCCTCCGACGCCCACCCCGGGGTCACGCTGCACGCCTGGTACGTCGGCTACCGGCTCCCGATGATGGTCGAGACGCAGTGGTGGGAGTGGACGGCCTGAACCACGAAGGGCGACCTCCGCGAAGACCTCCTGACCAGTAGCGTCGACGGCGCCCTCCCTGACACGACCAGCGCCTCGCTGCGCCTGGCGCGATGGCGGGCGGTCGGGCCGCATCGCGGGAGGCGGAGGAGGTTCGTCGTGGCCGACGGGACGATGGGGATCCCCATCGACGTGGACGCGACGACGCCGTGGGCGATCGCTCCGCTCGCCAACGCCATGCCCCCGCTGTCGGCGATCGCTCCGCTCGCCAACGCCATGCCCCCGCTGTCGGCGATCTACCTGTGGGCGGTGGCGACGACCGTCGTGGTCGGGGGCGCGATCTGGGCGCTGCACCGGCTGGGCCGACGGCGACCCGCGATCGCCCTCGCCGCCATCCCCGTGGTCCTGCTCGCCCTGGTCGTGGCGGCGATCACCGGCACGCTCGCCGCCGCCGCCACCGCCGGGGCACTGGGGGCCGTCGTGGTCGCCCTGGGCTGGTGGCGCGGGCCGAGGACAGGACGTGCCCACAGCACCCGGACCACCGTGGTCACCGGCGTGGCGACCGGACTGGTCGTCGTGGCCCTGGTGGGCGTCGGCGCGTGCCTGGCCGAGCTCGACGCTTCCGCAGCTCGCCGCGACCAGGAGGCCGTGGGCACCCCCGCGCCCATCACCATCTCGCCGGCCGACGGCGGCCACCTCGTCGTCGGCCTCGCCCACCCCGTCCCGGGGTTCGACCCCTCGTGGGACGACCTCGACGGCGAGGCGTGGGCGGCCGCCACCCTCGTCTACGACCCGCTCGCCGCCGTGGGCGCCGACGGAGCCGTGCACCCGGACCTCGCCGCCGGGTTCGACCACGACCCGGACCATCGCACCTGGACGATCCGCCTCCGGCCCGACGTCCGGTTTCGGGACGGCACACCATGCGACGCCGCCGCCGTCGCCGCCAACCTCGAGGACCGCCGGGCCGGCCCGCGCACGGCGGCCGCCCTCGAGGGCGTCGCCGGTGTCCGGGTCATCGACCCCCTGACGGTGGAGGTGACCACCACCGCCCCGTGGACCCGCTTCCCGACCGCGCTCACCGGTCCCGCCGGCCTGGTGGCCGCCCCGTCGACGCTGGCCCCCGGGGCCCGCACGGCCACGGTCGCCCCGGTCGGGACCGGCCGCTACGCACCCAGGCGGCCCCGAACCGATCGCGTCACGCTCGACCGGGTCGGGTCCGGCTGGCGGCGCGACGCCAGCGGCGCCCCCCTCCCCGGCCCCGCCTCCATCACCCTGGAGACCATCCCCTCCCGGTCCGCTCGGCAGCGGGCGCTGGCCGCAGCCGACCTGGACGTGCTCCTCGCCCCGGGCGACCCGGAGGTCTG
>JAXLRI010000033.1:0-4121 GCA_046331175.1 Acidimicrobiales bacterium
CGATCGCCACGACGACGCCCGCCCACGGGACCAGGTGCGTCGACACCCTCCCGAGACCGAGCCCGTCCTGCCACGACGCCGGCAGCAGCGCCCGGGCCCGGTCGAGGGCGTCGGCCCCGGACGGTCGGGGCGGGCCCAGCCCGGCGGGATCGGGATCGTCGAGGCCCGAGGGCGGGCCGTCGTGGTCGGCGTCGTCATCGAGCCGCGGATCGTTCACCGCCGCACCTCGCGCGGTGGTGGGACCGACCGCGTCGATTCGCGTTCGTCGTGGGCGTGGTGGGCCACGGCACCTCCCGGGGCGCGACGAGGGACGTCGGGCCCGCGAGCGGCGGGCGAGGAGGAACCGGGCGCGATGCCGGCCGAGCAGAAGGCGGCTCGGCGGCGGCCACCTCGACGGCGGCGAGGCGACCGAGTGTAGGGGTGACCACCCCCGCTGTCAGCCCCCTGTTGGGCACGCTCCCACGAGCCGGTCCGGCCCGGTGAGCGGCGCGCCCGTCGGCGCGCGCAGGATCAGTAGAGCCGGGCGGTCAGCTTCTTGCGGTAAGCCGGGGTGCGGGGGTCGTCCGGGCCGAGCAGCTCGAGCAGGTCCACGAACTCCTGGCGGGCCTCGTCGTCGCCCTTGACCCGGTCGAGCAGGGCGTCGAGCTTGGCCTCGACGTCGTCGGCGCCGCTGAACTCGTCGCCGGCCCGGGCCAGGGCGGCCACGTGGCGGGTGGCCGGCGACTCGGGGATGCGGCCGACGAGCTCGAGGGCCTCGTCGGGGTCACCGGCGTCGATGCGCAGCTTGGCCAGGGCGACGATGACGTCCTCGTTGTCGGGGTCGAGCTCGAGGGCCTGGCGCAGCGACGCCTCGTCGCCGGCGGCCAGCAAGCCGTGGACCTCGTTCTCCTCCTCCGAAGGGAGCAGGCCGGCGACCCACTCGGCGACGGTGCGCTCGGGTTGGGCGCCGACGAACCCGTCGACGACCTTGCCGTCCTTCAGCGCGTACACCGCGGGGATGGACTGCACCCGGAAGGCCTGGGCCACGCCGGGGTTCTGGTCGGTGTCGACCTTGGCCAGCACGACCTGGCCGCCGGTGGCCTCGACCACCCGCTCGAGGATCGGTCCGAGGGTCTTGCAGGGACCGCACCACGGTGCCCACAGGTCGACCACGACCGGGACCTGGTGGGAGCGGTCGACGACCTCGGTCTGGAAGGTGGCATCGGTGACGTCGATCATCGAGGAACACGATAGAAGACGGGCCGCCGAATCCCGATAGCGTGGCCGTCCGCGGCCGGCCGCCCGCCCGACACGAGCGCCGGCATCCAGCCTGATGGAGGGGACATGGGAGAGGCCACGACGGTCGAGGGCATCGACGCCGACGCGGTGAGCGCCTGGTTCGTCGAGCACGCCGACCACGTGCAGCCGCCCCTGTCGTTCGAGCTCATCACCGGCGGGCACTCGAACCTCACCTTCCGGGTCGGCGACGCCGCCGGGACCCGCTGGGTGCTGCGCCGGCCGCCCCTCAAGCAGGTGCTGGCCACCGCCCACGACATGGGCCGCGAGGCGCGCATCCTCACGGCGCTGGCCCCCACCCCGGTGCCGGTGCCACCGGTCGTCGGCCTCGAGACCGACGACGCCGTCAACGGGGCGCCGTTCTACGTGATGGAGTTCGTCGACGGGCGGGTGGTCCGCAACCTCCAGGAGGCCGAGGAGCTCACCGTCGAGCAGCGCCGTCGGGCCGGCGAGTCGATCGTGGACGTGCTGGCCGACATCCACGCCGTCGACATCGACGCCGCCGGGTTGGGCGACTTCGCCAAGCGCGAGGACTACATCGCCCGTCAGCTCAAGCGCTGGTACGGCCAGTTCGAGAAGTCCAAGACGCGCGAGGTCCCGGTCATGGAGGAGGTGCACCAGCTGCTGGCCGACCGCATCCCGCCGCAGGGCCCCGCCACCATCGTCCACGGCGACTACCGCCTCGACAACTGCATGCTGGCCGCCGACGGATCGCTCGCGGCCGTGCTCGACTGGGAGATCTGCACGCTGGGGGACCCGCTCGCCGACGTCGGCCTCCTGCTCGTCTACTGGGGCGACCGCGACGCCGAGGGCGGCCTGAGCGCCCTCCCCACCCCCACCACCGCCGACGGGTTCCCGTCACGGGCCGAGGTGCTCGACCGCTACGCCGAGCGATCGGGCCGGGACCTCACCCACATCGGCTACTACGAGGCCTTCGGCTACTGGAAGCTGGCCTGCATCATCGAGGGCGTGTACGCGCGCTACAAGGGTGGCGCCATGGGCAGCCGGGACGCATCCAGCTTCGACTTCTTCGGCGAGCAGGTGATCGCGCTGGCCGAGGTGGCCCGCGACGCGGTGGAGCGATCGGCGTGAGCCTCTTCGAGCTGCTGGCCCGACCCGACCTCGAGTCGCCGGTGCTGGTCATGGTCCTCGACGGTTGGATCGACGCCGGCCTGGGGGCGGCCAGCGCGCTCTCGGTCGTGCTCGAGCACGGCGACACCGAGGTGCTCGCCCGCTTCGACCCCGACGCCCTCCTCGACCACCGGGCCCGGCGCCCCACCATGCACCTCGTCGACGGCGTCAACACCTCGCTGTCGTGGCCGTCGATCGAGCTGCGGTCCATGACCGACGACGCCGGCCACGAGGGCCTGCTGCTCGTCGGCGCCGAACCCGACCACTCGTGGCGGGCCTTCTCCAAGGCCTGCGTCGACCTCGCGCTCGAGTTCGGGGTCCGGCTGGTCTGCGGCCTCGGGGCCTACCCGGCACCGGCGCCCCACACCCGCCCGACGCGCATCGTCTCCACCGCCACCACCGCCGAGCTGGCCCAACAGGTCGGGTTCCTGCCCGGGCGGGTCGACGTGCCCGCCGGGGTCCAGGCCGCCATCGAGCGCCAGTGCGCCGACATCGGCCTCCCCGCCGTCGGCCTCTGGGCCCAGGTCCCGCACTACGCCGCAGCGATGCCCTACCCGGGCGCCGGCGCCGCGCTGCTCGACGGCCTCAGCCGGATCACCGACCTCACCTTCGACAGCACCCAGCTCCACGACGAGGCCGCCGCCACCCGCCGCCGCCTCGACGAGCTCGTCGCCAACAGCGACGAGCACACGGCCATGGTCCGCCAGCTCGAGGAGCAGGTCGACGCCGTCGACGAAGCGGCCGACATGACCCTGCTGTCGGGCGACGAGCTGGCCGCCGAGGTCGAGCGCTTCCTGCGCGACCAGGACGGCTGACCGGGCTGCTCCGGCCCGGCCGTCGCCGGCCGCCTCCCGACGGCTACGCCGGCAGGGGCTCGTTCCTCGGCGGGTACTCGGGGGCACGGTCCTCGGGTGGCGGCTGGTCGTAGATCAGCACGGTGCCGGCCGGGTCGAAGGCGTTCAGGTCGGTCTTGGGCATCTGGCCGGGCAGGTAGCGCTTTCCGCCGTCGATGTAGCGGTACATCCCCGTGCCGTCCTGACCCGACTCGTCGAGGCCCTGGGCGGTGACGTCCCACCAGATCAAGGTGACGTCGTCGATCCCGAGGTAGTCGGTGCGCTCCTCGCCGTTGGGGTTGGCGAAGACACCATGGCGGCCGAACGAGATGTGCGGCGTGGTCGGGCCGCCGCCGGTCGGCGGGTACTTGAACAGGCCGTCCCGGAAGGTCTCGGGCGTGAGCTCGGGCCCGGCCATGTGGACGCCGAGGGCCAGCAGCGAGATGCCCGAGTAGATGATGGCGTTGGTGGTCTTGGCCGCCGGCGGCTGTCCGAAGAACCACTGGTGGAGCTTGTAGGGGTCGCCCTGCTCCCGCGGGGTGCGAGCGGCCAGCGACGAGATGCCGAAGGCGTGGGCCCACTGCTTCTGGTCGTAGCGCCGGGCCAGGGCCGAGGTGTCGGTGAGCACCGTGCCGGTGACGATCCACTCGGGGAAGTAGTTCTGCTCGGTGGCGGCCTGCGTGAGGCTGATCGGGAAGATCGGGTCGCCGAGGAAGATGATGCTGGTGACGCCGGCCTCCTTCATCTTGGCGATGATCGTGCGCGAGCGCTCGGGCGCCTTGGCCAAATCGAGGGTGTAGGTCTCGCTGGCTGCCGACGCGTACCCGCGCTTGGCGCCTTCGGCCGCCACCTGCGCCTCGACCTCCTTGAAGACGGGCACCT
>JAXLRI010000034.1:0-3407 GCA_046331175.1 Acidimicrobiales bacterium
CGCCGCGCTGGAGGAGGTGCTCGAGCAGCTGCGGGCCGAGGGGGCCGACGGCGTCCTGGAGGATCTGATCGACGACGAGCCGCGCCAGCGGTGGATCTCGGCGGTGGTCTCCGCCCTGGGCGCCGAGGGCCGGGTCTGGCGCGGCGAGCTGCCGCTCAACGTCGGCGGTGGCCGCACGGTGCCGGTGTCGGCCCTGGGCGTCGTCCACCGCGACGACGACGGCGACTTCGACTGGATCGCCATGCTGGCCCGCGACATCTCCGAGCTGCGCCACCTCGCCACCCACGACGTGCTGACCGGCCTGCCCAACCGCTCGCTGTTCGTCGACGAGCTGGAGGCGGCGGTGGCCCGCCACGCCCGGGCTCGGCGCGGCGTGGCCGTGCTGTTCTGCGACCTCGACGGGTTCAAGGCCATCAACGACGACCACGGCCACGCCGCCGGCGACGCCGTCCTCGTCGAGGTGGCCCAGCGGCTCCGCACCTGCACCGGCTCGGTGGACGGGGCGGCCCGGGTGGGCGGCGACGAGTTCGTGCTGGTGTGCGAGGGGCTCACCGACACCGACGAGCTGGGCGACCTCGCCGAGATGATCATCGCCCGGGTGACCCAGCCGGTCCGCGTGGGTGACGACGCCGAGGTGAAGGTCGGCATCTCGGTGGGCATCGGCGTGGCCCGCAACCGCCAGGCCACCGTCGACCCCGACCAGCTGCTCACCCTGGCCGACACCGCCATGTACCGGGCCAAGTCGCGCGGCGGCAACCGCTACCGCATCGCCGCGCTGGACGACTGAGCGGCCGCGCCGAGGCGCGGTGGCTCGGCGAGGTCGGAGCCGTCAGCCGGCCGACGGCAGCCAGGCCGGACGCTTCGCCTCGAAGTCGGCGATGGCGTCGGCCTGCTGGAGCGTGATGCCGATGTCGTCGAGGCCCTCGAGGAAGCGGTGTCGGGTGGAGTCGTCGAGGGGGAACGACGCCTCGATGCCGAGCGCCGGGGCCGACACGGTGCGGGCCTCGACGTCGACGGTGATCTCGAGGGTGGGATCGGCCTCGACGCCGACGAGCAGGGCCCGGGCGACGTCGGGATCGACCTGCACCGGGACCAGGCCGTTCTTCGTGCAGTTGTTGCGGAAGATGTCGGCGAACCGAGGCGAGATGACGGCCTGGAAGCCGTAGTCCATGATCGCCCAGACGGCGTGCTCGCGCGACGAGCCGGTGCCGAAGTTCTCGGCGGCGACGAGGATCGCCGCCCCCTCGAACTGGGGCAGGTTGAGCACGAACTCGGGGTCGTCTCGCCACTCGGAGAAGAGGCCGGCGCCGAAGCCGGTGCGCTCGACCTTCTTCAGCCAGTCGCTGGGGATGATCTGGTCGGTGTCGACGTCGGAGCGGTCGAGCGGGACGGCGGTGGCGGTGATGCGGCGTACGGGATCCATGGTCCTTGCTCCCTCTCAGTCCAGGTCGGCCGGGGTGGCGAACGTGCCGGCGATGGCGGTGGCGGCGGCGACCTCGGGCGAGACGAGGTGGGTGCGCCCGCCCCGGCCCTGGCGGCCCTCGAAGTTGCGGTTGCTGGTGGACGCGGCCCGCTCGCCCGGGGCCAGCTTGTCGGGGTTCATGGCCAGGCACATCGAGCAGCCCGGCTCGCGCCAGTCGAAGCCGGCGGCGCGGAACACCTCGGGCAGGCCCTCGGCCTCGGCCTGGGCCTTCACCGCGAACGAGCCGGGCACGACCATGGCCCGCAGCCCGGCCTTGACCGTACGGCCCTCGGCCACGGCGGCGGCGGCCCGCAGGTCCTCGATGCGGCTGTTGGTGCACGAGCCGATGAACACCGTGTCGACCGGCACCTCCTTCACCGGCGTGCCACCGGCGAGGCCCATGTACTCGAGGGCCCGGGCGGCGGCGTCGCGGGCGTTGCCCTCGGCGAAGTCGTCGGGGCTCGGCACGGTGCCGGTGATCTCGACCACCTGGGACGGGTTGGTGCCCCAGCTCACGTGGGGGACCAGGGCGGCGGCGTCGAGCGCGACGGCCTTGTCGAAGGTGGCGGCGTCGTCGGTGGGCAGCGCCCGCCAGTGGTCGAGCGCCTGCTCCCACGCCTTGCCGGTGGGGGCGTGGGCCCGGCCCTCGAGGTAGGCGAAGGTGGTCTCGTCGGGGGCGATCAGCCCGGCGCGGGCGCCGGCCTCGATGGTCATGTTGCAGACCGTCATGCGGCCCTCCATCGACAGGGCGCGGATGGCCGATCCCCGGAACTCGATGATCGAGCCGATGCCACCGCCGGTGCCGATGCGGCCGATGATCGCCAGGATGATGTCCTTGGCGGTGACGCCGGCGGGCAGCTCGCCGTCGACGGTGACGCTCATGGTGCCGGGGCGGTGCTGGGGGAGGGTCTGGGTGGCGAGGACGTGCTCGACCTCACTGGTGCCGATGCCGAAGGCCAGGGCGCCGAAGGCGCCGTGGGTGGAGGTGTGCGAGTCGCCGCACACGATGGTCATGCCCGGCTGGGTGAGGCCCTGCTCGGGGCCGATGACGTGGACGATGCCCTGGCCCGGCGAACCCATCGGGTGCTCGGTGATGCCGAACTCGGCGCAGTTGGCCCGCAGCACCTCGACCTGCTTGCGCGAGATCGGGTCGGCGATGGGTTGGTCGATGTCGGCGGTGGGGACGTTGTGGTCCTCGGTGGCCACCGTGAGGTCGGGGCGGCGCACCGAGCGGCCGCTCATCCGCAGGCCGTCGAAGGCCTGCGGCGACGTGACCTCGTGGACGAGGTGCAGGTCGATGTAGAGGAGGTCGGGCTCGCCCTCGGCCCGGTGGACCAGGTGCTGCTCCCAGATCTTGTCGGAGAGGGTCTGCGGCTCGGCCATGTGCCTCGCTCCTCGCTCGGGCCGGTGGTGCGTGCCCCCGGCTTGGGTCCTGCTTGCCGCGTCGCTCGGCCGGAGTCGGGCGTCTGCGTCGCAGTGCTTGCGTCTTGCTATGTGAGACAATACTCTCGCCCCGTGGAATCGAGTGTAAGTGGTGTCGGCGTCCTCGACAAGTCCGTCCTCGTCCTCGACGTGCTCGAGGCGCGGCCCCGGTCCCTCGCCGAGCTGGTCGAGGTCACCGGCCTGTCCAGGGCCACCGCCCACCGCCTGGCGGTGGCCCTGGAGCGCCACGGGCTGGTGCGGCGCGACGAGGACGGGCGGTTCACGCTCGGCGTGCGGCTGGTGGCCCTCGGTCGCGCCGCCGCGGCTGCCATCCCGCTGGCCGGCGCCGCCGGCCCGGCGCTGGCCGAGCTGCGCGACGCCACCGGCGAGTCGGTCCAGCTGTACGTGCGCGAGGGCGACCGCCGGGTGTGCATCGCCGCGCTCGAGTCGCCCCACGGCCTGCGCACCATCGTGCCCATGGGGGCGTCGCTGCCCATCGACAAGGGGTCGGCTGGGCGCCTGC
>JAXLRI010000035.1:0-2642 GCA_046331175.1 Acidimicrobiales bacterium
CCCCGACCCCACCGCACGTTGAACCGAGGCGGTGAGCTCCGCTCGGACCGGCCGGACCAGGGCCCCTGACCGCCGCGCCCGCCCGTCCGCCCGATCCACGCGGCGAGCAGCACCAGCGGCGAGCGGGGTCGGGGATCGATGGTGGGCGCCCTGCGCCCTGCGCCCCGCGCCCTGCGCCCTGCGCCCGCGCCGTGGTCAGGGGCTCGGGCGGAGGCCGCCGTCGACGGTGAAGGTCTGGCCGGTGACGAAGGCGGCGGCGTCGGAGCACAGGTACAGCACCAGGCCGACGAGGTCGTCGGGCGTGCCCAGGCGGTGGACCAGCTGGTCGTGGACCACCGACTCGAGGAAGGCCGGGTCGCCGTGGGCGCGGACCTCCTCGGTGACGATGACCCCGGGAGCGACGCCGTTGACCCGGATGCCGTCGTCGGCCAGCTCGTGGGCCAGCGCGGTGGTGAGCCCGTTCATGGCCAGCTTGCTCACGCCGTAGGCACCGAAGGCGCCGTCGCCGGCGACCACCGAGCTCTGGTTGACGACCGACCCGTGGCGCTCGGCCAGCGCCGCCCGGCACGCGCGGGTGCACACCAGCGCGCCCAGCAGGTTGACGTCGAGGATCCGTCGCCACTCGTCCAGGGAGAGGGGGAGTGCGGTGTTCCACCGCCCGAGCTGGATGCCGGCGTTGTTCACCAGCGCGTCGATGCCGCCCAGCTCGTCGACGGCATGGTCGATGGCGGCGGTGATGGCGCTCTCGTCGCTGACGTCGGCGGCCACGGGCAGGCACCGGCCTCCGGCCCGCTCGATCCGCTCGGCCGTCTCGACCACGCCTTCGCCGTGCTCGGCGATGGCCACCACGGCCGCGCCCCGGGCGGCGAAGGCCTCGGCGTAGGACCGCCCGATGCCGCGCCCCGCGCCGGTCACCACCACCACCTCGCCACCGTCGCCCATGGGGGGATCCTCGCGCGGTGGCGGGGCGTGCTCCGGTCCGGGCCGGGTCCGGCCCCCGGCGCGTGTCCGCGCCAACCGGCGGCGGCCGCTCGCCGAGCGGTCCGGGGGCCCGGTCCGGCGGCCCGGTCCGGCGGATCGGGCCTGGCCCCCGGCCCGAACCCGCCCTTGACAGGCCGATAATGATCGTTATCATCGGTGTTCGTGCCCGATGCCGCCGTGACCGACACGACGACCGCCGGCGCCACCGAGGGGGATCCCGCCATCGACCTGACGGTCGACGGCGGCGAGTCGTCGCCCGGGGCGCGACCGGCCGACGACACCGCCACCCGGCTGGTGGCCGCGGCGGCCGAGGTGTTCGCCGAGAAGGGCTACGACGGTGCCGGCGTGGCCGAGATCGCCCGTCGGGCCGGCCTCACCACCGGCGCCATCTACAGCCGGTTCACCGGCAAGGCCCAGCTGCTCGCCGAGGTCATCGCCACCCACACCGGCGACGAGTTCGACACCCTGTTCGCCGAGCACGGCTTCCAGGGCGACGCCCAGAGCATCCTCAACACCGTCGGCGCCCACCTCGTCACCCGCGACGCCACCCCGGCCCAGTCCCTGCTCCTGGAGGCGTTCGTCGCCGCCCGCCGCGACCCCGAGGTCGCCCGGATCGTGCGCCAGCACCTCGAGGAGCGGGCCTCCCGCCTGGCCGGGATGATCGAGGTCGGCAAGCAGGCGGGCTTCGTCGACCCCACCCTCGACACCCACGCCGTCGTCCACTTCGCCCACGCCGTCGGGCTCGGCTTCCTCCTCTACGAGGCCGTCGGCGCCGACCGCCCCGATGCCGAGCCGTGGCAGGAGGTCATCCACCGCGTGGTGGCCGCCATCGACCCCCGCCCCGCCGACGGCTGACCGACCCGCCACACCGGCCGACCCGCCACACCCGCCAGCCGCCACACCCGCCAGCCCACCCGCCGATCCACCAGCCTCGCTCCACCCGAGCCGACCCGACAGGAGACCCGCCATGGCCACCGACGAGCAGATCCTCGGACGCGCCGACGTCAACGACCTCGAGGCCATCCTCGCCATCACCAACACCGACGTCGACGAGGTCGTGCACCAGGTGCAGGACAACGCCGACGCCATCTTCACGTGGGACTACGAGAAGGGCGCCCGCCCGGCGCTCAACAAGCTCTACGAGAAGGCCAAGACGGCGCAGTGGAACGGCGAGACCGACCTCGACTGGTCGATCGACGTCGACCCCGAGCGCATCCTCACCGCCCTGCAGGGCTCCAACGCCTCGGGTCCGTTCCTCGCCCTCACCGAGATGGAGGGCTCGCCGTTCAAGAAGTTCGGTGAGAAGGAGTGGAACGAGCTCGGCGTCGAGTCGATGAACTGGCGGCTGTCGCAGTTCATGCACGGCGAGCAGGGCGCCCTGCTGTGCACGGCCAAGATCGTCGAGACGGTGCCGTGGATCGACGCCAAGTACTACGCCGCCACCCAGGTGATGGACGAGGCCCGCCACGTCGAGGTCTTCGCCAAGTACCTGCAGGAGAAGCTGCCCGGCTTCTACCCGATCAACGCCCACCTCAAGCTGCTGCTCGACGACATCATCACCGACAGCCGCTGGGACATGACCTACCTGGGCATGCAGATCATGGTGGAGGGCCTGGCCCTGGCCGCCTTCGGCTTCATGCACCAGATGACCGAGGAGCCCC
>JAXLRI010000036.1:0-2025 GCA_046331175.1 Acidimicrobiales bacterium
GACCCAGGACGTGATGGGATCGCCGCTGCCACCCTGGGGCACCCGCCCCGAGGCGATGCCGCCGGCGACCGCGCCCATGAAGAACGGCGTGATGAACGACGACGAGGCGAAGACGATGCCGAACGCCTGGCGGTAGCGGAACCGCACCGCCACCTTGCGGAAGGCGAAGCCCGACCCACGCAGCACGATGCCGAGCGCGGCGGCCGACAGCGGCAGGTACAGCGTCGTCATGATGGCGGCGAAGGCGGGCGGGAAGGCCGTCCACAGCACGACGAGCGAGAAGATCAGCCAGACGTGGTTGGCCTCCCAGACCGGGCCGATGGCCACGTCGACCAAGGCCCGCGTGCGGGCCCCCTTGGCGGCGGATCCAGCGGCGAGGTCCCACACCCCCGACCCGAAGTCGGCGCCGCCGAACACGGCGTACAACGTGACGCCGACGAACAGCACCACGCCCACGACCTCGGCGAGCGTCACTGGAGGGCCTCGACGTCGGAGCCGACCGTGGCGTGCTCACCGGTGCGCTCGGCCACGACCTGGTCGAGCGACGGCTGCGGGCCGTAGGGCACGTCGTGCTCCCCCACGTCGGCGTCCTCGCCCTCGCCCCGCCAGCGAGCCGCCATCCGGAGGAGCACCCGCGCCAGCGTGGCGAAGACGGCCGCGTAGAGGACGAGCACGATCACGAGGAACACCCAGATGCCGCCGGCCGGCGTGACCGCGTCGGCGGTCGTGAGCTGGTTGTAGACGACCCACGGCTGGCGGCCGACCTCGGTGACGACCCAGCCCGACTCGGTGGCGAGGATGGCGGCGGCCCCGGCGATGGCGGCGGCCCGCAGGAACCACTTCGTCTTGGGCAGGTCGCGCCTGCGCCACCACACGAAGCCGAACCACAGGGCCAGCAGCATCAGCGCCGAGCCGGTGAGCACCATGATGTCGAAGGCCCAGTGGACGATGGTGGCCGGCGGCTGGTCGGCGGGCGGCACGGTGTCGAGGCCCTGGATCTGGGTGTCGGGGGTGAAGCCCGACAGGATCGACGCCAGGTCGGGGATGGCGATGCCTCCCTCGACCCGGCCGTTCACCAGCCGACCGCCAAGCGTCTCGGGGACGTTGGTGGCGGTCTGGGGCACCAGCTCGATGGCGGCGAACTTCACCGGCTGGTCCTCGAACACCGACCGGGCGGCGAAGTCACCGACGAACATCTGCAGCGGGATGGCGATGCACGCCACCGTGAACGGGATGAGGAACCCCACGCGGTGGTAGCGGTCGCGGCGGCCGCGCAGCATGCCGACGGCATAGACCGAGGCGACCAGGAAGCCGCCGATGCAGTAGGCGGCGAGGAACATGTGCGGGACCTCGTAGGCCCACGCCCCGTTGAAGATGACCTGCAGCGGGTCGACGGAGGTGACGGTGCCGTCGGCGCCGAGCGTGTAGCCGCCGGGCTGGTTCATCCAGGCGTTGGCGGTGACCACCGAGAAGGCGCCGCCGATGCCGGCGAGCATCACCGGCACGCCCGTCCAGAAGTGCTTCCACGGCGGCAGCCGGCGCCAGCCGTAGATGTAGATGGCGAGGAAGATCGCCTCGGTGAAGAAGAAGATGCCCTCGATGGCGAACGGCACGCCGAACACGCCGCCGTAGCGGCCCATCAGCCCGGGCCACAGCAGGCCGAAGAGGAACGACAGGACCGTGCCGGTGACGGCGCCGACCGCGAACAGCACAGCCTGGACCTTCGACCAGCGGCGGGCGAGCGTGAGCGCCTCGGGGTCGTCGTGCTTCAGGCCGCGGTAGTTGGCGATGAGCGTGATGGCCGGGAACGACACGCCGAGCGACGCCAGCACGATGTGGCAGGCCAGGGCGAAGGCCATGAGGTTGCGCGCCGCCAACAGGTCGCCCGAGCTGGCCGCGGCGGCGAGCACCGTCGTCACCGCCCGCTGATCCGGTCGAACGCTTCCTGGAGGCTCACGGGGCCCACCCTAGTGGCGCCCCCTCGCGGCCGGCCGCCGCCGGAGGTCACGATGCGATGGGCCCCAC
>JAXLRI010000037.1:0-1700 GCA_046331175.1 Acidimicrobiales bacterium
GAGCACCCGGGTGACGGCCCCGGTGGCCTGGTTCGTGTCGAGCACCCGCACCTTGAAGTCGGTGAGGTGCAGGCGCTGCAGGGCCGGGTAGCGCTGGCCCACGGCGCGGCGCAGGGCCTGGTCGAGCGCGTTGACCGGGCCGTTGCCCTCGGCGGTGGCGATGATGCGCTCGCCGTCGACCACCACCTTGATGGTGGCCTCGGTGACCACGTCGAAGGCGCCGTCGGTGCCGTTGCCGTTGCCGCCGTCGCCGACCGGGCGGGGCCGGTGGTCGACGATGACCCGGAAGGACTCGAGGGTGAAGAAGCTCTGGTGCCAGCCGCCGGCCTCGCGCATGAGCAGCTCGAGGGAGCCGTCGGCCGCCTCGAAGTGGTAGCCCTCGTGCTCGAGCTCCTTCAGGCGCCCGACGACGTCGTTGAGAGCGGCGCCGTCGAGGTCGAGGCCCAGCTCGCCGGCCTTGATCTCGAGCGTGGACCGCCCGGCCAGCTCGGACACCACGAAGCGGGTGCCGTTGCCGACGAGGTCGGGGTTCACGTGCTCGTAGGCGTCGGGCCGGCGCTTGATGGCGCTCACGTGCAGGCCGGCCTTGTGGGCGAAGGCCGAGGCACCGACGTACGCCGCCTGCGGGTCGAGGTTCACGTTGACCAGCTCGGCCACGTGGTGGCTCACGGCGGTGAGCCGCTCGAGGCGGCCCTCGGGCAGCGTGGCCACGCCCATCTTCAGGCTGAGGTCGGGGATGATCGTCGACAGGTTGGCGTTGCCGGTGCGCTCGCCGATGCCGTTGATGGTGCCCTGCACCTGCCGGGCGCCGGCCCGCACGCCGGCAAGGGTGTTGGCCACGGCGCAGCCGGTGTCGTCGTGCACGTGCATGCCGAGGGCGACGTCGCCCCCGAAGTACTGGTGCACCTCGGCGACGATGCGCTCGACGTCGAACGGCAGCGAGCCGCCGTTGGTGTCGCACAGCACCAGCACCTCGGCGCCGGCGGTGGCGGCGGCCTCGAGCACCCGGAGCGAGAACTCGGCGTTGCGCCGGTAGCCGTCGAAGAAGTGCTCGGCGTCGAAGAACACCCGCAGGCCGGCGTGGCGGAGGAACTCCACCGAGTCGGCCACCATGGCCACGCCCTCGTCGAGCGTGGTCCGCAGCGCCTCGGTGACGTGGTAGTCCCAGCACTTGCCGACGATGCACACCGTGGAGGTGTTGGCCTTCACCAGGTTGCGCAGCGTCTCGTCGTCGTCGACCTTGCCGAGCACCCGCCGGGTGGACCCGAAGGCCACCAGGGTGGACGTGGACAGCGACAGCTCGGACGGCGCCCGCTCGAAGAACTCGACGTCCTTGGGGTTGGCGCCGGGCCAGCCGCCCTCGATGTAGTGCACACCGAGGTGGTCGAGCTGCTCGGCGATGCGCAGCTTGTCGTCGACGGTCAGCGAGATGCCCTCGAGCTGGGCCCCGTCGCGCAGGGTGGTGTCGTAGACCTCGACGGCCGACGGCTGGTTCGGCGCCGGCGGCACCTGGGGAGCCGGCGCGCCAGCGGTGGCGCCGGTGGTGGTGGGTTCGGCGGCGTCACCCATCGACGTGCTCCACCCAGTCCTTGTACCGGTCGACCTCGCCGCGCACGGCCTTGGCGTACTCGGCGGCGATGGCGGTGGTGATCGGCCCCGGGCACGGGATGGGTCGGTCGTCGACGGAGTTGACCGCCGAC